>NZ_BBPM01000001.1:318610-334494 GCF_000787775.1 Streptacidiphilus carbonis | reverse complement strand
GGTCATGAGTCTGCCTCTTCCTGGAGCACGGCATCGGCGACGGCGAAGGCGGAGTTGGCGGCGGGGACCCCGCAGTAGACGGCGGACTGCAGCAGGACCTCCTTGATCTCCTCCGGGGTCAGTCCGTTCCGCAGCGCGGCCCTGACGTGCATGGCGAGTTCGTTGTGGTGTCCGCCGGCGACCAGCGCGGTGAGGGTGATGCAGCTGCGGGTGCGGCGGTCCAGACCGGGCCGGGTCCAGATCTCGCCCCAGGCGTAGCGGGTGATGAAGTCCTGGAAGTCGGCGGTGAAGGGGGTGGTGCGAGCCACCGCCCGATCCACGTGCGGGTCGCCGAGGACCGCGCGGCGGACGGCCGTGCCGGCGGTATGACGGTCCTTCAGCAGATGGGCGCGGAGCGCGTCGAGGACGGCTGCGGGCTGCTCGGCCGGGGCCAGGTGGGCGGCGCCGGGGAGTTCCAGCAGGGTGGATCCGGGGATGCCGTCAGCTAGTTCGCGGGCGTGCGGCGGCGGGGTGGCCCGGTCCTGGCGCCCGGCCACGACCAGGGTGGAAGCCGTGATCCTGGCCAGCGAACCGCGCAGGTCGAAGGCGGCGAGGGCGTCGCAGCAGGCGGCGTAGGCGGCGGGGTCGGCGGTGCGCTGGTCCTGGATCAGGCGATCGGGCGCGTCGAACCCGTCGGTGAACCAGCGGACCGGGGCCGAACCCGCCAGTTCCGCCATGGCCTGGTCGCCCTTGGCCCGGACGAACGCGGCGCGTTCGCGCCAGGGCTCTGCGCCACCGAACTCCGCCGAGGTGCAGACCAGGGCGAGGGCGGTGATCCGCTCGGGGTGTTCGACCGCGAGCCAGCTGCCGACGGCGCCGCCGAGGGAGACCCCGGCGTAGGCGAAGCGCTCCAGGCCGAGGGCGTCCGCCAGGCGGAGGACCAGTCGGCCCAGGTCGGCGACGGTGGCACCGGCTGCGATCAGGTCGGCGGCGGAGCCGCCGTGGCCCGGCAGGTCCCAGCGGACCACCTGGAAGTCGCGGGCCAGAGCGGCCGCTTGGGCGTCCCAGAGGGCGAGGCTGGTGCCGAGGGAGGGGCCGAGCAGCAGCGCCGGTGCGCCGGGGGCGCCGTCCGAGCGGTGGTGCAGCAGCGGGATGGTCATCGCGGGTCGTCCTTGTGAGCAGTGGTTCGACGCAGGGCCCGGTCGGTGAGGGCCACGGCGGAGCCGAGGTAGGCGGTGGGATCGGTGAGCGCCCTCAGCCGGGCGGGCGGGAGCAGGTCCTTCGGCGACCGCCCGTCGGGGAGCGGCTCGTCGGACTCGTCCAGCAGCTCGCGCAGGGCCTCCTCCAGGGGAATGCCCAGCTCGGCCGCCCGGCGCGAGGCGCCGACCAGCAGCGAGCGGGCCCGGTCGCGGCCGAGCAGCGGGGCCAGTACGGCGTTCAGCCGCTCGGAGACCAGCAGGCCGTCGGTGAGGCCCAGATGACTCCACATCAGATGGCTGTTGACCTTCAACCCGGCGGTCAGGTCCGCCGCGTTGCGAGCTGCGCCGCCGGTGAGCCGGAGCGCGTCACGCAGCGGCTGCCACTCGGCGTGCCAGGCCCCGGCCGGGCGTTCGTCCTCGGCGGCCATCGAGCCGAACAGGATCCCGGCCAGCGCGGGGACCTGGCGGGCGGTTGCCGCGATCATGGTGGCCCGGACCGGGTTGCTCTTGTGCGGCATGGCCGACGAGCCGCCGCCGGCGCCCTCGGCCAGCTCGCCGATCTCCGTGCGCGCCAGCACCAGCACGTCGGCGGCGAGCTTGCCCAGCGCACCGGCGGTGAAGGCGAGGGCCGCGCCGAGATCGGCGACCGGGGTGCGCAGCACATGCCAGGGCAACCGGGGTTCGGCGAGGCCGAGTTCATGCGCGTAGGTGGCCAGCAGTCGGATGCCGGGATCATGCTGCCCGGGGTCGGACCGCGGCACCCCGTCCGCCTCGGCGTAGGCGTGGAAGCCCGCCAATGTTCCTGCTGCCCCGCCGAGTTGGACGGGGAGCGAATCCCGGACGGCGGAGATCCTGGCGTGTGCGTCGAGTACCAGCGACCGCCAGCCTGCGGCCTTGAGGCCGAAGGTGGTCGGCACGGCGTGCTGGGTGAGGGTGCGTCCCGGCATGGGTGTTGCGCGGTGTTCGGCGGCGAGGTCGGCCAGGCTGTCGGCGGCGTGGACCAGGTCGTCCAGCAGCGGGGTGAGGGTGCGCGAGGCGACCAGCATCATCGCGGTGTCCATGATGTCCTGGCTGGTGGCGCCCCGGTGCACATACGGCGCTGCCGCCTCGGGCACGGCCGCGGCGAGGTCGGCGACCAGCGGGATCACCGGGTTGCCGCCGGAGCGGGCGCGCAGCGCGAGCGAGCGCGGGTCGAATTGCTCAGCCTGGGCGGCCGCGGTAACGGCCCGCGCGGCGGAGACCGGAGCGAGGCCGACGGTGGCCTGCGCCCGGGTCAGCGCCGCCTCGGCGTCCAGCATGGCCTGCAGGAAGGCACGATCGCCGGTCGCGGCCTCGGCGTCACTGCCCGCACTCACCGGTGCGAGCAGGCCCATGTCGTCACCGCTCGCGTTGTCACCGCTGTCGTCACCGCTGGGCGAAGTCAAGGAAGACCGTCTCCTTCTCCCCCTGCAGGTGGATGTCGAACCGGTGCGTTCCGTCCACTCCCGGGCGGGTGATCAGCGTCTCACGGCGCGCCGTGTCCAGCCCGTCCAGCAGCGCGTCCCCCGGCCCGGGGTCGACCAGGTAGGCGCGGGTGAACAGATGATGCGTCAGACCCCGGGCGAAGACGCAGACCGCAAGGTACGGGCGGTCAGCCGGCGGCGGCAGGGTGCGGACCGACCAGTGGCCGGCGGCGTCGGTTGAGGAGCGGCCGAAACCGGTGAAGTCGATGCCGTTGCGGCCCCGGTGCCCGCCGTCGACCTCGTTGCGGGGCAGCGACCCGGGCGCGCCGTCGAGACTGCCGTCCGGAGCGGCCTGCCAGGTCTCGACGACCGCGTCGGGCACCGGCCGCCCGGCGCCGTCCAGCACCGTGCCGTACAGGGTGAAGGCGTCGGGGTGGTTCGGCGGGGCTACGTCGCCGCCGGCCGGGTGGGGCAGGGCGAAGCCGAAGAAGGGGCCGATGGTCTGCGACGGGGTCGGCGGAAGTCCCGGAGTCGGATCGAGCGCTGGGGTGGGGGTGGGAGTGGGGAGGTGCCGGGTCATCAGTGCTCGTCCTCCGTCAGGGTGGCGGCCGGGCCGTCGAGGACGATGTCCCAGCGGTAGCCGAGCGACCATTCGGGCTGCGTCAGATCGTGGTCGTACACGGCGACCAGCCGGTCCCGGGCAGCCTCGTCGCTGACCGAGTGCAGGATGGGGTCGTAGCGGAACAGCGGGTCGCCCGGGAAGTACATCTGGGTGATCAGCCGCTGGGTGAAGGCGGTGCCGAACAGTGAGAAGTGGATGTGCGCGGGGCGCCAGGCGTTCTGGTGATTGCCCCAGGGATACGGGCCCGGCTTGACGGTGGTGAAGGAGTAGCTGCCGTCGGCGCCGGTGAGGCAGCGTCCGGAGCCGGTGAAGTTGGGGTCCAACGGGGCCGGGTGCTGCTCGCGCTGGTGGGCGTAGCGGCCTGCGGCGTTGGCCTGCCAGACCTCCACCAGCTGACCGCTGACGGGGCGTCCGGCCCGGTCCAGCACCCGGCCGCTGACGGTGATCCGCTCGCCCAGCGGCTCGCCCCGGTGCTGCCGGGTCAGGTCGCAGTCCAGCTCGGTGACGTCGGTGGCGCCGAAGACCGGACCCCGCAGCTCGGCGGCCTCCGGGTCGTCCAGGCTGACCAGGGGCTGCTTCGGGTGGCGCAGCACCGTGCTGCGATAGGGCGGGTAGTCGCGTGCGGGGTGGTCCAGCAGCACCCCGGCGGCCTCGTAGGCCTTCCGGGCGGCGGCGATCTCGCGGTCGATGTCGTGCTGGGTGGGTGCGGCGCTGCTGCTCATCGGACTCCCTCCGGAACGGTCACGGGTGCGCCGGTGCGGGCGCAGATCTCCTCTGCGGTGGTCCCCGGGGCGGTCTCGACCAGGACGAACCCGTCGAGGCCGATGTCCAGCACGCCCAGGTCGGTGATCACCCGGTGCACACAGGCGCGTCCGGTCAGCGGCAGGGTGCAGTCGGCGACCAGCTTGGGGCTGCCGTCCTTGGCGGTGTGCTCGGTCAGCACGATCACCCTGCGGGTGCCGTGGACCAGGTCCATCGCCCCGCCCATGCCTTTGACCATACGTCCGGGCACGGCCCAGTTGGCCAGGTCGCCACGCGCCGAGACCTGCATGGCGCCGAGGACGGCGGTATCTATGTGGCCGCCGCGGATCATGCCGAAGGACAGCGCCGAGTCGAAGAAGGACGCCCCGGGCAGGACGGTGACTGTCTCCTTGCCGGCGTTGATGAGGTCGGGGTCCACCTCGTGGTCGTGGGGGTAGGGGCCGGTGCCGAGGATGCCGTTCTCCGACTGCAGCACCACGTCCACGCCGGGCGGCAGGTATCCGGGGATGAGGGTGGGCAGCCCGATGCCGAGGTTGACGTAGCTGCCGTCGGTCAGCTCGGCGGCGGCCCGGGCCGCCATCTCGTTCCTGGTCCAGCTCATCGTGCCGACACCCCCGCCTCCGCGCTGACCGTCCTGATGGTGCGGTTCTCCACACCCTTGTCCGCGGCCTGCTCCGGGCTCAGCACCAGCACCCGCTGGACGAACACGCCGGGCAGGTGGACCGCGTCCGGGTCCAGCTCGCCCGGTTCGACCAGCTCCTCGACCTCCGCGATGGCGATCCGTCCGGCCATCGCGGCCAGCGGGTTGAAGTTGCGGGCCGAGCGGTTGAAGACCAGGTTGCCGTGCCGGTCGCCCTTGGCCGCGCGGATCAGCGCGAAGTCGGTGGTGATGCCGTGCTCCAGCACGTACTCACGGTCGTCCTCGCCCAGCCGGCGCACCTCCTTGGGCGGTGAGGCCAGCGCCACGCCTCCGTCGGGGCCGTAGCGCCAGGGCATCCCGCCCTCGGCGACCTGGGTGCCGACGCCGGCCGGGGTGTAGAAGGCGGGGATGCCGCAGCCGCCGGCCCGCAGCCGCTCGGCCAGGGTGCCCTGCGGCACCAGCTCGACCTCGATCTCACCGCCCAGGTACTGCCGGGCGAACTCCTTGTTGGCACCGATGTAGGAGCAGGTGGCGCGGGCGATCCGGGCGTCGTCCAGCAGGGTGCCGAGACCGCCCCCGTCCACTCCGCAGTTGTTGGACACCACCCGGAGGCCGCCCACCCCGCGTCGGCGCAGCGCCGCGATCAGCACCTGCGGGACCCCGCCGAGGCCGAAGCCCCCGACCGCGAGGGACGCGCCCTCGTGGATGTCGCGCACCGCGTCGTCGGCGCTCTGCTGGACCTTGTCCATCCTCGTCCTCACCGCTTCGGCACTGTCGTGAATCAGCGCTGTTGTGAATCAGCACCGTGGTCTTCATTGACACCCGGCGTTCGCCTGATGAACTATTGTTCACAGATGCCGTACCCGCAGTCTGCGCAGACCCGGCGACCCTGTCAACACCCGAGGAGCCCATGACTCCGCTGCCTCCACTGCCTCCGCCGTCCGAAGCCGTCGGTCCGCTGATCCGCGGCCTGGCCGTGCTGCGCGAGCTCACGGACGCCCCGGCGGGACGTCTCAGTCCGGGAGACCTCTCCCGAGCCACCGGCCTGGCCCGATCCACCGTCGATCGGATCGTGTCGACCCTGGCCCGGATCGGCTATCTGCGCACCGAGGGGCGCGAGGTCGTCCTCGCCCCGCCGCTGATGGAGCTCGGCAACGCCTATCTGCTCGCGGTACGCCTGCCGGACCTGCTCGGCCCGCACGCTGACCGGCTGGCCGACGCGCTGGACGAGTCGGTGTCCATCGCCGTGCCCGACCGCGACGGGATCCGCTTCGTGCACCAGGCCACCCGGCGCCGCTCGCTGTCTCTGAGCTTTCGGATCGGCGACCTGCTCCCGGCCGAGCGCACCGCCCCGGGCCCGCTCTTCGCCGCCGACCGGGGGCCGGCCGTCCCCGAGCCGCACGACTGGTCCACCCTGCCGCAACTGCCGCCCCCCGCAGGCCCCTCGTTCGAGCAGCGGACGGAGCAGGCCGCGCGCGACGGCTGGTCCGTCGACGACCAGCTCATCGAGCCGGGGCTGGTCGCACTGGCGACCCCGGTACGAGATCTGACGGGGCGGCAGGTCTGTGCAGCAGTCAGCGTGGTGAGCCACACCAACCGGCACAGCGCCGATGACCTGCGGGCGACCCTGCTCGACCAACTGCTGGCGGCGACCCGCGAGATGGAGCAGGCTCTGCGGGACAGCACTCCCCCGGCCCCGCAGATCGAGCGGGCCTCGGCCGCCTGGACCGCACAGGCGAAGCAGGAGGCCGGTGCCGACTTCATCGAGTCACTGGCCCGGGGGCTGTCCGTGCTCACCGCCTTCGGCGCCGGACGGTCCTCGCTCACCCTCAGCGCGATCGCACAGGCCACCGGGCTGCCCCGGGCCACCGCCCGCCGGGCCCTGATCACCCTGGTCCACCTCGGCTACATCGCCCAGGACGGACGGGAGTTCAGCATCACTCCGCGTGTGCTCGACCTGGGCTTCGCTCCGCTGTCCCGGCTGACGCTGGCCCAGATCGCCCAGCCGCACCTGCACCGACTCTGCGCCAGGCTGCACGACTCCGCCTCGATGGCGGTGCTCGACGGCACCGACATCCGCTACGTCGCCCGCGCCGCCAGCGAACGGATCATGGCGGTGCGGATCGCCGTCGGCACCCGGCTGCCGGCCTATGCGACCGGGATGGGACGGACACTGCTGGCCGGACTGCCGACCGAGCGGCGGACCGCGTTGCTCGCAGACGAGGACCTGCGCCCGCTCACCCCCCGCACCGTCACCGACCCCGGCGAACTCGCCGCCGTGCTGGACCAGGTGGCCGCCCAGGGCTACGCCCTGGTCAGCGATGAACTGGAGCAGGGCCTGCGCTCCCTGGCCGTCCCGGTCCGCGACCAGGACGGCCGTACCGTAGCCGCCGTCAACGCCGCCATGCACTCGCACCTGCACACCCCGGAGCACACCCTGGCGACCGTCCTCCCCGCACTGCGCGAGACGGCCGCACACATCGAGGCGGACCTACGACTCGCGGGCCGCTTCGCGGCGGTCCAGACACAGTGAGGCACCGTCAGGAGTAGAAGCGGGAGACGCTCTGCAGGACCGCAGCGGGTTTGGCGCCGCCCTCGATCTCGATGGTGCCGTCCACGGTGATCTGCACTCCCCCGGCGACATCCTCGACCGAGGCCAGCCGTGCGGTGAGCCTGATCCGCGAGCCGACCGGGACCGGCGAGGGGAAGCGGACCTTGTTGAGGCCGTAGTTGACCTTGGTGGTCACTCCCCGGACGTCCAGCAGTTCGGTGAACAGCGGGACGAAGAGGGAGAGGGTCAGGTAGCCGTGGGCGATCGGGGCGCCGAAGGGGCCGGCTGCGGCCTTCTCCGCGTCCACATGGATCCACTGGTGGTCGCCGGTGGCGTCGGCGAAGGTGTTGACGCGTTCCTGGGTGATCTCGATCCAGGAGCTGGTGCCGAGGTCGCTCCCGGAGAGCTTCCTGAGCTCGTCCAAGCCGTCGACGGTGATGGTGGTGCTGTCGGTCATCGGGTGACTCGCTTTCCTTGTTCTTGAACTTCAGTCAGAGGTTGTCGCGCAGAACGGACTTGAGCAGCTTCCCGGAGGCGGTGCGGGGCAGGGACTCCACCACGTCCAGGGTTTTGGGGATCTTGTAGCGGGCCAGCCGTCCGGCAAGTGACGCCAGCACCTCGGCGGGGTCGAGTTCGACGCCCGGACGGGCGACCACGACGGCCCGGCCGACCTCGCCCCAGGTGGCGTCGGGGACGCCGACGACGGCGCATTCGGCGATGCCGGGGTGGGCCAGCAGGGCGTCCTCGACCTCGGCGGGGTAGATGTTCTCCCCGCCCGAGATGATCATGTCCTTGATACGGTCGACGATGGTCACATAGCCGTCCTCGTCCACTCGGGCGGCGTCCCCGCTGCGGAACCAACCGTCCGCGAAGGCCGTCCGGCTCTCGTCCGGCAGGCCCCAGTAGCCGGCCATCACATGCGGGCCGCGCACCAGCACCTCGCCGGTCTCGCCGGGGCCCACCGGTTTGAGGTCGGGCCCGGCCACCCGGACGTCGCTGAAGAAGTGCTGCACCCCGGCCGTCCCCGCCTTGGCGAGGGCGTGCTCGGCGTCCAGGAAGAGCACCCCGGGCGAGGCCTCGGTCATCCCGTAGCCCTGACAGAAGGTCAGGCCGCGTTCCTGGTAGGCGGCGATCAACGGGGTCGGGACCGGGGAGCCGCCGCAGGTGAGCAGCCGCAGCGAGGAGAGGTCGGCGCCGACCCAGTCCGGGTGCCGGGCCACCTGCTCGAACATGGTCGGCACCCCGAACATGAAGCTGATCCGGTGGCGCGGCACCAGCTCCAGGGTCTGCGCGGGATCGAAGGACTCGACCAGGACGCAGCAGCCGCCCTTGAGCAGCACCGGGAGAGTGAGCATATTGAGCCCGGCGGTGTGGAACAGCGGCGCGGAGACCAGCGCCACCTCGTCGGCGAGCAGGTCGTGGTCGATCAGGACGTTGACGGCGTTCCAGGTGAGGTTGCCGTGGGTGAGCATGGCGCCCTTGGGGCGGCCGGTGGTCCCCGAGGTGTACATGATGATGCAGAGGTCGTCCAGGCCGACGGATTCGTCGATCGGGTCGTCCGACGGGCTGTCAGCGATCAGTTGTTCGTATTCGGGACCGAGTTCGATCCGGACCCGAGTACTGCCCGGGTTGACCGCCCTCGGGCTGCGGAGCAGCGCCTTCGCGCCCGAGTCCTGAAGCTGGTAGGCGAGTTCGGCTTCGGCCAGCCGGGTGTTCAGCGGGACGAAGACCGCGCCCAGCAGTCCGGCGGCGAACAGGGTCTCCAGGTAGGAGGGGTGGTTGGGGCCGAGGTAGGCGATCCGGTCGCCCCGCTCGATTCCGGCCGCGCGCAGGGCGTGGGCCAGGCGGGTGGTGCGCCGGTGCAGCTCGGCGTAGCTGGTGCGGTCGGCCCCGTGGATCAGGGCGGTGTGCTGCGGGGTCTTCCGGGCCCGGCGGGTGGGCCAGGATCCCAGCCCTTCGTTGCGCATGGCGTCCTTTGTCCCTTCTCGGCTGCGTCAGCCGCCGGCTGTCCTAACCGCCCAGCCCCAGCAGCCGTGCGGCGTTCTGCTTGAGGATCTTCGGCCGCACCGAGTCCTTGATCGGCAGCTTCTCGAAGTCGGCGAGCCAGCGGTCCGGGGTCAGCACCGGGTAGTCCGAGCCGAACAGGACCTTGTCCTGGAGCAGCGAGTTGGCGTAGTGCACCAACTGCGGCGGAAAGTACTTGGGCGACCAGCCGGACAGGTCGATGTGGACGCCGGGCTTGTGGGTGGCCACCGCCAGGGCCTCGTCCTGCCAGGGGAAGGAGGGGTGCGCCAGGATGATCTTCAGCTGCGGGAAGTCGGCTGCGACGTCGTCCACGTGCATCGGGTTGGAGTACTTCAGCCGGATGCCACCGCCGCCGGGCACGCCGGCGCCGATGCCGGTCTGCCCGGTGTGGAACAGGGCGACCGCGCCGGTCTCCTCGATGACCTCGTACAGTCCGTAGGCCATCCGGTCGTTGGGGAAGAAGCCCTGGATGCTGGGGTGGAACTTGAAGCCGCGTACCCCGTGCTCCTCGACCAGCCGACGGGCCGCCCGTACTCCGGCGCGTCCTCGGAACGGGTCGATGCTGGCGAACGGGATCAGCACATCGGGGTTGGCCGCGGCGGCCTCGGCGACCTCCTCGTTGGGCACCGGCTCGGTGCCGGTGGCGTGCTCGGCGTCGACGGTGAAGACCACGGCGGCCATCCGGCGCTCGCGGTAGTACGCGGCCAGCTGCTCCAGCGTGGGCTTGCGGTCGCCCTCGACGCCGAAGTAGGCGCTGGAGGCGCTGTGCAGGTCCTCGCTGAGCGACGATGTGCCCTTGGACGAGACCTCGGCGTGGGTGTGGACATCGATGGCGGTCAGCGAGTCGACGTCCATGGCTGCGGGGTCGGGCATCTCAGACCTCCGGCAGCTTGGGGGCGGGGATCCCGACGGTCTGCGGGGCGCTGCCGACCGAGCTGTGCCAGGCGGCGGCGATGGTCTCGGGCGTCCAGCCGCCGTCGGCGAAGGCCACGGACGCCTCCTGCGGATGCGACCACAGCGCTAGCCGGTCGCCGCCGATGCCGATGCACTGCCCGGTGACGTCGGCCGCCGCGGCGGAGGCCAGGAACGGGACCAGGGCGGCGCAGTCCTCGGGGGTGCCGAAGCCCTCGCCCTTGCGGAGGAAGTCCGGCAGCGGTGCGCCGCCGCGCATCGCCTCGACGTAGGGGGCGAAGGCCGGGATGGTCTCGGTCATGGCCGTGGCGGCGACCGGGACGATGGCGTTGACGGTGATGGCCGAGCGGCTCAGCTCCATGGACCAGGTGCGCACCATCGCGGCGATGCCGGCCTTGGCGGCGGCGTAGTTGGTCTGGCCGAAGTTGCCGCGCTGGCCGGCCGGGGAGCCGACCAGGATCAGTCGGCCGCCCTCGCCCTGCTCGCGCATCCGCACGGCGGCGGCCCGGGCGCAGGTGAAGGTGCCGCGCAGATGGACGCCGATCACGGCGTCGAAGTCCTCGTCGGTCATCTTCCACAGCACCCGGTCGCGCAGGATGCCCGCGTTGGTGACCATCACGTCCAGCCGTCCGAAGCTGCCCACGGCACGGGCGACCAGCCGGTCGGCGGCCTCGGCGGTGCCGACCGCCACGGTCTCGGCGACGGCCCGCCCGCCCCGCTCGGTGATGCTCTTCACGGCCTGTTCGGCCGTTTCCGGGTCCACGTCGTTGATGACCACGGCCGCTCCGGCCCTGGCCAGAGCGGCGGCGTAGGCGAGGCCGAGGCCCCGCCCGCTGCCGGTGACCACGGCGACCTTGCCGGTCAGATCGGTGGGGTTGTGCGACACGGCGGTGTGTCCCTTCGTGGGGAGGCTGGGCGAGATCGAAGTTATGACCAATCATTGTTGTCGTCAATAGTTGTCGAGAACCTGAATCTGCGAGATGCTGACATTGAAGGAGTCACCACCATCGACCGGGGAGCCCGAGATCGCCAGCACCGAACCCGACACGCCCTGGATGCGCACCCTGCACACCGACACCGGCTACCTGCTGTACCGGCTCGGCCTGCGCTCGGGCCGGCTGTTCAACGCGACCCTGGAGGAGTCCGGGTTGCGGCTGCGGCACTACGCGCTGCTGCGCTACCTGGCCTCGGTCGAGGGGGCGCTCCAGCGCGAGCTCAGCGAGAGGCTGGGGTACGACCCCAGCGCGATCGTCAGCCTGGTCGACGACCTGCAGCGGCTAGGGCTGGCCGAACGCCGGCCCGCCCCGGGGGACCGGCGCAGCCGCGTGGTCGTTCTGACCGAGGGCGGACGGGATGTGCTCCGCGACACCGACAAGGGGAGCCGCCGGGTGACGGATGAGCTGCTGGGCCCGCTGGACCCGGCGGAGCGGGAAGCGTTGCACGAGCTCCTGCGGAGGGTGGCCGAACCTGGCTGAGGCCGGCTTTCGGCCCCGGCGTGTGCCTGGCTTGTCGCGCAGTTCCCCGCGCCCCTGTGGGGCTGCAACTGAACCACGGTGCGCGACAAGCCGACTACGGCCCGCACTCGACAGCATCGAGGATTTCCACGGCCCGGAGCCGGGCCGGCTCCTCGTACCGCAGCGCCAGGCGGCGGAACACGCGCTCCGCGCGGACCCCCGGCCAGTCCTCCGGGAGGTACTCCACCGGGAGGTGGGGGTCACGTCGCACCAGGTCCAACCAGTCGGTGTGGAGCAGTAGCTGGCCCGCCAACGGGTCGCCCCCGCCGACCGCGGCGCCCCCGCCCCAGCGGGCCAGGAAGGCCTCGTGGCGTCTGGCGATCGCCGGGATGTCGAAGGCCGTGGCGATCATGGTCCCGGCCTCCGTCGGCGCCACCGTGCAGCCCTGGAAGACCTTCAGGTGGGACTCCAGTCCGAGCCCGTCGACCAACGCGGCCACGTCCACCCGGCCGGGCGCCGCCCACATCCCGCTCTGCAGCGGGCCCAGCCCGCCCCACAGCAGCCGTGAGCGCAGGTCGTGCCGCTCGCTGCGCCAGGCGTCGGGGAGCGAGAAGCCGACCACGGTCCAGGAGCCGTCCCAGTCCTGGTTGACCACACCGGCCTGCCAGACCCGCTGCTGACCGTCCATCAGCACCGCGTTGGACCGCTCCGTGAGCCCGAAGTAGGCCTTGCGGCCGACCCGCTGACGGTCCAGCAGGTCCCGGCCGACCATCCGGGTGAGGGTGGAACGGACCGCGTCCTCACCCACACCCGCCCGCCCCAGGATGTCGATGATGCTGGCCGACGAGACCGCGATGCTGCGTCCGAGCACATGGATGCCGAAGAAGCTCAGCAGCAGTGACTGCGGGCGCGGCGCTGCGCCCGGATCGGCTCCGTCGCGCGCTTCACTCTCGGCGTTTCCCTTGGCTGCGCTGGTCACGGGGTCAGCGTAGGCCACCCGGGCCCGGATCGGGCCGGTGCCACCACAGGAATCTTGGGCACCCCATTGACTGTCGTCAAAAAACAGCCCTACATTCACGGCACGCAACGGCACCTCTCGGCCCCCGCGATCCCGCACGGTCTCCCACCCCGATCGGAGCGCTCCCGCCATGCCTCATCGCCTGCTTCGCCGCGCCTGCACCCTCGCCGCCGCAGCGGCCCTGCTCGGCACCGCCCTCACCGGCACCGCCCTCACCGGCACCGCCGCAGCCGACAGCACCGCGGCCACCCCCGCCGCCGGCCACCGCACCGGCACCCTCGGCGACGGCGCCACCTGGATCGCCGACATCCCCGCGCACTGGAACGGCACCCTGCTGCTGTTCAGCCACGGCTACGGACCCACCGTCGCCGCCGACGCCCCGTCGGCCGCCTCGCAGCAGGTGCTGCTCGCCGAGGGCTACGCTCTGGCCGGCTCCTCCTACGACCCGTCAGGCTCCTGGTGGGCGCTGGACAGCGCCGAGCGCGACCAGTTCGCCACTCTCGACGCCTTCGACCGCACCGTGGCCCGTCCGCAGCGGACCCTGTCCGTCGGCCAGTCCATGGGCGGCCTGGTCAACGCCCAGATCGCCCGCGACGGCGCCGGGCGGGTCGACGGCGCCGTGGGCTTCTGCGGACTGGTCGCGGGCGGCGTCGACCTGGACGACTACCAACTGAACGCCGAGTACACCATCGCCGCCCTGCTGCTGCCGGGGCAGCAGGTCAAGCTGACCGGCTTCAGCAGCGCCGACGAGGCCGCCGCCACCGCCGCCCAGCTCACCGCCGCCGTCACCGCGGCCCAGGCCACCCCGCAGGGCCGGGCCAGGATCGCCCTCGCCGCCGCCTACCTCAACCTCTCCGACTGGGCACCGGGGCTCACTCCCCCGGCCGCCGGCGACGCGTCGGCGCAGGAGGCCCAGCAGTACGTCTGGTTCGCCCAGGGCCTGCTCCCCTTCATCGAGAACGGCCGCTGGTCCATCGAGCAGTCCGCCGGCGGCAACACCTCGGGCACCGCCGGCACCGACTACGCCCGACTGCTCGGCGACTCCGAGCACGCGGCCGAGGTGGGTTCGCTCTACCGGCAGGCGGGGCTCGACCTGCGCTCCGACACCGCCGCGCTGACCCGCGGCGCCCGGATCCACGCCGACCCGAAGGCCGTCCGGCACCTGGAGCAGACCTCCACCGCGGGCCAGGGCCTCGCCGTCCCGCTGCTGGATGTGCACACCGTCTCCGACCAACTGGTCCCGGTGCAGCAGGAGGCGGCCTTCGCCCAGCGGGTGCGGGCCGCGGGCGACAGCGGGCTGCTGCGGCAGGCCTATGTCGACCGGCAGAGCCACTGCAACTTCACCACCGCCGAGATCGTCGCCTCGGTCCACGCGCTGGACCACCGCGTCAGCACCGGCCACTGGGACGGGCGGACCAGCGCGACCGCCCTCCAGTCCGCGGCCGAGCAACTGGGCCTGGACGGTGCGGCCTTCATCGCCTACCGGCCCGGACGCCTGGTCGGCGCACAACAGCAGGACTGAAGCAGAACTGACACTGCTTCACCTCCAGAGACATGTCAGGAGAGCAACCGTGACAAGCTCAGCCGTACCTTCCAGATCCGCGGACCCGGGCCGGACAACTGACGGATCATCAATCCCCTCCCTCGCGGTCGGCACCCTGCTCGCCGGCTGCCTGGCCGTCTGCCTGGCGCAGATCGCGCTGGCCATCCCGGCCACCCTGAACGGGCTGTTCCAGGAGGACCTGCACCCGATCGGGTCCCAACTGACCTGGATATCGGACGCCTTCCTGCTGCCGGTCACCGTGCTGGAGCTGACCTTCGGCGTCCTCGGCGACCTGTTCGGCCGCAAGCGGCTGCTGGTCGGCGGGGCGGCACTGATCGTGGCCGGGGAGACCGTAGCGGCCTGCGCCCAGGGCATCCACCTGCTGTGGGTGGGCCAGGTGCTGGCCGGTCTCGGCGCCGCCGCGCTGTTCCCCACCTCGCTGGCGATGATCGCCGCGGGCACTCGCACCCACCGGGACCGGGCCCGCAGCATCAGCGTCTGGGCGGCCTCGCTGTCCACCGGCGGGTTCATCGCACCGGTGCTGGGCGGGATCACCGGCAACTACGGCTCCTGGCGCTGGGCCTTCATCGTGGTGGCGGTCATCGCCGCCGTCAGCACCGCCGTCAGCCTGCTCTTCGCCCGTGACTCCAGCGCCCCCGAGGGCCGGTCGCTGGACATCGGCGGGCAACTGACCATCGGTGTGGGCCTGTTCGCGCTGCTCTACGCGGTGATCCAGGGGCCTACGGACGGCTGGGGCAGCGCAGCCGTGGTCACCGCCTTCATCGTCGCGGCCGTCTTCATCGTGCTGTTCCTGATCGCCGAGGGCCGGGCCGCCTCGCCGCTGCTGCGACTGGACCTGTTCCGCAACCGGTCCTTCGCGGTGGCCTCGGTGGTGGCCGTGGTCGGCATGTTCTCCTTCCTCGGCACCGCCTATGCGACCAGCATCCGGCTCGGCCCGATCCAGCACCAGAGCCCGCTGCGCTCCTCGGTCGCCTTCATCCTGCTCAACGGCATCACCCTGGCGATGACCCCGCTCACCTCCCGACTGCTGGAGCGGGTGAACGGCCGCTGGCTGCTCAGCATCGGCCTGGCCCTGATCGCCTGCGGCGACTTCCTGGCCGCCGACCTGTCCGTCGACGACCGGGGGCTCGGCTCGCTGGTGCTGCCGCTCGGCCTGGTCGGGATCGGCTTCGCGCTGACGGTCTCGTCGATCACCGCGACCGCGGTCAACACCGTCCCGGTGCACCTGGCCGGGATGGCCAGCGCCTCCACCAGCCTGCTGCGCGACTTCGGCTTCACCCTGGGCCCGGCGGTCATCGGCGCCATCGCGCTCAGTCGGGCGGCGAGCGACTTCACCGCCAAGCTGGCCGCCTCACCGCTGCCGGCCGCGGCGAAGGCCGCCGCCGGCCAGGTCGCCGGGGCCGGCGGTCCGCTCGCGGTCAACTCCGTCCCGGCGGCCTCGCCGCCCGGCGCGGCGGGACCGCTCGCCATGCAGGCCCTCGGCCACGGCTACGCCCTCGGCTTCACCGTCTGCGGTGCAGCAGCGCTGGCGTCCTGCCTGCTGGCCCTGGTCGCGCTGCGCGGAGTGGGGGCGAGGACCCCGGACGCGGTCGAGGCGTAGGACGGAGCGGAGGTCGAGACGGGGCGGTCCACCTGCAGGGTGGCTGCCGCCTTGGACGCGGCCCTGTGTCGTGGCGGGGGCGGCCCGGCCCCGCACCCCCCCCGGGGGGGGGCCGG
>NZ_BBPM01000001.1:317001-318384 GCF_000787775.1 Streptacidiphilus carbonis | reverse complement strand
GCCTGACCCGCCACGGTTGCGGCGACCCGGTGCTGCAACCAGCCCGCCAAGGCAGGCTGCAGCACCCCGGGGCGCGGGAGCGGTGCGCTGCATGACCAGCCATGCACCGGCCGCAGCAGGGGCCTAAGCCGTCGCCGTGGCGAGCAACGCGCTGCCCAGCCAGTCGGAGGAGTCCTTGACGCCCGGCAGCACGAAGAAGTACCCGCCACCGGTCGGGGAGATGTAGTCGACCAGCGGCTCGTCGATCAGGCGCGTCTGCACCGCCTCGAACTGCCGCTGCACATCCTGCTGGTAGCAGCAGAAGGCCAGACCCATGTCGAGGTTGCCCACCGAGTCGATGCCGCGGTCGTAGTTGAAGCCGCGGCGCAGGATCCGGGAATCGGCGGTCTTCGCGGTGCGGGGATTGGCGATCCGGATGTGGGCGTCCAGCGGGATCGCATTGCCCTGCGGGTCCTTGGCGTAGTCGGGGATGTCGGTCTCGACGGCACCGTCCAGCGGGGCGCCGGTGTCCTTGCGGCGGCCGAACATCTTCTCCTGCTCGTTGAGCGAGACCCGGTCCCAGAACTCGACCAGCATCCGGATGATCCGGATCACCTGGTAGCTGCCGCCGGTCGCCCAGGCCGGCTCGCTGCCGCCCGCGGCCACCCACACCAGGCTGTCCATCTCCCGGGTGGAGGTCACGTCCGGGTTGGCGATGCCGTCCTTGAAACCCAGCAGGTTGCGCTGGGCGCCGGCCGGGCGCGGGGTGTTCTGGAACCCGTCGATCCGCCACTTGACCGCCATCTGTCCGCGGGTGTGCTTGGCGATGTCGCGCATCGCGTGCAGCACGGTGTCCTGGCGGTCGGCGCAGATCTGCAGCGAGAGGTCGCCGTGCGACTCCGCTGCCTTGAGGTTGTCGTTGGGGAAGGTCCGCATCGGGATGAGCTTGCGGGGCTTCTGCGCGGACAGCCCGAAGCGTCCGTCGAAGAGGGACGCCCCCACGCCGACGGTGACGGTGAGGTTGTCCGTGGCCACCACCGGGCCGAGGATGCCGTTGTCGGACGGCGGCGCGCCGACGCCCAGGTCGGGCGGGGTGCCGCCGGCGGTCAGGAAGCGGATCCGCTCGGTGAGCGTCTGCAGCAGCTGCTGCAGACCCTTGCGGTCGGTGGCGATGACGTCCATGGACAGGAAGATGGCGAACGCCGGTGCGGGCGTGGTGATCCCGGCCTGGTGGGCACCGTGGAAGGCGACCGTCGCGCTGCTGGTCGCGTCGGTGGCGGCCGGGGTCGAGGCCGACGCGGAGCCGGTACCGAGGGTGACCGCGCCGGTCGCTATGGCGGCACCCGCCGCGCCCGCGCCGAGCGCCGTCTTGACCACGGTGCGGCGGGGGGGGGCGCCCCCCGA
>NZ_BBPM01000001.1:302062-316831 GCF_000787775.1 Streptacidiphilus carbonis | reverse complement strand
GCGGCACCCGCCGCGCCCGCGCCGAGCGCCGTCTTGACCACGGTGCGGCGGGTGGTGCCGCCGCCGAAGCCGAAGGGGCAGCTTCCCGTCGGGGACTGGTTCTGGTCGGTCATCAGGCGGACTTCCGGATCTCGAGCAGGTCGGGGATGGGCGAGAGGTCTTCCAGCAGCTGGCCGGTGGCGCCGTTGATCGAGGCGCGGGTGGTCGGTTCGAGCTGGTCGACGGGGGTCCAGACGGT
Source organism: Streptacidiphilus carbonis (assembly GCF_000787775.1). GTDB lineage: Bacteria > Actinomycetota > Actinomycetes > Streptomycetales > Streptomycetaceae > Streptacidiphilus > Streptacidiphilus carbonis. The sequence goes on along the minus strand of NZ_BBPM01000001.1, from coordinate 316,593 downwards.
GCCCTGGTGCTGGGCGTCCAGCAGTGCGGACAGCCGGGCGACGTCGGAGTCGACGGTGGCCAGCAGGGTGGGGCTGCGCTTGGTGATCAGCGGGCGCAGCACCGAGAGCAGTTCCCTCGTGCCGGCCAGATTGGCCTGGGCCGTGGCCAGGTTGGTGCCGCTGCCCTCGTCGGTGTCGCCGGTCAGCTCGAACTGGAGGGTGTTCTCCAGGATCTCGTGGGTGCGCAGCGGCAGGTCGGTGGGGTCGAAGTCCTGGGTGGGGAAGGCCTTGCGCAGCCCGGCGACGTCGGTCGAGAGCTGGTCGGCCGCGGTGCTGAGGCTCTGCGCGGACTCACCGTGCCACAGCCCGTACTCCAGCCGGTGGAAGCCGGTGAAGTCCTTGTCGTGGACCCCGTCGGTCAGGCCGTCGGCCCGGCCGTTGATCTTCTTGTCGAAGTCGGAGAAGGTGCCGTACGCGGCACCGAGCGAGGAGTACTGGAGGTGCGCGGTGAGCCAGTCCGCCTTGGCGGCGGCGAGGTTGCCGCCCTTGAGGTCGGCCTGCAGCTTGTCGGCCTCGGTGACCAGGGTGGCCAGACCGGCGTTCACATAGGCCTTGTAGGCGGCCAGCGGCGCTTCCAGGTCGGCCTCGGCGAGCGGCAGCACGGCCTGCACCGAGGTTCCGCCGGTGACGGTGACACTGGCCGAGGTGACCGCCGTGCCGCCGGTGGGGACGCAGCGCCAGGCGTAGGTGCCGCTGCCGATGGTGGCGGTGAGGGCCCGGGTGGTGCCCGGCGCCAAACCCTCGATCTCGCCGAAGACGGCGTTGCTGCTGGGGTCGATCAGGTACACCTCGGAGGTGTCCTTGCCGGTGTTGCGCATCTGGAAGGTCTGCTGGCCCGGCTGCGGTGCGGTGAACCCCTTGCCGCAGGCGGTGGGTGACACGGTGACGGTCGCCGCGACGGCGGGCTTGCCGTTGCCCGCAGCGATCACCGCCCCGGCGACGACCGCCGGGACGGCGACCACGGCGACCGGGACCAGCCAGCGCGGACGGGGCCGCTTGCCGCCTCCCCCGACGGCGGGCTCCTGCGCGGGCTCGGGCTCGGCTGCAGTCTTGGGCGCCGGCGCGGCTTCGGGCCCGGGGTCCGGCGCAGGCTCCGATGCCGACGCGGACTCAGGTGCGGGCTCGGGCTCGCTCGCCGTCGGGGGCGCTGTAGCCGGCGCCGACTCCGCGACGGAGGTCGTCCCCGCCGACGCGACCTCGGCCGGCGCCGGCTCGGCCCCCACCGCGGCAGCAGCCGGTGCCGCGGCCGCGGCCTGCGGTGCGCGGACACCGCGCAGGAACAGCCCCATCACCACGGCCAGGTAGGCGACATAGGCGACGACCTGCAGCCAGGTCATCTGGGTCGTCAGATTGAACACGCCCTGGACCAGGGTGGCGTACCAGGAGTTGGCGTCGATGCTGCCGCCGAGGTCGACGGCGAAGCTGTGGATGCCGGGGAGGACGCCGCCCTCCTGGAGGTCCCGCAAGCCGTAGCCGAGCACGCCGGCCGCGATGACGATCAGGCCCGCGCCGGTCCAGGTGAAGAACCGGGTCAGATTGATCTTCAGCACCCGCCGGTACAGCGCCCAGCAGAGCACCGTCGAGAGCACCAGACCGACGGCCGCGCCGATCAGCGGCCCGGTGGACTCCCCCGCCGTCTGCGCGGTGGTCCAGATGAACAGCGCCGTCTCCAGCCCCTCGCGGCCCACCGCGAGGAAGCTGGTGGCGACCAGTACGCCCGACCCGACCGCCAGCGCGGCGCCGACCTTCTGCTTCAACTCGCTGGAGAGGTTGCGGGCGTTGCGCCGCATCCAGAAGACCATGCCGGTGACGAACGCGACCGCGATAATGCTCAACGTCCCGCCGAACGCCTCCTGGGCGGTGGCGGAGAGACTGTGCGCGGTGAAGGTGAGCACCGCTCCAAAACTCAACGAGAGCGCGATGGCCGCCAGGACACCGGTCCACACCTGCGGCAGCCGTGACTTCTGGTCACTTCTGACCAGTGTGGCGACAAGGATGGAAACGACCAGACCGGCCTCCAGGCCCTCTCTGAGCCCGATGAGAAAACTCGGGAATGCGTCGTCCCACATGGGTGATCCTTCTGCTCGGCGTGCTTAGCTTAGGCATACCTTACTAAAGCCGGGTCCACGCATCCAGACCGGGGTGTCTTCTCCTTGTGCTCAGCCCGCTCAGCCGCTCGGCGACTCAGCAACTCAGCGGTTCAGCCGCTCGGCGACTCAGCGGCTCAGCCGGTCGGTCGTCCACTCGGCCGGCCGGGTCCGTGCCACTCAGCCCGTCGCCCGCAGCATCGCCCACAACGCGGTGGTGGCCGCGACCAGGGTGGCCGGGACCGTCCACAGCCCGAGGCGGGTGAACAGGCCCAACTCGGCGTCGGTGCCGTGGTCGCGCAGTAGCCTGCGCCAGAGCAGGGTGGCCAGCGAGCCGGCATAGGTGAGGTTGGGACCCAGGTTGACCCCGATCAACGCGGCCAGCACCGGACCGGGACCGCCGGCGGAGAGCACCGGCAGCAGCGCCAGGATCGCCGGCAGGTTGTTGATCGCATTCGCCAGCACCGCCGCCACGGCCGCGATCGCCAGCAGCGCGGGCAGGTCGGAGGAGTGCGGCAGCAGCCCTCCGGCCGCCGACTGCAGCCCGTTGGCCATGACCGCCTCGACCACGATCCCGAGCGCCAGTACGAAGACGCAGAACAGCGGATCGGTCGCGCGCAGCAGTGCGACCGTGGTGGCGCGGCGCCGATGGCGCGCCCGGGCCACAGTGCGCACGCCCAGCACGAGCACGCCGCCGAGCGCCGCCCAGGCCGGGTTGGCGCCCGCCAGCGAGACCACGGCGAAGCCGGCCAGGGTGAGGGCGAGCACGAGCAGAGTGAACAGCGGGACGGGGGTGGCCGTCCCGGCCGGGGGCGGCGGCGCCTCCGGCCCGTCGACGGGTTCGCCCAGATCCGACCGGAAGAAACGGCGGAACACCAGGTACTCGATCCCGATGACCAGCAGCCAGGCCGGGGCCATCACCACACCGAACCGGACGAAGGAGATCCCGGCAGCGGTGAAGGCCAGCAGATTGGTCAGGTTGGAGACCGGCAGCAGCAGCGACGCGCTGTTGGCCAGATGCGCGGCGGCGTACACATGCGGACGCGGCCTGGCTCCGGCCCGGGCCGCGGCGGCGAAGACGACCGGCGTCAGCAGTACCACCGTGGCGTCCAGGCTGAGCACCGCCGTGGTGACCGAGGCCACCGCGAACACCCCGCCCAGCAGTCGGACCGGACGCCCCCGGCAGGCCCGGGCCACCAGTTCCCCCGCCGCCGCGAACAGCCCGTCGTCCGCGCAGAGACGCGCCAGCACCAGCACCGCCGCCAGGAATCCCACCACCGGGAGCAGCAGTCCGGTCTGCGCCCAGGCCTGCTCCGGGCTCACCGCTCCCAGCAGCACCACCAGGGCGGCGGCAGGCACGGCGGCGGCGGCCTCGGGCCAGCCCTTGGGCCGCAGCACCGCGAACACCAGCACGCCCGACAGCAGTGCCACGGAGAGCCCTTCGGCCACTGCGCTGTTCAGGACTTCTCCACATCAAAGGGGCGTACGGGCGGTATGAAGACTACCGGTTCCTGCCCCGCGCCACTCCGGTCACACCTGGCCCCACCGCAGCCGGTCACCGCGCCGTCGTCCGGCCCATGGAGAATGACGCCATGCGGATACTGCTGGTGGAGGACGAGGCGCGGCTGGCAGAACGGATCGCCGAAGGGCTGCGCGACCAGGGCATGGCGGTCGACGTCTGCCACGACGGCGGCCAGGCCCTCGCCAAGATCGATCTCACCAGCGGCTACGACGTCCTGGTGCTGGACCGCGACCTGCCCGGTATCAGCGGCGACCAGGTCTGCCGCGAACTGACCGGCCGCCCCGACGCGCCGATGGTGCTGATGCTCACCGCGCTGTCCGGGACGGACGACCGGGTCGACGGCCTGGCCCTGGGCGCCGACGACTACCTGGGCAAGCCGTTCTCCTTCGCCGAGCTGACCCTGCGGGTCCAGGCCCTGGCCCGCCGCGGCCGCTCCCACTCCGCCGTGCTCAGCTGCGCCGACGTGACCATGGACACACTGCGCCGGACGGTCCACCGGGGCGGCCGACCGGTCGCGCTCACCGCCAAGGAGTTCGCCGTGCTGCAACTGCTGCTGGCCGCCGACGGCGCCGTCCTCAGCCAGGAGCAGCTGCTGGAGCGCGCCTGGGACGAGCACGCCGACCCCTTCACCAACACCGTCCGGGTCACCGTCAACCGGCTGCGCCGCAAGCTCGGGGCCCCCGAGCTGGTGGAGACCGTGGTCGGCGCCGGCTACCGGGTCAGCACATGAGGCGGCCGCCGCTCACCATCAGGGCCCGGCTCACGCTCACCTACGCCGCGCTGTTCACCCTCGGCGGCAGCGCCCTGGTGCTGGCCCTGACCACGGCGTTCTACCACTTCATCTTCCAACCGCTGCCGGACGACCAGATCCCCGGCAGCCTCGACCCCGACCACGACCATTTCATCGGCCTGAGCGACCAGATCCGCGACGCCGCCGCGTCACATCTGCTCCAGGTCGCGCTGGTGCTGCTGGTCCTGGTGGTCGCGGTCTCCGCGCTGGTGGGCTGGTGGGTGGCCGGCCGGCTGCTGCGGCCGATCGCCGACATCACCGCCGCCGCCCGCCGCGCCAGCGGCACCACCCTGCACGAGCGGCTCAACCTCTCCGGTCCGTCGGACGAGCTCAAGGAGCTCGGCGACACCTTCGACCAGATGCTGGAACGCCTGGACGCGGCCTTCGCTGCCCAGCGCCGCTTCGTCGCCGACGCCAGCCATGAGTTGCGCACCCCGCTCGCGCTCACCCGCGCCGCCGTCGAGGTGACCCTGGCGAAACCGGAGCCGGACCAGGAGCAGTGGCGCAGCATGGCCCATGACGTCGCCGACGCCACGGTCCGGGCCCAGCACCTGATCGACGCCCTGCTCACGCTGGCCCGCTCGGAGCAGCGGGTCACCGATCCGGAGGAGGACGACCTGGCCGACATCGCCGCCGAGGAGATGGACCGGGTCGCCGCCCGCTGCCGGGACCGGCGGATGCGGGTGGAGGCCGACTTCGGGCCGGCGCCGCTGCGCGGCAGCGTCGCCCTGCTGGGCATCGCGGTGGCGAACCTGCTGGACAATGCGGTCAAGTACGGCAGCGAGGGCGGCCTGCTGCGGATCACCACCGCGGAGAGCGGTCCCGGAAGGGTCCGGCTGACCGTCGTCAATGACGGCCCGGTGCTCCCGCTCGAACGCTCGGACCAGCTCTTCGAGCCCTTCCAGCGCGGCGCCCGGGTCCGGGCCGCAGGTCCGGGGGACGACCGGGAGGGTGCGGGACTCGGTCTGTCGATCGTCCGCGCCGTGGCCCTCGCCCACGGCGGAAGCGTCACCGCCGTCCCCCGCGCCGAGGGCGGACTGACCGTCAGCGTGGTGCTGCCGTCGGGGTGAGACCGCCCGGGGTCAGGAGGGCCAGCCCGCCCAGAACCAGAGGACCACGGCCTGGGCGATGAAGAGCACCGCCTCGCCGCCCTCCCTGGTGTGCAGCCAGGACCATGCCTGCTGGGTGTGTCGCATGCGCCTTCTCCTGGGTGTGCGTCCAGGCTGCGTCTACAGCCATGTAGACAAAGCTACCCCTAAACCACACGATCAGGTGATCTCCGCCGGTCCGGCGTGACATCGACCCCGCCGACGTGATGCGGTCCTACCAGGTCCGCATCACTGACCGGGGGTAACGCCGTGGCTGAAACGTCGCCATATCGCAGTGGAATCAGTGAACTTGTCGCGATGCTGCAGAGACATCTTCTATGGATCATGGTCGGGGCGTATGTCCTGGCCGCCGTCCTGCCCGGCCCCGGGGAGGCGGTCCGCGCCGTCTCGCTCGGACGGATCGGCTCCACCGGCCTCCCGCTGCAGGCGGGGCTGCTGGCCGTGGTGGTGTTCAACGCCGGGCTGACCGCCAGGGCGGAGCGACTGCCCGCACTGTTGCGCCGCCCCGGTCCGCTGGCCCTGGGGGTGGCGATCAACGCCCTGCTGCCCACGGTGCTGCTGGCGGTGGCCTCGGTGGGCGCCGAGGGCTGGCACAACCCGCGCGAGGCACAGAGCCTGCTGGCCGGGCTCGCCCTGATCGGCGCGATGCCGGTGGCGGCGGGCGCCACCGTCTTCTCCCAGGGCGACGAGGGCAGCGCCACCCTCAGCCTGGGCCTGGTGCTGGGATCCACCCTGCTCAGCCCGCTGACCATCCCTTTGGGGCTGCACCTGGGCGGCTTCCTCACCACCGGCGGCTACGCCGCGGACCTGCACGCGGCGGCGAGAACGGCCGGCAGCCTGTTCGCGGTCATGGTGGTCGTCCTGCCCTGCCTGCTCGGCCTGCTGACCGGCCGACTGGTCGCCCGGCTCGGCCGGTCCGGTCAATCCGGCCGGTCCGGTCAATCCGGCCGGTCCGGTCGACCGGACCGGACCGGCCGCGGCCTGGCGCCCGCCCTCCCGGCCATCAGGCTGGTCAACCTGGCCGTTGCGATCACCCTCAGCTACACCAACGCCTGCGGGGCGCTGCAGCAGGTGATCACCAGGCCGGACCCGGACTTCCTGCTGCTGGTGGTCGCGGCGACGGCGCTGATGTGTTCGGTGTCGTTCCTGTGCGGTTGGGTCATCGCCGGGCGGCTGCGCTGCGACCGCGGCGAGGCCGTGGCGCTCACCTACGCCTCCGGGATGAACAACAGCAGCGCCAGCGCCGTCCTGGCGGCGACGCGGATAGCGGACCACCCGGCGGTGCTGCTGCCGATCCTCGCCTACAGCCTGCTGCAGAAGATCCTCGCCGGATCCGTGGGCCGCGTCATCGACCGGGCGCCCGGGCGCTGACAAGTCGAGCCTGTTATCCGGGTGTTAGGTGCTTCGTGCGAGGCTTGCGCGGTCCCATGTCCAGTAGGAGAACGGTCGCCGCCCCATGTCGACAGGCCAGATCGCACGGCACCGCGCAGCAGCACCCGTGCGGCACGCGCTGAGCAAGGTTCCGGAAGTCACCCTGTACTTCTGGATCACCAAGGTCCTCACCACCGGGATGGGCGAGACCACCTCGGACTTCCTGGCCCAGCACATCGACCCGGTGATCGCCGTGGGCCTGGGGTTCGTGGCCTTCGCCGCCGCAATGCTGCTGCAGTTCCGCGCCGTCCGCTACACCGCCTGGATCTACTGGACCGCGGTGGTGATGGTGAGCGTCTTCGGGACCATGGCGGCCGATGTGCTGCACGTCCAGTTCGGCATCGCCTACGCGGTGTCCACCGCGTTCTTCAGCGTGGTCCTGGCCGTGGTGCTGGTCGCCTGGTACAAGGTCGAGGGCACGCTGTCGATCCACAGCATCCACACCCGCAGCCGTGAACTCTTCTACTGGGCGACCGTGCTGACCACCTTCGCCCTGGGCACGGCCGCGGGCGACCTGACCGCCGTGAACCTGCACCTCGGCTACTGGGCCTCCGGTGTACTGTTCGCGGTCCTGATCGCGATCCCCGCGGTGGCCCACTGGCGCTTCGGGATGAACCCCATCGCCGCCTTCTGGTTCGCCTACATCATCACCCGCCCGCTCGGCGCCTCCTTCGCCGACTGGATGGCCGTCTCCCACGCCCGCGGCGGCCTCGCCTGGGGCACCGGCCCGGTCAGCCTGGCCTGGGCCCTGGTCATCCTGGGCTTCGTCGTCTACCTGGCCGTCTCCCGCAAGGACGTGTCCGAGCCCGAGCAGGGCTGAGCCCCGCCCCGGCCCCGGCCGGGCCCTCGCCTGTGCCCCCGCCGTCCGCGCCCCCGCCGCCTAGGCGGAGGCGCGGACGATCAGCTCGGTGGGCAGGATGACGGACGCCGGGGGCTCGCCCGCGATCAGCGACTGGAGCACCCGGACCATCTCCGCGCTGATCCGGTCCCAGGGCTGACGCACCGTCGTGAGCGCGGGGCGGGTGGTGGCGGCGATGGTCGAATCGTCGAAGCCGCCGACCGCGACGTCCTCGGGGACCCGGCGGCCGGCCTGTTCCAGGACGCCGAGGGCGCCGTCCGCCATCAGGTCGGAGGCGACGAAGACGGCGTCCAGGTCGGGGGCGGAGGCCAGCAGCGCGGCCATCGCGGCCTCGCCGCCGGCCCGGCTGTAGTCGCCCTCGGCGACCAGCGCCGGATCCTGCGCCAGGCCCGCCTCGGCCAGGGTCTCCCGGTAGCCGGTGAGCCGGTCGACGCCGCCGGGGGTGTCCAGCGGGCCGGTGATGGTGGCGATCCTGCGGCGGCCGGTGCCCAGCAGGTAGCGCACCATCGCCCTGGCCCCCTCGCGGTCGTCCGCCGCGACATAGGGCGTGGTCGAGGTGTGACCGAGCGGTTTGCCGCAGGCGACCACCGGCATCCGGGCCTCGTCCAGCAGCTCCACCATCGGGTTGCCGGAGTGGGAGGAGACCAGCAGCACGCCGTCCACATGCCCCGAGGTGATGTAGCGCCCTATCCGGCGGCGCTCCTCCTCGGTGCCGGCGATCATCAGCAGCAGCGGGATGTCGTGCTTGGCGAGGGCCGTGGTGCAACCGCGCAGCAGCTGGTTGAAGTTGGGGTCCTCGAAGAAGCGCGCCTGCGGCTCGGTCAGCAGGAAGGCGACCGAGTCCGAGCGCTGGGTGACCAGGCTGCGGGCATGGCGGTTGACGACGTACCCGGTCTTCTTGATGGCGGCGTTGACCGCCTTCAAGGCCTCCGGGCTGACATTGTGGCCGCCCTGCAGCACCCGGGAGACGGTGCCGCGGGAGATCCCCGCCTCACGGGCGACGTCGTGGATGGTCGGTGGCCGGCGGCGGGCCGGGGTTGCATCGGTCATCTGAGGTAGGGGCTCTTCCTTGGGTAGCTGCTGTGCGGCTGCTGATACCTGATCAGGACTTTACGGCCCCGGAGAGCAGGTCGAGACGCCAGTACCGCTGCAGTGACAGGAACAGCACGATCAGCGGCAGCACCGATATCAGCGAGCCGGTGACCACCAGGGTGTAGGCGGACGGGGCCTGCGCGCCCTGCTTCAACAGCGTGAACAGACCCACCGTCACCGGGAACTTGCTGTCGTCGCCGAGCATGATGAAGGGCAGCAGGAAGTTGTTCCAGATCGCCACGAACTGGAACAGGAACACGGTGACCAGCCCGGGCGCCATCATCGGCAGCGCGACCGAGCGGAAGGTGCGCCACTCGGACGCCCCGTCGATCCGGGACGCCTCCAGCAACGAGTCGGGGATGGAACCGGCCGCGTAGATCCTGGCCAGGTAGATGCCGTACGGGCTGAGGATGCTGGGCAGCAGCACCGACCAGTAGCTGTCGGCGAGACCGGCCTTGGCCATCAGCAGGTACTGCGGGATGGCCAGCACCACCGGCGGCATCAGCACCCCCGCCAGCAGGGTGTTGAAGATCGCGTTGCGTCCGGCGAAGCGGTACTTGGCCAGGGCGTAGCCGCTGATGCCGGAGACCGCGGCGGAGAGCAGCGCGCCGACCCCGGCGTAGAAGGCCGAGTTCAGCATCCAGGTCCAGAACTCACCGTTGCGGTAGGCGCTGAGGTCGTGGAGGTTGGACAGCAGGCCGCTGCCGGGGAACAGGGTGAAGGTGGAGAACAGCTGCGCGGTGCTCTTGGTGGCGGCGATCAGCACCCACACCACCGGGATCAGGCAGTAGACCGCCCCGGCCAGCAGGCCGACGGTGGGAGCCCAGCCGATCCGGCGCAGCCGGGCGGGGAGCGCGGAAACGCTCGCGGGGGCGCTGACGCCGGTGGCGTCCTGAGTCATCGTCACTGCTGCTCCCCATAGGCACGGCTGCCGACCAGCTTCAGGAATCCGAAGGAGATCGCCAGGGTCACCGCGGCGATGACCACCGAGGTGGCCGAGGCGGAATAGATGTCACCCTGCGTGAAGGCGTCGTGGTAGACCTTCATCAGCGGACTCCAGGTCGAGGAGATGCCGTTGGTCAGCGGCCTCAGTGTGGTGGGCTCGCTGAACACCTGAAGGGTGGCGATCAGCGAGAAGAAGAAGGTGAGCACGAGCGAGGGCAGCACCATCGGGATCTTGATCCGCAGGGCGATCTGCAGCTCGGACGCGCCGTCGATCCGGGCGGCCTCGTAGATCTCGGCGGGGATGGACCGCAGCGAGGTGTAGATGACCACCATGTTGAAGCCGGTGCCGCCCCAGACCGCGATGTTGGCCAGCGCGACGTACATGCCGTTGCCGGAGAGCAGCTGCGGGCCGCTCATGCCGAGTTTGCCGAGCAGGAAGTACCCCGGGCTGGTGGCGGGCAGGTAGAGGAAGCCCCAGAGCAGGCTGGCCACCACGCCGGGGATGGCGTAGGGGAGGAAGATGGCGATCCGCGAGAAGGCGCGGAGCCGTACCTTGTCGGCGTCCAGCAGCAGGGCGAAGAGCAGGGCCAGGCCGAGCATGATCGGGACCAGCATCCCGCCGTAGACCAGCACCCGCAGGGTGCCGTTCAGCAGCTCGGAGTCGCTGAGCGCCGAGGTGTAGTTGGACAGCCCGGCCCAGCCCTCGCTGCGTGCGCCGGCACCCAGCCCCAACCCCGAGATGTGGATCTTGCGGAAACTGAGGTAGCCCGCGTAGCCGATGGGCAGGGCGAAGGTCAGCGCGAACAGCACGATCGCCGGTGCGAGGAATCCGAACGGCGCCGGTCGGAACGTGCGACGCCTGGGGGGTGGGGCTGCCGTGGCCATGGGGCGCGGCTCCGTTCCAGGGGGTTGAGGGGACGAGGTGGCGGAAGCTGGGGGTGTCCCCCGCCCGGGTGGAGGCACCAGCCCGGGCGGGGAAGTTCGGATGACGGTGTCCGGTGTCAGCCGGCGACCTTGAAGCCCTGCTTCTGCATGTCCGCGAGGGTGGTCTGGTCCATGGTGTTCAGCGCGGCCCCGAAGTCGCTCTTGTTCTGCGCGGCCTTGCCGAAGGCGTCCTTGAAGGCGCTGTAGGCGACGTTGACGTTGGGTCCCCAGGCTGCGGGGGCCGTGGTCGCGGCGATCTTGGCGGCCGTGGTGTAGAAGTCGGGCTGGTTGCTGAAGAAGTCGGGCGCGGTGGCCAGCGCGCCGCCGGACTGGGCGTCGCTCGCAGCCGGGTAGTCGGAGGCGTCCTTGACCAGCGCGGCAACGGCCGTCGGGTCGGTGTTCAGCCAGAGCGCGAACTGGGCCGCCGCGTCCTGGTGCTTGGAGTTGTTGGTGACAGCCGTGGAGGAGCCGCCCCAGCTGCCGGTCACATTGGCGCCGGCGGTCCACTGCGGCAGCGCCGCCATGGCCCACTTGCCCTTGGTGGCGGGGGCGCTGCCGCTGAGCACGCCGGGGGCCCAGACCGCGCTGACCCAGGCGAGCTGGGTGCCGTCGTTGAGGGCCTTGTTCCAGGCCGGGGTGTACATGGGCTGGTTGTCGATGCTGCCGTTCTTGACCAGGTTGCCCCAGAAGCCGGCGACCTTCTGGGTGGCCGCGTCGTTGATGGCCACCTTCCAGGTGTCGCCGCTGGAGGTCCACCAGGAGGCGCCGGCCTGCTGGGCGAGGCCGGCGAAGAGTCCGGCGTCGTTGCTGGAGAAGGTGGTCAGCTTCTTGGTGGAGTCCTCCTTCTGCAGCTTCGCCGCGTCGGCCGCGAACTGGTCCCAGGTGGTGGGGACGGTCAGCCCGTACTTGGCGAAGAGGTCCTTGCGGTAGAAGAACATCAGCGGGCCGCTGTCCTGCGGGATCGCGTAGACCGCATTGGAGCCCAGGGTCACCTGCTTCCAGATGCCGGCCGCGAACTTGCTGGAGGCGGAGCCGTCCTGCTTGGAGATGTCCGCGAGGACGTTGTTGGAGACCAGCGTGGGCAGCGCCTGGTACTCGGCCTGGACCAGGTCGGGGGCACCGCCGGCCTTGGCCGCCGTGATGACCTTGGTGAGCAGGTCGTCGCCGGACGCCTGCTTCTCCACGGTGACCTGGATGTTCGGGTGGGACTTGTTCCACAGCGCCACGACCTGGTCCATGTTCGGGGCCCAGGACCAGTAGGTGAGCTTGACCGGACCAGAGGCCGTGGCCTGGGCGCTCGCACCCGCGGAGGAAGTGGAGCCGCTGCTGCTGCAGCCGGCGAGGAGGGAGGTGGCGACACCGGCGGCGGTCAGGCCGATGGCGATGCGGCGGTGCATCGAAAGCATGGGCTCTCCAACGGACGAGGACGTCCGCACCATGCGGACTGTCGTCTTCAGTCACTGTGAGCGTTCACAGTACGGAAACCAACACGACACTTGTCAAGAGTTGTTGCAATCCGGTTATCCAAGGATCTGCCAAGGGCTTGCAAATCCCGACTTTTCGACGATCAGCAGCTCAGAGCTGTCGAGTGATCAACAAAAACCAACATGACGCACCACTTGCCAAAGGGCGGTGTGCTTCAGCTAACGTGTGCACGTTCCCAGCCCTCTCGCTTCCGCAGGAGTCCGTCATGCCCCCGATCCCCACGCGACTCCCCGCACAGGCCTCCGCTCGGCGCCCCACCAGACTGCTGGGACGCGGCCTCGCGTTCGGCGGTGACTACAACCCCGAGCAGTGGCCCGAGGAGGTCTGGGCCGAGGACATGGCCCTGATGCGGGAGGCCGGTGTGAACGCCGTGAGCGTCGGCGTCTTCTCCTGGGCCCTGCTGGAGCCCGCCCCCGGCGTCTTCGAGTTCGGCTGGCTGGACCGGCTGCTGGACCTGCTGCACGACAACGGGATCGCGGTGGACCTGGCCACCCCCACGGTGGTGCCCCCGGCCTGGTTCTACGAGCGCAACCCCGACGCGCTGCCGGTCACCAAGGACGGCCGGCGACTGGCCTTCGGCGGCCGCGGCGCGATCTGCCACAGCTCCCCCGCCTACCGCCAGGCCGCCGCCGGCATCACCACCGCGCTGGCCGAGCGCTACGCCGACCATCCGGCGCTGGCGCTGTGGCACGTCTTCAACGAGTACGGCGCACCGGTCGCCGCCTGCTACTGCGAGCAGTCGGCCGTGGACTTCCGGCGCTGGCTGCGGGAGCGCTACCAGACCCTGGAGGCGCTGAACGAGGCCTGGGGCACCGTCTTCTGGGGCCAGCGCTACACCTCCTGGTCGCAGATCGAACCGCCGCGGACCACCCCCACCGCGGGGAACCCGGGCCACCAGCTCGACTTCAAGCGCTTCACCAGCGACGCCATGCTCGCCAACTTCAGCGCCGAGCGCGACATCCTGCACCGGCTCGCCCCGGAGACCCCGGTCACCACCAACTTCATGACGGCGCTGAGCCAGGGCCGCAATGTCGACTACTGGGCCTGGGGCCGCGAGGTGGACCTGGTCTCCAACGACCACTACCTGGTCGCCGAGGCCGAACGCACCCATGTCAACCTGGCGATGTCCGCCGACATCACCCGCTCGGTCGCCTCCGGCGCGCCCTGGCTGCTGCTGGAGCACTCCACCGGAGCCGTCAACTGGCAGCCCCGCAACCTCGCCAAGGGCCCCGGCGAGCTGGGCCGCAACAGCCTGGCCCATGTCGCCCGCGGCTCCGAGGGGGCGATGTTCTTCCAGTGGCGGGCCTCCCGCTACGGCGCCGAGAAGTACCACTCGACCATGCTGCCGCAGGCCGGGACGGACAGCCGGATCTGGCGCGAGGTGGTCCAGCTGGGCTCCGACCTGGGCCGGCTGGCGGAGATCCGGGGCACCCGGGTCCGCGCCGACGTCGCCGTGCTGTGGGACTGGCACTCCTGGTGGGCCCAGGACCTGGAGTGGCGTCCCACCGAGGACCACAGCGCCGAGGAGCGCGCCGACAGCTGGTACGAGGCCCTCTTCGACCAGCACCTCACCGTCGACTTCGCCCACCCCGAGGCCGACCTGAGCGCCTACCCGCTGGTGGTGGTCCCCGCCCTCTACCTGACCGAGACGGCCGCCGCCGAGAACCTGCGGCGCTATGTCGAGCAGGGCGGCGTGCTGGTGGTCTCCTACTTCTCCGGCATCGTCGACGGCACCGACACGGTGCACCCCGGCCCCTACCCCGGCGCGCTGCGCGAGGTGCTCGGACTGACGGTCGAGGAGTTCCTTCCGCTGCGCGAGGGCCAGACGGTCGCCCTGCACAGCGAGGGCGCGGAACTGCTCAGCGGCGACGTCTGGACCGAGACCGTGGTGCCGCGCGGCGCCGAGACGGTGTGGCGCTACGCCGACGGCCCGGCCGCGGGCGCTCCGGCGATCACCCGGCACAGCCTGGGCGCCGGCCACGCCTGGTACGTCTCCACCCGGCTCTCCGCCGCGCAGTTGGCCCCGGTGCTGGCGCTGGCCGGCCAGGACGCCCGGCTGCCGGACCGCAGCGAACTTCCGCACGACGTCGAGGTGGTGCACCGCAGCGGCGCGGACGGGGAGTACCTGTTCGCGATCAACCACACGGCGGCCGAGGCCAAGGTCCCGCTGCCCGGCGCGGGCACCGAGCTGCTCACCGGTGAGCGGACCTCGGGCTGTCTCCCGCTGCCCCCCGGGTCCGTCCGCGT
>NZ_BBPM01000001.1:267971-301781 GCF_000787775.1 Streptacidiphilus carbonis | reverse complement strand
CCGCGACGGAACCGTCAGGCGGCGAGCCGCTGGGCCTGGCGGATCAGCTGGTCCGCCTGCCACTCCAGAGCCGCGGCCCGGTGCGGGTCGACGCCGTCGTGGTGGAACGCGGCGCCGTCCAGCAGCGTCACGATCCGGTCGGCCAGCCGGTCCCGTGCGGTCCCGAGGGCGGCGAGGCTCGCCTCCGTCGCGGTGTACCGAGCGTCGCCGGGGCTGGTCGAGGAGACCCCGCGGTTGGACGCCACCAGCGTGGCGGACGCGAAGGACCCGACTCCCGCGTCGAGCTGCTTGTACGCGGCGGCGAGCCGCTGGTAGGCGTTCAGGTGGTCGGCCAGCGAGTCGGGCAGCGCGTTGCGGTCGATGAACTCGGTCAGCACCCGCCCGTCGCTGCGGTAGCTGTCCCTCAGCCCGAGCAGCGCCAGCATCGTGGGCCTGATGTCGGTGTGGTCGGACCACACCTTCCCGGTGGTGCCCAGCCTGCGGACGCCCGGACCGACCAGGCCCAGCCAGGTGGTGTTGATGTCGCTCGCGAAGTCGCCGTGGTTCCAGGCGAAGGCCGGGCCGAGGGCCACGCACGGCGAGGCGCAGTTGTTGGCACCGCCGTAGACGTAGTAGTTCGGGTCCGCGAACGAGGTGAAGGTCGGGGTCCGTAGCGGGTCCCCGCTGACCATGTGCAACAGCTTCATCTCGGTCTGGTCGGCCAGGTAGTTGTTGATCCTCCCGGACGTCCCGGTGATCGGGTTGACCGCCGTGACCTTGGACCACGCCTGTTCGAAGCTGCGGGTCACCGGAGCGGTCTGGGCCGGGTTCCCGGTGAGGTAGAAGTTGGGTGCGGAGTCCGCATGCACCTTGAACGGGGTGGTGACGCCCTGCTGGGTCGCCAGCAAACCGTTGGCGTTCGCGTTGACCTCGCCGATCTGCCGGTAGGTGCAGGGGACGGTCACGCCGTCGCAGTCGGCCGGGCTGGGCGCGCCGCCCACGAAGTGGTCGTTCTCGTCGGCGGTGACCACGAACAGGGTGTTCGAGGAGTTGATGCCGTCCTTGGAGAGCCGGGTGAAGAAGCTGCCGAAGGCGTTGTCGTACGCCTTCAACTGCGCCACATAGCCGGCCTCGCCGGGCCCGTAGGCACCGCTGTCGGCACCGTGCTGGTCATGGGCGTCGGAGATGTAGGCGTAGGTGACCGGGACGCCGGACTCCTGCATCTGGGCCACGTACCCCAGGGAGTTGTTCGCCGTCATGGCGTCGAAGCCCGGGAAGCCGGGGTTGCCGTTCGGGTCGGTGATCCGCTTGCCGTCGGTGGAGTCCACCACGCCGTTCGCGGCGATGGCCGGGTCCACGGCCTTGGCGCCGTACAGCGCGCTGTAGCCGTTGTAGCCGCCGGGCTCGTCGGGGAGCGGGTCGGCGCTGGTGCCGCCCTTGGCGCAGACCGCGGAGGCCTTGGCGCAGTGGATGCCGATCCCGACGTAGTCGGCCTGGGCCTTGGCGGGGTCGGCCTTGGCCTCGGCCGCCTCCGGTGAGGTGGCGCCGAAGACCTTGTTGATGTCGACGGTGGTGTTCTCCAGGATGGTGTTCGCCGCCGACACCGCACCGAAGTCACAGCCGGCCTTGGTGTACGCGGTCCACGGCGCGGGGGTGTTCTTCCCGGCCTGGGTGGTCATCGTGTAGGCGGAGTCGCTGGGCGTGGGCACCGAGCTGTCGGCCACCCCGTCGGTCCAGTACGCGAAGGTGCTGGCCGAGTTGGTGGTCCCGTCCGGGTTGTAGTACCGGTACGCGTTGGAGACCGGCTGGCCCTGGTCGCTTCCGTAGAGGCCGGTGAGCGAGGTCAGGATGTCGTTGCCGGTGTGCGCGATCAACGGGGTGTGGTGGTTGCTGTCGACCACACCGTTGCTGTTGAGGAAGTTGAGCAGATGGGGCATCTGTTCGAGGTCCGAGGGGACATGTGGGTTGTCCCTGGTCAGGTGGACATTGTCGAACTGCAGATAGATCACATGGCTGACGTCGCGCCCGCCCGCGGACAGCCGGCAGCCCGAGGTGCTGCCGCCACCGCCCTGCCCGTGCTGCGGCCCCGCCGCAGCCGAGGCGCTGGTGCCCGAGACGGCCCCCAGCCCCAGTCCGGCGGCCAGCGCCAGTGCCACTACTCTTCCCTTGCGCATCCTGCTCCCTCCCTGGACGCGATCACGCGCCACCGATGGACGCGCGTAGAGGAGGATGGCACAGGCTGTCCGGCAGCAACAGGGGGCACAGTCCCATCACAGGTGATCAGGAGATGAACTGACGGCCGATCACACCGGATCGAAGGCCAGGACGCGTTCGACCGCCGCCTGCCCCGCGGGCCCCCAGCTCGGCTTGCCGCCGGGGAGTCCCAGCTCCCCGGCCCGGCCGACGGAGAGCAGGCCGAGGCAGGCACGCAGGGCCCAACCGCGGGCGCGGCGGACCGACGCCTCGTCCGCGACCGCGTAGGTGTCGAGGAAACCCGCCGCCGCGCCCTCGGGGAGGAGCAGCCAGGCGGCTCCGAGGTCCGTCGCCGGATCGCCGGCGCACAGCTCGCCGAAGTCGACCACGCCCGCGAGCGTCCCGTCGGCGACGACCACATTGGCGGGGTGCAGGTCAGCGTGGATCCACAGCGGCGGGCCGTCCCACTCGGGGGCGGCGACGGCCTGGTCCCAGACCTTCCGCATCCCGGCGACGTCGATCCGGTCGGCCCAGTCGGCCGATACGGCTTCGACTCCCCGGTCGAACCCGTCCGTCACCGCCTTGAGGGGAATCCCGCGGTCCGGACTGAGCGGCGCGTCCGCGGGGGCAGGCCGGTGCAGCGCCCGGAGGAAGCCCGCCAGCGTGTCCGCGGCCTCCGGCCCGCGACCGACCGGGGTGCGGTCGGCCGGTTCGCCGGGCACCCAGCGCACCACGGTCCAGGGCTCGGCGAAGCGGACGGACGGCTCACCGATCCGCGTCGGGGTCGGCACCGGCAGCGGCAGCCGCGGGGCCAGCTCCGGCAGCCAGCGGTACTCCTTGCGCAGCAGCTCCCCGGCCCGCTCCGTGGCGTACGGCAGACGGACCGCCAGGTCGTCGCCGAGACGCCACAGTTCGTTGTCCCAGCCGATGGCGGCCCGCCGGAGGTCCAGTCCGGCCAGATCCGGATGCTGGTCCTCCAGCAGCGATCGCACCAGTCCCTCATCGATCTCCGTACGGTCCATCGCCCCACTCAATCACCAACAGCACCGGCTCCGCCGTCGGTTGCCCCGAGCAGGGTGAGTTCCACCGTGCCCGGACCGGCCGGGGTGGTGCCGTCGGCGATGACGGCGAGGGCCAGGGCGTTGGTTCCGCGCGGGTCGAGGATCCCGGTCGGCAGCACAAAGGTGTGCTGGGGGCCGACGTCGTTGATGTACTGGCCCAGGTTCCAGCCGTTGAGGAACAGTTGGACCCGGTAGGCCCTCGCCGGGTCGTCGGTGAGGGTGAGCCCGAGCGAGGCGTCCAGGTGGTCCGGGATCCGCAGCCGGAACTCGGTGCGGTACCAGCTGACGCCCTGTCCGGCCGCTGCGGCCGGGAGCCGGGTCCTCGACCAGCCCCGGTCGTCGAAGCGCGGCAGGTGCCAGCCGTTGCGCTCGCCGTGCAGGCCGCCGGAGTTGAGCGGGCCCCGCAACGGGTCGGCCGCCGTGACCGAGGCGGTGTCCGCTCCCTGGATCCGCCATACCGGCACCGGGGCGCTGCCGCTGTTCAGCGTGAAGGCGGCCGAGGTCAGGCCGCGGGCCGACTTCTGCGCGTCATTCGCCCCGCCGTCCTCGGAGTGGCCCATCGGCCGGACCAGTACGGACAGCACATGGGCGCCGTCGCCCTGTTGCGCCGCCGGGAGCGGCAGTGACGCGGTGGCGGTCCAGGTCTGGGTGGTGGCCTGGGCCAGGGTCGGCACCGGCATCCGGTGCGTCCCCAGCGGGACGCCGTCCAACCAGGCCATCAGCAGGCCCTGGGTGCCGCTCTGGTACGACAGCCGGATCGCGGCGGCGTCACTGGCCCCGGTCCAGGCGGCCCGGTACCAGACGTCGCCGTAGTGGAAGCCGTAGTCGTCGGCGAACAGCACCGGACCGCCGGCCGGCACCGGGGTGGAGCTGAAGCTGGTGGTCCTGTCCGCGACCGTCCAGCCCGAGTCGTCGTAGCCGGGCGCCGACTCCGGGTTCCCGGCGGCGCTGCGCCAGCCGGCCAGTTCCGGCAGCTCGATCGTCGGCGGACCGGACAGACCCCGCCGGGCGACCAGGCTGCCGGAGGGGCTGCTCCGGGTCTGCACGGGTTCGCCGTTCCAGGTGATCCGCTCGATGCCCCGGGGCGCCCAGACCTCCAGGTCGCTCGCGGCCGTGGTGTCGCCGGTCAGCTGCAGCACCGGGCCCTTGGCGCGGGCGGTGCGCAGCAGCGCCGGGCCGCGGACCAGCGCGGTCCCGGTCGCGGTACGGGTGGGCCACAGGGTGGCGCAGGCGTCGTCATCGGCCAGCAGCAGGAGCAGCGGCACCGGGTCGGCCCCGCCGCTGACGCCCAGCCGGGTCAGGCCGCTCAGGGTGGCGTTGACGGTGAGTAGCGCGGTGCTGGAGTCGTAGCTCCAATCCGCGCTGCCCTCGAGCAGGTTGACGACCGGCTGGGTCGCGCACTCCAGCGCCAGCCGCACCGGCGTGCCGGGCCGGCCGACCAGCAGGCCGACGTCCTGGCGGCCGATCCGGCCCTGCAGCATCGGCTGGGCGGTGGTGTGGTGCATCCGCCGTGAGCCCAGGGCGAGCCCGGTGCCGAACAGCACCGCGTCCTTGGCGCCGAGCTGGAGCGGCACGGTGAGCGTGCCCTCGGCGACGGCCAGGTCCAGGGTGGTGCTGACGGCCGCGGTGTGGTCGTTGCGGGCCACGTAGACGTGCGCGGCGGTGTCGGGGTTGGTCAGGTGATACACCTTCAGCGTGGCGTCCGCCGCCGCGGTGTCGGCGGCCCGGTCCAGCTTGGCCAGGTCGGGGACGGCGGTGAGCAGGCCGCCGATCTGCTTCATCGGGGTGGTCTTGGAGGTGGGGTTGCGGGCCTCGTCGATGGCCGCGCCGTAGTCGTAGGAGGTGTAGACGACCGGGGCGGGCAGCCAGCCCCAGGAGGTTCCGCCGAAGGCCATGTAGACATTGTGGATCTTGATGCCGTTGGCCAGGTTGGTGAGGTAGAAGCGCCGCTCATAGCCCGCGTCGCGGGTCGCCCTGGCCCCCGTGTACCCGGCTCCGGCGAACTCGGCGCCGCCCCAGCAGTCGAACCAGCCGCCGCCGAACTCGGCCATGAAACCGGGGGTGTCCGGGCTGGCGGTGGCACCGCCCTTGCTGCCGCCGGCGCCGAAGTAGCCCCAGTCCGGCGGGGTGGACGAAGGCGAGGGGTAGCCGTCGAAGGCGTAGAGGTAGCGGCCGGTCTCGGCGCCGTCCGGGCCGCTGGCGGGGAAGGAGCCCGGGGTCCAGTAGCCGTTGCGTCCCTTGTCGTTGTGGAACAGCGGCACGGTGATCCCGTCGGCCCGGACCTTGGCGTAGAGGTGCGCCAGGTAGTTCTTGCCGGTGCTCCCGGAGATGTACGAGGCGTACTCGTTCTCCAACTGGTACAGCACCACCGTGCCGCCGCCGGCGGTGTACTGGCGCGGCGCGATCACGGCGTCCACGGCGGACAGGTACTCGTCCACGTGGGCCAGGTAGGCAGCATCGTCGGTACGCGCCGTCCCGGTGCTTGCGAGCAGCCAGCCGGGGTAACCCCCGGCGTCCACCTCGGCGTTGATGTAGGGGCCGGGGCGGACGATCACATAGAGCCCGGCCCTGGCCGCGTCGTCCAGGAACGCTCCCAGATCGCGCACCCCGGTGAAGTCGTAGACCCCCGGGGCCGGGGAGTGGTAGTTCCAGGCGACATAGACGCTGATGGTGTTGAAGCCGCTCGCTCTGAGCTTCTGCAGCACGTCCGGCCACAGCTGCGGGCTGGGCAGCCGGAACGGGTGGATCTCACCGGACCAGACCGGCACCCGCTCACCGTCGATGAGCAGGGAGTACTGGTCGAAGGCGACGGTACCGGCGACGCCGTCCGCGGTCGGCCCGGCCGCTGCGGCGGGCGCCTCCGCCGCCGCGGCCGGGCCTGCGCCCAGGGGGAGGCCGGTCCCGATCGCGAGGCCGGCGAGGGTACCGCCGCCGAGTACGGTGAAACGCCTGCGGCTGAACTCCATGAATCCTCCACCAGAGCACATAAATCGCCAGACCAGCCCACGGTCACTCAAGAACCAACAAGGACCGTAGGTCTGACTCCACCTCAGGTCAATGCATCGGACACGCTTCCTTCGGTGCCTTCGTCCGGGCCTTCGTCCGGGCCTTCGTCCGTGCTGCCATCCGTGCTCCCGTCCGTGCGTACGTCCGTGCTGTGCAGCCAGCACAGCGCCTGGTGCCCGCCGCCCACCTCCACCGCCGGGGGCCGCTGGGCGCAGATGTCCATCACCGAGGGGCAGCGGCCGCGGAACGGGCAGCCGCCCTCGGTGGTGGCCTCGCGCTGCTCGGCCGCGCGCCGGGCGCGCTGGTCCAGGCGCTCCCG
The DNA here is from genome assembly GCF_000787775.1 of Streptacidiphilus carbonis. GTDB lineage: Bacteria > Actinomycetota > Actinomycetes > Streptomycetales > Streptomycetaceae > Streptacidiphilus > Streptacidiphilus carbonis. The sequence goes on along the minus strand of NZ_BBPM01000001.1, from coordinate 295,223 downwards.
GCGCGCGGTCCTGGCCTGCTCCCGGGTGGCCCCGGTGCTGGGCGCGGACTCCGCCAGCAGCCGGGTGTACGGGTGGGCCGGGTTGAGGATCACCTCGTCGCTGGGCCCCCGCTCCACCACCGTCCCCCGGTACATCACCATCACCTCGGAGGAGAAGTGCCGTGCGGTGGCCAGGTCGTGGGTGACATAGAGCAGCGCCAGCCCGTGCCGCCGCTTCAACTGGTCCAGCAGGTTGAGGATCTCCAGCCGGATCGAGACGTCCAGCATCGACACCGGCTCGTCGGCCAGCAGGATCCGCGGCTCGGGCGCCAGCGCGCGGGCGATGGCCACCCGCTGCCGCTGGCCGCCGGACAGCTCGTGCGGACGCTTGGCCGCCATGTCGGCCGCGGGGGTGAGGTTGACCGACTCCAGCAGCTCCCGGACCGCGGTGTCGGCCTGGGCGCCGCGCCGGGTGCGGCCGGTGGCCAGCAGCGGGCGGCGCAGATGGTGGTCCACGGTGTGGGCCGGGTTGAGCGAGGCGAAGGGGTCCTGGAACACCATCTGCACGGCGCGACGGTAGGCGTCGCCCCGGGTCCGCGCCTGCCCGCCCAGCCGCACAGTCCCGGAGCTGGGCCGCTGCAGCCGGGCCAGGGCTCGCACGACGGTGGACTTGCCGCTGCCGCTCTCCCCCACCAGCGCCAGGGTCTGCCCGGCGCGCAGGCCGAAGGAGAGGTGGTCGACGGCGCGCAGCGGCCTGCCGCCGCGCTGCGGGTAGTCGACGGTGAGGTCGGCCACCTCCAGCACCGGGGCGTCGGCCGGCTCCGCCGCGGGCACACCCGGCTGCGGTGGCGTGGTGGTGCTCATCGGATGGCTCCCTGGAGTCCGTGGAGGTGGCAGGCGGCGCTCCAGCCGGTGCCCCGGTCGAGGTCGAGCAGGGCCGGGTGCTGGTCGGAGCAGGGCGCGAAGACCTGGTCGCAGCGGGCCGCGAAGGGGCAGCCCGGCAGCTGTTCGCGCAGGTCGGGCGGGGTGCCGGGGATCCCGCGCAGCTCCCGGCGGGCCCCGGCCAGGTCGGGGAAGGAGCGCAGCAGCCCCTGGGTGTAGGGGTGGGCGGCGGCGCTGACCAGGCCCTCGGCCGGGGCGTACTCGACGAACTCCCCCGCGTACATCACCGCCAGCCGATCGCTGATCTCCAGCAGCAGGCTGAGGTCGTGGGTGATGAAGACGACGCTGAAGCCCAGCTGCTCGCGCAGCCGCTCCACCTCGTCCAGGATCTCCCGCTGGACCACCACGTCCAGCGCGGTGGTCGGCTCGTCCATGATCACGATCTCCGGCTCCAGCGCCAGTGCCATGGCGATCACCACCCGCTGGCGCATCCCGCCGGAGAGCTCGTGCGGGAAGCTGCGCACCCGGGCAGGGTCGATGCCCACCAGGTCGAGCAGTTCGCCGGCGCGTTGCCGGCGGCGTTCCGCGGTCCAGTCCGGACGGTGGGCCCGGAAGATGTCGTCGAACTGGCGGCCGACGCTGGTGACCGGATTGAGCGCGTTCATCGCGCTCTGGAACACCATCGACTGCCGGTTCCAGCGGAACTCCCGCAGCGCCTCCCCCTCCAGCGCCAGCAGGTCCGTCTCCACCCCGTCCCGCGAGCGGTGCAGCACCCGGCCACCGGTGAGCCGGGCCGGCGGCTTGAGCATCCGGCTGATCGCGTACGCCAGCGTGGACTTGCCGCAGCCGCTCTCGCCCGCCACCCCCAGCAGCTCGCCGCGCCGCAGCTCGAAGCTGACGTCCCGGACCGCGCGGGTGGGGCGCTCCCCCGCATACTCCACACTGAGGTGCTCGACGCTCAGCACCACGTCGGCGTCGCCGCTCATGCCTCGGCTCCCTTCTTCTGCAGCCGGGCCTTCTGCTGCAGGCGGCCCTTCTTCTGCTTGGGCTCGTGGTAGACCCGCAGCCGGGGGTTCAGCAGTTCGTCCAGGCCGAAGTTGACCAGCGAGAGCGCCGCGCCGACGGCGGCGATGCACACCCCGGGCGGTACGAACCACCACCAGTAGCCGCTGGACAGCGCCTCCGCGTTCTGGGCGAAATAGAGCATGTTGCCCCAGGTCAGGTCGAGCGGGTTCTCCAGCCCCAGGAAGGCCAGACCGGCCTGGGTGAGGATGGCGAACACCACCGCGAAGATGAACTGGGAGATGATGATGGCCAGTTCGTTGGGCAGGATCTCCACCAGCACGATCCGCCAGCGGCTCTCCCCGTAGACCCGGGCGGCCAGTACGTAGTCGCGGCTGCGCAGCGACAGGGTCTGCGCCCGCAGCACCCGGGCCGAGGCGGCCCAGCTGGTCAGCGCGATGATCAGCACCGTGGCCGGCATCCCGCCGCCCTTGGCGTAGGCGGAGACCACGATCACCAGCGGCAGCCCGGGGATCACCAGGAAGACATTGCTGAGCAGCGACAGCGCCTCGTCGGCCAGCCCGCCCAGGAAGCCGCCGCCGATCCCGATCACGATCGACACCACCGTTGCCACCAGCGCCGCCGCCACCCCGATGAACAGGGTTCCGCGGGCGCTGACGACCAGTTGGGCCAGCACGTCCTGGCCGAGCTGAGTGGTGCCGAGCCAGTGCGCGGCGGAGGGCCCCTGGTTGAGGTCGGCACTGACCGCGTTGGGGTCGCCGACCAGGAACGGGCCGATGATCGCGGCCAGCGCGAACAGCACCAGTACGGTCAGCCCGGTGACCAGCCGGCGGGAGCGCAGCAGCCGGCGCAGCCGGCCGGGGCCCGGGGCGGCGGTGGGCACCGCCGGGTCGGTGAGCAGGGCGGCGGTGGTCGTCATCGGGCCTGCCTCGTGCGCGGGTCGACGAAGCCGTAGAGCATGTCGACGATGAAGTTGGCGGCCAGCACCGCCATGGTGATCACCAGGAAGACCGCCTGCATCAGCGGGTAGTCGTTGTTGCCCACGGCGCTGAGCAGGGTGAAGCCCATCCCCGGGTAGGAGAAGACGATCTCCATCACCAGCGACCCGCTGACGATGAAGCCCAGCGAGATGGCGAATCCGGCCACGCTGGGCAGCACCGCGTTGCGGGCCGCGTACCCGATCATCACGGTGCGGGCGCGCAGTCCCTTGGCCTCCGCGGCGGCGACGTAGTCCTCGGAGAGGGTGGACACCATCATGTTGCGCATGCCCAGCAGCCAGCCGCCGACCGAGCTGAGCACGATGGTGATGGCGGGCAGGAGAGCATGGCTGAAGGCCGAGCCGATGAAGGCCCCGTTCCAGCCGATGAAGGTGTCCGGGCTGTAGCCGCCGCTCTGCGGGAACACCTGGGTGACCTGGGTGAGCAGGTAGAGCAGCAGCAGCGCCAGCCAGAAGTAGGGGATGGCGGTGAGGAAGGTGGTGACCGGGACCAGGTTGTCCAGCCAGGTACCGCGCTTCCAGCCGGCCAGCGTGCCCAGCGCGATCCCCAGCACCACGCTGATCAGCGTGGCCAGACCGACCAGCAGCAGGGTCCACAGCACGCAGCTGCGCAGCACCGTGGTCACCGGGGTGGGGAAGTAGCTGATGGACAGGCCGAAGTGCAGCTGGGCGACGGAGGTCAGGTAGTCCCAGTACTGGGCCAGGATGTTGCCGTGGCCCAGACCCAGCATCTTGGCCACCGCGTCGTGCTCGCCGGCGGGGACCGGGCCCTGCTGCTGCATCCGGGACAGGATGATCTCCACCGGGTCGCCGGGGATCAGCCGCGGCAGGGCGAAGTTGAGGGTGACGGCCAGCCAGGCCGCGATGGCGTAGAAGCCGAGTTTCCTGAGCAGGTAGCGCATACCGGAGGCGCTCCCTACTTGGCCGGGCTGAGGCGCATCGCGACCCAGGCGGCGTCGGGGAACAGCCAGACCGAGGCGGCCGCATAGGAGTTGTCGGCGGTGGGGAAGCCGGTGACGTTGTTGCCGTTGAATTCCTGCTCGTTCTGGGCGTCCATCAGCGGGATCACCGGCATGTCCTTCACGAACTGCTGCTCGATGGCGTAGAAGTAGGGCTTCTGGGCGTTCACGTCGGTGGTCGAGGCCAGGTGGTCCAGGGCGTCGTCGATGGCGGCGTTCTTGTAGCGGCCGTAGTTGCCGCCGGTGGTCTGCTGGCCGAGCGGCTTGGCCAGCCGGCTGTCGACGATCTGGTCGTAGTAGGCGCGCGGGTCGGGGGTGAAGCCGAAGCTGCTGAGCAGCATCTGGAAGTTGCCCGACGCCTGGTCGGCGGCCCAGGTGTTGTAGGCCTCCGAGTCGATCTGAAGATCGATGCCGACCTTCTTCAGCTCCTGCTGGGCGAGTTGACCGAGGCTCAGGTAGTCGGTCCAGCCGGAGACCGTCTTCACCGTGACGGTGAGCTTCTTGCCGTTCTTGGCGTAGTAGCCGTCGGAGCCCTTGGTGTAGCCGGAGGCCTTCAGATAGCCGTCCACCTTGTCCTGGCCGGTCTCGAACGCGGTCGGCAGCGAGGGGTCCAGCACCGAGGAGAAGTTGGGGGTGAGCAGTGCCGCCGGGTTGGTCGCGGCGGCCTGGCCGTCGTAGACGGACTGGCTCATGAACGCGCGGTCGACGCCGGCGCTGATGGCCTTGCGGACATTGGGGTCCGCGGTGGGGCCCTGCAGCGCGTTGGGGATGAACGAGGTCACCGCCAGCGGATTGTTGACCAGGGTGTACTTGGGGTCCTTGGCCAGGTAGTTCTTCTTGATGTCCGGGATGAAGCCGCCGGCCCAGTCCAGCGCGCCCGACTCGATGGCGGCGTCGGCGCTGTTGTTGCCGTTGTAGCCGACGTAGCGCAGGGTCGAGAACTTGGGGTAGCCGGTGACGTAGTAGTCCTTCCGGGCGGTCAGGGTGACCAGCGTGGACGCCACCGACTTGACCGTCCAGGCACCGGTGCCGACCGGCTTGCTGTTGAGCACGGTGGTCTTCTGCGCGTCCGGGATGGAGCCCCAGACGTGCTGCGGCAGCATCAGGGTCTTGCCGAGGATGAAGTACGCCTTGGTGTAGGCGGACTGAGTGAACGTCAGGGTCACCCCGTCGGTGCCGTCGGTGGTGACGTTCGCGAGCGGCAGGCCGTAGGCGTTCAGGGTGCTGGCGTGCATGGCGTTGGCGAAGCTGAAGGCGACGTCGGCGTTGGTGAACGGCTTCCCGTCGCTCCAGGTGACCCCGGAACGGATCTTGATGTGCAGGGTCTTCCCGCCGTCGGCCCAGGTGTAGGAGGTGCCCAGCCAGGGCTGGACGTCGCCGGACTTGGAGGTGTTGTAGAAGAACAGCGGTTCGTAGATCATCCCGTCGGTGGACTGCAGCGCGTTGGGCGAGAACGGGTTGAAGTTGGCCGTGTAACTCTGACCCGAGCCGGTCGACACGGTGAGTACTCCGTGCTGCACGGAGGCCGACGGGCCCTTGTGCCCGCTGCTGCCGCCGCAGGCGGCGAGGGTGGCGGAGAGGGCGAGAGCGCTGCAGGCGGCGAGCAGCCGGGAGCGGTTGAGGGTTCTGGGCATGGGTGTGTCCCCTTGGGTCCGATGCAAGCGGGTGGGGCAGGGGGGATCGGCGGCGGTCCGCGCACCGGCGACACCGGTAAAGTCTGGTGTGCCGAAAAAGTAGAGTCGCCCTCAGCGCGTTGTCAATGCCCCGGTATTGATTTGGAGCAAGCCGGGCGCTGATACTGCTGAACCGGTTTTGCGATAACCCGGCAATGCCACAGTTCAACGGAGGAGCACGGTGAAGCGTCCCACCATGCAGGACATCGCCCAGCGGGCCGGGGTCACCAAGGGCGCGGTGTCCTTCGCCCTGAACGGACGGCCCGGGGTGTCCGAGCCGACCCGCCGGCGGATCCTGGCCATCGCCGAGGAGCTGGGCTGGCAGCCCAACAGCGCCGCCGTGGCGCTGTCCGACGGCCGGGCCAACGCCTTCGGCCTGGTGGTCGACCGGCCGGCCCGCACGCTCGGCCTGGAGCCCTACTTCATGCAGCTGATCTCGGGCATCCAGGCCGAGCTGTCGGCCACCGGCACCCCGCTGCTGTTCACCGTGGCCGACGACCAGTTGGCCGAGATCGCCACCTATCGCTCCTGGTGGGGACGGCGCCGGGTGGACGGGGTGTTCCTGGTGGACCTCCGGGTGGACGACGCCCGGGTGCCGGTGCTGGAGGAGCTGGGCATGCCGACCGTGGCCATCGGCATGCCCCAGGCGGCCGGCAGCCTGCCCGCGGTGTGGACCGACGACGCGGCCGCGGCCCGCACCGCGCTGGGCCATCTGGCCGGCCTGGGCCACCGGCGGATCGCCCGGGTGGCCGGACCCGAGCAGCTGCTGCACACCCGGATCCGCACCGAGGCCTTCGCCGCCTGCGCCTGGGAGCTGGGTGTCGAGTACCGCACGGTGGCCTCCGACTACAGCGGCGAGCAGGGCGCCGCCGCCACCCGCGAACTGCTGCTCGGCCCGCGCCGGCCGACCGCGCTGGTCTACGACAACGACGTGATGGCGGTGTCCGGGCTGACCGCCGCACAGGGCCTGGGCCTGCGGGTTCCCGCCGACGTCTCCATGCTGGCCTGGGACGACTCCGCACTGTGCGAGCTGGTGCACCCGCCGCTCACGGCGCTGAGCCGGGACATCGCCGAGCACGGCGCGCACGCCGCCCGGGTGCTGCGGCAGGCCGCCGGCGGCGCCGACTGCGGTGACCTGCGGGATCCCGACCCGGTACTGACCCTGCGCGGCAGCACCGCGGCGCCGGTCGGCGAAGATCAAAGCTGAACCGGTTTAGGGAATCATCGTCGAAACATTGTCGAATACTTCCCGAGGGGTTGTCACTAAACCGGTGCAGTGCTTCCCTGTCCTCACCGGGACCGCCCGTCCGCACCGGCTCCGGGACATTCAATCGTCGCCCTTGCCCCGAGGGGATTCCTGCATGCACCGGAACTCTGCCCGCCTCACCTCCGACGGACAGCCGGACGGACCGCCGGTCACCTGGTTCGGCGTCAACTACTGGTCCCGCACCGGCGGCCCGCTGATGTGGCGGGACGGTTCCGGCGGCAGCGGCAACAGCAGCAGTGACAACAACAGCAGCGGCTACGACGGCGCGGTGGTGGACGAGGAACTCCGTACCCTGCGGGACCACGGCCTCACCATGACCCGCTCGTTCTTCTACTGGCCCGACTTCATGCCCACCCCCGACAGCGTCGACGAGCGCCTCTGCGCCCGCTTCGCCGACTTCCTGGACCGCCACCGGGCCCTGGGCATGGGCACCGTGCCCACCTTCGTGGTCGGCCACATGTCCGGCGAGAACTGGGACCCGGCCTGGCGCGGCGGCCGCGACCTCTACCAGGACGTCTGGATGGTGGGCCGGCAGGCCTGGTTCGCCAAGGAGATGGTGCGCCGCTTCAAGGACCATCCGGCTGTGCTCGGCTGGCTGGTCTCCAACGAGATGCCGATCTACGGCGACCGGGCCACCGCGACCGCCGAGGCCGTCTCGGCCTGGGCCCAGATCATGGTGGACGCGGTGCGCGCGGCCGGCGGCACCCAGCCGGTCTCGCTGGGCGACGGCGCCTGGGGCCTGGAGACCTCGGGCCACGACAACGGCTTCCGGGTCCGCCACAGCGCCGAGATCTGCGACTTCCTCGGCCCGCACGTCTACCGGATGGAGGACGACCCGGTCCGCCAGCACCACGCCGCCGCCTGGGTCTGCGAGCTGGCCGGCACCTTCGGCCGCCCGGTGCTGCTGGAGGAGTTCGGCGTCACCTCGGACTTCGTCTCCGGCGCCAACGCCGCCCACTACTACCGCCAGGCCATGCACAACTCCCTGCTGGCCGGGGCCAGCGGCTGGATCGCCTGGAACAACACCGACTACGACGACCTGGCCGAGCAGCGCCCGTACCGGCACCACGCCTTCGAGATGCACTTCGGGCTGACGGACCGTCATGGCTCGCCCAAGCCACAGCTGGTGGAGATGAAGGAGTTCGCCGGACTGCTGGAGCGGATCGACTTCGGCCGCTGCCGGCGTGCCGACTCCGACACCGCCCTGGTGGTCACCTCCTACCTGGACACCCTCTACCCCTTCACCCGCGCCGAGGACCGCGCATCGGCCCAGCAGGTCCTCCGCCAGTCCTGGGTCGCCGCCCGGCTCGCCGACGCACCCGCGGCCCTCACCCGGGAGAGCGACGGCCTGCCCGGCTCCGCCCGGCTCTACCTGGTCCCCTCCACCAAGCAGCTGCTCACGCCGACTTGGTACGAGCTGGAGCAGCGGGCCCGGGAGGGGGCGACCGTCTACGTCTCCTACTCCCCCGGCAGCCACGACGAGCAGCGCGGCCCCTGGTACGCGCACCTGGACCAGCTCTTCGGCGTGGAGCACCAGTTGGAGTACGGCCTGGTCAACCCGGTGGAGGACGACGAGATCCGGTTCACCCTGCACCGTCCCTTCGGCACCCTGGCCGAGGGCGCCCGGCTCAACTTCCGCGCGGCGGGCGGGGCCGACAGCCGGGTGTTCCTGCCGGTGGTCCCCACCGAGGCCGAGGTGCTGGCCTCCGACGGCCGCGGCCGCCCCGCACTGCTGCTGCGCCGGGTGGGCGCGGGCGCGGTGGTGCTCTGCACCTACCCGATCGAGCAGATGGCGGCGGCCACCCCCCGGGTCAACCCGGAGGACACCAGCGTCCTCTACGACGCCCTGGCCGCCCACGCGGGCGTCCGCCGCCCGGTGACCGTCGCCGACCCCAGGGTCGCGGTGGACCGGCTGGAGCACCAGGACGGCCGCAGCTTCGTCTGGCTGGTCAGCCAGAACCGCGAGGAGGTCACCGTGAAACCGGCCGCCGAGGGCGGCACGCTGCGTACGCTCGACGGCGCGGACGTCGACCGGATCACCCTGCCGCGCTACGGGGTCCGGGTCCTGGAGTGGCACGCCGGCCGCTGACCCGACCGCCGACCCGACCGCTGACCTGGGCGCCGACCCGACCGACCGACCGAACCGCCCACCGTCTCCCCCTCCCCTCCGGAGCACCCACCATGCCCCTGACCGACCTCCCGCTCTCCGAACTGGTCGACTACCGGCCCGAGTTGACCGCACCGGCCGATTTCGACGAGTTCTGGGACCGTACCCTCGCCGACGCCCGGACCCACGCCTCCGCTCCCGTGCTCACGCCCGTCACCGACACCCTGCTCAGCACCGTGGACGTCCACGACGTCCGCTTCCCGGGCTGGAACGGGGAGCCGGTCGCGGCCTGGCTGCTCACCCCGCGCGGCGCCGAGGGCCCGCTCCCGGTCATCGTGAAGTACATCGGCTACAGCGGCGGCCGCGGCGTCCCCACCGACCACCTGCTGCCGCCCTCGGCCGGCTACGCCCACCTGGTGGTGGACAGCCGGGGCCAGGGCCATGACACCCCGGACCGCGGCGAGGGCCCCGGCACACAGTGGGTCGAGGGATTCATGACCCGCGGCATCGAGGACCCGCACCACCACTACTACCGCCGTCTGATCACCGACTGCGTCCGCGCCGTGGACGCCGCCCTGCAGCTCCCCCGGGTCGACCCGGCCCGGATCGTCCTCGCCGGTGGCAGCCAGGGCGGCGGCCTCGCCCTGGCAGCCGCCGCGCTGGCCGACGACCTGGTCGCCGGGGTCATGCCGGACGTCCCGTTCCTCTGCCACTACCGCCGGGGCGTGGAGATCAGCGGCGAGGGCCCGTACGTGGAGGTCGCCAAGTACCTGCGCTGGCACAGCCGGGACCAGGTCGACACGGCGTTCGGCACGCTGTCCTACTTCGACGGGGTGCACTTCGCCCGCCGCGCCACCGCCCCGGCGCTGTTCAGCGTCGGACTGATGGACCCGATCTGCCCGCCCTCCACCGTCTACGCCGCCTTCAACCGCTACGCCGGGGACGACAGCACCATCACCGTCTGGCCGTTCGCCGACCACGGCGGTGGCTACGGCTCCGCACCCCGGATCCAGCTCTCCTGGCTGCGCGACCGGGGCCTCTCCCCGAAAGGGGTGAGCTGACCGAAGCCCGCCCCGGAGGCCTCGTCCGCACCCGTAGAATCGCCGGATGAGCGCTCCGGAGACCACCGCGTCCCTCCTGACCTCCGACAACCCCGCTACGGCCCCGGCGGCCGCAGCGGCGGAACCTGCTGCCTTCCCCGAACCGGCCGAGCCCGCGGACGGTGCCCTCGGCGCGGCCGACGCATCCGACGCGGCTGACGCATCCGGGGACAGCCCCGCGCTGCGGGTGCTGCGCCGGGTCTTCGGCTACGACTCCTTCCGGGGCAGTCAGCAGGAGGTCGTCGAACAGGTGATCGGCGGCGGGGACGCACTGGTGCTGATGCCGACCGGCGCCGGGAAGTCGCTCTGCTACCAGATCCCCGCGCTGGTGCGTCCCGGCACCGGCGTGGTGATCTCGCCGCTGATCGCCCTGATGCAGGACCAGGTGGACGCGCTGCGGGCGCTCGGGGTACGGGCCGGCTTCCTCAACTCCACCCAGGACATGGACGAACGCCGGCTGGTGGAGGCCGAGTTCGTCGCCGGTGAGCTGGACCTGCTCTACCTCGCCCCGGAGCGGCTGCGGGTGGAGGCGACGGTCCGGCTGCTGCAGCGCGGCTCCATCTCGCTGTTCGCCATCGACGAGGCGCACTGCGTCGCCCAGTGGGGCCACGACTTCCGGCCCGACTACCTGGCCCTGTCGTCGCTGCACGAGCAGTGGCCCACGGTGCCGCGGATCGCGCTGACCGCGACCGCCACCGAGGCCACCCACGCCGAGATCACCTCGCGGCTGGGCCTGGCCGACGCCCGGCACTTCGTGGCCAGTTTCGACCGCCCCAACATCCAGTACCGGATCGCCCCCAAGGACGAGCCCAAGAAGCAGCTGCTGCAGTTGCTGCGCACCGAGCACCCGGGCGAGGCCGGGATCGTCTACTGCCTGTCCCGCTCCTCGGTGGAGAAGACCGCCGCCTGGCTGGTGGACCACGGCGTGGACGCCCTGCCGTACCACGCCGGTCTGGACTCCCGGATCCGCGCGGCCAACCAGTCCAGGTTCCTCCGCGAGGACGGCCTGGTGATGGTCGCCACCATCGCCTTCGGCATGGGCATCGACAAGCCCGACGTGCGCTTCGTGGCTCACCTGGACCTGCCCAAGTCGGTCGAGGGCTACTACCAGGAGACCGGCAGGGCCGGGCGCGACGGGCTGCCGTCCACCGCGTGGCTGGCCTACGGCCTGCAGGACGTGGTCCAGCAGCGCAAGATGATCGACACCTCCGAGGGCGACCAGGCGCACCGCCGCCGCCTCGCCGCCCATCTGGACGCGATGCTCGCGCTGTGCGAGACCGTCGAGTGCCGCCGGGTGCGGCTGCTGGACTACTTCGGCCAGAAGAGCGAGCCCTGCGGCAACTGCGACACCTGCCTGGTCCCGCCGGAGTCCTGGGACGGCACGGTGGCCGCGCAGAAGTTCCTCTCCACGATCGTGCGGCTGCAGCGCGAGCGGCACCAGAAGTTCGGCGCCACCCAGATCGCCGACATCCTGATGGGCCGCAAGACCGCCAAGGTGATCCAGTTCGACCATGACGCGTTGAGCGTCTTCGGCGTCGGAGCGGAGCTCGCGGAGGCCGAGTGGCGCTCGGTGGCGCGGCAGCTGCTCGCCCAGCGGCTGGTCACGGTCGAGGGCGAGTACGGGACGCTGGTGCTCACCGAGGAGAGCGGCGAGGTGCTGCGCGGCAACCGCACCGTCGCGCTGCGGCGCGAGCCCGCCAAGCAGCCGCGGGCCGCGAAGGCGGAGAAGGCGGAGAAGTCCGCGAAGAGCGGCGGACGCAAGGCCGCCCCGGCCGACCTGCCCGCCGAGCTGCTGCCGGTCTTCGAGGCCCTGCGGGCGTGGCGCGCCGCGACCGCCCGCGAGCAGGGCGTTCCCGCGTACGTCGTCTTCCACGACGCGACCCTTCGCGAGATCGCCGCCACCGCCCCGGCCGACCTCACCGAACTGGCCGCGGTCAACGGCGTCGGCGAGAACAAGCTCGCCGCCTACGGGCAGCAGATCCTCGACCTGCTGGCCGGGGGCGGCGACGAACCCGCCGCAGGGGAGGAGCCGGAGGGGCACGGGGAGCAGGGGGAGCAGGGGGAGCAGGAGTGACCGACCGGCTCGGCGCCGCCCTGCAGAGGATATTCGCCGAGGCGGACGCGGAGGGCTTCCTCCACGTCCGCGCACTGGACGGTGACCCCGGCGAGGTTTCGTTCGGGGCCGACACCCCGGTCGTGCTCGCCTCGGTGTTCAAGATCGCCGTCGCCCTGGAGTACGCGCGACAGGCCGCTGCCGGCACGCTGGACCGCACCCAGCGGCACACCGTCACCCGGGCCCACCGCAGCGGCGGCGGCGCGGGCAGCGACGGCTGCCAGGACGACGTCGAGCTCTCGCTGCGCGACGCCGCGTTCCTGATGATGAGCGCCAGCGACAACGCCGCGACCGACCTGCTGCTGGAGCGGGTCGGCGCCCGGAACGTCCGCGACACCGTCGCCGGGCTGGGGTTCACCCGATTCCGACTGGGCGGGAGCTGCCGCGAGGGCGCCGCCGAGGTCGAACGCGAGCTGGGAACGGACCCCGCCCAGGCTTCCGAGGACCGCATCCGCGCCCTCGCCTACCTCGACCCGGCCCACGGCCGGGCCGGCACCCCGCGCGAGATCACCGCACTGCTGGCCGCGATCTGGCGCGACGAGGCCGGCCCCGCCGAGGCCTGCGCGGAGGTGCGGGAACTGATGTCCCGCCAGTTCCAGTCCCACCGCCTGGAGTCCGGCTTCCCTCCGCAGGTCCGGGTCGCCGCCAAGAACGGCACGCACTGGGGCATCCGCAACGAGGCGGGCGTGGTCGAGTACCCGGACGGCCACCGCTACGCCGTCGCGGTCTTCCTCCGCACCCGGTCCCTGGCCGAGCGCCTCCCGGCAGCCGACGCCGCGATCGGCCGCTCCGCCCGAACCGCCATCGACCATCTCACCGGGCCGCTCGCGACCTTCTCCGCCGGAGGCGTGGTATCCAAAGGCGATCAAGGAAGCCGACGCCAAGTACACCGCGCACCTCGCGGCACTGGCCGAAGAGGCGAAGCAGAAGCAGGAGAGGAGGCAGCAGCGATGAACCTGGGCAGCCTGACCGATCTCACAGCGAACCTCACTCCGGATCAGCGTGATCGGATCGAGGTCATCAAGGTCCGGATGATCGATTCCGAGCGCGGCCATGAACTGGCGGCTCTGCGCAAGACCCAAGGCATGACACAGGTCCAGGTGGCCGCCGCGATGGGCGTCAGCCAGGGACGCATCAGCCAGATCGAGCGTGGCGCCCAACAGCTCGATACGGCAACCATGTCCGCCTACCTCGAGGCGATCGGCGGCAGACTGACGATACTGGCGACCGTCGGGAACGTTTCCGTGCAGTTGTAGAAGGCAGCCCCCTGCATATCGTGCACCCGCCGCCCCCTATCGCCAACGACCGCTCGCTATAGAGTTGAACCATGAACAGCGGCGAGGACGAGGTGCTGGACTCGGTCGCCGTGCTGGGCGATCCGGTGCGGCGGCGGCTCTACCAGGAGGTGGTGGCGGCTGCGCCGGCGGCAGTGGGGCGGGACGGGGCCGCTGCGGCGGTGGGGATCTCCCGGTCGCTGGCCGCTTTCCATCTGGACCGGCTGGTCGAAGCCGGGCTGCTGGCGGTGACCTATCAGCGTCTGTCGGGCCGGACCGGCCCCGGGGCCGGGCGGCCCGCGAAGCTGTACCAACGGGCGCCCGGGGAGCGGGAGTTGTCGCTTCCGCCGCGCAGCTACGACTCGGTCGCCCGGGTCCTCGCGGACGTGGTGGATCGGGCGGGGCTCGACCTGGAACTGCAGTCGGCGGCCCGCGAGGCCGGGGCCAGGGCGACTGCGGGCGATGGACCCGACCCTGTGACCGAGCTGCGCGAGCGCGGGTACGAGCCGTACTGGGACGAGTCGGCGCTGCGGTTGCACAACTGCCCCTTCCGTTCGCTGGCCGAGGAGTTCCCCGCGCTGATCTGCGGCATGAACCTGGCCCTGATCGAGGGTCTGCTCCCGGGCTGCGCGGGCGGCGAGGGCTGGACGGCGGCGCTCGACCCGCTCCCGGAGGGGTGCTGCGTCTCGCTGCGATCCGAAGCAGGCGCCCTCTAAAACACATTTCCATTGACGATAGAAGGCGGGTGCGGCCATGCTGTCCCCATGGCTGACACCGAGTTCCATCTCGCCCAGGTCAACATCGGACGCATCCTCGGCCCCCTGGACGGTCCCGTCCTGGCCGGCTTCGTCGCCCAACTGCCCGAGATCAACGCCCTCGCCGACGGGGCGCCCGGATTCGTCTGGCGTCTGGTCGACGACGGAGGCGCGGACTCCACCAGCCTGCGCCCCGACGACCATGACGACATGCTGCTGATCAACCTCTCGGTCTGGGAGTCGGTCCAGGCGCTGAAGGACTTCACCTACCGGAGCGACCATCTGAAAGTGCTCAGCCGCCGCCGCGAGTGGTTCGAGCGGCTGGCCGAGCACCACCAGGCGATGTGGTGGGTGCCCGCCGGCCACCTCCCGACCACCGCCGAGGCGATGCAGCGCATCGCCCTCCTGCGCCGACACGGCGACGGGCCCGAGGCGTTCACCTTCCGCGAGCCGCACCCGGCTCCGCGGACCAACCTACCCACCACCACGGCCGTCTGACGCCTGCTCAGGCATCCCGCAGCCGCAGCAGCACCCCGCCCGCCAGCAGCGACCCGGCCGCCCACGCGGCCAGCACGCCCAGCCCCGCCCAGGGGCCGATCGGCAGACCGCGCAGGCCTGTTGTCGCCTCGATGGCGAGTCCGGCGGTCATCGGGGCGATCTGCTGAAGATGCCGCTGCCAGTGCGGGTCGGTCACCACCGACGTGAGGATCGGGAAGAGGAACAGCAGCGCCAGCACCACCCCCACCGCCGTCGCCGAGTCCCGCACCGCGGTGGCGACGCCCAGGCTCAGCAGGGCGATCAGCGCCAGGTACAGCACCGATCCGACGGCTGCCCGCAGCACCGCGCCGTCCGACGGCGACAGCGGCGGGTAGCCGTGCGCGGAGGTGAAGCCGTGGCCGGGGAGGAGCAGCGCCCCGGCCAGCAGGCTGCCGAGCACGGCGACGCCGCCGGCGAGCGCCGCCGCCCCGGCGACCAGGGTCGCCTTAGCGGCCAGCACGGTCCAGCGGCGCGGCATCGCGCCCAGCGTGGTGCGGATCATGCCGGTGCTGTACTCGCCGCTCATCACCGTCACCGCCAGCACCGCGACGACGACCTGGCCCAGGTAGATCCCGGTGAGCGCCAGCTTCGCCGGGTCGGAGCCGCTCGCAGTGGTCGCCGTCGCCGCGACTGCCGTGCTCAGCCCGACCGTCAGCACCACCGCAGCGACGAGCAGCGCCGCCGTCCCCGGCTGGGTGCGCAGCTTGGTCCACTCCGCATGCAGGGCGAGTTTCATACGTCCCTCCGGCGCAGCAGGTGTCCGGCAAGCCCCAGGGCCAGCGCCGCCCAGCCGCACATCACCGCGAAGCCGGCCCAGGGCGCCAGTGGGAAGAAGCCGTTGACCGGCGTGTAGAAGCTGTCGACCTGGGGGAACACCTGCAGGCTCTGCTGGACGGCGAAGCCCGCCGCCGGGCTGAGCCGCAGCAGCCACTCCGACGGCCCGGTCGGCAGCACGGACGCGGTCGCCAGGATGTAGGGCAGCACGGTCACCGCGATGACCAGGGTCACCGCCCCCGCGCCGCGCCGCAGGATCGTGCCGACCGCCAGCGCCATCACCGCCGCGACGGCGAGCAGCAGCCCGGTCCCGACGACCAGCCGCACCTCGGTGAGGAGCCCGACGGGGTAGAGCACATTGCCGTTGGCCTTCAGGATGTGGGTGCACAGCGGGATCGCCACCGCCGCGGCCACCACCCCGGTGGCGAAGGCGGCGCCGGCGCAGACCACGGCCTTCGCCGCCAGCACCCGGACGCGTCCCGGGCTCGCGGTGAGGGTGGTCCGGATCAGGCCGCGCCGGTACTCGGCGGTGATGAAGAGCGTGCCCAGGACCACCACCACGACCAGCCCGGCGAAGGTGCCGACCAGCGTGCGTTCGACGGCCTGGCCGTCGCCCGCCGCGCCGCCGACAGCGGGGGCGATGTCCCCGGACCCCCGGACGGTGAAGGCGCCGGTGCCGGGATCCTGCTGGAAGCCCCCCGTGGGGCCCTGGACGGAGCCGCCACCCGCGGGCGAACCGTCACGGTTGCCCATGGAACCGGTCCAGGTCGCCCCGGACGCCCCGCCCTGCAGCGTGACGTTGTCCAGGGTGGCGGTCGCACTGGTCGGAGAGCTGCTGGCGCCACCGCTGCCGATGCCCTGCGAGAGCGTCTTCACGGAGTCGGGCGAGGCCGCGAACATGCCGATCTGGACCGTGGAGGGCAGCCCCGCCAACTGCGCGGCGCCTATCCGGGTCCAGTTGCTGCCGTCGGTCGAGTCGTAGCCGGTGAGGGTGGAACCGGAGCGGGTCAGCCGCAGCCAGCGCGGGGAGCTCGACGAGACCGCACCCGGCAGCCCCGCCTGGTCATGGGTGTAGTCGTACTGCATCCGCACCCCGTGGGTCCCGGTGACCATGACCGCCGCGTAGGCGGAGCCCTGGCCGGTGCCGTTCTTGACGATGACTCCGGCCTTGGCCCAGGCCTCTGGGGCCGAGAACCCGGAGACCCGCACGGTGATGCTCCCGTCGCCGGTCAGCGACTGGTGCACGAAGTAGAAGGTGTCGGTCACCATGCCGCCCCCGGGACCGACCGGGGGCGACGGGCAGGCCACGTCGCCGCTGGGGCCACTGCAACTGCGGTGACTGCCGTTCGCGCTCAGCAGTCCGAACCCGACCGTCAGCAGCACGGCGACCAGCAGGCCGACCATCCAGCCGCGCACGGTACGGAACTTGGTCCACTCGGCCCGCAGCAACTGCGGGAAGCCGGCCCGGGCGCCCTCCGCCTGCGAGCGGTACGGCGCGATCGTCGTGGTCATCGCACGACCTCCTCGGCCGACGAGCCGTCAGCCCGCTCCGTCGACCCCGATCGGGCGCCGGCGCCGCGGAACTCCACCGCGTCCCTGGTCAGTTCCATGTAGGCCTCCTCCAGCGTCGCCCGGTGCGCGGACACCTCCGAGAAGGGCACCCCGTCCGCCGTGAGCAGGGCGACGATGCGTTCCGCCGCCAGCCCCGACACGGTGAGGGTCTCCCGGTCGGTGGACGCCACCACCGCCCCGGCCCGTGCCAGCAGCGTCATCACCGCCGAGCGCTCGGAGGTGCGCAGGGTGACCCGGTCGCCGGACGCGGCAGCGACCAGTTCACGGACGCTGGTGTCGGCGATGACCCGGCCGCGCCCCAGCACCAGCAGATGGTCGGCGGTGTCCTGCAGTTCGCTCATCAGATGGCTGGAGACCAGTACCGCCCTCCCCTGCGCGGCCAGCGAGCCCAGCAGGCCGCGCATCCAGACGATCCCCTCCGGGTCCAGCCCGTTGAACGGCTCGTCCAGCATCAGCACCGGGGGGTCGCCGAGCATCGCGGCGGCGATCCCGAGCCGCTGCCGCATGCCGAGGGAGTAGCCCCCCGCCCGGCGGCGGGCCGCGGTCTCCAGGCCCGCCAGCCGGATCACCTCGTCCACCCGCCTGGCGCCCAGGCCCTGGGAGTGGGCGAGCCACAGCAGATGGTTCCGCGCGGTCCGGCCGGGCTGCAGCGCCGCGGCGTCCAGCAGCGCGCCGACATGGCTGAGCGGGTGCTTGAGGGTCCGGTACTCGTGACCGCCGATCAGCGCGCGGCCCGCGTCCGGGGTGTCCAGCCCCAGGACGACCCGCATGGTGGTGGACTTGCCCGCGCCGTTGGGTCCCACAAAGCCGGTCACCTGTCCCGGCGTGACGGTGAAGCTCAGGTCGTCGAGAGCCTGCGTCGGCCCGAAGCGCTTGCGCAGGCCGGTTACCGCGATGGTTGCTTCCATGGCAGGAATCATGGCCGCCGGACCCCGCTCCGGTCGTCGCGCCGGGGAGCCGTCCTGGCGTCACCGGTGCCAGCGACTCCCCCGTGCGCGCATCCCCCTTACGGGGGAGGCCGGCCTCCCTGGCCCGAGGGTCGCCAGCACCTGCTCCCAGCGGTGACAATGATCGACGTGGGCCGAGCGGACGACCGGGGCAGGGACGACGAGCGCAGGCAGCTGTGGCGGACTCCAGCCGCCGCCGGTGCTGTGCTCGCGCTGTGCGCACTGACCGAATGGGCGGTGCGCACCGACTTCCGCGCACAGGCGCTGCAACTGGGACTGCTGCTCGGCCTGCTCGCGCTGGCCTCCACCCTGTCTCTGGCCCTGCCGCGTCCGGCCCTCGCCGCCGGCACCGTAACCCTGGCGGTGGTGCTGTCCCTGGTGCCCTTCCACACCCTGACCGGGGCGGGCGCCTGCGCCGAGCTGGTCGCGCTGTACCGGCTCGGCCGCAGCGGCGCGCAGGCAGCAGCCGCAGTGCTGGCCGTGCCCTTCCTGGCGCTGGCCCTCAGCGACCCGGCCGACACCGCGACCAGGGTGCTCGCCGTACTGCTCGCGGCGCTGGCGCCGGCGGCGGCCTGGACCGGTGCCGCGCTACGGGCCCGGGACGAGGCGTTGGAGAGCAGCGCCGCCCGCCAGGTCGTCGTGGGCACCCTGCTGGAGCACACCGCACGTGGTGAACGGGCACGCATCGCACGGGAGTTGCACGATGTGGTGGCCCATCACATCTCGATGATCTCGGTGCAGGCCGAGACCGCCCGGCTGACCACTCCCGACCTGCCCGCCGCCGGGGCGCAGCGGCTGTCGGCGATCGGCGACACCGCCCGCGCCGCGCTGACCGAGATGCGCCGACTGCTGGGCGTGCTGCGCGAGGACGCCGGTACGGATTCAGCGGCCGCACCAGCCGAGCGCCGCCCCCAGCCGGGCCTGGGCGAGCTGAACGAACTGCTGGACGACGCCCGGGACGCGGCCGGCACCGGCACCCGGCTCATCCTGCGCGGGCTGCCCGACCGGCTCGACCCGGGGATCGAGCTGGCCGCCTACCGCATCGTCCAGGAGGCGCTCACCAACGCCCGACGGCACGCGCCGGGCGCGGCCGTCGACGTGGAGCTGCACTACACCGAGGACTCGCTGCGCCTGCGCATCCGCGACAACGGCCCGGGCCCGGCCCCCACATCGGAAGCCGGCGGCCATGGGCTGCTGGGCATGCGCGAACGGGCCGCCGCCGTGGGCGGCGAACTGCGCACGGGGCCCGCGCCCGGCGGCGGCTTCCTCGTCGAGACCGAACTACCGACCAGGTCGGAGACCGCCCGATGACCACCCCACCGCCCGCATCCACGTCCGCAGCGGCACCCGCACCGGTCCGCATCGTCGTCGCCGACGACCACCAGGTGGTCCGCACCGGCTTCGCCGCTCTGCTGGACACCCAGCCGGACTTCACCGTCGTCGGAACGGCCTGCGACGGGACGGAGGCAGTGCGGATCTGCCGCGAGCTGCGCCCCGACGTGGTCCTGATGGACGTCCGGATGCCGGGCACCGACGGCATCGAGGCCACCCGGCAGCTCATCGGCACCGACCCGGAGGGAGCACCGGCGGCGGACGGTCCGCACCGCCCCCGCATCCTCATCCTGACCACCTTCGACCTGGACGAGTACGTCTACGACGCGCTCCGGGCCGGCGCCAACGGCTTCCTGCTGAAGGACGTCACCGCCGAGCACCTATTCGACGCGGTGCGGATCATCGCCGACGGCGAGGCCCTGCTGGCCCCCACCGTCACCCGCCGACTCATCAGCGAGTTCACCCGCCACCGTCCGCGCCGTCCGGACGACCGTCCCGCCCCGGTGCTCACCACCCTCACCGACCGCGAGACCCAGGTCCTCCGGCTGCTGGCGGAGGGCCTGTCCAACTCCGAGGTCGCCGGCCGCCTGGTGGTCACCGAGGAGACCGTGAAGACCCATGTCAGCCGCATCCTGGCCAAGTTGGGCCTGCGCGACCGAACCCAGGCCGTGGTGGCGGCCTATGAGACCGGCCTGGTCGTCCCCCGTTCCCAGGACTCCCCCTGAGGGTGAGCCGCCCCGGTGGCCGTGGCCGCGGCCTGGTCGACCGCGTGGTCCACGGCCTGGTCCACGGCCACCGACACGGGGGCTGTGCAGGGTGTCTCCCGGTCCGTCAGTCGTTGCTCGCGACGACCGCCCCGGCCGCTTCGTCGGCCGTACCGGCTGCCTGGTAGAAGACGGTGCTGCCCTGCTTGGCCTTCTCGGCCTGACCGCGCTTGACCAGTGCCTCGGCGGCACCGCGGGCCAGGTTGGTCTGGACGGTGGTGGCCTCGGTGCCGAAGAGCTCCTGCGCGATCTCGCTGGTCTTCTGCGGGTCCCGCTTGGTGCTCAGCAGCGCGAGGACCCGGGTCGGCAGACTCGGCGCCGACCCGGCGGTGGTGGACCCCTCGGCCGCGGGCTTCCGCCTCGACGCCCTGGGCGTCCTGGGCGCCTTCGGCTCCTTGGCGGGCTTCGCCGCCCTGGCGGGCTTGGCCGCCTTGGCGGTCTTGGCGGTCTTCGCGGGCTTGGTCTCGCGGCGCGGCGCCGGAACCGCGACAGCGGGCTCGGCCACGGCCTCGCCCTCCACCGCTACGGCCACCGGCGCGGACGCGGACGCCGTGACCGGCTGGTCGCCCGGCTTCTCGCCGACCGCCGCCAGGACGCCCTGCAGCCAGGCCTCGGTCTCCCGCAGCGCCGGCAGCTGCTCCTCGATCTCAGCGATCCTCGCCCGGACCGCCGTGAGCCGGGCGGCGATGTCGGTGGCCACCTCGGCGGAGATTGCGGACTTGCTCAGTTCCTCTGCATGCATGTGTTGTTCCTGTCACCTTTGCCCCATTGCAGGCACATGTTCGCCCGCGTGACTGCCGAGCATAGACACTCCACCTGTTGGCCGGTCACCGGAACGCCGCTGTGGCCAGGGCATAATTCAGTGAATCCACAGCGGGAGGGTGCCCCGATGGCGAGTGACAGGACGGGAGTTCGGATCGCCGAACTGACCGGCGAGCATGCCGAGCAGGTTCTGACGATCTATCAACTCGGGATCGACGAAGGCAATGCCACCTTCGAGACCACCGCTCCGGACTGGGAGGCCTTCGACAAGGCCAAGCTCCCGGCGCACCGGCTGGTCGCGCTGGACCCCGTCGGAAAGGTGCTGGGCTGGGCCGCGGTCTCGGCCGTCTCGGAGCGCTGCGTCTACGCAGGCGTGGTGGAGCACTCGGTCTACGTCCACCCGGACGCCCGGGGGCAGGGCGTGGGCGCCGCGCTGCTCAACGCTCTGGTCGCCTCCACCGAGGCGGCGGGCATCTGGACGATCCAGTCCGGGATCTTCCCGGAGAACACCGCCAGCCTGGCGCTGCACCGCCGGTCCGGCTTCCGGGTGGTCGGCACGCGCGAGCGCATCGGCCGCCACCACGGCAGTTGGCGGGACGTCGTCCTGGTCGAGCGCCGAAGCCCCGCCGTCAACTGAGACCTGTCCGGACTATTGACTCCGGCGGCGACGGCGGGCGGCCACCGCAAGCGCGCCGCCGACGCCCATCAGCCCCGCCGCGGCACCGGCCAGCGGCGTCAGCCAGCGCGAACTCCCGGTGTCAGCCATCTGCGCGCGGTGCGCGGCCTCCCTGATGTGCTCGCCCTGCTCCGACTCCCCGCCCGACGACGGCACCGGCAGTTCGACCGTGGCATGTGCGGTGACCCCGGTCGCGACACCGTCGTTGAGCAGCTCACCGGTGACGACGAGCCGCCCGTGGCCGACGCTCGGAGCGAGCTTCACCGTGAACGCGGCCGTGGTCGACCCGCCCGACTGCAGCGCTCCACCCGCCACCGGCACCTCCGTGGTGTAGGAGCTGCCGGCCCGCAGCCCCCCGGACCGCAGGCTGCGCACAGAGGCCCCGGTCGGCGTCACCGTCACCGTGTCCGCGCCCAGATCGGACACGCCGCTGAAGGTGACCCTGGCCGAGGCGTTCGGGATGCGGACACCGCCGTGGGGGCTGATGAACGTCAGCGTGGCCGGGAAGCTCCCGCCCGGCTCGGACCGCCCCGGCACCTGCACGGCCGCCTCCTTGGCGGCGGACGTGGCGAAGTTGAACGTGCTGCCGCCCACCCTGACATTGTCGACATAGGTGTCCAGCGAAGCCGAGGCGTCCCCCAGCGCACCCACATTCAGGATCACCCCGGCGACGGTGACCTCGCCCCCCGCCGCCGCGAGGAACTGCTTCAACGTGGCATCGCTGCCCGCCGCGTACGTGCCGAACGCCCGGGAGGTACGCCACTTGGACGTGGACCCCTCGGCGAACTCGTGCCAGCTGTTCGCGGTGACCGAGCCGTTGAGCTGGGGCTGGAAGCTGAGCGTGGTGAACGTGGGGGCGGTGATCACCAGTTGCAGATTGGCGCCGTAGGGGACCGCACCGGCCGTCGAGCCGCTGCCGTTGACATACAGGTCGTAGCTCATCGGCTGCGTGGAGAGGGTGCTGAGCTTGCCGTTGAGGACGTGCCCGAGCTGGGCGCGTTGGCCGGGGCCGACCTTCAGCCTGGCGCTGCCGTCGCTGTAGACCGGGTCCGCCAGTGTGCCGATGGCCGCGACGCCGGTACTGTCCGGCGTCACCGCCCATGGACTGCCCTTGTCGATCTGGGCCTGACGCACCGTCACCACACCGGCGGCCTGCGCGGACGGCCAGGCGAGCGCGGCCATGAGGACGGCGGCCGAGGCCGCGGTGACGACTCTGCTGGAACGCACAGGAGACTCCTGTAGGTGAGGAAGCGAGCGGGACCCATCCAGCGACACCCGTTCCGCGACCCGCGGCGGGACCGACACGGCCCCTTCCGCCACCCGGCCGACCGAATTCACTCCGCCGGGGCGTCCCGCCGGGCCCAGAGTGTCACCCGTCCGAGTCCCTCACTCGCGCCCCGCTCGGGGTCGGTGCGCTGCTGCTCACCGCAGGCAGCACAGTCGCCCTGCGCCGCAGGATCCGGCGCCGCCGACGGCGGGCACCCCGATCCGGTGGCGCCCGCACCCACCAGCCCTTGACCGAACCGGACAGCGCTCATAGGGTGCCGCTGGAAAGCGCTTTCCAGCTCAAGCACCCACCTCCCCGGAGCGCGCATGCCGACCACGCCCCCGACTCCACCTCAGTCTTCGCCTTCGCTGCCAGTCTCCGACGGCGCCCCAGGGCTGACCGTCGTCGGAGACTCGTTCCTCAGGGACGGCCGCCCGCACCGGATCGTCTCCGCCGCGATCCACTACTTCCGGATCCGCCCCGAGCTCTGGCTCGACCGGCTGCTGCGGCTGCGCGCGATGGGTGTCAACACCGTCGAGACCTACATCGCCTGGAACGTCCACGAGCCCGAACCCGGCCGCTTCGACTTCGACGGCCCGCAGGACGTCGCCGCGTTCATCACCACCGCCGCCGGCCTCGGCCTGGACGTCATCGTCCGCCCGGGCCCGTTCATCTGCGCGGAATGGGAGTTCGGCGGCCTGCCCGGCTGGCTGCTGGCCGATCCCCTGCTGCGCCTGCGCCGCAACGAACCCCGCTACCTGGCCGCGGTGGACGCCTGGTTCGACATCCTGCTACCGGTCCTGACGCCGCTTCAGGCCGGACGCGGCGGACCGGTCGTCGCCATCCAGGTCGAGAACGAGTACGGCAGCTTCGCCAACGAGACCGCCCATCTGGATTACCTGCGCCAGGGACTGCTACGCCGCGGCGTCGACTGCCTCCTCTTCACCGCGGACGGCGCAGCCGACGGCTTCCAGCTCGGCGGCGGACTCCCCGGTGTGCTGGCGAGCGCCACCTTCGGCTCCCGCCCGGAGGCCGCTCTGGCCACGCTGCGGCGGCACCAGCCGGAGGGCCCGCTCTTCGTCTCCGAGTACTGGCACGGCTGGTTCGACCACTGGGGCGAGGCGCATCACGTCCGTGACCCCGAAGAAGCCGCACAGGTCCTGGACGCCCTGCTGGCCGCAGGCGCGTCGGTCAACATCTACATGGGCCACGGCGGCACCAACTTCGGATGGCACAACGGCGCCAACCACACCGGCACCGCCTATCAGCCCACCGTCACCAGCTACGACTACGGCGCACCGGTCGGCGAGGCCGGCGAACTCACCGAGAAGTTCCACCGCTTCCGCGAGGTCATCGCCCGCCACCAGGGCCCCAACCCGCACCCGCTCCCGCCGCCCCACCCGCGCCTGACACCCCGTCGGCTCCGCGCAGAAGCGGCCGTCCCCCTCCGCGGGTCCCTCGACCTACTGGCCAAGGCCCACCATCTCCCGCAACCCGAGCCCATGGAAGCCCTGGGCCAGTCCCTGGGCCTGATCCACTACCGCACCCGCCTGCGCGGCCCGCTGCGGCAGGCGGAACTGTCCGTCGACGGCCTCGCCGACCGCGCCCAAGTCTTCCTCGATGGAGTCGAGTTGGGTGTCCTCGAGCGCGACCACCCGGACCAGGGCCTGACCCTCGCCGTCCCGGCAGCCGGCGCCGAACTGGAACTGCTCGTCGAGAACCAGGGCCGCATCAACTACGGCCCGCTACTGACCGACCGCAAGGGAATCAGCGGCGGCGTCCGACTCGACAACCAGTACCAGTTCGGCTGGGAGATCCGCCCCCTCCCCCTCTCCGACCTCACGCCCCTCGACTTCTCCCGCGACGGCCCGGCCGACGCCGATGGCGCCTCCACCTCTGCCTCCACCTCTGCCTCCGCCGCCGTCTCCGTCGGCCCGACCTTCCACCGCTTCACCGTGACCCTCGACAGGCCGGCGGACGGCTTCCTCGCCCTCCCCGGCTGGACCAAGGGCATGCTCTGGCTCAACGGCTTCGCCCTGGGCCGCTACTGGGACCGGGGCCCGCAGCAGACCCTCTACGCCCCGGCACCACTCTGGCGAACGGGCAGCAACGAGATCATCGTCCTGGAACTGCACCGCGCGGGGGACGAACTGGAGCTGACGGACACGCCGAGGCTGGGTGTGGCGGACGGCACGGCTGTACCTCAGTGGTAGGACCGCCCCGGGCCGCGACATCGAGGCGGCACCCCGCTTCCCCCACGCCACATGTCACACCCCCCTGTCACCATGGCGCCATGTCGGAACAGACGCAGAAGCTGAGTCGCAAGCAGGCATCGGACGCGGTCGTGGCCGACGGGTGGCGCTATCTGCTGGGCACGCTCCGGGCCTCGGTCGTGGTGGGGTCCCTCGCACAGGCCGCCGAGGTGGCGGCGGCTGCGGTCACCGCGTGCGGGGCGGAGGCCGACCGTCACCTGCGCGTGGACATCCGGCCGGAGCGGGTCGTGCTCATGCTCCAGTCGTTGGACCAGGCCGCCGTGACCACGCGTGATGTCGACCTCGCGCACCGGATCTCCGCGACCGTGGCCGAGGCGGCACTGCGGACCGACCCCGAAATCACCACCACCACGCACTCGGTCCGAACGCACTCGGTCCAGCTCTTGGAACTGGCGATCGACGCGATCGACATCCCCTCCATCAGGCCCTTCTGGAAGGCGGTGATGGGCTACGCCGACGAGGCCGGGGCCACCGGGCCCGACGATGCGCTGGTCGACCCACTCGGCCAGGGGCCGGCGATCTGGTTCCAGCAGATGGACGCCCCGCGCCCGCAACGCAACCGGATCCACTTCGACCTCTGCGTCCCGCACGACGAGGCGCAGCACCGGCTCGATTCCGCCGTGGCGGCAGGGGGCCGACTGGTCTCCGCGGCCGAGGCCCCGGCCTTCTGGGTGCTCGCCGACCATGAGGGCAACGAGATCTGTGTGACCACGTGGGAGGGGAGGGACGACGCCCCGCAGTAACCGTAGAGGCGCCATGCGCAGACGAAGATCCAACGCCCCAACCGCACCCCCACCCCCTACCCCCGCTCTCCCGCACGCAGTTCCACCGCGACCCTGCGGCGACCGATCACGGCCGTCTCCAAGGCGACCACCGCGCAGGCAAGGCCCAGCAGCGCCAGGCCCGGAACGACCAGCGGGAGCACCGCGGCGTGCAGGCCGACCGCGGTCGCGCCGGGGACGGTGCCGGCTGTGCCGGCCAGGCCGGAGAGGTTGACGGCCGGGCCGAGCAGGGGGACGGTGGCGCGGCCGACCAGCGTTCCGGCCGCCACGCCGACGAACACCTGCGGCAGGGCTTCCACCAGCATCAGCCGGTAGCCCTGCGCGGAGCCCATGCCCATGGTCCGTAGCCGCGCCAGCAGCGCGGCCTGCGACGGGGCGGCCTGGAGCAGCGCCAGCAGCACCGCGAGCACGCTCAGCAGCCCGGCCGCGACGATCGTCCACAGGTACAGCGCCAGCGCCTCGCGGGGCTGCGGCGCACCGTTCAGCGCGTCCAGTACCTGCGAGCGCAGCCGCACCGTGAGGAGGGCCGGGTCCACACCCGCCTGGGCGGTGCCGCGGACGACGGCGGCCCTCAGCGTGTCGCCGCCCGCCGAGCCGCCGATCATCAGGAGGTCGGGGCTGGGAACCGTCGTCGACTGCTCATCGGCGATCTTCGCCAAGGCGGCATTGGAGACCAGCAGGGCATTCTGGTCGGTCGTCAGCAGGGTGCTGGGAACGGTGCCCACCACCGAGATGCCATATCGTCCGATGTAGTCGTCCCTGTCGATGGCGGCCACGCCGGAGCTGCGGATGCGGGCGGCCAGCGCGGGTGAGGCCAGCGCGGGAATCGTCGCGCCACCGCGGTAGGCCAGCAGCGACGGCGGGAAGGCGGCAGCCGTCGACCCCTGTTCGCGGGCCAGGTCGTCATAGGCCTGCGGGTCGATCCCGAACAGGTCGTAGCTGCCGCCGTCCGGGCCCACCGTGCCGCCGGCGAGGTGCTGGACGCCGAGTACGGTCCGCACCCCGGGGGTGTCCCGGAACGCCTGGACCACCGTGGCCGGCAGCGGGAGCCGGGACTCCACCCGGGCGTCCGCGCCCACCTCCGCCAGCGCGGCCCCGCTGCGCCCCTGCGCTGCCCCGCCCAGGACCTCGGCGCCGAAGCTGCCGACGGAGAGCGCGAGCAGCAGGGCCAGCAGCGGCAGCAGGGCCGCGCCGGCCGGTCCCCGGCCGGCCCGGGCCAGGCCGAGGAAGCCGACCGCGCCGCCCCGGCGGGCCAGCGGTCGGGCGGCCCGGCGCAGCGGCCACGGGTAGAGCCGGACCACCAGCACCGCCGCGGCCAGGCCGAGCAGCAGCGGCGTGCCGACCAGCAGCGGATCGAACCCGCCACCGGTGCTGACGCCGCGCCGGCGTACCTCGGTCGCGGCGGCGGCAGCGGCCGCCAGGGCGGTGGCCTCGGCC
>NZ_BBPM01000001.1:199886-267549 GCF_000787775.1 Streptacidiphilus carbonis | reverse complement strand
GGCGTACCTCGGTCGCGGCGGCGGCAGCGGCCGCCAGGGCGGTGGCCTCGGCCACGGTGCGCCGCCGGGACGGACGCACCGTCAGAACGTCCTCCGGCCGCCCGGCGGCGCGCACTCCGCGGTGCCCGGCCAGCGTGCGCAGCGGCAGCACAGCGGTCGTCACCGCCCACACCGCCGCTCCGGCCGCGAGCGCGGTGCCCCAGCGCGCGGTGGGCAGCAGCACCAGGGCCGCCGCCGCACCCGCCACCGCACCGGTCGCCGTGCAGACCGCGGTCTCCGCGAACAGACGTCCCGCCAGCGCCGGCAGGCTCCCGCCGCGTGAACGCAGCAGCGCGATCTCGGGTCTGCGCCGCTCCGCTGCCAGCTCGGCGGTCATCAGCAGCACCGTCCCGGCGACGCCCGCCGTGCCGGCGACGCCCACGGTGATCAGCGGGCCGAGGGCGTCGTTCTCCGCGGAGAAGCCGTTGAGCAGTGCCGGGAGCGTACTCGCGAACCCGGTTCCGGGTGCCGTGTCCAGGTTCTGCGCGGTGTCCGCGCCCGGGCCCTTGAGCAGATTCGCCATCAGACTCTGCGCCTCGGTGATCCGGTGCGCGGCCGGACTGTCCGGGGCGAGCGGGAACCACCAGTACTCCTCCAGGCCGCTGATCGCCGGGAGGTAGCCGGTGGCGCCCGAGGCGACCAGAGCAGAGACGTTCCAGTAGCGCTTCAGGTCCATGGTGTGGTCGACCTCGGCGTACTGCAGCTTGGTGTCCGCGCTCCAGTACGGGAGTTGAGGATCGATCGGCTGGTAGACGCCGACCACCTCCAGTCGGAGCGCGGGACCTGTCGCCGGCGCGAGGTGCAGCAGCGAACCCGGCCTGAGTCCCAGGGTCCGCGCGCTCTGCACGCTCAGCGCGATCTCGAGGACGGGCTCGGTCGACGCCGACTCCGGCGCGGGTGGGTCGTGCGGCAGTCGGCCGGAGGTCAGCCGCAGATGCGCGGCCTGGTCCGGCTGCCAGTCCAGGGTCATCGACGGAGCGATCCCGTCCGGCTGGGGCAGGGCCGGATCGGTCAGTTTGTCCTGTCCACCGATCGTGCGCACGCCGTAGCTGCGGGCCGCGGGGTCGACGGTCAGCGGGGAGGTGATCAGCGCCTGCAGCGAGCGCTGCGCCGAGGCCATCACCGGCGGAGTGAGCCGGCCCGCCGATTCGGGCCGCCCTCCACCGAGCTGTGAGAGGTCGTCGACCGCCTCCAGGCCCCGGCCCGAGAGATCGGACGCCGCGATCGTGCGGCTGAGTGCCCGGTCGTCGGCGCGGTCCACCTCGCGCGGCAGGGCCGTGGCGAGGAAGACGAGGACGGCGGCGAGCAGCGCCAGGGCCAGCGCCGCGCCGGGGGCGCTGCGCAACCGGGTCGACGCCCACGGTGCCACGGCGGGCACGCCGCCGCGGAGCCCGGGCCGGGTTCCCCGGAGCCTCAGCCCCGGCCGCACTGCTCCCATCAGTCCTCCTCCATGCCGTGCATCAGCCGTGCCGGGTCGCCGGTCCACCGTCCGGACAGCGCCGCCAGCAGCATGGGCACCGCGGCGACGGCGACCAGCAGCAGGCCCAACGTGCCGGCCGGGACGATCACTCTGACCTCGGGCACCGGCACGGTGCCTTCCGGGGTGAGCACCAGCAGCGGCACAACCAGCCGGGTGAGCAGCTCGCCCAGCACCGCGCCGATGCCCACGCCGACCAGCACCGGCAGGCCCAGCACCACCGCCGTGCCACGCACGACCATCCGTTTCGACGCCCCGAGCGCCCGCAGCACCGCACTCTCCGCCTCCCGGCGGCGGACGGCGCCCAGGACCTCCGCGCCGAGCCCGAGCGCTGACAGCGCCACCCCCAGGGCCATCGCCGCAAGCAGTGCGCCCTGCGGTCCGGCGCCCAGCGGGTTGCGCAGCAGTTCCGCCTGCACCTGGCTGCGGACCACCACGGTCTGGACCCCGGGGTGGGCGCGTACGGCGTCGGCGACCCGCTGGTCCGCGCCCCCGCCGGCGGCGGTGTTCAGCCACCACTCGCCGGGCTGCAGCGGCGCCACCTTGGCTGCGTCCGCACGCCGGTCGTAGGCGGCGAGGTCCACCAGCAGTGCGCCCCCGGTGACCGTGCCTCCGTTGCTGCCTCCGCCGCTCCCGCTGCTGCCGGTGCCGTCCGCCTGCCCCACCGTGGGCCCGGTGCCGGGGAGGACGGAGACCGAGGCGACAATCCGCACCCGCATGCTGCCGGCGCCCGAGTCCAGCGGCACCACGTCGCCGACGTGCGCCCCTGCCGCGCTGAGGAACGCACGGTCGGCGATGCCCGGGAGCACTCCCAGCCCGGCCGCGGCACGGGGGCGGAAGATGACCGTGGCCAGGGGCACGATGCCGGCCGACGACGCCTGGTCGATCGTCCCGCTGTCCAGGGCCGCCGCCAGCGGCCCCTCAGCCGTATCGGCGCCGGCCAGGAGACGCCCGTCGTGGTAGGTGGCCTCACTCGGGTAGAACTCCAGATCGCTGATCCGCCCCGGATCGAAAGCCGCAGCCCAGGCGGAGGTGCGCCACGACACCGACCCGGAGCCGACCGAGATCGCGTGGACGGCGAAGTCCTGCCGCACCGCCCCGTCCATGGAGACCGGCGTCGTCAGCACCAGCTTGCTGACGGTGAGCGGGTAGGCCGGCGTCCCGTCGCCGGCGGCCGCGGCCAGGTCCAGGGTGACCGCATGGTCGTGCCCGTCGGTGGGCACGACGGCGGCCGGCAGTGTGAAGGGGATCCCGTACCGGTCGGTGACCTGCACGCTGAAGGTGTCGGTGGCCCGGTCCATCTTCGGCACCGCCCCGCCGCCGGCCGTCAGCCGGGCGCTCACCTGCAGCGTCAGCCGCGTCGGACGTCCGGGCAGGACGATGCCGTCGCCCTGCGCGGCGACCGCCTCCGCCGGGTCCGGGAGCGCTCCCAAGAGCTGTGCCGCACCCTGCTTCGCGAGATCAGGGCGCAGCGGGAAGCTGTCTGCCTCGGCCCGGCTGTCCAACGCCAGCAGCGCCGCGACGCGGCCATCGCCGAGGGTCACCGAGTCTCGCGCCACCGGCACCGCCGAGTCGACCCCGGGAAGCCCCGAGTACAGCCCGCCCTGCCCGAACGCCAGGGTGTCGCTGGCAGCGACGCGGACGTCACCGCCGGTGGCGAACGCCGCCTGGTCCCGCTGGGCCTGCTGCCAGGTGGCGCTCTGGCCGATCGCCAGGGTGCCGATCGCGGCCGAGAGGGCGAGCACCAGTACCGGCCCGGTGGACTGGTTCGGCCGCCGCGACAGCTGCCAGCCCGCCAGCGCCGCCGGGAGGCTCCGCAGCCTGACCGTCCACCGCTCCAGAACCCGGGTCACCAGCGGCAGCAGACGCAGCGTCAGCACCGTTCCGGCGCACAGGGCCAGGGCCGGGGCCGCGACCGGCACCGGGTCGACGCCCAGGGTCCCGCCGCTGTCGGTGGACAGCGCACCCGCGCCGGCGCCCCGTAGTTGGAGGTAGGCGGCGACGGCCAGTGCGACCAGGGCGAAGTCGGCCCCGCCGCGCAGGAACCCGGCCAGCCGGGGCCGGCGGCCCCGGCGCCGGCGCTCGGCAACCTGGCGGGTGCCTGCCAGCGCCGGGCCGAGGATCAGTACGGCACCGCCGAGCGCCCCGGCCAGCGACATCCACCAGACCGACGTCGGCAGCGAGCCGCTCAGCGCCAACCCGGCCGAGCCGGTGGGGCCGTGCGCCCCGATGACCCGGATCAGCGGCCCGGCCATCATGGGCGCGAACACGGCGGCGGGCAGCACCACCAGACCGGCTTCGGCGGCCGCGAACCGGGTGATCATCGGCCCGGCCGCGCCCCGGGACCGGAGCAGCTCGTTCTCGCCGCGGTGCGCCTCGGCCAGCATCCTGGCCACCAGCAGCAGCACCAGCAGGGACAGCAGAGCCAGTTGCAGCACGGCCACCAGCAGGGTGGATCTGGCCACCAGTACTGACCGCTGCAACTGGTCCAGCACGGCGGGGAACCGACTCGACGCGGTGAAGGATCCGCCGGTGACGCTGCTCGCCGCGGCGACCCTGGCGAGGGTGGCGCGGACGGCCGCGGCCTGCGCCCCGAGCCGTGCGGCGGTCAGCGCGCCGACGTCCGGGGTGGCGGCCCAGGCGACCTGGTACTGCACGACCGCTCCTCCGCTGAAGCTGCCCGGGTCGATCAGCACCGGACCGTAGCCGGTGGTCCCGGCCGTGGTCCCGGTGCCCTTTCCGCCCAGCGGGTCGAGCTGCCAGTACGGGTCGTCCGCGTCCTTCGGCAGGTAGACGCCGGTGACCAGCACCCGCAGCGGGGTTCCGGTCAACCGGTCGACCAGGGTCAGCAGCGGGCGGACACCGGACGCGGTGACACCGAAGCGGGCCGCCGCCGACCGCGGCACCGCGATCTGCACCGTCCCGCCCGGCGCCGCGGCCCGCGGCCAGGCGCCGCTGACCAGCCGCAACCGGGAGCGGTCGGGGGTGCCCAGGTGGGCCAGATCGGCCTGGTCGGACAGCGCGCCCGCCGCGCCCGCCCTTTCGGGAGCGCTCCCAACGAGCGGCAGCCCGAACGGGTCCGACAGCGCCAAGGAGGTGACCGAGAAGGACATCCCGGGGAAGGCCTCGGTCGCGAACCCGCGGACCTGCGCGTCGGAGGCGGCGTCCTGGCGCTGCGCGAGACTGCGCTGGAACAGCAGCGGGGTGTCGGCCGCGTCGGTGGTCTGCAGGGTGCGCCTGACCCCGGCGTCGCCCACCGAACCGGTGAAGCCGGCCAGCGCGGCGAGCACGCTGGTGGCGAGCAGGACCGTCACCAGGGCCGCCGTGAGCAGCAGTCGATGTGCCCGCAGGCGGTGCAGGACGAACCCGCCCACCGCTCCACCCCCCGTAACCCCGTAACCGGAGAACCCGTGGCCCCGCAACCGGGGAACCGGACTGCACCCGAAGCCTCGGGGCCGTGTGATCGTTACACACCGGCCGCCACCGTGGAAAGGGCAGCTGACGCCCGAACCGGCATCACATTCCGGCAACTTGACGTCAACCACGGCCCAGGACTGCCAGTCTGACGCACAGGCACACACCATTCCGCGGGGGCGCCACCATGGCTTTCACCAGTTCGTCCGAGCCGTTCCAGGAACCGCCGCGGCGCCGGTCGCGCGGCCATGCGGCGATAGGCGTCGCAGTGCTGCTGATGTTCTGCGTGCCACTGCTGATCCTGGTCACGGCCGGGCCCCGGACCGCCACGGACGCCGCCGGCCCGGTCGCGGGGGCAGGTTCGGACTCGCCGACCGCCGCACCGTCCGCCCGCCCGGCCGGGGCTCTCGGCGCTCCCTCCCCCCGCGTCCCTCGGAGCCCGCGTGCCTCCGGGTCCGGCGCGGCGATGCCGCCGCTGCCGCCGCCCGGAGCACCGTGGCCACCGCCTCCGGGGGCGCCTGTCCCGCCGGTGTGCGCCCTGGAGTACCGGGTCGACGCGTCGGGCGGCACCACCTGGACCGCGATGACCGCCGTGAAGGGCGAGCTGTCCGTCCAGGCCGTCTCGGCGGGGGCCGTACACCGCCAGGACCTGAAGGTCGACGCGGAGGTCGGCGAGCTCCCGCTCTCCGCCGAGCTGGCCCAGGACCACGCCCTGCGCGCGACCCTGTCCCCCGCCGACGGCACCCCCGTCACCTGCCTGGTCGGCCCGCAGGACTGAGGCGGCGGCCTCCGGCAGGCCGGTCCTGCCGGAGGTCCGGGCCCGCCGGACTGCAAAGCAGGATCTCGGCGCATATGGTCGGATTCAGGTCAGCCTGTGCGCGGGTCCGGGTGGATCGGCGCACAGGGCCACCCGCTGCGGAATGAGCCCCGGTATGGATCCCGTCCTCAACGCCTCCGTCCTCGCCGAGCTGCGCCGGCCGCGCCGCTATCCCGCGGTCTCCGTGCTGGTACCGACCCACCGGCGGGAGCCGGACAACGCCCAGGACCCGGTGCGCCTGCGCAACCTGGTCGCCGAGGCGAAGGAGCGGCTGCAGAGCGACCCGGAGGTCTCCCGCGCCGACCGGATCGACGTGACCGAACAGCTGGACCGCGCCGTGGCCGAGGTGGACCTGGTGCACGCCAAGGACGGCCTGGTGATCTTCGCCGCCCCCGGCGAGCACCAGGTCTGGAAGCTCGGACGCCCGGTGCCGGCCCGGGTGGTCCTCGCCGAGACCTTCGTGACCCGCAACCTGGTCTCCGCCCACATCGCCGAGCAGCCCTACTGGGTGCTCGCGGTGGCGGCGGACCACGTCTCGCTCTGGAACGGCGTCCTGGACCGGCTCACCGAGCACCGCGCGGACGGGTTCCCGCTGACCCGGAGCCTGGAGGACCCGGACTCGGAGCGCAAGGAGCGGATCGGCGACCTGCCCAGCACCTTCCGCGACGAGCAGACCCGGCAGTTCCTCCGCCAGGCGGCCGAGGCCGCGTCCCCCGTACTGGAGGCCAACCGCCGGCCGTTGTTCCTGGTCGGCGAGGCCGCCGCGCTCTCGCTGCTGGTCGAGGCCGCCAACGGCAGCGTGCCCACCGCCTTCGGCAAGGCCGTCCACATCACCCAGGGCGGTCTGGCCAAGGGGCCGGGGCAGGCACTGTACAAGGCGGTCGGTCCGGTGCTGGAGCGCCGGCAGCGGCAGCACGTCTCCGAGCTGCTCTCCGCCCTGGACCAGGCCCGCAGCCGCCGCGAGTTCGCCGCCGGGCTGGACGAGGTCTGGACCAACGTCACCCAGGGCCGGATCGCCTCGCTCAGCGTCGAGGAGAACTTCCGGTCCGCGGTCCTCGACGGCGGCGAACACCTGGTCCCGGCCGACTCCCTCGCGGAGTCGGACGCCCCGGCCCGCCACGAGGCCCGCGAGGACATCGTCGACGAGATCATCGAGCGGGCCCTGGACACCGGCGCCGAGGTCAGCTTCGTCCCCGACGACAGCCTCACCCGCATGGAGCACATCGCCGCCGTCCTGCGCTACTGACCCGCCGACCGTCGACCCACTGCCGCGCCCGAGGGAGGATCTCTCCCGTGACGACATCCAGGACGCTGCGCGACAGGCTGGTGGACAGGCTGGTCGCCGAGCGCGCGGTCACCTCCGCCGAGGTCGAGGCCGTGCTGCGCGAGGTTCCGCGTGAGCTGTTCCTGCCCGGTGTGCCGCTCGAACTGGTCTACGCGGACGACGTGGTGGTCACCAAGCGGGACGAGGACGGCAGGGCGCTCAGCTCGGCGTCCGCACCCGGGCTGGTCGCCGACATGCTGCGGATGACGCGGGCCCGCCCCGGCCAGCGGATCCTGGAGATCGGCACCGCCACCGGCGTCAACGCCTGCTACCTGTCACGGCTGGTCGGCCCGGAGGGCCGGGTCTACACCGTGGAGATCGACCCCGACTTCGCCGAGGGGGCCGGACGCGGCCTGGCCGCCGCCGGAGCGGACAACGTGGTCACCGTGCTGGGCGACGGGGAGTACGGCGTCCCCGAGGCGGCGCCCTTCGACGCCGTCGAGGTGACCGCCCAGGCCGGAGACATCGCCGCCGCCTGGCTGGACCAGCTGAACCCGGCCTCCGGACGGCTGGTCGTCCCGCTGACCCTGCGCGGACTCTCCCGCACCTTCGCCTTCCGGCCCGAGGGGGACCACTGGGTCGCCGACGAACAGCTCCCCAGCGGTTTCGTGCCCATCCGCGGCGAGGGCGCCCGGGCCCAGCGCGGTATCGCGCTGCTCGGCGGGGACGAGGCCGCGGAGCTGCGCGTCGACGACGACCAGCCCGCCGACGCGCAGGCGCTCAGGGCCGCCTTCGCCGCCCCGGCGCACCAGGAGTGGACCGGGGTGACCCTGCCGGCCCACGACAGGTCCCTGCTGCACCTGGACTTCTGGCTGGCCGCGTCGCTGGAGCGGTACGGGCGCTTCGTCAACGTCGGCCCGTCCGTCGGGGCCGGTCCCGGCCCGCTCGGCTGGACCCTTCCCTTCGGGACTTCGGCCACCTGGGACCGGGACACCGTCGCCTATGTGACGCTGCGTCAAAATGGATTGACGGACTTCGAGCTGGGTGTGTGGGCGCACGGTCCGCGGCGCGCGGCCATGGCCGCGGACCTCGCCGCACAGGTGCGGCACTGGGACCGCCGTCGGCGCGGCGGTCCCGAACCGGTCGTCCGCGCCTACCGGGCGGGCACCCCGGACCACCGCCTCGCCCCCGGCCGGGTCGTCGACCGGCCGCACACCCGTATGGTCATCGGCTGACCGCCGCGCCGGGAAGCCGCCGGGAGGCCGGGCGCAGCCACCAGGACCCGGCCGTCAGTGCGAGCAACGGGATCAGGATCGCCAACTCGCCGAGCGCATAGCCGACATGGAGGTGCGAGACGATCGCGCCGGTGTCGGTGAAGACCACCCCGGCGTAGGCCCACTCCTTGAGCAGCGGCAGCCGCGGGGCGAGCAGGGCCAGCGCGCCGAGCATCTTCCACACGCCCAGCAGGACCAGGAAGTACTCCGGATAGCCCAGGTGCACCACGGTCACCCTGACCTCGGAGATCCGCAGCACGTCCCAGATCCCGCCCACCCCCAGCTCGGCGGTGACGAGCCCGGTCGCGACCCAGTAGCCGACCCCGGCGGTGGACAGTGCAGTCATAACGGCCTCCCGACTCCGTCCTCACTGCACTGACCACCGGGACGCCGCCGATGTGACCGGGAGACGGGCAGGATTCCGGCTGCGGACCGTAACTGGCTTGTCGCGCAGTTCCCCGCGCCCCTGAGCAACTGCAACTGGCTCACTTGCAGACCCCTGGGGGCGCGAGGAACCGCGCGACAAACCATGCAGACGCCGCGGCCGAGATCCGGCGGAACTCAGCCGACGCGGACCGCGCAGGTCAGCGCGCGGGTGTGGTCCACCCGCCGTTCCGGGCCGGTGAGCTGCAGCGGGATCCGGGACCGGATGTCGGCCTCGGCGCTGGACGCGGCCAGCCGCAGCTCCAGCCGGCCGGGCTCGACCAGCCGGTGCCCGTCGCGGCCGGTGAAGGAGGTGGTGTCGGCGTGCAGGCGGAAGGTGATCCGGCGCTGCCCGCCGGCCGGGATCTCCACCCTGGCGTAGCCGACCAGCCGCGACTCCGGGCGGGTGACCTGGGCGACCGGGTCGTGCAGGTACAGCTGCACCACCTCGGCGCCGTCGCGCTGGCCGCTGTTGCGGACCGCGACGCTGATCTCCACCTCGCCGTCGGTGGGGACGGCGGTCGCCGTCGCCTCCGCCTGCTCCCACGCGAAGGTGGTGTAGCTGCGGCCGTGGCCGAAGGCGTACAGCGGGGTGGGGTCGAGGTTGCTGACCTCGTTGGCCAGGCCCAGAGGCGGCTGCAGGTAGGTCCACGGCTGGCCGCCGGGGCCGTTGGGGATGCCGAGGGGCAGCCGCCCGGAGGGGTTGACCCGCCCGGAGAGCACTCCGGCGATGGCCGGTCCGCCCTCCTCGCCCGGGAAGAAGGCCTGGACCACGGCGGCCAGCCGGTCCGCCCAGCGCCCGAGCGCGTACGGACGGCCGGTCAGCAGCACCAGCACGACCGGCGTCCCGGTGGCCAGCAGCGCGTCCAGGAACTCGCCCTGCTCGCCCGGCAGGGTGAGGTCGTCGGCGTCGCAGCCCTCGCCGGAGGTGCCGCGGCCGAACAGCCCGGCCCGGTCGCCCAGTACGGCGACGCAGACCGAGGACGCCTCGGCGGCGGCGACGGCCTCGGCGAAGCCGTCGCGGCCGGGCGCGGAGACCTCGCAGCCGCGGACGTGCCGGAACTCGGCGCCGGGCAGCTCGGCGCGGAGCGACTCCAGCACCGTCCGCACCTCCACCCCGGTCGGGGTGCCCGGGTGCAGCACGCCGACATGGGCGGGGAAGGAGTAGCAGCCCATCATCGCCATCGCCTCGTCGGCGAGCGGCCCCACCACGGCTATCCCGTTCGCCGGCGCGGCCGGCAGCGGGAGCACGCCGGCGGCGTTGTCCAGCAGCACCACGGCCTGCTCGGCCAGTCGGCGGGCCAGCTCGCGATTGCGCGGCGGGTCCAGGTCGACCGTGCCGCGCTCCGCACCCGACGCCTCACCGGCGGCGAGCGCCGCGGGCTCGGCGGACCAGTCCGGGTCCAGCAGCCCCAGCTCGCACTTCTGCAGCAGGACCCGGCGCAGCGCCCGGTCCACCGTCTGCTCGTCCACCTCTCCGCGGCGGACGGCGGAGACCAGCTCCTCGCCGTAGGCCCGGACCGTGGGCAGCTCGACGTCCACGCCGGCGGTCAGCGCCAGCCGGGCCGCGTCGGCCCGGTCCGCGGCGACGCGGTGCAGGGTCTCCAGGAAGCCGATGCCGAAGTAGTCGGCGACCACGGTTCCCTCGAACCCCCAGGTGTCGCGCAGGAGTTCGGTGAGCAGCCGGGGGTCGGCCGCGGCCGGGACGCCGTCGATCTCGGCGTAGGAGTGCATCACCGAGCGGGCGCCGCCGTCCCGCAGCGCGTGCTCGAACGGGGGCAGGATGACATCGGCGACCTCGCGGGCGCCGGCCCGGACCGGGCCCAGGTTGCGGGCGCCGCTGGACGCCGAGTAGCCGGCGAAGTGCTTGAGGGTGGCCACGATCCCGGCCGACTCAAGACCGGCGACATAGGCCGCGCCGACCGTGCCCACCAGGTAGGGGTCCTCGCCGATGGTCTCCTCGACCCGGCCCCAGCGCAGGTCGCGGACCACGTCCAGGACCGGCGCGAGACCCTGGTGCACGCCGACCGAGCGCAGGTCGCTCCCGATCGCGGCGGCCATCTCCCGTACCAGCTCCGGGTTCCAGGACGCGCCCCAGGACAGCGGCACCGGGTAGACGGTCGCGCCCCAGGCGGCGAAGCCGGCCAGGCACTCCTCGTGGGCGACGGCCGGGATGCCGAAGCGGTTGGCCTCGGCTATCCGCTGCTGGGCGCGGGCCAGCGAGCGGGCGCCCAGCGCCGGGTCGACCGGCGCGGTGCCGAACGGCCGGGTGAGCTGGCCGAGTCCGGTGCTGATCAGCTTGTCCAGGTCGACCGGGTCGGCCAGGTTGTCGTGCATGTGCGGGGCGACACCGCCGCCCTCCGCGTCCGCGCCCACCCACACGCCGTAGAGCTGGGCGACCTTCTCCTCCAGGGTCATCCGGGCCATCAGGTCGGCGACCCGGGTCCCGGCCGGCAGGGACGGGTCCCGCCAGGGGCCGAGGGGTTGGCTGAGGTCGTGCTCGGTCGCCATCGGAAGCGGCGTCCTTTCGTGGAATGCAGACAGGAAGGCAGGGGTGGAATGCGCGAGGGCGGACCCGGAGGGCCGGACGGTCACTTGCCGCCGACGCCCATCAGGCCGCTGATCAGCGCCTTGCGGGCGAGCAGGTAGGCGACGAACATCGGGATGCCGGACAGCACCACGGCCGCCAGCGTCGCCGGGATGTTCACGCCGTACTGGCTGCTGAGCGTGTAGAGGCCGGTGGTGAGCACCCGCTTGTTGTCCGACTGGGTCAGGATCAGCGGGAAGATGAATCCGTTCCAGGCGTTCAGCGCGGTGAAGACGGCGACGGTGCTCAGTCCGGAGCGGGACAGCGGGACCACCAGCTGCATCAGGATCCGGCCCTGGCCCGCGCCGTCCAGCGCCATCGCCTCGTACAGCTCCTCGGAGATGTCGCGCATGCTGCCGACCAGGATCAGCAGGGTGACCGGCATCGCGAAGGCGGCGGTGGGCAGGATGATGGCCGGCAGCGAGTCGTACAGGCCCATCTTCCCGATCATCACGTACAGCGGGACGATGGTGACCGGCGCCGGGATGGCCAGGCCGAGCAGGAAGATCCGGAACGCGAAGTTGGCCCAGCGGCCCGCGCTGCGCACCACCACATAGGCGACCGGTACGCAGAGCACCACCACGGCGGCCACCGTGAAGGCGGTCACCAGCACGTTGTTGACCAGGAAGCCCCAGAAGCCGCTGTCGAGCACCAGCTTGTAGTTGCTCAGCGTCAGCGTCTTCGGCCAGGACAGCGGGTTGCCGCCGAGTGCCTCGTCCTGGGTCCGCAGCGAGGTGGTGACCAGGATGTAGAGCGGGACCAGGACGATGACCAGCCAGACGCCCGCGCCG
Organism: Streptacidiphilus carbonis; assembly: GCF_000787775.1. GTDB lineage: Bacteria > Actinomycetota > Actinomycetes > Streptomycetales > Streptomycetaceae > Streptacidiphilus > Streptacidiphilus carbonis. Next base: position 255,463 of record NZ_BBPM01000001.1, on the reverse strand, counting down.
AGGCCGGCCAGCGGGTTGCCCTTCAGCGACAGGAACGAGCGGCCCTTCGCCGCGCCGAGTGTGCGACTCATGGTCACATCCCCTCCCGGGTGGAGCGCATGGACCCGAAGCCGGAGAACTTCACCATGAGCAGGGACAGCAGGGTGGAGACCACGACGAGGGCGGTGCCGAGCGCGCTCGCGTAGCCGAAGTCGAAGCCCTGGAAGGCCTCCCGGTACATCCCGTAGGACAGCGTGGTGGTGGAGGTGCCGGGACCGCCCTGGGTGAGCAGGAAGACGGTCTCGAAGGAGGTGAGCGAGCCCACGATGATCAGCACCGAGGAGGTGGTGATCGTGTGCCGCAGCTGCGGCAGGGTGATGTGGATGAACTGGCGCCAGCGGCCGCAGCCGTCGATGGACGCCGCCTGGTACAGCACCTCGGGGATCTGCCGCGCGCCGCCCTGGTAGATCAGGGTGTGGAACGGGATGAACTGCCAGCCGCCGACGAAGGCGACCGCGATCAGCGCGCCGTTCGGCGAGCCGATGATGTTGCCGTCGGGGAAGCCGATCCACGGCCCGATGGTGCTCGCCAGACCGAAGTTGGGGTCCAGGATCGCCTTGAAGAGCAGCGCGATGGCGGTGGTGGACAGCACCAGCGGGATGAAGAACACGGCCGACAGCACGGCCCGGTTCTTCTCCCGTCCGGCCGCCCAGACCCCCAGCAGCAGCGCGCACGGCGTCTGGAAGGCCCAGCTCAGCACGGTCAGCACGATGGTGGTGACGGTGGCCTGGCGGACGTCGCTGTCCTGGAACAGCCGGGTCCAGTTGGACAGGCCGGAGAACTGCGGCGTGCCGAGGCCGCCCCAGCTCCCGCAGAAGGAGAGGTAGACCGCGTAGACCATGGGCGCCACGGCGAAGACCGCGAAGAACAGCACACCGGGCACCGCCCAGCCGGGGCTGGGCCGTCCGACCCGGGCGGCCAGGCTGCGCCGGGCCGGGGAGCCCGGCTCCTGCCGCCCGCGCCGGTCCCCGCCGCGCTGATCCTGGCCATCGGGGCCGCCCTGGGCCCGGCCCGGCCCGCCTTCTTCCACGGCGGACCGGGCCTCTGCTTGACGGGACATTACTTGAGCGCCTTCATGTCGGTGACGAACTGCTCGGGGCTGACCTGGCCGGCGAAGAGCTTGCCGATCTCGGTGGTCATCTGGGTGGCCTGCTTGGCCGGCAGCGCCTGGTCCCAGGACAGCTGGAAGGACGGGGCCTTCTCGACCATGTCGTACTGGAAAGTGGCGAACGCCGGGTTGGGCGAGCTGGAGAGCAGCGACTTGGCCGAGGTGGTGGCCGGGACGTCGCCGTTGGCGACCAGCTTGTTCGCGTAGTCGGAGGCGGCCATGGCCTTCAGGAAGGCGATGGCGGCGTCCTTGTTCTTGGTGTGCGCGTTGACCGACCAGTAGTTGGTCGGGTTGCCGACCACGTCGGCCGCGTCGCCGGTGCCGCCCTCGACGGACGGGAAGTTGACCCAGCCCTCGTCCTTGGTGGCGAAGTCCTTGTGGTTGGACAGCTGGTTGGAGTAGTCCCAGCTGCCCATCAGCTGCATCGCGGCCTTGCCGGTGCCCAGCAGGGTCGGCGCGGCGTTGTTGGTGTAGCTGGTGGCGGTGAAGGTCTTGCCGAAGGTGCCGTCGTCGATGAGCTGCTTGGCCATCTGAGCGGCCTTCAGCACCGCCGGGTCGCCCCAGGCGGAGGAGTCGCCGTTGGCGATCTTCTGGAAGACGGACGGACCGGCGATCCGGTCCAGCAGCTCCTCCAGCCACATCTGCTCGGTCCAGGCGTCGGCGCCGCCGAGCGCGATCGGGGTGATGTTCTTGGCCTTCAGGGTGGTGATGGCCGACTGCAGCGCCGCCCAGGTGGTGGGGGCCTGCAGGCCGTTCTGGGCGAACAGGGTCTTGTTGTAGAAGAGGACCACGGGCTGCATGCCGCGCATGGGTATGCCGTAGTTCTTGCCGTCGAGGGAGCCGGCCGCCAGCACCGACGGCAGGAAGGAGCTCTTGAAGGAGGAGTCCTGGGTCAGATAGGGCGTCAGGTCGAGCAGCTCGCCCGCGTCGACGAAGGACTTGATGCTGCCGCCGCCCCAGTTGTAGAGCAGGTCCGGGGCGTTGGGCGAGCCCATCACGGCGTTGAGCTTGTTCTGGTAGGAGTCGCCGGGGACCTCGACCAGCTTCACCTTGACCTTGGAGGTCTTGTTGAACTCCGCGACCGCGGCTTCCTGGACCTTCACAGCGCCGTCGCCGTAGACGTACGCGGTCAGCGTGCCTCCGCCGGAGCCGCCCGAGCCCGAACCGGAGCCGCAGGCAGCGGTCAGCAGACCGAGACAGACCGCCCCCACCATCGCGGTGGTTCTGACAGCCCGTCGGCTCCCCTGCCGAGCACTCTTCGACCTGATCGCCATCACACACACCTTCGTGTCGAATGTTTCGGAGCAAATTCCGAATGATTACGGGGAACTTAAACGGCTGTTGTGATCGACGTCAAGATGCTCTTGGGTAGATCTCATTCCGGTTTCGAAGACCGTCCGCTAGCATCTCCGCCATGAGCACCGCCCGAGAACCACGTCTGCGCAGCGAGAACGGCTCCTCACCGACCGGGGCCACCCTCGCTGAGATCGCCCGCGCCGCAGGGGTGTCAGCCCCGACAGTTTCGAAGGTTCTCAATGGACGATCGGACGTGGCTCCGGCCACCCGGCTCCGTGTCGAGGAACTCCTCCAGCAGCACGAGTACCAGCCGCGGCGGCGCAGCGGCCCCGCCCCGGCCTCGCTGATCGACCTGGTCTTCCACGAGCTGGAGAGCCCCTGGGCGATGGAGGTCATCCGCGGGGTGGAGGCCGTCGCCCGCGACGAGAACCTGTCGCTGGTGGTCTCCGAGTCGGCCGGACGACTGAGCCCCGGCCAGAGCTGGGTCGACGCGGTGCTGGCCCGGCGCCCGGTCGGGGTGATCCTGGTCCTGTCCGACCTGGACCAGGCCCAGCGCGACCAGTTGACCAGCCGCGGTATCCCTTTTGTGGTGATAGATCCGGCCGGCGACCCGGGCCGGGACGTGCCCGCCATCGGCGCCACCAACTGGCAGGGCGGCCTCAGCGCCGCCCGCCACCTGCTCGAACTGGGACACCGCAGGATCGGCGTGATCAGCGGCCCGGCCCGGATGATGTGCAGCCGGGCCCGGGTGGACGGCTACCGCGCCGCGCTCGACACGGCCGGGGTGCCCTTCGACGAGAGCCTGGTCACCGAGGGCGACTTCCACCACGAGACCGGCTACACCGCGGGGCTGGAACTGCTCTCCAGGCCGGACCGGCCGACCGCCATCTGCACCGGCAACGACCTGCAGGCGCTCGGCCTCTACGAGGCCGCCCGGGAGCTGGGACTGAGCATCCCGCAGGACCTCAGCGTGGTCGGCTTCGACGACCTGCCGCTGGCCCGCTGGGTCGGCCCGCCGCTGACCACCGTCCGCCAGCCGATCATGGAGATGGCGGAGTCGGCCGTCCGACTGGTCCTGGACCTGGCCCGCGGCGCCGCCCCGGCCACCCGCCAGTTGGACCTGGCCACCAGGCTGATCGAGCGGAGCAGCACGGCCGCGCCGTCGGTCTGACCCACCGTCTCTTTTGTCTCTTTTGCCCGTTTTCTGCGCTCCAGTCCCGCCGAACCGAGGTGCCTCCGCCATGCCGACCGCACGGAACCCGCTACTGCCCGGCTTCTTCCCGGACCCCAGCGTCTGCCGCGTTGGCGAGGACTACTACCTGGTCAACTCGTCCTTCCAGTACTTCCCGGGCCTGCCGCTGCACCACAGCCGGGATCTGGTGCACTGGCGGCCCGCCGGCCATGTCCTGGACCGTCCCGAACAGCTCCCGCTGGACCGGATACGCCCCTCCGGCGGCCTATACGCGCCGACCATCCGGCACGACGGCAGCCGGTTCCACGTGGTCTGCACCCTGGTGGACGGCACCCTGCCGGGACGGCAGGGCAACTTCGTGGTCTCGGCGGAGGACCCGGCGGGCCCCTGGAGCGACCCGGTCTGGCTGCCCGAGGCGCCCGGCTTCGACCCCTCGCTCTTCTTCGACGAGGACGGTTCCGCGTACCTGCTGGGCACCCGTCAGATCGTCGGCGCCGAGCCCGCGGGCCGCACCGAGATCTGGCTCCGCCCGATCGACCCGGGCAACGGCTGGGCGTTCAGCGGTCCGGAGACCGTGCTGTTCTCCGGCGCGCTGGTCGACGCGGTCTGGGCCGAGGGACCGCACCTCTACCGCCACGACGACGGCTACCTGCTGCTGCTCGCCGAGGGCGGCACCGCGGACGACCACGCGATCACCGCGGCCCGCGCCGAGCGGATCACCGGCCCGTACCGCAACTGCCCGCGCAACCCGCTGCTGACCCACCGGCATCTGGGCTCCGGCCAGGCGGTCACCGGGGTCGGCCACGCCGACCTGGTGCAGACCCAGCACGGCGACTGGTACGCGGTGCTGCTGGCCACCCGTCCGCTGACCGCACCGGACGGCGAACCGCACGACCTGCTCGGCCGGGAGACCTTCCTCGCCCGGGTCGACTGGCAGGACGGCTGGCCGCTGTTCTCCGCCGGGGTCGGCCAGGTCGAGCCGCAACTGGAGGTCCGGCTGACCGGGGCCTCCCCGGCCGGGGCCGGCGGCCCCGACGCGGCCCCCGCGGCCGACGGACGCGACGACTTCCCCGCCCCCGCCCTCGCCCCGCACTGGAACCTGCTGCGGACGCCGTACCGGCCGGTCCACCGGCTACCGGGCACCGGGCTCCGGCTGCCGCTGCTGCCGGAGACGGTCACCGAGCGCGCCTGCCCGGCCCTGGTCGCCCGGCGGCTGCAGCACCACCGCTTCGAGGCCGAGACCGTGGTCCACTTCACCCCGGCCGCGCCCGGCGAGGCGGCCGGGCTGGTGCTGCTCCAGGACGAGGACCACCAGCTGCGGCTGCTGCTCGGCGCGGACGCCGGTCTGCGACCGACGCTCACCCTCACCGAGCGCCGGGCCGGCCAGGAGACGCTGCTGGCGAGCGCCCCCGCCCCGGGCGGCTCACCGCTGCGTCTGACCGTCCGCGCCGAGGGGCTGCGGCTGCACTTCGGTTACCAGAACGTTGTCTTCGCGGAGGCCGACGCCACCGTTCTGAGCACCCGCACCGCCGGCGGATTCACCGGCGCGTACATCGGCCTCTACGCCACCTCGCACGGCGTGCCCGGTTCGGCGAACCACGCCGACTTCCCCTGGTTCCGCTACTCGCCGCAGCCCTGACCGGGCGTCATCCCCTGGCCCGAGTCGGACGCGCGGACCTCCGGTTGGACCGGGCACTCGGCGACGACCTCCTGGGTTCCCGGTCGGAGTCCTAGCCAGGCTCCGGGACCATCCGGTGCAGACCCTTGCGGTCGTAGTAGGAGGCGGTGGCCAGGCCGAAGGCCAGAGCCACCAGCACCCCGACGCCGATCATCACCCAGGCCCGGGTGAGGCCGGCCCCCGCACGGGCGTCGAAGTAGAGGATGGCCCGCACTCCCCCGCTGAGCTGCCGCATCGGCTCGAACACCGCCAGCCAGCGGTAGAAGCCCGGCAGGGCCTCCAGTGGGACCGTCGCCCCGGAGGAGGGCAGGGCCAGCACGATGAAGACGAACATGCTGACGAGCTGTCCGATGCCGCCGAAGGCCGCGTTGATGGCCTGCACCCCCAGCCCCACGGTGGCGCTGGCGCAGAACGAGAACACCCAGAGCAGCCACAGGTGCGAGGCGTCCATGCCGAGCACCACCACGCACGCCAGCATGATGAGCGCCGACGTCAGTGCGGCGACGACCACCGACATGACCCACTTGACCAGCAGGGTCCTGGTCCGGTTGATCGGCACCACCGGACGGCGGGTGTGCCAGGGGCCGATCTCGCTGTCCGCGTAGCCCAGGCCGACGTCCACGCCGTTGCTGATCACATTGCCGCCCATGAAGCCGGCCAGCACCAGCAGCAGGGTGTAGTAGAAGGCGGTCAGGCCGAGCCCGCTGTGGGTCCCGATCGGGTGGCCGACCTGCACCGAGACGCTGATCGGGTCGGCCAGCAGCAGCCGTGCGGCGCTGCTGGCGGTCCCGGCGGCCACGGTGGGAGCAGCGGCGGTCAGGGACCTGCCGAGCTCCAGCGAGGCCTGGTGGGCGGCGGTCTGGTTGATGGTGCTGGCGAAGGACGAGGCCAGGCTGCCGACGCCAGGATTGGTGAGGACGTCCACGATCGGCCGCGCCGGGGTCCCGCCCCCGGTGCTGCCGAGCGCGGCCACCGCCTCGGTGAAGCCGGCCGGCACCTCCAGCACCCCGTCCAGCTTGCCGGAGGCCAACTGCCGCTCGGCGGCGGCCAGGTCCAACCGCCGCCAGGAGGCCTGCGGCTTGGAGTCGGCGGCGTTGGCGATCGAGTCGGTGATCTGCGCGCCGAGGTTGGCCTGCCGCCCGCCCAGCTCGCCGCCGCGGTCGGCGTTGACCAGACCGACCGGCAGCCGGTGCAGGTTCCCGTTGGGGTCGACGATGCCGCCCATGTAGAGGAGCGAGAGCAGCAGGACCACGAGCGTGACGATGACGGTGGGAAAAATCCAGATCTTGGGGTTGCGCAGCACCTGGAGCGGGCGCACCTGTCCCGGCCGCGACCGGCCCGGGGGGCGGAGAGGGGAAGACATGGCGCTCCAGGGGCTTCAGTGGTCGGCCCGGGCAACGTAACCGCTGACGCCGCGCGGACCGGGCGCCCCGCCCGGCCCGCGCGGCGGTTCCGCCCGTCTGGCCGAGCGGGCGTCTGGTTGGATGGACGGCCGGACCCACCGCCCCCGACCCCACGGAGCCCCCTTGACCAGCGCCTCCGCCCACCCGCCGGCCCACCGGACCGCCCACCCGGCAGCCCACCCGACCGCGTACCCGCCGGAGATCCGCGCCGCGCTGGCCGCGCACACCACGCTGACCCTCGCCTACGCCGACGCCGAGGGCCCCGGGGCCTGCGCCGTGCTGTACGCCTGCGCACCGGACAGCTCGCTGGTCCTGGTCACCTCCCGCAGCACCCGGCACGGCGGCGCCCTGGCCGCCGACGGTTCGGCAGCGTTCACCGCGCAGGCCGACGGTCAGGACTGGCTGTCGCTGACGGGAATTCAGGGGCGCGGTCGGTGCGAGCTGCTGACGGGTGATCAGCGAGAGGCGGGCTGGGCCGCCTATACCGCCAGGTTCCCCTTCGTCGCCGACGATCCGCGTCTGCGCGAGGCACTGCGGCGCACCGACCTGTGGGCCCTGCGGCCCAGTTGGCTGCGGCTGATCGACAACGGCCGGGGATTCGGCCACAAGCAGGAGTGGTCCGCCTGAGGAAGGCGGACCTCTGCGGCCCGCACCGGCTCAGCCCCCCGTCGGCCGCATCCCGTCCACGAAGACCGCGAGCGTACGTGCGCAGGCCTCCCGGTCCCCGGCGAACTCGACCGCCCTGGACGCGCCGACCAGCAGCGCCTTGAGCTCCGCGACGCCCAGGTCCGCCCGGACCGCGCCGACCGCCTGGGCCCGGCCCAGCAGTTCCTCCAGGGCCGCGGTCAACTCCCCGGCGATTCCCGAGGTCACCCCCTGGACGTCGACACCGGCCTGTTCCATCGCGTCCGCGAATGCGTTCTTCGCCGGGGCCTGATCGACGACCAGGGTGAAGAACTCGAAGAACGCCGGGCCCGGCTCCGCCGCGGTGGACAGCGCCCTGGCCTGCTCCCCGAGCCGCTCGAACCGCCCCAGGAAGACCGCCGCCAGCAGGGCCTCCTTGGTGGGGAAGTGCCGGAAGACGGTGCCGATCCCGACACCGGCCTGCCGGGCGATCTCCTCGGTGGACGCCCCGGTCCCCTTGGCGGCGAAGACCTCCTCGGCCACCGCCAGCAGCCGCTCCCGGTTGCGCCGGGCATCGGCACGCAGCGGGCGGACCGGCGCCCCGGACGCCACAGGCACAGCAGGCACAGCAGGCACAGCAGGCACAGCAGGCACAGCGGACGCGGCAGGCGCAGCAGGCGTGGGATCGGACGTCATCGGGTCCCGCCTTCGGTCGATCCCTGGACAAACGGAGTAGCCAGTCCGTATCGTGTAATCGGAGTCACAACTCCGATTCTAGCCGGATCTGCCCAGGAGGAGCCATGTCCGCGCCAGCCCGCACCCCGCGCCAGGCCTTCGAAGCCCTCATCGACCACATCACGGCCCGCCGGTGGAAGGAGATCCCCGACCTCTACGCCGAGGACGCTCGCGTCGAGATCCCCTTCGACCTGCCCGCACCGACCACGATCACCGGCCGCGAGGCGCTCCGCCGCCGCTTCACCGGCGCCTCCGCCGCCGGCCAGGACATCGAACTGCAGGCCCACAACGTCCGGGTGCACGAGACCGCCGACCCCGAGGTGATCGTCGCCGAGTTCGACTATCGCGGACGCGTCCCCTCCACCGGTCGCAGCTTCGACGTGGCCAACATCCAGGTCCTCACCGTCCGGGACGGCCTGATCGTGGCGACCCGCGACTTCCACGACCATCTGGCACTGGCCGCCGCCGGCGGCCAACTCCCCGCTGTGCTCGCGGCACTGGACTCCGCGAGCACTGCGAGCACCCCGGAGCGCTGAGCGCCGGTCGGGCCTCCTGCGCCAGGTCTCACTCCTGCGGCGGCTGCCACGGGGACAGGCCGGTCCCGCGGTCCAGGCGCAGCCAGCGGGTGATGCCGACGCCGTGCAGGAACGGCAGGTCGTGGCCGGCCACGACCAGGGCGCCCTGGTAGGAGGCGAGCGCCGTGGACAGCTGGCGCACGCTGGACAGGTCCAGGTTGTTGGTGGGCTCGTCCAGCAGCAGCAGTTGCGGGGCCGGTTCCGCCAGCATCAGCGCGGCCAGGGCGGCCCGGAAGCGCTCGCCGCCGGAGAGGGTGGCGACCTGCTGGTCCGCCCGGGCGCCGCGGAACAGGAACCGGGCCAGCCGGGCCCGGATCTGGTTGTCGGTGGCGGACGGGGCGAAGCGGGCGACATTGCCCACCACCGACAGGTCGTCGTCGAGCACGTCCAGCCGCTGCGGAAGGTAGCGCAGCGGCACCGCCGGATCCACCTCGCCGGACAGCGGGTCGAGTTCGCCGACCAGCGTGCGCAGCAGCGTGGTCTTGCCCGCGCCGTTGCCGCCGACCAGGGCGATCCGCTCGGGGCCGCGCAGGTCCAGGTCGAGCGCCACGCCTTCGGCGGCGTAGCGGGTGCGTAGCCCGCGGACCGTCAGCACGGTGCGCCCGGCCGGGACCTCGCTGGCTGCCAGGTCCACCCTGATCTCGGCGTCGGCACGGACCGCCAGTTCGGCCCCGGCCAGCCGCTCCCTGGCCTCGGCCACCTTCTCCTGCTGCTGGATCCGCAGCTTGCCCGAGGAGACCTGGGCCTGCCGCCTGCGCTCGTTCATCACGATCCTCGGCTCGCGCTTGCTGTCGTACTGCTTCTGGCCGAAGCGCTTCCGCCGGGCCAACGTGACCTGGGTGTCCACCAGTTCGCGCTGCTGGCGGCGGACGTCGGCCTCGGCGACCCGGACCATCCGCTCGGCCGCCTCCTGCTCGACAGCCAGCGCCTCCTGGTAGGCGCTGAAGCCGCCGCCGTACCAGTGCACCGAGCCGTCGCGCAGATCGGCGATCCGGTCCACCCGCTCCAGCAGCTCCCGGTCGTGGCTGACCACGACCAGCGCGCCGCGCCAGGAGGCGACGACGTCGTAGAGCCGCTCGCGGGCGTCAAGGTCCAGGTTGTTGGTCGGCTCGTCCAGCAGCAGCACCTCGGGCTGCCTGAGCAACTGCCCGGCCAGGCCCAGCAGTACGGCCTCGCCGCCGGAGACCTCGCCGACGGTGCCGCCCAGGCGCACGGCCCGGAGCCCGAGCCGGTCCAGGGTGGCCCTGGCCCGCTCCTCGACGTCCCAGTCGTCGCCGACTACGGCGAAGTTCGCCTCGGTGGCCTCACCGCGCTCGATGCCCAGCAGCGCCGCCCGGGTGTCCGCGATGCCCAGCACCTCGGCCACCGGCAGGGCCGCGTCCAGTACCAGGTTCTGCGGGAGGTACCCGAGGGCGCCGGTGACGGCCACGCTGCCGGCGTCCGGGCTCAGTTCACCGGTGAGCAGCCGCAACAGGGTGGACTTGCCGGAGCCGTTCAGCCCGACCAGACCGGTCCGGCCGGGGCCGACGGCCAGGTCGAAGTCCTTGAACAGGATGCGGCCGTCCGGCCAGCCGAAGCCGAGTCCGGAGCAGACCAGCGAGGCGGCGGGGGTGGTGGGGGTGTGCACGGTATGAGACATGGAGCGGCTCCCGGTGTCGGTGTGAGTGGCGGCACGGAGGGAGACACCGACAGCCCCGCAGGCAGGCACACACTGCGGGAGCAGCTATGGCAGAACTGCCACGAACGACAGAGCTGCCACGAACGACAACGCCGCCCAGGAACAGGGAGGGCATGGCTGATCGCCGAGTCGGACTGGGGCACGCGAGCACGATGGCTGCGGTGTCTCCGGACTCAGACGAGCAACGGCCTTCTCCTGTCGGGCGGCTTCAGGTACTGCATCAGGCTAGGCGGGCCCCGGTGCGGCCGCAAACGGTTTTACGCACGACAGCCGCACCCGCGCCGGCCGTCAGCCCACTCTGGACGTCGGGGTCGGTGACGTCGACGGCACCGATGGCTCCGACGGCGACGTCCTGCCGACCACCGGGGTGCCGGCCACCGGGGTGCCGACAACCGTCGTCCCGACCACCGGCGCCTTGCCGGGCGGCATCGGCCCGGCCGTCGCCAGCACTCTGGCGTACGCCCCCAGCGCCGCCACCAGGACGACAAGGATCACCAGCCAGCGCAGGTGCATCCGGGCCGGCAGGCTCAGCATCCAGGGCAGCGCCCCGCCGGACGGGGCCCGTCCGGCGCGGCGGTTGCGGTTGACGCGCCGGCTCAACGACGCCTCCTTCGGTTGACGGGACGCGAGTGCGGACGGGTACGGCCGATGTCGTCCCGGTAGGCCAGCAGTTCCAGCGGCATGTCGAAGGCGACCACGGCGACCGTCTGCGGGCCGTACTCGCTCGGCCTGGTGTAGCGGGCGATGAAGCGCTCCGAACGCAGCGAGCCCTCCAGCACCTCGACGTCCGTGCCCAGCGCGGGGATGCCCACGGCCTGGATCCGGGTGCCGTGCTGCTCGGACCAGAAGCGCGGTACCGGGGTGAACCGGGCGGCGCGGTCCGGGCCGCGCAGCAGCGAGTCGGCGGCGTGCTGGCCCATCTCGACTGCGTGGATCAGGTGTTCGACCCTTCGCGGCTGCGCGTCGAAGCGCGGATTGGGCCAGCGGGCCACGTCCCCGGCCGCGACGATATTGGGGTGCGACCGGCCCCACACGTCCACCGCGTGGCAGGTCGGGTCGCAGAGCACACCGTCGGAAACGTCGAGCCCGCTGCCGCGCAGCCACTCGGTCCGCGGCTCGCTGCCCAGCCCGAGCACCACGAAGTCGCAGTCCAGCACCGCTCCGTCGGTCAACCGCAGCCGCAGCACGTCGCCGTGGTCCTGCCAGTCGGTGATCTCGGTGCCGAGCCGGACGTCGACGCCGGCCCGGCGCTGGATGTCGCCGACCACCGTGCCCACCTGACTGCCGAGCACCCGGCGCAGCAGCGGGGCGCTGTGCACCACCAGGGTCACGTCCATGCCGTGTTCCCGTGCGGTGCAGGCCAGTTCGCAGCCGACGAAGCCGCCACCGAGAATCACCACATGGTGCGCGCGGGCGGCGTGCATGGCCCGCCGTACCGCGTCGGCGTCCGCCAGGGTGCGGATGGTGCGCACCCGCTCGCTGAAGACCGGCGCCTCGGGCAGCCGCTTGGCGTCCACACCGGTCGCCAGCACCAGCCCGTCGTAGGGCAGCCGCTCCCCTCCGCGCAGTTCCAGGGTGCGCTTCTCGACGTCCAGGCCGACCAGCCGGGTGTCCAGCAGCCAGTGCGCGTCCAGCGTCTCATCGGCCCGGAAGACCAGGTCGTCCTCGTCCAGCGCGCCCGCCAGGTACTGCTTGGACAGCGGCGGCCGGCTGTAGGGGCGGCGGGTCTCCTCGCCGACCAGGACCAGCTCGCCGTCGAAGCCGCGGTCCCTGAGCCTGGTCGCGGCGCTCAGCCCGGCCAGGCCGCCGCCGGCCACCACGATCCGCCTGCGGCTCGACCGCGAGGCCGATCCGCTCCGCAACGGGCGGCCCGAGGCCCGGCGTTCGGCGGAACCGCCGCCCGGGGCCTCGCCGCCGCGGATCGCGATGGCCTGCATCGGGCAGCAGCGCACCGCCTGCCGGGCCTGGGCCGCGAACTGTGCGGGCACGCTGCGGGTGTAGTGCAGCGAGCCGCCCTCGGAGATCCGGAAGACCTCCGGCGCCTCCTGCTGGCAGATGCCGTAGATGTGGCAGCGGTTGTTGTCCACGCTGACCCGGACCGGCTCGGCCTCCGGGACCAGCACCGGGCGGGCGAGGTCGAAGGAGTCGGCCGGGACCGGCGCGGGCCGCACTTCGGACGGCGGGACCGGCAGGTGCTGGACCGGGTGCGGGCCGACCGGGTACTGCTGGGGCGGGTACTGCTGGGACGGCATCGGGACCGGCTGCTGGGGCTGGACCGGCACCGGGTACCAGTGACCGGGCTCGGGCCGGCCCGGCTGGAGTTGAGGATGGCCGGCCCGGGGCCGGCCGGGCTGCGGGGGCGGACAGGCCGCCTGCGGATAGCCGGAGTGGGAGTCCGTCATCGGCCGACCCCCTCACCGGCGGGGAAGGCCCGCTGCCGCAGCCGGGACCGCGAGGGGAAGGCGCGGATCAGGAAGGCGAACAGGCAGGTGCCGGCCCCTGCGGCGACGCCGATCGCCACCAGGTTGTCGTGGCGCGGTTCGGGGTGCACCAGGAAGACATGCAGCCAGATCAGCGCGAAGGCGACATAGGCGAGTTGATGGAACCTCAGCCACCGGTGGTAGCCGAGCCGCCGCTGCAGCCAGACCGAGCAGCCGACGGCGACGGCGAGTTCGGTGCCGAGGATGCCGAGCCCCACCGGGAGCCGCTGCACCCCGCCGGTGAACGGAACGGTCAGTTCGCGCGCGCCGATCTGCCAGATCGGCTGGTACACGAACGTGAAGCCGTGCAGCGCGCCGAATATCAGGGCGGAGAGCGCCAGCACCATATGGGCGCCGTAGAAGGTCTGCCGGTTGACGGCGCGTTGCATGAATCTGAGTCGCAGCACAGCGCCGAGGACGATGGTGGCGACCATCAGTACATAGGCGATCAGCGCGAAGACCCGGGCGATCATGTGCACACCCGGGTCGTAGCTGACACCCTTGTCGTAGGCGTCCAGCGGTGAGCCGGGAATCGGCGCGACGGCGGCCGCCGCCGCTTCGGCGTGTGCGGGGGACGGTGCGAGAAGAGCGGGGACGACGAACCCCAGCAGCACGAGGACGAGCGCTGCCGTGACGGGGGGAGCGATCCGTCGGCGGCTGCTCGGGGGCGCAGCCGTTCGCTCTCCGAAAGATCGGAGCATGTCCTGGACTCCTTGCGTCGGCGCGCCCCGGAAACCCGGCAGGCAAAGGCCCGGATTAACGCCCGGCGGAGATCCGAATGGGTATTCACCCTTTCTGCACAATAATGTGACACGGATCCGGGCAAGGTGTGTCCGATCCCTTTCCCCGGAAGGGCGCGCTGCTTCGGGGGGAGGCTACACCACCGGATCGCGCCTGGTCGAAGCCGACCGGACAGGCCACGCCCAAGCAGGAGAAAACGGGATATAGGCAACTATTCCCGGGAAATCAACAATGCCCTGCGGCGCAATCGAACAATGATTCCCGGCGGATCAATTACCAGCCGATGCCCTGGAAATTCCCAGATTCCCGGGAAGGCCGCGAGTCCGGCGCGGCAGGCGGTACCGGGTCTCGCGTGGGCGCGTCGGCACGACCATGACGGCCTCCCGCGCTCCCGGCTGGAGGAGCCGGCGGTCCGCATAGCGTTCATCTTCATCCCAATGCAACGAACAGGTGCGCGCCGTTGCACTGCAGCGCACAGCCATTGCAACGAAATTATGCCATTAACCTGTACTGATTGGCTTCTGAAGCAACATGACCATTGCGCGATCCATGAACGCTACGTAGCGTTTCTCCTGTCAGAAACGAGCAACGCAGACGGAGAACACCATGCAGACGTTCAAGACCCCCGCCCCGATCACCGCCGTCCTGGAGATCCCCGCGGGACGCATCCAGTTCATCGCCGCCGACCGGACCGACACCAGGGTCGAGATCCTCCCGGCCAAGGCATCGAAGAGCCGGGACGTGAAGGCCGCGGAACAGACCTCGGTCGCATACGCCGACGGCGTCCTGCGGATCCAGGGCCTGACCAGGAACCAGTACCTCGGACCCAGCGGATCCGTCGAGGTCACCGTCCAACTGCCCGCCGGCTCCCGGGTCGAGGCCCGCACATCCGGCACCGAACTGCGGGTCGTCGGCCGACTGGGCGACGTCGCCTTCGACGGCGCCTATCGCGAGATCAAGATCGACGAGGCCGCGAGCATGCGTCTGACCGCGGTCGACGGTGACGTCGAGGTCGGCCGGCTCACCGGTCCCGCGGAGATCAGCACCGCCCGCGGCGACATCCGGATCACCGAGGCCGAGAACGGCGCGGTGGTGCTCAGTACCCAGATGGGCGACATCTCGGTCGGCGCGGCCGTCGGGGTCTCCGCCTCCCTGGACGCGAGCACCGGCCACGGCCGCGTCAGCAACGCCCTCAAGAACGACGGCACCACCGGCCTCGACATCCGCGCCACCACCGGCATGGGCGACATCAGCGCCCGCAGCCTCTGACCCGAAGGCCCCGGCCCGAGGCCCGACCCTGATCCGCAGTCCCTGACCTGCTGCCCCAGAAGGAGTACCCACCATGAGCAACCTGGCCATCGCGGCGAACGGGCTGCGCAAGTCCTACGGCGACAAAGTCGTCCTGGACGGCGTCGACCTGAACGTCCCGGAAGGAACGGTCTTCTCCCTGCTCGGCCCGAACGGCGCCGGCAAGACCACCGCCGTCAAGATCCTCTCCACGCTCGTCTCCGCGGACCCCGGCTCCGGCAGCATCCACGTCGGCGGCCACGACCTGAGCACCGATCCCCAGGCCGCACGCGCCGCGATCGGAGTCACCGGCCAGTTCTCCGCCGTCGACGGCCTGATCACCGGCGAGGAGAACATGCTGCTCATGGCGGACCTGCACCACCTCTCCAAGCGCGAGGGCCGCCGCACCGCCGCCGAACTGCTGGAGCGCTTCGACCTGGTGGAGGCGGCGAAGAAGCCCGCCTCCACCTACTCCGGCGGCATGAAGCGCCGACTGGACATCGCCATGACCCTGGTCGGCAACCCGCGGATCATCTTCCTCGACGAACCCACCACCGGCCTGGACCCGCGCGCCCGCCACAACATGTGGCAGATCATCCGCGAACTGATCACCGACGGCGTCACCGTCTTCCTCACCACCCAGTACCTGGACGAGGCCGACGAGCTCGCCGACCGCATCGCGGTACTCAACAACGGCACGATCGTCGCCCAGGGCACCGCCGAGGAGCTGAAGCGGCTCATCCCCGGCGGACACGTGCGGCTCCGCTTCACCGACCCGGCCGCCTACCAGAACGCCGCCGCCGTCCTGTCCGACGCCGCACCGGACGACGAGGCACTGGCACTCCAGCTCCCCAGTGACGGCAGCCAGCGCGAACTGCGCTCCGTCCTGGACCGGTTGGACTCGGCCGGCATCGAGGCCGACGAGCTGAGCGTGCACACCCCCGACCTCGACGACGTGTTCTTCACCCTGACCGGCGCCGGCGCCGGCATCCCCGCCCAGTCCAAGGAGAACGTCCGATGAGCACCCTGCCCCTCGCCGTACGCGACTCGACCACCATGCTGCGCCGCAACCTGCTGCACGCCCGGCGCTACCCGTCCCTCACCCTGAACCTGCTGCTCACCCCGATCATGCTGCTGCTGCTCTTCGTCTACATCTTCGGCAATGTGATGAGCGCGGGGATCGGCGGCGGCACCGGCCGGGCCCACTACATCGCCTACATCGTCCCCGGCCTGCTGCTGATGACCATCGGCAGCACCACCATCGGCACCGCGGTGTCCGTCTCCAACGACATGACCGAGGGCATCATCGCCCGCTTCCGCACCATGGCCATCCACCGCGGCTCCGTGCTGATCGGGCACGTCGTCGGCAGCGTGCTGCAGTCGGTCGCCAGCGTGGTGCTGGTGGGTGCGGTCGCCGTCGCCATCGGCTTCCGGTCCACCGGCGCCGGCGTCCTGGAGTGGCTGGCCGCCTTCGGGCTGCTGGTGCTCTTCGCCACCGCCCTCACCTGGATCGCCGTCGGCATGGGCCTGGTCAGTCCGAACGCCGAGGCCGCCAGCAACAACGCGATGCCGCTGATCCTGCTGCCGCTGCTGTCCAGCGCCTTCATCCCGGTCCACACGATGCCCGGCTGGTTCCAGCCGATCGCCCAGTACCAGCCGTTCACCCCCGCCATCGAGACCCTCCGCGGCCTGCTCCTCGGCAGCCGGATCGGCAACAACGGGTGGCTCGCCGTCGTCTGGTGCGTCGGACTGACCGTGCTCGGCTACTACTGGTCGAAGGCGAAGTTCGACAGCGATCCGGAGTGACCCGGACGACCACGCGGGCCGCGTCCCGCAGCCCGTCCCCAGGACGCAGTCGTCCCCTCCCAGGGCGGCGTACACCGACACCGCGTCGGAGTACGCCGCCCTGTCGGTTCTCCCCCGGGGCCCGGCCCGGCTCCGGCGCGCCCACGGTCCTGACAAACGGTCATATGGGATAAATGGTTCAGCTGCGGGGTGTCGTGGCCCCCGCCTGGACTCTGCGAGGAGCACGCACATGGCGGATATCGGCGACGTGATGGACCTGGTGCCGTCGTGGAAGCGGCAGGTCGGGGTGTCGGCGGCGGTGCTGCCCGGCGAGCGCGTGGACGCGGTGGCCGTCGGCGAGGTGCTGGGGGTCCCGGTGGCCGCGCCGGTGGCGGACCAGGACTGGCTGGGGCTGAGCTCCGCCGGGCTGCGGGCCGCCGGGATGGACGGGAGCGTCGGTCGGACCCTGGCCTGCCCGGTGCCCGGCGGCGGCCTGGCGGTGCTCTACGGGGTGGGAGCCGTGGAGGACGCCGACGCACGGGCGCTGCGGGACGCCGGGGCCGCGCTCGCCGCGGCGGCGAAGGACTACAGCCGGATCGCCCTGGTGGTCCCCGAGGGGACCACCGGCGCCGATGCCGCCGAGACGGCCGCGCAAGCGCTGGTGGAGGGGGTCGTGCTGGCCCGCTACGGCTATCCGGTGCTCAAGCGGCCGACCGCCGATCCCGAGCTGGAGTCGCTGGTGCTGCTGGCCGCCGAGGCCCGGTTGCCGGCGGTGGCGCAGGGCGCGGAGCGCGGCCGGGTGCTGGCCCGGACCCAGTCGCTGGCCCGGGACCTGGCCACCTGCCCGCCGAGCATCATGACCGCCGAGGTGCTGGCCCGGATCGCACCGCGGCTGGCCGCGGACTGCGGGTTCACCGCCGAGGTCTTCGACCGCGCGCAGCTGCGGCAGTTGGGCTGCGGCGGCCTGCTGGGGGTGAACGCGGGCAGCACGGACGAGCCACGGATGATCAAGGTCAGCTATGCTCCTTCCGACCGTCAGGCCGCATCGCTGGCGCTGGTCGGCAAGGGGATCATGTACGACTCGGGCGGCATCAGCCTCAAGCCCAGCGACGCCGTGCACGCCACCATGAAGAACGACATGTCCGGCGCCGGCGCCATCCTGGCGGCGATGACCGCGCTGGCGGCGCTGGCCTGCCCCACCGCCGTGACCGGCTGGCTGATGTGCACCGACAACATGCCGTCCGGCAGCGCGACCAAGCTCGGCGACGTGCTGACCATCCGCGGCGGTTCCACCGTCGAGGTGCTGAACACCGACGCCGAGGGGCGGCTGGTGATGGCGGACGCGCTGGTGCTGGCCACCGAGGAGCCCTGCGACGCGATCGTCGACATCGCCACCCTCACCGGCGCCAGCATGCGCGCCCTGGGCGCGGAGATCGCCGGACTGTTCGGCAACGACCAGCCGCTGGTGGACCAGGTGCTGGCCGCCGCCCGGCACACCGACGAGCCCTGCTGGCAGCTGCCGCTGGCCCGGCGCTACCGCGCCGAACTGGACTCCGACGTCGCCGACATCAAGAACATGGGCGGCCCCAACGGCGGCGCGATCCATGCCGCCCTGTTCCTCGAGGAGTTCGTCGGCGAGCGCCCCTGGGCGCACATCGACATCGCCGGGCCCGCCCAGAACGACAGCCCGAAGTCCTGGCGTCCGCGCGGCTGCACCGGCTTCGGCGCCCGGCTGCTGACCCGGCTGGCCCTCGACTTCAGCAAGCCCAAGCCCAAGCCGTAGCGGTAAGCCGCGCGGCCGGCCATCCGTACGCCGCACCCGAAAGCGCTCTACGTCGCGGCACCGAGCGCATAGGCGGCGACATACCCCAGCGCATTGGTCGCCCAGTGCAGCCCCATGGGGGCGAGCACACTGCCGGACCTGCGCCGCAACTCGCAGAAGACCACACCGGACGCCGCGGTGAACAGCACCGCCCCGGCGTCGGCCAGCACCGCGCCGAGAACCGAGTGGCCGAAGAGCGAGCCCAGTACCGGCTTGTCGGTGTTCAGGTGGAGCGAGGGCAGGATGTGCCACAGCCCGAACAGCAGTGAGGACACCCCGGTGGCCCAGTAGACGCCGCGGAGGCGCAGCAGCAGTCCGTACAGCACGCCGCGGAAGGCGGTCTCCTCCAGCAGCACCGTCCCCAGCGGCACTTCGACCAGGACCCGGTACGCGACCTGACCCCCCGCCAGGGTGTCCGTCCGCTGGTCGGCGAAGAGCCCCCGGGTCGGCGGGAACAGCGCACCGACCAGGTAGACGGCGGCGACGATCCCGATCACCGCCAGCGCCCAGCGCGTCCCGCGCGGAACGCTCTCCGGGGCCAGCCCGGCCAGCTCGGCGCCGCCCCGGGCCCCGCTCCGGGCCCCGTCGCCGGCCCAGTACGCGATGCCGAGCAGCACGATCACCACGACCACCGCCGTGAGCAGCCCCCAGGCGTGCAGCCAGCGGTTGTTGAGCAGGTTGGTGAGCACCAGCAGCACCACGGTGACGCTGAGCGCGGCCCCGTCGCGCACGGATGCCCCCTGACGGTTGGTTGGATTTGGAGCAACACGCCGGACATATCACTCAAATATTAATGAAAGCACCTAAAGTCGGCAGAGGCTTTCAATGACACCAGCTTCAATCGTGCGCCGATCGGAAGGCGGGGTCGCTGTGTCGCAGCAGGAACCCGAAGAGCTGCCCGAGGAGCACCCCCCGCCCGGGGCGCACCGCGTCCCCCCGCGCCCGCACCGGACCGTGCGCCGGCGCCCGGACTGGGGCGGGCTGCTCGTTGCGGCGGTGTTCTACTGGCTCTCCTTCACCCCGTCGCTGCTGCCCCGGCCGTGGTGGCTGCAGGTGCTCGCGGCGGCGGTCACCGCCACCATCGGCTACGCCCTCGGCGCGCTGATCGCCCGGATCGTGCGGATCTGGTTCACGCCCCCCGCCCGGTGGCGGCACACCGCCTGGTGGGCGCTGGGCATCGGGGTCACGGCCGCCGTGGTCGTGACCACCGCCTGGAGCGTGACCTGGCAGGGCGACTCGCGCCGCGCTGTGGGCATGGACCCCCGGGTGACCTGGTGGCAGTGGGCCCTGGTGCCGCCGATCGCGGTGCTGCTGTCCGCGCTGCTGGTGCTGATCGGACGTTCGCTGCGGCTGGCGAGCGGCACCGCGGCGCGCTGGCTCGGCCGGATCCTGCCGCCCAGGCTGGCTGCGGCCTGTGCGGTGGTGCTGGTGGCCGTGCTGGTGATCGGCATCGGCCAGGGGTTCCTGCTCCGCGGGGTGCTCAACGTCGCGGAGAGCAGTGCCGAGCTGGCCAATGACGCGACCTCGCCCGGCATCGTGCAGCCCACCCTGCCCACCCTCTCCGGCAGCCCCTCCTCGCTGGAGACCTGGGACAGCCTGGGGGCCAAGGGACGCGACTTCGTCGGCCAGGTCCGCACCCGGGCCCAGCTCACCGCGTTCAGCGGCAGGCCGGCCGAGGACCCGGTCCGGGTCTATGTGGGGCTGCGGTCCGCGCCGACCCTGGCCGACCGGGCCAGGCTGGCCGTCTCCGAACTGGAGCGTACCGGCGCGTTCAAGCGCAAGGTGCTGGCGGTGATCAGCACCACCGGCAGCGGCTGGATCAACCAGAACATCGCCAACCCGCTGGAGTACATGTACGACGGCGACAGCGCGCTGGTCGCCATCCAGTACTCCTATCTGCCCAGCGCGTTGTCGGTGCTGACCGAGGACGAGGCCGCGCACGCGGGCCGGGCCCTGTTCGACGCCGTCTACGCCCGGTGGTCCTCACTGCCGGCCGCCAGCCGCCCCAAGCTGCTGCTCGCCGGCGAGAGCCTCGGCTCCTACGCCACCGAGCGGGCCTTCGACGGCAGCCTGGACGAGCTGACCTCGCGGTCCGGCGGGGCGCTGCTGCTCGGGCCGACCGCCGACAACCCGCTCTGGCAGAACGTCAGCAACGGGCGTGACAGCGGGAGTCCGCTCTGGCACCCGATCTACCAGCAGGGACGGACGGTGCGCTGGAGCCAGGTCCCCGCCGATCTCGCCCGGCCGGCCGAGCCGTGGTCCACCCCGAGGGTCCTCTACCTCCAGAACGGCTCGGACCCGATCACCTGGTGGACCACCGACCTCATCCTGCACCGCCCCGGCTGGCTCAGGGGGCCGCGCGCGACCGATGTCTCCAGCGGGATGCAGTGGTACCCCTTCGTCACCTTCTGGCAGGTCACCTGCGACCTGCTCGGCGCGGACAGCGTCCCGATCAACCACGGCCACCGCTTCGGCACCCTGCCGGTCGACGGTTGGGCCGCCGTCGCCCAGCCGCCCGGCTGGACGGCGCAGGACACCGAGAGACTGGACGCCCTGCTGCAGCAGTGACGGGGCGTGACGGTCCATGATGGTGGGTGCACGGATTCGACGACGGAGTGGATGACATGCCTCTTGAGGGTGAGTACGAACCGAGCCCGGCGAAGTGGGTACGCGAGCAGGTGGAGCTCTACGAGAGCTCCGGCGGGACCGAGGGGACGACCCTGCGGGGCATGCCCGTCGTCATCCTCACCACGCGCGGCGCGAAGAGCGGCAAGATCCGCAAGACCGGGCTGATGCGGGTGGAGCACAACGGCACCTACGCCGTGGTCGCCTCCCAGGGCGGCGCGCCCACCCACCCGGTCTGGTACCACAACATCACCGCCGACCCGCACGTCGAGCTCCAGGACGGCCCGGTCCGCCAGGACATGACGGCCCATGAGGCCACCGGCGCCGAGCGCGACGAGTGGTGGGCCCGCGCCGTCCAGGCCTACCCGGACTACGCCGACTACCAGAAGAAGACCGACCGGGTGATCCCGGTCATCGTCCTCAGCCCGTCCGCGTAGCCTCCGCCTGTCCGAGTAGCCTCAGCCGGGTCCGGGGCGCCGCCGCCGCGGCGGCGGCGCCCCGGACCAGCGGGGCCTGCGGGGCCGACCTGCGGGCATTCGCGTCCATCGGGGCCGTTACAGTACCTGAATGGCAAATCTACGGGAGCAGATCCTCACCGAGCTCGGCGTCAAGGCGACCATCGTGCCCGAGGCCGAGGTCCGGCAACGGGTCGACTTTCTCAAGGCGTATCTGCGGGCGACCCCGGCCAAGGGCTTCGTACTGGGGATCAGCGGCGGCCAGGACAGCACGCTGACCGGCAGGCTGTGCCAGCTCGCCGCCGAGGAGCTGCGGGCCGAGGGGCACGAGGCCACCTTTGTCGCGGTGCGGCTGCCCTACGGCGTCCAGGCCGACGAGGACGACGCGCAGATCGCGCTGGACTTCATCCGGCCCGACCGCACCGTCGCGGTGAACGTCAAGCCGAGCGCGGACGCCGTCGCCGCCGAGTCGGCACTGGGCCTGGCGGAGCTGCTGGGCGACGCCCCCAAGCTGCGGGACTTCGTCCGCGGCAACATCAAGGCCCGCGAGCGGATGGTGATCCAGTACTCGATCGCCGGACAGCTGAACCTGCTGGTCGTCGGCACCGACCACGCCGCCGAGGCGATCACCGGCTTCTTCACCAAGTACGGCGACGGCGGGGTCGACATCACCCCGCTGTCCGGACTGACCAAGCGTCAAGGAGCAGCTCTACTCCAGGAGTTGGGCTCTCCGGCGAGCGTCTGGAAGAAGGTGCCGACCGCCGACCTGGAGGACGACCGGCCCGCCCTGCCGGACGAGATCGCGCTCGGGCTGACCTACTCCGATCTCGACGACTACCTGGAGGGCGTCGACGTCACCCCGGAGCTGGCGGCCAAGGTGGAGTCGGGCTACCTGGCGACCCGGCACAAGCGGGCCGTCCCGGTCTCCCCGCTGGACGACTGGTGGCAGCGCTGAACACCGTGTCCGCACAGGACTGGATCCTCCGCGCCGCCGAGCCCGGCGACGTCGAAGTGATCGCCGAGCTCCGCGCCGTCGTGATGCGTCCCGACCTGGAGCGGTTGGGGCGCTTCGACGAGCAGCGGGTCCGCGACCGGTTCCGGGACTCCTTCTCCCCGCGTCACACCTGGGTGATAGTCGCCGGCGGCTCCTTCGCGGGCAGTGTCACCCTGCGCGCGGCCGACGACGGACGGTGGCTGGAGCACTTCGTCCTGGCACCGGAACAGCAGGGCCGCGGCCTCGGCAGCGCCGTGCTGGCATCACTGCTGGCACGGGCGGACACGGACCGCGCCACCGTCCGCCTGAACGTCCTCAACGGCAGCCCGGCCCAACGCCTGTACGAACGCCACGGCTTCACCGTCGAGGACGAAGGCCCCATCGACGTCCATATGGCGCGGACACCGGTCTGCCGGGATCCCGGGTAGGGTGCGGCGGTGCGGCGCCCCCTTGTGCATGCACTGTCATCGGGTGCATGGTCCTCCGAGGAGCTGGGCTGGTCATGATCGGCGGAGGGCAGTCGGATGCGTGGATGGGGCCTGCTGCACAGACTCGGGGTGCTGGGCGGTGCCGCCGCCCTGCTGGCGGCGGCGCTCGGGGCGGGGGCGGGCGCCGGGTCCGCGGTCGCCGCTGACGCGCCGATCGAGACGGGGTACCAGAACCCGGTCACCGCGCTGCCGCCGGTGAGCCGGCCGCCGACGCCGCACTGCACAGTGACGGTGATGCGGAACGACTTCGGCAACACCATCGGCTCGCCGCCCTACACCGGCACGGTCACCCCGCCGGCGGACTGCCCGGGGCCGTGGAACAAGGTGGTGCTGGACTGGTCCGGCAGTGTGCAGGGCCGCCAGTACGACCGGCTCGCGGGCGTCTGGATCGGCGGCGCCGAGGTGCTGCGCACCAGCACGCCGGAGCCGACCGCGGCCGGGATCAGCTGGCACCTGGAGAAGGACGTCAGCAGCTTCATCCCGCTGCTGCGCACCGCCCAGCCGCTCGCGGTCTCCCTGGGCAATGTGGTCGACTCCACCTACACCGGCGTCTACCGCATGACGCTGACCCTCACCTACTACCGGTCCGACCGCCGCCACCCGGCCGCGCAGACCGCCGACCAGGTGCTGCCGCTGTCCGAGGACACCGCGGCAACAGCGGGGACGGCGGCAACAGCGGGGACGGCGGGCTATGCGAGCTGGTACTCGCTCAACCCGGGGCAGTCCGCGACCAAGACGGTCACCCTGCCGCGCAACCTCACCGGTGTGCAGTTGGAGGTCTACGCCCGGGGCGGTGGCTGCGACGAGCAGTGGTTCGACTCGGTCCCGTCCGACCTGGCCGCCAAGTACCCGGACTACCTCTGCGGCGGCGGGGCCTACCGCGAGGTGCAGGTCTCGGTGGACGGCAGGCCCGCCGGGATCGCCCAGCCCTATCCGGTGGTCTACTCGGGCGGCATCGTGCCGACCCTGTGGCGGCCGATCCCGGCGGTGGACCAGTTCGTCACCCAGGCCTACGACATCGACCTGACCCCGTTCGCGGGCACGCTGGTCGACGGCAAGCCCCACACCATCACCATCACCCCCTACAGCGCCGCCGACACCTGGACCGTGGACGGCACCCTGTTCCTGGACACCGACCACGGCGCGGCCCGCACCCACGGGGCGCTGAGCTCCGACACCCTGGGGCTCTCCCCCGCCGTCAGCACCACCGAGACCCCGGGCAGCGGCGGCACCACCGTGGTCGGCACCACCGCGCAGCGGGACTGGCAGACCTCGGGCTGGCTGCAGACCTCGCACGGACGGGTCGTCACCACCGTGTCCCAGCACGCCGTCTACAGCAACCGCGACGCGGTCTCCTCGGGCGGGCAGCGGCAGTTGATGGCCCAGCAGGAGTACGGCTCCACGACCGTCGCCGCCAGCGGCCGATCGACGACCCGGCAGGCCTGGTCGTACCCGGTCACGGTGGACTCCGACGTCCCGCTCTACACCGACGGCAACAACTACTCCCTCTCGGCCACCGTCTCCCAGGGCCGGATCCTGGTCGACAGCGTCCGCGCCGGCACCGGCGACCACGGATCCTGGCGGCCCACCGCGGTCACCGACGACCGGGTCGACGCCACCGGCGTCCTGGCCCGCACCGCCGGGGTCACCACCGCGGCCGACGGCACCGACTCCGAGCACTACCTGGGCACCACCGACACCGGCGGCTGCTACGACCGCAGCATCACCGCCGCCCACGGCTACGTCACCGCGGACCGGCAGCTCCCCTGCGGTTGGAGCGCCCTGGCCGCCGTCCGGTGGACGAGACCGGGGTCCGTCCACATCTTGCCTTCCTTCGCCCCTTGACCCTGCCACCGTGTCAGGGCCCAACCTCGAGAGCACCATGTTCACCATCGGAGACTTCGCCAGGCACGGACGTGTGTCGATCCGGATGCTCAGGCACTACGACAGCATCGGCCTGCTGCACCCGGCCCGGGTGGATCCGTCCAGCGGGTACCGCTTCTACGAGGCGGCGCAGCTGTCCCGGCTCAACCGGATCGTCGCGCTGAAAGACCTCGGTTTCACGCTGCAGCAGGTGCAGACGATCCTCGACGAGGAGGTCAGCGCGCCGGAGCTGCGCGGGATGCTGCGGTTGCGGCGAGCCGAGCTGGAGGCGGCCATCGCGGACGCGGCGGCCGGCCTGGTCCAGGTCGAGGCGAGGCTCCGGTCGATCGAGAGTGAGGGCGCCATGCCCCAGGAAGACGTCGTCATCAAGAGCCTGCCCGCACTGCGGCTGGCCGAGCTGAGCGGTACGGCCGCGAGCTTCAGCCCCGACGCCATCGGCCCGCTGGTAACCCGGATGTTCGACGAGCTGTGCGCGCACACCGGCGCCGCCGGGATCACCCCGGTCGGACCCGGCACCGTGTACTACGAGACCGGCGACGCCCTGGACGCGGGCGTGGTGGTGCACGCCGGCCTCCCGGTCGGCGCGGGGGTCACCGCCGGACCGGGCTTCGAGGTGGTCACCCTGCCCGCGGTCGAGCAGGCCGCGACCATCATGCACCGCGGCTCCATGGACGGGGTGCTGAGCACCAGTCAGCTGCTGGCCCGCTGGGCCGAGGCCCACGGCTACCGCTTCCAGCGGCACGCCCGCGAGATCACCCTGAACCACTCGGAGAATCCCGACGAGTGGGTGACCGAACTGCAGGCGCCGGTGGTCCCGGCCTGACCGAGGAAGCGACCGCGCCCGTACCGTCAGTCGAAGTTCAGGCTGCCGGTACGGGTGCGCTTCAGCTCGAAGAAGTCCGGGAAGCCGGCCAGCGCCCGGGCCCCGTCGAAGATCATGGCGGCCTGCTCGCCGCGCGGGATCGAGTTGAGCACCGGACCGAAGAAGGCCACCCCGTCGATGTGGATGGTGGGCGTCCCCACATCCTCGCCGACCGGGTCCATCCCCTCATGGTGGCTCTTCCGCAGCACGGCGTCGTAGGCATCGCCGTCCGCCGCGGCGAGCAGTTCCGCCGGCAGCCCCACCTCGGCCAGCGCCTCTGCGGCCACCGCGCGGTAGTCCTTGTTCCCGCCCTTGTGGATCCGGTTGCCCAGCGCGGTGTAGAGGCCCTCGTACACCCCCTCCCCGTGCTGCTCCCCCGCAGCGGTGACGATCCGCGCCATCGCCAGCGAGTTGTCCACCAGCTCCCGGTACCACTCCGGCAGCTCCCGGCCCTCATTGAGCACAAACAGACTCATCGGCCGGAACCGCAGCTCCAACTCCCTGAGCTCACGCACCTCCAGGATCCACCGCGAGGTGATCCAGGCGAACGGACAGGCGGCGTCGAAGTAGAAGTCGACCTTTGCAGGCGTGGCGGGCGCGGCAGGCGATTCAGTGCTCGTCATGACCGTTGATCCTCTCAACCCTCAAACCGTGGATACCGACAGGACGACACTATCCGTATAGTTGCCCACCCATCAGGGCCAATAGACCTCCATGATCCTGCGCCAATTATGAGGTCCGTCGAGGTGTAGGAGGGTGGGGCCAGGGCTGCCTCGGTCGACTCGCACCGGCCTCAGGTGAGTTGCGCGCGATGGCGTTGGAAGAGGGCGAGGGCGGCGATGGTGGGGGCGTCCTTGATTCGGCCGTCGGCGATCAGCTGCCACACCTCGGGCTCGGGGAACCAGCGGCTGATCAGGCCTGCCTCGGTCTCGTCGAGATCGGTCCCGCCCGCGGTGAGGTCGGTGGCGAGCAGGACGTGACAGCCCTGGTCGGCGAAGCCGTAGGCCGCGAACAGGTGTCCCAGCGGCGTCATCGAACCAGCGGTCAGCCCGGTCTCCTCGGCGAGCTCACCGCGGGCCAGGACGAGCGGGTCGGCGTCCGGACGGCCCTCCCAGGAGCCCTGCGGGAACTCCCAGTAGCGGCCGCCGACCGTGTAGCGGTACTGCTCGACCAGGTGGAAGCCGCCGTCCGCGTACGGGACCACCAGCGCGAAGTCGGGCTTCTGCACCACTCCGTAGACGCCCTCGACACCGTCGTACCGCAGGGTCAGATCCTCACGGACGGTCATCCAGCGGTTGGCATAGACGACGGTGCTGCTGGTGGCGGTCAGTTCGTGCTCGGGCAGCGCCGAAACCGATGCTTCATCAGACATGCCCGCAGGCTAACCGATCACGTCACGGCGCCGATCGCTCAATTGCTCATGTCGACACTGGCCGAGGCGCCGCTGACGCCGACGGCTGCAGCGGAGACCGGTCCGGCCGCGCCGAGTCCGCGGCAACGCGCAGGGCGTCGAGGACCGGACGGATCAGCGGATGCCGCTCGGCTCCGCGCCGGACCGCCGCGAACACCCGCCGGGTCGCCGGATCCCCGGCCACCGGCAGCACCACCACCTCCGGCAGGTCCACCCCGCGCAGCGCCGAACGCGGTACCAGGGCCACCCCCGCGCCCGCCCCGGCCAGCGCGGCGACCGCGCGGAAGTCGTCCGAGGAGTGCGTCACCCGGGGCTGGAAGCCGGCCGACTCGCAGGCCAGCATCACCACGTCGTGGCAGGGGTTGCCGGCGTAGGGGCCGATCCAGGGCTCGTCGGCCAGGTCGGCCACATTCACCCGCTCGCCCCCGGCCAGCCGGTGGCCCCGGGGCAGCACCGCGTCGAACGGCTCCGCGTACAGCGGGACCCGGGACAGCCGCTGGTCGTCCTCGCGCGGCGCGCCCCGGTACTCGACCGCCACCGCCAGGTCCGCGTGCCCGTCCAGCACCATCATCAGGCTGGCGTCGCCCTCGGCGTCCCGCACCCGGATCCGGATGCCCGGGTCGGTCTCCCCCAACGCCGTCATCGCCGGGGCCACCACCGCGGAGATGCCGGTGGCGAAGGACACCACGGTGACCTCGCCCGCGTCGCCCGCGCCGTAGGCGGCGAGCTCGGCCTCGGCCCGCTCCAGCTGGGCCAGCACGGTGTTGCTGTGCGCCACCAGGATCTCCCCGGCGGCGGTCAGCCGGACCCCGCGGCCGTCGCGCACCAGCAGCTGGTGGCCCACCTCGTGCTCCAGCGCGGCCAGCTGCTGGGAGACGGCGGACGGGGTCAGATACAGCGCGGCGGCCGCGGCGGTCACCGTACGGTGGTCCGCCACGGCCCGCAGGGTGCGCAGCCGCCGGGTGTCGATCACACGGTCATTTTGCCAGGGATGCCCGGGCCGCCACGAATGCCCCCACTGCCGTCTCCACGTCCTCGGCCGAGTGGGCGGCCGACAGCTGGACCCGGATCCGGGCCTTGCCGTGCGGGACCACCGGGTAGGAGAAGCCGACCGCGTAGACGCCGTGCTCCAGCAGCTGCTCGGCGATCCGTCCGGCCTGCTCGGCGTCGCCGACCATGACCGGGGCGATCGGGTGGTCGCCGGGCAGGATCTCGAAGCCCTCCTCGGTCATCCGCCGGCGGAACAGCTCGGTGTTGGCGTAGAGCCGGGCCCGCAGCGCGGCGCCGTGGCCGGTGGTGTCGTCCTCCAGCAGGTCAAGCACGGTGATCGAGGCGGCCGCGATCACCGGGGCGAGCGAGTTGGAGAACAGGTAGGGGCGCGAGCGCTGCCGCAGCAGCGCGACGATCTCGGCGCGGGCGGCGACATAGCCGCCGGAGGCCCCGCCCAGGGCCTTGCCCAGGGTGCCGGTGAGGATGTCCACCCGGTCCATCACCCCGTGCAGCTCAGGGGTGCCGCGGCCGCCGGGGCCGACGAAGCCGACCGCGTGCGAGTCGTCCACCATGACCATCGCGCCGTAGCGCTCGGCCAGGTCGCAGATCTGCTCCAGCGGGGCGACGTAGCCGTCCATGGAGAACACGCCGTCGGTGACGACCAGCTTGCGCCGGGCCTCGCCGGCCTCCTTGAGCTGCGCCTCCAGGTCGGCCATGTCGCGGTTGGCGTAGCGGAAGCGGCGGGCCTTGGACAGCCGGATGCCGTCGATGATGCTGGCATGGTTGAGCGCGTCGGAGATCACCGCGTCCCGCTCGTCCAGCAGGGTCTCGAAGACGCCGCCGTTGGCGTCGAAGCAGGAGCTGTAGAGGATGGTGTCCTCCTGCCCCAGGAAGTGCGACAGCCTGGACTCCAGCTCCTTGTGCACCTCCTGGGTGCCGCAGATGAAGCGGACCGAGGCCATGCCGTAGCCCCAGCGGTCCAGCGCCTGCTTGGCGGCGGCCACCACCTCGGGGTTGTCCGCCAGGCCCAGGTAGTTGTTGGCGCAGAAGTTCAGCACCTCGCCGGGGCGTCCGCCCGCGGTGACGTCGACCGAGGCGCTCTGCGGGGTGCCGATGACCCGCTCGGGCTTGTGCAGACCGGCGCTGCGGATCTCGTCGAGGGTGGCGCGGAGGTCCGCGCGGACCGAGTCGAGCATTCTGGGGTCACTCCTGGTCTCGTTGGCTCGGATGGATGGCGGCTCGGATGGACGGCGGCTCGGGCGATGGGGCGGTCGGCTACGCCGTCCAGTCGAGGATGACCTTGCCGCAGCGCCCGCCGGCCGCGTCGTCGAAGGCCGCGTCGAAGTCCCGGTAGGAGTAGCGGCCGGTGATCACCGGGCTGAGGTCCAGCCCGCCCTCCAGCAGCACCGACATGGCGTACCAGGTCTCGAACATCTCCCGGCCGTAGATGCCCTTGAGGGTGATCATCGAGGTGACGATCCGGGCGAAGTCGACCGGGAACTCCTCGGCCGGCAGCCCCAGCATGGCGATCTTCCCGCCGTGGGTCATGTTGGCGATCATGTCGCGCAGCGCCTCGGGGCGGCCGGACATCTCCAGGCCGACGTCGAAGCCCTCGCGCAGCCCCAGCTGCCGCTGCCCCTCCTCGATGGTGGCGCTGCGCACATCCAGGGCCAGGCTGACGCCGACCTTCTCGGCCAGCTGCAGCCGGTACGGGCTGACGTCGGTGATCATCACCTTGCGGGCCCCGGCGTGCCGGGCCACCGCCGCCGCCATGATGCCGATCGGGCCCGCCCCGGTGATCAGCACGTCCTCGCCCACCAGCGGGAACGACAGCGCGGTGTGCACGGCGTTGCCGAACGGGTCGAAGATCGCCGCGACGTCCAGGTCCACCGGCACCCGGTGCACCCACACATTGGAGGCGGGAAGGGTGACGTACTCGGCGAACGCGCCGTCCCGGCCGATGCCCAGGCCCACCGTGCTGCGGCAGAGGTGGCGCCGGCCGGCCAGGCAGTTGCGGCACTTGCCGCAGACCAGGTGGCCCTCGCCGCTGACCAGGTCGCCCACCGCGATGTCGGCGACCCCGGGGGCCGTCCCGACGACCTCGCCGACGAACTCGTGACCCAGCACCAGCGGGGTGCGCACGGCCTGCTGCGCCCAGCCGTCGTAGCTGCGGATGTGCAGGTCGGTCCCGCAGATACCGGTGCGCAGCACCTTGATCAGCACCTCGCCCGGGCCCATCTCGGGCTCCGGGACGTCCAGCAGCCACAGCCCGGGCTCCGCCTTCGCCTTAACCAGTGCCTTCACGGCGGGAGCCTCCTGAGCTGCTCTGAACTGCTGCGATCGGGATACAGCGGTGTACGGCGGCTGCGAGCGCGACCGCCGCTGACAAACCCTGCCGGTCCGCCCTGCCGCAGGTCCATCGAGGCTTTCTTAAGCGCGCCTCCACCGGAGCTTCATGGTGCCCCGGGAGGCGGGCGCCCGCGATCCGCGGCCCGCGGGTCCGGGGGCGCGCCGCGCCACGACACGCCGTACGGCGCCACGCATTCGGGTGATGATCCCGGCTCCGCCGTTGCCCGGCGGGGCCTCGGAGCGTTGGAGGTGCTGAGCCTCGTGTCCCGATCGCTCGCTCCATCCTGCTGTCTCGAAAGGGTCCCATCGTGAACCACAAGCGCAACACCTTCGTCGCCGCCGCCGCTCTCGGTCTGCTCGCCGCCGGCGCGGGTGTCGCCTCCGCGTCCAGCACGGCCGCGGGTGCCGCGACCCACTCCCCCGGCGTCGCCTCCGGCAACCTGATCCAGGTGCCGGTGCACGTCCCGGTGAACGTCTGCGGCGACAGCGTCAACGTCATCGGCGTGCTGAACCCGGCCTTCGGCAACGAGTGCTCCAACTGGGGCTGACCGCACCCGGCGTAGGCCTGCACCGAACCCCCGGCACCCCGGTGCCGGGGGTTCGGTCGTCCCGGGGGAGCGGCGGACGCCGCCGCCCGCCGGGCACGGTGAGGAAAGCGAAACGGCGCCGAAGCCTTCAGGACATCTCCCGGCAATGTGAAACCTGCGCGAAACACACCCGTTCGCGACCGGAAATCTGCCCCGGCGAGCATCGCCATGGTGAACCCCCATGCCGCCCTGCTCGCCGCCTCCCCGCCCGCCCTCGACGCCGGCGACACCGCCTGGCTGCTCGTCGCCACCGCGCTGGTCCTGCTGATGACCCCAGGGCTCGCCCTCTTCTACGGCGGCATGGTGCGCACCAAGAGCGTGCTCAACATGCTGATGATGAGCTTTGTCTCGATCGCCCTGGTCACCGTGGTCTGGCTACTGGTGGGCTACACCCTGGCCTTCGGCCGCGACGCCGGCGGCGTCGGCCTGATCGGCGATCTGGAGCATCTGGGAATGGCCGGAATCACTCCGACCTCGCTCACCGGCAGCGTCCCCACCCTGCTCTACGCGACCTTCCAGCTGACCTTCGCGATCATCACCGCCGCGCTGATCAGCGGCGCCGTCGCGGACCGGGCCAGATTCGCGGCCTGGGTGGTCTTCGTGCTGGTCTGGACGCTGGTGGTGTACGTACCGGTGGCGCACTGGGTGTTCGCGCCCGGCGGCTGGATCAACTCCCAGCTGCACGCCCTGGACTTCGCCGGCGGGACGGTGGTCGAGGTGAACTCCGGCGCCTCAGGGCTCGCCCTGGCCCTGGTGCTCGGCCCCCGGCTGGGCTTCCGCCGGGAGGCGATGCGCCCGCACAACCTGCCGCTGGTGCTGCTGGGGGCCGGGCTGCTCTGGTTCGGCTGGTTCGGCTTCAACGCCGGCTCCGCGCTCGGCGCCAACGGGCTGGCTGCGGCCGCCCTGCTGAACACCCAGGCGGCCGCCTGCACCGGGCTGCTGGGCTGGCTGCTGACCGAGAAACTGAGGGACGGTCACGCCACCACACTGGGCGCGGCCTCCGGGGCGGTGGCCGGGATGGTCGCCATCACCCCGTCCTGCGGCTCGGTGGACCTGCCCGGCGCGCTGGTCATCGGATTGGTCGCGGGCGTGCTCTGCTCCTACGCGGTGTCCTGGAAGTTCCGCTTCGGCTACGACGACTCGCTGGACGTGGTCGGGGTGCACCTGGTCGCCGGCGTCGCCGGAACCGTGCTGATCGGCGTCTTCGCGACCAGCGTGATGACCGGCGGCGCGGACGGCCTGCTGCACGGCGGCGGCCTGGACCAGCTCTGGCGGCAGGCGGTCGCGGTGCTGGCCACCGGGGCGTACGCGTTCGGCGCCAGCTACGGCATCGGCAAGCTGATCGACCGCCTGATCGGCTTCCGCGCCCCGGCCGAGCACGAACTCTCCGGGCTGGATCTCGCCGAACACGCCGAGACCGCATACGATCACGGCGTCATCCACCAGGGGGCCCTCGCCGGATCCCCGGTCCACCGCGGTGACGCCAACCGCACCGGCCCCCACAGCAGCGACCTCAGCAGAGAGATCCCCTCCCAATGAAGCTCATCACCGCCGTCATCAAGCCGTTCAAGCTGGACGAGGTGAAGACGGCGCTGAACGAAGTCGGCGTACGCGGCCTCACCGTCACCGAGGCCAGCGGCTACGGCCGCCAGCGCGGGCACACCGAGGTCTACCGCGGCGCCGAGTACCGGATCGACCTGGTGCCCAAGGTCAGGATCGAGGTCCTGGTCGAGGACGCGGAGGCGGACAGCGTGATGGACGCGATCGTGAAGGCCGCGCGGACCGGGAAGGTCGGCGACGGCAAGGTGTGGAGCGTGCCGGTGGAGACGGCGGTCCGGGTCCGCACCGGCGAGCAGGGGCCCGACGCGGTCTGACGGCGGGTGCAGAACAAGAGGGTCCGGCACCGGTTCGGTGCCGGACCCTCGGCCTGTCAGTCCTGCGGTCGGCGGGCCGGTACTACTTCCAGGTGTCCGACAGCGTCACGGTGCCCGAGCTGCCGGTGGTGTAGCTGCGGTTGGTCCCCGACTCCCAGGTCACGTTCCCCGAGGCGTCCTTGACGATGTACTTGTACTCGAACGAGGTGTTCGGGGAGATGCTGACGGTCTTGGACCAGACCGGGTAGCTGCTCGACGACAGCAGGATCGCGTTGCCCGTGTCCCACTGGCCGAGCCCGCTGATGCTGCCGACCACGTACACGTTCTGGCCGGTGACGGTGGTCTTGGTCTCGTCGAAGACGACCCCGACGGAGCTGGTGGCGTTGGTCCCCCAGGCGTTGCTGAGGGTGGCCGCCGAGGTGCCGGTGGTGGCGGTGTGGTTGGCGCCGGACTCCCAGGTGACGGTGCCGTCCGGGTCCTTCTTGATGAACTTGTACGCGAAGGCGGTGTTGGACGGCAGGTTCACCGTCGCCGACCAGGTCGGGTAGGCGGCGGAGGAGAGGGCGACCGCGTTGGCGGTGTTCCAGCCGCCGAGCGCCGCGATCGAGCCGACCACGTAGACGTTCTGGCCGTACCAGGTCGTGGCGGCGTCGTTGAAGGTCTCCGCCACGGTGGTGCTGGAGCCGTTGAAGGTGTCGGTGAGGGTGGCGCTGTCACCGGAACCCGTGGTCGCGCTGTGGTTGGATCCCGGTTCCCAGGTGACGTTACCCGCCGAGTCCTTGGCGATGTACTTGTACTGGATCGCGGTGGACTTGGGCAGGGTGACGGTGACCGTCCAGTTCGATCCCGACTGGGTCATCGGTATCGCGCTGCCCGGGGCCCAACTGCCCAGCTCACTGGTGGAGCCGACCAGGTAGAGCGGGGCGCTGGACGGGGCTCCGCTGACGGTGAAGGTCTCGTTCACGGTCGAACTGGTGGAGCCGGTGCTGGTGCTGGTCGCCGTGGTGGTGGGCGTCGCGGTGGCAGTCGCGGTCGCACTGGCGCTGGCGCTGGCCGAGGCCGACGCACTGGCGGTCGGGGTGCCGGTGCCGGTTCCGGTCGTGGTGGCGTACAGCGCCACCGAGTCGCCGGCCGCGATGGACACCGTCGCGTTGCCGGAGCTGTCGACGGCCACCGTCGGGCCGGAGCAGGCGCCGGTCGAGGCGGTGTAGTCGCCGTGGATGATGTCGCAGTAGGTGCCCGCGGCCAGGCCGGTGGCGAAGGTCCTGGTCTGCGTGGTGCTCTCGTTGTTGATCGAGATCCAGGCCTTGGAGCCGCGGGAGAAGGCGATCAGGTTGGACCCGTCGTCGTACCAGTTGGCGACGGCGGCCGTGCCGGCCGCGTTGTGCCAGCCGACCATGTTGGCGATGCCCGTGCTGCGGTCGGTGCAGACCCAGGCACTGGAGGAGCAGTCGGTGTTGGTGACGAAGCCGTTGGAGTCGGCCGGCGGCGAGTCGTCGGAGCTGTTGAAGGAGAAGCCGGAGAAGACCGAGGGCGTGCCGTAGCCCCAGGCCAGCATGAACTCGGTGGCCAGCGTGTACTGGGTGCCGTTCTTGTAGTTCAGGGTGCTGCCGTTGCGCTCGGTGTCATGGTTGGTCACCATGGCGCCGTCGTAGGCGCTCGGCAGCAGGCCCCAGGTGCTGCCGAAGGTCTTCAGGTTGGCGATGCTGCCCTGGAACTGGCTCTTCATGGCGTACGCGTAGTCGAAGCCGATCACGCTGCCGTTGCTCTC
This sequence comes from Streptacidiphilus carbonis, assembly GCF_000787775.1. GTDB lineage: Bacteria > Actinomycetota > Actinomycetes > Streptomycetales > Streptomycetaceae > Streptacidiphilus > Streptacidiphilus carbonis. Next base: position 220,730 of record NZ_BBPM01000001.1, on the reverse strand, counting down.
GAACGCTGCGGGCGCCAGGTTGCCGCTGCTCCCCGGGTAGACCTCCTGCAGCACGAACGGCCGCGCGCCCCACAGCGTGTTGTTCAGCCGGGACTCGATGTCGGCCATGTCGGCCTGGGCGATGTGCTTGGCGGAGTCGACCCGGAAACCGTCGACGCCGTCGGCGATCAGCGTGTTGAGGTAGGCCGCGATCTTCGCGCGGACGTCGTCCGTCTCCGTGTAGAGGTCGGCCAGGTTCTCCAGGTCACACTCCTGGACCTGGGTCTGGCTGTTCCAGTCGTTGATCGACAGACCGGAGTTGGGACAGTTGGCGGGGTAGGTGTGGAAGTCGGAGGAGGTGTAGGGGACTTCGCTGTAGCTCCGCGACGACACCGAGAAGCTGTCGCCGCCGTAGGAGTCGGTGCTCGTCTGGTCGGTGCCGGACATGTGGTTGATCACCGCGTCCGTGTAGACCTTGACGCCGGCGTTGTGACAGGCCGTCACCATGGCCTGGAACTGCGCCGCGGTGCCCATCCGGCTGTTGAGGTCGTAGCCGACCGGCTGGTAGACGTCCCACCAGGAGTGCGTGGTGCCGGCCAGGCGGATGGAATCCTGGGGCGGGGACACCTGCACCGCGCCGTAGCCCTTGGGGCCGAGGACATCGGTGCACTCGGACGCGACCGAGGGCCAGTTCCACTCGAAGAGGTTGGCGATCACATCACCGCCGTTGCTGCTGCTGGTGGCATGGGCGGAGCCGCCGAGCGCGAGCGGCAGCAGGCCGCCGGCGAGCATCGCGCCGGCGAGCAGCAGCCCACCCGGGCGGGACCGCAGCCGGCTGGTGCGGCGTGAGCCGCCGGGCGGTGGAGCCATGGACGTGGATCTACGCAACGACTGCATCGTGACTGCTCCCAGGAGGGTGGATGGGATGGGTCGTCATGCGGGCCCGCACGCGGCGCCACAGCCTCCGCACATCATTGCGAAAGCCGTCTGATGGACCGTCCGACCCCGGTGACCACCAAGGACCTGACGGTGCGCGAGATGACGATCCCGCCGGTGACGGGTGGTGGTCAACCCTTGAGTGCAAACAATTTCAGCTTCTTACGAAAACTCCCTGCGAGCTTTCAGTGAATCCCGAAAGCCGGACACCGGCTACGCGTCGTCCGCGGCCGGCGTCGGACGCACGTCGGCCCAGCGCTGGAGCAGCGCGGGGCGTTCGAGCTGATGCTCCGTCATGACCCGCTGGACAGCGGGCATGACGCCGGTCAGCGAAGGCGGACGCCGACCAGTCTGGTGAGGAAGCGGTCGACCTGGTCCTCCAGGGACGGCCAGGGCAGATCGGGCTGGCTGAGGCGCATGGAGACGGCGCCGTGGACGGCCGCGCGGAGGTCGAGGGCGATGAGGGCCGGGTCGTCGACCGGGGCGAGGCCCGCGTCCATGCAGCGCTGGACGGCGAGGGTGCTGCGGTCCGCCAGCTCCTGCCGGAAGGGCATGCCCGGGCTCTGGTTGACGGTGCTCTCGTGCAGCACACGGTAGAGGCCCGGGTGCTCCTGGGCCCAGGCGCCGAGCAGCAGGGTGCGGGCCCGCAGCCGGTCCACCGGGTCCTCGCTGTCACGCTCGGTCTCGTCGACGGCGCGCACCAGCTCGTGGTGGCAGCGCTCCATCGCCGCGAGCACCAGCGCGTTCCGGTCGGCGAAGTGGATGTAGACGGACGTCGCGGCGATATTGGTCCTGCGTGCCACGGCGCGCAGCGACAGCGCCTGGTCGTCGCCGAGTTCGTCCAGCAGAGCGAGGGCGGACTCGACGATGTCCTCGCGCAGCCGTTCGCCCTTGCCGCGGGGGTTGCGGCCGCGCGGTGCTGCGGTGGGGGTCGGATCCATGAGCGGCAGTCTAGGGGAACGGCCATAGCACTACGGGTGTAGCCTTACGGCCCCGAGCGGGAGCGGGCCCGGGGCCAGGCGGTCCTGGCGCGCGCGACAGGCTACGATCCGCTCGTGCTGAAGATCGGTCTCATTGGTATGGGTCGGATGGGGACTCCCATCTGCGCCAACCTCGTCGAGGCGGGCCATCGAGTGGCCGCCTACGACATCCGTCCCGAACGCGAGGCAGCCGCGTCGGACTGCGGCGCGGCCTGGTGCGGCTCGGGGCGCGAGGCGGCGGCTGGGGCGGATGTGCTGGTGCTGGACCAGCCGGAGTTCAATCCGCCCATGGACTGACAAAAGGTCATGCTGCTTGTCCTGAAAGATAGTTCATCTAGTATCGCGGGCATGATCCCTGGCCTCCCTGACTATTCCGGTCTCACCCCAGAACTGCTGGACGAAGCCTGCCGGGCCGCCGTCACGGCGTGCGACGCCGGCGTCGCAGCCATCGTCGCCGTGCCGGCGTCGCAGCGTACGTACGCCAACACGATGCTGGCCCTGGAGGACGCCGAGCAGTCGCTGGCGGCGGCGATCAGCGCCTGGACGTTCATGGCCCAGGTCGCCGTCGACGAGTCCCTGCGCGACGCGGCGCAGGAGTGGGAGGAGCGGCTGGGCAAGCACCGGGTCGGGCTCGGGTTCGACGAGGAGCTCCACCGCGCGGTCACCGAGTTCGCGGTCAGCGCCGAGGCCGCGGCGCTGACCGGTGAGGACGCCCGGCTGCTGGAGCACACCCTGCGCGACTACCGGCGCAACGGCTTCGAGCTCTCGGCGGGCGAACGGCGGCGGCTGCGCGGGCTCTTCGACGAACTGGTCGGACTCGGCTCCCGGTACGTCGAGGCGCTGGCCACCTGGGAGGACGCCATCGAGGTCGACCGGGAGGAGTTGGACGGCCTGCCGGACTCCTTCATCGACGGCCTGGAAACCGTCGACGGCCGCTACCGGGTCTCACTGGAGCCCCCGGAGTTTCAGCCGTTCATGGCCAACGCCCGCTCCTCGGAGCGTCGGCGCGAGCTGATGGGGAAGGACTTCCGCAAGGGCGGCTCCGAGAACGTGGCCCGGCTGGAACGGGCCCTCGCCGCACGGGCCGAGATCGCCCGCACCCTCGGCTACGACTCCTGGGCCGACTACGCCGTCGAGCCGCGGATGGCCAGGACCCGGGAGGCCGCCGCGGCCTTCGTCGACGATCTGCACGCCAGGGTCGCCGCCAAGGCGGAGAAGGACCTGGTGCTGCTCGCCGACGCCAACGAGGCGGCCGTCGGCACTCGGGAGCTGCACCGCTGGGACCACTCCTTCGCGGTCAACCAGCTGAAGCGCACCGCGTTCGCGGTCGACGCCCTTGAGGTGGCGGCCTACTTCCCGCTGGACGCCTGCCTCGACGGGCTGTTCACGCTGGTCCAGGAGCTGTTCGCGGTGCGCTTCCACGAGCTGCCGGACGCCCCGGTGTGGCATCCGGACGTGCGCGCCTACGCGATCACCGACGCGCAGGACGCGATTGACGCCGAACCGCTCGGGTACTTCTTCGTGGACCTGTTCTCCCGGCGCGGCAAGGACGGGCATCCGACCTGCTACACCCTCAGGGCCGGACGGTCGTTGGCGGACGGCGGCTACCAGCGACCGGTGGCGGCCATCACCGCCGGCTTCGGCCGGCCGACCGCGGACCGCCCCTCGCTGCTGCGGCACTCGGAGGTGGTCGGCCTCTTCCACGAGTTCGGCCATGTCCTGCACGGGACGCTGACCCGCGTCCAGCGGGCGCGCTTCTCCGGCTCCGAGACGGAGGTGGACTTCGTGGAGGCACCGGCGCAGATGCTGGAGCACTGGTGCTGGGATCCGGCGGTGCTGCGCCGTTTCGCCCGTCACCACGAGTCCGGCGAAGCCCTTCCGGAGCAGCTGCTGGCCGGGATGGTCGCGGCGAAGAACGTCGACTCCGGCCTGGCGACGATGCGTCAGCTGTACTTCTCCGCCCTCGATCTGGCCTACCACTCGCCGGGCTTCGACGGGGACTCCACCGCCGTCCTCAAGGAGGTCTCCGAGAGGTACGGGTTCACCCACCTGGAGGGCACCCACTTCCAGTCCCGCTTCAGTCACCTCTTCGGCTACGAGGCTGGCTACTACGGCTACCTGTGGTCGCAGACCCTGGGCGACGACATGTACACCAGGTTCACCGAGGCCGGGCCGACCGAGGCTGGGACGACCGATCCCGGGCCAGGACTTGCCTTCCGGCGGACCGTGCTGGAACGCGGTGGCACCGTGGACGGCGACCAGCTGGTTCGGGACTTCCTCGGCCGGGCACCGAACCATGATGCCTATCTCCGCGGCCTCGGAGGTCTCTGACCGGCCTTGACTGCGACGCGTCCCTGACTCGTCGCGCGGTTCCCCGCGCCCCGGGGTGCAACCGGTGGAACCGGCGCGCTGCGGGGACGTTGCACCCGAGGGGCGCGGGCGGGCGTGCTCACCCGGGCAGCAGCCGCACCGCTGCGGTGGCGACCACGGCCACCAGGACCACCACCAGGAAGGGCGCCCGGCGCCACAGGGCGATTCCGGCGGCGGCCAGGCCGAGGGCTCGTGCGTCCAGCGCCAATCCGTGGGCGCCGTGGCCGAAGGTCTGCAGCGCCGTGAGTGCGGCCAGCAGGGCGACGGGGGCGAGCGCGGCGAAACGGCGCACGGCGGGGCGGTCCAGCAGTCCGGCCGGGATCGAGAGGCCCAGAAGTTTCAGCAGGTAGCAGCCCGCGGACAGGACCAGTACGGCGCTCCAGACGTTCACGATGCCTCCTCGCTCCCGCTCTTCCGCGACCCGCGCAGCAGGCCCGCGATCGGTACGGCGGCGACGGCGGCGAGCACCGGCAGTCCGGCCGGCAGCACCAGGCTCGCGCCCAGCGCCAGTGCAGCTCCCAGCAGCGCCACCGAGCGGGTCTCCCCCGCCGCCCGCAGCTGCGGTCCGAGCAGGGCCAGGAAGACGGCCGGGCCGGCGGCGTCCAGCCCGAAGCGGGAGGAGTCGCCCAGAGCGCCGGCGCCGAGGGCGCCGACCAGGGTGGTGAGGTTCCAGGTCAGATAGAGGCTGACGGCGGTGACGGCGAAGCCGATCCGGGTGCTGCGCCGGTCCGGCTGGACCATGGCGACGGCGGTGGTCTCGTCGATCACGCCCTGGGCCGCCAGCGGGCGGAGCAGCCGGGGCAGCTCCAGCCGGGGACCGAGGCGAAGACCGTACAGGGAGTTGCGGACGCTGAGGAAGAGCGCCCCGGCCACGCCGGCCATCGGGGCGGCGCCCGCCGCCAGCGCCGCGACCAGGGCGAACTGGGAGGCCCCGGTGAAGGCCAGCAGGCTGAGTGCGCAGGTCTGCCAGACCGTCAGATGCGCGGTGACGCCGGCCACGCCGAAGGCCAGCCCGGACGCTCCGATGGCGAGGCCGACGCCGAGGGCGTCCCGAACGACCGTGCGGTCCGTGACGGGCGGCGGAGGGGCGGCGGTGGGGGCCGAAGCGGGCTGCCGGTTGCGCTGGCGGGCGATCATGCCGCCATGCTGCCCCCGGTCACGGCTCCAGGGCTTGTACGTTCCTGCGCGCCCGCTGGTACGCCCCGGGCGGTACGCCGACGATCCGGCGGAAGTGCCTGGTCAGATGTGCCTGGTCGACGAAGCCGACGGTGACGGCGGCCTCGGCCGGCATGGTGCCGGCGTCCAGCAGCCGACGGGCCGATCCGACCCGGTGCTGGGTCAGCCAGGCGTGCGGCGGCAGCCCGTACACGCTGCGGAAGGCGCGCAGCAGCGGGAACGGTCGGGCCTGGACCGCGGCGGCGAGCTCGTCCAGGGTGGGCGGGTCGGCGATCCGGGCCACCAGCAGGTCCCTGGCCTGTTGCGCCGCGCGCAGCCCGTCGGCGGGAGGCTGCCGGTCCGGGCTGCGGCCCCGGGCGTGGCCGCGGACCACCCGGGCCAGCGCCAGCTCCAGCAGCGTGCTCGCGGCGAGGACCTGGTTCTGCCCGGCGGCCCGGTGCACCCGCTGGACCAGCTGGTTCAACTCCTCGTCCACCGCGACGGGGCTGTTGAACCCCAGCGTCCCGGAGCCGGCGCCCAGGTCGGCGGCGACCGCTGACATCCGTTCCACACTCGGGTAGACCACCTGGTAGCTCCAGCCGCCGGGGTCGCCGGCCTGCCCGGTGTGCAGGGTGTCCGGGTCGACCAGGGCGAGGCTGCCGGCCCCCGCGACCTCCAGCCGGCCCCGGTAGTGGAACGCCTCGACGCCGGTGGTGATCGCGGCGATCACATAGGTCGCATGGGTGTGCTTGCCGAAGGAGTGCCGGACGTAGGAGGCGTCGAGCAGGTCGACCTCGGGGAGCGCCGGGTGGGTCCAGTAGTGGGCGCGCTCCTGGGAGTTGGATCCCCTGACTGCAGCGGTCATGACGGCGGCCCCGCCTACTCCAGCTGGTCCGCGAAGGCCAGCAGTTTCTCGGTCGAGTACGCGAGGCGCCCCGCGCGCAGGTCGTCGAGCACCCCGTCCAGCCAGGTCAGCTCGGCCGCGGTGACGGCCCGCAGGTACTCGCCCTCCAGGGCGGTGATCCGCGGCAGCCCGCGCTCGGCCTCCGCCGCCGCGGCGGCGTCCATGTCGCGCACCGAGGCCGCCACCAGTTCGCGGCGCGCTTCCAGCGCCGCCAGCATCTCCGCCGGTTCCAGCAGCAGCAGCTGCGACAGCGCGGCGGGGAACTCCGGGTACTCCTGCTTGGGCGTGCGCAGCATCTCGACCAGCCAGGACCGCGCCGTCGCCCGGCCCTGCTCGGTGACCTCGTAGACGGTGCGCTCGGGGTACTGCTGGTCCCGGCCGGTCTCCCGGACCGCGATCAGCCCGGCGGCGAGCAGCCGGTCGATGGTCCGGTAGAGGCCGGCCCGCTGGCCGACGTTGACGACCTGGTCCTTGCCCCACTGCTTGATCAGCCGCTGGATCCCGTAGGGGTGCAGCGGCTTGTAGGCCAGCAGGGACAGCACGGTGAGCGCCAGCGGCGAACTGCGCACGGGGGTGGGGGTGTCCATACGGGACATCCTAGCGCGGACTAGCCCCGTCGATACTAGTTGACTTGAGACTAGTTCCAGTGCGACTATCAATCCATCGACGCGAGAGCACGGACGAAGGATGGGAAGCAGTCATGAGTACGCGAGACACCCGCACCGCCCTGGTCATCGGCGGAGGCATCGCCGGCCCGATCGCCGCCATGGCCCTGCAGCAGGCCGGTATCGAAGCCACCGTCTTCGAGGCCTACACCGGCACCGCGGACGGCAAGGGCGGCGGCATGACCATCGCCCCCAACGGGCAGGACGCCTTGGACGCCGTCGGCCTCGGGGAGCTGCTCCGGCCGCTCGGCGTCCCGATGACCGGCATCGTGATGCAGGACTGGGCCGGCCGGCGCCTCGCCGAGTTCGGCAACCCGCCCGGCGTCCCGCCGATGCAGCTGGTCTGGCGCGCCGACCTCTACACCACGCTGTACGGGGAGACCGAGCGCCGCGGGATCCGCATCGAGCACGGCAAGCGCCTGGTCGACGCGGTGGACACGGCCGACGGCGTCACGGCGCACTTCGCCGACGGGACGACGGCCACCGCGGACATCCTGATCGGCGCCGACGGCATCCGCTCCACCGTGCGCACCCTGATCGACCCGGACGCGCCCGGCCCCTCCTACGCCGGGCTGATCAGCTTCGGCGCCCAGGTACAGGGGAGCACCACGCCGTCGACCCGCTCCAAGATGAACATGAGCTTCGGCAAGCAGGCCTTCCTGGGCTACCAGGTGCTCGACGACGCCTCGGCCATCTGGTTCGTCAACCTCCCGCACCCGGAGGCGGTCTCGGCGGCCGAGACGAAGCAGACCCCGTCGGAGGAGTGGCTGCGGCTGCTGAGCTCGAAGTTCGCCGACGACCGCACTCCGGCGCGGGAGCTGATCGGCCGTACCGCCCCGGAGGACCTGATCGTGGTCGGCCCGGTGGAGAACATGCCGCCGCGGGTGCCGGTGTGGAGCCGGGGCCGGATGGTCCTGGTCGGCGACTCGGCGCACGCGCCCTCGTCCAGCTCGGGGCAGGGCGCCTCACTGTCCATCGAGAGCGCCGTGGAACTGGCCCGCTGCCTGCGCGACCTGCCCCACCAGGAGGCCTTCGCCGCCTACGAGCAGCTGCGCCGGCCCCGGGTGGAGCGGGTGATCAGGGAGACCACCCACAAGAACAGCGCCAAGGCGGCGGGGCCGGCCGGGCGGGTGGTCTTCGCCATGATGATGCGGCTGTTCGGCAGGATCAACAAGCCGGAGAAGATGGCCTGGGTGTTCGACCACCGGATCGACTGGAATGCCCCGGTCACCGCCTGACCGATCGTCACCGGCACCTCACCGGTACACCGGCGCCCCGGAAGCCGACCTCGGCTTCCGGGGCGCCTTCGGCTTCAGCCGGCCGGCGGCGGCGCGGTGCTCTCCCGTACCACCAGCTGCGGGGTGACCACGCTGCGCACCTCGCCGCCCGGCCGGTGGTCCTCGGCGAGCTGCTCCAGCAGCAGCGACACGCACAGCCGTCCGACCTGCTCGAAGTCCTGGTGCACGGTGGTGAGCGGCGGATGGAAGAAGCCCGACTCCGGGATGCCGTCGTAGCCGATCACGCTGACGTCGCGGGGGACCTCCCGGCCCGCCTCGCGCAGGGCCTTGATCAACCCCAGCGCCATGTGGTCGTTGGCCGCGAAGACCGCGGTGACGTCCTTGTCCTCGGCCAGCCGGCGGCCGATCAGATAGCCGGAGTCCGCCGACCAGTCGCCGTAGAGCACGGCCGGGATCGGCGCCCCGGCCCGCTTGAGGGTGCTGTACCAGGCGGCCGCGCGGCGCCGCGCCGAGAAGGAGTCCTGCGGTCCGGCCAGGTGCCAGACGGTGCGGTGGCCCAGACCCAGCAGATGGGCGGTGGCGGCTTCGGCGCCGGCCGCCTGGTTGTTGTCCACCGAGGGGTGGCGCTGGTCCGGGTCCCCGTCGGCGACCACCACCGGGACCCCGGTGGGCAGCCGCAGGTCGGGGTGGTCCAGGATCTGCGCCTCGATCATGATGATGCCGTCCACGCCCTGGCCCGCCAGTTTGGAGAACGCCTTGCGCATCGCTCCCCCGGTCTGGGACTCGGGTCCGACCAGGTTCACCGAGTAGCCGGCTGTCTGCGCGGCCTCCGAAATGGCTTGCAGGGTACGGCTGTTGCCATGGGCGCTGAGGCTGAAGCTGATCACGCCGATCATCCGGAACCGGCCGGTCACCAGGGCGCGTGCGGCGCTGTTGGGCCGGTACCCCAGCACCTGCATCGCGGAGAGGACCCGCTGCCGGGTCTCCTCGTCCACGTTGCTGCGTTCATTGGCGACCCGGGACACGGTCTGGCTCGAGACCCCGGCCAGCGCCGCGACGTCCGCCTGGGAGGGCGGCTTGACGGTCTGCGTCACCTTGCGGGCCTCTGTCACACGTCTCACCTCTCGTGATGTTTACGTCAACATCGTATCCAGCCCACGGCAGCCCCGGCAATGCTTCCGAGCCACCACGGAACCGGCCTGCCCTCCGGCGTTTGGTCCGTATTCGGATGGTTCCGCCAGGCTGTTCGCGGTGCCGACTCCTGCTGGAAATTTTTCGGCAACGAGCCTTGACGCCTTCGATGCGGCTGGCACACACTCATCGACACATGGACCGTGTTTGCGTAAACATGTCTGCGAAATGGACCCAGCTGTGACGAGCGAAACCCTCCAACCCCGGCTCCGCCGCCGAAGGGCACCACGCCCCGGCAGGTACGGGATGCTCTTCGTGAGCCCGTTCCTGCTGGCCTTCGCCTTCGCGATCGCCGCACCGCTGCTGTACGCGGCCTACCTGAGCCTGTTCCGGCAGGGCCTGGTCGGCGGCAATGTCTTCGTGGGCCTGGACAACTACAGCCGCGCCCTCTCGGACGCGCTGCTGCACACCGGGCTGATCCGGGTCGCGATCTTCCTGGCGGTCCAGGTCCCGGTGATGCTGGGGATGGCGCTGCTCGCCGCGCTGGCACTGGACAGCGGCCGGCTGCGCTGGGCCGCGCTGTTCCGCATCGGGATCTTCATCCCCTACGCGGTCCCCGCCGTGGTGGCGGCCCTGATGTGGGGCTACATCTACGGTCCGCGGTTCGGCCTGGTGCACCAGATCGGCAGTGATCTGAGCATCCCGCTCCCGGACCTGCTCTCGCACTCCTGGATGCTCGCCTCCATCGGCAACATCACCACCTGGGAGTACACCGGCTACAACATGCTGATCCTGTACGCGGCGCTGCGCTCGGTCCCCTACGAGCTCTACGAGGCCGCGGAGGTGGACGGGGCGGGTGAGATCCGCAAGGCGGTCAGCATCAAGATCCCGGCGCTGCGGCAGGCCCTGCTGCTGTGCACCATCTTCTCGATCATCGGCAGCTTCCAGCTGTTCAACGAGCCCAATGTGCTCCAGGCGCTGGCCCCCGGCGTGATCACCACCAACTACACGCCCAACATGTACGCCTTCAACCTCGCCTTCAACGGCCAGGAGTACAACTACTCCGCCGCCATCGCCGTGGTCCTCGGCGGCGTCACCGCCGTCGTCGCCTACGCCGTCCAGCTGTGGACCAACCGACAGGAGCGTGCGTTGTGAGCGCTGCAACCACCGCCCCCGACCGGCCGCCCGTGGCCACCCCGTCCCGCCGTCCGCGCCAGCGCCCGGCCAGGCCGCGCAGCCGGGCCAGTACGTCGCTGACCGTCGCCATGGTGCTGATGCTGGCCTACACCCTGGTGCCGCTGCTGTGGCTGGTGATGAGCAGCACCAAGAACAGCCAGTCGCTGTTCTCCAGCTTCGGCCTGTGGTTCGGGAACGGCTTCTCCTTCTTCCACAACGTCCATGAGGTGCTGACGTACGACAACGGCATCTATGTCCGCTGGCTCGGCAACACCGTGCTCTACGCCGTCGTCGGCGCCGGCGGCGCGGCCGCGCTGGCCGCGCTCGGCGGGTACGGGCTGGCGAAGTACTCCTTCCGCGGCAAGCGGATGGTCTTCGGGATGGTGATCGGCGCCATCACGGTGCCGACCACGGCGCTCGCGGTGCCGACCTATCTGCTGTTCAGCAAGATCGGCATCGTGAACACCCCCTGGGCCGTCATCATCCCGGCGCTGGCCAGCCCGTTCGGGCTCTACCTGATGCGGGTCTACGCCCTGGAGGCGGTGCCCGACTCGCTGCTGGAGGCGGCCCGGATCGACGGCGCGAGCGAGCTGCGGACCTTCTTCACCATCTCGCTGCGGCTGCTGGCCCCCGGCTTCGTCACGGTGCTGCTGTTCACGCTGGTGGCGACCTGGAACAACTACTTCCTGCCGCTGATCGTGCTGAACAACCCCAAGTGGTTCCCGCTCACCGTCGGCCTGAGCCAGTGGAACTCCCAGACCACCGGACCGCAGACCGGCGCCACCCTGGACCTCTACCCGATGGTGATCACCGGCAGCCTGCTGGCGGTGGTGCCGCTGGTGGTCGCCTTCCTGCTGCTGCAGCGCTACTGGCAGTCGGGCCTGGCCGCGGGCAGCGTCAAGCAGTAGCACCCCCTGATCCCCCACCGGTCCCGGCGTCCCACCCGAGCCCACCGGTGCGGTCCAGCACGTCCCGAAACGCCCTGACACGTCCTGACACTCCATCGAAAACCCTCACCCTCCCGACAGGAGACCATCCCAGATGGACACCACGCGCAGATCATCCCGCTTGCGGACCCGTACGGTGCTGGCACTGTCCGCCGCGCTGGCCCTCTCGCTGACCGCGGCCTGCAGCAGCAGCTCCTCCGGGAACGGGGCCGCCAACCCGGCCGCCGCCGGGTCCTCGGCCGCCGACGCGCTCAACACCCCGACCACGCTCACCTTCTGGACCTGGGTGCCGAGCATCCAGACCACGGTGAACGCGTTCGAGAAGAAGTACCCGAACATCAAGGTCAATGTGGTGAACGCGGGCCAGTCCGCCGCCGAGTACACCAAGCTGCAGACCGCGATCAAGGCCGGCAGCGGCGCCCCGGACGTGGCCCAGATCGAGTACTTCGCGCTGCCGCAGTTCGCCCTGTCCAAGCAGGTCGTCGACCTGACCCAGTACGGCGCCGCCTCGCTGAAGTCGGGCTACACGGCCTCGGCCTGGGACCAGGTCGCGCTGCAGGGCGGCATCTACGGCTACCCGCAGGACACCGGGCCGCTGACGATGTTCTACCGCACCGACATCTTCAAGAGCCTGGGCCTGACCGCGCCCACCACCTGGGCCGAGTTCGCGGCCGACGCCGCCAAGATCCACGCGGCCGACCCGACCCACTACATCACCTCGATCGACCCGGGCGACGCCGGCGGCGTCGACAGCCTGATCTGGCAGGCCGGCGGCAAGCCCTTCCAGACCACCGGCTCCACCTCGGTCAACGTCAACCTCAAGGACAGCGGCTCGGCCAAGTTCTCGTCCATGTGGACCTCGCTGCTCTCCAAGAAGCTGGTCGACCCCACCCCCGGCTGGACCACCGACTGGTGGAAGAGCATGGGCAGCGGCAAGTACGCGATGTGGATCGCCGGCGCCTGGGCCCCGGGTTCGCTGGAGACCACCATCGCCAACACCAAGGGCAAGTGGGGCGTCGCACCGGTGCCGCAGTGGACCGCGGGTGACAACGTCTCGGCGGAGAACGGGGGCTCCTCCGACGCGGTGGTCTCCACCAGCACCCACAAGGCCGCCGCCGCGGCCTTCGCCGCCTGGCTCAACTCCAGCGCCGAGGGCGCCGCCTCGCTCAACAGCATCGGGCTGTTCCCGGCCACCACGGCCCTGCTGAACAGCTCCACCTTCCTGGACCAGACCTTCCCCTTCTTCAACGGGCAGAAGGCCAACCAGGTCTTCGCCGCCTCCTCCAAGGCGGTCGCCGCGGGCTGGCAGTACCTGCCCTACCAGGTCTACGCCAACTCGATCTTCAAGGACAGCATCGGCCAGGCCATCACCAACGGCAGCGACCTGTCCGCCGCACTCGGGACCTGGCAGACCGGCATCTCCCAGTACGGTACCCAGCAGGGCTTCACCGTGGCCAACGGCTGAGCACCGCGCACCGGCCGCCCATCCCTCCGGCCGCCCACCACGGGCGGCCGGACCCCGCCCCGACCGCCCCTGTACCGATAGCGGAGCCAGACAACCGTGGCCATACTCGACATCACCGATGACGGATTCCACCTGGACGGCCAGCCGTTCCGCATCCTCTCCGGCGGACTGCACTACTTCCGGGTCCACCCCGAGCAGTGGGCCGACCGGCTGCACAAGGCCCGGCTGATGGGCCTCAACACCGTCGACACCTACGTCCCCTGGAACCTGCACGCCCCGCGTCCGGACGTGTTCTCCCTGGACGGCATCCTGGACCTGCCGCGCTTCCTGGAGCTGGCCGCGGCGGAGGGGCTGCACGTACTGCTGCGGCCCGGACCCTACATCTGCGCCGAGTGGGAGGGCGGCGGGCTGCCGTCCTGGCTGCTGGCCGACCCCACCATGGAGCTGCGCACCACCCACCCGGGCTTCGTGGCCGCGACCGACGACTACCTGGACCGGCTGCTGCCCGCCGTCCTGCCGTACCTGTCCACCCGCGGCGGACCGGTCATCGCCGTCCAGTTGGAGAACGAGTACGGCGCCTTCGGCGAGGACGCCGGCTATCTGACCCGGCTGGCCCAGGCCCTGGTCAAGCGCGGCGTCGACGTCCCGCTGTTCACCTCCGACCAGCCGGGCGACCTGGCCGGCGGCGGCCTGGACGGGGTGCTGCGCACCGTCAACTTCGGCTCCGGCGCGGAACGCGGGCTGGCTGCGCTGCGTGCGCAGCAGCCGACCGGGCCGCTGATGTGCACCGAGTTCTGGAACGGCTGGTTCGACCGCTGGGGCGGCAAGCACACCGTCCGCCCGGCCGCCGACGCCGCCCGGACCCTGGACGAGATGCTGTCCGCCGGTGCGTCGGTGAACTTCTACATGTTCCACGGCGGCACCAACTTCGGCTTCACCAACGGCGCCAACGACAAGGGCGACTACCGCGCCACCATCACCTCCTACGATTACGACGCCCCGCTCGACGAGGCCGGCGACGCCACTCCCAAGTACCGTGCCTTCCGCGAGGTCATCGCCCGGCATGCGTCGGTGCCCGAGCAGCCGGTCCCGGCGCCCTCCGCCAAGTTCGCCCGGTCCGGCATCGAACTCACCGAGCAGGCACCGCTGTTCGCCGACCTCCCGGCCCTCGGCACCCCGGTTTCCGGCGACCGTCCGCTGACCATGGAGGAGCTGGGGCAGAGCTTCGGTTTCGTGCTCTACACCACCCGGCTGCGGACGCCCGGACCGACCCGGCTCACCGTCGGCGCCGTGCGCGACCGCGCCCAGGTCTTCCTGGACGGGCAGCCGGTGGGCGTCCTGGAGCGCGAGAACCACGAGCACACCCTGGTCTTCACCGTGCCCGACGGCGGGGCGGAGCTGCGGGTGCTGGTGGAGAACCAGGGGCGGGTCAACTACGGGGCGGCCCTGCACGACCGCAAGGGCCTGATCGGCCCGGTGACGGTCAACGGCAAGCCGGCTGACGAATGGTCAAGCCTGCCGCTGCCGCTGGACGACCTCGCCCCCTTCGCCTTCGGCCCGGCCCCCGACGTCCCCGTCCCCGGGCCGGTGCTGCACCGGGGCACCTTCCAGGCCGACCGTTCAGCCGACAGCCATCTGCACCTGGACGGCTGGACCAAGGGCATCGCCTGGGTCAACGGCTTCAACCTGGGCCGCTACTGGTCCCGCGGGCCGCAGCGCTCGCTGTACGTGCCCGCCCCCGTGCTGCGGCCCGGAGCCAACGAGATCGTCCTGCTCGAACTCCACGGCTCCACCGGCCGCACCGTCGACCTGCGCGAGGTCGCCGACCTCGGGCCCACCGAGGAGTAGCGCCAAGGAACCACCACCCCACCCGGCACACCGTTGGAGGGACCGTCATGTCCAGGCTCGTCCTGACCCCCACCCGGCGCCTACGCGCCCTCCTGTGCACCCTCGTCACCGCCCTCGCCACCGTCCTGACCACCGCCGCGATCGGCGGCCTCGCCGTACTGCTGCCGGCGCAGGCCGCCTTCGCGGACACCAGCAGCACGTTCACCCCCGGCAGCGCCTGGAACGACAGCTCCGGCAACGCCCTGCAGATGCACGGCCTCGGCATCATCAAGGTCGGCTCCACCTGGTACGGCTTCGGCGAGAACAAGTCCGGCGAGAGCTCGTCCGACGCCGCCTTCCAGTCCGTCAACTGCTACAGCTCCACCGACCTGTCCCACTGGACCTACCAGGGCGCCGCGCTGAGCGAGCAGAGCAGCGGGGACCTCGGCCCGAACCGCGTGGTGGAGCGCCCCAAGGTCATCTACAACAGCAGCACCGGCATGTACGTGATGTACCTGCACATCGACAACGCCGGCTACAGCGAGGCCAAGGTGGGCGTCGCCACCAGCAGCACCCCCTGCGGCGCCTACAGCTATCTCGGCAGCTCACAGCCGCTGGGCTTCCAGAGCCGGGACATCGGGCTGTTCCAGGACACCGACGGCACCGGCTACCTGCTGAGCGAGGACCGCGCCAACGGCCTGCGCATCGACAAGCTCTCCGGCGACTACCTCAGCGTGGTCTCCTCGGTCCAGGTCTTCGCCGACTACGAGGCTCCGGCCATGGTCAAGGCCAACGGCGTCTACTACCTGCTGGGCTCGCACCTCAGCGGCTGGAGCGCCAACGACAACGTCTACGCCACCGCCACCTCGCTGACCGGGACCTGGTCCGCGTTCCGCACCTTCGCCCCGGCGGGCACCCGGACCTACACCACCCAGACCGCCAACATCATCCCGGTGCAGGGCAGTTCGGGGACCACCTACATCTACGCCGGCGACCGCTGGACCACCGGCGACCTGGGTGCCTCGCCCATGGTCTGGCTGCCGCTGACGCTGAGCGGCACCACCGTCTCGGTGGGCTGGCAGAACAGCTGGACCCTGGACGTCACCACCGGCGCCTGGTCCGGCACCTCCAACCCGACCGCCGCCACCCGAACCCTCACCGCCGCCAACAGCGGTCTGCTGATGGACGTCAGCAGCGGCTCCACGGCCAACGGGGCGCACATCATCCAGTGGACCGCGACCGGCGGCGGCAACCAGAAGTGGGCGCCGACCCGGGTCTCCGGCAATGTCTACACGCTGACCGGCACTGCCTCCGGCAAGTGCCTGGAGGTGCCGAACAGCTCGCTGGCCCAGGGCACCCAGCTGGACATCTGGACCTGCAACGGCGGGACCAACCAGCAGTGGGCGCTGGCCTCCACCGGCAGCTGGACCAGTTCCACCGACACCACCTACGTGCTGGTCAACCTGAAGAGCGGCTGGACCGTCGACGTCAGCGGCCAGTCCACCACGGCCGGCGCGGTGGTCGACCAGTGGGCCGCCAACGGCGGCAGCAACCAGTCCTGGACCCTGAACTGAACCTTGCTCCCTGCGGCCCGGTCACCCGTCCCCTTGCCGGGGCGGGCGACCGGGCCGCAGAGGGGTGCCTCCACGCGGAGCTGACGGTCGGGTCGGCCTGATCCCTGGCGTCCTCATCCGCCCGGTCGGTGGAGCAGCAGGCAGGCCTGCGGGGCTCCGGGCCCCTGCAGGTCCCTGAGCAGGGTGGCGTCCAGCACCAGGCCGGCGGCGGTGGCCAGTTCGGCGATCAGTTCCGGTGGGCGCAGGTAGAGGTCGAGGGACATGGGATGGCCGTAGCCCTGGTCCTTGCGGCGCTTCTCGTCGCCGACGTGGAAGCCGAGCAGCACGTGGCCGCCGGGGGCCAGCACCCGGTGGAACTCGCGGAACGCCACCGGCAGTTCCTCCGTGGGGGTGTGCACGGTCGAGTACCAGGCGACGACTCCCCCGAGCCCGCCGTCGGGCAGGTCCAGGGCGGTCATCGTGCCGACGTCGAATCGCAGACCGGGGTGCGTCCGCCGGGCCACCCCGACCATCACCGGTGACAGCTCGACGCCGAAGGCGTCCAGGCCCAGGGTGTGCAGATGGGCCGTCACATGTCCTGGCCCGCAGCCCGCGTCGAGGACGGGGCGGTCGCCGCCGGCCAGTACCAGCTCGGCGAACGCGGCCATCGTCGAACGCCCCAGCAGGTCGTTCTCGAAGGCCGGGCCCACCAGCCCGGCGTAGGACTCGGCGACGGTGTCGTAGGAGGCGCGGATCTCGGTCAGATGAGTCGGCTCAGCCATGCGCAGACCTTACCGGGGGGCCGCTGAGCGCAATATTCGGATGTAGATACCGAGTGTATAGACGCAGTATCCATACTCGGCGTACGGTAACGCCATGAGTGTTCCGCTGACCCTGTTGGGGCTGCTCGACCGCGAGCCGAGCCATGGATACGACCTCAAGCGCGACTACGACACCTTCTTCGTCCGGGGCAAGGCCCTTCCCCCCGGCCAGGTCTACTCGACCCTCGGGCGGCTCGCCCGCGACGGCAAGGTCGTCGCCGGGGAGAACGAGGCCGGCAGCGGCCCGGACCGCAAGCGCTACGCGATCACCCCGGCCGGCCGGAACGAGGTCGAGTCCTGGCTGGCCGAGCCGGTGGACGGCGACCCCAATCTGCAGACCGTACTGTTCGTCAAGGTCGTGCTGGCGCTGATGCTGGGACGCGACGCCGAGGGCTACCTCAACGCCCAGCGCGCCTCGCACCTCAAGCGGATGCGCGAACTGACGGCCCTTCGTCGCAGCGGCGACCCGGTCGACGCGCTGCTCGCCGACCACCGGCTGTTCCATCTGGAGGCCGACCTGCGCTGGATCGACCTCACCGGTGCCCGGCTCAGCACCCTCGCGGACATGGTGGCCGCGTCATGAGCGCCGCAGAGTACCCGAAGCCCGGGAAGTCGCTGACCGTCCCCTCCCCCGGCGGGACCGGCGACGGCGGCGGCCCGCTGATCGAGGCCCGGGGCCTGTACCGCTCCTTCGGCAGCACGCCCGCGCTGCAGGGCGCCGACCTGGCGGTCGACCCGGGCGAGATCGTGGCCGTGATGGGCCCCAGCGGTTCGGGCAAGTCGACGCTGCTGCACTGCCTGGCCGGGATCTTCCGGCCGGACCGCGGCGAGGTGTGGTTCGACGGCGGCAGGCTGGACCTGCTGAACGAGAACAGGCGGACCGAGCTGCGCCGCACCGCCTTCGGGTTCGTCTTCCAGTTCGGCCAGCTGGTACCGGAACTGACGGTCGCCGACAACATCGCGCTGCCGCTGCTGTTCAACCGGGACGACCGCAAGGACGCCTACCGCAAGGCCGACGACTGGCTGAACCGGCTGGAGCTGGACGGGCTGGGCGGCCGGCGCACCGGTGAGCTCTCCGGCGGCCAGGCACAGCGCGTCGCCATCGCCAGGGCACTGGTGATCCACCCGCGGGTGGTGTTCGCGGACGAGCCGACCGGCTCCCTGGACTCGCTCACCGGCGAGCGCGTCATGGACCTGCTCACCGACCTGGCCCGGGCCGAGGGCACCACGGTGGTGCTGGTCACCCATGACGCCCGGGTCGCCGCCTACGCCGACCGCGAGATCATGGTCCGCGACGGCCTGGTGACCAGCCCGTTCCCGGTGGAAGGCGGCCGCTGATGCTCCGCCTCGGCCTCCGGCTCTCGCTCCAGGGCGGCAGGGAGGCGCTGGTGCGTCTGGCCGCCATCGTCGCCGCCGTCGCCCTGGGCGTCGCGGTGGTGCTGTCGATCCTCGCCGACTACCGCGGCTACCAGACCCTGATGGACCGGCAGTGCTGGGAGTGCACCCACGGCACCGCGGTGAGCAGCACCGCCGCCATCCCCGGCTCCGGCACGCTGTGGAACGTCAGCGACGACTACTTCCACGGCAAGACCGTGGAGCGGCTTGACGTCGCCCCACTGGGCCCCGACGCACCGACCATCCCCGGCCTGCGGCAGCTGCCGGGCGCCGGGCAGTTCGTGGTCTCCCCGGCACTGGCGGCGCTGCTCCGCACGGTCCCCGCCGACCAGCTCGGCGACAGGTTCCCCGGCACCCAGTCCGGGCTGATCGGCGATGCCGCGCTCACCGGACCGGAGCAGCTGGTGGTGGTCGTCGGCCACACCCCCGCGCAGCTCGCCGCCGACTCCGGCACCGAGTACGTCACCCGGGTCGCGACCAAGCACAGCGACATCAGCACCTCCAACATCTACCAGTACGGCTTCCGCCTGGGCACGATCGCGGTGCTGTTCCCGCTGCTGATCCTGATCAGCACGGCCACCCGGCTCGCCGCCGCCCGGCGCGAGGAGCGCTACGCCGCGATGCGCCTGGTCGGCGCGACGCCCCGGCAGATCAATGTGATCGCCTCGGTGGACTCCGCCGTCGGCGCGCTGCTCGGCACGCTGCTGGGCATCGGCGTCTTCCAGCTGATCCGCTCCGGGGTCAACGACCTCGCGGTGACCGGCTCGCGGTTCTTCCCCGCGGTGGTGCACCCCACCGCGGCGGACTACGCCGCCGTGGTCGTCGTCGTGCCGCTGGCCTCCGCGACGGCCGCGCTCTGGTCGCTGCGGCGGGTACGCGTCTCCCCGCTGGGCACCAGCCGCCGGGCGACGCCGCCCGCTCCCGGGGCCTGGCGGCTGGCACCGCTGCTGCTCGGCCTGGTCATCTTCGTCGGGCCGCTGGTGATCCTCGGATTCCAGAACAAGTCGACGAGCGGGCCCAGCAGTTCGGCGCTGGCACTGGCCCAGCTCGGGGTGCTGCTGATCATGGCCGGGCTGATCCTCAGCGGCTCCTGGCTCACCCTGCAGGTGGCCCGGGGCCTGGCCAGGCTCACCAGGGGTCCCGCCGCGCTGCTGGCCGCCCGACGGCTGGCGGACAACCCCAAGGCGGCCTTCCGGGCGGTGAGCGGGCTGGTGCTGGCGGTCCTGGTGGGGACGGCCATCGGCGGCCTGGTGCCGTCAGTGGTCGACGGGCAGAACAGCGGATCCGCCGGGTCGCTGACCCAGGTGCTGCAGGCCGGCTTCGCGGTCGACGCCACCTCGAAACCCGGGCCGGACAACGGTCCGGGCACAGCGGCCGGGCCGGCCCCCGGCGCCCTCGGACTGTCCCCGCAGACCGCCGTCCCGCTGCTCGGCCGACTGCGCTCCTTCCCCGGGACGACCGTGGTGCCGATCTACTCGGACAGTGCCGTCTCCACGACGCCGGCCCGCGGCAGCGGCGGGGAGATCGTCGCCTGCGCCGATCTGCGCGAGCTCAGCGCCCTCGGGCAGTGCGCGCCGGGGGCCCAGGACGTCAAGGCGGACTTCAGGGCGCTCCAGGACGACAACCTGCTCTCCCTGGAGCGGCAGTTGCCGCTGGTCACCAGTGCCAGCGCCACCGGGACCATCGACGTCTCGCAGCTGGACCTGCGCACCGTGCTGGTCAAGGTGGACAGCTCGGACACCCTCGAACAGATCCGCACCCTGCTGTCCACCTACCTGTCCGCCAACGGTGTCACCCAGCCCCCGCAGACCTTCGGCGAGGTCGGCCAGGCCCGGGCCGGGCTGCTCAGGGCCGCCGAACGGGTCATCGAGGTGCTGGTCGGGCTGACCGTCCTGGTCGCCGGGTGCAGTCTGGCGGTGTCCGTCGGCGGGAGCCTGGTCGAGCGCAGGCGGCCGTTCACCCTGCTGCGGCTGAGCGGAACGCCGACGCCGACGCTGTACCGGGCGGTGGTGCTGGAATCCATGCTGCCGCTGCTCACCGCGACCGTGGTGGCCGGAGTGATCGGCTTCGGCACGTCGCTGCCGCTGGTGCTGGCGCTGGTCCCGCAGCACGCCCATCTGGCCGCGCCGGACGGCGCCTACTTCGCGCTGATGGGCGCCGGGCTGCTGGCCTCGGTGCTGGCGATCCTGACGGCGCTGCCGCTGCTCGGCAGACTGACCGCGCCCTCGAACGCACAGTTCGAGTAGGCGGGCCGATCCGGACAGGGGCGGGCAGGGGGGGCGGGCCCCCCCCCCCCCCCCCC
>NZ_BBPM01000001.1:195898-199659 GCF_000787775.1 Streptacidiphilus carbonis | reverse complement strand
GGGGGGGCGGGCAGGGGGCGGCGGCCCCTGCCCGCCCCTGCCCGATCTGACTCAGCAGGATCACCGTGCACGACTCTTGACGGGCATACGACGAGCGCTGTCAGAATCTGTCGCACGGTGGGGAGTTAGTGATCGAGCCTGTTTACTTCTGATCAACCGACTCGGGGAGGGGATCGCCGTGGCGGTCACTCGTAGGTCAGTGCTTGTCGCAGGTGCGGTCGGATCAGTGGCCGGGACGGTCGCCGGGAGCCTGCCCGGCCTGGCCGCCTCGGCATCCGCCGCCGGAACCGCATCGCGTGCCTCCGGGGGCCGAACCGTAGAACTCACCGACGACTGGCGCTTCGTCCTGGTCAACCCGGCCGCGGCCACCGACCCGACCGGCGCCTACGCCGAAGCGGCCGCGCCCGGCTACGACGACTCGGGCTGGCGCACCGTCGCGGTGCCGCACGACTGGAGCATCGAGCTCACCCCCACCACCGACTCGGGCACCAGCAGCGGCACCGGCTTCCTCCCCGGCGGCCTCGGCTGGTACCGGCGCAGCTTCACCCTGCCGTCCGAACTGGCCGGCAAGCGGATCTCGGTCGAGTTCGACGGCGTCTACATGGACTCCTACGTCTACTGCAACGGAACCCTGGTGGGGAACCACCCCTACGGCTACACCGGCTTCGCCCTGGACCTCACCGGCCTGGTGCACACCGACGGCAGCACCCCGAACACCATCGCCGTCAAGGTGCAGAACCAACTGCCCAGCAGCCGCTGGTACTCCGGCAGCGGCATCTTCCGCCATGCCCGACTGGTCGTCACCGAGCCGGTGCACGTGCGGCGTTGGGGCACGTATGTGACCACGCCCGGCCTGGCCGGCACCCTCGCTGCCGGGCAGGCGACCGTGCGGGTGCAGACCGCCGTGGTCAACGAGTCGGGCAGTGCGCAGCAGGTGACCGTCGTGTCCACGGTGCGGGATCCCGAGGGCCGGGTGGCCGGCCGGAGCAGCGCAACGGTGCCGGCGCCGGCCGGACCGGCCACGGCGGCGACCACCGCCACCCAGGAGATCGCGGTCGCCCGGCCGCAGTTGTGGTCCTTCGACACCCCCCGGATGTACAGCCTGGAGACCGAGTTGCGGGTCGGCGGGGCGACCGCCGACACCTACCGCACCCCGTTCGGCATCCGCCACGCCACCGTCGACCCGGACAACGGCCTCTCCCTGAACGGGACGTACGCCAAACTGCAGGGCGTCGACCTGCACCACGACCAGGGCGCGCTGGGCAGCGCCATCAACGCCGACGCCCTGCGCCGGCAGATGGGCACCATGAAGAGCATGGGCGTCAACGCCTTCCGCACCTCGCACAACCCGCCGTCGCCGGAAATGGTCGCGGTCTGCGAGGAGTTGGGCATCCTGATGATGGTGGAGGCCTTCGACTGCTGGCACACCGGCAAGACGGCCTACGACTACCACCGCTTCTTCGACCAGTACTCTGACGGCGACATCGCCGAGATGGTGCTGGCCAACCGCAACTCCCCGGCCGTGCTGATGTGGTCGATCGGCAATGAGATCCCCGACTCCACCAGCACCGCGGGGCTGGCCATGGCGCAGAAGCTGATCGACGACATCCGCGCCCTGGACGACAGCCGTCCGATCGTGATCGGCTCGGACAAGTACCGCGGCCTGCCCAAGCCCGGCTCGGCGGCCGACCTGATGCTCGCCAAGCTGGACGGGCTGGGCCTCAACTACAACACCGCCGCCTCGGTGGACGCCCTGCACGCGCGCTACCCGCACCTGTTCCTGTTCGAGTCGGAGTCCTCCTCCGAGACATCGACCCGCGGCTTCTACCAGCAGCCGGAGCAGCTCAACACCGGCGAGAACTACTCCCCCGGCCGCCGCGAGACCTCCTCCTACGACAACAACCTGGCCTCCTGGACCATCAGCGGCGAGTACGGGCTGAAGAAGGACCGGGACCGCAGGTTCTTCGCCGGGCAGTTCCTCTGGTCCGGGACGGACTACATCGGCGAGCCCACGCCCTACGACGTCTTCCCGGTCAAGTCGTCCTTCTTCGGGGCGGTCGACACCGCCGGCTTCCCCAAGGACGCCTACCACCTGTTCCGCAGCCAGTGGAGCAGGGAGCCGATGGTCCACCTGGTGCCGATGGACTGGAGCGGCCACCGGCCCGGCGAGACCGTCGAGGTCTGGGCCTACGCCAATGTGCAGAGCGTGGAGCTCTACCTCAACGGAAAGTCGCTGGGCGTGCGCAGCTTCGACGCCAAGACCACCACCGACGGCCGCGGCTACCTGGAGACCACCGAGCCCACCGGGGACGACCGCACCGTCACCTCCGGCCCCTATCCCGGCAGTTACACCAGCCCCAACGGCAGCGCCGGCAAGCTGCACCTGACCTGGAAGGTGCCGTTCGCCCCGGGCGAGCTCAAGGCGGTGGCCCGCCGCGACGGGAGGACCGTCGCCACCGATGTGCTGCGCACCGCCGACGCCCCGCACTCGGTCCGGCTCAGCACGGACCGCTCCGCCGTGGACGCCGACGGACGGTCACTGGTCTACGTCACCGCCGAAATCGTGGACGCGCACGGGACGGTGGTGCCCTCCGCCGACAACCTGATCGCCTTCCAGGTCAGCGGCGGCTCGCTGGCCGGCGTGGACAGCGGGCGCCCGGAGAGCGCCGAGCGCTACCAGGCCGGCACCCGCGCCGCGTTCCACGGCAAAGCACTGGCGATCGTGCGCTCCGGCACCCGCCCTGGGACGATCGCCGTCAGCGCCTCCTCGGTCGGGCTGCACCGCGGCAACGCCCTGGTGCGCGCGGTCGGCGTCGGCGCCGCGCCGGTCACGCCTCCGGCCGCCCTGGCCCCCGACCCGGGCCCGGCCGCGCCGGTCCACCCGCTGGCGGACGCGGGCTACTCCGGCGCGCCCACCACGCTGCCCGCGGCGATGCTCGACGGCAATCCGGCGACCGGCTGGTCCAACTACTACGTCAAGAGCGCCACCGCGCTGCTGCCCGGGTTCGCCGGGGCGGGACCGGCGAGCTGGGTGTCCGTCAGCTACGGCGGGCCGCAGACCTTCGACCGGGTCGAGGTCTCCTTCACCGTGGACGCGACCCACTCCCGCCCGGCCGGGCTCACCGTCTCGGTCTGGAACGGCTACCGGTACGTCCCGGTCGGCGGCGCCTCGGTCAGCTGGGCCACGGCCTCGGACACGCCGACCGTGGTCACCTTCGACCCGGTCCGCGGCACCCGGCTGCGACTGGACCTGACCGCCGCCGACCCGGCCGCGGCCGACGCCGCCCAACGGATCAGCACACTGACCGTGCCGGTCGGCTGAGCGGACCCGTACCGGGGCTGCGGCTCAGCTGCACCACCACAGGAAGTGGCTGGTGCAGCTGGCCGAAGGGGTGGGACGCGCCGACGCCGGCCCGGAGCTGGTGGCGGAGGCGGTGGCCGACGGGGACACCGAGGCGGCCGGTGCGGACGAACTGGCGGTCGCGCGGGGGGTGGTGGGCCCGGTCGACGCCTTGGCCGGGTGCGAGGACGCGGCCGAGGAGGACGCACTGGCACTGGCACTCGCGCTGGCACTCGCACGGGCCGAGGGCGAGGCGGCCCCGGCCGTCGCGCTCTGACTGGCACCGGGGCCCGCACCGGTCCCGGCGTCGGTGCCGGCCGTCGAGGCCGCCGGGGCCGAACTGTCGGCGGGCGCGGCCGAGGCGCCGACCGGCGGCGAGTCGCCCATACCGGTGCTGACCGCGAGCAGCCCGAGGCCGCCG
>NZ_BBPM01000001.1:100206-195470 GCF_000787775.1 Streptacidiphilus carbonis | reverse complement strand
ACGGGGGGCGAGTCGCCCATACCGGTGCTGACCGCGAGCAGCCCGAGGCCGCCGACGGCCAGCACGCCCGCCGTGCTGAACGCCAGCATCCTGGTGCCGCGCGAGCGGGACCGCCGTCTTCCGCGTCTCGGCCCGGCGGACATCCGCGCGGGGATGTCGCCCGCCGAACGCTCGCCGTAGAGCAGCACCGAGGTGGGCTCCCGGATCACCAGCTCCGTCGTGGGCCGGTCACCCGCGGCCGGATCCACAACGGACGGATCCACGACTGGCGGGTCCACGACGGGCGGCTCGGAGGCAGGCGGCTCGGCGACGGGCGGGTCCACGAGGGGCGGGGCGACGAGGGACAGATCGGCGCCGGGCCGCTCCGGGTCTGCGACGACCTGCCTGGTGGCCAGCTCCGGCGGCAGTTCCTCAGCCGGACGTCCGCATCCCGGGCAGTTCAGTGCACCGTTGAGCCGGCGCCGGCAGGTCGAACAGTAGTTCATGGGGACTTCCGTGCAGGGGTGCTGAGCGTACGGCCCAGAGGATATCCCTGCAGCCTAGGGTGACCTGCACATGATCTGACAGATCACTTGTGTGTGATTTATGCGGAGAAACGGTGGTGGACGTCCCACCGCTCACGGCCTGCCGAAACTTTCAATCCACAGTCCTCCGACGCAGCGGCGGCACCTGCGCGTTCTCCGCCCGCACCGGCGCCGATCTGGCGCGGCCTCCGACGCCGGGCCTACGGTCCGGACGCCGAAGTCAGTCGACCCAGCGTCAGGAGCCCTGCCATGCGTCTCTCCGGCCTTCACCTCCGGTTACAGCGGACCCGGGCCGCCACCGTCGCCGTCGCGACGGCCGCGGTGGCACTCGTGGCGGGAGCCCTGGTGGCCCTGCCCGGAGCCGCCCAGGCGGCCGGGGTGCAGTGCCAGGCGACCTACGCCGTGACCAACGACTGGGGCAGCGGCTTCACCGCCAGTGTCACCATCACCAACCTGGGTTCCGCCTGGACCAGTTGGACCCTCGGGTACTCCTACACCGGCAACCAGGCGCTGTCGTCCGGGTGGAACGGGACCTGGACCCAGTCCGGCAGGAACGTGACGGTCAGCAGCCTGTCCTGGAACGCCGCGGTCGCCTCCGGCGGCACCGTCAGTCCCGCCGCCAACTTCAGCTACAGCGGCGCCAACACCGCGCCGACGGCCTTCACGGTCAACGGCGTCGTCTGCGGCGGGGCCGGCCCGACCGCGTCGCCGACACCGACACCCACCCCGACCGGTACGGGCACGCCGCCCACCTCGGCCGCCCCCGCCCTGCACGTGTCCGGCAACCGCCTGGTCACCTCCACCGGCGCCGACTACCGACTGCTGGGCGTCAACCGGTCCAGCGGCGAGTTCGCCTGCATCCAGGGCAAAGGGATGTGGGACGGGCCGGCCGACCAGGCCACCGTCGACGCGATGAAGACCTGGAACATCCACGCCGTGCGCATCCCGCTGAACGAGGAGTGCTGGCTGGGCACCGGCGACGTGCCCGCGGGCGGGACCAGCGGCGCCGCGTACCAGCAGGCCGTCAAGGACTATGTGAACCTGCTGGTGGCCAACGGCATCAATGTGGTCCTCGACCTGCACTGGACCTACGGCCAGTACACCGGGTCCGGTGCGGGCTGCTCGGATGTCAAGGCGACCTGCCAGAAGCCGATGCCCGACATGCAGTACACCCCGACCTTCTGGACCCAGGTGGCAAGCGCGTTCAAGGGCGACGACGCGGTCCTGTTCGACCTGTTCAACGAGCCCTACCCGGACGCGGCCAACGGCTTCGCCGACGCCACCGAGGCCTGGACCTGCCTGCGCGACGGAGGCACCTGCACCGGCATCGGCTACCAGGTCGCCGGAATGCAGACCCTGGTCGACGCGGTGCGCGCCACCGGCGCCGACAACGTGATCATGACCGGCGGGCTGACCTGGACCAACGACCTCAGCCAGTGGCTCGCCTACAAGCCGGTCGACCCCACCGGCGATCTGATGGCCTCCTGGCACTCCTACAACTTCAACGGCTGCGTGACCACCACCTGCTGGAACAGCACCATCGGTGCTGTCGCCGCGCAGGTCCCGGTGCAGGCCGGCGAGATCGGCCAGAACTCCTGCGCCCACGACTACATCGACCAGGTGATGGCCTGGGCCGACGCCAACGGCGTCGGGTACACGGCCTGGACCTGGAACCCCTGGGGCGTGTGTGCGAGCAGCGGCAACGACCTGATCACCGACTGGGCCGGCACCCCGACCTCCAGTTACGGCCAGGGCTTCCAGGCCCATCTGCTCACCCAGCAGCCCTGACCGCGTCCGTCCGCGCCGAGGGCCCGGTGTCACGGGCCCTCGGCGAGGGCGGACTCCTCGCGGTCGAGGTCGTACTGGAGGTGACGCCGGGTGGTGTCGCTGATCTGGTGGTCCTCGTAGAGGCGGCGGAGTTCGCTGCCTTGGAGAGCGATGACCTCGCGTCGGATCTGACGGTAGGTCACCAGGACCGAGCCGCCGCCCTGGTCGCCCGCCTCCTGCTGCTCGTGCCGGAGCCGGGCGTCCAGGGTCCGGCGGGCCTGTTCCAGGGCGGCGGCGGGGGCGGCGTCGAGGTCGGCGAGCTGGTCCAGGTGCTCCAGCCCGACGCCCACCAGCCGGCGCCGGGTGCGGGCCTCCTCCCGGGCCGTGTGCTCGGGCTCCAGGGCGATGCCGCTACGGTTCACCAGCGGCGCCAGACTCAGCCCCTGGGCCACCAGGGTGGCCACCACCACGGCGGTGGTCAGCACCAGCACCAGCGGCCGCCCGGGCAACGCCGAGCCGTCCGCGGCGGCCAGCGGGATCGACAGCGCGGCGGCCAGCGGCATCACCCCCCGGGTCCCGGCCCAGGTGACCACGGCCGCGACCCGCCAGGAAGCGGCCGCGCCGACCGGTTTGACCACCGCGGTCAGCGGCAGCACCCACAGCACCCGCAACCCGATCAGCAGGGCGGCGACCGCCAGTGCCTGCAGCGGCCACCAGCTGGTGCCGCCGGGCAGTTCCCGTACCAGGGTGGGCAGTTCCAGGCCGACGATCGCGAAGACCACGCTCTCCAGCAGGAAGACCACCACCCCGTACACGGCCTGCAGCTGCAGCCGGATCCTGGCGTCGCTCAGCTTGTGCCCGGAGCGCCCCAGCACCACCCCGGCCACCACCACCGCGGTCACCCCCGAGGTGTGCACGCTCTCCGCCAGGACGTACGCGCTGTAGGGGGTGACCAGGGAGACCACGGTCTCCAGCACCGGGTCCGCGGTGCGCCGGCGGACCACGGCCACCCCCGCCGCGACGGCCGCGCCCACCGCCGCGCCGCCGCCGGCCAGCAGCAGGAACTCACCCCCGGCGTGCGGCCAGTCCACCGCCGTGCCGGCCACGGCCACCCCCACCGCCACCTTGAACAGCACCAGCGAGGTGGCGTCGTTGAACAGGCTCTCGGCCTGCACCAGCACCTGCACCCGGCCGGGCAGCGCCAGCCGCCGCCCCAGCGCGGTGACCGCGACCGGGTCGGTGCTGGCCAGCACCGCGCCCAGCACGAACGCCATCGGCACCGGCAGCCCGGTCACCGCGATCGCCAGCGCGCCGACCGCCGCCGCGGAGGCCAGCACCAGGCCCAGTGCCAGCACCGTCACCGGCCGCCAGACCAGCCGCAGGTCGCGCATCGACATCTCCTCGGCCGAGGCGTAGAGCAGCGGCGGCAGCACCACCAGGGCGATGGTCTGCGGGGGGATGTGCAGCGCCGGGGTGCCGGGTATCAGGGCCACCGCCAGCCCGGCCAGTACCAGCATGGAGGGGGCGGGGATGCGCCAGCGGCGCGCGCCGGTGGCCACCACGGTCGCCAGCACCACCAGGACGAGGATCGTGCCCACTGCGCGCATGTCGGGAACCCCAGCTCACCACCGGGCCACCGCGGCGGAGCGCACGGTACGTACCCGGGCCGACCAGACTTCCCGGCACACCACCGTCACCTTATCGCTTCGGCCACGCGGCTCAGCCGAAGTCGGTCAGCAGCACGAGGACCAGCGCGAGCAGCCCGCCGCCGACGATCAGTGCGAACGGCAGCACCACCAGGGCGAGCACCGAGAGCTCGCCGATGCGGACCGCGAACGCCCTGGCACCGCGCGGGGCCGGCGCCGGGGCCCGGCCGCCGGCTCCGCGACCGCCGCCCGACCGCGGACCTGCAGCCGGACCGGCAGCGGGAGCGGGACCTCGGCTGCGGCCGTCCGCACGGCGGGATCCACCCGGCGCGTTCGGACCGCTCGGCCCTCGCGTCCCGGTGGAGCCGCGGCGGTTGCTGGGTATCTCGGGCATGGCCTTGCTCCGGGGTCAACGTGGCTGGCGGTGGTCGGTCGGCGTGGTGCACAGCGCCCGGACAGCGTGGCACACTCAAGCTTCTACGAACTCGTAGAAGTTCTAGTGGACTGTAGACGATGGGCGACGGGGAACCAACTGGTGGACGGCACAGACAGCACCGGGGCCACGACCGAGCGGCGGCCGCTGGGGGCACTGGAGGCCGAGGTCCTGGACCTGCTGCTGGCCGCCCGGGAGCCGCTGGTGCCCGGCGAGGTGCTGCGGCGGCTCGGCGGCACCCTGGCGTACTCCACCGTGGTCACCGTGCTCTCCCGGATGCACGACAAGGGCCTGCTGACGCGGGACAAGCAGGGCAGGGCCTACGCCTACGCGCCGGTGGCCGACAGCCACGGACTGACGGCCCGCCGGATGCGCCGCGAGCTGGAGTCCGCCCCGGACCGGGCGGCCGTGCTGTCCCGCTTCGTCGAGTCGCTGTCGGTCGGCGACGAGCGGCTGCTGCGCCAACTGCTGGGCTGACGGCCGGGGCTGACTGCTGGACTGATGGCCGGGCCCGCTTCCGGACTGCCCCACCGCCCCATTTGGTCACCTTGACGATAAAGGGCGCCCTCTGATATCGTCTACCTGACGACAAGGGGGGCCGCCATGGCCGACATCAACAAGCGCTTCGGGTTCCGGCACCTGCGGGCCGCACCCACCTCGCACATCCGCCACCTGCGCCGCGGCGAGATGGCCCACGAGGGCGCCGGCATCGCCTTCTGGTTCCGGCCGCTGACCGCCGCCCTGTCCGAGGTGCCGGTGGACGACCGCGAACTGGCCATGCTCTTCCACGGCCGCACCGCCGACTTCCAGGACGTCACCGTCCAGGCCACGGTCACCTTCCGGATCACCGACCCGGCGGCCGCCGCCACCCGCCTCGACTTCGGCATCGACCCGGACACCGGGGTGTGGCGGGCCGCGCCGCTGGAGCAGATCGGTTCGCTGCTCACCGAGACCGCCCAGCAGCACGCGCTGCACCTGCTGGCCCGTACCGCGCTGGCCGATGCACTGGTGGACGGTGTCGCCGCGGTGCGGGCCCGGATGGCCGAGGGCCTGGCCGCCGAGCCCCGGCTGGCCGAGACCGGCCTCGAGGTCATCGCGGTACGGGTGGTCGCGCTGCGTCCGGAGCCCGAGGTGGAGCGGGCCCTGCGCACCCCGGCCAGGGAGCAGATCCAGCAGGAGGCGGACCGGGCCACCTTCGAGCGCCGCGCCGTGGCGGTCGAGAACGAGCGGGCCATCTCCGAGAACGAACTGGAGAGCCGGATCGAACTCGCGCGCCGCGAGGAGCAGTTGGTCGCCCAGCAGGGCGCCAACGCGCGCCGCCAGGCCGAGGAGGAGGCCGCGGCGGCGGCCGTCCGCACCCAGGCGGAGGCCGGCCGGCGCACCACCATGGCCACCGCGGAGGCCGAGGCGGTACGCACCGTCGGCGCCGCCACGGCCGCCGCCGAGGCGGACCGGCTGGCCGCGCACCAGCAGGTCGACCCGGCAGTGCTGCACGCCCTGGCGCTGATCGAGCTGGCCGGCAACCTGCCCAAGGTGGACCATCTGACGCTCACCCCGGACCTGCTCACCGACCTGCTGGGCAGGCTGGCCCGATGAGCCTGGCCCCGCGCGCCGTGCTGGTCCACCGGCGGACCGAGTACCAGGAGCTGATCGACCGTCACAGCACCCGGGGCCAGGCTGAGTTCTTCCTGCGCACCCGGGGCCGGGAGATCGGCGAGGTCGAGCGGCGGCACCGGCTCACCGAGGAGGTGCTGGCCCAGGTGGCGGGGGCGGTCCCGGCGGACTGGCGGCACGCCCGGGTGGAGCGGGCCGACCTGTCCCGGTTCCTGTTCGCCCCGGACGACGTGGTGGTCGTGGTGGGCCAGGACGGGCTGGTCGCCAACGCCGCCAAGTACCTCGACGGGCAGCCGGTGCTGGGCATCGACGCGGAGCCCGGCCGCAACCCCGGCGTGCTGGTCCGCCACCGCGGCGCCGACGCCGCCAAGCTGCTGCGGGCCGCGGTCGAACCCGGCGTCGAGGCCCGGCTGGACCCGCGCACCATGGTGGAGGCGGTCGCCGACGACACCCAGCGGCTGCTGGCGCTCAATGAGATCTACCTGGGCCAGCCGGGACACCAGACCGCCCGCTACCGCCTGCGGACCGGCGCCGCGGGCGACTCCGGCGGGGGCCGGCCCGAGCGCCGGTCTGCCCCGTCCGATGCCTCGTCCGAGCGGCAGGCCAGCTCCGGTGTGCTGGTCGGCACGGGCACCGGCGCGACCGGCTGGTGCCGCTCCACCTGGCTGGAACGCGGCAGCACCCTGCGGCTGCCCGGTCCCGCCGACCCGGAGCTGGCCTGGTTCGTCCGCGAGGCCTGGCCCTCCCCCACCACCGGCACCGACCAGGTCCAGGGCCTGCTCGCCCGGGGCCACCGGCTCTCGCTCACCGTGGAGTCGGACCGCCTGGTCGCCTTCGGCGACGGCATCGAGGCCGACGCCCTGGAACTGACCTGGGGCCAGGTCGTCCGGGTCGGCGTCGCGGGCACCCGGCTTCGGCTGCTCGGCTGAGGAAGTAGCCCACCGGCGGGGCCCGGCGGGCCGCCGGTGGAACGCTGACCGGCGCCCACCGGTTCTCGGAGGGCGCCGGTCGTCACGGCTTCACGGCCTGGTGCAGGCTTTCTGATGTTCCGTCAGGACGGCAGGTGCCAGATCTGGTTGGCGGTGCCGGCGCAGTCCCAGATCTGCACCTGGGTGCCCGAGCCGCCGTAGCCGGTGTCGTCCAGGCACCTGTTGGACTGCGGGTTGTAGAGCTCCCCGTTGGACTGGGGTATCCAGACCTGGGACCCGGTGTTGTTGCAGTCGTAGAGGTCCACCGTCGTGCCGTTGGCGGTGCCGCCCCCGTTGACGTCCAGGCACTTCCCCAGCACATGCAGGGTGGTGCCGGCCTGGACGAAGGTCCACTGCTGCGCGGCGGTGCCGTTGCAGGTGTAGACCTGGACCGGGTTGAAGTTGGCGGTGCTGGCCGAACGGTCGTCCAGGCACAGGCCGTTGTAGCCGGTGACCGCACTGCCGGACGGGGTGGTGCCCCCGCCGGTGGTGGTGTAGGCGGCCACATAGCCGATGCTCATCGTCCCGCCGGAGCTGGTGGACGAGCTGGGGCTGGTGCAGCCGCAGACCCCGTTGGGGAACCCGCCGCCCATGGCCAGGTCGAAGATGATCGAGAGGTTGTGGTCGAAGGCCGCCTGCCAGGTCGAGGTGCCGACCTGACCCTCACTCACGCTGAAGTACTGGGTGCCGTCCAGGTACCAGGTGATGGACTCGGCCGAGGTGTTGGTGCGGTCCAGGATCATCGAGTAGGTGTGGTACCCGGTCTGGCAGCCGGAGCAGGCCCGCAGCCCGCTGCCGATGCCGTTGCCCTCGTTGCACACCCCGCCGGGGTAGGTGCCGCAGTGGATGGTGCCGGCCACCTGGGAGAGCGCGTTGACGTCCTCCATGATGTCGATCTCGCCGTTCTCGGGCCACTGGCCCGGGCCCAGCATCCAGAAGGCGGGCCAGTAGCCCAGGCCGTTGCCCGGGTTCGGCTGCTGGATCGACGCGGTGACCTCCAGCTTGCCCCCGGCCGGGGCGCCGACGTTGGCGCTCGGCGTCTGGATCCGTCCCGAGGTCCAGTTGCCGCCGTTGTTGATCGCGGTGATGTCCAGGTGACCATTGCCGTCCAGGTGGACGTTGCTGGTCGAGTTGGTCATGGTCTCGATCTCGCCGGTCCCGAAGTTGGAGCCGGGGCCGGTGTCGTAGATCCAGTTGGAGGAGGACGGGGCGCTGCCGGAGGCGCCGGCGAAGCTGTCGCTGAACGCCGTGCTCCACCCGGCCGGCGGCCCGGGCACGGTGACCGCCTGGGCGGCGGTGGGGAAGGTCATGTAGGCCGCGACCAGGGCGACGGTCGCCACCACCACGGTGGCGCGGGTCCGGCGCAGGAACCTGAGCAGGGAGAATCCGCGCCGTGGGGAGCGCGGATCCGGGGCGCTTGTGCTGGTCATCAGTGACTCCCAAGGTCGCGCCGCGGACTGCCGCGTGGGGACGGCGGAGCACAGCGCTGTTCCGAAGCGGGGACGGCAGGGGGGTGCCGCCGTGAGAGCGCTCTCAAGGAGATCTGAGGGAACTATCGACCTTGGCATGCTCACGCGTCAATGGGTGTCGCAGTGGTTTATACCAACTGTTTGACGTCGGCCCCCGCGCCGATCTTGGAGCCGTCCGCCCGGCGCCCCCTACTCGGCGCGGTCCCGCCGCTTCTCGGCGTCCTGCTTGTGCTTCTCCTTGATCCGGACGGCCTCTTTGCGGACCTCCGCCTGGGTTGCCCGCTCATGCTGCAGCCACAACGGGTTCTCAGCCTTCAGCGCGTCGATCTGCTCCGTGGTGAGCGCCTCGGTGACGCCGCCCCGGGCCAGGCCCGAGATGGACACTCCGAGCTTGTCGGCGACGACCGGGCGGGGATGCGGCCCGTTGCGGCGCAGGTCCGCCAGCCACTGCGGCGGGTCGGCCTGCAGGGCGTTGAGCTCGTCACGGGAGACGACGCCCTCCTGGAATTCGGCAGGAGTGGCCTGGAGGTGGACACCCAGCTTCTTCGCCGCGGTCGCGGGCTTCATGGTCTGGGGCGTCTTCGGCTTGAGCGTCGTCATAGGGTCAAGGGTAACCAGCGCGAGGGTCCGCCCCGGTCACGGCCGGTAATCTGGCCGGGTGACAGACACGCAGGTGACCTCCCCGTTCCGGCTGGCATACGTACCAGGAGTGACCCCCACCAAGTGGGTGAACGTCTGGAAGGAACGGATGCCGCAGGTGCCGCTCAGCCTGGTCCAGGTCCCCGCCGCCGAGGGGACCCCGGCCCTGCGCCAGGGCGACGCGGACGCCGGGCTGGTCCGGCTCCCGGTCGACCGGACCGTGCTCAGCGCCATCCCGCTCTACCTGGAGACCACGGTCGTCGTCGTCCCCAGGGAGCACCCGCTGGCCGAGGCCGCCGAGGTGACCGCCGGGGAGCTGGCCGAGTGCCTCGTGCTGCACCCCCTGGACGAGGTGCTGGAGTGGGAGACGCGTCCCGGACAGCCCGCGAAGGAGCGGCCCGCCACCACGGCGGACGCGATCCAGTTGGTCGCCGCCGGCATCGGGGTGCTGGTCGTCCCCCAGTCACTGGCCCGGCTGCACCACCGCAAGGACCTGACCTACTGCCCGGTGACCGACGCGCCCCAGTCGCAGGTGGCGCTGGCCTGGCCGGAGGCCGCCACCACGGACCTGGTGGAGGAGTTCATCGGGATCGTCCGCGGCCGGACCGTCAACAGCACCCGCGGCCGCGCGGAGACCCCGCCGCAGCCCAAGCAGCAGAAGCAGCGCGACAGAGCGGGGAGCGACGGAGGGGGCGGCAAGGCGGGCGACAGGCGCCGGCAGAAGGGCGGCGCGGCCGGCCGGGCGGCAGGCGGCGGCGGGCGCCCCCGCACCGGGTCCGGGTCCGGCAAGCCCAAGCCCGGGAAGCGCGGCAAGCCTGGTCGCCGCTCCTGAGCGCCCTCGCGGAGGGCACCCCCCGACCGGACCGACAACTGCGGAGGGTATATTCACATCTGAGATTCCACAAGGCGAGGTGACCGGGATGCGTTTGACCAAGGCGACCGACATCGCCCTGCGCATCGCCATGTACCTGGCCGTACGGCCGCCCGAGCAGGAGGAGCCGACCACCCGCACGGTGGCCGACGCCATGGGGGTGCCCTACAGCCACACCGCCAAACTGGTGGCCCGGCTGCGCGCCCTCGGCGTCGTGGAGACCCGGCGAGGGGTCGGCGGCGGGCTGAGAATCACCGCCGTCGGGCGGGACACTTCGCTCGGACGCC
This sequence comes from Streptacidiphilus carbonis, assembly GCF_000787775.1. Lineage (GTDB taxonomy): Bacteria > Actinomycetota > Actinomycetes > Streptomycetales > Streptomycetaceae > Streptacidiphilus > Streptacidiphilus carbonis. The sequence goes on along the minus strand of NZ_BBPM01000001.1, from coordinate 185,252 downwards.
TGGTCCGAGAGCTGGAAGGGGTCGGTGACGTGGTGGGCTGCGAGGACTCGCCGCCCTGCCCGCTGCGCAACGAGTGCAGACTGCGCGGCGCCCTGCGTCACGCCCAGGACGCCTTCTACGCCGCCCTCGACCCGCTGACCATCGACGACCTGGTCTCCGGACCGGCCGGACCGGTACTGCTGGGGCTGGGCGCGACCCGTTCCAACGGCTGATCCCGCGGCGCCGACAACGGAGTCGGCCGTCGTCAAATTGGAATCTCAGATGAATGTATAGCAACCGATCCTCTGGAGTACCCGCATGCTTTCCGCTACCGCGACCGAGACCGTCCGGGCCACCCTGCCCGCCGTGGGTTCGGCGATCGAAGACATCACCGCGCTCTTCTACGACAGGCTCTTCTACGCCCACCCCGAGCTGTTGCGCGACCTGTTCAACCGCGGCAACCAGGCCAACGGCACCCAGCGCCAGGCACTGGCCGGCTCCATCGCCGCCTTCGCGGGCTTTCTGCTGGAGCACCCGGAGCAGCGTCCTGACCTGCTGCTCTCCCGGATCGCGCACAAGCACGCCTCGCTCGGCATCCGCCCGGAGCAGTACCAGGTGGTGCACACCCACCTGTTCGCGGCGATAGCCGAGGTGCTCGGCGAGGCGGTCACCCCGGAGGTCGCGGCGGCCTGGGACGAGGTGTACTGGCTGATGGCGAACGCCCTGATCGCGATCGAGGCGGGGCTCTACCGGCAGGCCGGCCTCCCGGAGGGGGAGGTCTGGCGCAGCTACCGGGTGGTCGGCCGCGAGGAGGAGACCGGCGACGTCGCCGTCTTCACCGTCGCCCCTGTGGACGGCAGCCCGGCCCCGGCGTCCGAACCCGGCCAGTACCTCTCGGTGCAGGTCGAACTCGCGAACGGGGCACGGCAGATACGCCAGTACAGCATCGTCGGCTCCCGCGCCGGCACGCTCAGCTTCGCGGTGAAGCGGATTCCGGCCGGCACGGGCGATGTGGCCCATTCGGCCGACGGCAGCCCGGCCGGTGAGGTGTCCGGTCACCTGCACGCCGAGGTCCTCGAAGGCGCGGAGCTCACCGCCGGGACGCCGTTCGGGCCGGTGGTGCTGGACCGGGAGAGCGACCGACCGGTCCTGCTCGCTTCCGCGGGGATCGGCATCACCCCGATGGTCGGCATGCTGGAGCACCTGGCCGAACAGGGCTCCGATCGCCGGGTCGCGGTCCTGCACGCCGACCGCTCCCCCGCCGCGCACGCCTTCCGCGGCCGGGTCGACGACCTGGTCGGCAAGCTGCCGCAGGCCACCCTGGACCTCTGGTACGAGCAGCCCGACCAGGGCGACGAGCACCGGGACGGCCAGGCCGCCGTCCACCCCGGCTACCTGGACCTGACCGCGGTCACCGTCCCTGACCAGGCCGTCGCCTACCTCTGCGGCCCGGTCCCGTTCCTCACCTCGGCCCGCAGCCAGCTGCTGGCCGCCGGCGTCCCGGCCGAGTCCGTCCACTACGAGGTCTTCGGCCCCGATCTGGGTCTCTGACGCTGAGATCGGGCACCCGCAGCGCAGCCCGTGCCAGGATGCTCACCATGTCTGGTCGCGCGTTGAGCTTCGGGGTGATGGCGGAAGCCTATGAGCGGTTTCGACCGGGGTACGGCGCGGAGCTCTTCGACACGGTGACGGAGTACGCCGGCCGTCCGGTCCGGACCGCTCTGGAGATCGGCGCCGGGACCGGGAAGGCAACACGCCTGTTCGCCGAACGGGGCGTCGCCGTCACCGCGACCGAGCCGGACGGGGCCATGCTCGCCGAGCTGCGCAAGCGGGTGCCGACGGGCGTCAGGACGGTGCAGGCCGCGTTCGAGGACCTTCGGCCCGGTGAGACGTACGGGCTGGTCTATGCGGCGGCGGCGCTGCACTGGACCGAACCGGAGGGCCGTTGGTCGCGGATGGCCGCGCTGCTGGAAGCGGGTGGTGTGTTCGCCTGCGTCGGCGGCCCGGTCGAGCTGGCCGACCCCGCGGTGGAGGAGGCCGTGCGCGCGGCCCGCGCGCCGTTCCTGGAGAGCGACGACGTTCCCTCCCCGGACGGGACGCCTCCGGAGCAGGCGATGCAGTGGCCGGGCACCGAACTGCAACGCTCCGAGTGGTTCGGCGATGTCCGACAGACGGTGATCGAACGCCGGTTCACCATGACCGCCCACGAGTTCGTCGGCTATCTGTCCACCGTCTCGGCCTATCTGCAACTGCCCGACCCGGTGCGGGAGCAGGTCTTCGACCGGATCGTGCAGGTGCTGCCGGAGACCGTCGGCATCGCCGCCGACATCACCGTCCACCTCGCCCGTCGGCTCGGCGCCAACGCATGAGCCCCGCCCGCCGGCGAGAGCCGGCGGGCGGGGCTCGCTGACCTCGCTGTTACGGCAGCGGCGTGTAGTGCGAGGCGTCGCCCTTCACCGAGTGGCTCTTGGAGCCGTCGGGGCCGACCGGGACGTCGCCGGCGACGGTGACGCGGTTGAGGCGGCGGGGCTGGTCGTCGTAGTTGTCGACGGCGTAGTGCTGGGTGATGCGGTTGTCGAAGAGCACCAGCTGGTCGGGTTCCCAGCGCCAGCGGAGCACGTTCTCCGGGCGGGTGACGTAGGACTGGAGCAGGCGCAGGACGTCCCGGGACTCGGCGGCCGACAGGCCGACGATGCGCTGGGCGAAGCCGCCGATGAACAGGCCGCGCTCGCCGGTCAGCGGGTGCACCCGGACCACCGGGTGGACGGTCTCGTAGGTGATCGAGGTGAAGACCGACCGGCGCTCCCGCGCCTCCTCGTCCAGGCCCTCCTGCGGGACGGCGTAGTCGTAGTCGTTGGTGTGGACGGCCCAGAGGGTGTCGGCGAAGGCGCGCAGCGGGGCCGGGAGGTCGCGGTAGGCCGCGGCGGAGTTGGCGATCAGGGTCTCGCCGCCGTAGGGCGGGATCACGATCGAGCGCAGGGTGCTCAGCTGCGGCGGGTTGAGGACGAATGTGACGTCGGTGTGCCAGTGGTTGGCCCGGCCCTGCTCGCTGTCGACCGGCAGCACGTTCGGAGCGCCCTCCTGGGCCGGGACGGTGGGGTGCGCGGTGGTGAGCTCGCCGAAGCTGCGGGCGAAGCGTTCCTGGCCGGCGTCGTCGAGGTGCACGTCGCGGAAGACCAGCGCTTTGTGCTCGTTGACGGCGGTCCGCAGCGCGGCCACCGTCCCGGGGTCCAGCTCGCGGGAGAGGTCGACACCGCTGATCTCGGCGCCGATCCGTCCGGTGACCTTGCGTACGGTGATCGCGGTGGCGGTGCCGGTACTGCTTTCCGTGATGGTCATGCCGTTGCCTCCTTGGCAGGATGGTTGTCGTCCTGGTCGACGCCGAGAGCACTGAGCAACTGCTCGCGGTACTCGGCGAGACGGGGATCGCGGTAGGAGCGCGGATGGTCCAGGCCGATGGTCAGGTCCAGGCTGAAGCGGCCCCCGTCGAGCACCAGGACCCGGTCGGCCAGCACGACCGCCTCGTCCACGTCGTGGGTGACCAGCAGCACCGAGGGGCGGTGGCGCTCCCACAGTTCGCGCAGCAGGGTGTGCATCCTGATCCGGGTGAGCGCGTCGAGGGCGCCGAACGGCTCGTCGGCCAGCAGCAGTTCCGGCTCCCAGACCAGTGAGCGGGCCAGTGCCGCGCGTTGCTGCTCACCGCCCGAGAGCTGGCTGGGCCAGGCCCGCTCGCGGCCGGCCAGGCCGACCTCGGCCAGGGCCGCGAGGCCGCGCTCGACGGGGTTCCTGCCCTCGTCGTCCTTTCCCCGGGCGCCGAGGACGACGTTGTCCAGGACACGGCGCCAAGGCAGCAGCCGGGAGTCCTGGAAGACCACCGAGACCCGCTCGGGCGCCAGCAGCTCACCGGATCCGCTCGCCCCGTGGTCGAGGTCGGCGATGGCCCGCAGCAGCGTGCTCTTGCCGGAACCGCTGTGGCCGAGCAGGGCCACGAACTGGCCCGGCGGGATCTCCAGGTCGACGCCGTCCAGGACCACCCGTTCACCGAAGCTGCGGGTCAGTCCACCGATGCGGACCGAGGACGAGGGGGCTAGCTGCTCAAGGAGTGCCGCCATGCCAGCACCCTCCGTTCGAGAAGTCGGACCACGGAGTCCGAGACGAAGCCGAAGATGCCGTAGATCAGCAGACCGAGGACGATCACGTCGGTCTGGCCGTAGTTCTGGGCCTGGAACATCATGTAGCCGAGGCCGTTGGTGGCGTTGATCTGCTCCAGCACCACCAGCGAGAGCCAGGAACCGGTCACCCCGAGCCGCAGGCCGACGAAGAAGCCGGGCAGCGAGCCGGGTATGACGACCTGTCGGATGAACTGCCACCGGCTCAGCCGCAGCACTTCGGACAGTTGGACGTAGCGCGTGTCGATGCCGGCCAGGGCCGAGTACAGATTGAGGTAGATCGGGATGTAGACGACGATCGCGATGATCGCCACCTTGAAGGTCTCCCCGATCCCCAACCAGAGGATGAACAGCGGGATCAGCCCGAGTGTCGGCACCGAGCGGTTGATCTGCACCGTGCCGTCGATCAGCGCCTCACCGGTCCGGCTGAGGCCGGCCACCAGGGCCAGCACGACGCCGACGGTCAGGCCGATGGCGAAGCCCTGGGCGGCCCGCCAGAGCGAGGTGGCGATGTCGGTGCGCAGGGTGCCGGACACCCAGAGGTGGGCTCCGGTGTGCACGACCGTCCACGGCGCGGGCAGCACCCGGGGATCGACGACGCCGGTGACGCTGCCGAGCGACCAGACCAGGAGCAGCAGCAGCGGGCCCGCCAGGCGGGAGTAGGGCAGGCGCCGTCCAGGCGCCAGCCGCCGGGTGCGGTGGCGGACCACCGTACCGGGCGGGGCGGAGGAGCGGCGGACCGGAGTGCCAGGGACGGCGGCCGGTGGAGCGAGGGTGCCGGAGACGGCGCCGGTTACGGTGTCGGTCACGGGGTTCAGCTCCGATACTGGGCGGGGACGGCGGCTGCCGCGAGATGCTCGAAGCGGCGGTCGAACAGCACATCGGCCTTGAAGGACTTCACGAAGCCGCCCGCTGCGAGCAGGTCGACGGTCTCCTGCTCCCAGGCGATGGCTTCGGCCCAACTCGTGGGCAGGAGCGGTTTGTTGCTGAGTGCGGTGACCTGCTTGGCCTGGGCGGGGGAGATGTTCTGGGTCTTGACGTAGTAGTCCTCGTTCCAGGCGTCCGGATGCTCGTACACCCAGACCAGCCCCTTGGCCCAGATCGGGATGAACGCCGCGATCGCAGCCGCCTTCCCCGGGTCGGCCAGCACGGAGGCCGGCGCCCAGAGCAGGTTGAGCAGGTCCACGACGTCGGTGGTGATGGTGTGGGCGCCGTCCGAGCCGTAGCGGTTCAGATAGGCGGGCACCTGGGAGACGGCCAGCGGCGCGATGTCGACCTGGCCCGCCTCCAGAGCGGTCAGGAACTGATTGCTGGTCAGCGGGACCAGGGTGACGTCGGAGTCCTTGAGCCCCGCCTGCTTCAACGCCCGTAGCAGGACCACACCTTGGGCCTGCCCCTGGGAGAACGCCAGTTTCCTGCCTGCGAACTGGTCCACCGCCTGGATGTCGCTGTGCGGCTTGGTGGCGAAGACATACGTCGGCTTGCGGGTCAGGTCGAGGGCCACGATGCGTGCGTCATAGCCCTGGTAGCGCGCCTGGATCGGCGGGATGCCGGCATTGTTGCCCAGGTCCAGCGACCTGGCCCGGAAGGCGTTGATCACATCGGGCCCGGCGCCGATGCTGGGCCAGCCGGCGACACTGAACGGCAGGTTGTCCAGCAGCCCGGCGAGCTGCAGTTGGAGCTGCTGGGCCCCGAGGTACGAGGCGATCTTGAGCGAGGTCCCGGCCGGAACCGAGCTCGGCAGAGCAGCGGTCGTGGACAGTGCGGGACCGCTGGCTGCCGCGGTGGCGCAGGCGCTCAGTCCGAGAGCGGCACCGGTGCCGAGCAGCGCCTGCATAAAGAGCCGCCGGTTCGGGCCGGGAGCTGGTGTGGTTCTGGAGCTGGGCACGTGGATTTCCTCTGGTCGGGCACGGAAAAGGAGCGCACGGCGGCGCGGGGAAATGGCGTGCTGTGCATATCGCCGTGCGTGCTCAATTCCGAGCGCGCACACGGGAAGGGCGAGAAGAGGGACGGCAGCGACCGGCCGGCCGAATCGGCCGAGGGCGGGTCTGAATCAACGCAGGTCGGGGCCGGTTCAGCGACAGAAAGGCCGACAGCGGCGACGACATCGCGCGGCACCGAGGCCGGCGCGGTGCGCCTGCTCTTCGAGGTGCTCCATCGGGTTCATGGTCCGACCCTAACCGGGCCCGCACGGCGTCGGCAATGTTTGTTCCAGCGGTGGAATTAACTCCGCCGGGAACTCAGACCGCTGCTAGCCTCGCCGTCAGGGCCGGAAGCAGGAACACGGCCGATTCCCCTGAATTCCCGGGTGGCTTCTCCCCGGGTACTTCGTCGCGCGCCGAGGCGCCACGGACGGCAGAACGCAACGGACCGCAACGGACCGCAACGGACGGAGAGTCCCGATGACCCAGCAGAACCCCCGCCGGCTCCATCTCAACGCGTTCCTGATGAGCGTCGGGCACCACGAGGCGGCCTGGCGGCTGCCGCAGAGCGATCCGCTGGCCCACACGGACGTCGAGCACTACCGGAACCTGGCCCGGATCGCCGAGCGCGGCAAGCTGGACTCGCTGTTCCTCGCGGACAGCCCGGTCCAGTTCGGCGACCCGGGGCGCAGGCCCAGCGGGCAACTGGAGCCGACGGTGCTGCTGACGGCACTGGCCGGGGCGACCAGTCGGATCGGCCTGATCGCCACCGCGTCCACCAGCTACAACGAGCCGTACAACCTGGCCCGCCGGTTCGCCTCGCTGGACCATGTCTCCGGCGGCCGGGCCGGCTGGAACATCGTCACCACGGCGGGAGCGGACGCGGCCCGCAACTTCGGCCTGGACGACAGTCCGCTGCACCGGGACCGCTATGAGCGCGCTGCCGAGTTCCTGGAGGTCTCCACCCGGCTCTGGGACAGCTGGGCCGACGACGCGATCGTGGGCGACAAGGAGCGCGGCGTCCACGCCGAGTCGGGCAGAGTCTTCGCCACCGGCCACGCCGGTAAGTACTTCCGGGTGGACGGACCGCTGAACGTGCCCCGCTCCCCGCAGGGCTACCCGCTGCTGGTGCAGGCCGGTTCGAGTGAGAGCGGCAGGGACTTCGCCGCCCGCTACGCGGAGGCGGTGTTCACCGCACAGCAGACCTTCGAGGAGGGCAAGTCCTTCTACGAGGATCTCAAGAGCAGGGCCAAGGCGCTGGGCCGGGACCCGGAGGGCCTGAAGATCCTGCCGGGCATCGTCCCGGCGATCGGCGCGACCCGGGCCGAGGCCTTGGAACTGGAAGCCGAACTGGAGCGGCTGATCCTCCCCGAGTACGCCAAGCAGCAGCTCGCCGCGCTGCTGCGGGTCGCCCCGGAGCAGTTGGAGCTGGACGCCGAGCTGCCGGACGACCTGCCGACCGAGGATGAGATCGAAGGCGCCAAGAGCCGCTTCACCCTGATCGTGGAGCTGGGCCGCCGCGAGCGGTTGACGGTACGTCAACTGATCGCCCGACTCGGCGGCGGACGGGGCCACCGCACCTTCGCCGGCACCCCGGTCCAGGTAGCCGACACCATCCAGCACTGGTTCGAGAGCGGCGCGGCGGACGGCTTCAACATCATGCCGCCGGTACTGCCGTCCGGACTGGAGGCCTTTGTGGACCAGGTGGTGCCGATCCTCCAGGAACGCGGCCTGTTCCGCACCGACTACACCGGCCGCACCCTGCGCGACCACTACGGCCTCCCCCGCCCGCAGAACCAGTTCACAACGGCATAGCTGTCTATGCGGTGGCCACCCCGTCGGCCACCGTCCAGGACTCCGGCGGCAGCAGCAGTGTCGACCGCGCGGACCCCGGGTCCACCTCGACCAGGGGCACCAGTCCCAGTTCCCGAGGGGCTCGGGGGTCGCCCGCGGTGAGGGTCCGGGCGGACTTCAGGTCGAAGCTGCCGAAGGCGGTGTGATCGATCGTCAGCTCGATCGGCTCGGTGCCGCGGTTGGTGGCGAAGACCGCGGTCTGCCCGGTGGCGGGGTCGTGGGTGACCGCCGTGGCCACCTGCGGAACGGAGCCGTGGCTGGGAGTGCGGTAGTCGGGCGTGGACAGCCGGCCGGCCAGCGCTCTGCCCCGTGCCAGCTTCGCCGCGGCGGCGAAGGGGTGGAAGATCGCCTGCTTGCTGACCCCGCCGCCGGGCTCGGTGAGGATCGGCGCGCTGACGTTGACCAGCAGCGACAGGCAGCCGATCTTCACCCGGTCGGCATGGTTGAGGATGCCGATGATCAGGTCGCCGAGCACCACCCCGTCCAGGGCCAGATAGGGGTCCTCGGTGATCCTGGGTGCGTGCGAGATCTCCCGGGTCTGGCCGACCGGCGAGGAGTCCGCGGCCGAGGACCAGACGTTCCACTCGTCCAGCGAGATCTTCATCCGCCGCGCGGAGTTGAGCTTGGCGCTGACCGCGTCGCAGGTCGCCGTCACATCGTCGATGAACCGCTCCAGCCGCTGCCCGGAGGCCAGGTAGTCGCGGCGGTCCTGGGTGCCGTCGTAGTAGGCGTGCATGGAGATGTAGTCCGCCACGTCCAGGGTGAGTTCGGCGACGGTCGCCTCCCAGGAGCCGAAGGTCGGCATGTGCCGGAACGAGGAGCCGCAGGCGACCAGTTCGATCGAGGGGTCGACCAGCCGCATGGCCTTGCCGGCCTCAGCCGCCCGGCGGCCGTACTCGGCGGCCGTGGTGTGGCCGATCTGCCAGGGGCCGTCCATCTCGTTGCCCAGGCACCAGGTTCGGATGCCGTACGGGTCGGTCTGCCCGTTGGCGGCCCGCTCGCGGGCCAGGGTGGTGCCGGCGGCGAGGTTGCAGTACTCCACCAGCTGCGCCGCCTCCAGGGTCCCGGCGGTGCCGAGGTTGACGGCCATCACCGGTTCCAGGCCGAGCGATCCGGCCCACGGCAGGAACTCGTCCAGGCCGACCAGATTGGGCTCGATCGAGCGCCAGGCCAGGTCGAGGCGGGTGGGCCGGTCGGCGACCGGGCCGATCCCCTCGCGCCAGTCGTAACCGGAGACGAAGTTGCCGCCCGGGTAGCGGACCACGGTGACCCCGAGCTCGCGGATCAGCTCGGCCACGTCCGCGCGGAAGCCGGATGCGTCGGCCGCGGGGTGGCCCGGCTCGAAGATGCCCGTGTAGAGGCAGCGACCCATGTGCTCCACGAAGCTGCCGAAGACGCGGGGGTCGATCTCGCCGATCTCGAACAGGGGATGGACGGTGAGCTGGGCATGCTGCCGCTGGTTTCCGGGAAGTCGGTGCACGGGTGGGTCGTTCCCTCGTTCGTTGGGAGTGGTGGAGGTGGCGGTCAGGGGCGGCAGGTCAGCGACTGCTGCCGGCGAGCAGGCCGCGGATGAAGTGCCGCTGCAGGAAGACGAACAGCAGCACCGTCGGCACGGTGGCGAAGGTGCAGGCCGCCATCAGTTGCCCCCACAGGTCGGCGCTGCTGACGCCCGACTGCCCGCCGCTGACATCGGAGGTCAGCCCGGCCAGCAGCACGGCGAGCGTCTCGTGCGACTGGTCGTTGATCGCGACGATGGGCCAGACCAGGTCGTTGTAGATGTTGAACAGCGACAGCACCGCCAGCGCCGCGAGGCTGGGCCGCAGCACCGGGACGATCACCGAGCGGAACGCGCGGAGCGGTCCGCAGCCGTCGATCCTGGCCGCGTCCAGCAGCTCGTCCGGGATCTGACTGATCGTCTGCCGCATCCAGAACACGCTGAACGCGTCCACCGCGCCCGGGAGGATCAGCGCCTGGTAGGAGTTGACCCAGTTCAGCTGGCTCATCTCCAGCAGCAGCGGAATGATCAGCACCAGGGTCGGCAGCATCAGCGTCAGCAGCACCAGTCCGAACAGCGCCTCCTTGAACGGGAAGTCGAACTTGGCGAAGCCGTAGCCGGCCAGCGGGCTGAGCACCAGCAGCAGCCCGCCCTTGAACACCACCACGATCGCGGTGTTGGCCAGCGCCCGCAGCACCGGGATGTTGTCGAACATCCCGGTCCAGTTGCGCAGCGTGGCGTGGAAGGGGTTGAAGCCGAGCGGGTCGTTGAGGATGCTCGCGCCGGGCTTGAAGGAGGAGCCGACCATCCAGAGCAGCGGGTAGAGGAAGACCAGTGCCGCCAGCAGCATCGCCGCGTAGCCGCCGAAGCGGCCGAGCCGTTGGAACGGGGTGGGTCGGCGGGTGGTCCCCGCGTGGGTTCCGGCGAGAACGTGGGTATCGGTGGTCATGGTTCGCTCAGTCCTCCTTGGAGCGAAGGACGCGCACCGCGCCCAGCGAGAGCAGGAACACCAGCAGCACCAGGAGGAAGGAGTTGGCCGCACCGGTGCCCAGGTCGGACGAGGCGATATGGCCGTAGAGGTACTCCCCCGAGGTGGTGGAGCTGTTGTACGGACCGCCCTTGGTGATCATGAAGGGCTCCAGGAACATCTGCGAGATGCCCAGGGTGGAGACCACTACGAAGAACCCGATAGAGCGCCGCATCAGCGGGACGGTCACCGAGAAGAAGGTGCGGATCGGACCGGCCCCGTCCAGCGCCGAGGCCTCGTAGACCTCCGGCGGGATGCCCTGGACCGCCGCCAGCATGATGATCAGGGCGAAGCCGCTGGTCTTCCACATGATGAACAGGGCGATGCTGGGCTTGGACCAGGTGGTGGTGGTCAGCCAGCCGACCTGCGGGCCTCCCAGGAACTTCAGCACCGCGTTCACGGCGCCGAAGTCGGTGTCGAAGATCAGGATGAAGGCCTGCGCCATGGCCGCCAGCGGTGTCACGTACGGCAGGATGACGACGGTGCGCAGGGTCTTCTTGAACTTCAGCCGGGACCGGGTCAGCACGCTGGCCGCCGCGATCGCCCCGAGGGTCTGGGCCGGGACGATCAGCAGCCACATCACCCCCGAGTTGCCCAGCGAGGACCAGAAGTCGTGGTTGGTCAGCAGGTAGGTGTAGTTGGACCAGCCCACCCAGCGCAGTGCCCCGGCTCCGTGCCAGTTGCTGAAGCTGAGCTCCAGCGCGTAGATCATCGGGTAGGCGGTGAAGGCGACGAAGAGCAGGAAGAAGGGGGCGACCAGCAGGTAGCCGACCCACCATTCGCGGGGCAGTCGGCGGCGGTTCCGCTTGACCGGCCCGGAGTCCGAGTTCGGGGCCGGGGCCGGGGCCGGGGCCGCCGCAGGCTTTGCTGCAGCGGCCTTCCAGGTGAGGTTTGCCATTGTCTGCCTACGACCGGTCGACCAGGTTGGTCTGGATGTCGGAGACGGACTTCTTGATGACGTCGTCGACGCTCATCTTCCCGTCCATCAGCTTCTGCAGGTTCGCGCCCAGGTAGGTGGTGGCGGCCTGGTCGAACCAGGAGGGGATGCGGTAGCCGGCCGGGATGGCCAGCGAGGCCTTGGTGCCCACCTCCCACAGCGAGGTGCTGCCCAGCCCGGCCAGCGGCTTGAACAGCGAGGTCCCGTTCAGCGCCGACTTCACCGAGGGCAGCGCGGTGTTGAGGCCGCTGGGGTAGACGGCGTTGCTGCCGAAGACCGCGCGGTAGCCCTCCGGGCTGTACACGGCGTGCTCGTAGAAGCGCCAGGCCACCTCGGGGTTGGCCGACTTGGCCGGGATCACGAAGGAACTGCCGCCCATCACGCCGGAGCGGGCTCCGCCGGTGGTCCAGGCCGGCAGCTGGGAGACCCGCCAGTGGCCGACGCTCTTCTTGAAGGAGCTCTGGATCAGGAAGTTGTACCAGATGGCCCACGGCACCAGGGAGACCGTGCCGCCATCCGCCTGGGCGATCTGGGCCGAGCCGGCGAACTTGCTGCGCGCCCCCAGGCCCTCGTCGGCGACGGCCTTGATCCAGGTCAGCGCCTTGCGGTAGGCGTCGGTGTCGATGGTGAGCTTACCGTCCGCGTCGACCAGGCCGGTGCCCTGCTGCTGGTTGACCAGCATCATCAGCCACTGGGTGGCCAGGTTGGGGTCCTGCTCCAGCGGGATCGGCTGGGCCTTGGGATTGGCGGCCTTGATCTGCCGGGCCGCGTCCAGCAGCGCGTCGTAGGAGGTGAGCGATGCCGGGTCGACCTTGGCGGCGGAGAGGACGTCCTCGCGGTAGTAGAGCAGGCCGGGGTCGGTGTCCCAGGGGATGCCGACCAGCTTGCCGTCGACGGTGTTGGTATCCAGCTTGTACTGCACCGTGTCGGCCCGGTAGGGGGCCATCTGGCTGGTCAGGTCGGTCAGGTGGGCGGCCTGGCCGAGCACGCTGCCGTCGCTGAGGAACGAGCCGTCCGGGACGCCCGCGCCGGAGATCAGCGCCGGGGCGAGCTTGGTGTCGATCGCCACGCCGACCAGCTTCACCGAGGCCTTGGGGTACTTGGCGGTGAACGAGGGGACCACGGTGCGGAAGACCTTCAGCAGGTCGTCGTCGTTGAACCAGAGGGTGGCGCTGCCACTGACCGAGGACGGCGAGGCGGAGGCCAGCGCGGTCGGTGTGCTGGAGGTGCCGGGGGCGCAGGCGCCGAGGAAGCCGGCCGCGGCCGTGCCGACACCGGCCGTGCCGATCGCGCGCAGCAGGGAACGCCGGGACATGCCGGAGGAGGACGTGGTGCCGAGAGCCGCTCTGCCGGAATCCATGTGGTTGTCTCCTGTGAGGGTGGGGTGCGGACCGTGGATGGCCGGTCCGGATCATGGGGGTGAGGGGACAGACAGGGGTGGTGCGGTGTGCGCCGGCGTGAGCCGGGCGCGGCCTCTGCGAGGGTGGGGCGCCATTAGGTTCCTACGTTGTACCCTTGGCTTCGCGAGCCCGTCAATGGTCGGCCGACATCCGCCCGACTCATTTGGGTAACGTCCGCTGTGAAGCGCGCACGGCTGACGATCAGTCGCGTCAAAGTCTCAGTGGACCGACTTCTGGAGGAACCGTGGGCGAGCCCACCTTGCACGATGTCGCGGCCCGGGCCGGAGTGTCGATCAAGACGGTCTCCAATGTGCTGCGCGGGGTGACGGGCAAGGTGTCGGCGGAGACCTCCGCCCGGGTGCTCCAGGTGATCGAGGAGATCAACTACCGGCCCAACCTCTCGGCCCGGCGGCTGCGCAGCGGCCGGTCCAACGTTGTCGCCCTCGCCGTGCCCGACCTGCGCAATCCGTACTTCGCCGAGGTCGCCACCGCGATGATCAGCGCTGCCCGGCAGGCCGGCTACACCCTGCTGATCGAGGAGACCGGCGGCAACGCCGAGGTCGAGCTCAGCGCGGCGGAGGGGCTGCGGGACCCGCTGATCGAGGGCATCATCATGGCCCCGCTGGCGCTGGACCCGCGGCAGTTGGAACGGCGCGGCCGGACCGTCCCGCTGGTGCTGCTCGGCGAGCACGACTACGACGGCGACTGCGACCACGTCATGTTCGACAACCTGGCGGCCTCCCAGCAGATGACCGCCCACCTGGTCGAGCAGGGCTACCGGCGGATCGCCGTGATCGGCCGCCAGGACTCCCCGCCGCAGGCCGCGGCCATGGCGGCGATGCGGTTCAACGGCTACCGGCGGGCCCTGACCGAGGCCGGACTGGCCTACGACCAGCGGCTGGCCCCGATCATCACCACCTCCGCCTACGGCAAGGCGGCCGGCGCGGAGGCCGCGGAGCAGATCTTCGAGCGCGGGCTGAAGCCCGACGCGCTGTACTGCTTCGCGGACGTGCTGGCCATCGGCGCGCTCCGGGCCGCGCACTGCCGCGGCCTGCACGCCCCCGATGACTTCGGCCTGGCCGGCTTCGACGGCATCGAGGAGGGCCGCTTCACCATCCCCACGCTGACGACGATCGCGCCGGACTACGCGGACATGGCGTCGCTGGCGGTGAACGCGCTGATCGAGCGCATGGAGTCGGCGGTGCCGATCGGGCACCGGGACATCCTGTGCCGCTACGAGCTGGCGGTGCGCGAGAGCACCCAGCCGGGGGTGCGCGACCGCGCGGCGGGGAGGACCGCGGCGGGGGTGGGGACCGCGGCGGGGACGCAGGCGGGCGCGGCGAGGCGGGGCGCTGCCGGGCCGAAGGCCCCGAAGGCTCCGAAGGCCCCGAAGGCCGGAGCAGGCGCCGCCTGAGCGCAGGCCGATCGGCTCGTCCGCGCGCGGCGGACGAGCCGATCGGTCACTCCGCTGCTACTGGATCCCCTCCTTCACCAGGAGCCACTGCTGGCAGTTGTACCCGGTCGCGGACCACTGGTCGGCGATGGCCCCGTCGGCAGTGGAGTTCTGGTAGATCTCCAGCAGCTTGCCGCTGTTGACGTCGGTGAAGGTGGCGTAGCCGGAGTCGGTCGGGGTGAGCGTCCAGCGCTGCGAGGACGATCCGGTGGACGCGTTCTGCACCACCGCGGCCCCGTTGGCCGTCGAGGCCCCGCTCACCGTCAGCAGCTTGCCGCTGTTGAGGTCGGTGAGCGTGTAGGCACCGGACGAGGAGCCGATCCGCCACACCTGGGTGGGGTTGTCGGTGTCGCCCCACTGCCCGGCCGGCGCGCCCTCCGTGGTCAGCGCCGAGGCGATCTCCAGGTACTTGCCGCTGTTGCGGTTCACCAGCTTGAACTCACCGTCCGCGGCCACCCCGGACTGGTAGACGTCGATGGCGTCGAGCTCGGCGTAGGTCCCGTTGTAGCCGAAGGAGACGGTGTTGTTCCCGGCCGCGAGAGTGGTGGTGAACTGCGCCCAGCCGTACCTGTTCCAGTCCACCGTCTTGGGATAGCTGAGCGTGAAGGCCGTCCCGCCGTTGACGCTCACGCTGTGGCTGCTGGTGGCCCCGGTCCCGTTGTCGTAGCGGACGTTCACCGTGTAGGTCCCGGCTGTCGGGACGTTGACGTGGGTGAACGAGACCTTGCTGTCGGAGTGGTTGATGTTCCCGATCTTGCTGCCGTTGTCGGCGTCGACCTGGGAGACCGTGGTCACGTCGGTCAGCGTCGCGCGTTCGGCCTCGTAGTGGTGCGCGTTGAGCGGGATGGAACCCACCCGGATGTCGTTGTACCCGGTCGTGGTGTTCTCGACGTCGGTGGCCTGGTAGAGCGTGTTTCCGTCGACGCCGGTGTCGAAGGCCTGGGCGAAGCCGGCGAAGTAACCGCCCTGGGTGTCACCGGCGTCGTAGGTGGTGGCGAACGGCAGCCGCTCCCACGGCCCTTGGCCCAGGTTGTAGTTGACGTAGAAGTTCTGCCCGCCGCTGATGTTCCCGGACGAGTCCAGCGCCCACTTCGCGGAGACCACGACCATTCCGTTGGGGCCGCCCGCGGCCACCCACTTCACGTACGGGGAGGAGCCCAGGCCCCGGCCGTTGGCGAGCCGGATCGGGGTACCCAGGTCGGAGGCGGTCCAGGTGACGCCGTCACTGGAGAACTTGTAGTAGACGACCGCCGTGTTCAGCGTCTGGGAGGGGCGGTTGACGACCTCGTAGGTCGCCATGTAGGTCCCGTTCGGCAGCGGGGTAACCGTGATCATTCCCGGCCGGTCGCTGTCGTTCGCTATCGCGGTGACGTTGCCCTCGGTCCCCCAGGTCGACCCGCCGTCGCTGGAGACCCGGTAGGACACGGCCTGCAGGATGCCGGAGGCCTTCTGCCGCTCGTCGGAGAAGTAGCAGACCAGGGCACCGGCCTTGTCGACGGCGAGCGAGGGCTCCCAGACGCTGGTGGTGGTCGAGGTGGGGCTCGGGTCGTAGGTGGCGGGACCGCCGGTGTCGACGGTGCTCAAGTAGGAGAAGCTGGCGCCGTGGTCGGTGCTCTTGTAGATCACCAGCCGGGTGCTGGACTTGTCGGAGGGCATGATGTTGCCCGCAAGCAGGATCGTGCCGGCGGCCAGGCTGCCCACGGTCTGCGGCACCTCGTAGAGGAACGGCTGCGAGGTCTTGATCAGGCTGGAGAAGTCGTTCCCGGGCACGACGTCGGTCAGATGCGTCCAGGTGGCGCCGTTGTCGTCGCTGGAGTAGATCGGGTAGACCTGCTTGCCGTTGACCCAGACCAACTGGTCGTAGGTGACCAGGATGCGGCCGTTGCTGCTGCCGCTGTGCTTGAGCACGACGGTCTTCGCGTACGTGGTCCCGGCCGGGTCGAACGAACTCCCCGCGGTGGGCGAGTAGACGAGCGAGCCGTTCCCGGTGGTGACGGCCCCGGCGGTACCGGGGAACGCGAGCAGGAGCAGGCCGGAGAGGAGCAGGCACAGCAGGCGCAGTCTGCGCCCTGGACGCGACCGTCTCGGCGATCGGTTTCCGGGCAGGTCCATGGAAAACCTCCTGGTCGGGTGGGACAGGACGGGTGGAACAGGACGGGTGGGACAGGACGGGTGGGACAGGACGGGTGGGACAGGACGGGTGGGGCCGGGGCAGGTGGAGGCAGCACGCAGCGGGGCGACGGCCCCTTGGCCGCCACCGCCTGACTTCTGTCGATTCGTCGGATCGCCGGTCCGCTGCCCTCGAACCGCCGCCCGCATCAATAGTTCCTACGTTGTACCCATCCCGCCCCGACCCGTCAAGGGAACCAGCAGGTATCGGTCGGGCAGCGCGGTGTCTCCCGTCAGCTGTCGCGATCTCCCCCGCGGAGTTGCTTCAGGCGGGAGATGTCGCGTGCGTGGAGGGCGCCTTCGACGCGGTCGGGGGCGTGGCGGTCGTCCGGGGTTCGATGATGAGGGGGACGCCCCGGGTCGACGGGTGGGTGAAGAGGTCGGCGAAGGGGGTGGCGCCGATGTGGCCCGAGCCGATGTTGGCGTGGCGGTCCTTGCGGGCGCCGGCCACGTCCTTGGAGTCGTTGGCGTGGATCAGCCGGAGTCGGCCGGGGCCGGCCGCGGCGGCCAGGTCGTCCAGGGTGCGGGCCGTGCCGCCGGGTGCGGCGAGGTCGTGGCCGGCGGCGAAGGCATGGCAGGTGTCCAGGCAGACGCCGACCCGGGGACGGTGCTCCAGGGCCTCGAAGTAGTCGGCGAGGTCGGACATGCGGGAGCAGAGGGAGTTGCCCTGGCCCGCGGTCGGTTCGAGCAGCAGCCAGGGGGCGCCCCCGCCGTCCTCGCCGCCCCCGCCGTATCCGTCCAGCTCGTCGAGGAGCGGGAGCATCCCCTCGCGAACCTGGCGCAGCGCGACCGCACGGCTGCCGCCCATCGCCGAGCCGGTGTGCACGACCACGCCGGCGGCGCCGATCGCGTGGGCCCGGGTGAGCGAGTGGCGCAGGGACTCGGCGGAGCGTTCGCGGGTGGCCGCGGAGTCCGAGCCGAAGTTGATCAGGTAGGGCGCGTGCACATAGGCGGAGATACCGCGCTCGGCGCAGCCCTCGCGGAAGGCCCGGTCCTGCTTCGGGTTGCCGACCGGCGCTGCCCAGCCGCGCGGGTTGGCGACGAAGACCTGCACGCTCTCCGCGCCCACTTTGTCGGCGTAGACCAGACCGGTGCCGGCCAGGCCGCGGCCGGCGACCGGGACGTGCGCGCCGACCGGGTTGCGAAGAGTGGACTGGATCACGCGACGAGCATGCCACGCCCTGTCGCCTGCGGAATCAGCCCCGCCGGTTGATGTGGTTATCGGTGTGCTCCATGCCCGAATCTGTGTTTTCTTGCCCGTATTCCTTGACAGCCCTCACAACCGGGCGTAAAACCATTCGAAACAAGCTTCTAACGGCGGTGAAACCACATGTACGCGGAGGAGCGACACCAGCTCATCGTGGAGCAGGCGCGGCGCGACGGCCGGGTCGACGTCACGGCCCTCGCAGTCGGCCTGGACGTCGCGACCGAGACCGTTCGGCGCGATCTGACCACCCTTGAGCGCCAGGGCCTGCTGCGCCGGGTGCACGGCGGGGCCATCCCGGTCGAGCGCCTCGGGTTCGAGCCCGGTCTGGCCCAGCGGGCGTCCGCCCTGACCGAGGAGAAGGAGCGGATCGCGAAGGCGGCGATCGCCGAGCTCCCCGACGAGGGCACCATCCTGCTGGACGCCGGGACCACGACCGCGCGCCTGGCCGAGCACCTGCCGGCCGACCGCGAGCTCACCGTGGTCACCAACGGGCTGGCCATCGCGGCGCTGCTGGCCACCCGTCCCCACATCAACCTCTTCATCGTCGGCGGCCGGGTGCGCTCCCGCACCCACGCGGTGGTCGGCGAGTGGACCCGCGGGCCGCTCGCGGACACCTATGTCGACGTCGCCTTCATGGGCACCAACGGCATCTCCGTCCAGCGCGGACTGACCACGCCCGACACCGCCGAGGCGGACGTCAAGCGGCAGATGATGGCGAGCGCCCGGCGCTCGGTGGTGCTGGCCGACCACACCAAGTTCGCCGCCGACCACTTCGCCCGTTTCGGGCGGGTGGACGAGGTCGACGTGGTGGTCACCGATTCGGGGCTGGACTCCGAGGTCGCCGACGAGCTCGCCGACGCCGGCCCCCGGGTGGTGCGCGCATGATCGTCACGCTGACCGCCAACCCCAGCCTGGACCGCACCCTGGAGGTCCCCCATCTGCGCCACGGGTCGGTGCTGCGGGCGACAGCCCGCCACACCGACCCGGGTGGCAAAGGGGTCAATGTCTCCCGGGCCCTCGCCGCCAACGGCCGCAAGACGGTGGCCGTACTGCCGTGCGGCGGGACCGCCGGCGACCGGCTGGCCGAGCTGCTGGCGCCCCAGGGCGTCGAGGTGCTCGCGGTGCCCGTGCTGGGCGAGATCCGGGTCAACATCAGTGTGGTCGAACCCGGCGGCACCGTCACGAAGATCAACGAGCCGGGGCCGGTGCTCACCGCACAGGAGCTGGACGCCCTCGCCGAGGCCACCGTCCGGGCCGGACAGGGCGCCGCCTGGATCGCGCTCAGCGGCAGCCTGCCCCCGGGGACGCCGGACGACCTCTACGCACAGCTCATCCACCGGATCCGCGGCACCGGCGGTCACTTCCCGCTGATCGCCGTCGACTCCAGCGGTGCGCCGCTGCTCGCCGCACTCGCCGCCGGTCCGGACCTGATCAAGCCCAACCGGGCCGAGCTCGCCGAGGCGTCGGGGCTTCCGGTCACCACGCTCGGCGAGGCCGTCGCGGCCGCCCACGCCCTGCGCGCTCGCGGCGCCCGCACCGTGCTGGCCAGCCTGGGCGCCGACGGCGCCCTGCTGGTCGACGGCTCCGGCGCGGTGCACGGCCGGGCCCGGGTCGCCGAGCCCCGCAGCGCGGTGGGCGCGGGCGACGCCCTGCTCGCCGGATACCTGTCGGCCGGCCACCTGTCCGCCGGACAGCCGGCCACGGGCAGCGGTGGAGCGGAGGCCCTGGCCGAAGCCGTCGCCTGGGGCGCCGCCGCCACCTCGCTGCCCGGCAGCCGGATGCCCGGCCGCCACGACCTGGACCGCGGGGCCGTCCACCTCGATCCGGACTTCGACCCCACCCGCCCCCTCACTGAAAGGAACTGACGCCATGTCCGATCTGATCACCCCCGATTTCGTCGATCTCGACCTGGTGGCCGCAGATCGCCACGAGGCGGCCTTCTCGCTGGCGTCCCGGCTGGCCGACGACGGCAGGGTCACCGACCTCGCCGGGTTCCTCGCCGATGTGAGGGCGCGCGAGGAGCAGATGCCGACCGGGATCGAGGGCGGCATCGGCATCCCCCATGCCCGCTCCGCCCATGTCACCGAACCGACCCTGGCGTTCGGCCGCAGCGCCGCCGGAATCGACTTCCGGGCCGAGGACGGCCCCGCCGACCTGGTGTTCCTGATCGCCGCCCCGGCGGGCGGGGACACCGACCACCTCACCATCCTGGCCTCGCTGGCCCGCCGCCTGGTGCACGCCTCCTTCCGGCAGGCACTGCGCGACGCCACCGACCCGCAGACCGTCGTCGATCTCGTCAACAAGGAGGTGCTGGGCAGATGAAACTGGTAGCCGTCACCGCATGCCCCACCGGTATCGCCCACACCTACATGGCCGCCGAGGCACTCGAACAGGCCGCCAAGGACGCGGGCCACCAGATCTCCGTGGAGACCCAGGGAGCGGCGGGCGCCGTCCCGCTGACGGCGGCGCAGATCGCCGACGCCGATGCCGTGATCTTCGCGGTCGACGTGGAGGTGCGCGGCCGGGACCGCTTCGCGGGCAAGCCGACCGTCGAGGCGCCGGTCAAGAAGGCGATCAGCGGCTCGGTCGAACTGCTGGCCCGCGCCGAGGAGGCGATCCGGCAGGCCGGGCCCGCGGGGGCACCCGCGGCGGCACCGGCCACCGGTGGTGCCGACGGCGCCCCCGCTCCGGTGAACGCGCCGTCCGGCGGCGGCTCCTCGGCCGCCCGCTTCGGCACCCATCTGCGCCAGTGGATGATGACCGGCGTCAGCTACATGATCCCGTTCGTCGCCGCCGGCGGCATCCTCATCGCGCTCGCCTTCATGTTCGGTGGCGCCGAGGTCGCCATGAAGGTCAACGGCGGCGTGTTCCAGGGCCACACCTACCCGGGTGTGACCGACCTGTCGAAGCTGATCGACCAGGCCGGGTACGCCGGGGTGCTGTTCAAGATCGGGTCCACCGCGTTCTCCATGCTGGTGCCCGTACTGGCCGGCTTCATCGCCTACGCCATGGCGGACCGTCAGGGCCTGGTCCCGGGCATCGTCTCCGGACTGCTGGCCTCAGCGATCGGCGCCGGCTTCCTGGGCGGCCTGGTCGGCGGCCTGCTGGCCGGTGCGCTGGTGCTCGGCCTGACCCGCTACAAGCCGCCGCGTGCGATCGCCGGCATCATGCCGGTGGTGGTGATCCCGCTGGTCTCCACGCTGATCATGGGCGTGCTGATGCTGGTGGTCATCGGCGAACCGATCGCCGCCGCCCAGCGCGGGCTCACCGACTGGCTCGGCAGCCTCACCGGCACCAACGCGATCCTGCTGGGCGCACTGCTGGGGCTGATGATGGCCTTCGACCTCGGCGGACCGGTCAACAAGGTCGCCTACACCTTCGGCGTGGGCAGCCTCGCCAGCGGGGAGCTGAAGGTCATGGCGGCGGTGATGGCGGCCGGCATGGTGCCGCCGATCGCGATGGCGCTGTCCACCGTGGTGCGGCCGAGGCTGTTCAACGACGGCGAGCGCAAGGCCGGTGAGGCCGCCTGGTTGCTCGGCGCCTCGTTCATCACCGAGGGCGCGATCCCCTTCGCCGCGGCCGACCCGCTGCGGGTGCTCCCCTCGCTGATGGCCGGCAGCGCCACCACCGGCGCACTGTCCATGGCATTCGGCGCCACCTCGCGGGCCCCGCACGGCGGGCTCTGGGTTATCGGCCTGATCGGCCGCCCGGGGCTCTACCTGCTGGCCATCGTGGCGGGAGTGCTGGTCGCGGCGGCCTGCGTGATCGGCGCGAAGCAGCTCGGCCGCGGCGGGGTCACCGACCGGGCCGAGGACGAGGCACCGGCTGCGGCTGCGGCTGCGGCTGCGGAAACGGACGGGGCCCCGGCCGCCGGACCTGCCGTGAGCCACGAAGCCCTGGTCAGCTGACGCTCCTCCACCGCCCGTCCACACCGCCCGTCCACCGGGCCACCGACCGCCCGGTCCCGCGCTCCCCCGACCGCGGGACCGGGCATCCACCCTGTGCCATCGGCACTGCCGTCCTCCCGTCCGCCAACCCCACCCATCTGTCCCTGGAGGGATTCCCATGTTCCAGCGCTCGGTCGCCGTCGGCTCCAGCAGTGGCCTGCACGCCCGACCCGCCTCGCTGTTCGTCCAGGCCGCCGCCCGGCAGCCGGTCAGGGTCACCGTCGCCAAGGAGGGCGGTGACCCGGTCGACGCCCGCAGCCTGCTCTCGGTGCTGGCGCTCGGCGCCCGCCGCGGCGACACCGTGGTCCTCTCCGCCGAGGGCCCGCAGGCCGAGGACGCACTGGACGAACTGGCCGCGCTGGTCGCCCTCGACCACGACGCGGCGGAGCAGTGACCACCACGGCACCCGGCGCGGTCGCGGCGTCGGCCCTGACCGGCATAGCCGTCGGGTCCGGCAGCGCCGCCGGGCCGGTGGCCCGAATGGCCCCGATGCCGGCGCTGCCCGAACCGCGCGCCGTCGCCGCCGCCGACGCCCCCGCCGAGGCGGAAGCCGCCCTCTCCGCGCTGCGTGACACCGTCGCGGACCTGGAGCTGCGCGCCGCGAAGGCCTCAGGTGCCGCGGCCGAGGTCCTCTCGGCCCAGAGCATGATGGCGGCGGATCCGGTACTCGCGGACCGGGTACGGGATCTGGTGCTCGGTGGCAGGGACGGCGCGCACGCGCTGCACGCCGCCTTCGGCGAGTTCCGGGCCGCCCTGGAAGCCGCGGGAGGCTACTTCGCCGAGCGAACCGCGGACCTGGACGACCTGCGGGACCGGTCCGTCGCCCGGCTGCTGGGGCTGCCCGTGCCGGGACTGCCCGCTCCCGGTCACCCGTTCGTGCTGGTCGCCGAGGACCTCGCGCCCGCCGACACCGCGCTGCTGGACCCGGGGCTGGTACTGGCCCTGGTCACCGAGCGCGGCGGGCCGACCAGCCACACCGCCATCCTGGCCAAGGCCCTGGGGCTGCCCGCCGTCGTCGGCTGCGGCGACACGACGGCCCTCACCGACGGACGCACCGTCCTCGTCGACGCCGCCGCCGGCACCGTACAACTCGACCCGGCAGCCGAGGCGGTGGCGTCCGCGGCCGCCCATGAGCGGCGACGGCGGGAACGCTCCGCCCGGGTCCGCGGCGCCGGCCGCACCGCCGACGGCCACCCGGTCAAGCTGCTCGCCAACCTCGGTGCGCTGCACGAGCTCTCCGGCGCCGCGGCGGCCGACTCCGAGGGTGTCGGCCTGTTCCGCACCGAGTTCCTCTATCTGGACCGCACCGAGGCCCCCGGCCTGGACGAGCAGACGTCCGCCTACCGCCAGGTCTTCGACGCCTTCGCCGGGCGGCGGGTGGTGGTGCGCACACTGGATGCGGGAGCGGACAAGCCGCTGCCCTTCGCAACGTCCGCCGATGAGCAGAACCCGGCCCTCGGCGTGCGCGGCCTGCGCGCCGCCGCCCGCGACCCCGAGCTGATGGAGACTCAACTCGCGGCTGTGGCAGCCGCGGCAGCGGCCGGCAGCGCCGATGTCTGGGTGATGGCACCGATGGTGTCGGTGCCCGCCGAGGCAGCCGGGTTCGCTGCCCGGGTACGCGCCCACGGCCTCCCGTTCGCCGGAGCCATGGTGGAGGTGCCGGCCGCCGCGCTGCGGGCCGAAGCGATGGCCGAGGTCTGCGACTTCCTCAGCATCGGCACCAACGACCTGGCCCAGTACACCTTCGCGGCGGACCGCACCCTCGGCTCCCTCGCCGGTCTGCTCGACCCCTGGCAGCCGGCCCTGCTCGAACTGGTCCGGATGACGGCACGGGCGGGCGAACGGCGCGGCCGTCCGGTCGGCGTCTGCGGCGAGGCCGCGGCGGATCCGCTGCTGGCGCTGGTCCTGGTCGGCCTCGGCGTCACCAGCCTCTCCGCCGCCCCCGCCTGCCTGCCTGAGGTCCGCGCCACCCTGGCCGAACACACCCTGGACGACTGCCGCACCCTCGCCACCGTCGCCCTCACCGCCGAGAACGCGCTCGCAGCCCGGGCAGCCGTCCTCGCCCGCGCCGGCTGACCCCGGGGCGGCGCTCTTCGGCTGCCGTCAGCGTCTCTTGACGGTCCATCAGGATGCCGGTGGAGCCGGGGCAGGCGCGGAGGAGTGCTTGTGCATGCGTCCGTGGCCACCGCTCGCGGACAGCCGTCCGACAGGCGGACGGGCCTACTCCCCCGGCCGCATGATCAGGCAGCTGCTGGTCGCCGTCGCGCAGACCCGGCCCTCGGCGTCCAGTAGCCTGGCCTCGGCCAGCGCGGTGCGGCGGCCGAGGTGGACCACGCTGCCCACCGCGGTGATCGTGCCGGTGGCGACGGAGACCGGCCGCAGGAACTTCACCGTCAGGTCAAGGCTGGTGTAGAAGACGCCGGCCGGCAGCCGGGTGTGCACGGCGCAGCCGCAGGCCGAGTCCAGCAGGGTGGCGAACACCCCGCCGTGCACCGAGCCGATCGGGTTGTAGTGGAACTCCTTGGGCGTGAGCCGGAACTCGACCCGTCCCTCGTCGAAGGAGACGCCGTCGAAGTCCAGGGTGTTCAGGATCGGCGGGGGCGGGACGCGTCCCTGCTCCATCGCGGCGAAGAACTCCATCCCGCTGAGCCCGGCGGCCACACCGGCCGTCGCCATCGGGTCGGACCAGGTGTACGCGCGCTCCCGGACGGTCTGCGACGGCTGCGCCTGCTCGGTACCGGTCATCGTCCTGGCCCCTCGTTCCGCTCGGTGGTCGGGCTGCACCGCCACGCTAGGCCAGCTGGGTTCTCATATGCAACCCAGCTCGGTAGGCTATGACCATGAGCACCGCCTCGGCAGTACCGGCAGTACCGGAGTACGGCGCCTTCGACAGCGAGACCTGCTCCATCGCGCGCACGCTCGCGCTGGTCGGCGACCGCTGGACGCTGCTGGTGCTGCGCGACCTGGCCAACGGCGTCCGCCGCTTCGACGACCTGGCGTCCCATCTGGGCATCGCCCGCAATGTGCTGTCCAAGCGGCTGGCGGCGCTGGTCGACGCGGAGCTGGCGGTCCGCTCCGGCTACCGGACCGAGGGCTCGCGCGAGCGGTACGAGTACCGGCTCAGCCACGCGGGCCGCGAGCTGATGCCGATCCTGCTGGCCTTCATGGGCTGGGGCGACCGGCACCTGGCCGGCCCGCAGGGGCCGCCGGCGGTCGCCGTCCACGCCGACTGCGGCGCACCGGTCCGGACGGTGGTGACCTGCGAGGCCGGACACGAGCTCGGCGACCGGCCGCGGGTGCGGATGCGGCCCGGCCCCGGCAGCCGCCGCCGACAGGAATGAACCGCCCATGGCTGACGGCCCACTGATGGGACTGGTGTTGCTGGTGTGACGGGTGGTGCGCCGCCGTCGCCCGAATGGACCATGCCGGTGGCGCGACCGGGTGAGGATCGCAGGCTGGTCAGTGGAGGGACTCCCTTCTGACAGTCCGTCAATTCAGCAACCGGCACCACCCCTTTTCCAGGAGCAACCTGTGGCACGCGCGATCTCCGCCCAAGAACCCCCGACGACCCCAGTACCCGACACCGAGAGCGGTTCCGCCGCGGCCCAGGTCCCCGTCGACAGCGCCGGACGGCTGCTGCGCACCATCGCGCTGCAGCGGCCGATCCCCGAGCTGCTGAAGCTGGTCCACATCCTCAGCGCCGACAACCGGCGCACCCACGCACAGGAGATCCTCACCACCGCGGCCACCCTGCGCCCGGTCGCGGACGTGGCCGCCATGGTCCCCCTGCTCGTCGGACCCCAGGCGGCCAGCACCCTGAACGCCGCGGCCCAGCGACCGGTCGAGGAACTCGCGGAGCTGGTCGAGCAGTTGGAGGGCCCGAACGGGGAGACGGCACAGTCGGACCAGCCGGGCCGATGGGGGAAGCTGCTCCGCTAGGGGCCGTGGACGGGGCCGTGGACGGGGAAGGCCCCCGCTGCCGCGGGGGCCTCCAGGGCTCTCAACTCATCGTCGGCTCACGAGGTGTACGTGGTGGTGCACACCGTGCCGTTGAGGCTGATCGCCGCCGGCGGGCTGTAGGCGGCGGTGTTGCCGCCGACGAAGCCGACCGTGGTGGAGTTGCCGGAGTTCGGCGCCAGTTGGGCGTTGGTGTCCAGGCTGGTGACCCGGACGTCCTGGCCGCTCTGGGTCCAGGTGCCGTTCCAGCCCGAACTGACGGTCTCCCCGGCGTCCGGGAAGGTGAAGGTCAGCGTCCAACCGTCGATCGCGGCCGGACCGGTGTCGGTGACGGTGATGTTGGCGACCCACCCGCTGCCCCAGCCGGACGAGAACGCGTACGACGCGGCGCAGTTGCTGCTGCTGGGCGTGCCTGTGGTGAAGGTCAGCGGCGCCGAGGGCTGCGACAGCCGGCCGGCCTGGTCGGTGGCCAGCACATTCAGGGTGTACGAGGTCCCCGGAACCAGGTTGTGCAGGGTGGCGCTGGTCGATGTCGACTCGGCCAGCAGTTCGCTGCGGGTGCCGACCTGCCGGTACACCCCGTAGCGGGTCACCGCCGCGCCGGTGGCGGCAGGCCAGGAGACCGTCGCCGAGCTGTCGGTGACGCCGCTGACGGTGGGAGCGCCGGGCGCGGAGAGCGCGGTGGCGTTCTGTCCGGAGGGCGTCAGCACGACGGTCTCGATCGAGTACGGCGGCAGGGTCTGCGTGCTGCTGGTGCCCTGGGCCGCGCTGGTGATCGCGGTGCCCTCGTCGGCGTAGGTGTAGACGGTGGGCGTCGCCGCACTGGGGGTGTAGCCGGTGTAGTCCAGGTTCACCGCATAGGAGTTGTCCGGGTCCTTGTTGACCAGCTCCACCGCCAGGTTGCCGTTGGCCTGCCGGACCGCGTGCGCGGCCACCAGTTGCTGGTCGGTGCCGGCCCGCACCAGGGTGTCGCCCGGCCGTCCCACCTTGCTCAGCATGCTGAGCGCGAAGTAGGAGGGGAAGGGCGTGTTCATCGCCGGTTCGCAGGTGGTGCCCACGCAGCCGCCGCTGGACAGCACCCCGTAGTCGCCGTAGTCGGTCGCCCCGTCCGGCGCAGTGCTGATGGTCGTCGCGCCGTTGTGGGTGTCCCACCAGTCCGCGGTGAAGACGCCGTCCTCCAGCGCGGTGAAGTACGCGTCGGCGCCGAACAGCGCGTCCGGCTGGGTGTCCTCGTACTGGTTGGAGTTGATCTCGGTCAGCGCCACCTGCAGGTTGGCTGCCTTGGCGCCGGCGTACTGGTCGATCTCCTGCCGAAGCTGCGCCAACTCACCGGTCAGCTGCGCCGGTTCGGCGAGCACGGTGGCCGCGCCCTGACCGCTGGGGTACCAGTGCACGATGACGAAGTCGACCGAGCTGCCGGCGATGGAGAGCACGGTGCGGTTCCAGTCGGCGGCGTCGCCGGCGGCCAGCACGCCGTCGGGCCAGTTGCCGGGCAGGGTGAGCACCGCGCCGACCTTGATGGTGGGGTCGACCGCCTTCATCGCCGCCGCGTACTGGACCACGTTGTCGGCGTAGGCGGTCGGGCTCTTGTCGGCGTGGGTGTCGGTCTCCCAGCCGCTGCCGTAGTACCCGTTGCCGTAGACCTCGTTGCCGATCTCCCAGTACTTGTCGCCGTAGCCCTTGGTGATGTTGGCGTAGCGGACCCAGTCGGCGGCCTCCTGGGGCGTCCCTGAGCCGTAGTCGGCGATCAGCATCGGCTGGGCGCCGATCTGCTTCGCGGTGCCCATGAACGCGTCGAAGTCCGTGCCGGGCGCGACGTAGCCGCCGGGCGCGGTGTTGGTCTGCCAGTGGTAGATGTCCCCGTAGGAGCCGCCGGGGTAGCGCAGCATGCCGACGCCTGCCTGGCCCAGCAGCCCGGCCACCGCCGGGGTGTTCATCTGGGCGTCCCACACGGCGCTGTTCAGACCGTAGGCGGTGCTCGGGATGGTGCCCAGACCCTCCTGCGCGTTGACGGCGACGTTCACGCCGGGCGTGGTGGCGGCGGCGTGGGCACTGGGCGCGGTCGCGGCGAACGCCGCCGCCAGGGCCACCGCGCAGGCCGCCGCGGCGCGTCCCAGCCGCGCGCGGGCCGATCGGTTTCTCACTCTCATGCGGTCCGGTCTCCCCTTCGGAGTCGGTGCGCCGAGCGCACCGCGGATACCACGGGCACCGCATCGTGGCAGCAGCCGGTAAGTGGCGTCAAAGGGCTGTGTAACTTACATGCCCACTGCCGCGCGCGCGGCGGTGCGGGCACGCGGAGAATGGCCGGACCACACGTGATGAAAACACGTGACGAAAAGCGGACGTGACCGGAAAGCTGCCTGAACGAAGAGGAGCCCGCCATGGCGACCGCCCTGCGCCTCGCCCAGAACCCGGAGGCCGACGCGCTGCTCAGCCGCAGCCCGCTGGCGGCGCTGATCGGCATGCTGCTGGACCAGCAGGTGCCGATGGAGTGGGCGTTCAGCGGCCCCTACACCCTGCTGGAACGGCTCGGCGGGGACGATCTGGACGCGCATACGATCGCGACCCGGGATCCCGACGCGTTCGCGGCGCTCTGCGCCCGGAAGCCCGCGGTGCACCGCTATCCCGGCGCGATGGCCAAGCGGATCCAGCAGCTCTGCGCCTACCTCGACGAGCACTACGACGCCGACGCCACCGCGGTCTGGCGGGACGCCGCGAGCGGCTCCGAACTGCTGGACCGGCTGGAGGAGCTGCCGGGCTTCGGCAGGCAGAAGGCGCAGATCTTCCTGGCCCTGCTCGGCAAGCAGTTGGGGGTGCGGCCCGAGGGCTGGCGCGAGGCGGCCGGACCGTACGGCGAGAAGAGCAGCTTCCGCTCGGTCGCGGACATCACCGGTCCCGAGTCGCTGGACCAGGTGCGCGCCTTCAAGCAGGAGGCCAAGGCGGCCGCGAAGGCGGCCAAGGCCGCCAAGGCCGCGAAGGGCTGAGGGGCTGAGGGGCTGAGGGGCTGAGGGGCTGAGGGGCTGAGGCTCACAGCCCCCAGAGCCCCTTGGCCAGCGTGGTCACTCCGCCGGCCAGCGAGAGCAGCATCACGACCAGCTTGGCCCGCTGCTCGGGCACCCGCTCCGCGAGCGCCTTACCGATCACCGCGCCCGCCGCGATCGCCACCGCGAACAGCAGCCAGGCCGGCCCGGCCAGCCTCGGGAAACCCTTGGCCGCGATCGAGAAGGCGTTCACCACCACCCCGTAGAACTGCGCGTTCGGTACGAACTCCAGGACGGTCCACTCCGCGTTCACCGCATACAGCGACAGCGCCGGGCCGCCCACCCCCGCCGCGGCGTTCATGAAGCCGCTCGCTGCACCGGCAGCCACCGCGCCGCCGGAGCCCCGCAGCGCGGACACCCGGACGCCGCCCATCACCACCAGCACGGCGCAGCTCACCAGCAGGCCCATACCCACCATCAGCTCCGGTCCGGGCAGCCGGGAGGCCACCCAGGCCCCGGCCGGCACGGTGCAGGCGGCGGCGACCACCAGCGGCAGCATCGCCGCGGGCCGGACCCGGCGCCAGGCTCCCGCCAGACCGACCGCGCTGATCGCACCGGCCGCGCAGTTGGACAGCACCACCCCCTGCCCGGGCCCCAGCAGCAGCACCAGTGCGGGCGCCGCCACCAGCGCGAAGCCGATCCCGGCCATCCGCTGTACGGAGGCGCCGACCAGTATGACGCATCCCAGCAGCACTTCACCGACCGACAGCTGGCTCATGCCCCCATTCCATCCCAGCCCGGCTCGGTGACCGCGGCCGGGGTCAGCCGGTGAGGTGCCGGTCGCGCAGTTGCAGGGCGAAGCGGCCGGTGCAGCCGGCGATCTGGTCGGCGTCGGCGGCGGTGGCGAGGCCGGCGAACGCGCCCCAGGTGCGGACCCAGTACTCCAGGGTGACCAGGGTGGTGATCACCGCCTGGACGGTGGTGGAGGGTTGGGACTCCAGCCGGCCCCAGCCCCCTCCCGGACCGCCCCCCGGCGTACCGCCCGGTCCGGCCGCGTCTGACGAGGCGGCGACGGCGGCGGCCCAGGTGCGGGTGTGCGCGGCGCCGGACAGCACCGTGTAGACGCCCAGGCTGGCGTTGGCCGGCAGCAGCCGGCCGATGGTCCGCGGCAGGTCCACGCCGGTCTCGTCCAGGGTGGTCCGTTCGAGGCGGAGCGCCAGCGGATGGCCGCGGCGGTCCTCCAGCATGCTGATCCCGGCCTGTTCGAAGGTCTGCACCATCTCCTGTCTGCGGGCGAGCGCGCCGGTCGCGTCCTGGGGCGAGACCGCCGTGGTCAGGTCCAGTTCATAGGCCGTCTCGGTGGCCCACAGCCCGGCGGCGCGGGCCAGTCTGACGGTCAGCGGCTCGGAGCCGTCCTGCAAGTGGAAGGCCAGCGCCGCGGCCTCCAAGACGGCCCGGGTCAGCGTCACCGGGGAGAAGGCGGGCGGCTGCCGGGTCAGCAGTGCCGCCAGCGCCTCCACATGTCCGCGCGCGTCCTCCCAGGCGAAGTGGGTGCGGACGGTCCCGGTGCGGTAGACGAGTTTCCGCGCCTCGACCGTCCCGGGCGGCATCCGCCCGATCTCGTCGAGGTCTACCTGGAAGGCCGACCGGTCGTCACTTCCGCGGTGCAGCACCGCATCGGCCGTGCCCAGTGCCCCGGCCAGCGCGGACCGTGCGTCGGCCAACAATTCCTCCGACCACACCAGATTCGAGACGGCGGACTTCGGTTGCGGAGAAGCTGTGTCCATGCCACGTCACGCTAGGGCGTCCGACCAGGTCCGCGCAGCCCTTTCGACCCACCGACCGGCGGTGGGTGACGAGGGGTCAGCTGTCTCAGCGGGCGGTCGGCGTCGCCGCCGGCGTGGAGGAGGGTGCGGCCGTCGCCGACGGGGGCGCCGAGGGCGAGGCACAGGCTGTGGTTCCCGGAGCCGGCGAACCGGAGGCCTGGGCCGACGGCGCGACCGACGGCGAGGCGGAGGCCCCCGCGGTCGTCGCGGTCCGCGAAGGGCTCGCGGAGGGCGACGGGCAGCCGGTCGGCGAGGCGGAAGGGGAAACGCTGGGGGAAGAGCTCGGAGCGGCGGGCACCGTCGGGCCGACGGGAACGCTCGGCGACGGCGAGCTGCCGGCGGTCGCGGTCGGCGCTGCGGATGCCGAGGCACGCGGAGCGGAGGGCGAGGCGGACGGAAGGGCCCGCTGCGTGGGGGACGCGGAGGGCGGCGCCGAGGGCGCCGAGGGCGCGGACGACCTGGACGGCTTGGCAGCCGGGGCCGTTGTCGGCGAGGACCCGCCGGAGCTGCCGGCCGGGCTGTCCGCCACCGGAGTCACACCGCGCTCGAAGTACGCCATCCAGCTCTTGACGGTGTCCAGGTAGACCGTCGAGTGGTTGTAGCCCAGGATCGCCGCGTCGAGCTGCGCCGGGTCGGCGAGGTCGCGGCCGCCCGCGCACAGGTAGCGCCCCGCGGCCAGGGCCGCGTCCTGGATGTTCTCGGGGTCCGCGCGCCCGTCGCCGTTGGCGTCGACGCCCCAGGTCTTCCAGGTCTCGGGGATGAACTGCATCGGGCCCACGGCCCGGTCCCAGACGGTGCTCCCGTCGTACACGCCGTGGTCGGTGTCGCGGATCGCCGCGGTGCCGTTCCCGTCCAGCAGCGGGCCGAGGATGGGGGTGTAGGCGGTTCCGGTCGCGTCGACCCTGCCGCCGTCCGCCTGGTCGGACTCCACCTGGCCGATCCCGGCCAGCAGTTGCCAGCGCAGGCGGCAGCCCGGGTCGGAGACGGCCAGCGAGGCCTGCGCGCTCCGGTAGGCCGCGAAGACCGTGGCCGGAAGAGCGGCCCCATGGCCCGTTGGCACGGTCAGCGACGGGCCCGACGGAGCCGACGGAGCCGACGGGATCGCGGATCCGCCGCCCAGGACGGGAGGTTGCGGCAGCGTGACGGTCCCGCCACCGTCGACCGGCGCAGCGCCCGAGGGGTCGACCCCGGCAGCGGAGGACGAGGCCGAAGGGTTCGACGCCGACAGCGCGGATGCCCCCTTCGGGGCCAGGCCGCTTGCCGGAGTCACTCCCTGAGACGCCGTCAGCGCCGCCGACGCGGCCACCGCGGCCGCGGCCACCGCTGTCCGCCTCAACCTGGTCCCTCGCACCCGCACGGTCATCCGCAGGAGTCCTTCCGATGGCTTGTCCGGCCCTGTGCACGAACAGACTGCCAGTCGAACCCGCACTTGTGGAGCCCCGGGCGGCACAGGTGGCCGGATCTGCCCCACCGGCCCGTCAGCGGAACCGGATCCCGGCGGCCGCCGTCAGCGGCTCTGGCGCAGCGCGGCCGGGGTCGTCCCGAGGTGGGCCCTGATCACCCGGGTGAGGTGCTCCTGGTGGGAGAAGCCGCAGTCCACCGCCACCTGGGCGATGGGCGCGGTGCCGGCCCGCAGCATGCCCGCGGCCCGCTCCACCCGCAGCCGGAGCAGGTACCGGTGCGGTGAGCAGCCGGTCCTGGCCTTGAAGCGGCGGGCGAACTGGCTGACGCTCAGTCCCGTAGCCAGCGCCAGATCGTCCAGCGACAGCGGTTCGGCCAGCCGTTCGTCCAGCAGCTCGCGGACCGCCCGGAACTGCCGGTCGCTGAGCCCGGCGGGCCCGCGCGGCGGCGCCTCGGGGCGCCGGACGCTGTGGTGGCGCGCCAGGTGGGCGGCGGTCATCAGGGCGAGCTGGTCGACATAGGCGCGCCCGCTGGGCTCCCACCTCCGGACGGCGCCGTCCAGGGCCAGCACCAGTTGCCGCAGCAGCGGATCCGTACCGCCGACCTCCTCCTTGAGCCGGACCGGGCCGCCGCTGTCCGCC
This sequence comes from Streptacidiphilus carbonis, assembly GCF_000787775.1. Taxonomy (GTDB): domain Bacteria; phylum Actinomycetota; class Actinomycetes; order Streptomycetales; family Streptomycetaceae; genus Streptacidiphilus; species Streptacidiphilus carbonis. Next base: position 152,887 of record NZ_BBPM01000001.1, on the reverse strand, counting down.
GTGGCCTGCAGGGTCGCGTCCGAGACATAGACGTGCACGGTGTTCAGCCGGTCGCCGAGCTCCACGTCCAGTTCGAGGCCGGCCGGATGCAGGAACAGGCCGCCCGCGGACACCCGGCAGGCCTCGGTCAGCCCGCGCCGTCCGCGCCGGACCGTGACCGGGCCGTCCAGGTGCAGGATCACCAGGTGGCTGCCGGCCCCCTGGAAGGACTCGCGGTAGGGCAGCTCACGCTGGGCCGACACATAGACCCGGTCCCAGCCGAACCCGGCGCTGGTGCGCCTGGGGCGCACCCACGGCTGGGCGAGGATCCCCTGGGTGTCGGTCAGTCCGAGTTCGCGCATGCGGCCACCTTCCGGTTTCCGCTCCAAGTCTCGCCACGCCCGGGCGGGTGGGCAAGTGTCTCCCGCTCCGGGCCCGGCAATGCGCGTTCTGTGCAGGTCGGCGCCCGTTCTGTGCAGGACAGGCCGCGGCGCGGCGTTGGACACTACGTCACAGTCGCACCAGGACCCCACAGGTCCTGAACACCACAGCTTGGAGAGCAGCTCGATGAGGAGCTTCGTTCGCACGGTCGGCCCGAGCCGGGTGCTGTTCGGCGCCGGCACACTGCAGCAGGTACGCGCCGAGGCGGAGCGGCTGGGCGGCACCCGGGTGCTGCTGCTGTCCGGTCCGTCGCTGCGCAAGCACGCGGACCGGGTCCGTGCGGCCCTGGGCGACCTGCTGGTGGCCGAGTTCGACGGGGCCGCGATGCACACCCCGGTCGAGGTGACCGCGCGGGCCCTGGCCGTCCTGCACGAGCAGCGGGCGGACTGCCTGGTGGCGCTCGGCGGCGGCTCGACGACCGGCCTGGCCAAGGCCCTGGCACTGCGCACGGACCTGCCGCAGGTCATCCTGCCGACCACCTACGCGGGCTCCGAGGTCACCCCGGTGCTCGGCGAGACGGCCAAGGGCGAGAAGGTCACCCGGTCCTCGCCCGCGATCCTGCCGGAGACGGTCGTCTACGACGTGGAGCTCACCCTCGACCTCCCGGTCGCGATGTCGGTCACCAGCGGCGTCAACGCGCTGGCACACGCCGTCGAGGCGCTGTACTCGCCGGACGCCGACCCGGTCACCGACGCCATCGCCCTGGAGGCCGTGTCCGCGATCGCCCGTGCCCTCCCCGCCCTCGGTGACGACCCGTCGGACCTGGAGGCGCGGGCCGACCTGCTGCGGGCGGCCTGGCTGGCCGGGACCTGCCTGGGCACGGTCGGCATGGGCCTGCACCACAAGCTCTGCCACACCCTGGGCGGCAGCTTCGGCCTCCCCCACGCCGAGACCCACACCGTGGTCCTCCCGCACGCCATGGCGTACAACGCCCCCGCCGCCCCGGAGGCGATGGCCCGCATCGCGGCGGCCCTCGGCGTCCCCGAGGCGCCGGGCGGCGTCTTCGACCTGATCCGCGCGGCCGGCGGCCCGACGTCCCTGCGGGAACTGGGCATGGCCGAGGGCGACCTGGACCGGGCCGCGGAACTGGCCGCCTCCAAGCCCTACCCGAACCCGCGGGAGCTGACCCGCGACGGCATCGCGGGCCTGCTTCGGGAGGCCTGGGAGGGCCGCCGTCCCACCGGTGCGCCCGCTCCGGCCGCCGCAGCGGCCGCGCCGGACCTGAGCGCCCTGACCGGCGAGGTCGTGGCGAGCTTCGACAACTGCCCGGACCCACGGGCCAAGGAGCTGCTCACCGACCTGGTCCGCACGCTGCACGGATACGCGGTCCGCAACGACGTGACCCAGGCCGAGTGGCAGCGGGCCATCGGCTTCCTCACCGAGGCCGGGCACATCACCAGCGACACCCGGCAGGAGTTCATCCTGCTGTCCGACACCCTCGGGGTGTCCAGCGTGGTCGACGCCCTGTCCAACTCCCGCACCCCCGGCACCACGCCCTCGGCCGTCCTGGGCCCCTTCTACGTCCCCGGTCCGCCGGCCGCGGAACACGGGAGCGACATCGCCCTGGGGCTGGCGGGCACCCCGCTGTGGTCGGACGTCCGGATCACCGACCCGCAGGGAGCCCCGGTCGCCGGGGCGGTGGTGGACGTCTGGCAGTCCGACGCCGACGGCTTCTACGACATCCAGCTCCCCGACCTGGACGGCCCGGTGCTGCGGGCCCGGTTCCACACGGACGACGACGGCCGGGTGACGTTCTGGTCGATCCTCCCGTCCCCGTACCCGATCCCGGACGACGGTCCGGTGGGCCGGATGCTCGAAGCCGTGGGACGCCACCCCTACCGCGCGGCGCATCTGCACTTCCTGATCAAGGCCCCCGGCTACCGGCCGCTGACCACCCAGCTGTTCGTCAAGGGCGGCGCCTACCTGGACGGCCCCCCGGGACAGCGGGACACGGTCTTCGGCGTCAAGGAGGAGCTGGTCACCGAGTTCGCGCCGCGCACCGGACCGACCCCGGACGGGCGGCCGGTCGAAGGCGAGTGGCGGCTGCTCGAGTTCGCCTTCCGCATCGCACGCACAGTTCCGACGGATCCGACGGAGACAGCATGAACGGGCCGGAGACCACAGCAGGCGACACCGGGTACGACACCGACGTCCTGGTCGCCGGCAGCGGACCGGCGGGCGGCGCCGCGGCCCTGCTGCTGGCCACCTACGGCGTGCGGACCCGGCTGGTCACCAAGTACGGATGGCTCGCGGACACCCCGCGCGCCCACATCACCAACCAGCGCACCATGGAGGTCCTCCGCGACCTCGGCATCGAGCAGCAGGCGCTGGAGCAGGGCACGCCCAGCTCGCTGATGGGCGACACGGTGTTCGCCACCTCGCTGCTCGGCGAGGAGATCGGCCGGATCCGCACCTGGGGCACCGGCGACGAGAGCCTGACCGAGTACGCCGCGCAGAGCCCCTGCGGAATGATCGACCTCCCGCAGACCTACCTGGAGCCGATCCTGCTGCAGAACGCCGCCAGGCGCGGCGCCGTCGTCGACTTCAACACCGAGCTGACCGGTTTCGAGCAGGACCCCGACGGGGTGACGGCCGTGCTGCGGGACCGGGTGGGCGGACGCGAGTACACCGTCCGGGCCCGGTACCTGATCGGTGCCGACGGCGGCCGCAGCATCGTCGCGGAGCGGCTCGGCCTGCCGATGGAAGGGCAGATGGGCAAGGCCGGCAGCATGAACATCGTCTTCCGGGCCGACCTCGCCCGGTACTGCGCGCACCGTCCCAGCGTCCTGTACTGGATCATGCGGCCGGGGGCCGACGTCGGCGGCATCGGCATGGGCCTGCTGCGCATGGTCCGGCCGTGGAACGAGTGGCTGATCGTCTGGGGCTACGACATCGAGAAGCCCCCGCCGGAGGTGACCGACGAGGCGGCCGTCGCGATCGTCCGCGACCTGGTCGGCGACGACGGCCTCGACGTGCGGATCGACAGCGCCTCGCTGTGGACGGTCAACCACGCCTACGCGACCCGGCTGTCGCACGGCCGGGTCTTCTGCGCCGGGGACGCCGTGCACCGGCATCCGCCGTCCAACGGGCTGGGCTCCAACACCTCGATCCAGGACTCCTACAACCTGGCCTGGAAACTGGCGGCGGTCGTCAAGGGACACGCCGGCGCCGAACTGCTGGAGACCTACTCGCAGGAGCGGGCCCCGGTGGCCAAGCAGATCGTCGAGCGGGCCAACCTGTCCCGGGACCAGTTCCTGCCGCTGTTCGAGGCGTTGGGCGTGGTCGGCGGGGACGACGACGGCATCACCAAGGCCCTGCTCGCGGCCCGCCGGCCGGACGCCGAGGGGGCCAAGAAGCGGCAGGCCATCCATGACGCCGTCGAGTTGAAGCACTACGAGTTCAACGCCCATGGCGTGGAGCACAACCAGCGCTACCGGTCGACGGCCGTGGTCCCCGACGGCACCGTCGAGGACACCTCCCGCGACCAGGAGCTGTTCGGGCACCCGACCTCACGCCCGGGCGCCAAGCTGCCGCACGCCTGGCTGGTCGACCCCCGGGGCCACCGGGTCTCGACCCTGGACCTGGTCGGCGGCGGCCGGTTCTCCGTCCTCACCGGCCTGTCCGGAACCCAGTGGGCCGACGCCGCCGCAGCCCTGTCCCAGGAACTCGGCCTCGACCTGCGCACCGTCGTCGTCGACCGCGACGCCCGCGACGCCTACGGCGAGTGGCACCGCCGCGCCGAGGTCGCCGAGGACGGCGTACTCCTGGTCCGCCCGGACGGCTACGTCGCCTGGCGCCGCCCGACCGGCGCCGTCAGCACCGACGAGGCGACCCGGCTGCTGCGCCAGGCACTGACCGCGGTGCTGTCCAGGGAGTGACCGGGAGCGAACCGGGTCACCCGCACCCAGTCCTACCTCGCCGACCCGACCCGACTCCCCTGAGCCGTCCTGCGGTTCCGCGCCGTGCCGCCCGTCCCCGCGGGCCGGCGGCACGGTGTGCAGCGGGCCGCCAGCCGATTCCTTCAGCAACTGAACGCGGACACGTCACCCGGTGCTTACCTGCCTACAGACCATTGACGGTCCATGAGCCAAGTGCTTCACTTCCCCCTGAGAGCGCTCTCTGATCGCTCCCGCAGCACCCGCACCTCCCTCCCCACCCACCATGCCAGGGAGAGCCATGCCCGTCAGCCCCAACCGCCGTTCCGTCCTCCGCGGGGCGGCCGTCGCCGCCGCATTGCCGCTGGTCGGCACCCTCGCCGGTGGACCGGCGTTCGCCTCGTCCTCCGACCAGGGCCCCTCCCCGGCTCACGGCGGAGGAGCCGGCCTCGGCCCCAATGTCCTGGTCTTCGACCCGTCCATGGGCGACGCGGCGATCCAGGCCCAGGTCGACGCCGTGTTCAACACTCAGCAGTCGAACCAGTTCGGCACCGAGCGCTACGCCCTGGCCTTCCGGCCCGGGACGTACAACGTCGATGTCAATGTCGGCTTCTACACCCATGTGCTCGGCCTCGGCGACAGCCCCGACGACGTGGTGATCAACGGTCATGTCACCGTCGACGCCCAGTGGTTGCAGGGCAACGGCACCCAGAACTTCTGGCGCGCCGCCGAGAACCTGTGCATCGTGCCGCCGGACGGCCTGGAGCGCTGGGCGGTGGCCCAGGCCGGGCCGATGCGCCGCGCCCACATCAAGGGCGACATGACCCTGTGGCCCAGCCCGCCCGGCAACCGGTGGTCCAGTGGCGGCTTCCTGGCCGACAGCGTGGTGGACGGCCAGGTCGACTCCGGGTCGCAGCAGCAGTGGCTGTCCCGCAACGACAGCTTCGGCAGCTGGGTCGGCTCCAACTGGAACATGGTCTTCGTCGGCACCGAGGGCGCCCCGGCGCAGCACTTCCCCAACCCGGCCTGGACCGTGGCCGACCGGACCCCGACCGTGCGTGAGAAGCCGTTCCTCACCGTGGCCCGCGACGGCTCCTACAGCGTCTTCGTCCCCTCACTGCACAGCAACTCCGCCGGGACCACCTGGGCCTCCGGCCACACCGCCGGACACAGCATCCCGCTGTCCCACTTCCATGTGGCCCGCCCCGGCGACTCCGCCGACACCCTGAACCAGGCCCTGGACCGCGGGCACCACCTGCTGTTCACCCCGGGCGTCTACGCGCTCTCCTCCGCCCTGCGGGTGAACCGGCCCGGCACCGTGGTACTCGGCATCGGCCTGGCCACCCTGCAGGCCACGCACGGCAATTCGCTGATCGAGGTCGCCGACGTCGGCGGAGTCACCGTGGCCGGCGTGCTGCTGGAGGCCGCCTCCGCCAACTCCCCGGTGCTGCTCCGGGTCGGCCACGGCCGCAGCCGGACCCGGCACAGCGCGGACCCCACCGTCCTGTTCGACGTCTACGCCCGTATCGGCGGCGCGCTGGCCGGCGGCGCCACCGTCAGTATCCAGCTCGACAGCAACGACGTGATCTGCGACAACCTCTGGCTGTGGCGCGCGGACCACGGCGACGACGGCACCGTCGGCTGGGCGGTCAACCCGGCCGACACCGGCTTCCTCGTCAACGGCGACCGGGTCACCGCCTACGGCCTCGCCGTCGAGCACTACCAGAAGTACGAGGTGCTCTGGAACGGCGAGGAGGGTCGCACCTACTTCTTCCAGAACGAGCATCCCTACGACGTGCCCACCCAGTCCGCGTGGGTGCACGGCAGCACCAACGGCTACGCCGCCTACAAGGTCGGCGACCACGTCCGGCACCACCAGGCCTGGGGCCTGGGCAGCTACTGCTTCTTCGACCTGAACGCCGACATCTACACCGACCGGGCCTACGAGGTCCCGGACGCCCCCGGTGTGGTCTTCACCGACCTGATGACCGTCTGCCTGAACGGCCCGGGCGGCGGCGGCATCCTGCACTGCATCAACAACACCGGCAACCCGGTGCAGAACGGCTTCGGCACCTTCAACATGACCGGCTACTCGAACGGGGTCGGCAGCGTCTGACCCCGGGCGGCGGAACAGCAGGCAGGGCCTCCGGTGGCACCCACCGGAGGCCCTGCCTTGTGCCTCAGCCGACGGCCCCGTCGCGGAACTCGTCGCGCCAGCTGTGCTTCGGGTCGTAGCCCAGCAGCCTGCGGGCCTTGTCGATCGACAGCAGGGTCTCGTGCGGACCCACCTCGCGGCGCACCGGCACGTCCGGGAACACCTCGGCGATCAACTCGCTGGTGGGGCGCGACATCACCGTGTCCGGACTGGCGATCACGAACACCTCGACCCCGGTGGCCCGGTACTCCAGCGCCCGGCGCACCGCCTGGGCGCCGTCGCGGGCGTCGATGTAGGACCACAGGTTCCAGCTCCGCAGCCGGGCGTCCGCGTCGAAGCCGGGGAACTCCGCATAGTCGGCCGGATCCATGACATTGGAGAAGCGCAGCCCGACCATCTTCAACTCGGGGTCCCAGCGGCAGAACTGACCCGCCATCATCTCTTCGAGGTGCTTGCCCAGCGAGTAGACGCTCTCCGGGCTGGGCGGGTACTCCTCGTCGGCCGGGATGTAGGGCGGCGGGGTCTCGAAGGGCAGCCCGAGCACCGTCTCGCTGGACGCCCACACCACATTGCGGATGCCGGCCTGCTTCGCGGCGGCGAAGACGTTGTAGCTGGCCGGCACGTTGTTGCGGAAGGTCGCGGCGTTGGGCACCAGACCGGGTGCCGGGATCGCCGCCAGGTGCACCACCGCGTCGACCCCGTGGTAGCGGTCGTCGATGCCGGTGAGCGCCTCGACCGTCTGTCCGAAGTCGGTGAGGTCCACCCGCACGAACGGGCACAACGGCTCGGCGGGCGCCGTGCTGTCGGCGTTCACCACGTCCCAGCCGTGCTCGACCAGGTCTCGGACACAGGCCCGCCCCAGTTTGCCGCTTCCGCCGGTGACGACGACACGCTGCGCCATCCGCACACGCTCCTCTCGATCGCGCCCCACCGCTCGGGGCCCTGGCCAGCCTATCCGGACGAACCGGAAGGTCGGCCCTCCGCACCCCCCGCGTCGTCGGCCGACGCGGCATCAGCCAGAGGGGCGGTGCGGCCCGACGGTCCCGGGCGACGCTGCGGCGAGCGGCCGCCGACCGACCGGCGAATGCCCGACCGCCCGCCGGCGCGGACTGTCGGGCATTCGGTCAGGAGGCCGATCGTTCAGGCGGGCGATCGCCGGACCGGCTCAGGTGTTCCAGACCTGGAACTCCGAGAGCTGGCCGGCCGGCCAGCCCGTGTTGGCCGTGATGTTCACCCGGAAGTAGCGCTGGGTGGTCGCCGGGAAGGTGATGGTGACGGTGTTGGCGGCGGCCGGGTCGAAGGTGTAGGCCGCCGACGCCTTCACCGTGCTGAAGGTGGAGCCGTCGGTGCCCGCCAGCAGCGACAGCGTCTGGGTACGGGCGCCCCAACCGGCCGTCGGCAGTTGGAGGACGACCCGGGACACACTCTGCGCGGAGCCCAGATCCACCTGGACCCACTGCGGGAAGGCGTTGTTGGCGCTCTCCCAGTAGCTCGACCGGTTGCCGTCGGTCACGTTCGACGACGCATAGCCCTGGGTGTGGCTGGACTCGCTGGTCGTCCTGCCCGCCGCGAGGTCGGTACTGGGCGGGGTGCCGCCACCGCTCGCCGCGAAGGCGAGGCTGTTGAGGTTCCAGCCGCCGGCGTCCTGGTTGACCGTCAGCACCTGCTGCCCGGCCGGCAGTGTGACACCGGCCGTCACGGTGGTCCAGGTCTGGAACCCGCCGGTGGCCGGTACGGCCACCGCGCCGCTCAGATCGGCGCCTGACGCGTTGGAGATGTGCAGCGCGCCGGACACCGCGCTGGGAGCGGCGAGCCGCAGGCTGACGGCGTAGGTCCCGGCCGTGGCGACGTTCACCGTGTAGCGGAACCACTGGCCTCCGGTGGTCCAGCCGAGGTCGTAGCCGCCGCCGGTGTCCGAAGTCGTCTCCAGGTCGACGCCGTCGGCCCGGTAGGCGTTCCCGGATCCGTTGACCGAGGTGACGTTGTAGGCGAGGCCCTGGCCGCCGGTGTCGTAGTTCTCGGCCTGGACGGTGCCAGGAACGGCGGCCGGGGTCCCGCCGTAGGGCGCCTCGACCGGTCCGGTGCCGCCCTGCCAGCTGTTGTTGCTCTGGGTGGCGGTGAAGCCGCTGGAGTTGTCGACGAAGCCCGAAGCGCCGGCCTTCAACCCGGTGACGGTGTTGCCGGTGACGGTCGCCGACCCCGTGGGCGCCGGGTAGAACGGCGGCGCGATCACCACGCCGTTGCGGCCGGGGGACGTGACCGTGTTGTTCTGCAGCAGCGTGTTGGTCGAGGTCGAGAAGCCGATCCCGTCGTACAGCGAATCGACCACGGTGTTGCCGGTCTCGGTGACATGGTCGACCACGCCCACGTTCTGGCCGTCGCCGCCGTTGCCGATCTGCATCGCGGGCTGGCCCTGGCTGTAGGCGTTGCCGCCGGACCGGACCACGACGTTTCCGGACACCGTGGCCGACAGCAGGTCGCTGCCGTTGACCCCGAACCGGCCCGCGCCCAGGCCGATGTAGCGCGCGGTGTCGCTGATGTAGTTGTCGCTGACCAGATGGCCGCTGCCGCCGTAGATCCCGATGCCCTTGCCGCCCCAGGGGGCGATCGTGGTGTTGTTGGTCATGGTGATGTCGGTCATCGGGTTGTAGTAGGTCGTGGTGCTGCCGTTGGTGTTGTAGTTGACCGAGTTGATCGCCATCGCGTCGTCGCCGGTGCCGCGCACGAAGTTGCCGGTGGCGGTCAGGTTGTTGCCGGTGTCCGCGTTGAGCGAGACGTTGTTGAGGTTGATCCCGTCGGCCCAGATCGAGGTCAGCCGGCTGTTCTCGACCTTGCCGCCGGTGCCGGAGGCCCAGAAGCCGGACTCGGTGTGCTGGGACCAGATCCCGTCGGCCACCCAGTTGGTACCGGTGGTGTCCATGGCGCCGCCGTCGCCGCCCGCCGTGCCGCGGCTGGTTGCGTTGGCGTCGATGTGGAAGTCCTCGACCGCGCACGAGGTCACCGAGAACAGCGCGGCCAGCGGAGTGCTGTTGGGCAGCGGAACGTCACGGTAGACGGTCGTGTACCACATCCCGGCACCCGCGATGGTGATGCCCTGGGCCTGCAGACCCGTCGTCCCCTTCACATAGAAGGTGCCCTGCGGCAGCCAGAGCGTCTTCCGCTGCGACTGCGCCTGGTTGATGCAGTTCTGGATGGCGGCGGTGCTGTCCACCGCCTGGCTGTCGGCGGCCCCGTTGGTCGGGTTGTCGTCCGCCACCGCGCCGCAGCTGGTGATGGAGATCGAGTTCGCGGGCTGGGCGATCGGCGCCGGCGGGTTCTCCACGTCGATGGAGTCGATGTCGTAGGAGGAGGCGCTGTTGGCGGCGTCCTTCTGCAGCGAGAAGGTGCTGCCGGCCGGGATGGGCGTGCCGGTGACGAAGGTGTGCGACTCGTCGAAGAACACCCGCGGGTCGCCGTCCGCCGGGGTCTGGTCGTCGCTGTTGTTGTAGTTGGTGCCCTCGTAGACCCAGGTCTGCCTGGAGTTGAGGTTCAGCGCCTGCCGGAAGGTGCCGTCGACATAGAGGTCCAGCGTGCCGGTGATGCCGCCGCCCGAGGCGGAGTCCGGGATGCTGGCACGGACGTTGATGAAGCTGATGGGCTGACCGGTGTTGTTGGTCCACCGCACCGACTGCCCGGTGGCGCCCAGATGGACGTAGGCGTGGCCGGACGCCTCAAGTGCGGCGCTGGAGTACTGCGTCGTCGGCGCCGCGGTCAGCGACACCGCGGCGGCGCCACCGCCCAGGGTCCCGGCCTCGGCCTCGTAGGTGGCGAACGGCGTGGTGGCACCCGCGGCGGTGCTCGCAGCGGTGCTCACTGCGGGCGCCGCCCCGGCGGCGGCGGTGCGGGAGGCGGCTTCGGCCGGTGCGGAGGCGGTCCACACCAGGCCGAGCACGGCGACAAGGGCCACCAGCAGGCGCGGGAGGAACCCCGTGCCGAGTAAGCGTCCTCTGGTCTCACGCATCTGGCACTCCTTCAGGGAACTCAGGTGGCGGGCGCCCCGACCGTACAGAGCACACTGAAATGCCGCAAGGTTCTCATCAGGAATGGAAAATCTTACGCAGCACCTTGGAAGAGAGCGTGCTGCTGGCGCCTCAGGACGATCCGGTGTGCCTCCAGAGGTAGTCCAGCACCAGTGCCCACTTGAAGGCGGTCTGCTCGTTGTTGGACGCGCCGCCGTGACCGCCCTCGGTGTTCTCGTAGTAGTCGACGGAGTGGCCCAGCTCCAGCATCCGGGCCGCCATCTTGCGGGCGTGGCCCGGGTGGACCCGGTCGTCCCGGGTGGAGGTGGCGAACAGGACGGGCGGATAGCCGGGCTGCGCACGGAGGTTGTGGTACGGCGAGTACGCGCTGATGTAGGTCCACTCGGCCGGGTCGTCCGGGTCGCCGTACTCCGCCGTCCAGGAGGCCCCGGCGAGCAGCCGGTGGTAGCGCTTCATGTCCAGCAGCGGGACCTGGGCGGCGATGGCCGCGAACAGCTCCGGGTAGCGGGTGAGCATCACGCCCATCAGCAGCCCGCCGTTGCTGCCGCCCTGGACCGCCAGCCGCTCCGGGGTGGTGACGCCCCGTCGGACCAGGTCCCGGGCCACGGCCGCGAAGTCCTCGTAGACCTTGTGCCGTCCGGCCTTGACCGCCTGGGTGTGCCACTCCGGGCCGTACTCGCCGCCGCCGCGGATGTTGGCCAGCACATAGGTGCCGCCGCGCGCCACCCACCCCCGGCCCTCGACGGTCAGGTAGTCGGGGGTCAGCGCCACCTCGAAGCCGCCGTAGCCGGTCAGCAGCGTCCGCCCGCCGGCCCCGGCCCCGCCGGCCCCGGCCCCACCGCCCCCGGCCCCGCCGCGGGGGCGGACCACGAAGTAGGGGATCCGGGTGCCGTCCTCCGAAATGGCGAAGTACTGCTCGACGTCCGTCCCCTCGGCGTCGAAGAAGGCCGGGTTCTGCTTGAGCACCTCGACACCTCCGCCGACCACGCCGCGGCTGAGCACCGGCGGCGTGGTGAAGCCGCTGGTGACGGTCAGGTACTCGTCGTCCTCGTCCGGACTGGTGTCGATGATCCCGGCAGTGCCCAGCGGCACCGCCCCGGTCAGCGGCGCGGACGCCCAGGGGCCCGCGGCGTCCGGGGTGAGCACCCGCAGCTCACTGGTCACATCGCGCAGCACGGTCAGCAGCAGGTGGTTCCGGGTCCACCGGTAGTCCTCCAGCGAGGTGCGGGCGTCCGGGGTGAAGACGGTGGTGAAGTCCCGTCCCCCGGCCAGGAACTCCTCGAAGCCGATGGCCAGCAGCGCGCCCGCCGGATGCTCCCGGCCGCCGACCCGCCACGGCGAGCGGGTCCGCACCAGCAGCCACTCGCGCCGCACCGACGCCAGCGCGTCCTCGGGCACCTCGATCCGCACCAGGTCGCCGCCCCCGGCCGGACGCAGATGGAACTCGGTGCGGTAGAAGTCGATCGACCGGTGCACGAAGTCGCGCTCGAAGCCGGGCGTCGGGTCGTGGTGGGCGCTGACCGACACGTCCTCGGGCCCGCCCTCGAACACCGTCACCGCCTGGTCCGGCGGGGTGCCGCGGCGCCACTCCTTCGCGAACCGCGGATAGCCGGAGTCCGTGAGCGAGCCCTCGCCGAAGTCCGTCCCGAGGTAGACCCGGTCGGCGTCGATCCAACCGACCGTGCTCTTGGCCTCGGGGAGCACGAAGCCGTCCTTGACGAAGCGGCGCTCCTCCAGGTCGAACTCCCGCACCACGGAGGCGTCCGCACCGCCGCGGGAGAGGTGGACCAGGGCCAGCCGGTGGTCCGGGCGCAGCACCGCGGCGCCGTGCCAGACCCAGTTCTCGTCCTCGTCCCGGGCGAGCGCGTCGACGTCCAGGAGCACGTCCCAGGCCGGGGCGTCGGTGCGGTACTCCGCCAGGGTGGTGCGCCGCCACAGCCCGCGCGGGTGGTCGGCGTCCTGCCAGAAGTTGTAGAGGTGCGCGCCGCGGCGCGTCACGTAGGGGATCCTCTCGTCCGCGTCCAGCACGGCCCGGAGGCTGTCACGCAGCTCGTCGAACGCCTGGCCGGTGGCGAACCGGCCGGTCGACTCCGCGTTGCGGGCGCGCACCCAGTCCAGGGCCTGCTCGCCGGTCACGTCCTCGAGCCACAGATACGGGTCCTCTTCGGTCATGCCCAAGTGTTTCATCCCGCGCAGCGTCCAGATCGATGTGATCCGGGTCACAATGCGTCACAGCCGAGGGGGGCGTCCTGTCCCAGAGGGCATGACGGACACGGAGCAGACCTCGGATTCGGACATGAGGGCAGGGAAATGAGCACCGGCATGCGCGTTGACGACAGGGAACCCGCTTCCGAGGCGGCTGACGACGACACCCTCGGGGCCGGCTACCGACCGCTGCTGTTCTCCATCGCCTACGGGATGACCGGCTCCGTCGGCGACGCCGAGGACGTCGTCCAGGACGCGTTCCTGGGCATGACCCGTGCGCGCCGGGCCGGGACCGTGATCAACGATCCGAAGGCGTACCTGACCACGTCGGTGACCCGACTCGGCATCAACCACCTGCGTTCGGCACGGGTGCGGCGGGAGACCTACGTGGGGGACTGGCTGCCCGAACCCGTCGTCGTGCCGTCGGACGGGCAGGGCCCGGCCGAGCACGCCGAGCTGGCCGACTCGCTGTCGATGGCGTTCCTGGTGCTGCTGGAGTCGCTCTCCCCGGTGGAGCGGGCGGTCTTCATGCTGCGCGAGGTGTTCGGGTACGGCTACCCGGACGTGGCCAGGATCACCGGCAAGACCGAGGTGAACTGCCGGCAGGTCTTCGCGCGGGCCCGGCAGCGCATCGGCACCGCAGAGCAGGGGCGCGACAGCGCCCCTCGCCCGGAGCGGCGGGCGGCAGGCGAGGAGCTGGCCCGCCGGTTCTTCGAGGCCGCCGCCGGCGGCGACATGGACTCGCTGCTCGGCATGCTCGCCCCCGACGTGGTCTTCCACGGGGACGGCGGCGGCAAGGCCCGGGCGGTCAGGAAGCCGGTGGTCGACCCGCAGCACGTCGCACAACTGCTGGTCGGCGGGCTGCGCCGAGTCCGGATGATGGAGATCTCACTGCGGCCGGCCTGGGTCAACGGCCGCCCCGGCGCCGTGCTGTGCGACGCCGGGGGACGGGTGGCCAGTGTGGTCGAGCTGGAGATCGCCGACGGAGCGGTCCGGGCGATCCACTCGGTGTCCAACCCCGACAAGCTCGCCCACCTGGGGCCGGTGTCGGACGTGGCACGACGGAAGGAGCCGCGACCCAAGGGGCAGTGACCCCGCCCCCACCGCGGCGGCATGAGCAGTACGGCGGAGACGCCTGTGCAGGGCGCCACCAACACGCGTCCTATGCTGCTGATCGTGATCACGGAGACAGTGCGCAGGGTGCGGCGGGCGACGGCGCTGCCGTTCTGGGGGGCGCTGCTGGCGGCATCGGTGCTGCTCCCCTACGCGGGGGTGGCCAGGGACGGCAGCGCGAGCAGCGTGGTGTCCCTGGCCGCTGTGCTGATCGTTTTCGTGCTGTTCTGGGTGCGCTTCGTGCCCACGCACCGCTTCCTGGCCGGGTTGCGCCAGGGCCATGGGCTGGACGAACGACCGAGGGCGCTGCCGGGCGAGCGGCTGCCGCAGGTGCTGCTGGCCGGGCTGGTGCTCGCGCTGTCACCCATGCTGTGGAGCGGCCCGGTCAACGCCTTCGCGCAGTACCTGGTGGCGACCCGCCCGGCCACCGCGACCGTGACCGACTGCTCCGGAGGCACCAAGGACCCCTCCTGCGAGGGTTGGTGGGTGGTCGACGGCCACACCTACCGGGGCGTCCTGCCGACGACCGCCCCGCCCGGACACCGGTTGGCTCTGCAGGTGCGCCGGGACGAGCCGGCCAAGGCCTTCCGGGCCCCGGACTCGCGGAACACCGCGGGATGGGCGGCCATGGGCGTGGTGCTCGTCGCCGCGGACGCCGCGGCGGCGGTCGAACTGTTCCGCCGCGGCCGCTGGCTGGGCGCCCTTGTCGATGACCGCGCGGCGCCGACGAACCGACCGGCGGCCCGCACCGGCCCGGGTGAACGGGTCTGAACGGGGCTGAACGGGTCTGAACGGGGCCGACGTCGGGATCCGGATCCGCGCCTTGCGTGCACACCACGCCGTACCGCCGTGCCGCACCTGTCGCCACATATTCGCTCGCTTGTTCTATTCTGGGGTTCGAGAAGGCGGCGAACCACACCCCAGGAGGCGGCATGCGCTGGCAGAACCTCAGCGCCGGGAACGGCGAGAGCGCCGAGAACACCGCGGCACCCGGGCTCTTCGGCCTCGACGCGGTGACCCGCACCTTCGACACCCCGGAGTTCCGCGGCATCACCTTCCACGAGGTCCGGGCCCGGTCGATCGTCAACAAGGTGCCGGGCGCGTCCCGGATGCCGTTCGCCTGGACCGTCAACCCGTACCGGGGCTGCAGCCACGCCTGCGTCTACTGCTTCGCCCGCAACACCCACCGCTATCTGGACCTGGACACCGGTCATGACTTCGACAGCCAGATCGTGGTCAAGGTCAACGCCCCCGAACTGCTGCGCCGCGAACTGGCCGCGCCGCGCTGGGAGGGTGCGCACATCGCCATGGGCACCAACGTCGACTGCTACCAACGCGCCGAGGGCCGCTACCAGTTGATGCCCGGCATCCTGGGCGCACTGCGCGACCGGGAGAACCCCTTCTCCATCCTGACCAAGGGCTCGCTGATCCTGCGCGACCTGCCGATCCTCGAACAGGCCGCCCAGGTCACCGAGGTCTCCGTCGCCGTCTCGGTCGGATTCACCGACCGCGAGCTGTGGCGCCGCGTCGAGCCCGGCACCCCCTCCCCCGGCAAGCGCCTGGAGGTCTGCCGGACGCTGAACGACCACGGCATACCCTGCGGCGTACTGATGGCACCGGTCCTGCCCTTCCTCTCCGACTCCCCCGAACAACTGCGCGCCACCGTCCAGGCGATCGCCGCCGCAGGCGCCACCTCGGTCACCCCGCTGGTACTGCACCTGCGCACGGGCGCCCGCGAGTGGTACTTCCACTGGCTCGCCGAACACCGCCCCGACCTGGTCCCCCGCTACCAGGCCCTCTACTACGACAACGCCTACGCCCCCACCTGGTACCAGCGCCGCATCACCCGCCAGGTACACGCCCTCGCCACCGAATACGGCATCGGCCCCACCCCCCGGCCCCACCCGGAGCCGACGCCGCAGCCAACCCCGGATCGGCACGCCGAGGAGCCCCCGGCCCCGACCCAGCTCAGGCTGATCTGAGCCGGGCCACCGACGGCCGGCCGAAGCATCTCTCGCCAGCGCCCGGGCCGACGTGTCCGTCACGCTGCAGACGGCCGTGGTCTGCTCCGGCGCCACTCCGGCCGACGCGTTGGAGGCGTGCGCAGCGTTCGTACGCGAGTCCCCGCGGGTCGAGGTCCACGCCGTCGCCCGGGCCCGCGTGCCCGGACCCGTGGACGGCAGTGAGGAGTTCCAGGCCGCCATGACGCTCTCGTACCCCGACCGGAACGGCGAGTACTCCGGCACCACCGACCAGGCACCGCCGCGGAACCGCCTGAGTGCGACCCGGCCCCCGCACTCGGGGCCGGGTCGCACTGGCGCGCCATGCTCGCGGTCGCCGTTCGCGGCCCGGGTGCGCTGCCTTCGACAGTACGAGGAGGGACTGACAGCGAGGCCCCGAGACCGCGGGCAACGGCGCGCATCCGACCATGCCCGCGGCCCCGCACGGGGGTGCAGTGGCGCTATGTACTTAGGTATGGCTAACCTAACTACATCTGCTCCCTCTGCACAGCGAGGTCGGCCACCCATGCCCCTTACCCTGGTTCCCCCTGCCCTGCCGCAGTTCGCGGCGGCCGCACCCTCGACACCGCTGGGCCCCTTCGCCGACAGTGCTGTCACCTGGACCGCCTGGGTCACCCTGATGGGCTTCGTCGGGCTGAGCGCCCTCGCCCTCCTGGCCGTCGGCCCCGCGGCCGCCCGCACCGCGCCCGGCGCGATTCCCGCCCTCACCGCGCGGCTCGCCCGGGCCGCGGTCGTCGTCGGCCTGCTCGCCGTTCCCGCCGTGCTCACCGACCTCGCCCACGGCGCGGCGAAGAGCGGGGGCTACGACTACGCGGCGGCCTGGGGCTCCCTCTACGACGGCAGCAACGACGGCCGGCTGTCCGGTCTTGAAGTGACCTTCTCCCTGCTGGGGGCGGCGCTGCTGGCTCCGCTGACGGTTCGCCGGATCGCCGCCGGACGCGGGCGCGGGACGCTGCTCGGCGCCGGCCTGGCGGCGGGTGCGATCGCACTCGGCACCACCAAGTTCCCCGACAAGGCACCGGACGACTGGGGCCGCACCGTCTTCAACACCTTGATGTGGCTGCTGCACCTGATCGGCGGCGGCGTCTGGCTCGGCGGGCTGGCGGGCCTGCTGCTCATCGCCCTGCCCGGCGGCGGACTCCCCAGCGGACTCGGCGCCGCGGAACGCACCGCCTTCTGGTCGGCGACCGTCCGGCGCTTCTCCGCCTGGGCCATGGGCTGCGTCGCCGCCATCACCCTGTCCGGCCTATTCCTGTACTGGGAGCACGTCGACGGCCCCACCCAACTGGTCACCACCATGTACGGACGGGTGCTCGGCGTGAAGATCCTGATCTTCGGCGCGCTGCTGCTGCTCGGCATGTTCAACCAGTTCCGGTTGCACCCCCGGATCGAGGCCCTGCGCGCCGCCGGCGACCAGCGCCCGCTTGCCACCGTGCTGCTGCGCACCTTCCCGGCCGTGGTCGGCGTCGAGGTCCTGCTCGCACTCGCGGTGCTGTTCGTCGCCCCCTTCCTGCACGGTTCCGCCCGCAACCAGGCCTACCAGGCCGACCTGGCCAAGCACGCCGCGACCAGCCCCACCGCGGGCGAGGCCGAGCAGTTGCCCAAACTCGCCGCCAAGCAGCCCACCGCGTCCACCTGGGTCTGGGGCACCACCGAGACCATCGCCGTGATCGCCCTGATGGTCGGCGGCTACCGCGTCTCCGGCACCCTCGCCGCCCGCCGCACCTCAGCCGCCGCCCCGGCCCCGAAACCCGCGTCGGAGCCGGTGCGCGACGCCGGCTGAGCCGTTGTCAAGGACTACTCGGACTGCTCGGTGATGCTGTCCACCCGGTCCGGGTAGAAGGCGACATGGCCCTTGATCTCGGCGACGGCCGGGTACGGGGACTCGTAGACCCACACCGAGTCGACCGAACGCTCGCCGCCGACGGGGATGCTGTAGTAGGTCGCCTCGCCCTTGAAAGGGCAGTAGCTCTCGTTGTCGCTCGGCTCCAGCAGGGCGAGGTCCACGTCGGCGCGCGGGATGTACTGGACGGCGGGGTACTGCGCCTCGCGCAGGATCAGCGCGTTGCGTGTGTCGGCCACGGTGCGGCCGGCCACCGTGACGACGACGCGGGCCGGGTTGGCCGAGACGGTGATCGGGTGGCTGGCGCTGGGCTGCAGGACAGGACGGTCGGTCATGGCTGGGCTTCTCTCTCAGGAGTGGCATGCGGACCTGGTCCGTTAGGACGCTACCCGGATCCAACACTCCCGCCGACCGCTTCCTTCCCCTGCGGCGGAAGGAACCCGCCCCGCCTCACCCGGCCGGCGCAACCCCGGAATCCCGCGTGCTCGGGCGCCGTTGCTACCGGCATGACCGATGACGCAGGCAAGACCGAGCAGTCCCTGCTCCAGCTCCTCGCAGACACCGACGGTGGCGTACTGGTGACGCTCAAGCGCGACGGCCGACCCCAGATTTCGAACGTCACCCACCATTTCGACGCCGAGCAGCGCCTGATCCGGGTCTCCCTCACCGACGACCGCGCCAAGACCCGCAACCTGCGCCGCGACCCGCGCGCGAGCTACCACGTCACCAGCACCGACCGCTGGTCCTGGACCGTCGCCGAGGGCACCGCCGAGCTGACCCCGGTGGCCGCCGACCCCCACGACGCCGCCGTCGAGGAACTCATCGACCTCTACCGCTCCGTACGCGGCGAGGACCACCCCGACTGGGACGACTACCGCCGCGCCATGGTCGCCGACGGCCGCCTGGTCCTGAAGCTCCACGTCGACCACGTCTACGGCCAACCCGGCCGCGGCTGAGCCGACCGGTCGGGCATCAGGACCACCACCACGACTCCGCCGCGGGCCCGTCAGGGGCCCCGCGGCGGAGTCTGCGGTCACTGCAGGCTGTCCCGCTGGCGGCGGAGCGCTGCGGCTGCCTCCGGGAGGCCCGCCTTGTCGGCCTCGGCGGCGGCGCGGTCCAGGCGGTCCCGTGCTGCCGGGGTCCGGTCCATCAGCCGGGCCTCCACCAGCGCGGCCCTGCGCAGCGCCTCGAACCGGGGCGACGCCTCGGCATAGCCCGCCCGGTCGTACTCGGCGGCTGTCTGCTCGAACGCTGCCAGCGCCTGGTCCGGGTTGCCCACGGAGGCATGCACCTGGCCGCGGATGAAGAGGCACTGCGCCCTGTCGACGTCCACGCTGACGAACTGCTCAGCCGCTGCCTCCGCGAACTCCTCGCGCAGGCGGTCGGCCTGGTCCAGGTAGCCGAGCGCCTCCTCGGCCGCCTCCGCGCCCCGGGCGTCGATCGCCTCGCCGGCGAGGGTGCGCAGGGTGTCGGTCAGGTCGGGGATGCACGGCGCCTCGGCGTTGGAGGCCAGCGCGCGCTCCAGCGCCGCCCGGGCGCCGTCCCAGTTGCCAGCCTGCGCCAGGGCGCCGGCCGCGCCTGAGGCGGCGGAGGTCAGCGGCCCCTTCTCGGGCCAACGGCTGACGGCGTCGGCCAGTTGCAGGAACTCCTTCGCGGCGTCAAGCGGCTCCCCCAACTGCAGCAGCGCATTGGCCAGGTCGACCCGGATCTGAGCCGTCAACTGCTCTGCCTCAGAGGGCTCAGCGGGTTCAGCGCCCCGGTCCGGCGCCGCCGGACCCACCGGGTCCAGCAGCGTCTCCAGCACGGCCACCGCGTCGCCGGTCGAGCCCTGGGCGCGCAGCGCCCGGCTCAACTGCCAGCGTGCCTCCAGCGCTTGCAGCGCATGACCCTCGCGGTCCAGCCGCGCGGCCGCCTCGGAGTAGGCGCGCACAGCGGTCGGGTACTGCTTCGCCCGCAGCGCCATATTGCCGAGCATCCGGTGAAGCGGCGTCAACTCCACGTCAGGGACGTCCGACGTGGCCTCCGCGAGGCCGCGCTCCAGCTCTCCCACGGCCTCGTCGTACCGCCCCTGGGCGCCGAGGGCGAGGCCCAGCAGCAGCCGGCCCCGGTGCAGCCGCCAGGGCCAGCCCTGCTCGGTGAAGACGGCGACGGCGCGGCGCGCGGAGGCCTCGCCCTCCACCGGTGCGCCGTGGGTGGCCTGGAACTCAGCGAGGATCTCGTGGGCCATCGACACGTGCGTCGGCGGGTCCACGGCCGCACCCTCGGCGATCAGCGTCTGCGCCTCCGCGGTGAACACCTCGGCCCAACGGGTGTGCTGCTCCGGCCCATCGGTCCGCAGCAGCGCATGACGCGCCGTCAGCACGCGGCTCTGCCGAACCACAAGCCTGCGGAGCAGCGCCTCGCGCTCCTCCTCCGCGGTGTCGAACCCAGCGTCGATCAGGGCGCCGATCCGCGCCAGCAGCCCGTCGAGGACCGGCCAGGCCGCCGCAGCCGCGGCTGCGGCGACGTCCTTGCCGGTGGCCTCGCACCAGGCCAGTCGCGACTCGGAGGCGATGCTCCGAGCCGGGCGACCGGCCCGGGTGTAGTGCTCCACGGCCTCGCGCAGCCGGGCCGCGCAGCCGTTCCAGTCCTCGTCCTTGGACGCCCGCTGCGCCAGCTCCGAGGCGATCTCGCCGCGCAGCAACGCGTCCAGCGCATCCGCGTCCGGCTCCGCATCCGCAGCGGCAACCCGGTCCAGCAGCGCGTCCCACAGCGTCCGCGCACGGGGGTCGCCGGTCCGGTCCAGCCGCCTGATCTCGGCGACGAGTTCGGCGAAGTCCTGTGGCACCTCGACCGGGACGGCCGAAGCCGCCGGCACCGCCGGCCTCGCGGACGCTGCGTCCGCGGACGCCTGCGCCGGCGCCGACGTCTGCACACCCAGGTTGAGCTGCGCCGTCAGCGGCCGGACGGCCAGTCGCTCCCGTCGACGCGCGGACACCGCGTCGTTCCCGTTGCGGGCGTCGAAGCGCGACGCCAGCTCATCGGCCTCCCTGGTCACCTCCTCCCGGATCTGGGCGACCGTCCACTCCGGCCGCGCCAGCGGTCCGGCACACGGCAGCTGGCCGTGCCCGGTCTCCGCCAGCCGGGCCAGCAGCACCTCGACGCCGGTGAGGAAACGCAACCGGCTGGACGGAGCAGCGGTGAAGTCGAACAACGCCCGGTTCTGCGCCAGCAGTTCGAGGCCGCGGGCCTCGTTCCCGGTCAGCGCGCAGAACTCCAGGTGCTGGCCGACCGCGCTGAGTTCCGCCTCCTGACCGCGCACCTTGCGGTAGCCGGTGAGGTGGGCGGCGCGCGCCCGGTCGAACTCTCCGAGCCGCAGCAGCGGCAGCAGTGCCAGCGCCTGGCTGTTGTGCGGCTCCTCGTCGCAGCCCTGCCGGCCGTCCAGGGTCGGCTCCAGCTCCGCCAGCGCCTGCCGGTCCGCGCCGTTCCGGATGTGGTGGTCCGCGCGGTCCCGCGCCTCGCAGGCGGCGCAGTCGCTGAACCGGCTCCGCCCCCGGGTGGCCCACAGCTCGTAGGCCAGCTCCTCGCCCTGGTCCAGGTGCCGGGCCAGCGAGTACTCCTGGGCGTACACGGGCTGCAGGTCATGGCCCGCCTCCGTGTAGCGGCGGCGCATCTCGGTGATCCAGCCGCGGATCGACGCCAGCGGCACGTCCGGCGTGGACAGCAGCCCGGCGCCGACCCACTTGAAGAACCAGAACAGCCGATGGGTCTCGTGCTCGTCGAACGCCTGCGGGTTCTCGTCCCACAACCGCAGCAGCCGGGCGAAGGCGACCGGGTACTTCACCGACTCTCCACTGCCGTGGTAGGCGCCCATCAGCTCCACCAGCGCCGACACGGTGACCTCGGGGTCGCCGAACGCCTCGGCGGCCTCGACCAGTTCCTCGGCGATCGCGGCGGTGGCCCGCCCCTTGGGGCGGTCGCGGTTCTCGCCCAGGGCCTGGAAGAACTCTTCCTTCGTGGTGGGTGCGGTCATGACGGCACGTTCCCCTGTCCGTTGCTCGGCCCATTGCTCGGCCCACTGCCTGGCCCATTGCCCGGCCCACCGACCGGCCCGTTGCCGGCGGCCTGGGTCGCGAATTCGAGCAGCCCCAGGAAGGAGCGGTTGAGCAGCGCGTGGTCGCTCGGCCGCAGCGGCCGCCGGGAGAGCAGCAGCGCCTGACCGTAGAGCGCCTCGATCGCCGTCTCGGACAGCTGGGCGTCGGCCGTCCCGGCCAGCTCGACCAACTTCCTTATCAGCGGGTTGAGGTGATTGAGGATCAGCTGAGCCCGCGGCGCCGACGAGCTGAGCGAGCCGAGGATCCCGGCCCACAACTCATCGGCGTCGGACGACAGTTCGGCACGCCGCCGCTGGTGGCGGGCCTCCCGGTTGTCCACCAGCATCGCGGGCACGCCCACCGGCTGGAAGGAGCGCAGCGCCACATCGGTGTCCATCCGGTCCGCGACCGCGCGGGCCCGGGCCAGGAACGGGGCGGCAGCGAGCTCGGCCCCGGGGTCGACGCTGTCCAGGTGCGCGCTGACGGTCTCCGGGTCCAGGTCGGTGACGGTGACCCCGGGCCGGACCTGCGGGAGCTGGTGCACCAGCTCCCGGTCGTAGACGTAACCGCCGTTGACCACGCCGAGCCCGGCCGCTGCCGCGATCGGCGCGACCTGCCGGAACTCCTCGACGGTCTGCGTGACCAGCACCACCGGGTGCGCACGGGCGAACTCGTCCAGGCTGACGGTGCCGTCCGTGGTCTCGAACGGCAGCCACGGCAGCAGCAGCGCCAGCAGCTGGTCGTCGTACCGGGCCAGCGCCTTCACCGCGAGGTGGTGCACGTCCAGGAAGCGTCGCAGCAGGGCCAGGTCCGAGGCGGCCAGTCCGGTCAGCCACTGCCGTATCCGCTCGCCGATCGCGTCGCGGACCGCGGCCAGGGTCTCGTCCTCGTACAGCGCCTCGCGCGAGGCGGTGGGGCGCAGGCCGGTGGTGTCCACCACGCAGGAGACGAAGAAGGCCCAGTCCGGGACGAGTTCGGTGGCCTGGTCGGACAGCAGCATGCCCTTGAGGTGCACCCGGTTGCCGGACCGCTTGGTCGGGTGGGCCGGTGTCGGCAGCACGAAGGCCACGCCCTTGAGCCCGACCAGCGGGATGTCCAGGTCGATGGTGTCCAGCGGGGTGAAGTCGAAGACGGACTTCCCGTAGGCGGCCAGCGCCTCGCGGCGGGCGAAGGGTGAGCCGTACTGCCGCTCCCACACCGGCGGGGTGTCGTTCACCTGGACCACATCGCCGTGCCGGTCCACCACCTCGACCTGGTAGCGGAGCAACGAGCCGAAGTGGCGCGCCAGTTGGACCACCCGGCCCGGCTCCAGCCACTCGCTGCCGTCGCCGCGCGGGGTCAGCGTCACGGTGGTGCCGGGCTGGGCGACCGAGCCGGCCGGCAGGGTGCGGATGCTATAGGTGCCGTCGCTGCGGCCGTGCCACTCGACGGCCGGCGCACCGGGCTCGCGGGCGCTGCGGGACACCACGGTGATCTCGTCGGCGACCACGAAGCAGGCGAGCAGCCCGATGCCGAACTGGCCGATGAAGTCGGCCCGCGCGGCGGACAGGTCGATGCCGCCGTCCTCGGTGCGCTTGGAGGAGCGGCCGATGGTGGCCAGGAAGGTGTGCACGTCCGACTCGGTGAGCCCGACGCCGGAGTCCTCGACGACGATGCCGCCGTCCGTCCCGGTGCGGATGGTGATCCGGGCCGGGGCGGCGGGGTCCAGCAGCCGGCGCGCGGTGATCGCGTCAACGGCGTTCTGCATCAACTCGCGCAGATAGACCTTGGGTGAGGAGTAGAGGTGGTGCGAGAGCAGGTCGACGAGGCCGCGCAGATCGACCTGGAACGTGTGGCCCGGCTGGTTGGTGGTCACTGGAGTGGTACCTATTTCCCCTTCTTGCATTCCTGCCGTGCCCTGGCGAACACTTTGCCGGCGTTCCCGGCGTAGCCCCATGGGAGGCTGGTCGGACGGTCGCCGAGACGCCGGAACAGCTCCGCGGCGGTGGCCGGATCGCCGGCCAGCCAGAGCGCCATCGCGAAGGTGTTCAGCGCGAGGCAGGGCGTTTCGGTGGGCGCGTACGCCGGGTGCAGCACCGAGGCGTCGGCGGCCGCCTTGAGTTCGGCCCTGACCTCGCCCCGACGGATGAAGCCGGCCCGCTCGCCCTGCGGCAGATCCAGCCAGTGCTCCAGGTACGCGTACGGGACCAGGGCGCCCAGGTTGCTGCCGAGCGGGGCCTTGGCGAGTGACTCCCGGGCGAAGTCGTGCATCTGCTCGTGCGAGCCGCTCCACTTGGCGCACAACTGCTGCATCATGGCCAGGTGCAGGGCGAAGTGGTGCGGCGCCCGGCGGACGCCGGCCTCGAACCGGCGCCGGGTCACCTCGTGGCCGTGCTGCAGGCCCCGCGCGGAGTTCGTGAGCGAGTGCCAGGGGGTGGCCGTCCCCGGGTCGGCCTCGACGGCGGCGTAGAGGTGCTTCTCAGCGGTGCGGAGCCGCTCGTGGAAGGTCTGGAACTGCTCCTGGGACACCTGGGCGGCACGGGCGCCGGTGCGCGCCTCCCAGGCCCAGGCCACATGCCGGGCACCGGCGGCGGTCAGGGCCAGCGGATCGTCCGGTCGCCGGTCGGGCAGCCCGAGCAGGAAGTCGCCGCCGATCTCCACGACCCCGCTGATCAGCCAGGTCAGCCGGGCGTGGTCGCCCCGGTCCCGGCAGGGCTGCAGGATCGCCTCGGTCGCGGGCCAGTCCGCCGCGGTCACCGCCTTGCGGAGCGCGGCGAGCTCCGGATCCCCGTAGCTGGGGTCGATCGGCACCGGCCGCGGTCCGCCGACAGCGGCAGCGGCAGGTCCGGACGGACTGCGCGGGCTGCGCTTCGCGAAGACGCGGACGGCGGCGGAGCCCACGAGCACAGCAGGCACCAGCAGCGAAAGGCTTGACACGTGTTCCCCTCCAACGGCCGACCCGGCGGTACGCGTGATCGGCAGCCGTAGGCTAGCCGACTCCCGGCACGCCGCAACACCGTCTTTCCCAGGCTCCACCGCAGGTAGGAGCGCCGGGCCGAGGGAACGCGGTCCGAATGCCCGGATCTGCCGGCGTCCGTCTGAATCGTCCTCGACGACGCGGACCGGCGCGCAGCCGGCCGGGATGCAAGACTTCGGGCAGCGGATCAACGGGGCGGGTGGGGATGGGCGACGGAGCGGTACGACTACGGGCACTGGCGATCACGGGGATCGTCACGGTGCTGATCACCCGGGCGTTCCTCGCCGCGACCGGATATCCGCAGGTGGGCGGCGGCGGGCTGCACATCGCGCATGTGCTGTGGGGCGGCCTGCTGATGCTGGCCGGTCTCGGGGTCGCGCTGACCCGCGGCGGCGCCGGGGCCCGGACCTGGACCGTGCTCCTCGGCGGCGTCGGCGCCGGGCTGTTCGCGGACGAGATCGGCAAATACCTGACGCAGACCAACGACTACTTCTACCGTCCGGCCGCCGCGCTGATCTACTTCCTCTTCGCCTCGCTGCTGGTACTCGCCGCACTGCTGCAACGGCAGGGACCGGGCGATCCCGAGGCACGCATCACCGCGGCCGCCCGGATCGCCGCCGAATCCCTGCACGGCGGCCTGACCGACCGTCAACGGCACTGTGCCGCTGAGCTGCTGGACGGACTCCCCGTCGGACCGGGTCCCGACGACGAGCGGGCCGCTGCCGTACACGCCCTGCTGGCGCTCGCGCCGTCGCGCCCGCCCGGGCGGGCGGAGCGGCTCGGCGAGTCCGCCACCGCGCTGGCGGCCCGGGTCACCGCATGGCGCTGGACCGAGCCGGTAGCCGTCTCCACCATGACGGTCAGTCATGTCGTGGTGGCCATCGTCTTCCTGACGCAGATCGGCAACGGCGGGACGGTGATCCCCACCGAGGCCGCCGTGCGGGTCGTCACGGCGCTGCTGGTGCTGGCCGGCCTTCGGCTCCGGTTCGCCGGCTCTCCGCAGGCGCGCCGGCTGTGGCGGGCCGCCGTGCTGATCGACCTGCTCATCGTCCAGGTGCTGAACTTCGACGACAGCCAGTTCCGGGCCGTGGGCGAACTCCCCTACCAGCTCCTGCTGCTCGGCTGGCTCAGTGTCGGGAGGTCTGCGGCCTCGGGCAGGTCCCGGTCACCACAAGGACGTTCCCCTCTCATCGAAAACCGGTCGGGCGAGGGGACCGCGACTTAGACCGCCTCGGGGGTATGCGCTCGAAGGACCAACGGGGAAGCGGGGAACCGTGCGGAGCAGCAGGACGAGTCGACGGATCCGTACGGCCGCCGCGGGCGCGGTGGCAGCCGCGGCGATGGTCGCGGCGCTGTGCGGAGCCGCACCGACCGCCACCGTCACCGGGCCCGGGGGCGGCGGCCCGCAGGCCACCCCGCAGTCGCCCGCCGCGGCCGCGGCGGTGGACAGCGGGAACCCGGCCGAGGTGCTCTCCGTCCTCTTCCCCGCCGACCAGCTCGCCGCCGCCCGCGCCTACGGGCTGGCGATCACCCGGTACCCCGGCTACTACCAGGCCCCGGTCGCCGTCAGGACCGCCGAGGAGTCCGCGATCCAGCAGTGGATGACCGGAGCGGACCCGGCGGGCCGGGCACCCGGGGCGGATCCACGTACCGGCGCTGGTCGCTGACGGTGCGTCGGACGCGCTCGACCCCGCGCCCAACGCGACGGTCCTGGCCCACAGCCTGCGCCACGCCCACGCCCACGCCCAGGCCCTGCTGTACCCGGACGCGGGCCACGCCTTCCTGTTCCAGGACGCGCCCGACTTCACCGCGGCGGTCGAGCACTTCATCGGGTAGCGCCGCGCCAGGACTCCGGACAGGACCTAGCATCGGCGGCATGGGCGCGAAGGACGCAGAGGGTGCGAAGGACGGGGCGACCGACCCGATCGACGGCGTGCAGGTCCTCGCCTTCGCGGACGCGGACGCGTTCGACGACTGGCTGACCCGGAACTGGACCCGGCAGGAGGGTGTCTGGGTCAAGGTGGCCAAGAAGGCCTCCGGGATCCCGTCGATCACCGCCGACGAGCTGGTCGATGTCGGCCTGTGCCACGGCTGGATCTCCGGTCAGCGGCGCAGCCTGGATGCCGACCACTACCTGCAGCGGTATCTGCCGCGGCGTCCCAGGAGCCTGTGGTCCCAGGTCAATGTGGACAAGGTCGCCGCACTCGTCGAGGCGGGCCGGATGCGCGAGACCGGACTGGCCGAGGTACGCCGTGCCCGGGCCGACGGCCGCTGGGAGGCTGCCTACGCGTCGCAGCGGGCGGCCGAGGTCCCGGACGACCTGGCCGCGGCGCTCGCGGCCGACCCGGCAGCCGACCGTGCCTTCAAGGCGCTCGACGGGACAGCCCGCTACCAGCTGATCCTTCCGCTGCTCCAGGCACGGACCCCGGAGACCCGGTCGGCACGCCTGCGCAAGGCGGTCGACGCCCTGACCGCTAACCCGGCCCGCCCGACCCATCCGACTGACCCGACCGGCCCGACCGTTCCGACTGGTCCGACCGACCCGACCGCAGAGTGATCAGCGTGATCTCGCTCGGCGCGAAGACCCGGAAAGGCGGTCCCCAGAAGCCGGTGCCGCGGCTGGTGTAGAGCTGGGTCCGCTCGCCGTGCCGACTCAGGCCGTGGACCACCGGCTGGTCGATCCGGACCAGGAAGTTGAACGGCCAGATCTGGCCGCCGTGGGTGTGCCCGGAGACCTGCAGGTCGATTCCGGCGTTCGCGGCCTGGCCGACGTACTTGGGCTGGTGGGCGACGAGCAGCACCGGCAGTTCCAGATCCGCGCCGGCCAGCGCGCCGTCCAGGTTGGCCCAGTGTCCGGCCAACCCGGAGGAGGCCGCGGTCACGTCGTCCACACCCGCGAGGACGAGGCGGTCGCCGCCCCGCTCGACCACCACATGGCGGTTGTGCAGCGGCTCCCAGCCCAGCTCGGCCATGTGGTCGAGCCAGCCCTGGGCCTCGCCGAAGTACTCGTGGTTCCCGGTGACGTACACCTTGGCCAGCCGCGACCGCATCGTCCCGAGCGGCGATGCCTGTGT
Organism: Streptacidiphilus carbonis; assembly: GCF_000787775.1. GTDB lineage: Bacteria > Actinomycetota > Actinomycetes > Streptomycetales > Streptomycetaceae > Streptacidiphilus > Streptacidiphilus carbonis. The sequence goes on along the minus strand of NZ_BBPM01000001.1, from coordinate 125,133 downwards.
CCGACGCTGTTCCACGGTGCCGTCGGCGATGTCGCCCGCGTGGACGACGACGTCGGCGTCCAGCTGGTTCACCGCCTCGCCGACCCGTGCCGACCAACCCGCGCGGTCGATCGGGCCGTAGTGGGTGTCGGCCAGCACAACGACCCGGGTGCCGTCCAGGCCGGGGCCGAGCCGCGGCAGGGTGATGTCCAACCGGGCCACCCTGGGCACCCGCATGGCCTCGCCGTACCCCCACGCCAGCAGCACGGCCGCGACCACCGCGACGGCGACCGCCACGATCCTGGACCGGTCCGGGTCGCCCACCCCGAGCAGGAAAAGGACCAGCCGCAGCAGCAGGCTCAGCACCGACCAGGCGAACAGCACCCAGACCACCCCGAGCGTGGTGTCCGCAACCCGCGCGGCCCCGTCCAGCCGCCTGGCCCCGTGGCCCCGGCCCATCAGCACCGGAAAGGCGATCAGGGCGGCGGCGAAGACGACCGTGCCGACCACGACCACCGGGAGCGGCCAGTCGGTGCCGCCGGAGAACAGCGTCCACCAGGGCAGCACGAACAGCAGCACCAGCACCGCGAACACCACGACGGTGCCCAGCCGCCGACGCCCGCGCCGGCCGCCCCCGGTCCCGGCCTCGGTCCTGGCCCCGGCCCCCGCTTCCACCCCCGCCTCAACCGGCGAGGGCTCCACTACAACCCGCTCCGAACCCTGGGTCTCGCTGTCCGTCACTGCGCTGCCCTACCCTCACATCCGCCGCTGCCCCGCCGACTCCCATCATCCGGCATCCGCGGCGGCGAATCAGGCGGCGGCGGCATCCCCGGCCGCCAGCCACAGCGCCTGCGCCCGGGTGGCCTCGTCCGCCGGGAAGAAGCACTCGATGCGCAATTCCTGGAGGGTGACGTCCTGCGGTGTGCCGAGCGTCGTCACGGTGGAGAAGTAGTCGAAGCGTCGGTCGTCGCGGGCGTACCGGACCGGCACGATCGGGAGCAACGGCGTGGTGCCGGTGTCCGCCGAGGCGAGCGAGGCGGGAACGCCGGGGTAGGCCAGCACCTCGTCCAGGATCCGCGCGGCCCTTTCGTCCGCGACGCCGCCGATCGCCTCCCGGCGCGCGCGTCGGACCAGGGCCTCGGCGACCTCCGGCCAGTTGGTGACATGGCGGCGCAGGCCGTCGGGGTGGAACATCCGGCGCAGCACATTGGCCGGTCCGGGTGGCGCGGCGGTGCGTCCGGCCTGCAGGAAGGCGGCGAACCGGGCGGCGGCGGCGTTGCCGTGGCGGATGTTCCAGTCCCGGTCCATCACCAGTGCCGGATAGGGCTCCTGCTGCACGAGGATCGCTTCGAGCGCGTCGCGCACGACGGCCAGCTCGGGCGCGTCGAGTGAGGACTCCTTGTACACCGGCGCGAAGCCGGCCGCCAGCAGCATCGCATTGCGTTCGCGCAGCGGGACGTCGAGCACCTCGGCGAGCCTGAGCACCATGGTCCGGCTCGGGTTCGCCCGTCCGGTCTCCAGGAAGGACATGTGCCGGATCGACGCGTCGGCCCGCCCGGCCAGCGAGAGCTGGCTCAGCCGCCGGGCGTGGCGCCAGTGGCGCAGCAGCGGACCGAAGTCGGACATGGCGCTCAGTATGCCCCGACCGCGTTCCCGTTCCCGCTCCCGCTCCCCTTCGCGCTCCCGCTCCCGTTCCCGTCCCAGGCCTGCGCCTGGAAGGGCGCTTCCAGCGGCGGCCGGGTGACATGGGCGGTGTAGTTGGCCATCGCCGAGATCGCCACGCCGGTGATCACCTCCAGGATCTGGTCGTCCTCGAAGCCGGCCGCGGTGAAGGCTTTCGCGTCGGCCTCGTCGAGCCGTCCCCGCTTGTCGATGAGCGTTCGGGTGAGCGCGGACAGCGCGGACAGCCCGGGGTCCTCGGGCAGTTCGCGTCGGCGGATCGCGTCGACCTCCTCCTGCGGGATCCCGTCCTCCAGGGCGAGCGTCGAGTGGAACGCCACCGCCCACGGGCAGTCGTTCGCCACCGCATTGGAGAGCAGCAGCACCTGCCGCTCGCCGGCACTGAAGGTGCCGAGCCCACGGAATTGGCCGAACGCGGCGAAGAACGCGTTCACCAGCGCCGGGGAGTTCGCCATGGCGCCAACGGCGTTCGGCACGAACCCGAACGCGGCGGACAGGCCGGCGACGGACTGCCGCGCGGATTCGGGTGCGGTTTCCGCAGTATGGATCGTGTAGGTGTTCATGACCCCAACCATTCACCCGACCGCGCACCGAACCAATTCCCTCACAGGTAAACAGGCCGCGTCGCGGCTGACACCCGGTCCGAGCCGGGCCTGGCTCAGTGACACGGATCACTGTGGACGCACTCGTCTAGGGTGAAAGCCGGGCCGTGTCGACCTGGTCGTCCGTCCCGGCTGCACGACTGCCCGCTGTCGAGAGGGAATCCAAGGATGACGAGGCCTGAGCCGCTGGTCGGTACCGCCGTACGCAGGGCGAACCTGGTGGACGTACCGGCGGTGGTGCGGCTCTTCGCCCCGACTGCGGCGGCGCTCCGGCTGCCGCCGGTCGAGGTGGCGGGCGAGGGCAGGGGCCAGGACGGGCCCGGTGTGGACTGGGAGCAGGCTCAGAGCGCCATGCGGCTGATGATGGCGCACCACGCGCTGGAGGACGGCCAGGTCTGGGTGGTCGAGCGGCCCGACGGCACGTTCCTTGCGGCCGGAGTCTGGCTGCCGCCGGACGACGGTACCGAAGCCGCCCACTCCCGCCTCGGCAGCCTGCTCTCCCGGGAACTCGCCACCGACTCCCCCGAGCTTCCCGAGCCGCCGGAGGCCCTTCAGGCGGCCTACCCCGACGAGCCGCACTGGAAGTGCGTCCTGGTCTTCGCGCCTGACGACGCCGGGACCTGGGACCTCGGCCTGGCCACCCGGCTGCTCACCCCGGGCCTGCACACGGTGGACGAGGACGGCGTCACCGCCGTCGCGATCACCCGCTCCGCCGACCGACTGGCCCCGCTGCAGCCGCTCGGCTTCGCCGGGCCCCACGAGGTCCCCCTGGCCCCGGACTCCTGCGTCTGGCTGGCGACACGCGCCCCGAAAGGCCGGCCCGCCACCGCGCACAACGCCTGACGCGCGCCGTTACCGTGATCCCATGAGCGACCCCCAGCAGAACAAGGCCACGGCCAAGGCGTTCTACGACCTGATGTTCAACCGGTGCCGCCCGGCCGAGGCCATCGACCGCTACGCCGGCGACACCTACATCCAGCACAACCCCGAGGTCGGCGACGGCAAGCAGGCGTTCATCGCCTACTTCGAGCAGATGGCCGCCGAGTACCCGGGCAAGCACGTCGCCTTCGAACGCGCCTTCGCCGAGGGCGACCACGTCGTCCTGCACTGCCGCCAGACCTGGCCCGCCGAGGAGTACGCAGACATCGACATCTTCCGTTTCGACGAGAACGGCAGGATCGTCGAACACTGGGACGTCCTCCAGGTCGTCCCACCCACCTCCAAGAACGACAACACCATGTTCTGACCCCCGGCGCCCCTACCGGGTTCCCGTCGGTCCGCAGCCATGGGACGGACAGCGGCCGAGCCCCGCCTGTGGTGAAGGTCTCGCGTGCTGACGGCAGTTCAGTGGGCTCGGCCCGCTTATCATTGAGTGAACAGTCCACCTCGCGCTCCCGCGAGGTGATGCCGGGTCAGCCGTTCGTGCGTCGAGACGTGTGGGCGGCTCCCGTGCTGTGTGCCAGTGTCGGCCTGCAGCGGTTTCCACCGTGCCAGCAACGACCTGACGGAGCATTCCATGCCCCTGATCAATCCCACCGAGCTGCGTCGCCTCGTCACCGAACTCGAAGCCCTGGACAACGCTCAGGCCGGCCCGGAGACCGAGCGCCGCCGTGAGGACCTCCACTACACCATCTGCGTGTCCACCGGCATCCGCGAGCCCGCTCGTGCGGTGGAGCAGGCCCGCAGGCTCATCGCCCCGCGCCGCGAGGCGCTCACCTCGGCAGCCTGAGGCTGCGGTGTCCGCGCCTGGTATCCGCTCCGGTCACGGTGCCTGTACGGACGCGGGCCCGCGAGCGGGCGCGGACGCGCGCACGGTGAGCAGCAGGGAGCGGTGGTGCCGCATGACCGGCCTGGCCTGGCGCGCCTCGATGAGCACCTGCTCGGTGGCCTCGTCGCCGATCTCGACGCGCAGCTCGGCCTCGTGCTGCTCCCACAGCTCGTAGAGCCTGAGCCAGAGCGCGGCTTCCTCGGGCCGTTCCAGCTCGGCCTCGACCAGGAGGCCGGCCCGGGCGGCCCGTTCCGCCCAGCCCGGTTCGGCCGGGTCGTAACGGGGATGGCCGGGCAGCCTCTCGCCGACGGTGAACACCGCTCGCGCGCCGGGGCGCAGGATCCGGGCCAGCTCGCGCAGCGCCGCCTCCCGGTCCGGGGCGAAGGGCAGGGCGTCCATGCTGACCACGCCGTCCGCGCAGGCGTCCGGCAGGCCGGTGCTCTCGAAGGTGCCCACCTGGAACCGGGCCCGGCCCTCAGGCAGGAAGTCCGTCGCACGGGCGGCCGCGAGCTTCACCCCCACGGGGGACAGGTCCACCCCGATCAACCGCGTGGCCAGTGCGCGGGCGAGCCACAGCCCGGTGCCGCCCCGGCCGCATCCGAGATCGACCAGCAGCTCGCCCGGAGCCAACCGCAGCCGCCGGACCATCTCCGCCAGCACCGACCAGGTGCAGGAGCTGGAAGGCTCCACCTGCGCCGGGTACTCCTCGCCGAAAGCCTGTTCCACCAGGCGTAGTTGCAGTCCGCCCGAGGCCCGCGCGGCGTGGAAGCGGTCGGCGTCCTCACGCAGCGACAGGTCGAAGTCGCCCATGCATCCTCCCGTGGCCGGTTCCCGCCGTACCGTTCAGACTAGTACCTGACGCGGACCGGACAGGTCGTCCCCTAGGGAGATCCCTGGTCGAAACGCCGGGGATCTTCCCGATGGTGCGGGCGGCTCACGGTCCCGCACCCTGAACGATATGACGAGAGATCAGTCGACGAAGCAGCGCACCGACCGACACCGCGGCCTGCGGGCCGCAGCCGCCTGCGCGGGCGTGGCCATCGCGTTCGCCACCCTGACCGCCGTCTCCCCCGCGGTCTCCCCTTCCGAGGCGGTCACCGCCCCCGCGTCGAACGGCCACCCCGGCCACCCGACCCGGCTCAGCCTGCCCGTCCCGTCCGGCCGCCAGCAGGTCGGCGAAGTTGACCTGCACCTGGTCGACAGCTCCCGGCCCGACCCCTGGCAGACCGACCAGGACCACCGCGAGCTGATGGTCAGCGTGTACTACCCGGCGACGCACACCGCCGGCGGCTCCCCGGCGCCGTACATGCTGCCCCGCGCGGCGGCGCACTTCGACTCGGTGACCGCCAACGGCTACCTGCAGATGGGCGTGCCGACCGGTCAGTTCGACTGGGCGTCCACGCTCACCCACGCGGTGCAGGGCGCCCCGGTCGCCGACCGGAACCGGCAGCGGCCGGTGCTGATCTACTCCCCCGGCCTCGGCGAACCCCGGACCTGGGGCACCACACTGGTGACGGACCTGGCAAGCCGCGGCTATGTGGTGGTCACCGTCGACAACACCTACGAGTCCCCCGAAGTCCAGTTCCCGGACGGTTCGCTGGCCACCCTCTCCATGCCGGCCGACCCCGAGACGTTCATCGACAAGGCCCTGGCCGTCCGGGTCACCGACACCGGGTTCGTACTGGACCAGCTGACCCGGCTGAACGCCGGCCAGAACCCCGACGCGGACGGCCGCCGGCTGCCGAGCGGTCTCCCCGGAGCACTCGACCTGTCCGAGGTGGGCATGTTCGGCCACTCGATGGGCGGCACAGCCGCCGCCCTGGCCATGGACGCCGACCCGCGGATCAGCGCGGGCATCGACATGGACGGCAATCTCACCGACTACAACGGCGCCCTCATGCCGGTGGCAGAGCACGGGCTCGCCGGGCCGCTCCTGCTGCTGGGCAAGGACGGCAGCACCGACACCGGCCCCGGCTGGGACGCGTTCCGGGCCCACACTCCCGGCTGGACCCGCCAGCTCACGCTGCGCGGTTCGGAGCACGCGTCGTTCACCGACGCGGAAGCCCTCGTCCCGCAGCTCCACCTGCCCGTGGCCACCCGTACCGACGACATCGGCACCATCGACCCGGCCACCGCGATCCGCACCGACGAGGCCTACGTCTCCGCCTACTTCGACCACTGGCTCCGGGGCCGCAGCGGACGACTCCTGGACGGACCGTCGCCCCGGTACCCGGCCATGGAGTTCGTGGACCGACGCCAACGACCGCTGGATTCGGGGACGGCTGGTCTCAGGGATGCATCCTGGCTCCCTTGACGACCCGGTCCACCGCGTTGCGGGGGCCGTGCAGCGCCAGTCCGACGATGTCCAGCTGGTCGCGCGGCACGGCCCGCACCGCGGCGCGGTTGTCCTGGTCGTTGCCGGTGGCGAACAGGTCCGAGGTGAAGACGGACCGCGGCAGATTACGGCTGAGGACCCGGCCGTGGGCGAGGGTGATCATCTCCTTGGAGCCCTCGAACACCAGCACCGGCTGGCGGAACATCGGCAGGTAGGGCGTCCCGTCGGCGTCCGCGTACGGCTCGCCGATGAGCTCGGGCAGGGCCGCCGCGATCCCGCTCACCAGGAACGAGGTCACATTGAGGCGCTGCCACGGCAGCAGGTCGTCGCGCAGCAGAACGGCGATCTTGGTGTCGAAGCCGGTCCGCGCAGGAGCCTCGGCGGCGGCGGAGTCGTCGGGGACGGCAGGGGTGGAGGCGGCAGGGGTGGTGGTGTCCATGGACCGATTGTGTTCGCCGGTCCGAGCGGCGGTCTTGTACGTTCTTTGCATGGTCGCCGCCGAAGAGGTCACCGCATGGCATCCGGAGGTCCCCGGGATCTCCGAGGTGTTCCATGCGCACTTCGTCGAGCACGCCTACCCCATGCACGCCCACGCCAATTGGACGCTGCTGATCGTCGACGACGGCGCGGTGCGCTACGACCTGGACCGGCACGAGCGCGGTGTGCTCAGCGACCTGGTCAGCCTGCTGCCGCCGCAGGTCCCGCACAACGGCCGGGCCGCGACCGCGCTGGGCTTCCGCAAGCGGGTGCTCTATCTCGAACCGGAGTGCCTCGGCACCGACCTGATCGGCGCCGCCGTCGACACCCCGGCGGTCGACGACCCGCTGCTGCGCCGACGGGTGCACCAGCTCCACCACGCCCTGCAGCTGCCCGGGGACGAACTGGAGGCGGAGAGCCGGCTGGCGCTGATCTGCGGACGGCTGCGCGGGCATCTGCTGCGCCGCACCGGTTCCGCGCCGCAGCCACCCCGCGACCGCACCGTCGCCCACCGGCTGCGGGACCTGATCGACGCGCGCGTCGTCGAGGGCCTGACCCTGGAGCAGGCGGCGGAGCAGCTCCACGCCAACCCCGCCCACCTGGTCCGCGCCTTCACCAGCGAGTTCGACATGCCCCCGCACCAGTACCTGACCTCCCGTCGGGTGGATCGGGCCCGCGGTCTGCTCCTGGACGGCGTCCCGGCCCGCACGGTCGCCGTCGACGCCGGCTTCTACGACCAGTCCCACCTGACCCGCCACTTCCGCCGCATCGTGGGCACCAGCCCAGGCCGCTTCGCCCGCCGCCCCCGCTGAGCCGTTCGGACCCGCCGACACCGCGCCCAGCTCAGAGCTGCTGCGCACCCGCGCGGCCGTGTTCCTGGTCGGCGGCGCGGTATTCGGCCGCGGCTGCCGCCGCCGTCGGTCCGCCGGGCCCGCGAGGTCACCGAAACCGTCCGGCGCCTGCTGGAACGCTGACCCGGAGCACTCGTGGCGGACAATCAGCGCCGTTCCCGGCAGGACACGGCCTAGGGTTGGCGGCATGGGCGACACACGGGCGACCTCGGCCTTCCACACCGGCAACATGTCCAGCGACCGCACGGAGGCTCTCGTCGCCGCACTGGACGCACAGGCGGCCAGCGCGGGCGTCCGGCGGCTGCGCGCATGGGCGCACCTGGGCCTCGCCGCGGCTCCCGGCGAGCGGGTGCTGGACATCGGCGCGGGCACCGGCTCGGAGACCCAGGCGCTGGCCGCGGTGGTGGCACCCGGCGGCAGCGCGGTGGGGGTCGAGCCGAACCCTGGGCTCCGGGCCGTCGCCGAGCAGCGTGCCGCCCAGGCCGGCAGCGCGGCCCGCTTCCTGGAGGGCGACGCGCTGGCGCTGCCGGTGAGCGACGCCGAGATCGACGTGGTCTGGTGCGAGCGGGTGTTCCAGCACCTCGACGAGCCGGCGGGAGCCGCTGCCGAGATCGCCCGGGTGCTGCGGCCGGGCGGACGGGTCGCCCTGCTCGACACCGACTGGGCGACCACCATCCTGTACCCCGGCGATCCCGAGGTGGTCACAGCGCTGGTCGGCCTGGCGCTGCGGGCGGCGGCCAACCCCTACGCGGGACGGAAACTGATGGGGGATCTGGCCGCGGCCGGACTGGTGGTCGACGACATCGGCTCGCAGGCACTGGTGCAGAACCACCGCGAGGTCAACTGGCCGCTCATCCGCGGAATCACGGAGTCAGCGGTGCAGGCCGCGCTGATCACCGCGGAACAGCGGGACGGGCTGTACCGCGACCTCTCCGCAGCGGCCGAGCAGGGCTCCCTGCACATGTCCGTGACCATGTTCGGCGTCCTCGCACACCGCCCCGGCTGAACCCGAGCACCTGGAGAGGCCCGAACACCTGAGGCCCGAGCACCTTCAGAGGAAGGACCGGTGGACATGAAGCGTGCCCAGGAGTTCCTGGCCGTCGACGGCCTGCCCTGGACGGACGTGGCAGGAGCACCCGGCATCTCGGAGCGCGTGCTCAGCTCGGCGCCGACCGGTGACGGCACCGAACTCACCCGCCTGGCACGCTGGGCCGCCGGCCTGGACACCTCCCCTGCGGGCGTGATCCGCCACGAGTACGTCGAGGAAGTCCTGCTCCTGGAGGGCGAACTGGAGGACCTCACCCTCGGCACCACCTTCACCGCCGGCCACTACGCCTGCCGACCGCCGGGCATGCCGCACGGCCCGTACCGCACCGGCACCGGGTGCGTGATGCTGGAGATCCGCTACCGCGCCCGGTGACGGCGCCCGCCGACCCGCCCCGCCACTCCGGGCAGCGGTCGGCGCGGCGCGCACCCGGCGGCGGCCGGACCGCCGTCGCCGCTACTCGCTTCTCTCCGCATCCGATATCCCGAAGTGGGGGTGCCACGCCGAAGGTATGTGCTAGAACTTCTGCTGCAGCCATCGAACGGACGACTGCAAAGGCTCCGGAATTCCGGCGGATTCCGGACGGGTGGCCACCGTCGCTGGGCGGCCGACCGCGAGGGGCACAGCCAGTGCGGTCGGCGGTTTGAGCGGCCTCCCGACCATGACTGTGCCCCACGGCCGAATGCCGGTCGACGGTGCTGGAGAATACCGCTGATCCCGACTCCGAAAACGCCTCAAGAGCCGCATCTGATTCCTCAGACAAAACTCTTGAACGGAACTGTCGAACGACCCGGCGAAACGTGTGCGAGTTCCACCATTCCGCTCGTTCAGGCCGGATGATTGATCGTCACCTCCAGCACCAGGAGCCGCCGAGGGTGGCAGGTGACGCACGGGCCCCATTGACATGTCCTCAGCATCAGCGTTCTACTCATGCCTCGTGCTGGTTGGCAACGTTGTCAGGCCCCTGGCACACCCAAGCGCAAGGCACAGAACGCGGAGGCGACCGATGGCCACACGGCGGTGCCCGGACGGGTCCCGTATCAGCAGCAGACTCCGTCAACGCCTGACCGTGGTGGCCCTGGTGGCCATCGCGGTCGTGCCGTTCCAGACCCTCGGCAGTGCGGTGGCCGCGTCCGGCCCGCAACTCGTCACGGACCCCGCAGCCCTGGTCAACCCCCTGATCGGCACCTCGGGCGCGGTGGACACCTTCCCCGGTCCGGACATGCCCAACGGCATGATCCAGTGGGGCCCGGACACCACGCCCTCCCGCACCGACGGCGGCGGCTACGAGTACAAGAACACCAAGATCTCCGGCTACAGCCTCACCCATGTCTCGGGTCCCGGCTGCCCCGTCGCGGGCGACATCCCGATCCTGCCGCTCACCGGGGCGCTGACGGGCAATCTCTCCAACACCACATCCACGTTCAGCCATGCCGACGAGCAGACCGGGATCGGCTACTACGGCCTGACCGACGCCTCGGGCGTCAGGACCGAGCTGACCGACACCACCAGGGCCGGCCTGGGCAGGTTCACCTTCCCCGCCGGCGCGCAGGCCGATCTGCTGCTCAAGCTCAGCGGCGGCGCCACGCAGGTGGACGGCACCCGGGCGAAGGTGGTCAGCGACACCGAGGTGAGCGGCGCCGTCGACAGCGGCCACTTCTGCGGCGCCGACAACCGCTACACGCTGCACTTCGACATCAAGTTCAACCAGCCGTTCACCCAGAGCGGCACCTGGGTCGGCAGCACCATCAACCCGGACGCGAAGTCGCTCAGCCTCGGCCGAGCGCAGCAGCCGCCGGCCGCGCCGCAGAGCACTCCACGCAAGCAGCAGCACTTCACCCTCCCGGCCACCCCCTCGCCGAAGATCCACCCGACCGGCGGCGCCAGGACGGCCTCCTCGGCCCCCGTCACCGGCGCCAACGGCATGTACCTCACCTTCGACACCTCCGCGTCGACCACGGTGACCGCGGCCGTCGGCATCTCCTACACCAGCGACGACAACGCCGCCGCCAACCGCTCCACCGAGGTCAAGGGCTGGGACTTCGACGCCGTGCGGCAGGCCAACCACGACGCCTGGAATACCGTCCTGAACCGGGTGCAGGTCGGCGGCGGCAGCAACGACCAGCAGGTGCAGTTCTACACCGCCCTCTACCACTCGCTGCTGCACCCCAATGTGCTCTCCGACGACAACGGCCAGTACATGGGCATGGACGACCAGGTCCACAAGCTCAGCAAGGGCCAGAAGGCGCAGTACGCCAACTACTCTGGCTGGGACACCTACCGCTCGCAGACCCAGCTGATCGCCATGATCGAGCCGAAGGTGACCGGCGACATCGTCACCTCGATGCTCAACGGCTACGACCAGACCGGTCTGCTGCCCAAGTGGGCCTCGAACAACGGCGAGAGCTATGTGATGGTCGGCGACCCGGGCGCCTCGATCATCGCCGACGCCTACGCGTTCGGGGTACGCAACTTCGACGCCGCGCACGCCCTGGACGCCATGGTGCACGAGGCCACCGCGCCCAACCAGGACCGTCCCGGCGAGTCGGTCCGCGATGCCAAGGGGTATCTGCCGCTGGACGAGACGGACTACGGCTGCTGCAACTTCTACGGCCCGGTCTCCACCCAGCTCGAGTACGACAGTGCGGACTACGCCCTGGCCTCCTTCGCGAAGGCGCTGGGCAACACGGCGGACTACCAGAAGTTCGCCACCCGCGCCCAGGACTGGATGAACGTCTTCAACCCGCAGACCGGCTACATCCAGGGCAAGGACCTGGACGGCCAGTTCGCCGGGAGCTTCACCCCCGGCACGTCCAACGGCTTCGTCGAGGGCACCTCCGCGCAGTACACGCCCATGGTGCCGTTCGACCTCCAGCAGCTGATCACCGCCCGTGGCGGGGCGGCGGCGTACTCGTCGTACCTGGACAGCCTGCTGAGCGACATCACCGACCCCGGTGGGACCAACGCCGACCTCAGCAACGAGCCGAGCCTGGAGATCCCCTGGGAGTACGACTACCTCGGGCAGCCCTGGAAGGCCCAGGCCGCCGTGCGCCAGGCCCAGCAGAAGCTCTACTTCAACGCGCCGGTCGGCTCGTTCGGCAACGACGACCTGGGTGCGATGAGCTCCTGGTACGTCTGGTCCTCGCTCGGGATGTACCCGGAGACGCCGGGCACCGACACGCTGGTGCTGGGCAGCCCGGCCTTCCCGGTCGCGAACGTGACGTTCGGCAACGGCAAGCAGGCCGCGATCAGCGCGCCGCAGGCGGCACCGGGCGCCCCCTACGTCCAGGCCCTGGACGTGAAGGGCAAGGAGTGGAACAGCTCATGGCTGACGTTCGGTCAGTTCGAGAGGGCCGGCACGCTCGACTACAGCCTCAACACCGTGCCGAACACCGCCTGGGCCGCGTCGGCCGCCGCGGTCCCGCCGTCCGACACCACCGGCGGCGGCCGGACGCTCGCGGCCACGGGACCGAGCAGTGACGGGCTGATCGTGGCGCCGGGCGGCTCGGCCGACGGCACTCTGCGGCTGACCAATCTGAGCACCCGACCGGTCACCGCCGACTGGGCCGCCACCGCCCCCTCGGGCGTGACTCTCGGCACCGACTCGGGTTCGTTGACCGTGCCCGCGTCGGGCAGCGCCGAAGCGGCGATACCGGTGACGGCCGGCAGCGCCGAAGGCGCGTACCCGGTGACGTTCGCGATCACCGACCACGGCAGCGGTGCCGCACTCGCCGCAGCCACGCTGCGGGTGTCGGTGGCCCGACCGGGCGAGCTGTGGCCCTACGAGTCCAACGAGGGCGTCTACCCCGACGGCACCCACTTCTCCGGCGGCTTCGACGACGAGGGATGGGCCTACTCGCAGAGCGCCCTGGCCACGGTCGGGGTGAGCAGCGACACCAAGGTCAGTGCGGACGGCATGTCCTACACCTGGCCGACCGTCGCCGCCGGCCGCCCGGACAACCTGGAAGTCGCGGGCCAGACCATCCCGCAACCCGCCGGCACCACCGGCGCCTACCTCGGCCTCCTCGGCGCCGCGACCGACGCACCCCTCGACGGGACCGGCGTCCCCGGCCGACTGACCGTCACCTACACCGACGGCACCACCGCGACGGCGACGGTGACGTTCTCGGACTGGACCCTCAACGGCGCCTCCAAGAAGCCGGTGGCAGGCGACACCACCGCGGTGACCACCGCCTACCGCAACACCGCGGACGGCTCGAAGGACACCGTGCAGGCCTACGTCTTCTCGGTGAAGGTGCCGCTGGACAGCACGAAGGCGGTGGCGTCCGTGACCCTGCCGGTGACCGGCGCCTCGGGAACGGTGCACCTGTTCGCGCTCGCCTTCGGCGGATAGCCCCACCGCCGCCCCACCCTTCACCACCCCCACAGTGCCGGGAGCGTCTTCCTCCGCAGAACCGGGAGGACGCTCCCGGCCTTGCGTCAATGACGTTGCCGGCAGGCGTTTCTGGCGAAGCGACAGGGGCAGCCGAGGTGTAGGAGGCAGACATGGACTGGACACTGTCCGGCAGACACCACGGCAGCACACCGCACAGGCGGAACCCGCGCTACGGCCGTACCCGGGTGAACCGAGGGGGCTTCCGGCGTGCCGGGGCGCGCGGCAGTTGGGGCGCACGGCGCACCGCGGGTTCGGGCACGGTCGACGGCCTGGCCCGGGCGGGCTTCGTCGCCCGGGGCGTCGTCTACATCGTGATCGGCGTCCTGGCGGTACTGGTCGCTCTCGGCTTCGGGCGCTACGACCTGGACCGGGCGGGTGTCCTGGTGGCGATCGCCGACGAGCCCTTCGGGGCGCTGCTGCTGTGGCTGCTGTTCATCGGATTCATCGGCCTGGCGCTGTGGCGCCTCGTGCGGGCGGCCCATTCCGCCGAGAGCGGCGGACACCGCGCCCTGGACGCGGTCCGCGCCGTGGTTTACGCCGTGATCGCCTGGAGCGTCTACCAGTTCCTCACCCACGGCCGCACGCCGATCGGCTCGGACGACTCCGCCCACGACGTCAGCGCCCGCCTGCTGCAGACCGACGGCGGTCGCGTCATCATGATCGTCCTGTCGCTGGTCGTGATCGCCGTAGGCGTCGTGGTGGTCGCCCGCGCGGTCGGCAAGCGCTTCGCCGCACGCCTGCGCACCGGCTGGATGACGTACCGCACCCGCGACCTGGTCCTGCGGCTGGGACAGGCCGGCCACATCGCCCGCGGAGTGGTCCTGGCCGCCGCCGGACTCCTCGCCCTGGACGCCGCCCTGTCGGACAACCCCGCCAAGGCCAAGGGCCTCGACGCCACCCTGCGCTCCTTCGCCCAGACGTCCTTCGGCCCCCTGGTCCTGATCCTGATCGCCCTGGGCCTGATCGCCTTCGGCCTCTACTCCTTCGCCGAGGCCCGCTGGCGCCGCACCCTGGGCGGCATCCCCCGCTGAACCCACCGGCACCGCTACCCCGACCGCCCGGGCCGTGCGTCGCGGCCGTTCTCCCGCGCATCGTTGGTCGACGCCTCGAAGCGGGGAGAACGGCCGTGCCATGGGCCCCTGAAAACCGGGGCATCTCAGCGAGTCGGGCGACCGGCGAGGTCGGGTGTCGGACGTCAGGCTGAGGACCTGTCGGGGTTCAGGGGAGGTGCCAGACCTGGGTGGACAGCTGGTTGCAGTCGTAGATCTGCAGCTGGGTCCCGTTGGCGGTGACGTCTGAGGGGTCGTCCAGGCAGCGGCCCGACTGCGGGTTGTACAGGGAGCCGTCCGCGCGCGGGACCCACTGCTGGCCGCCCACGCCGTTGCAGTCCCACAGTTCGACCTTGCTGTAGTTCGCGGTGGCGTCGCCGACGACGTCCAGGCACTTGCCGAACGCGCGCAGAGTCCCGTCCGCCGCGGCGGTCCACTGCTGCCCGGGGACCCGGTTGCAGTCCCAGAGCTGGACCTTGTTGCCGTTGGCGTTGCCGTTGGTGTCCACGTCGACGCACTTGCCGGTGGTGCCCGGACCGGTAGCGGCCGCGGAGGTGCGGACGGTGAGGTCGCGCCAGGCGGCGGTAGTGTTGAAGTCCCTTACGCCCACCGAGCCGTGGCTGAAGGTGCAGTCGTTGACGCTCAGGTAGGCGGGGTTGCTCCAGGACCCGGCGGGCCGGCCCTGGACGGAGACGGTGCAGCCGGAGACCTGGACCGTCAGGTGGTACCAGCTGCCCGAGGCCAACCCGCCGGGGATCGCTGTGGCGGCCAGCTGGGTCCAGCCGTACCCCTCGCGCCCGATCGTCAGGCTGGAGGTGCCCGCGCCGATGTAGTAGCCGTTGGAGCTGTCGGTGCCGGAGCTGGGGTCGGTGGTGCGCAGCAGGAAGCCGGCGTTGCCGTTGGCGCCGACGCTGCCCAGCTGGACGTCGCCCTCCAGGGTGTAGTCGGTCCAGCCGGTGGAACCGGTCACCGACTTGTTGCCGCCCGACCCGCCGGAGGTTTCGGTGTAGCTGCCGCCGGACGCGGACCAGCTGCCGCCGTACTGGGTCCAGCCGGGGTCGCTGGAGGACAGGGCGGCGGTGTAGGGCAGGACGCCGGCGTTGCCGGAGCCGGTCAGTTCCTGGCAGCCGTAGGGGCCGGCGACACCTGCGGCGCTGTAGCGCACCGTGCTGCCGTCACTGGAGGGCAGCAGGTCAGGGCTGTAGTCGGCGCCGCAGCTCGGAGCCGCGCCCGCGGTGGGGACGGCGATCGGGGACGGCATCCACGACCAGTTGCCGCTTCCACCGGAGGTGTTGGTGAAGACGATCTGGTGGTTCTCCGGGGCGCCCCCGGCCAGGCGGGACTCGTTCATCGCGGTGAGCAGGAGTTCGCCGTCGGCGCCGCCCGCGGGGCTCCAGGCGATGACGGGGGTGTTGTACAGCTGGCGGCCGTCGTCGGTCCGGGGCACGGTGCCGAGGTCGGCGGGGCCCGAGCCCCAGGTGTCGCCGTCGGTGGAGGTCTTCAGGTGGACCTGGCAGTTCAGGGGGCCGCAGACCTCGTAACTGGCCACGTACGAGCCGGTGGCGGGGACCTTGGCGATGGTGATCATGCCGGGGCGGTCGGCCTGGGTGGTGCTGGCGACGTCCTTGACCTCGCCGGGCGCGACCCGGGTCGAGCCGTCGGGGGCGGCGCTCCAGGTGTCGCCGCCGTCGGTGGACACGATGTGGCCCAGGAACTGGCTGTAGGTGGCGTTCTGCCGCTCGTCGGAGAAGTACATGAGCAGCTTCCCGGAGGAGTCCAGGCCGACGAACGGTTCCCAGATCCCGCTGCCGTCGGCCCCCGCCGAGGTCTGCGGTGCTCCGACGTAGGACCAGGTGGCGCCGTGGTCGGTGCTGCGCCACTCGCGGAAGGTGACCCCGGCGCGGTTGGCCGGGAGGGTGGCTCCGACCAGCAGCAGGGTCCCGGCCGGGTAGGCGCCGAGCTGCTGCGGGTACTCGAAGAGGAACGGCTGGTACGAGTACGTGTCGCCGAGCACGCTGGAGAGCGTGGACCAGGACGCCCCGTCGTCGGTGCTGCGCCGGATGTCGTAGTAGCTTGCGCTGCCGTCGGTGGTCCAGTGCTCGAAGCTCGCCAGCAGGGTGCCGTCGGCCGATCCGCTGTGCTGCAGGCGGACCATGCGGGTGTAGGCCATGCCCTCGTTGCCGGCCGAGGGGCTGTACAGGGCGGCGCCCGGGACGTTCGCCGTCGCGGTGGTGGGTATCGCGAACAGGCACAGCAGCCCCGCGAGGGCCGTGCTGAGCCACAGGCGGAGTGCTGGGCGACGGTGGCGCGGTGGTGCGAGCATTGCGGCTCCTTGCGCTGGTCGGGAGGTGCGTCCCTGACGTGCGACCGGGGGACGTCGTGGTCACGGCAGGCTTTGCATCGATGGCAAAGCCGCCGGAAGAGGAGTATGCGGGGCAGGGTCGCGGGCCGCAATGCCTCCGGCGCGACAAATTGCATCGATGCAATAGTTAGACTGGTTGCCTGCTGATCATCTGCCGCCCGCCACCGCCAGGAAGGCCCGCCCATGACGGCCCCCACGCTCCGAGACGTCGCCGAGCGCGCCGGAGTCTCCATCCGCACGGTCTCCAACGTCGTCAACGGCTACGCCAAGGTCACCGAGCCCATGAAGGTGCGGGTCCAGGCCGCGATCGACGACCTGGGGTACCGGCCCAACCTGATGGCCCGCAACCTCAAGCAGGGCCGCTCGCGGATCATCGCCCTGGTCGTGCCGGCTCTCGACGTGCCCTACTTCGCGGAACTGGTCCGGCTGATCATCGGGGAGGCCCAGGCCCACGGGTACGCCGTGCTGATCGACCAGACCGACGGCGACGTGGAGCGCGAGCGTGAACTGATCATGGAGGCCCCGCAGGCGGTCGGCTTCGACGGGGTGATCGTCAGCCCGCTCGCGCTGACCGCCGCCGACCTGGAGTCGCGGCGCAGCCCCGCGCCGATCCTGCTCCTCGGCGAGAAGATCTTCGACTCGGCCGCCGACCACGTGGCCATCGACAATGTGACCGCCGCCCGCGAGGCCACCGCCCACCTGATCGGCCTGGGCCGGCGGCGCATCGCGGCGATCGGCGTGGAGCAGGACCCCTCGGACGGCACCGCGGTGCTGCGCACCCGCGGCTACCGCGAGGCGTTCGCCGCGGCGGGTCTGCCGGTGGACGAGTCGCTGATGGTGCCCACCCCGCACTACGAGCGCCGCCACGGCGCGGCGGCCATGACCGCACTGCTGGACCGGGCGGACCCCCCGGACGCGGTCTTCTGCTTCAGCGACCTGCTGGCCCTGGGCGCGATGCGCGTCGCCCTGTCCCGGGGACTGCGCATCCCCGAGGACCTGGCCCTGGTCGGCTTCGACGACATCGAGGACGGCCGCTACAGCACTCCGACGCTGACCACGGTCGCCCCCGACAAGCAGGGGCTGGCGCGCTCGGCGGTGGAGACGATCCGGACCCGCATCGAGTCCGGCCAGGACGCCACGCCCCTGGAGATCACCACACCGCACCGCCTGGTGCTGCGCGAGAGCTCACTCGGCGGCGCGGGCGCCACCGCCTGAAGGCAGGCGTCCGGATTCCGCCGAGTCCGATTCGTTACCGCCGACACCATTGCATCGTTGCAAAGAATCGGCCGATACTCCCTGCCGTGAACGATTTTGCATCGATGCAAACAGCTGGCCGCGGTGACGGCACCCGGCAGGCCCCGGCCGCGGCCGAGGCCCCCACGGCCGACGCCGCCCCGGGCGACGCCGCCCCGGGCGACGCCGTCCCGGCACTGCCCAGGCCCGAGTACCCGAGACCGCAGTTCGTGCGCCGGGACTGGCTCTGCCTCAACGGCCCCTGGCAGTTCGAGGCCGACCCCGGCGACAGCGGCCTCGAACGCGGCCTGCTGCACCAGCGGCTCAGCGGCGCCATCACCGTCCCCTTCGCCCCCGAGGCTCCGCTCTCCGGCATCGGCTGCAAGGACTTCCTGGAGTCCGTCTGGTACCGCCGGACCCTGGAGATCCCGCAGGACTGGCAGGGGCAGCGGGTGCTGCTGCACTTCCAGGCGGTGGACCACGACACCACGGTGTGGGTCGACGGCCACGAGGTGGGCCGCCACCGCGGCGGGTTCAGCGGCTTCACTTTCGACATCACCGACGTGGCCGCCCCCGGCACCAGCCCCGAGCTGGTGGTGCGGGCGCGCGACAGCCGCCACGGGAGCCAGGCCCGCGGCAAGCAGTCCACCCGCTACGACGGCTACGAGGCCTTCTACCCGCGGGTCACCGGCATCTGGCAGACCGTGTGGCTGGAGCCGGTGCCGCAGACCCACCTGCGCCGGCCGCGGATCACCCCGGACCTGGCCGGCGGCCGCCTGCTGGTGGACCTGCCGGTGTCCGGCAACGTCCCTGGCCACGTCTGCTGGGCCGTGCTGTCCGACGGGCAGGGCCTGGTCGCCGAGGCGTCCGCCTCCGCGTCCGCGGACCGGACCCCGCACCTGGTGCTGGACATCCCCGCCGAGCGCCGCCGGCCCTGGTCGCCGCAGGATCCGCACCTGTACACGCTCCAGCTGGAACTGCGGAACCTGGACGGGGAACTGGTGGACAGCGCGCGGAGCTACGCCGGGCTGCGCTCGGTGACCGTGGACGGCACCGCGGTCCTGCTCAACGGCCGCCGGGTGTTCCAGCGCCTGGTGCTGGATCAGGGCTGGTACCCCGAGGGCCTGATGACCGCTCCCGGCGACCAGGACCTGGTGCGGGACATCGAGCTCGCGCTGGCCGCCGGCTTCAACGGCGCCCGGCTGCACCAGAAGGTCTTCGAGGAGCGCTTCCTCTACCACGCCGACCGCCTGGGCTACCTGGTCTGGGGCGAGTTCGGCGACTGGGGCGCCAAGGTCGGCGGCTGGCACGAACGCCAGGTGCCCACCGCCTCGTTCATCACCGAGTGGCTGGAGGTGGTCGAGCGCGACTACAACCACCCCTCGATCATCGGCTGGTGCCCGCTGAACGAGACCTTCCAGAAGCTCACCGACCGCATCACGGCCCTGGACGACGTCACCCGCGGCATGTTCCTGGCCACCAAGGCCGCCGACCGGACCCGCCCGGTGATCGACAGCTCCGGCTACTCCCACCGCGTGCCCGAGACCGACGTGTACGACTCGCACAACTACCAGCAGGACCCCGAGCGCTTCGCCCAGGACATGGCCGGACTGGCCGACGGCAAGCCGTACGTCAACACGGCCCCCGACGGCTCCGCCTGGTCCCTGCCTTACGCCGGCCAGCCCTACTTCTGCAGCGAGTTCGGCGGCATCCACTGGCCCACCGACCGCGCCGGGGAGCCCGACACCGGCTCATGGGGGTACGGCGACACCCCGGGCAGCGAGGAGGCCTGGTACCAGCGCTTCGCCGGCCTGGTCGACGTCCTGATCGCCGACCCGCTCATGTTCGGCTACTGCTTCACCCAGCTCACCGATGTCTTCCAGGAACAAAACGGCATATACCGCTTCGACCGGAGCCGAAAGCTCGACACCGACCGCATCCGGAAGATTCAATTCCGGGCGGCGGCGTACGAACTCGAGCAGCCCTGACCCGGCGAGGCCCTCCTCGCCGGCACCCCCGCCCGAACCCTCTCCAGGAGCCCGCTTTGCGCACCCGACCCCGCCTGCTGACCGCCGCCGCGGCAGCCTCCGCCCTCGTCCTCGGACTGGCCGCCTGCTCGTCCTCCTCCGGCTCCGCCACCGTCGGCGGCAGGACCACGCTGACCGTGGTCGGCTTCGAGGGCGGCGGCAACGAGATCGCCGACATCCCGGCCATCAACGCCGCCTTCGAGAAGGCCCATCCCGACGTCAAGGTCGACTACAAGTACGTCGCCAACACCGAGTACGACGCCTACAACAACACCCGCCTGGCCGCCGGCACAGCCGCGGACGTGCTGATGGTCAACAAGAGCCGCCTGACCACCTGGCAGCAGCAGGGCTTCCTGGCCGACCTCAGCGACCAGCCCTGGGTCAAGCGCACGATGCCGAGCCTGGCCCCGTACACCCAGGTGGGCGGCAAGACCTACGACTTCGTCCAGCAGAACATCCCCATCGGCCTGTACGCCAACATGAGCCTGCTCAAGCAGGCCGGCATCACCCAGGTGCCGCGGACCTGGCCCGAACTGCTCGCCGCGCTGCAGACGCTCAAGGCCAAGAACATCGGCGGCCTGGAGATCCCCAACCTCAAGGGCTGGGACGCCGAGCAGGTCTCGCTGGCGCTCGCCGCCAACCTGGTCGACCCCGCCTGGGGCAGCGGCTACGACAACGGCGGCTCCACCTGGGCCGCGAGCTGGTCCCCGGTCATCGACCACCTCAAGCAGTTGCTCACCGGCGGCCTGGTGGACGGCAAGACCATGAACGGCATCGACCCCTTCAGCCAGGGCGTCGCCGGCTTCACCGCCGGCAAGTGGGCCTTCTACGTCGACGGCGCCTGGGACCTGACGCACTACCAGCAGGCCGCCACGTTCGACTTCACCCTCAACCCCTTCCCCGGCGGGCCGGCCGGCAGCAAGCCCAAGACCTTCACCTTCATCGGCTCCGGCTGGTCGGTCAACGCCGCCTCCAAGCAGCAGCAGGCCGCCAAGGAGTACGTCGACTTCATGTCGCAGCCGGCGCAGGACAGCGCCTACCTCAAGGCCGAGAGCTGCTTCAGCACCCTGACCGACGTGCCCAGCCCGCAGGTGCCCCAGGCCGCCCCGGTGGCCGCCGCCTTCGCGGCCGGCGACACCAGCCCCTCCCAGGTCGAGGTGCCCAACTACCCCAACTCCGAGGACAAGTTCACCGCGCAGCTCAACTCCCTGTTCAACGACCCGGGCATGGACACCGGCTCGCTGCTCGCCCAGCTCGACAAGGACATCCCCAAGACCCCCGCCAAGTAGCCGCCGCGCACCGGTCCCGGCCGCCCCGGCGGCCGGGACCCCGACAGTCCGCACCGTGCGGGGCCGGACCCCGGCCCGGCCCCGCAGTCCCTCCGCCACCCGACGAGGTCGTCGCTGTGAGACTCACCACCCGCTCCGCCGCACTGCTGATGCTGCCCGCCACGGCGCTCTACGCGCTGTTCATCCTCTACCCCACCGCCAAGGGCCTGCTGCTCAGCCTCACCGACGCGCACGGCGTCATCGGCGGCTCCTTCATCGGACTCGACAACTACCGGCAGGCCTTCCAGGACCCCCAGGTCCTGGCCGCGCTGAAGAACACCCTCGTCTACACCGTGGTCGTGGTGGTCGTGCAGAACGTGCTCGGCCTGGCGGTCGCCTCCTGGCTGTACAACTCGCCCGCCGTGCGCACCATCGCCCGCACCGGTCTGCTGATGCCGGCCATGATGGCGCTGGTCGCGGTCTCTTACCTGTGGTCCTTCATCTACTCCCCGGTCGGCGGCCCGCTGGACGCCGTGATGAACGCCCTGGGCCTGCACCGCCTGGAGATGTCCTGGCTCGGCGACACCCACACCGCGCTGATGGCGATCGCCGTCTCCTACATGTGGATGTACCTGGGCTACACGGCCACCATCTACCTGTCCAACTACCTGTCCATCCCGCAGAGCCTGATGGAGGCGGCCGCCCTGGACGGCGCCCGCGGCCTGGCCCGGTTCCGCCACATCGACTGGCCGCTGCTGGCACCGTCGCTGACGGTGAACCTGACCCTGTCCACCATCGGCTCGCTGCGCGTGTTCGACCTGCCGTTCATCATGACCGACGGCGGCCCCGCCAATTCCACCCAGACCCTGAGCTACGTCGTCTTCCAGGACAGCTTCCACGACTTCCACTTCGCGTACGGCACCGCCGTCGCCGTCCTGCTGCTGGTCATCACCGTGGTCGTCGGCGTCCTGCTCACCACGTTCCTGCGCCGCCGGGAGGTCGCCGCATGACCCTCACCTTCCCCCGCACCCGGTCCCCGCTCCAGCCCGCCCCGGTCGACACCGCCCCACTGCGCCGCCGCCGGCTCCGCCGGGTGGCCTCCCAGTGCGGCCTGCTGCTGGTCACGCTGATCGTGGTCGCGCCGATCCTGCTGATGCTCAAGGTGTCCCTGGAGTCCGACACCGACGTGGCCTCCCATCCCCTCGCCCTGACCGGCCACCTGAGCCTGCACAACTACGTGGCCGCGATCAAGGACATGGACTACGGCCGCAGCCTGGGCAACACCGTCCTGATCACCGGCGGCGCCGCGGTACTCGTGATGTTCACCGGCTCGCTGGCGGCCTGGCCGATGGCCCGGATAGCACGGCGCTGGACCAGGCTGGTCTACCAGCTCTTTGTCGCCGGGTTGACCGTCCCCGTCTTTGTGATGATCACACCGCTCTACATGCTGATGCGCGACCTGAAACTGCTGGACAGCTACACCTCGGTGATCCTGTCCGAGGCCGCCCTCAGCCTGCCCTTCGCCGTGCTGTTCTTCACCAGCTTCCTGCGCTCGGTCCCCGCCGAACTGGAAGAGGCCGCCGCCATCGACGGCGCCGGCCCGCTGCGCACCTACTGGCACGTCATCGTGCCGCTGCTGCGCCCGGCCACCGCCACCCTGGTGATCACGCTGACCCTGTCGATCTGGAACGACCTGGTGATCCCGCTGGTGATGCTCACCTCCGACAGCAAGCAGACCATCACCCTGGACGTCTACTCGACCATCGGCACCCACGCCTACAGCACCGCCCAACTGCTGCCCACCGTCGTCCTGGGCACCGCGCCGCTGCTCGTGGTCTTCCTGGTGCTGCAGCGCTACATCGTCGCCGGCATCACCGCCGGGGTCGGCAAGAGCTGACGCCCGTCCGACCAGCGGGGTTGGGGTCTGTGGCAGCACGGGCGTAGGATGCGACCTGTTGTTTGGGACACCTCGTTCGGTGAGGCGTCTTCACGGACACAGGCCACTGATCCCACCCGTCGAGAGACGCTCCGGATCAGGACAGGTCTCCCCGACCTAAGGGGTGACCCCAAGTGGCTTCCCGCGCAGGGACACGCCGTGGAGTGCCAAAGCTCTGACGAGTTGGGGTGTGCCGGGTCTCCGCCCGGTCCTTCCCCTTGCGTGCCTTGAGAGACGCCCGCGGGCGTCACGGCCGGAAGGAGGCGAGTGTTGGACAGTAGTCCGGGCCATAGTCGGCCCCAGCCCACGTCGTCCTCGTCGTCCTTCCGCGGCGCACGGTAGCCACTCCCTTCCCTCTCGCACGTCCGTCGTCCGACTGCCTGTCACCGGGCCCGGGCGGACCTGCGGGGACGCGTGCTGCCTGCTGCCGCCCGTCGCCCTGCCCGTCGGGCGAAAGGGGTGTCCACCATGGCTGCCAACACCTTGCTCATGGCCACATCGGAGCGCCTGCGCAACCGCAGGGTGCAACTCGTCCGCCGCGCCACCGCCTCCCAGGCGGTGCGCGCCTCCCTGGTCTCCCTGGCCGGACTGGTCGGCCGACCGGTCACCAACCAGGCCGGCGAGGAGGTCGGCCGGATCGTCGACGTCGTCGCCCGCCTGTACGGGACCGAGCCGTACCCGCCGGTCACCGGCCTGGTGGTGCGCGTCGGGCGGCGCCGCGCCTTCATCGCCGCCGACTGCGTCGGCCGGCTGGCCGGGGACCGGGTGGAGCTGAGCACCGCCCGACTGGACCTGCGCGAGTTCGAGCGGCGACCCGGCGAGGTGCTGCTGTGCCGGGACGTGCTGGACCACCAACTCGTCGACGTCGACGGCGTCCAGGTCAGCCGCGCCGCCGACCTGTACCTGGCGCCGCAGGGCAGCCGCTCGGTACTGGTGGGCGTGGACGTGAGCCTGCCCACGCTGCTGCGGCGCCTGGGTCCGCGGCGCTGGCAGTCGCGCGCCACCCCCGAGCGCGTCGTGGACTGGCAGTCGGTGGCGCCCTTCGCGGAACAGGCGACCGACGGCCCGGCGCAGGTGCACCTGCGCGCCTCCCGTGCCGCCCTGCACCGGCTGCGCCCCGCCGAACTGGCCGACGTCCTGGAGGACTTGGGCCGGATCGAGCGCCAGCAGCTGCTGACCTGGCTGGCACCGGCCCATGTCGCCGACGCCCTGGAGGAGATGGAGCCCGCCGAGTTGGAGAACCTGCTGCGCGAGGCCGCGCCCGAGGACGCCGCACGGCTGGTGGAGGAGATGGAGCCGGACGAGGCCGTCGACGCCCTGCGCGACCTGCACTCCGGCGAGCGCGAGACGCTGCTGGGCCGCCTCCCGGATGCCGACGCGGCCGAGCTGCGCGGGCTGCTGGCCTATCGGGAGGGAACGGCCGGCGGCTGCATGACGCCGCGGGTGGTGGCCTTCCAGCACCGGGACACCGTCGCCGCCGTGCGCCGCACCCTGGCCGAACTGGCCGAGCACCGCGCCGAGATCGACGCCGTCGCCCTGGTGGACGATCGCGGCGTACTGCAGGCCGACATCGCCCTGTTCGACCTGGCCGTGGCCGAGGACTCCACCACGATGGGTGAACTGGCGCAGTGGCTGACCCAGTTCGGCCCCCCGGCCACCGTCCGCCCGCAGGCGCGCATCACCGAGGCCGCCGAACTCCTGGTCGCCTCCCGCGCCTCCTCGCTGCTGGTGGTCGACGACCAGGACCGTCCGATCGGCCGCATCCTGGCCGACGACGTCCTGGACACCCTGCTGCCCCAGCGCGGGCGCCTGCACTTCCGGAGGTTCCTGCAGTGACCCGTGACCACACCGCCGCGCCCGCCGCGCCCGCCGTCCCGCAGGACCCCGGCGCGCTGGCCCCCGCCGGCCCCCGGCCGCGC
>NZ_BBPM01000001.1:53442-100179 GCF_000787775.1 Streptacidiphilus carbonis | reverse complement strand
GTCCCGCAGGACCCCGGCGCGCTGGCCCCCGCCGGCCCCCGGCCGCGCCGCCGCTGGGGACGCCTCGCCGTGGTCGCGGCGATCGCCGGACCCGGCCTGGTGGCGGCCAACGCCGGCAACGACGCCGCCGGCATCGCCACCTACGCCACCGCCGGCTCCCAGTACACCTACGGGACCCTTTTCTTCATGGTCCTGGTCACCGTCGCGCTGGTGATGGTCCAGGAGATGGCGGTCCGCCTCGGCGCCCACACCGGAAAGGGCCTGGGCGCGCTGATCCGCGAGCAGTTCAGCCTGCGTCTGACCGCGCTGGCGCTGTTCTGCCTGCTGCTGGCCAACACCGGACTGGTCGTCAGCGAGTTCGCCGGCATCGGCGCCGCCTTCGAACTGCTCGGCGTGCCCAAATGGGCCGTCATCCCCCCGGCCGCGCTGATGCTGTGGTCCCTGGTCCTGTTCGGCTCCTACCGCTACGCCGAGCGCATCTTCCTGCTGATGTCACTGGTGTTCTTCGCCTACCCCCTCGCGATGATCCTGGGCCGACCGCACTGGGCCCAGGTCGGAACCCACCTGGTCATCCCGCACGTCCAGCCCGACAAGGCGTTCATCCTGCTCGGCGTGGCCCTGATCGGCACCACCGTCAGCCCCTACATGCAGTTCTACGCCGCCGCCGGCGTGGTCGACCGCGGCGCCAAACCCCAGGACTACCCGCTGATCCGGGCCGACGCCGTGCTGGGCGCCCTGTTCGCCTGCGTCATCAGCATCACCATCATCATCGCCACCGCCTCCGCCATCGGGGGCACCGGACCGCTGCAGTCCGCCGCCCAGGCCGCCTCGGCCCTCAGGCCCGTCGCCGGGCAGAGCGCCGAACTCCTCTTCGCCCTGGGCCTGATCGGCGCCTCCGCCCTGGCCGGAGCGGTCGTCCCGCTCTCGGCCAGCTACGCGATCGGCGAGGCGGCCGGGGTGGAACGCTCGGTCTCCCGCAGCTTCCGGGACGCGCCCCTGTTCCTGGGGCTGTTCACCGCCCAGATCGCCCTGGGCGCCACTGTCGCCATGACCCCGGTCGACGTCATCAAACTCCTCATCGGCACCCAGGTCCTGCAGGGCCTGATCAGCCCGGTGGTCCTGGTCTACCTGCTCATCCTCACCAACCGCCGCAGCGTCCTGGGCGACGCCGCCAACAGTCCCCGCTACCGCATCGCCGCCACCGTGGTCGTGGTCGCCGTCGGAGCGATGTCCACGATCCTGCTCCTGCAGACCGTGCTGGGCTGGTTCGGCCTGGCCTGATCCGAGCCTGCTCCCGCCGAGCCGCCGGAGGGCCGGGGCGGTTCGTCCGACCGGGCGATGTGCGGGCGTGCCTTCGGACGGTCGCGGCGGGGCGGCTGGCAGGATCCAGGGATGGCCGCGCCGGAGGTACCGCCCAGTCACGACACGCAGTACCTGGACGCGCGGGCCCGCGTGTTCGGGTGGCAGGTGGTCCGTGACCGGGACCGCCTGGTGCTGTCCCTGCCGGACCACACGGTGCACGCGGTGTTCTGGCACGACGGCGGCTTCCGGTACGCGCGGTGCACGGGCCCGGGTGCCGGCGGAACAGAGCTGACGCTGACGCAGACCATCGAGTTCCTGCGGGAGCACGGCGCAACGACACCCCCGCTGTAGCACGGCGGCGGCGGGGTCAAATGGACGTCACCCGGGTGACATAGCACAATTTGTCCGATTCTTACGCGACGCGCATTCTGGAGAGTATGGAGAACGGAGAGGCCGTTTCCCCTGCAGCCACGGCCACCGTCAGCCTCCAGGGGATCGTGACCGGGTGGAGCGAGGGGGCCCGGCGACTGCTCGGCTACTCCGCGGCGGAGGCCGTTGGGCGGGCCGCGGCCGAACTGCTCGCCGACCAGGAGTCGGGAGACTCGGACGGCCGCTCCCCGTCCGGTTCGCAGGAACGGGGCGGGGCAAAGGAGTGGGGCCGGGCGAAGGAGTGGAGCGGTTCGGCCGCGCTCCGGCACCGGGACGGCCGACGCGTCGAGACCGCACTGCACGCGTACCCGTCGCTGGACCGGGACGGCGGGGTCCAGGCGTTCGTCGTCTCCGCAGGCCATGTGTGCGGGCCGGACGGACAGGACTCGGCCCGGCAGCGGCTGGCGCTGCTGAACGAGGCGGGCATGCGGATCGGCACCACCCTGGACGTGGTGCGCACCGCGCAGGAGCTGGCCGAACTGGCCGTACCGCGGCTCAGCGACTTCATCAGCATCGATCTGCTCGACTCCGTGCTCCAGGGCGAGGAGCCGGTCGCCGGCCCGGTCGACGCGGACGTGGTGCTGCGCCGGGTCGCCCACCTGTCGGCGACCGAGGGTGCTCCGGAGGCGGCCATCGGCCTGGGCCAGGTGGACACCTACCCCGGGTACTCGCCGCCCGCGCGCTGCCTGGCGACGGGCAGGCCGCTGCTGAGCAGCACCGCGGACCCCGATGTCGTCGAGTGGCTCGCGCACCACGACTCGAGGAGCAGCACCGTCCGGGACTACGGCTTCCACTCGGTCATGTCGGTCCCGCTGCAGGCCCGCGGGATCACCCTCGGAGTGGCCGTCTTCGCCCGGCTGGGGGATTCGGAGCCGTTCGAGCAGGACGACCTGCTGCTCGCCGAGGAGCTGGCCCGCCGGGCCGCCGTCGGCGTCGACAACGCCCGCCGCTACACCCGTGAGCACACCACCGCGCTCACCCTGCAGCGCAGCCTGCTGCCGCAGGGGCTGTCCGGACAGGCCGCCGTCGAGGTCGCGTTCCGCTATCTGCCGGCCGGTGGCCGGGCCGGGGTGGGCGGCGACTGGTTCGACGTGATCCCGCTGTCCGGCACCCGGGTGGCCCTGGTGGTCGGCGACGTCGTCGGCCACGGCATCCACGCCTCCGCCACCATGGGGCGGCTCCGCATGGCGGTCCGCACCCTCGGCGACGTCGATCTGCCGCCGGACGAACTGCTGACCCACCTGGACGACCTGGTCAACCACCTCACCTCGGACGACGCCGACCTCACCGGCGACCTGGGCGCCACCTGCCTGTACGCGGTCTACGACCCGGTCTCCCGCAGCTGCACCCTCGCCAGCGCCGGCCATCCGCCGCCGGTCGTGCTGCTGCCCGACGGCACGGTCGGCGTGGTCCGGCTCTCCCCCGGCCCCCCGCTGGGCGTCGGCGGCCTGCCGTTCGAGGCGGCCGAGCTGGAGCTGCCCGAAGGCAGCCTGCTCGCCTTCTGCACCGACGGCCTGATCGAGAGCCGGGAGCGCGACATCGGCACCGGTCTCGACCTGCTGTGCCAGGCCCTGGCCACCCCGGGTCCGACACTGGAGGCCACCTGCGACGCCGTGCTGAAGGCGGTGCTCCCCGACAACCCGGTCGACGACGTCGCGCTGCTCCTCGCGCGTACCCGCGTGCTGCACGCCGACCAGGTCGCCACCTGGGCGCTGCCCGCCAACCCCGCGATCGTCGCCGACGCCCGCGCGCAGGCATGCCGCCAGCTCACCGCCTGGGGGCTGGAGGAGTCCGCGTACATCACCGAGCTGGTGGTGAGCGAGCTGGTCACCAACGCCATCCGGTACGGGGGCGTCCCGATCGGGCTGCGGCTGATCCGCGACCGTACGCTGATCTGCGAGGTCTCCGACGCCAACAGCGCCACCCCGCACCTGCGCCGGGCCCGCACCTACGACGAGGGCGGCCGGGGGCTGCACATGGTCGCCCAGTTCACCCAGGGCTGGGGCACCCGGCAGACCCCCACCGGCAAGACGATCTGGGCCGAACAGTCCCTCCCGGTCGGCTGACCATGGCGAAGCACACGCTCGGACTGGTCTACCCACGGGCCGGACGCAACTACACCGCGATGCAACTCGACTTCATCGGCGGAGTCGCCGAGGCTGCCGCGAGGCACGACTACGATCTGCTGCTCTCCCCCGGCGACACGGCCGACGTCCCCTCGTTCCGGCGCATGATCGGCGAGCGCCGGGTGGACGGCGTGATCCTCATGGAGATCCGGCTGGCCGACGACCGGGTCGCCCGTCTCGCGGAGGACGCCTTCCCCTTCGTCACCATCGGCAGGACGCACCAGGCCGACGAGTCGGGATGGGTGGACCTGGATTTCGCCGCCCTGGCGGCCGGCTGCGTGCAGCACCTCGCCGACCTCGGCCACCGCCGCATCGCCTTCGTCAACCGGTCCGAACAGCTGTTCCGGATCGGGTACGGCTTCGCGCACCGCGGGCTCGAAGGATTCACCAGCTCCATCGCCGAGTCCGGGCTCACCGGGCAGGCGTACCACTGCGACGACGACGCTTCGGCCGGGGAGGCCTGCCTGGAGCAGATCCTGCGGGACGACCCGGCGACGACGGCGGTGGTCACCACGAACGAGGCGGCCCTGGGCGGCCTGCTGCTCGGACTGACCCGCACCGGCCGCGCCGTGCCGCGCGACTTCTCGGTCGTCGGGGTGGCCGCCGGGCGCTGGGCCGAGCGGGTGAGCCCGCCGTTCACCGCGGCCGACATCCCCGCCGAGGAGATGACCCGGGTCGCCGTCGACCTGATGCTGGAACGGCTCGCCTCGCCGGACGCCCAGCCCCGGCACGTCCTGTTGAAGCCGCTGATCTCCCTTCGCGCCAGTACCGGACCGAGGCGTCAGCTGTCCGGAGCAGGGTCCGGGGAGTTCGACCTGCTCGGGAACCCCGGGGATCACCAGGATCTCGGGAATCTCGGTGAATTCGGAGAGGATTTCTGATGTCCCGCACCTTCAACCGCCGTGACTTCCTGCGTACTGCGGGCTCAGCGGCGGCTGCCGTCGGCCTGGGTGCGGCCAGTGCGTCCTGCGGCTCGAACCACCAGGGCGGCCGGCCGAGCACGACCACCCTCACCTGGTGGGACTACTTCACCGCGCCGAACTTCCAGGCCGGCATGAAAACGCTCATCGCAGGCATCGAGGCCAACGTCCCCGGGGTGCGGATCCAGCGTCGGACCTACCCCTTCGCCGACCTCGGCAACGCGCTCACCCTGGCCGCGGTCTCCGGTGACCTGCCGGACATCGCCATCATCGACAACGTCTCCATGAACGCCCTGGGCGGCAGCGGCCTGCTGGCCGACCTCACCGACCGGGTGAAGACCTGGGGCCAGGCCGACAAGTACTCCCACGGCCCCTGGGCCAGCTGCCAGGTCGGCGGGAAGACCCTGGGAATCCCCAACAACAGCAACTGCCTCGCCCTCTACTACAACACCACGATGCTGCGCGCGGCCGGCGTGAAACCCCCCACCACCTGGGGTGAGCTGGCGGCCGCGGCGCAGCGGCTGACCAGCGGGGACCGGTTCGGGCTGGCGCTGAGCGCGATCAGGACCGAGGAGGGCGTCTTCCAGTTCCTGCCGTTCCTGTGGCAGTCCGGCGGCGACCTCAGCACGTTCTCCACCTACGGCGCCACCGCGCTGGCCTTCCTCGACGACCTGGCCACCAAGGGCTCCCTCTCCCGCAGCTGCGTCGGCTGGACCCAGCAGGACGTCAACGCCCAGTTCCTCAGCGGGCGCGCCGCCATGCAGATCAACGGCCCGTGGCAGATCCCGACCCTGAGGAAGTCCGACCTGGAGTGGAACGTCGTCGCGCTGCCCTCCGACCGGACGTCCGCCACCTGCCTGGGCGGGGAGAACTGGGTGCTGACGGCGGGAAGCAAGCACCTGGACCAGGCCTGGGAAGCTCTGGAGTACACCCAGAAGCCGTCGGTTCTGGTGCCGTACCTGGAGTCGTTCGGGGACCTCCCCGCCCGCGACGACCTGGCCCGCACCGGCACCTGGGCGTCGGACCCCGCCCTGGAGCTCTTCATCGGCCAGCTGGCCCTCGCCCGGCCGCGGATCTACGGGGCGCACTACGCCGACGCCTCGCAGGCCATCGCCCTGGCCGAACAGGCGGTGCTCACCGGCTCCGCCACCCCGGCCGCGGCCGCGGCGGCGGCCGCCGTCAAGATCAGCACAGCGCTGGGACGGACGTGAGGCCCGGTCGTCCGGGCGACACCGGCCCGCACGCCGCACGCCGACGGCGCACCGGCTACCTCTTCTCCTTCCCTGGCCTCGCCTTCCTCGCCCTGCTCCTTGCCTACCCGCTGCTCTACAACGCCTGGATCTCCGTCCACGACGTGGGCCTGAGCGGCCTGCTCGGCGGGCCGGAACCCTTCAACGGGCTCGCCAACTACCGGGCGACCGCGGCCGATCCCGCCTTCTGGCACGCGGTGCGGCTGTCGGCGGTGTTCACCGCCGGATCGCTGCTGTTCCAGTTCACCCTGGGCTTCGCGCTGGCCCTGCTCTTCGCCCGGCCGTTCCCGCTCAACGGCCTGCTGCGGTCCCTGCTGCTGATGGCCTGGCTGCTGCCCCCGGTGGTCAGCGGCACCCTCTTCAAGTGGATGCTCGACGGCGACTCCGGCGCGTACAACGCCCTGCTGCGGTCGACCGGCATGGGCGCGCTGTCCCACGACTGGCTCAACGACCCGGCCACCGCGCTCGGCGGCGTCATCCTCGCCAACGTCTGGGTCGGCGTCCCCTTCAACATGCTGCTGCTCCTGGTGGGGCTGCACGGAATCGACCCGGAGCTGCACGAGGCCGCCGCCCTGGACGGCGCGAACGCGTGGCAGCGCTTCCGCCGGATCACCCTCCCGCTGATGCGGCCGGTCTCGGTGACGGTGCTGCTGCTCGGCCTCATCTACACGTTCAAGGTCTTCGACCTCGTCTTCGTGATGACCGGCGGCGGCCCGGTGGACGCCACCGACGTGCTGTCCCTGTACGTCTACCAGGTCTTCTTCACGTCCTTCCGCTTCGGCCGGGGCGCCGCCGCGGGTCTGCTGCTGCTCGCCGTGCCGCTGCTCGCGGCCGCGCTCTACGTACGCCGGCTGCGCCGGGAGGCACGTGAGGGGGAGGCGGCATGAAACCGCCCCGCCGTCCCTGGCTGCTCACCGCGACCGCCGCAGCGATCACCGCGGCGTTCCTGCTGCCCGCCTACTGGATGGCCGCCACCAGCCTCAAGCAGCCGGACCGGATCCTGGTCGCGCACCCGCAGTGGGTCCCCGCACCGGTCACCACGGTGAACTACACCGCGGCCTTCGCCGACGGCGCACTGGCCCGGGCGCTCGCCAACAGCCTGGTGATCTCCTGCGGCGTGGTCCTGCTCACCCTGCTGCTGGCCGTCCCGCTCAGCTACGCTCTCGCCCGGCTCCGGATGCGCGGCTCCGGCACCATGGTGCTGGCCCTGCTGATCGCCCAACTGCTGCCCAGCATCGTGCTGGCCGCCCCGCTGTTCATCCTCGAACACCGGGTCGGGCTGGACAACACCTACCTCGGCCTCATCGCCGCGGACACCACCCTCACCCTGCCCTTCGCGGTGATCGTGCTGCGCCCCCTGCTGCAGGGCGTCCCGGTGGAGCTGGAGGAGGCCGCCCTGGTGGACGGCTGCGGGCGGCCCGGCGTCCTGCTGCGCGTCGTCCTACCGGTGATGGTGCCCGGCCTGATCGCGGTGGCCGGCCTCTCGTTCCTGCTGGGCTGGGGCGAGTTCATCTTCGGACTCACCCTCGCCAAGAGGCCCGAGGTGCAGCCGGTGACTGTCGTGCTCAACAGTTTCGTCGGCGCCTACGGCACCTCCTGGGGGCCGCTGATGGCCACGGCCACGATCGTCAGCCTTCCCGTGGTCTGCCTCTTCGCCGTCCTCCAGCGCTTCGTCGTCGGCGGGCTCACCGCAGGAAGCGTCCGGGCCTGACACGGGGTCAGGTCGGACGGTGTCCCCCATCGGCCCCGCGTCCCCACGCGCGCGGGCTTCAGGACCGTACGAGGAGCTGGAAGTCGAAGGCGTAGCGCGAGGCCCGGTAGATGTGGGAGCCGTACTCCACCGCTCGGCCGGTGTCGTCGTACGTGGTGCGCTGCATGGTCAGCAGCGCGGCGCCCTCGCACTCGTCGAGCTGAGCCCCCTCGTCCGTGGTGGCGCTGCGGGCGCCGATGGTCTGGCGGGCGCTGTGCAGGGTGATCCCGGCGCTGCGCATCAGCCGGTACAGGCCGGTGGCCTCCAGCTGCGCCGTCTCCAACTGCAGCAGGCCCGGCGGCAGGTAGTTGCGCAGGCGGGCCATCGGCTCGCCGTGGGCGGAGCGCAGCCGCTCGATGACGATCACCTCGGCGCCCTCCGCGAGGCCCAGGGCGGCGGCGACCTCGGCCGAGGAGGGTTCGGTGTCGTTGCGCAGAACCCTGGTGGCCGGGCTCTGGCCGGCCTCCAGCAGGTCGTCGTAGAGGCTGCTCAGTTCGAGGGGCCGCTTGATCTGGCTGTGCACCACCTGGGTGCCGATGCCGCGGCGGCGGACCAGCAGCCCCTTGTCGACCAGTGACTGGATCGCCTGGCGGACCGTGGGGCGGGACAGTCCGAGCCGCCCGGCCAGCTCGATCTCGTTGCCGAGCAGGCTGCCCGGTGAGAGCCGGCCGTGCTCGATGGCGCTCTCCAGCTGCAGCGCGAGCTGGTAGTAGAGCGGCACTGGGCTGGACCGGTCCACCACGAAGTCGAGGGACGCGGACTCAGGTTTGGACACGTGAGGAGAGTATCCGGCTGTTGCCGTGACAGGAAAGTCTGACATTACATTGTCCTAACAAATAGGACTATTTCTGCTTCAGTGATTGCTGGGGAAGCCCAGGTTGATCCCGCCGTCGGAGGGATCCGGCCAGCGGGTGGTCACGACCTTGCCCCGGGTGTAGAAGTGCACGCCGTCGCTGCCGTAGATGTGGTGGTCGCCGAAGAGCGACTCCTTCCAGCCGCCGAAGGAGTGGTAGCCCACCGGCACCGGGATCGGCACATTGACGCCGACCATGCCCGCCTGGACCTCCAGCTGGAAGCGGCGGGCGGCGCCGCCGTCGCGGGTGAAGATCGCCGTGCCGTTGCCCCAGCGGGAGCTGTTGACCAGCCGGAGGGCCTCCTCGTACGTCTCGGCCCGGACCACGCACAGCACCGGGCCGAAGATCTCGTCCTGGTAGGCGTCGCTCCCGACGGGCACCCGGTCGAGCAGGCTGACGCCGAGGAAGTGGCCCCGCTCATGACCCTCGACGACCAGGCCGGTGCCGTCCACGACGACCTCGGCGCCCTGTGCGGCCGCGCCGGACACATAGCCGGCGACCTTGTCCCGGTGCTCCCTGGTGATCAGCGGGCCCATCTCGGACGCCGGGTCGTCGCCCGGGCCGATCCTGACGGCCCTGGCCCGCTCGGCGATCCTGGCGACCAGCTCGTCGCCGGTCGCGCCGACCGCGACGACCACCGACACGGCCATGCAGCGCTCGCCGGCCGAGCCGTACGCGGCGTTCACGGCGGAGTCCGCGGCCAGGTCCAGGTCGGCGTCGGGAAGCACCAGCATGTGGTTCTTGGCGCCGCCGAGGGCCTGCACCCGCTTGCCGTTGGCCGTGCCGGTGGTGAAGATGTGGCGCGCGATCGGGGTGGAGCCGACGAAGCTGATCGCGTCGACGTCCGGGTGCTCCAGCAGCCGCTCGACGGCGACCCGGTCACCGTTGACGACGTTGAGCACGCCCTCCGGCAGCCCGGCCTCCGACGCCAGTTCGGCGAGCCGGTAGGCAGTGGACGGCACCTTCTCGCTCGGCTTCAGCACGAAGGTGTTGCCGCAGGCGATGGCCAACGGGAACATCCACATCGGCACCATGGCCGGGAAGTTGAACGGGGTGATGCCGGCGACCACGCCGACCGGCTGCCGGATGGAGCTCACGTCGACCCGGGTGGAGACCTGGGTGGACAGCTCGCCCTTGAGCAGCTGCGGTATGCCGCAGGCCAGTTCTACGATCTCCAGTCCGCGCGCGACCTCGCCGAGCGCGTCGGAGTGCACCTTGCCGTGCTCCGCGGTGATCAGCTCGGCGAGCTCGTCGCGATGCGCGTCCAGCAGCTCGCGGTACTTGAACAGGACGCCGGTACGCCTGGCGAGCGAGAGAGTGCCCCAGTCGGCGGCCGCGGCCGCGGCGGCGGCGACGGCCTGGTCCACCTCCTCGACGGAGGCGAGCGCGACCCGCTTGGCCTGCTCGCCGGTGGCCGGGTCGAACACCGGCCCCCAGTTGCCGGAGCCCCCCTCGACCGGCTTGCCGCCGATCCAGTGGTCGATGGTCTTCATGGGAATCAACGTGCCTTTCCGAGTGGGTGGTTCGGCTGTGGGATCAGAGGTGGCGGCGGCGGTCGGCGACCCGCCGTTCGTATTCCTCGCGGGCCTTGACGGCGGCCGGGCGGGTGGCGGTCTGCGCCACCGGCACGTCCCACCAGGCCTGCGCGGCCGGGGCGGTGCCGGTCGGGTCGGTCTCGACGTAGACGCACGTGGGCCGGTCCGACTCGCGGGCGGTGACCAGCGCGGCGCGCAACTCCCGTACGGTGCCGGCGCGGATCACGTCCATGCCGAGGCTGGCGACGTTGGCGGCCAGGTCCACCGGGAGCGGGGCGCCGCTGTACGTGCCGTCGTCGGTCCGGTAGCGGTAGGCGGTGCCGAAGCGTTCGGCGCCGGTCTCCTCGGAGAGGCCGCCGATCGAGGCGTAGCCGTGGTTCTGGATGAGGACCAGGTTGACGTTGATCCCCTCCTGCACGGCGGTGACGATCTCGGTCGGCATCATCAGATAGGTTCCGTCGCCGACCAGTGACCAGACCGGTCTGTCGGGAGCGGCGAGCCGCACGCCGAGGCCGGCCGGGATCTCGTAGCCCATGCAGGAGTAGCCGTACTCCAGGTGGTACTGGCGCGGCGAGCGCGCCCGCCACAGCTTGTGCAGGTCGCCGGGGAGGGAGCCGGCCGCGTTGACGACCACGTCCAGGTCGCCGACCACGGAGTCGAGCGCGCCGAGCACCTGGGTCTGGGTCGGACGGGCGTCCTGGTCCGCCGCGGCGTAGGCCGCGTCGACGATCCGTTCCCAACGCGCCTTGCCGGCACGGTACTCGGCCTCGTAGGCCTGGTCCACGCGGTGGCCGGCGAGCGCCTCGGTGAGTGCCGTGAGTCCCGCCCGCGCGTCGGCGACCAGTGGGCGTGCGCTGAGCTTGTGCGCGTCGAAGGCCGCGACGTTGAGGTTGACGAAGCGGACGCCGGGGCCGGCGAACAGCGTGCTGGAGGCGGTGGTGAAGTCGCTGTAGCGGGTGCCGACGCCGATGACCAGGTCGGCGGTGCGGGCCAGCTCGTCCGCGACGGCGGTGCCGGTGTGGCCGACGCCGCCTAGGTCCGCCGGGTGGTCGTAGCGCAGCGAGCCCTTGCCCGCCTGGGTCGAGCCCACCGGGATGCCCGTCGCCTCGACCAGCGCCTTCAGCGCGTCCTCGGCCTCGCTGTGGTGGACCCCGCCGCCCGCGATGATCAGCGGGCGGCGGGCGGCCCGGACGGCGCGGGCGGCCTCGGCCAGCTCGGCGGCGTCCGGCGCCGGGCGGCGGACGTGCCAGACCCGGTCGGCGAAGAACTCCTCGGGCCAGTCGAACGCCTCGGCCTGGACGTCCTGCGGCATCGCCAGGGTGACCGCGCCGGTCTCGACCGGGTCGGTGAGCACCCGCATCGCCTGGAGGGCGGCCGGGACCAGCATCTCGGGACGCACCACCCGGTCGAAGTACCGCGACACCGGCCGCAGCGCGTCGTTGACCGACACATCGCCCGCCGAGGGGTGTTCCAGCTGCTGCAGCACCGGTTCGGCCGGACGGGTGGCGAAGGCGTCGCCGGGCAGCAGCAGCACCGGCAACCGGTTGACGGTGGCGAGCGCGGCGCCGGTGACCAGGTTGGTCGCCCCGGGGCCGATGGAGGTGGTGACGGCGTGGGTGGACAGCCGGTCGGACTGCCGGGCGTAGCCGACCGCCGCGTGCACCATGGCCTGCTCGTTGCGGCCCTGCAGGTACGGCATGGTGGTCCGGCCGCACTCCAGCAGCGCCTGGCCGAGGCCGGCCACGTTGCCGTGGCCGAAGATCCCCCAGCAGGCGTTGATCAGCCGCCGGCGCCGGCCGTCGCGCTCGGTGTACTGGTGGGCGAGGAACTCCACCAGGGCCTGGGCGACGGTGAGCCGCCGGGTGGATCCGGTCATGGGGTGCCCCCTTCGGGCGCGGTGCGGAACGGCAGCCGCGGGTCGAGGGCCTGGCCGGCCCAGTCGGCCCGGACCCAGGCGTGGTCGGGGTGGTCGCAGATCAGCCAGGCCCGGTCGTCGCCCGGACCGGCCATCACATTGAGGTAGTACATGTCGTGGCCGGGAGCGGCGACCGACGGGCCGTGCCAGCCGTCCGGGATCAGTACCGTGTCGCCGGTGCGGACCTCGGCGAGCAGGTCCGTGCCGCGGCCGTGGCCGGAGGGGGTGACCCGCTGGTAGCCGAGGCCCGCCGTCGCGTGCGAGGGCGCGATCTCGAAGTAGTAGATCTCCTCCAGCTCGGACTCCTCCCCCGGGCGGAACTCGTCGTGCTTGTGCGGCGGGTACGAGGACCAGTTGCCGCCAGGGGTGAGGACCTCGACGGCGATCAGCTTCCCGGTCTCGAAGGCGCCCGCCGCGGCGAAGTTGTTGACCTGGCGGGAGCAGTTGCCGGCGCCGCGCAGTTCGACCGGCACCTCGGACGCCGGCCCGTAGCGCGCGGGCAGGCGCGCGGTGCAGCGGGCGCCGGTCAGCGCGAACCGTCCGCCGGCCTCGGACACGACGGACACGTGGGCGTCGCGCGGCACGTACGCGAAGTCCGTCACCCCGTCGAAGACGCTGCGGCGCCCGTGCAGCCGGAAGGTCTCCCCGTCCGCGGTGACGCTGCAGGAGCCGGCCAGGGGCAGCACGATCCATTCGCTGTCGCGGGTGTCGAAGCCGTGCCGGCCGCCCGGCGGCAGTTCGAGCACGCGGAGCGAGGAGAAGCCCCAGCCGGCGCGCGGGGGGTCGATGTCCACGGCGTACGGACCGCGTGCGGCCCCGCCCGCCGGGAAGTGGAGTCCGGTACCGCCCACGGGTGCGGCCCCCTTGTCGTCGACGCCTGTCACAGCAGGCCCACGGCGGTGTCGACAGCGTTCTCGACGCTGCCGTCCGCCGGGTAGAGCAGCGAGCGGCCCACCATCATCCCCTGGACGGTGGGCAGTCGCAGCGCCTTGCGCCACTTCTCGTACGCGCCCTCCTGGTCCCCGTTGACCTCGCCGCCGAGCAGGACCGAGGGAAGGGTGGAGGTCTCCATGACCGCGGCCATGTCGTCGGGGTCGTCGGTCACCGGCACCTTCAGCCAGGTGTAGGCGGAGGTGCCGCCCAGGCCGGAGGCGATGGCGATGGACCTGGTGACCACCTCGGCGCTCAGGTCGTTCACCACCTTTCCGTCGACGCGGCGGGAGATGAACGGCTCGACGAAGAGCGGGAGCCGTCGCTCGGCCATCTCGTCGACGGCGCGGGCCGCGGACAGCATGGTGGTCACGGAGCCCGGATCGTCGTAGTCGATGCGCAGCAGGAGCTTGCCGGCGTCGAAGTTGAGCCGCGCGAGGTCCTGGGGCCGGTGGCCGGTGAACCGGTCGTCCAACTCGAAGGAGGCGCCGGCCAGGCCGCCGCGGTTGAGCGAGCCCAGCACGACCTTGTTTTCGAGCGCGCCGAGCAGCAGCAGGTCGTCGAGGATGTCGGCGGTGGCGAGCACGCCGTCGACGCCGGGCCGCGACAGCGCGACGCACAGCCGCTCCAGCAGGTCGGCCCGGTTGGCCATGGCGAGCCTCTGGTCGCCGACCGCGAGGGCGCCGCGGGCGGGGTGGTCGGCGGCAACGATCATCAACCGTCCGCTCGGCCCGATCAGGGGGCGGCGCGCCCGGCGCGCCGCGGCTTCGGCCACGGCCTCGGGATGCTGGGTGCGCACTTTGACGAGGTCGCTGATGCTGATGCTCAAGAGAGGCTCACTTTCATGGATTTGCGTGCGGCTGGTCCGCCGGCCGGGGCCGGTCAGCCGCGGGCGAGGACGGCTTCGACCTCGGACTCGGTCGGCATGGCCGAGGAGCAGGCGAGGGCGGAGGCCACGATGGCTCCGGCGGCGTTGGCGTAGCGCATGACGGGCTCCAGGTCCCAGCCGGCCAGCAGGCCGTGGCACAGGGCGCCGCCGAAGGCGTCGCCGGCGCCGAGTCCGTTGACCACCTCGACCGGGACGGGCGGGACCTCGGCGCTGGAGCCGTCGCGGTGCACGGCGAGGACGCCCTTGGGCCCCTGCTTGACCACGGCCATCTCGACGCCGGCGTCCAGCAGTGCCTCCGCGCAGGCACGCGGCTCACGGACACCGGTGGCGACCTCGCACTCGTCGAGGTTGCCGACGGCGACGGTGGTGTACTTCAGTGCCTCGGCGTAGTGGGCGCGGGCCTCGGCCGGATCGGCCCAGAACATCGGCCGCCAGTCGAGGTCGAAGACGGTGGTGCCGCTCCTCGCACGGGATTCCAGGGCTGCGAGGGTGGCCGAGCGGCTGGGCTCCTCGGACAGGCCGGTGCCGGTCATCCAGAAGATCCGGCTGCCGCGGACGGCGTCCAGGTCGAGCTCGCCGGGGTGGATCTCCAGATCGGGTGCCTTGGGCCGGCGGTAGAAGTACAGCGGGAAGTCGTCCGGCGGGAAGATCTCGCAGAAGGTGACCGGCGTCAGGTAGCGGGCGACCGGGGTCACCCAGCGATCGTCGACGCCGAACTCCTGGAGCGCCTGGTGGATGTAGGCGCCGAACGGATCGGCACCGGTCCTGCTGATCACCGCGGTCCTACGGCCCAGCCGTGCGGCGGCGACCGCGACATTGGTCGCCGAACCGCCCAGGAACTTCGCGAAGGTCTCGACCTGCGCGAGCGGCACGCCGGTCCGCAGCGGGTACAGGTCGACCCCGATCCGGCCCATCGTGATCAGGTCGTACGGCTCGGTCATGGGCAGGGCTCCTCGTGATCCGTCACGGGCCGGGGCTGCGCGTCCGGCTGTGCCAGGTCTAGCCCCGCAGGGGGAAGCATGTCAATACTTTGTCATTACATTCGAACGTCTAGACCCTGCGTACAGCATGGCACTACGGTGTCGTTACGTCGAGATGAATTTATGTCCTAACAAAGTCTTGACAGCAGTCCGCCGAGAGAGTTGGCTCCCGTTCAGCAACGGTCGCGTTACCGGCGTCACACTCCGCGACCCGGCCCGCCAAGCCCCGATGCCCTGCTCGGAGTCCCGCTACACCCCTTCCCACCCAGCAGCGGGGTTGCGACACCGACGCCGTTGCGGTCCGCCCCTCCGCACCACGCATGTTGAGGAGAGAACCACCGATGACGATGCCCGTCGACAAGCTGATCCTCGGCTCCGCCCCGGACTCCTGGGGCGTCTGGTTCCCCGAGGACGAGCACCAGCTGCCGTACCAGCGGTTCCTGGACGAGCTGGTCCAGGCCGGGTACGACTGGCTGGAGCTGGGACCGTACGGCTATCTGCCCACCGACCCGGCGCGGCTCGCCGAGGAGGTCGGCAGCCGCGGGCTGAAGGTCTCCGGCGGTACGGTCTTCGGCGCGCTGCACCGGCCGGACCAGTGGGACGAGATGCTCGCCACCGTCCGCAGGGTGGCCGCGCTGACCGCCGCCGCCGGAGCGCACCACCTGGTCTTCATCCCCCCGCTGTTCCGCGCGGAGAAGGGTGGCGCGTTCCTGGAGCCGCCGACCCTGGACGCCGACCAGTGGGCGCTGCTCACCCGGGCCGCCGGCGAGCTCGGCAAGCGGCTCACCGAGGAGTACGACGTCCGCCTCTGCCTGCACCCGCACGCCGACAGCCACATCCAGACCCAGCCGGAGATCGAGCGATTCCTGGACGGGACCGACCCGGAGCACGTCTCGCTCTGCCTGGACACCGGGCACGTCGCCTACGGCCGCGGCGACAACGTGGACCTGATCCGCCGCTACCCGGAGCGGATCGGCTACGTCCACATCAAGCAGATGGACCCGGCCGTGCTGGACGCCGTCGCGGCCGAGGACCTCTCCTTCGGCGAGGCGGTCAAGCGGGGCGTCTGCGTCGAACCCCCGGCCGGCGTACCGGAGATCGGCCCGGTGGTCGACGCCCTCGCCGGACTCGACGCCCCGCTGTTCGTCATCGTCGAGCAGGACCTGTACCCCTGCGCCGCCGAGGTGCCGCTGCCCATCGCCGTCCGCACCAGGCAGTTCCTGGGCGGCTGCGGACTCGGCGCCGCCGGCACGCGGGTCGGCTGAACCCCGGCCAGGACCACCCGCCCCACCGGGCGACCCACGCCCTTCACCGACCTCCCCCGCCGTCCCCCGTCTTCCCCCGAGCACAGCGAGGTGCGAGTAATGATGAACCGCTCACGGAGATCCACCCGCAAGACCGTCCTGGTCGTCGCCGCAGCGGCCACTGCGACCGCCCTGCTCGCCGCCGGCTGCAGCAGCACCGGGGGCGCCAAGGCCGCCTCCGGCGGGTCCGCCGTCTCGGCGGGCAAAGCCGGCACCGCCCACATGACCTTCGCGATGATCACCCACGCGGCGCCGGGCGACACCTTCTGGGACATCGTGCGCAAGGGGGCCGAGGCCGCCGCGGCCAAGGACAACGTCACCCTGCAGTACTCCAACGACCAGGTCGCTTCCAAGCAGGCCGCCCTGGTCAACAACGCCGTCGCAGCCAAGGTCGACGGCATCGCGCTGACCCTCTCCACCCCCGACGCCATCATTCCGGCGGCCAAGCAGGCCGAGGCGGCCGGCATACCGGTGTCCGCCTTCAACCAGGGCGAGAGCTACTGGCAGCAGGCCGGCGCCATCGGCTACTTCGGCTCCGACGAGAAGGTCGCCGGCGCGGCGCTGGCCGACCGGCTCAACACCCTGGGCGCCAAGCACGATCTCTGCGTCATCCAGCAGCAGGGCAGCGTCGCCCTGGAGGACCGCTGCGCCGGTGTGAAGTCCAGCTTCAAGGGCACCACCGACACCATCTACGTCAACGGCGCGGACATGTCCTCGGTGCTGTCGACGCTGGAGGCCAAACTCAAGCAGGACTCCTCCATCGACCAGGTCACCGCGCTGGGCGCGCCCATCGCCCTCACCGCGCTGCAGGCGATCAGCGCCGCGGGCAGCAGCGCCAAGGTCAGCACCTTCGACCTCAACCAGCAGGCGGCGGCGGACATCAAGTCCGGCAAGATCGAGTTCTCGGTCGACCAGCAGCCCTATCTGGAGGGCTACCTGGCCGTGGACGCCCTGTGGCTCTACAAGATCAACGGCGACACCGTCGGCGGCGGCAAGCCCACGCTGACCGGTCCGGCGTTCGTGGACAGCTCCAACATCAGCGCCGTCTACCAGTACGCGGTGAACGGGACGAGGTGATCGGACGATGACTGCCCCCGCCACGACCCCCAGCCCACCCCCCGTCACCGCGTCGGCTGCCAGGCGCACCGCCGACCGCCCGCTGCTGACCAGGCTGCTGGTCCGGCCCGAGGTCGGCGCCCTGATCGGCGCGATCGCGGTCTACATCCTCTTCTGGGCCGTCGCCCCGTCCTTCCGGCCGCTCGGCTCGCTCTCCCTGGTGCTCTACCAGGCGTCCACGCTCGGTCTGATGGCACTGCCGGTCGGCCTGCTGATGATCGGCGGGGAGTTCGACCTCTCCGCCGGTGTCGCGGTCACCACCTCGTCACTGACCGCCAGCATGTTCTGCTACCAGTTCACGACCAATGTGTGGGTCGGGGTGGCGGTGGCCCTCGTCGTCTCGCTGGCCATCGGGTTCTTCAACGGCGTGATGCTGGTGAAGACCAAGCTGCCGAGCTTCCTGGTCACCCTGGGGACCTTCCTGATGCTCCAGGGCCTGAACATCGCCATCACCAAGCTGGTCACCGGGAACGTCGCCACCAACGACATCTCCGACATCCAGGGCTTCGCCTCGGCCCACGACGTCTTCGCGGCCGACATCAGCATCGGCGGCGTCTCGGTGAAGGTCACCGTCTTCTGGTGGATCGCCTCCGTCGCCGTCGGCAGCTGGGTGCTGCTGCGAACCAGGTTCGGCAACTGGACCTTCGCCGTCGGCGGCCAGAAGGACAGCGCCCGCGCCGTCGGCGTCCCCGTCGCCCGCACCAAGATCATCCTCTTTGTGCTGGTCGGCCTGGGCGCCTGGTTCGTCGGCATGCACCAGCTCTTCCAGTTCAACACCGTCCAGTCCGGTACCGGCACCGGCAACGAGCTGCTCTACATCGTCGCGGCGGTGATCGGCGGCTGCCTGCTCACCGGCGGCTTCGGCTCGGTGGTCGGCCCGGCGATCGGTGCCTTCATCTTCGGCATGGTCTCGCAGGGCATCGTCTTCGCCGGCTGGGACGCCAACTGGTTCCAGTTCTTCCTCGGTCTGATGCTGCTCGGCGCGATGCTGCTCAACACGTGGGTCCAGCGCCAAGCGGCCCGAAGGTAGGTGACATCCATGGCAACCACGACCCCTGCGGTGGCGGGTACCAGGCCCGCCGACGGTCAGCCCATCGTGGAACTGCACGACGTGGGCAAGGTCTACGGCAACGTCCGGGCACTGCGCGGGATCGACCTGGCGGTCGTTCCCGGCAGGGTGACCTGCGTGCTCGGCGACAACGGCGCCGGCAAGTCCACTCTCATCAAGGTCGTCTCCGGCCTGCACCGGCACGACGAGGGCGAGTACCGGATCGACGGCGACCCGGTGCACTTCAACACCCCGCGCGAGGCACTGGACCACGGCATCGCCACCGTCTACCAGGACCTCGCCGTCGTCCCGCTGATGCCGGTGTGGCGCAACTTCTTCCTCGGCTCGGAGATCACCCGCCGGGTGGGCCCGGTGCGACTGCTCGACATCGAGAAGATGAAGAAGGTGGCCGACGAGGAACTCCGCGCCATGGGCATCGAACTGCACGACATGGAGCAGCCCATCGGCACGCTCTCCGGCGGTCAGCGGCAGTCGGTGGCGATCGCCCGCGCGGTCTACTTCGGCGCGCGGGTCCTCATCCTGGACGAGCCCACCGCCGCGCTCGGCGTGAAGCAGTCCGGGGTGGTGCTGAAGTACATCGCCGCGGCCCGCGACCGCGGGCTCGGCGTCATCTTCATCACCCACAATCCGCACCACGCCTACATGGTCGGCGACCACTTCACCGTGCTGCGGCTCGGCGCGCTGGAGCTCAGCGCCGACCGCGGCGAGGTCACCCTCGAAGATCTGACCAACCACATGGCGGGCGGCGCCGAACTGGCAGCGCTCAAGCACGAGCTGGCCCAGGTGCGCGGCGTCGACGTGGACGGGCTGCCCGAGGAGACGGACCTCTCCGCGCCCCAGGGCCGGTCTGGACACCAGTGACACGCCCGGGAAGCCAGGAACGCGCAGAAGCCCAGAAAGCCCAGAAAGGCACACCACCATGACTGTCCGGATAGGCGTGATCGGAAC
Source organism: Streptacidiphilus carbonis (assembly GCF_000787775.1). Classification (GTDB taxonomy): domain Bacteria; phylum Actinomycetota; class Actinomycetes; order Streptomycetales; family Streptomycetaceae; genus Streptacidiphilus; species Streptacidiphilus carbonis. The sequence continues at coordinate 80,862 of NZ_BBPM01000001.1, read as the reverse complement.
CGGCAACATCGGCTCCGACCACATCCGTCGGCTGACCCGCGTCTGCACAGGGGCGCAGGTCACCGCCGTCACCGACATCGACCCGGCCCGCGCGGCCGAGGTCGGGTCCGAGTACGGCGCCCGCGCCCTGGCGACCGGCGCGGAGGTGATCCGGGACGCCGAGGTCGACGCCGTACTGGTCGCCTCCTGGGGACCCACCCACGCCGACTACGTGCTGGAGGCGATCGCCGAGGGCAAGCCGGTCTTCTGCGAGAAGCCGCTGGCCACCACCGCCGAGGACTGCCTGCGCATCGTCGACGCCGAACTCGCGCACGGCAGCCGACTGGTCCAGGTCGGCTTCATGCGCCGCTACGACGCCGGATACCGGGCGCTCAAGCAGGCCGTCGACGCGGGCAGGATCGGCACCCCGCTGATCGCGCACTGCGCACACCGCAACCCGTCCGTCCCCGAGTCCTACACCTCGGAGATGGCCGTGCAGGACACCGCGGTGCACGAGATCGACGTGATGCGCTGGCTGCTGGACGACGAGATCATCTCGGTGCAGGTGCTCACCCCCCGGCGTACCGGCCGCGCCTTCGAGCACCTGCAGGACCCGCAGATCGTGCTCTTCGAGACGGCCAACGGCGTCCGGATCGACCTGGAGGTCTTCGTCAACTGCCGCTTCGGGTACGACATCCGCTGCCAGGTGGTGGGGGAGGACGGCGCCGCGTCGCTGCCCCAGCCGGCGCAGGTCCCGCTGCTCGTCGAGGGCCGCGAGCAGCAGGACGTGCTGCAGGACTGGCGGGACCGCTTCGTCCAGGCGTACGACCGGGAGATCCAGGAATGGGTCGACTCCGTGGCCGCCAAGACCGTCGGCGGCCCCAGCGCCTGGGACGGCTACGCCGCGACGGTGATCACCGACGCCGGTGTCGAGGCGCTCGCCTCCGGCGCGATCGTGCCGGTCTCCATCAAGGACCGGCCCGCCTTCTACGGAGCCGACCTGTGAAGATCGCCATCGATCCCTATATGTTCCGGGCGCTGCCGATCCGGGAGATGGTCCGGACCGTCGCCGAACTCGGTTACGAGTACCTGGAGTTGTCGCCCCGCGAGGACTTCCTGCCGTTCTTCGTCCACCCGCGGGCGGACGACGCGCGGGTGGCGGAGCTGAAGGCCGCGCTACGGGAGACCGGCGTGCAGCTCTCCTCGGTGCTGCCGCTCTACCGTTGGTCCGGTCCTGACGAGGACGAGCGGCAGGCGGCGGTGCGCTACTGGAAGCGCGCCATCGAGATCACCGTCGAACTCGGCTGCCCCCTGATGAACTCCGAGTTCAACGGGCGCCCGGAGCGGGCCGCGGAGAGCGAGGCGCAGTTCTGGCGCTCCATGGAGGAGCTGCTCCCGGTCTTCGAGCGGGAGGGCGTCGGGCTCAACCTGGAGCCGCACCCGGACGACTTCTGCGAGACCAACAACCCGGGCGTCGACCTGGTCCGGGCCGTCAACAAGCCCTGGGTCAACTACCTGTACTGCGCCCCGCACACCTTCCACCTCTCCGGGGACGCCCCGGGCGCGGACATCCCCGCGATGCTGGACTACGCCGGCGACAAGCTGGCCCACCTGCACCTCGCCGACTCCTTCAACCACAAGGGGTCCTCCGGACTGCGCTACATCACCAACCCGCCGGGCAGCCCGGCGCGGATCCACCAGCACCTGGACATCGGACAGGGCGAGGTGGAGTGGGACGCCTTCTTCGGCAAGCTGCGCGCCTCCGGCTTCGACGGGATCGCCACGGTCTGCGTCTTCGCGTGGGAGGAGCGGGCGCGGGAGTCCTCGGCGTACATGCTCGACCGTGTCACCAAAGAACTGGCCGGAACATGACGCCCCGGCGACTGCCGCAGTTCCGCGCGTACTTCGAGGCCCGCAACATCCAGCTGCCGCTGGCCAAGGGCGATGCGGCCTTCTTCAACCCCGCCCTGTTCCACGCAGCGGGCACCAACCGCTCGCCGGACATCCGGCGGATGGCGAGCCTGCTCCAGGTCTCCTCGGCCTTCGGCCGTGCCATGGAGACCGTGGACCGCGAGGCCATGGCGAACGCGGTCTTCCCGGTGCTGCTGCGGCGCAAGGCCGCGGGTGCCGGGCAGAAGTGGCTGTACAACGTCGCCGCCTGCGCCGAGGGCTACCCCTTCCCGACCAACCTCGACCTCGATCCGCCGGTCGAGGGTCTGGCCCCGCCGTCCCAGGCGGACATCGTCCGGCGCGCGCTGCGCGAGGACCGACCAGCGGACGTGCTCCGTGACGAGCTCCGGACCGGCGCCGACCGCCGCACGAGCTGAATAGGAGGACACGCACCCATGGGACTGCTCGAAGACCGGATCGTCCTGGTCAACGGCGGCAGCCAGGGCGTCGGCGCGGCCGTCGCCAGGGCTGCCGCCCGCGAGGGCGCCACCGTCGCCGTCGCCGCCCGCCGCTCGGAACCCGCTGAGGCCCTGGTGGCCGAACTCGCCGACGCCGGGGCCGAGGCCATGTTCGTCCGGGCCGACCTCGCCGACGCCGCCGAGGCGATTGCCGCGGTCCAGGCGGTCGTGGCCGCCTACGGACGGATCGACTGCCTGGTCAACTCGGTCGGGCTCACCTCGCGCGGCTCGCTGCTCGACACCACCCCCGAACTGTTCGACGCGCACATCGCGATCAACCTCAGGGCTCCGTTCTTCGCGATGCAGGCCGCCGTCACCGACATGCTGGCGCGGAAGGCGCCCGGTACCGTCGTCAACATCATCACCTCCTCCGCCCACGGCGGGCAGTCCTTCCTGGCCCCGTACGTCGCCGTCAAGGCCGGGCTCGCCGGCCTGACCCGCAACGCCGCCCACGCCCACCGCTGGGACCGGATCCGGATCAACGGCCTGAACATCGGCTGGACCGCCACCGAGGGTGAGGACGCCACCCAGCGGATCTTCCACGGCGCCGGCGACGACTGGCGCGAGGAGGCCGCAGGCAGGCTGCCGATGGGCAGACTCGGACAACCCGACGAGATCGCCGATTTCGTGGTCCTCCTGCTGTCCGACTGCTCCGGTGTCGTCACCGGCTCGGTCATCGACTGGGACCAGAACGTCCTCGGCGGACTGGACTGAAAAGGCATCACGTGCGTATCGGACTCCTGGGCCTCGGCCGGATCGGCGCGCTGCACGCCGAGACCCTCGCCGGGCTGGACATCGTCGAATCCCTGGTCGTCACCGACCCGTTCACGGGCGCGGCCGAGGCCGCCGCACAGAAGTTCGGCGCCGAGGCGGTGGACTCGCCGGAGGCGGTGCTCGCAGCCGGTGTGGACGGCGTGGTGATCGCCGCCGCCACCGACGCCCACCCCTCGCTCATCCTCGCCGTCGTGGCGGCGGGCGTTCCGGTCTTCTGCGAGAAGCCCGTCGCCCGCACCATGAGGGAAGGCGTCGACGTGGCGCGCGCGGTCCGGGACAGCGGCGTCGAGATCCAGATCGGCTACAACCGGCGCTTCGACGCCGGATTCGCCGCAGCCCGCGCCGCCGTCGTCAGCGGCGAGCTGGGCCCGCTGCACACCGTACGGTCCACCACCCTGGACCCCGAACCCCCGCCGCCCGCGTACGTCGCCGTCTCCGGCGGCATCTTCCGCGACTGCTCGGTCCACGACTTCGACATCATCCGCTGGGTCACCGGCCGCGAGGTCACCGAGGTCTATGCCACCGGAGGCAACCGCGGCGCCGACCACATCGCCGCCGCAGGCGACGCCGACACCACCGCCGCGATCCTCACCCTGGACGACGGCACCCTCGCCGTGGTCTCCAACAGCCGCCACAACGCCCGCGGTTACGACGTCCGGATGGAGCTGCACGGCTTCCACGACAGCATCGCCGTCGGCCTGGAGGACAGGCTGCCGCTGCGCTCCGTCGAACCCGGCACCACGTTCCCGGCAGGAAAGCCGCGCTCCTCCTTCATGGACCGCTTCACGGCCGCCTACCGCGCCGAGCTCGCCGCGTTCACCGAGGTCGTCGCCGGTCGGCGGCCCTCTCCCTGCACCGTCGCCGACGCGCTGGAGGCCGGCTGGATCGCCGAAGCCTGCACCCTGTCGCTGCACCGGCACCGCACGGTGCAGATCGGAGAGGTACGCAGTTCATGAAGCCGTCCGGGGAGGGCCCGTGGTGCCCCGGACGATCAGCTCCGGCCGGAGCACCACGTCCTTCGCCTCGGTGCGGCCCCCGTCCAGGCGCTCGACCAGCGCCTGGATCGCTGACTCGGCCGTCTGCCCGGCGTCCTGGCGGACCGTGGTCAGGTCCACGTGGGAGAGCCGGGCCAGCTGGCTGTCGTCGTAGCCGACCACGGACACCTCGCCCGGCACGTCGACGCCGAGCCGCAGCAGGGAGTCGAGCAGCCCGACGGCGCACCGGTCGTTCCCGGCGACGACGGCTGTGGGCAGCCGGTCCCTCCGGCACAGCTCGTGCGCCGCGCGGACGCCGGAGTCCTCGGAGTAGTCACCCGGCAGCACGGTGATCTCCTCCTGCAATCCGTGCCGGCGCATCGCCTCCCGGTAGCCCCGGCGGCGCGCGGCGGCGCTGAGCATGGACCCGCCGTCGATGTGCGCGATGGACCGGTGGCCCGACTCCACGAGATGGTCCACGGCTTGGCGTACGCCCTGGGCGTCATTGGTCCGCACCGAGTCGAACGGGGTACCCGGCAGCCGGGCGCCGACGGTGACCGCCGGCGTCCCGGCCACCAGCGGGGCGAGCTCCTCGGACAGGGCCCGGTGGCCGATCACCATCAGCGCCTCGCTGCGGAAGCCCAGCAGGTCCCCCACGGCCTCGCGTTCGTCCCGCGCCGCCGTCACCGCGCTCAGCACGACGTTGTAGCCGCGCTGTTCGGCCGCCGGGTAGACGGCCTCGACCAGCTCGGCGTGGAACGGGTCGCTCGCCGTGTACACCACGCCCAGGAAGCCGCTACGCCGGCGCCGGAGCATCCGGGCCGCGGTGTCCGGCTGGTAGCCGCACTCGGCCGCCGCCCGGAACACCCGCTCGCGGGTCTCCTGGCTGGCCCCCTCGGCGCCTCGGAACACCAGGGAGACCAGGGCGCGGGAGACCCCGACACGCGCGGCCACGTCCGCCATGGTCGGCCGCCTCCCTGTGCTCGCCACGTCGCTGCGCCCGCTCATGACAGCCTCACCCAGCCGCCCTGCTCGGCGGAGCCCGCCATGGCGTCCAGTGCCTCGGCACTGCGGACGGCGTCCCGGAGGGTGGCCCCGTACGGCGTGCCCTCGGCCACCGAGCGCAGGAAGGCGTACGCCTCGACGACCTTGAGGTCGTCATAGCCCATGCTGTTGGCCGCGCCCGGTTGGAAGGCGGCGTACTCGCCGTGGCCGGGACCGACGTACAGGGTGCTCACCGGCTGGTCCTGGTACGCCGTCCCGAGGCTGAGGCCGAGCTCGCCCATCCGGCGGAAGTCCCAGAACACCGCGCCCTCGGTGCCGTGGATCTCGAAGCCGTAGTTGTTCTGCTCGCCCACCGAGACCCGGCAGGCCTCCAGGACCCCGCGCGCGCCGGAGACGAAGCGCAGCAGGCAGGACACGTAGTCCTCGTTCTCCACCGGGCCCGACTCGCCGCCCGCCGCCCTGGTGTGGCCGGCCGTGGCACCGGTCGGACGGGGCCGCTCAGCCAGGAAGACCGCGGTGTCGGCGACCAGCGAGTCGATCTCACCGAGCAGGTGCCGGGCGAGGTCCACGCCGTGCGAGGCGAGGTCGCCCAGTACTCCGCTGCCGCCGCGCTCGCGCTCGTACCGCCAGGTCAGCGCACCGTCGGGGTGGGCGGCGTAGTCGCTGAACAGGCGGATCCTGGCGTGGGTGACCGTGCCGAGGGCGCCGGAGGCGATCAGCTCACGGGCGGCGGCCACGGCCGGCGCGTTGCGGTAGTTGAAGCCCACCGTGCCCTGGACTCCGGCCCCGGCGGCCGCGTCGGCGACCGCCCGCGCGTCGGCGGCGGACAGCCCGACCGGCTTCTCGATCCAGATGTGCTTGCCCGCCCCGGCCATGGCGACGCCGATCTCGGCGTGCAGGAAGTTCGGGGCGGCGATGCTCACCACGTCGACCCGCGGATCGGCCGCCACCTCCCGCCAGTCGTCCAGCGCGCTGGCGAAGCCGAACTGATCGGCGGCCTGCTGCGCGCGTCCTGGCACCTCGTCGGCGACCGCGACGAGCTCCGGACGCACCGTCAGCTGCGGGAAGTGGTGCAGCACCCGGGCGTACGCCTGGGTGTGCACCCGGCCCATCCAGCCGAAGCCGACCACCGCGACGCCGAGCCGCCGACGCTTCTCCATGGCCCACACTCCGTTCCGTGTCGTGCTCTCGCACGGCGCCTTCGCAGGGCGCACGCCATGCGTACGTCATGCATATGTCTTGACATGAAACCAGGCTCGGGCCAGGCTGTCTAGCACGTGCCACTAGCACGTGCTAGACCCTGCTGGTAGGAGGTCTCCGCCATGAAGGCCGTCGCTGTCCACCACGTTTCGATCTGCGTCACGGATCTCGCCGAGGCCGTGGACTTCTACACCCGGGTGCTCGGCCTGACCCTCCGCCATGATCGGCCGGCATCGCTCGGCCCCGGCGCCTGGCTCGACGCGGGAGCACAGCAGCTGCACCTCGTTCACGCCGACCCGCCGCCCGCCCGAGGCCAGCACTTCGCGGTGCTCGTCGAGGACTTGGACGAGGCAGTGGCCGAACTCCGGGCTGCGGGGCTCACGGTGAGCGCGCCTGTCGCCATCGGCAGGGCCCGCCAGTCCTTCCTGTCCGATCCGGCGGGCAACGCCGTCGAACTGCACGAAGCCGCTCGCTGAGCCGAACTTCCCTGAACGCACGAAGGGTTGTCCCCATGAAGCAGGACTCCATATGAAGCAGGACTCCATCGGGGTGGCGGTCATCGGCGCGGGTATGGCCGGCCGCGCGCACCTGAACGGATACCGGACCGCGTCGACCCTCTACGGCCTCGACCTGCCGGAGGTGCGGCTGGTCGCCGTCGCCGACGCCCACGAGCCCTTCGCCCGGGACGCGGCCGAGCGCTTCGGCTACCAGCGCGCCGAGACCGGCTGGGAGGCGATCGCCGCGGCTCCGGACATCGACGCGGTGAGCGTCGTGGTCGCCAACCACCTGCACCGCGAGATCGTCGAGGGCCTGCTGGCGGCGGGAAAGCACGTGCTGTGCGAGAAGCCGCTGGCGCCCACCGTGGCCGACGCGCAGGCCATGGTGGACGCGGCGCCCAGGACCGACCGGGTCGCGGCCACCGGTTTCACCTACCGCCGCTCTCCCGCGATCAACGCGATCCGCGAGCAGGTCGCCCAGGGTGCGCTGGGGCCGGTGCGGCACTTCAACGGCCACTACTGGTGCGACTACGGATTCGACCCGGACGCCCCGATGAGCTGGCGCTACCTGGGCGCTCCCGGGACCGGGGCGCTCTCGGACATCGGCAGCCACCTGGTGGACCTGGGCGAATTCCTGTGCGGCCCGGTCCGGAGCGTGCGCGGCACGGTCCTGTCCACTCTGGTGCCGGACCGGCCGCGGGCCCTCGGCGCGGTCGTCGGTCACGCCGCCGGCGTCCAGGTCAGCGAGGTCCGGGAGCGGGTGGAGAACGAGGACGTCGCGACGTTCACCCTCACCTTCGAGAGCGGCGCCGTCGGCACCTTCTCCGTCTCCCGGATCGCCTACGGACTGCCCAACTCCCTCGGCTTCGAGGTCTTCTGCGAGAACGGCGCGGCCACCTTCGACCTCGCCAGAGCCGCCGAGTTCACCATCGCGGGGCCCGGATCCCCCGACGCGGTCAACGGTTACCGCCAGGTCCTCGCCGGCCCCGCCCACCCCTACCTCACCCGCGGCCTGCCCATGGACTTCCCCGGCGTCGGCTACGGGCAGAACGACCTCTTCGCCTTCCAGGCCCGCGCCTTCCTGGAGCAGATCGCCGGCCTCGACCGCCTGCCGCGCTGCCCCACCCTCGCCGACGGCCTCCACAACCTGAAGGTGCTCGACGCCGTCGTGGCCGCCGCGGACGCGGACGGCAGGAGCGTCAGCGTCCTCCAGTCCACTCGGGCATGACCACTCGGGCATGACCACACGAGCAACACCCCACGACGAGGAGCCCGCATGAAGCTCGGTGCCTACACCGCCGTCCTGCACGACAAGCCGCTCCCCGAGGCCCTGCGCATCCTGCGCAGCCTCGGGCTGGACAGCGCGGAGATCAACTCGGGGGGCTTCCTCCCTGCGCCCCACCTGCCCGCCGCCGAGATCCGGGCGAGCCGGGCCGCTCGCGAGGAGTACCTGGCACAGTTCGCCGCGGCCGACGTGACCCTGACGGCGCTGAACTGCAACGGCAACCCGCTGCACCCCGACCCCGAGGTCCGGGAGAAGCACGGCAACGACGTCCGGGAGGCCATCGAGCTGGCCGCGCTGCTGGGCGTCAAGCGCGTCGTCACGATGTCCGGACTGCCCGCGGCGGACCCCGGCGGCCGTCTGCCCGCCTGGAGCGTCCTGCCCTGGGACAGCGCCTACCTCGACGCCCGCGACTACCAGTGGAACGAGGTCGCGATCCCCTACTGGAAGGACATCCAGGCCAGGGCCGCGGCCGCCGACGTGAAGGTGTGCATCGAGATGCACCCGCACAACCTGGTGTACAACCCGGGCACCATGGAGCGTCTGGCCACCGCGATCAACGCGACGCACGTCGGCGCGGAACTGGATCCGAGCCACCTGTTCTGGCAGGGCATCGACCCGGTCGCGGCCGTCGAGAAGCTCGGCAGCCTGGTCTGCAATGCCGCCGCCAAGGACACCCGGATCAACCCCGAGGCCCGGGTCTACGGCGTGCTCGACGACCGCCATGAGCGCGTCCTGCCCGACGAGCCCGGCGCGGTCTCCCTCGGCGGCCGCTACACCCTCAGCCGCTGGCCGAAGAGCGCCTCCTGGGACTTCGTCGCCGTCGGCCGCGGCCACGACATCCCGTTCTGGACGGACTTCCTGCGGGCGCTCCACGCCGTCGACCCGGACATGGCGGTGAACATCGAGCACGAGGACCAGGAACTCGACCAGGTCGAGGGGCTCCGCCTGGCCGCCGAGAACCTCAAGGCCGCCGCCGCGGCAGCGGGGATCTGACGGGATCCGAGCGCCGGTCCGAGCGCCGGTCCGAGCCGGTCCGCCCGGAAGGGGACGGTCGCCGTGGTGGGGCTTTGACGGCCCACCACGGCGCACTGCCGCGCGTGAGGCGCACCCTCCGTCTGCGGACCGTCGCGAGCGACCGCGGCAGGACCGCGCCGGCGGTCTCCGGCGAGCCTCGAATCCTGCCCGGCCCCTTGACGGCCCATCGTGTTACCGGTAATTCTTTGCCATGTCACCGCGGGGTTAACCGGAGCGACGTCACTACGACACTCTCCGACCCTCCGCCCATAAGACACTTCTGAGCTGCGCATACAAGCGCCCGAGGCTCACCCTCACCCTGTCCGCAGCCACACCTCTGGGGTACCAAAAATTGTGACCGGTAACATTTCTGCCAACAGGCCAACCCCATTGGTGGTCGGCGAGGTGGGGTCGGCGGCTCCGGAAGGCAGCCGACCGGCCCCGGTCGGCCGGGCCCGGCGAGAGCGCCGATATCGCGTGCGGGAGTCGATCGAGGCGTATCTGCTGATCGCGCCCAGTCTGTTCGGTTTCGTGGCGTTCCTGCTGCTGCCGATCATCGGGGTGTTCGTGCTCTCGCTCTTCAGCTGGGACCTGATCGGCGACCCGCACTTCGTCGGACTGGCCAACTACCGCACTCTCGCGGGCGACCACGGTGCGTGGAACGCCCTGGACAACACCCTCTACTACGTGCTGCTGAACATCCCGGCGCAGACCGTCCTGGCCCTGCTGCTCGCCATCGCGCTGAACCGGAAGCTGCGCGGGGGCAAGGTCTTCCGGGTGCTGTTCGTCCTGCCCTGGATGGCCATGCCGGTGGCTCTGGGCATCGTCTGGACCTGGGTGTTCGACCCGCGCAACGGCGTCGTCAACCACCTGCTGGCGCTGGTGGGCGTGGCCGGGCCGAACTGGCTGACCGACAAGGGCTGGGCGATGCCGGTGATCGCCTCGGTGAACGTCTGGCAGTACACCGGCTACACGATGCTCTTCCTGCTGGCCGGCCTTCAGGCGATCCCGCAGACGATCTACGAGGCCGCCGAGGTGGACGGGGTCACCGGCGTGCAGCGCTTCTTCCGGATCACCCTGCCGCTGCTGCGCCCGTCGATGCTGTTCGTGCTGGTCACCAACGTGATCGGGTCGTTCCAGGTGTTCGACACCGTGTACGTGATGACCCAGGGCGGGCCCGGTGACTCCACCACCACGATGAACTTCTACATCTACCAGCAAGCGTTCCAGCTCTTCCACGCCGGCTACGCGTCCGCCCTCTCGATCGTGCTCTTCGTACTGATCCTGCTGGTCACGGCCTGCCAGTTCCTGTACTTCCGCAAGCGCACCGTCTACGACTTCAGCTGAGAGCCGCCGCCATGACCACCCGCCTCCTCCGCCGCTGCCTGCTCTACCTGGCCCTGGTCCTCGGCGCCGTCGTATCCGTCGCCCCGTACCTCATGACCTTGAACTCGTCGTTCAAGGACACCCACCGGATCTTCGCCACCCAGGCGTGGACCCCCGCCGTGCCTCCGACGTTCGCGAACTTCACGCAGTTGTGGGGCAAGTACCAGATGTCCGGCTTCCTGCTGCACACGCTGCTGGTCGCGGTCGTGATCACGGTGGGCCAGGTGACGTTCTGCACCTTCTCCGCCTACGCCTTCGCCCGGCTCAAATTCCCCGGCCGCGACCTGCTCTTCGCGGTGTTCATCGCCACCATGATGGTCCCCCAGATCGTCACGCTGATCCCGCTGTTCCTCGTGATGAGCAAGCTCGGCCTGGTCGACAGCTACGCGGCGCTGATCCTGCCCACCGTCTTCGGCACCCCGTTCGGGATCTTCCTGGTGCGCCAGTACCTGCGCACCATCCCCGCGGACCTCGAAGCCGCCGCCCGTATCGACGGGGCCGGGACCTGGACCATCCTGTGGCGGATCATCCTGCCGCTGAGCCGGCCCATCATGGCGACGCTGGCGACCGTCACCTTCATCTCCAGCTGGAACAACCTGCTGTGGCCGCTCATGGTGACCGACAGCGAGCGCATCACCGTGCTGACGGTGGGCATCTCGGCGCTCCAGGGCCAGTTCGCCTCACAGCTCAACATCGTGCTGACCGCCTCCGCCCTCGCCCTGCTGCCGCTGATCGCCGTCTTCCTGACGTTCCAGCGCCACATCGTCCGTTCGATCGCCCTCACCGGGCTCAAGTAGCGCCACCGCCCGGAACCGACCGGCTGTCACGCCCTCGTGCACAGCCGCCCCCCTGAAAACGCACCGAGAAAGTGGGACCCCATGCTCAGAAGAAGCCTGGCCGCTGCCGTCACCTGCGGCATGATCGCCCTCACCGCCGCTTGCGGATCCGCCAGCTCCTCGACCGCCTCCGGCCCGGTGACCTTGAACTACATGATCTGGGACGCCGGCCAGAAGCCCGCCTACCAGAAGTCGATCAACCAGTTCGAGGCCACCCACCCCGACATCAAGGTGAACATCGAGGTGGTCGCCTGGGCCCAGTACTGGAGCAAGCTGCAGACCTCGGCCGCCGGCGGCGACATGCCCGACCTGTTCTGGGACCACCTGTCCTACCTGCCCCAGCTCGCCAAGCGCGGCATCGTCTCCGACCTGAGCGCCAAGATCGCGGCCGACAAGGTCGACACCAGCGTCTACGACCCGAAGCTGCTGAGCCAGTGGACCTCCGGCAGCACCGTCTACGGCCTTCCCAAGGACTGGGACAGCATCGCCACCGTCTACCGCTCCGATGCGCTCAAGGCCGCCGCTGTCACCGCTGCCCAGCTCGGCGCCAGCAACTGGAACACCACCGACGGCGGCAGCTTCGTCGCCCTGCTGCAGAAGCTCACGGTCGACACCAAGGGCAAGCACCCCAACGAGGCGGGCTTCGACGCGAGCCATGTGAAGCAGTACGGCATCGCCCTGGAAGCCCCCAACGGCCAGCAGGACTGGTGGGACTTCGGCGTCCAGAACGGCTGCAAGCTCCAGGAGAAGGCCTACGGCACCTGGACGGTGAACAGCCCCGCGTGCGTGGCTGCGATCAAGTTCGAACAGGACCTGATGTACAAGTGGCACGTCGCCGCGCCGGGCACGGTCACCAACACCCCCAACGCCGCCCAGCTGCCGCAGATCCTCGCCCAGGGCACCGCCGCGATCACCTTCGACGGAGACTGGGACCTCACCTCCTTCTACGCCGGCCTGCCGAAGGGCGGCTGGGGCGCGACCACGCTGCCCAGCGGCCCGGTGGGCTCCGGCACCGTCTACAACGGCCTCACCGACGCGATCTACGCCCACACCAAGCACCCGGCGCAGGCGTGGGAGCTGGAGAAGTGGCTCGCGTCGTCCACCTCGGAGAAGATCGTCGCCGACGCGGGCACCGTGTGGCCCGGTATCCCCAGCCTCACCGGCGGCTTCGCCGACGCCTGGAAGCAGAAGGGCGTCGACGTCTCCGCGTTCGAGACCGAGACCAAGGGCACCACCATGGGCTACCCGCTCACCACCACGGGTTCCGCCTTCAACACGGTCGTCCTGAAGGACCTCAACCAGGTCTGGCTGAACCAGATGGCGCCGCAGGCTGCTGCCGACGACGTCACCCGGACGGCCAACGCCGCAGCCGGCAGCGGCAACTGACCCAGCAGCCGGTTCGGTCCTCCTGCCGGACCCCCGAGCTCACGCGGGAGCGATAACATGCCCGACATGGCCTCATCCGAGCGAGTCACCAGCATCTGGGACATCGCCCGTATCACCGGGGTCTCGCATCAGACCGTCTCCCGAGTGATCAACGGCAAGACCAACGTCAAGGCGTCCACCAGGGAACTGGTGCTGCGCACCATCGAGGAGCACGGCTACACCCCGAGCACGGTGGCGCGGGCCCTGGCCGGAGGCACCGCGCGGACGCTCACCGTGCTCACCGTGAACACCGAGCTGTACGGGTGCGCGGCCACCCTGCGCGGCATCGAGGAGGCCGCGCGCCTGGCCGGCTTCACCGTCGCCATCAGCGTGCTCGAACCGGGAGCGGCCCGCACCGCGCGGGACGTGGAGGCGCGGCTGGGCAACCCGCGCACCCCCGCGATCGTGATCGCCTTCGAATCGGCCGGGGTGCGCGCGCTCAGTGCGCTGAACGCGCTGAGCGACGACTCACCGGTCGTGGGAGTGGTCGAGCGTCCCGACAGCCAGGCGGCGGCCATGGCCGCCGATCCGACCCGGGTCTGGATCGACGACCGCAGCGCCGCCGCCCACGCCACCGGCCAGCTGCTCGGCCTGGGACACGAGACCGTGCACTACCTGGCACCGCCGTCGTCCACCGCGCAGCTCGGGCAGCGCGGCCTGGGATGGCAGGAGACCCTGGTGGCAGCCGGCCGCCGGGTTCCGGACCCGGTCGACTGCGAGTGGACCCCGCGCGCCGGCTACCTGGCCGGCCGCGAGCTACTGGTGGATCCAGCCGTGACCGCGGTCCTGTGCGGCAACGACGACCTCGCGCTCGGCGTCCTGCACGCGGCTCGCGAGCGGGGACGCGCCGTGCCCGACACGCTCAGTGTCGTCGGCTTCGACGACGCCCCGCACTCGGCCTACGCCGCCCCCACCCTGACCACCGTCCGGATGGACTTCGAGGGCCTTGGGCGGGCCGCCTTCGCGCGGCTGCACAGCCTGCTGGAACCCGAGGCCCCGGCCCTGCCCACGCTGTGGGAGGAGCCGGAACTCATCGTCCGGGAGAGTGCCGGGCCGCTGCGCCGCACCGTCTGACCATCTCGACCTGACCACCTCGACCTGACCATCTCGACCCGACCGTCAGTTCCCGGCTGACGTACGCCGGTCCCGGCGCAGCCGCCTCGGGGTCGAAGCCGATTCGCACACCGCCACATGTTACCGATAAACCTTAGTGAAAGGCCGTCATGCCTCTGTGCGCCCCCGTCGTCGAACACGCCGCCATCAGGCTGTGGGTTCTCTCGGGTCGATCGTCCAGCCTGGTGCTGCACGTAGGACCGGACGAGCTCCTGCAGAGCCTGCACTGGGGGCCGCGACTGGACGTCGAGCAGGCCGCTTCCCTGCTGGAGCAGCCCGAACCGCGGTCCCGCAGCGTCGAGGACCCGGCTGACGGAACCCTGGCGCTGAGTCCCACCGGCGGTTACCGGTACGCCCATGCCGGGCTGCAGATACGTTTCGCCGACGGCACCCGCACCCTGGACCTGGCCTTCCGGGGCGCCCGGGTCGAGGGCCAGGACACCCTCGTGCTGTCCTTCGAGGACCGCTGCCACCCGCTGGCGGTCGAGGCCTTCTTCCGGGTCGTGGCGGACACCGACGTCATCGAACGCCGCATGGTGGTGCGGCACACCGGCGGCCCGGAGGACGAACCGTTCGAGGTCCTCCGGGCCGATTCCGCGACCTGGGTGCTGCCCGGACTGGAGGACTACCGGATCAGCCAGGTACGCGGGCAGTGGGCCGCCGAGCACCAACTCGACCGCACCCGGCTGCCGTTCGGCGAGACCCGGACCGCCAGCCGGCGCGGCATCAGCAGCCACCACGCCAATCCCTGGGTGATGGTCGACGACGGCACCGCGAGTGAGCAGGTCGGCCAGGTCTACGGCTGCGCGCTGGCCTGGAGCGGGAGCTGGGAACTGGTCGCCGAGCGCACCGGCGAGGACCGGGTCGCCCTGTCCCTGGGCGCCGACCACCCGGGCTCCCGGATCGCCCTGGCGCCCGGCGAGGAGTGGCCGACCCCCGTCTGCGCCGGGCAGTTCACCCACGGCGGCTTCGGCGCCGCGTCCCGGGCCTGGCACCGCTACCTGCGCTCCCACGTCGTGCCGCACCCGCAGGAGCTGCGCCCGGTGCTGTACAACTCCTGGGAGGCCACCGGGTTCGACATCAGCCTGGAGGGCCAGCTCGCGCTCGCGGACCGCGCCGCCCGACTGGGCGTGGAGCTGTTCGTCATGGACGACGGCTGGTTCGGCGCCCGCACCCACGACGCCGCCGGCCTCGGCGACTGGACCCCCAACCCGGACCGCTTCCCGGACGGCCTGGCCCCGCTCACCGACCATGTCCACAGCCTGGGCATGGCGTTCGGCCTGTGGGTCGAGCCGGAGATGACCAACCCCGACAGCGACCTCTACCGCTCCCACCCCGACTGGGTCGTCCACGCCCCCAACCGCCCCCGCACCGAGGTCCGCAACCAGCTGGTGCTGGACCTGTCCCGCGACGAGGTGGCCGCCTTCGTCCACGACACCGTGGACCGGCTGCTGCGGGAGAACGCCGTCGACTTCCTCAAGTGGGACATGAACCGCCCGCTGACCGAGGTCGCGGACGACCGGATCTGGTCGGCCTACGTGCGGAACCTCTACGGCATCCTGGACCGGTTGCGGGCAGCCCACCCGGCCGTGCGCATCGAGAACTGCTCCAGCGGCGGGGGCCGCACCGATCTGGGGCTGCTGGCCCGCACCGACCAGACCTGGATCTCGGACAACACCGACGCCGCCGACCGGCTGCACATCCAGCACGGTTTCTCCCAGCTCTACCCGGCGCAGGTGATGGGGGCCTGGGTCACCGACAGCCCCAACCCCTTCACCGGCCGGACCACTCCCCTCGCCTACCGGTTCCACGCGGCCATGGCCGGCGTCCTGGGCATCGGCGCCGACCTGGCCTCCTGGGACGAGGCCGAACTCGGGCGCGCGGCAAGCCTGGTGGCCCAGTACAAGGCGATCCGCCCGACGGTCCAGCAGGGCCGCCAGTACCGGCTGCGGCCGCCGGTGCGGAACCTGTCCGCCGTCCAGTACGTGAGCGCCGACCGCAGTGAGGCGGTCGTGTTGGCCTTCCGCCTCGAACGCCGGTTCGGGCGCACCGACCCGGCACTGGCGCTGCGCGGACTGGACCCCGCCGCCCGCTACCGCGAGGCCGGCACCGGCCGGGTGCACCACGCCGCCGTCCTGCTGGCACGGGGCCTGCCCCTTGATCTTCCCGCCGACGACCGGGCGAGCAACCTCGTCCACCTGCAGCGGGTCGAGCACCAACCCTGACAGGCCGCACGGCCTGCCCACCCAGACCTTCCGCCGTCGAGGTGGGAGGGGAAAGTCAGGTGCACCATGCTACTTCGCGCACCCGCCCCCGGCGGCACCGCGACCCGCCGCCGCAGAACGGCCCTGGCCGGCACCCTGCTGGCGGCCGCCCTGGCCACCACCGGCCTCACGGCCCCGCAGCAGGCCTCGGCCGCGACCCAGACCTTCACCGTCGACCTGGGCACCACCACCGGGAACGTGCTCGACGGTGCCAGCGGAGCGCTGTACGGGATGAGCGACAACGGCGTCCCGGGCGACAACCTGCTCGCACCGATCAACCTGACCACCGGGTCGCAGAAGCCGCCGAACGGCCTGCAGCACCCCAACGGCGACATCCTCCAGGTGGCGCCGCAGTTCTTCCGCGACGGCGGCGGGACGATGTTCACCAACATCCAGGACGAGTACTCGACCTGGCCCTACACCAACCCGGGCATCTCCAGCTACCTGACCACGATCGACACGGCCGTCAATGCCGTGAAGAGCGCATCGTGGGCGAGCAAGGTCGTCTTCGTCCCGTTCAACGAGCCGGACGGCAACTGGTACACCGGCCTGACCAGCAGCAACAGCAGCACCTACGCGTCCGCGCTGAGCAGCTTCGAGTCCGACTGGACCGCCGCCTACCAGCGCATCCGCGCCGACTACCCGGCTGCGAAGATCGGCGGTCCGAACACCGCCAACTTCGACACCCAGTTCTTCGGGGACTTCCTCACCTACGCCAAGGCCAACAACGAGCTGCCGGACGTCTTCACCTGGCACGAGCTCAACTCCGGCTCGCTGGCCAACTTCCGCGGGCACTACAGCACCTACCGCTCCATGGAGAGCGCCCGCGGCATCAGCGCGATCCCGATCAACATCGACGAGTACGCCGACCGCACCGACCTGTCCGTCCCCGGCCAGATGATCCAGTGGACGACCATGTTCGAGGACGAGAAGGTCAACGCCATGCAGGCGTACTGGGACGTCGCCGGCAACATGGACGGCAACACCGTCCACACCGACATCCCCAACGGCTCGTGGTGGCTGTTCCACTGGCTGGCCGGAATGACCGGACAGACCGTCAAGGCCACCCCGCCGCAGGCCAACACCACCGACACCCTGCAGGGCACCGCCTCGCTGGACACCACCCGCAAGCAGGCCCAGGTCGTGCTCGGCGGCTCGGCGACCGACACCAACGTGGTGATCAACAACATTCCGTCGGCCACCTTCGGCAGCAAGGTCGAGGTCACCGTCCAGGCCCTGGGCTGGAGCGGCTACGAAGGCGCCTCCGCGCCGCCGCAGACCGTCTCCCGTGCCGCCTACACCCCCTCCGGCGGCTCCATCACCGTGCCGCTGACCGGCCTCGACGCCATGTCCGCCTACCGCGTCCTGGTCACCCCCGACGGCGGCGGCAGCGCCACCGCCCCGACCGTCCCGTGGAACGCGTCCTACGAGGCCGAGAGCGCCGCCGTCACCGACGGCACCGTGGTGACCCAGACGGGCTACGCCACCTCGGGCGGCAAGGACGTCGGCTACCTCACCGCCTCGGACAGCAAGGTCGCCTTCACCGTCTCCGTGCCCAGCGCGGGCAGCTACAACCTGCGCGTCTTCTACGGAAACGAGAACGGATCCCCGTCCCAGCAGGTGCTGCGCGTGGACGGCGCCAACCCGCAGTTCGTCGACTACCCCTCGACCCTGAACTGGCAGTACCGCTCCACCGTGACCGTGCCGCTCACCCTGACCGCGGGCAGCCACACGATCTCACTGGCCGTCACCGACCCGACCCTGGGCACCTCGGCCGGCCAGGTCACCCTGGACAAGATCGACCTCACCGCCGTGCCCAGCAGCGCGGAGAGCGTCTACGAGGCCGCGTTCGCCGCCACCACCGGCAGCGCCTCCTACGACTACAGCACCGTCGGTGAGACCGGCACCGGCGCGGTGGTCCTGACCTCCGGCGGCGCCACCACCTTCGACGCCTACGCGCCGGCCGACGGCTACTACACCGTCAAGACCGACTACACCTCCACCGGCGGCAGCTCCACCCTGGCCCTCAATGGCACCGCGGTCGCCACCCTGGCCTCCAGCGGCGGCAGCTCGACCACCGCGAGCAGTCGGCTCTTCCTCAGCGCCGGCGTCAACCGCGTCACCCTCAGCCCCAACAGCGGCACCACGCTGTCGCTGCGCGACCTGAAGCTCGACGGCACCGGCGACACCACCGGGGTGACCACCTACGAGGCCGAGAACGCCACTCTGGCCGGCAAGGCCGTCGTCCAGGCCGACACCTGGGCGTCCGGCGGCAAGGACGTCGGCTACGTCGGCAACGGCAGCGCCAACAGCCTCACCTTCGGCAGCGTCACCGCCGCGGCGGCCGGCCGCTACGCCGTCATCGTCCACTACTCCGACAACGACCGGTCGGGTACCGGCAACTACAACACCAACATCGAGTCCCGCACCGCCCAGCTGAGCGTGAACGGGGGCACCGCCACGACCATCACCTTCCGCAACACCTACAGCTGGAGCGACTGGTGGACCCTCCCCACCACCGTCACGCTCAACGCCGGCAACAACACCCTGGCCTTCGCCAACTCCTCCGCCTACGCACCCGACATCGACTCCATCCAGATCGCCCCCGTCAACGGCTGACCCGAAGCCGGCACGACGACGTCCGTTCCGCCCCGACCCGTCGGGGCGGAACGGACGCGACGGACGCGAGCGGCGCCGTGCGGATCTCGGTCCGGGTCATGCCGGGCCTCCTCGCCGGCACGGCGTCTACCCCTGCGAGCCGCTACGACACATCGGCCTCAGCCCGGCCATGGCGCCGATGGAGTGCCCGCGCGGCCCGACGGAGCGGCGATTCCGGCTCACTCAACGGAGTCGCCGCAGCAGGTCCGGCAGGCCGGCGACCGAATCGAGGACGTGGTTCGGTTCACCGTTCCCCCGCCTCGGCGCGCCCGGGGCCGCCTTGCCGGTACGGACCAGGACACCGGTGATCCCGTACTGCTGCGCCGCCAGCACGTCGGACTCGATGTCGTCGCCGACCATGACGGCCTCGCCCGCTGTGGCGTCCACCTGCGCCAGGGCCCCGGCGAAGAACGCCTCGGCCGGCTTGCCCAGCACCTCCGCCCGTACGTCGGCCGCGTACTCAAGCCCCGCGACGAAAGCGCCGCTGTCGAGCCGCAGCCCCTCCCCCGTCCGCCAATAGGCGTTGCGGTGCATCGCGACCAGCCGCGCCCCACCACGCAACGCGGCGAATGCACGGTCGAGTGTCCGGTACTCGAACTCCGGTCCGGCGCCGCCGACCAGGACCACTTCGGCGTCCTGCGGCGCGTCCACCAGTTCGAGAGAGGCCAGATCCTCACGGATGTCGCCACTGTTCAGCAGCAGGCACCGGCTGCCCGCCAGCCGGGCGGCCGCAGCCGCGGGCGCGGTGAGCACGGAACCGGCGTCGACCGGGAAGCCGGCCTCGGCCAGCGCTTCGGCGATGGAACGCCGCGACCGCGAGGTGGTATTGGTGAGCAGCACGTACGGCACACCGTCCTCGCGGAGCTCCCGCAGGGCCGCCACCGCGCCCGCGATCGGCTTCCAGTCCATCGTCAGTACGCCGTCGATGTCGAGCAGCGCCACCTTGCTCCGTCCCATGCCCCGACGATAACGCCGACCGACGCGATCACCGGTGGAGTGAAGTGGTGGTGTCTCTCCGCCTTATGGCTGTTCAGGCGTCGCGGTGCCGGATCAGGGTGAAGCCGATGGCGAGGGCGAGCGCCGCGTAGAGGCTGAGTACGCCCAAGCCGCCCGTGGGGCTGAGGCCACCGGTTTCGCGGTGCAGCGAGTAGACGGCGTCGCCGCCATCTCGCTCATCAGGTGACTGGACAGGAACACGGTCCGGCCCTCAGCGGCGAGGGCCTTGAGCAGAGTGCGGATCCACAGCACACCCTCCGGGTCGAGGCCGTTGACCGGCTCGTCGAAGATCAGCACCGGTGGGTCGCCGAGCAGCGCGGCGGCGATACCGAGGCGTTGCCCCATGCCCAGTGAGAAGCCGCCCGCGCGCCGGTCGGCGACGCCGAGCAGCCCGACCTGCGGGCAGGTCTGCCATGTCGATCTCCTTCGATGGCTTCGGCGTAGCTTCGGTCTTGCTCCACCGCGGCTTTGAGATACAAAGTGTCGCCATCAATCCATCATGTCACTGAGTGGTCGGCGTGTACTCTGATGGGGTGCCGAAGCTCTGGAACGAGACGATCGAGGCGCACCGCAACTCGGTGCGCGAGGCGATCCTGGACGCCACCGCGGCGCTGGTCGCCGAGCACGGGCCGCTGTCGGTGACGATGTCCCAGGTCGCCGAGGCAGCCGGGATCGGGCGCGCGACGCTGTACAAGTACTTCCCCGACGTCGAGTCGATCCTGGCCGCCTGGCACGAGCGCCAGATCGGCGAGCACCTGGCCCAACTCTCCGACGCCGCCGAGCAGCCGGGCGATCCGAGCGAGCGCCTGCAGGCCGTACTGGAGCGGTTCGCGCTGATCTCCCACCAGCACATCGGCGACCACAGCACCGACGTCGCCGCGTTCCTCCACCGCAGCGAGCACGTCGCGGGCGCCCAGCAGCGGCTCCACGGCTTCGTGGCCGAACTCCTCGCCGAGGGCGCCGCCAGCGGCGACCTGCGCGACGACGTCGCCGCCGACGAGCTGGCAGGCTACAGCCTGCACGCCCTCACCGCCGCCGGCAGCCTCCCCGACCAGGCGGCAGTGCGTCGCCTGGTCCAGGTCACCCTCGCCGGTCTGCGCCCGACCGACACGCCCGTCGAGCCGTCAACCCGTGCTGCGGGAAAGACCCGTAGCCACCACCAGCCGCACCGCCATCACCGCTCCGAATCCACCTGACCTGCGACCCAGGAGGCCCCTTGGGCCACCGCCATACACGGGGCGCCCAGTGCTGACCCGTGCAATCGGGCGCCGGGGTGGTGCTCCGGCGCCCGACCGCTCGCGTATCAGCTGACATGCAGGGTCAGTTGGGCGGTGTGCAGGGTGCCGACGGTCTGGAACTGGAGGAACAGGCGCCAGTTGCCGGAGGCGGGCAGTTCGGCGTGGAAGGTCAGGGTGGGACCGCCGTGGTCGCCGCTGACCGCGGTGGTGGGGTGCAGGTGGGCGAATGCCTGGTCGCCTTCGTGGAAGGCGGTCAGGTGGGCGTAGGTGTCCAGGTAGGGCTGGAGGTCGGTGA
This sequence comes from Streptacidiphilus carbonis, assembly GCF_000787775.1. Lineage (GTDB taxonomy): Bacteria > Actinomycetota > Actinomycetes > Streptomycetales > Streptomycetaceae > Streptacidiphilus > Streptacidiphilus carbonis. The sequence goes on along the minus strand of NZ_BBPM01000001.1, from coordinate 59,515 downwards.
CCGGCTTGCCGTCGCGGCTGATCGTGACGGTGAGCGGGTGGGCCATGCCGGCCATCAGGTCCCCGGACACGGTGGCGGTGTAGCCGTCGACGGTGGTGCTCGTCGCGGCCGGGGGCAGGGCGGCGGTGTTCGCCATACCGGGGACGGTGACGGTGCGGCTGAGCACGACGTCGGTGCCCTTGCCGGCGCCGGTGGCAGGGGTGAAGGCGGCGAACAGCCGCCAGTCGCCGGGGGCCGGCGCGGCCAGCTGCGCGGTCCAGGTGCCGTCGGCTGCCATGGTGGGGTGCACGTGCTGAAACCCGGTCAGGTCGGAGCGGATCGCGTAGAAGTGGAGCTTCTTGGTCTGGTCGACGGTGTAGTCGGTGACCGGCTTCCCGTCCGGGCCGGTGATGGTGAAGCGGTACCCGGCGGGCTGGCCCGCGGGCAGGGCGGCAGTGGCGGAGGCGAAGGTGTAGCCGTTGCTGCTGGAGGCCAGACCGGTGCCGCCGGCCATCGCGGCCATGCCGGCCATCGACGCCGTCGCGGACGGCGGGGCGGTGGCGGTGGGCATGGTGCTGGCGGGCATGCCGGACATCGCAGGCATACCGCTGCCGGTGTTCGTGGACGCACATGCGGACAGGGTCAGGGACAGGGCGGCAGCGCCGGCGGCGAGGAGGGTGCGGCGGCGCGAAGGCAGGTTCGAGGACATCACAGGGAGGCTTTCCAGGAGGGCGCCACCATGGGGTGGCGCGCGGGACGGGCAGGACCGGGCCGGGCCCCCGACGAGGCGGGGTCCGGTGGCCTGCTCAGGTCCGCGCGACGCACACCTGGAGGAGGAGGTCACGCCCGCTGCCCGGCGGTCCTCGGCGCCGCGATCCTGCCTGCGCCCGAGTGCGTCGGCGCACCACCGCGCCCATCGCCGCCAGAGCCGCTGCCCAGACCAGCGAAGGAAGATGCAGGGCGGTGGAGCGCACCGGGGTGGACACGCACAGGCTGCCCATGCCCGCCGTGGCAGGTACCAGGACCGGGCCGTGCCCATTCGGCAGTTCCGCACTGGAGGTGGCCATGACCGCGTGCACGGGGGTCGTCGCGGCCGAGGTCACAGGCATCGCGCCGTGGCAACCGCCGGCGGCGGCGGGGCCGCCGTGCATGGCGAACACGGCCAGCAGCAGGGCGCAGATCGCAAGCAGGCGGGTGCCGCGCGCATTCCGCGACGGTGACTGGCCCATCCCTGCCCTCCTCTGCCGTGGCCCGGGCCTCCGGTCGACGGCCACTGGGTCCAGACGATACCGCCCCCGGGTATCGCCGGACGGGCGAATCGGACACAGAGGGCGTCCCTAGCGGCGCGCGGGGGCTCGGCTGGCGCCGGTCATCCGGGCATCAGGTGGCGCACGTGGCAGCGGGCTTCAGGTGGCCGGCGCGCGAGCCAGGCAGCGGCCCCCGTTCAGACTGCGCCGATGGCGGCCAGTACGAGCCACGGAAGCCGGGGTGGCCAAGTGGCGCCGGCTGCTTGCGGGTCACTCCACCTTCGTGTTCAGTCGCTGCTCCAGTGCCTGGTACAGATCGTGCCAGGAGGCGGCGAACTTGGCGACGCCCTCGTCCTCGAGGACGTGGACGACATCCTCGTAGGAGACCCCGACGGTCCGCAGATCGTCCAGTACCCGCTGCCCGGCGGCGTACTCGGCGCGGACGGTGTCACCGGTGATCCGCCCGTGGTCGGCGACTGCACGCAGGGTGTCCTCGGGCATGGTGTTGACCACGCCGTGGGCCACGAGCTGGTCGACGTAGCGGGTGTCGTCGTAGGCCGGGTCCTTGACGCCGGTGGATGCCCACAGCGGGCGCTGCGGCCGGGCGCCGGCCGCGGCCAGTGCCTGCCATCGCGGTGTGGCGCAGTGCTGCTCGTAGTGCTGGTAGGCCAGCCCGGCGTTGGCGATCGCGGCCTTGCCCCGCAGTGCCCGCCCAGCGGGACTGCCGGTCCGGTCCAGGCGGCGGTCGACCTCCGTGTCGACGCGGCTGACGAAGAACGACGCGACCGAGGCGATGCCTGACAGGTCGCGACCGGACTTGCGGGCCTGTTCCATGCCGTCGAGGAAGGCGTCGAAGACCTTGTCGTAGCGGTCCAGGGAGAAGATCAGGGTCACGTTGACGCTGATGCCCTCCCCCAGTGCGGCAGTGATCGCGCCCAGGCCCGCGACGGTGGCGGGGATTTTGACGAAAAGATTCGGACGGTCGACCAGCCACCACAATGCCCTGGCCTCGGCGAGCGTGGCGGCGGTGTCATGGGCGACGCGCGGATCCACCTCGATCGACACCCTCCCGTCCAGCCCGTCGCTCGCCTCGTGGACCGGGCGGAGCACGTCGCAGGCCCACCGAACGTCGTAGGCGGTGAGCAGCCGGACGGCCTCCTCGACGCCCACGCCGCGACGGGCCAGGTCGCCGATCTGCTCGTCGTAGCGGGTGCCGGCGGTGAGGGCCTTGGCGAAGATGGTGGGGTTGCTGGTGATGCCGACAACCCTCAGGTCCTGGATCAGGTTTTCCAGGTCGCCGCTGGCCAGCCGTTCGCGGCTCAGGTCGTCCAACCAGATCGACACCCCTTGGTCGGCCAGGCGGTCGAGGTTCTGGTTCATGGTCTTCTCCTTTGCTTCGGCGCCGACCGGTGGGGTCCGGCTCTCAGCGTCCGCAGCCGCTGTCCCCTGCGGAGGGAGAGTCGCCGGGCTTCAGGGCGCGTAGTTCGACGCAGCACACGCCGGGCCGGGGCGCCAGGACGGCGGTGGTGGTGTCGCTGCCCAGGCCGCGGAGGTAGCCGGTCAGGAACGCGTGGTTGATGCCGCAGACCAGCTCAGGTGCCTTGACGGCGAGGGCGTGGAAGGGGCAGTTGAGCAGGCGGACCAGGGTGGGCGCCGTCCGCTGGGGTTCGAAGCCGTACGGCTCCAGGCCGGCTGCGGCCACGGTGAGGCCGCGCTCGGGGCCCAGTCGCCCGGGCCGCACGCGGTCACGTTCGGCCGCGCCGGCGGCCTCGCCGCGGCAGCCGGCCACGCGCAGGGCCGCCTGCTCTGCGGGCTCTGCGTCCCACTGGGCGGTGACGGCTTCGGTGAGAATGTCGGCGAGCATCTCGTAGCGGCGCGCGGGGATGCTGACCTTGTCAATCCCCTCGAATCGTGGAGACCTTCCTTATGCGGTTCGGTCCTGCTGAATGTGTTCGGCTCGCGTGTTGCTGATGATCCGTTCGAACTCGATGGGCGGATGGCCGGCTGCTGAGGTGTGTCTGCGGCGGGTGTTGTAGAAGTCGGTGATCCAGGTGGCGATCTTGATCCTGGCTTGGTCGCGGGTGGTGAAGTGCTGCCGGTGGATGTACTCGACCTTGATCAGCGAGTTGAAGCTCTCGGCGGCGGCGTTGTCCAGCGCCGAGCCCACGCGCCCCATCGACTGCACCACGCCCAGGCGGGCGCACAGGCCGTTGTAGGCATCACTCGTATATTCACTGCCGCGGTCGCCGTGGAAGATCACGCCGTCCACCTGGCCGCCCCGGGTGGCGGCCGCCATCTTCAGGGACGCGCAGACCAGAGCGGCGTCGTGCCGCTCGCCCATCGCGTAGCCCAGACAGCGACGGGAGAACAGATCGATGACCGTGGCCAGGTAGAGCTTGCCCTCGTCGGTGTCGATCTCGGTCATGTCACCGACCCACAGCACGTCCGGCGCCACCGCGTCGAAGCTGCGGCGGACCAGGTCGGGAGCCGCTCTTCGTTTGCCCTGGCGGGTCAGCGAGCGCCGTCTTCGTGGCGCCTTGCGGCCCTGCAGGCCCAGGCCGGCCATGACCTCGGCGACGGTGTTCACCGAGACCCGCCAGCCCTCGGCCCACAGGTCCAGCGTGATCCTCGGCGAGCCGTAGGTGCCACCGGACTCCCGGAAGGAGTGCGTGATCCGTTCCTCCAGCGCAGCCCGTCTGACCTCGCGCTTCGTCGGCTCGGCCGGCCTGCGTCGCCACTTGTAGAACCACGCCTGGGACACGCCCAGGGCGCGGCAGGCGACGGTGTGCGGGATACCGTGCACGGTCCTCTGGTCGCTGATCGCCCCGACGAGCGCCGCCGGGTCCGCCGCAGCTACTTCACCCACAGGACCATGCAGCGTTTGAGGACATCACGCTCCATCGCCAGCTCCTTGTTGTCCCGCCTGAGCTGCAAGTTCTCCCGACGCAGCCGCGCCAGTTCCTCGCTCTCCCCGGACCCGGCCACCCCGGCCTGCCGTGCGCGGGAGACCCAGGTCGCCAGCGTGGTCTCGTTGATCCCCAGGTCCCGTGCCACCTCTGCAAGGGTCTTGCCGGTCTCGGCGACGATCCGCACAGCCCCCTCACGGAACTCCGCGTCGAATTTCCGCCTCTTTTCCGCCATGTCTCCCAACTTCCCCTCCAGTCATGGTCTCTACGCTACGAGGGGAGGGTCAGCCCTATTCTCCTGCATCTTGAGTGGGCGATCCCCACCGGAGGTGGGCGAGAGTGACCGAGCAGCTGTCCGACACCGACATCCTGGACGCCGTCGCCAGGCGGCTCCACCGGCGCAGGAGCAATCTCCCCCATCTCTCCCCGTCCGACGCGGAGATTCTCACCGACACCGTCGTCGACCTGTACACCGAATGGTGCGTGGAGGAGCGCCGTGAAAAGCCCCGGACAGCCAAAGGCGACAAGGACCTGTCCGGCCAACCACGGTACGAAGAGCTGGCCGAATATGCGCTCGACCCGCCCGTCTACCCGTACCACAGCCGCACCATGCATCTCGTGCGGCGCGGCTCGGAACGGTCCACCGTCTGCGCCTGCGGCGACGGGCGACTGCTCTGCCGCACCTGCGGTGCGCGCGGTTGGATGCAGTGCCCGCCCGACCAGTTGTGTGACGCTTGCGAAGGCGTGGACTCCTGCGACCGCTGCATCACCGGCACCGGTCGGCGCCGCAGCCGACCAATCGAACGTCCCGCCGGCACCCTGCGCACCCGGGTCACCTGCAAACGGTGCGGCAACAAGCAAGCGGCTTGCCCCGGTTGCCTGGGGCGGGGCCGCGTCCGTTGCAAGGAATGCTCAGGGGACGGACAACTCACCTGTCAGGACTGCAAAGGCGGACGGACCATCCCCGATCCGGCATGCGACGGAACCGGGAAGTTCACCCACTGGACCGCTGGCATCATCACCAGAACCCCCGGCCGCGCGACGAAGCGGCTGTGCGGGCTGCCGCTGCCGCCGCCGGTCCGATGGGCGCTTCGCCAGGCCACCCCGCAAGAGACCCGAGTGGACAACAGCACCGAGCTGCCCGCGGACCTGGACCCGGGGCTCGCCAAGCAGCTCATGCCCCACCTGGCCAAACAACGTGGCGAGGTGGGACGACGCACCCGTATTCGCCAAGTGCCGCTCGCACGCGTACTCGTGCACCAGTCGCCGCACTTGCTGCTCTACGTGCTCCCAGGCCTTCCGCAGCCCCGAGTACTGCTGCTGCCCGCCCGCTCACTGGTGCTGAAGGCGCTGGGTACCCTGGTCACCGCCGCAGCACTGGTGACCGTGGTGCTGCTCCTCACCTGAGAACGGATCCGTGCACGCAACAGGCCTGCGGGGCTCAAGAAGTCGTCGGCTGAGATCCTGGTCCTGCGGCATGAGAACACCGTGCCGTGGCGGCAGTTGGCCTCTCCCGTGCGCTACGAGCCGGCGCACCGGCTCTGGTTCCCCGCCGACACTATGCCCATCCGGACCTGCGGATGCTCCTGCCCAGCTCCAACAGGCAAGACCTCGTCGGTGAGCTCGTCAGGACCGTCAACGCGCTCATCGACCAAGTCGCCTCGAGCGACCCGGAGCGACTCAGCGGAGAGACAGCGCCTGTGAGGGCAGCGAGTCGACCTGCGGCGCCGTAAATGCCCATGCCCGCAAGCTACAGCGTGCCACCGACACGCCACTGAATTCCGGCCCCTCGGCCGGGCAAGCGGGTCAGATGGTCCGATCCCCGGCGCCTGCGGCACGGTCGGCGCGGCTACGCGACCGCGTTCAACAGGTCGGCGAGCAGCTCCGGCCGCTCCAGTGCGATGAAGTGGCCCGCCCCGGGCACCTGCGTGAAGTCGGCGC
>NZ_BBPM01000001.1:0-52794 GCF_000787775.1 Streptacidiphilus carbonis | reverse complement strand
GGAAGTGCTCGGCCTGCGTACGCACGGTGTGCAGCAGGACCACGGGGGCGCCGCTGCCGGCTTTGAGATAGCGCAGGGCCCCCTGGCCCGAGCGGGGAACGAGGGCGTGACTGGTGGCTCACTGACGCCCGTCACCCGCCGCACACGCCCGAGGGCCGACGCATCCCCGCACCTGGCCGCCCGCGGTGGTCGCCGCGGGCGCGGCGGATCACTCAGGAGCGTCCCGGCAGTCGGAGGGCAGCCCGATGGCCGTCAGGGTGTTGATCAGCATGCCGTGCGCGAGGAAGGCCGTGGCCTTGTCGGCATCCGCCCCCAGCGGCAGGCGCACGGTCTCCCACAGCCGCATCCAGCCGGTCCGGACGAGTTCGCCGAACTGGTCATCGCCCCGCGCCGTGGCGGCCGCTACGTGGACGTGTCCCTGCACCTGCATCAGCAGCGTCTCCGGGTGCTCCGACATCAGCCGGGCGTAGGCGCGCGCCATGGCCTGCAGGGCCCGCTCGCTACCCTCGGCCCCCTCGGCCGCCCGCTCGAAAGCCAGCCGAGTGTCCTCCATGCTCCGCGTCAAAGCCGCCACGAAGATCGCCCGCTTGCCCGGAAAGAGCCGGAACAGGTACGGCTGCGTGACACCGACCCGCTTGGCGATCGCCTCGGTCGTGGTCCCGTAGTAGCCCCTGAGCGCGAACTCGGCGACGGCCGCCCGGATGACGCTCTCACGTCGCTCCTGCGCACTGATCCTGCCCATGGCCGTCTTTCGCCGATGCCCATGGGAGGCTCTCCCACCAGGCCACTGGAAACCGATCGGTTTACTGTATCAGAAGGGTCCCCAGTGGTGCGAACCTCGGTGGGCACCGGGGTGATCCCTGCCAGGTGTTCCGCGACCTGCCCGGCCAGGACCTCGCCACCCGCCCTGCCAAGGCTGCCGCCGAGCACCACCAGGCCCGGCAGCACCATCACCACCTCGGCCGCCGCGGAATCACGCAGCCATCGAACCGCGCACCACAGCGCCAGGTCAGAGGCGCAACCAAGCAGGGGATCGTCAGCCGGGATCACTGGGGCCGGCCGACGGTGAGCGTGGCGTCTGCTGTCGAGGAGCAGCCCGAGCAGGCCCGCGCCGTCGGCGGTCGCGGCTCAGAAGCTCGGAGTCGGCGACGGCAGTTCGCGGGGCGGGCGGGCCGGCAGGGGCCGGGGATGCACGGCCTGTTTCATCACGATGGTCGAGTTGAGACCGCGCACGCCGGGCAGGTGGATCAACACGGACTCGTAGAGGTGCTGGTAGGAGTGCAGGTCGGCACTGACCACCCGAATCAGGTAGTCGGGTTCACCGAACAACCGCTGGGCCTCGACGACCTCCGGGACACCGGCGAGGGCCTCGTCGAACTCGGTCACCGCGTCGGGCCTGGTGAGGGTGGCGAAGAGCAGGACCTCGAACCCGTAGCCCAGGGCGCGGGCGTCGACGACGGCGCGGTACCCGCAGATGACGCCGGCCGTCTCCAGGTCCCGGACCCTTCGCTGGCAGCGGGAGACGCTGAGTCGGACCTTCTCGGCCAGCTCCGTGAGCGTGATCCTCCCTTCCGACTGGAGGAGGGCAATGATTTTGCGGTCCATGCTGTCCATGGGCAAAATTCTAGCGGCCAGATGCCGCGGCGGGGCAAAGATCACGAACATCTTGCCCCGTCATGCGGCTAGCATCCAGCCATGGCGACTGAAAACAACGCCCGCGGTTCGGCCCGGCAGGACGACGAACCGGGCCCGGCTGGGTCGATCTTCGACGCCGTGGTGGACCGCAGGCATTCCAACTCCATGAAATGGGCTCGCGCCCACGAGTTCCTGACGGCCGACGAGGCGGCTGCCGACCCGCTGCCGATGTGGGTCGCCGACACCGACTTCAAGGCTCCCCCGGTCGTGATCGACGCGCTCCACCAGGCCGTGGACCACGGCGTGTTCGGGTACCCCGGGGGCGCGACCGACAGCTACCTCGACGCGGTGACCAGCTGGCAGGCCAAGCGGTTCGGCTGGGAGGTGCCGCGCGAGTGGGTGCTGCAGACCTCGGGCATCATCACCACTCTCAAGACCGCGGTGCAGGCGTTCTCCGCCCCGGGCGACTCGGTACTGATCCAGCCGCCGGTCTACGCTCACTTCCACGACGACGTACTCCTCAACGGCCGTCACCTCGCCCTGGCACCGCTGGTGCGCGAAGGGAACGGCTACCGCTTCGACGCCCGGGTGTTCGAGGCGGCCATCCGCCCGGACACCAAACTGTTCATCCTCAGCCACCCGCACAACCCGACCGGAAACGTGTGGAGCGAGGAAGATCTGGTGGCCGTGGGCGAGATGTGCGCCCGACGCGGCGTGCTGGTCGTCTCGGACGAGGTCCACCAGGACCTCGTCGTCAACCCGGAACGGAAGCACATCCCGTTCGCCTCCCTCAGCGCGGACTTCGCCCGCAACAGCATCACGTGCACATCCCCGAGCAAGACGTTCAACCTCCCGGGCCTGCAGAGCGCCAACGTCTTCGTCCCCGACCCCCGACTGCGCGCCGAACTGGCACGCCAGTACGAACGCAATGTCTTCCCCCTGGTCAACGTGCTGGGCATGGTCGCCGCCGAGGCCGCTTACGCGCATGGTGAGCCGTGGCTGGAGGACATGCTCACCTACCTGCGCGGCAACCACTCCCGCTTCGCCGGAGCGGTCAACGCCGCCACGTCGAAGATCCAGGTGCTGCCCGCCGACTCGCTCTACCTGGCGTGGATGGACTGCCGCGGCCTGGGGATGGACGCCGCGTCCCTGGAGAAGTTCATGCTGACCCGGGCCCGCCTGTGGCTGGACGGGGGACGGAAGTTCGGCATTGAGGGCCACGGCTACATGCGGGTGAACCTGGGCTGCCCCCGCGCAACGGTCGACGAAGCAATCCGACGGCTCGTCACCGCAGTCGAGGGACTGTGAGCAGGGCGGCAACCCCTTCGTGTCCGTTCCGTGCCGACGGGTCCGGGCGGTGCGGAACGGCCGGCTTGACGGGTGTTTTCGAAGCCGACGTCGTCCGGTCCGCCGTTACCAAGGGGGCCGCCGAGCACAAGCCAGAACCCGCGGTCAGCAGACGACTTGGTAGATGAGGTGGGTCCCTGCCGGAGTCGTGATCACCTCGGTGCGTTCGAGGACGCCCGGTCGCGCTTCGACGTTAAGGTGATCGACGCACGGGTCAACCGGCCCAAGTGCTCTCGGTCATCAGGCTCTACGACCTGAGGACGCGCGGTTTGACGTACGCAGGCTGGGGTGGGAGCCCGCGTCGGCGGCCTCCTCGGGCGCGGCTGAACGCGGACACAGCGTGCAGGCGTTGTCGCGCGCGGCCCGAGCACACGCGACGACACAAGGCACCGTGGAGGACTGATGTCCCTGGACAACGACACCGCCGCGATCGGCGAGGACGGACAGCCGTCGCTCCTGGGCCGCGCGGCGCAGGCGGCCCAGGCGGGGAGGGAAGCGGTGCTGCGCGGCTCACGCAACGCGGCCCGCGGGCAGTGGGCCTACACCGCACTGACCTCTGTCGCGCCGCCGGCGATTCCGGTCACCGAGCCGTGGCGGCTGTCACTGGGGGTTCTGTTGGGGCGTCATCCGAGGACTCCGCAGCTCGCCCGTAGGGCGCTGGGGCTTCTCGACCGCTTCGGCGGTGTCCACCTGGGGCCGGCTGCGATGGGCTTCGACGGCGAGGAGATCGCTTGGGAGAAGATCGTGGAGATCCGCACCCGCAACGCCTTCGAGGTCATGACCACTCAGGCACTGGACCAGGAAGTGGACCGGCTGCGGGACCTGCTCCCGCCGGTGCCCGGTCGCAAGTGGGTGGTCACCAAGGCCGCCGAGGCGATAGCGACCGTGGTGCTGGCAGCGCTGGAGCGCGGCTCGGTCGACCAGCGCCTCGACGAGTTCGCTGTCCCGGTCGAGATCGTGCACCGGGGCCTCTTCGGCCAACAGAAGGTCCAGGTCGGTGGCCTGTTCGCCGTGGCGACACTGGCGGTCCTGGAGGAGGCGGCACAGAGCGTCGTCGCGACCGCCGGGCAGCACGGCGTCCCGGTCAGGCCGGCGACCCCCCTCGCCGTCACCAAACCCGACCGCGCGGCCCGCGTGAGCGACCTGCGCCGGCGCACCGATGCCATGGCCGAAAGACTCGCGCGTCTCCAGCAGGACACCCATGAGCCCCAGGCGGAAGGTCCGGAGTCCGCCAGGGATTCCGATCCCGCAGACGTGTCGGAGCCGGGTGTCGCCGCCCCACCTCCCCCGACGATCGTGGACGTGCCCGAGCCCCGCGAGGAAGCCATCGAGCTCGGAACACTCCGACCACGAGACGAGCCGACGGGCCAGGCGCCACACGACCCCCGGCTGGGCTGGCAGAACTGACCTGTACCCCGGCGGCTGGTTCGCCCCCGGGGTGAGCCAGGACCTGGCCGAGCACCCCACCCGGCGCGAATCAGGCCACCAAGACGCTGAATGCTAGGGGTGTTGGGCATGGCCAGGCGTCTCGCGCGCGCCCGGCGATGGCAGATCACCCGACGCCGATCCGCCGACGGTTCACCCCCGACAGGCCGAGGACAACCCCGGCAGCGCCGTCCGGCCGCTCGTTCGCAGAAGCCGCAGCCGCTCAGTCCTCCACGGCCTGGCGGACGCGGCGGGAGGGCAGGAAGGCGTACAGGTCGAGGATGTCCGGCAGGTCGGCGAGACCCGGTCCGCCGGCCTCGGTCCAGGCGGCGATGTCGGCGGTGGCGTCGCGGTCGTTCACCAGCCCCAGCCAGACCGGTCGGCCCCCGGCACGGCGGCCCTCCGGGGAGGGCTGCACCACGATGACATTGGCCTGCTCGTACGCGTCCAGGCAGTCCACCACCCGCACGCTCGCCCGGTCGGCCAACGCGGCGCGCAGGTCCCGCAGTTGTGCCGCGTGGTCCAGGCGGGGGATCTTCGGGGTGCCGCAGCAGCAGCCGCGGCACACGGTCACCGTGGGACGGGCCGCTCCCGCCCGCTCGGCAGGCACGGGCCTGGCGGCGCGGATGCGACGGCTCACCGGGCCGCCGTCGTCTCGGCCCCGGCGCGGCGCCAGGCGGCGTCACGCAGCAGCCGCAGGCCGTTCAGGCCCACGATCACCGTGGAGCCCTCGTGCCCGAGGACACCGAGCGGCAGCGGCAGATGTCCGACCAGGTCCCAGATCACCAGGCCGCTGATGAATACCGATGCGATGACGAGGTTCTGCACCACCAGCCTCCGGGCCCGGCGCGAGAGCGTGATGACGGTGGGGACGGTGGCGAGTTCGTCGCGGACGACGACCGCGTCCGCGGTCTCCAGGGCGAGGTCGGAGCCAGCCCGGCCCATCGCGATGCCGGTGTGGGCGGCGGCCAGCGCGGGGGCGTCGTTGACGCCGTCGCCGATCACCATCGTCCGGCGGCCGTTCCGCTCCTGCTCCGTGACGGCCGTGACCTTGTCCTGCGGCAGCAGCCCCGCACGCACATCGGTGATGCCGACAGCGGCTGCCAGGCGCGCTGCGGCGCTCGGGTTGTCGCCGGTGACCAGGATCGGGGTCTGCCCTGTCAGCGCGCCCAGTCGTGCGACCGTCGCCCCGGCATCCGCACGCAGTCGGTCGGCGATACCGAGCACGCCGACCGGAGTACCGTCGCGCAGTACGACCACCGCCGTGTAGCCGGTCTCCTCCAGCTCAGCGGCGACGGCTGCGGCGCTGGCCCGAGCGCCGGCTCCAGCCTGGCGGGCGACCTGCTCCAGCAGGCGCGCCGGGGCGCCGACCGCGACCTTGCGGCGCTCGACGGTGGCGGTGACGCCCACGCCGGGGGCCGAGGTGAAGTCCTCCGCCACGGCCAGCTGCAGGCCTTGGACGCGGGCGGCGTCGACGAGAGCGCGGGCGAGCGGGTGCTCGCTGGGGTGCTCGGCCGAGGCGGCGAGCGCGAGCAACTGGTCCTCGGTCAAGCCGCTGCCGACGAGCGCGCGCACGTCGGTGACGCGCGGGGTGCCCTCGGTCAGCGTGCCAGTCTTGTCCAGCGCGACGGCCTGCACCTGGCCCAGCTGCTCCATCACGACCGCCGACTTCACGAGCACACCGTGGCGTCCGGCGTTGGCGATCGCCGACAGCAACGGGGGCATGGTCGCCAGCACCACGGCGCACGGCGAGGCGACGATCATGAAAGTCATGGCGCGCAGCAGGGAGCCCGACAGGGCCGCGCCGAACGCGAGCGGGATCGCGAACACGGCAATCGTGGCGGCGACCATGCCCAGGCTGTAACGCTGCTCGACCTTCTCGATGAACAACTGCGTCGGCGCCTTGGTCTCCGACGCCTCCTCCACCATGGCCACGATGCGCGCGATCACGGAGTCGGAGGCGTCGCGCTCCACCCGAACCCGCAGCGCGCCGGTGCCGTTGAGCGTCCCGGCGAATACCTCGTCGCCCTCCTGCTTGGCCACGGGCAGCGGTTCACCGGTGATGGTGGCCTGGTCGACCTCGCTCGCGCCGTCCAGGACGCGGCCGTCCGCGCCGATGCGCTCGCCGGGGCGGACCAGGATCACGTCGCCGACCGCGAGGGCCTCGGTCGGCAGGGTCTCCTCTGCGCCGTCGGACAGCAGCCGGGTCGCGGTCGTGGGGGCGAGGTCGAGCAGGCCGCGCACGGAGTCGGCGGTCCGAGCGGTCGCCAGCGCCTCCAACGCGCCGGATGTGGCGAAGATGACGATCAGCAGCGCGCCGTCCAGCACCTGGCCGATCGCGGCAGCGCCGAGCGCGGCGACGATCATCAGCAGGTCGACGTCGAGGGTCTTCTCCCGCAGCGCGGTCAGCCCGGCCCATCCCGGCTCCCAGCCGCCGGCCGCGTAGCACAGCGCGTACAGCGGACCCCACGCCCACGCCGGGGCACCGGTCAGCTGCAGCGGCAACGCGACCAGGAACAGCACCAGCGCCGCAAGCGCCCAGCGCGCCTCGGCCAACGCCAGTACCCGCGTCCTACGCCGTGGCGCGGCGGGGGCAGCGGCCGGTGCGGCGGGTCGTTCGAGCAGGGTGGTCGACATCTGAGGCGCACTTCCCGGGAGAGGACAGCCAAGCGGAGGCACTGGCTACGGCCCCACTCACTATACGGGAACACTTGAATGTGTCTTCACGCGTTCTCGATATGATGGACGCATGGGCCATGGGATGAACCGCAGCACCACCGCACGCGAACGCCTCGACGCCGTCGGCGCGACCGCCGTCGCCACCACCCTCCAGGCGCTCGCCACCCCGTCGCGGCTGCTGATCCTGGCCCACCTCCAGGAGGGCCCCTGCGCCGCCACCGACCTCGCCGACGCCGTCGGCATGGAACGGTCCGCCTGCTCCCACCAACTGCGCCTGCTGCGCAATCTCGGCCTGGTCAACGCCGAACGGCACGGACGCTCGATCATCTACTCCCTCTACGACAACCACGTCGCCGACCTGCTCGACCAGGCCCTCGGCCACGTCGAACACCTCCGCTACCCCGCGGGCCGCGTCGCGGACGCCGACGAAGAACCGGATCTGGAACCCGCCCCCTGACCGAACGGACCGCCCGAACGTCGCCCTTCGGGAGCGGCCGGCACTGCGCTCGCTCGCACTGCTCGGTTCCGCCCACAAGACACCTGCAACAGCCAAGGACAACGGGACTTGTCGACATGGGCGGCCCTTCGCCGTTGTGCTGCCCGGGCCGAGGCTGTCGTGCTAGCCTCCATATATATTTGCTTGCAAAGCAAATGCTATTTCTGCAAGCATCCAGCTGCGGGCGGAGGGGTCGACATGGGCTGGAACGATCAGATCATCAAGGAGTTCCGGGAAAACAACGGCCGGGTGGGCGGCATGTTCGAGGGGGCTCCGCTGGTGGTCATCACCACCGTCGGCGTCAGGACCGGCAAGCCGCACACCACTCCGGTGGTCTACTACGCGGACGGGGAGCGGTACTTGGTCTTCGGTTCGAACAACGGCAGGCCGACGCATCCGGACTGGTACCACAACATTCTCGGGATCGGCCAGGTCACGATGGAGATCGGCAGCGAGGAGGGCCACGTGCGGCCGCTCTCGGCCCGTGCGGTGGTGCTGGAGGGGGAGGAGCGCGACCGGTACTGGGAGCTCCAGTGCGCGCGCGACCCGGCCTTCCGCGCGTACGAGGAGAAGTCCGCCCGGGTGATCCCCGTGGTCGCCCTCTACCCGCTCGACCTCTCCAAGGACCCGGCGCGCAACCGAATGATCGGCGAGCAGCTGATCGTGCATCACCAGGAACTGCGGGCCGAGCTCGCCAGGGTACGCGCGGCGATCGACGCCGTTCGGGCCGGCGGGACGGCGGCCTCCACGACGGCGGAGGAGCAGGGGGCGGCACCCGAGCTGGCCGAGCAACTGCGCAAGCACTGCCTGACGTTCTGCTGGGACATGCAGATGCACCACACGCGCGAGCAGGGCTCGTTCACCGCGTTCGAGCGGCAGTACCCGCATCTCGCCCCGGTCCTCAGGCGACTCCGGGCGGAGCACGTCGTGGTGGAACGGGCGCTGGCGGCGTTCGAGGAGCTTCTGGGGCGTGGAATGTCCGGGACCCCGGCTGAGGTCGGGCAGGTCCAGGCGGAGCTGGACCGTGTGGTCGCCGACCTGGAGGAGCACTTCGCCTATGAGGAGGAACGGCTGATTCCCGCCCTCAACGGGGTCGTCGGGTAGCCTGACCGGCAAGCGAGGACATGAGGTGGGCGCAGAGCCGGGAGAGGGGGCACCGCGGTGTCGACGGAGCGGAACAGCGATTCCGTGGACCCCTCGGACCCCTCGGCCCCCTCGGACCGGGCGGGGCGAGCGGTGGGGGCGGGGCTGCCCGAAGCGTCGTCAGGTCTCAGCACGGACGACGCGATCCGGTCGATGCTGCTGCTGATGCCGCGGGTGGCAGCTCGGCTCAAGCGGATTCCGCTGCCTGAGCGGCTCCAGTCGATGAGGCTCGCACCCAGGCACCTCTCCCTGCTCTCCTATCTGCTCTTCGACGGGCCGATGCAGGTCAGCCATCTCGCCGCCCGACTCGAAGTCGCCCCCACCACGGTGAGTCTGATGGTGAGCGATCTGGTGCAGCAGGGAGTCCTGGTCCGGGAGAACGACCCCGCGGACCGTCGGCGCACCATCGTGGGACTCACCGGCGACCCGGTGACGCGATCGGCGATCGAGCGCTGGCTCGCCAGCGGCGCAGCGGCGTGGCGGGAGGCGTTCGAGCCGCTTACCCCGGATGAGCGGGCCGTGTTCGTCCGCACCATCGAGATCTACGAGGGCGCGACCGGCGGAGCCGAGGGGCGCTGACGGCGCGCGGCCGCAGTCGGCGATGGCCGGAACGCGATATCGCCGGCTCGATCGCGTAGACCGCGTCCACGCCCTTGCCTCTGCTGCCGGGCCGCGTTTGACGAGCCGTCAGATCACGCTGCTCCACAGCCCACGACCGACTGCCTCCCGGCCTCCATCGCAGCGACGACGACACGTCACCACTCCCCGAGACCACCGACACTATGCCTGGCCAGCGGAAACGAAGCCGGCAAGACCGGCACGACAGCTTCTCGGCAGGGCGCCCCGCAACGGACTCGACGACGCCGACGGCTGTCCGGCAACAGGAGGCGAACGCCGGAAGAAGAACCAGCTCCGGAAAATTCTACGCGCATCTACTTGCCCGGCTCCCGTTTCGAGGTGACCATACGGACCGTGGTCATATGGCCATGCACAGTCAATGCACAGGAGGCGCATCCGTGAGGAAGTGGAAGAAAAGATCAGTGAGCGTGGCTGTGCTCGCCGTCGCCACGATGGCGGGCGCGTCGCTGGCCACCGCCGAGGGGGTCGG
This sequence comes from Streptacidiphilus carbonis, assembly GCF_000787775.1. Lineage (GTDB taxonomy): Bacteria > Actinomycetota > Actinomycetes > Streptomycetales > Streptomycetaceae > Streptacidiphilus > Streptacidiphilus carbonis. The sequence goes on along the minus strand of NZ_BBPM01000001.1, from coordinate 42,961 downwards.
CGGGCGGCCCACCACCGGCGTCGGCTCGTGCACCGTGCGGGGATGGAATCCGGCGACGAGTCCCAAGAACGCCAAGGACTTACCGGTCGGCCAGCGTCCGCAGACCTACAAGCCGGATGACTTCGACTGCACCGGTGCGGTGTTCGCCGCGCCGGGCGTCGAGTTCGCGAAGTTCCCGCAGCCGTCGAACTTCAAGATCACCAACAAGAGCGTCACACAGAAGGCCGGCGGCCACCAGACGGTCGTGGGCGAGCCCGCCGCGGCGGTGAACCCGCTGGCGCCGTACTTCCCGCCGTTCAAGCACTTCGTGGTCATCTACCGGGAGAACCACACCTTCGACGACTACCTCGGCGACTGCGCGACCACGATCAGCTCCAGCTGCAACGGCCAGGTGGAGAGCACCAACCACATCAGCTCCGTGCCGAACCTGCACCAGTTGGCCAAGACGTACTCGCTGTCCGACTCGTACAGCACCGGCGTGCAGCCTCCGTCGGGCCCCAACCACTGGTTCATGTTCTCGGGGCAGTCCTCGTCCAGCAGCCAGCAGCAGTCGTACCCCGCGAACGGCACCCAGTTCGACCGCTTCCTGCAGAGCGACTCCGGGCCTGCGGACGAGGGCACCAACGCCTGCACGACCCCGACCGGCGCCAGCAGCGGCACCAGCCCGTACACCTTCGTCATGAACGGTGACATCTACTGGATGCTCAACAGCGGCAGCGGCTACTGGAAGAACCCGGCCGACGGCAAGGCCGAAGTCCTGCCGCCCAACCGCCCGGGCACGAGCATCCCCGAAGAGCTGCACACCAACGAGTACACCTGCCAGAACCAGAGCATCCCCGACAGCACGGTCTCCTCCGACTACCTCAACTTCGTCAACACCTACGGGATGCCGGCCTACAACTACGTCGAGCTGTTCAACGACCACCCCGGCACCTACCAGGACATCCCCGGCAACGACACCGCGACGAACAACATCGTCAACTCGATCATGAGCAACCCGACGTACAAGGACAACACCCTGATCGTGGTCACCGAGGACGACACCCAGAACGGCAGCAACGGCTCGGACCACGTCAGCAACACCTACCGCGTGCCGCTGCTCGTCATCGGGTCGCCGACCTATGTCAAACAGCACTACGTCTCCCACGTGGCCTACACCACGGGCAACGTGATCGCGGCGATGGAGCGCACGATGGAGAACGTGCACGCCGGGGTCATCAACCCGAACGACAACCTGGGCCTGTCCACCTTCCCGATGACGACCGCGGACCAGTCCGCACTCGGAGACCCGCTCGAGGACTTCTGGGTCCAGGGCTCGACACCGCTGTCCGCGAGCGCCACGGGATCCCCGACCACCGGCAACGCACCGCTCACCGAGGCCTTCACCGGTTCGGCCACCGGCGGCACGGCCCCGTACACCTACGGCTGGAACTTCGGTGACGGGAGCACCAGCACGGCCCAGAACCCCAGCCACACCTACAGCACCGCGGGCACCTATACCGCGACACTGACCGTCACCGACAGCGCCTCACCGGCCCACACCGCGACCTCGCAGGTGACGACCACCGTCAACGCCGTCGGCAGCCCGTTGGCGGCCACCGCCACGGCCACCCCGACCTCCGGCCAGGTGCCGCTGGGCGTCGCCTTCACCGGCACCGGCACCGGTGGCACCCCCGCGTACAGCTACAGCTGGAACTTCGGTGACGGGAGCACCAGCACGGCCCAGAACCCCAGCCACAACTACAGCACCGCGGGCACCTACACCGCGACACTGACCGTCACCGACAGCGCCTCACCGGCCCACACCGCGACCTCGACGGTCACCGTCACCGCCTCACCGATCGCCGCGACGGTACCGGGTGCGCCCACCGGCCTGACCGCGACGGCCGGAACCGGGCAGGTCGCGCTGAGCTGGACACCGCCGTCCGACACCGGCGGCGAGAACATCACCTCGTACAGGGTCTACCGCGGCACCGCCAGCGGCGGCGAGACGCTGCTGACCGGCGGCGGATGCAGCGGCCTGGGCGCGGTGACCTCCTGCACCGACACGGGCCTGACCGCAGGACAGTCCTACTACTACACCGTCACCGCGGTGAACGGCGTGGGCGAGGGGACGTCGAGCAACGAGGCCACGGCCACCCCCGCCGGCACCGGCTGCCAGGCCCAGCAGCTGCTCGGCAACCCCGGCTTCGAGAGCGGCAGCACCCATCCCGCGCCGTGGACCGTGACCTCGACGCACAGCCCCGTCGACGTGATCAACAGCAGCAGCACTGAACCACCGCACAGCGGCACCTGGGACGCCTGGCTCGACGGCTGGGGCAAGGCCACCACCGACACCCTGACCCAGAGCGTCACGCTGCCCAGCGGCTGCAGCACCGAGAGCCTCAGCTTCTGGCTGCACGTCAACACGGCCGAGACCTCGACGACCACCGCCTACGACACCCTCAAGGTGCAGGTGCTCAACAGCTCCGGCACCGTCCTGGGCACCCTGGCCACCTACTCCAACCTCAACCACAACACCGGGTACGCGCAGCACACCCTCAACCTCGGCGCGTACGCCGGCCAGCAGGTGACGCTGAGGTTCACCGGCACCGAGGACTTCGAGTACCAGACCTCGTTCGCGATCGACGACACCGCCGTGAACGTCGGCTGAGCCTGACGACCACGGATCGCGGAACCCGCCGGATGGCGCACTGCGGTGCGCCATCCGGCGCCGCGTCCACGGCCAGAGCCCGTCACGTATCAGCTGAGCGCCGGCTGAGGAATGGACAGATGGATGGACACCCCCGTCGCAGTCAGGGGCCGCGGCATCACCAAGGTCTTCGGTGACGTCGTCGCGCTCGATCGCATCGATGTGAGCATGACGCAAGGACAGATCCACGGCCTGGTCGGCCCGAACGGCGCGGGCAAGACCACGCTGCTCGGCCTTCTGCTGGGCCTGGCCGCCGCCGACGAGGGAAGTCTGGAGGTCCTCGGCGCACCGGTGGGACGCGGGTCGGCAGCGCCCCGCGGCGTGTCGGGGTTCGTGGACGGGCCCGGACTCTATCCCACCCTCACCGCGAGGCAGAACCTTGCCGCACTCGTCGCCCTGCGCCCCGACGAGGCGACTGCCGCAGGCGCCGAGGAGGCCCTGGAGCAGGTCGGGCTGGCCGACGTCGCCGACGACAGAGTCCGCGGCTTCTCCCTGGGCATGCGCCAGCGGTTGGGGCTGGCCGCAGCACTCCTGACCAAGCCGCGGCTGCTGGTCCTCGACGAGCCGTCCAACGGCCTGGACCCGGTCGGCAAGAAGGACGTGCACGGCGTGCTCGGCCGACTGGCCGCCGAAGGCGTCACGATCGTCATGTCCAGCCATCGGATGGACGATCTGGAAGCACTGTGCTCCGAGGTCACCATCCTGGCCAACGGGCGGGTGGTCTTCGCCGGTCCGGTGTCGAAGCTCTCCGACGACAACCAGGAACTCGACTACCGGCTCCGCGCCTCGGATCCGTCCGCCGCTCGCGCCGTCGCGGCCGCCACCCCCGGCGTAGCCCTCGTCGACGGCCGGGGCACCCCGGCGCGACCGGACACCGACGCGATCGTCGTACGGGCGAGAGTGGCTTCCGTGGACGGACTCGTGGCCCACCTGGTACGCGAGGACATCGCCCTGCGTGAGTTGACGCCCCTCGTCTCACCGCTGGAAGCCGCGTTTCTCGCCCTCACCGAGCAGGAGGACCACCGATGACCACGTCCCTCACCAACGCCCCCGCACCCGGGAGCGGGGGCGGAGCCGGAGCCGGGGCCGGGGCCGGAACGGGGGTCGAGGCCGAGGCCGGGACAGCGGGCGGGCGCCCGGTCCCCGTCGCCCGCATCGTCCGCTTCGAGTTGCTCAAGCAGTTCTCCGCCTGGCGGGTACGCCTGCTGATCGGGCTGTGCTGGCTCGGGCCGGGCCTGCTGGTCTTCGCGATCGACCAGCAGAGCACCCTGCCGTCGGACACCCTGTTCGGGCGGTGGATGCACGCCACCGGCTGGGCCGGGCCGTTGGTGGTGCTCGGCGTCGCCGGCACCTGGGCGCTGCCGCTGCTCACCTCCCTGGTGGCCGGCGACGTGTTCGCCTCCGAGGACCGGCTGGGCACCTGGCGCCACCTGCTCATCGCCGTCCGTTCGCACCGGCGCGTCTTCGCCGCCAAGGCCGTCGCCGGCCTCACCGTGATCGGACTGCTGATGGCGGGCCTGGCCGTGTCCAGCATCGTCGGCGGACTGCTCGCAGAGGGGAACCGACCGCTGGTCGGGCTGGACGGCCACCTGATCACCGGCCCCGACGCGGCCGGTGACACCCTGCTGGCCTGGGCCTGCGTGGTGGCGCCGACGCTCGCCCTGGCGGCCATCGGACTGCTCGGGTCCATCGCCCTGGGACGATCCCCGATGGGCCTGGTCCTGCCCATGGTCGCCGCCCTAGCGATGCAGCTGGCGCAGCTGCTGCCGCTTCCGGTCGCGGTACGTCTGGCGCTGCCTGGTTACGCCTTCCTCTCCTGGAACGGCCTCTTCGCCGATCCCCGGCAACTCGGTCCGCTGCTCATCGCCGTCGGGGTCAGCACCGGGTGGGCGATCGCTGCGACGGCACTGGCCTACCGGCTCTTCCTCCGACGGGACTTCACCAATCTCAACAACGACGGCGCCGGACGCCGAGGGCTGACCTGGGGCGTCCTCCCGCTGGCCGGCCTGCTGGCCGCCACCGTCGGCGTCCTCACCGTGGCGACCGGGGCGAGCGGTTCCGGCATCACCCAGGACAAGGTGCAAAGGTCGGTGGCCACCGCGTTCGCCCACCTCTACCGGTTCCAGCAAGCACAGCTGCGCCAACCGCCGGTCACCGAGGCCCAGTTGCAGACCTCCGCAAGCTGCGACAAAAGCGAGGGGCTCGACGCACAACAGGGATCGGGCAACGACTGGCGCTGCACGGTCTCCTGGACCGTCCCCGGCTACAACGCCACCGCCCAGGCCGTCTACCAGCTCAATGTCACCGCGAACGGGCGCTACACCGCCGACGGGGACGGCCCGGTACAGGTGAACGGTTACTTCCTGATCGTCAGCGCGGGAAAGGCGGCGCCGAACCCCCTCTGGCAGTTCGACGGCGATGTCGACCTTCTCGCGGGCTGAGGGACACCGCGTGGATCCGCGGCAGGCACGAGACGAATGACGCGTCCCCCAGGTTGAGTCGACCGGGATCCGGTCGGCGAATGCAGGGCGCCGCGGAGCTCACACGAACAGGGCGGTCTCCCAGGCCTGGCGGTTGGCCTGGGTGAACGCGCGCTCGCGGTCGGACCACGCGGCGCGGTCGGCCATCTCCTCGACCGTGGCTCCGCGAGGTCCAGGTCCGGCCGCCGCCTGCTCCCGCCACCAGCGGGCGTTGTCCTGCTGCCGTTGCAGCATCGCCTCCACCAGCAGCGCACGGTCGCTGTGGCCGGCGCCGTAGGCGTCGGCCATCACCTTCATCTGCGCGGCCTGCGCCTGGACCGGCCAGGAATCCGGACGGCTGGACAGGACCCAGGTCCAGAGCATGTACGCGAGGTCCCGGTGCGCGGGGCCGGGCGCCGCACCGTCGAAGTCGATCAGCGCGGTCGGTGTGCCGTCCGCTGACATGACGGCATTGTTCGGACCCGGGTCGCCGTGGACCACCACCTCGTGCCCCTGGGCCAGGGTGCTGCCACGGGTGGCGTCGTGGAACCGGCGCAGCAGTGCGCCGGCCGCGCCGACCTGGTGGTCGCTCCAGCGCTGGAAGCGGGCGGGCACCGTCCCTGGCAGGTATTGCAGGACGTCGCGGCCCTGCCTGTCGCGGCCCAGATAGCGGGGTGCTCCGTCGAAGCCCTCAGCCTCCAGGTGCAGCAGCAGCCGGGCGGTGAACGCGGAGGAGTGGGCGGCGGGACGGCGCACGGTCGCTCCCACCCGCACCACGCCGGCGGTGATCCGGCCGCCGTCCAGGGCGACTTCGTCGTCGGGTTCGTCCACTCTCGCGTCCCTTCCTGGTCGCCGTGCGATCCCAGGATGTACTTCCGACCGGCCCGGTGACGGCCGATCGGCGTCAGGACCCAGCGTTCGTCCGGGCGGCGGTCGGCAGCGGGACATCCCGGGGCAGCAGGCCTTCGGTGCGCAGGGTGCGCCACAGTTGCGCCGGGACGTCCAGCTCGGCCATCGCCGCAGCGTCGCGGGCCTCGACCGCGCTGCGCGCCCCCACCAGCACACCTGCGACGGCGGGGTGGCCGAGCGGGAACTGCAGGGCAGCGGCCCGTAGCGGCACGCCGGTTCCCTCGCACAGCGCCTTGAGGCGCAGGGCGCGCTCCAGGACGTCGGCGGGCACCGGGGCGTAGTCGAACGTGGCGGCGGGCTTGGGGTCGGCCAGCAGACCGGAGTTGAAGACGCCGCCGACCACTACGGAGACGCCGCGACGGGCGGCCTCCGGGAGCAGCGAAGCGAGGCCGCTCTGGTCCAGCAGCGAGTAGCGGCCGGCCAGCAGCACCACGTCGACGTCGGTCTCCCGCACGAAGCGGTCCAGCATCCGGGTCTGGTTCATGCCCGCACCGATCGCGCCGACCACGCCCTCGGCACGCAGGCGCTCCAGCTCCGGGTAGGCGGAGCCGAAGGCCTGCTCCTCGTGGTGGTCGGGATCGTGCAGGTAGACGATGTCGATCCGGTCCAGGCCCATCCGGACGAGGCTTTCCTCGATGCCCCGGCGCACGCCGGTGGCGCTGAAGTCCCACACCCGCTCGTGCGTGTCCGGGACGTCGAAACCGTCGACGAGGTCGCTGCCGACCGGTGCGTCCTTTGGGCGCAACAGGCGACCCACCTTGGTGGAGACGGTGAACTGCTCGCGCGGGCGGTCGGCCAGCGCCGCGCCCAGGCGCCGTTCGGACAGACCCAGTCCGTAGTGGGGTGCGGTGTCGAAGTACCGGACGCCGGAGTCCCAGGCGGCGTCGACCGCGGCCAGCGCCTCCTCGTCCGTGACTGCTGCGAAGAGGTTGCCGATCGCGGCGGCGCCGAAGGCGAGTTCGCTGATGGCGACGTCGCTGCGCCCGAGCGTGGTGGTCCGCATGGGTGGGATGCCTTTCGTGAACGCGTCCGGCCGCACCGAGTCCTCGGGACGCCGATCATCGGCCCAGCCATCCGCCGTCCACGGGCAGCACGATGCCGTGGACGTAGTCGGACGCGGGTGAGGCCAGGAAGACGGTGGCCCCGGCGAGGTCCTGGGCGGCGCCCCAGCGCGCCGCCGGGATGCGGTCGAGGATGGCGGCGCTGCGTGCCGGATCGTCCTGCAGTGCCTGGGTGTTGTCGGTGGCGATGTAGCCGGGGGCGATCGCGTTGACGTTCACGCCGCAGCCGGCCCACTCGTTCGCGAGGGCTTTGGTGAGACCGGCGACGCCGTGCTTGGCGGCGGTGTAGCCGGGCACGGTGATGCCGCCCTGGAAGCTCAGCAGCGAGGCCGTGAAGATGACCTTTCCGTGGCCGCGGCGGACCATGGCCGCGCCGACCGCCTGGGCGAGGGCGAACTGGGCGGTGAGGTTGACCTGGAGCACCAGGTCCCAGTCCGCGGCGGGATGGTCGGCGGCCGGGGCGCGCCGGATGGTGCCGGCGTTGTTGACCAGGATGTCGACCGGCCGGGTCCGCTCGGCCAACTCGCGGCCCAGGGCTGCGACGGCCGCCGGGTCGGCGAAGTCGGCCCGGATCGCCTCGAAGGACCGTCCCGCCGCGGTGACGTCCTTCTCGACGTCGCTGCCGCTCTCCTCCAGGTTGGCGCTGACGCCGACCACGTCGGCGCCGGCCTCGGCCAGAGCGCGGGCCATCGCGCGGCCGATGCCCCGGCTGGCGCCGGTGACCACGGCCAGCTTGCCGGTGAGATCGAAGGCGTTCACTCCGCACCCCCGGCCGCCGCGGCTGAGCAGTCCAGCAGGATCTTCATGACGTCGGCGCGGCCTTCCAGCGCCTCGAAGGCGGCGGTCGCCTCGGTCAGCGGCACCACCGAGGAGATCAGCGACTTGACGGGGATCGTGCCGTCGGCCACCAGGGCCACGGCCTTCTCGAAGTCGTCCCGGTCGTACAGACGCGCGCCGACCAGGGTGATCTCGCGCCAGAAGAAGCGGTGCAGGTTCACCTCGCGGGGCACGGGGTGGATGGCCACCTGGCACAGCCGGCCGCGCACCGCCAGCACGTCCACGGCGGTCGTGACTCCGGCCGCCGCACCGGAGACCTCGAAAGCGACATCCGCACCTGCGTCCTCGGTCCAGGCGGACACCAGCGCGGGGACGTCGTCGGCGACCGGGTCCCAGGCGGTCAGGCCGAGTCCGCCGGCCATCCGCCGCCTGCTGGAGGACAGTTCGACCACCCGCACGTCGGCTCCCGCCGCCCGGGCGACGAGCGCGATCAGGACACCGACGGGGCCGCCGCCGACAACCACCACCTTCTCCCCGTCGGTCACCTGGGCGCGCGCGACGTCGTGCACCGCCACGGCGGTCGGCTCGACCAGGGCGGCTTCGTCCAGTGGGAGGCCGGGCGGCAGGGCGACGAGCGTCTCGGCCGGGACGGTCCAGCGCAACTGCATGGCGCCCGGCGAGTCGATGCCGATGAAGTCCAGGTTCTGGCAGACGTGCTGGTGGCCCCGGCGGCAGGCCGGGCAGGTGCCGTCCCAGCGCAGCGGCATCACGGTGACGGCGTCGCCCGGCTGCCAGGCCCGGACTCCGGGCCCGACCCGCAGGACCCGGCCGGACATCTCGTGGCCGAGCACGGCGGGCGTCTTGACGCGCGCGTCCATGTGTCCGTGGAAGATGTGCAGGTCGGTGCCGCAGATACCGACGTAGGCGGGTTGGATCTCGACCTCGCCCGGGCCGGGCGGGGCCGTGTCGGCGGACCCTGCGGTCAGGGTCCGGGCGGCGGTGTAGGAGACCGCGAAAGTACTCATGGGGACGTGGAAGTCCTCTCTGTGCGCGTGCGGTGGCGGAAGGGCGCGTGCGGTGTCAGGAAGGGGCCGCGGCACGGCTCGCGGACGTGCCGCGGCTCGCCTGCGGTGGTCTGCGGTTGGGGATACCGGTACACGCCGCCCGAGAGGTCAGCGCTGTTCGGACGTGCCCGAGCCGAACACGCGGCGCTGGATCTCGCGCCGGTACTCCTCAAGGGTCTTGTCCAGGTGCACGCACGTCGCCTCCGCCGCCGCCTCCGGGTCGCCGTCGCGGATCGCGCCGTAGATGGCGGCGTGCTCGGCGACCGCGTCCCTGGCGTGGTCGCCGACCGCCCCGTGCATGCCGATGGTGCTGGCCTGCCGCTGCAGCCGCCGGGCCTCGCGGACGGAGGCGACGAGGAACGGGTTGTGCGAGGCCTCGGCGATGCCGAGGTGGAAGGCGTCGTCGCCCTCGTCGAAGAGCCGGTCGCGGCCGCTCTCGTGCCCGTGGCGGCAGAGGTCCATGGCGTCCTTGATCGCTCTCAGCTCTGCCGGGGTCGCGCGGGTCGCGGCGAGTCGGCTGGCGGCCGTCTCCTGCACCCGGCGGAACTCGAAGAGCATGAAGATCTGGTCGAGGTCGGTCGGCATGAAGAACCCGCCCCAGCGCGAGGCGCCGAGCATGCCCTCGTCGTCCGCGACGTAGAGACCACGGCCCTTCTGGGCACTGACCCGGCCGATGGCCGAGAGGATCTTCACCGCCTCGCGCACGACCGTCCTGCTGGTGCCGAGCGACGAGCCCAGCTCGTGCTCCGTCGGCATCCGGTCGCCCGGTCGCAGCTGCCGCTCGGCGATGAGCTTGAGGATCTGCTCGGCGACGACCTCGTAACCGGGCCGGTAGGGGGCGCCGTTCGTCACCGGCTCACCCGGTCGCGGGTCCGATGCCGTCTCTGCTGGCGCGCCGTCCACCGGGTGTTCCTCCTCTGCCTGGGCCACGTTCAGCATGACCAGATTCCCTCCGTCACGGAAGAGCGTCCCTCGACCTGGCTGCCGACCTTACATAAGTACGATTCATTTCGGCAAGGGGTCACAGCATCGGCCTCTCACCTCGCACGATGCCCGGAGTCCAGGACACGCAGCCGCAATGTGCTGGAAATAGGCCCGCTCATCCTCTTGACGCACCGACTCCCTTCCCGGTCTCATGACACATCACGGCGAACCACCTGCTGGTCGGCCGACGTCACTCCCCCGCGGCAGCAGCAGCGGGCGCGCGTTGAGTCATACACATTTCGATTGCCACGCCCACCGGTCCGGTCGGAGACGTGCGCACCCCGACGCAGTGGAGTCCTCATGACACGCACATCCCCAGCGGCCGGCGCGAACAGAGAGCACAGCGGCCGCGCACGCGCCACTCTCGCCACCGCGATGGTCGCTCTCACTCTCGGCGCCGCCACCGCCTGCGGCGGGGGCTCCGGCGGGACCGCGGGCGGGACCGCCAGCTTCAAGCCCGCGGCTCAGGGCGACGGCCCCATCACCGTGTGGGTGGACGCGACCCGACTGGCCGCGGCGAAGCTGTACCAGCAGCAGAACCCCCAGGTGAAGATGAAGATCGTCACCTACGACGGGGACGCCAACGGCTCGAACTACCTGCAGACCAAGGTCAGCCTCTTCAACCGCACCGGCAGCGGCTGGCCGGACGTGGTCTTCAGCTCCCAGAACAACGAGACCACCTGGGCCGTCCAGTCCAAGTTCGCCGCTCCGCTGAACAAGGGACTGATACCGCAGTCCACCCTGGACGGGTGGGCGACCGGCGCCAACGCGCCGTGCACCGTCGACGGGACGGTCTACTGCCTGCGCAACGACCTGTCGCAGACGGTGCTGTGGTACAACGCCGCACTGATGAAGCAGTGGGGCTATCAGGTGCCGGCCACCTGGGAGCAGTTCCAGGCCCTGGGCCAGAAGGTCGCCACGGAGCACCCGGGATACATCGTCGGCTCGGCCGGCGACACCTTCGCCCCGGAGATCTACATGTGGGCGGCCAAGTGCGGCGCCAACCAGATCACCGGCCCGAAGGCGGTCACGGTGAACACCACCAGCGCCCAGTGCACCAGGATGGCCTCGCTGCTGGACACCCTCGTCAAGGCGAAGACCATGTCCACCAGCAGCGTGTTCAGCACGGACTTCGCCAAGAACGACGCGAGCAAGGTCCTGATGCTGCCCGGCCCGTCCTGGTTCGGCGGCGCGCTGTTCGAGGGCACCTTCAAGACCCCCAAGGGCCGGATCGCGGTCGCGCCGATGCCGCAGTGGGCCGGTGACAGCAGCCCCTCGGTCGGCAACGTCGGCGGCGGCACCTGGCTGCTCTCCGCGCACAGCAAGAACCTCAAGGCCGCGACCGCGTTCCTGACCTGGGCGACGACCTCCGACGACTACCAGGGCAAGCTCGCCCCCGGCTACCCGGCCTACTCGGCGGCGGCCAAGGCCTGGCTGACGGCCCAGAGCACGTCCGGGTACTACGCCAATGACATCTCCCCGACGCTGCAAGCCGCCGCGAACCAGGTCTGGCCCGGCTGGGGCTACGGCCAGTACAGCCAGGAGAGCATCTGGGCGGCGACCGTCACCCCGCGCATGACGGCGGGCAAGAGCATCGTCTCGCTGCTCCCCGCCTGGCAGACCTCGATCGCGAACTACGCCAAGTCCGACGGATACAAGGTCAGCCAGTGAGCATCTCCGCACGCAACCGGGCCGAGTCGGAGCGCGCCACGCGGCGCACGCTCTGGCCCGGCCGGGCCGGGCACGGCTTCGTCGCCCTCTACGTCGCACTCCTGATCGCCTTCGGGGTCGTCCCCACCGGCTACGCGATCTACTTCGCCTTCACCAACGCCGGCAACACCTTCGCCGGGTTCTCCAACTTCACCGACGCGGCGGCCGACTTCCGCTTCCTGCCGGCCGTCGGACACGTGGCGCTCTACCTCGTGCTCTGGCTGCTCTCCCTGGTGGTCCTCGTCATCGGCCTGGCGCTGCTGCTGCACCGCCTCGCGTCCCGGCGCGTCAGCAAGGCCCTGCGGTTCCTGTTCTACATCCCCGGGGCGCTGGCCGGGGCCGCGAGCGTCATGGTGTGGCTGTTCGTCCTCGACCCGACGGTCAGTCCGGTCGCCTTCCTGCTGCGCGCGCTGGGCCTGGCCACCTTCGACCAGGTGGTCGCCCCCGGCGGGCTGCCGCTCCTGTTCACCCTGATCGCGTTCTGGACCGGCGCGGGAGGCTGGATCCTGGTGATGTACGGCGCGCTCAACAACATCTCGACGGACATCCTGGAGGCCGCACGCATCGACGGCGCCGGCGCCTGGCAGACCGCTCGGCGCATCCAGATCCCGATGCTGCGCAAGTGGATCGTCTACATGTGCATCCTCGCCTTCGCCGGGGGCACGCAGCTGTTCGTCGAGCCGCAGTTGCTCTCGCAGGCGAGCGTCGGAGTGGCGGGGCGGGACTACTCGCCCAACCAGCTCTCCTACGACTTCGCCTTCCAGAACAACAACGTCAACACGGCCGCTTCCGTCTCGGTCGAACTGCTCCTGCTCGGACTCGTCGCCGCCGCGGTGTTCGTCTCCAGATCGGGGTTCTTCGATGTCGACTGACTACCGCACCCCCGCGCCGTCCGCCCCCGCGCCGCCCGGGGCACGCCGTGAGCGGCCCCGACGCGCACGGCGTCGCTCGAAGAACCCGCTGCCCGCCCTGGTGCTGCTGCTCTTCGCGGTCTTCTTCGTGCTACCGGTGATCTGGCTGCTGCTGGCGGCGACGAAGACCGACGACCAGCTCGTGCACGCCAACCCGCTCTCGTTCGGCTCCTGGCACGCGCTGCGGGCCAACTGGGACGCGCTGACGGGGTACCAGGGCGACACAGTCATGCTGTGGTTGCGCAACTCCGCGCTCTACACCTTCCTCGCGCTCGTCATCACCCTCGTGGTGGTCGTCCCGGCCGGCTACGCCCTGGCCCTGACCGAGTTCCGCGGCCGGCACACCCTGCTGGTGGCGACGCTCGTGGTCATGCTGATGCCCAGCGCCACGCTCGTGGTCCCGCTGTTCCTGGAGATGAACGCGGTACACCTGATCGGCTCGATGTGGTCGGTCATCCTGCCCTACTCGTTCTACCCCTTCGGGGTCTACCTGGCCTACATCTACTTCAGCACGGCCATCCCCAGGTCCCTGCTGGAGGCCGCCCGCCTCGACGGCTGTTCGGAGTTCGGCACCTTCCGCCGCATCGCGCTGCCGCTGGCCACACCCGTCGTGGCGCTCGTGGGCTTCTTCAGCTTCGTCGCCAACTGGACCAACTACTTCCTGCCGTACGTGCTGCTGCCGCAGAGCAACCAGTTCCCGGTCCAGGTGGGCCTCGGCACCCTGCTGGACGACGTGCCGCAGTTCAACCCGACGGTGGGTTCGCTCGCCGTCCAACGGCCGGAGCTCGCCCTCGCCACCCTGCTGGCCATCACCCCCGTGCTCGTGGTCTTCCTCTTCTCCCAGCGCTTCCTGATCGCCGGGATGCTGGCCGGCGCCACCAAGGACTGAGCGACCGCCACCGCGCGGCACGTCACCACGACACGTCCCCATCGCGTCACTACGCCCGCGGCACCGCCGCCGGGCGCGGGTGCCGCACTGCTCGAAACGGAGAACCGCCCCATGGACCCCGTCATCACGGCCTCGGTACCACTGCTCGAACCGCCGGGCTGGGCGACGGCGCAGCGCCAGCTGTTCGACCTGCTCGACCAGGTCTGGCGGCGCTTCGCCCGCGACTTCACCGGGCCCGACGGACGCCTGAACTACGAGGGGCGGCTGACCACGCGCGACGGCGCGGACGACTTCTACGAGACCTTCTTCAACTGGCCGCAGCTGTACCTGCTCGGCGGCGCGGACGACCTGCTGGCGCAGTCCGAGCTCCACTGGGAGGGCGTGACCCGTCAGCTCACCGAGCTGGGCATGCTCAAGGACGAGTACGAGCGCGGCTACGACTGGTTCCACCAGAGCGAGAGCCTGCTGCTCTTCTACTTCCTGTGCATGGCCGCCCCGGAGCGCTGGACCGGGCGGGCCCTGCGGTTCGCCGAGCTCTACGTCGACCCGGCACACGGCAACTACGACCCCGAGCACCGCATCATCACCCGCCCGCACAACGGCAGCGACCCCGAGCGCACCGGCCTCGCCGACGGCGACTCCTACCCCTGGCTGCCGCAGGAAGCCCGGATGTACGGCTTCCCCCTCGACTGGATCCTCGCCGACGGGGAGAATCCCCCGCTGGAGAGCGATCCGCGCCTGGGCGAGGAGATGCGCCGGCGCATGGGCCAGGGCGACACCGCGGTCAACCTCGCCGCCAGCGGACTCGTTCTCAACGCACTGATCCTCTCCGGCGACGCCCGCTACCGGGACTGGATCGCCGAGTACGTCGGCGCGTGGCGCGAGCGCGCCGCGGCGGCCGGCGGCGTGCTGCCGGACAACGTCGCCCCCGACGGCACCGTCGGCGGACTGCTGGAAGGGCGCCCGTACGGAGGCCACTACGGCTGGAACTGGCCGCACGGCTGGCACAGCGTCGGACACGCGGCCACGGTGGCCGCCCTGGCCGCGGCCGAGGCCACCGGCGACGACTCCTACCTGGACCTGGTGCGTCCCGCACTCGACGAGATGTTCGCCCACGGCAAGATGATGCCGTTCGCCGAGTCCGACTCCAGCCTCCGGTCCAAGTGGGTCGCGCAGTTGCGCGAGGACGTGCACACGCCCACCCTGCACGTCCCGTTCCGGCGCGGCGACGAGGGCTGGTTCGACTACAACCCGATGACCCTGCCGGTGCCCGTCGCCCTGTGGCACCACACCGCCCAGCAGGCCGACCGCGCCCGCATCGAGCGGCTGCGCGAGGCGAGCGGGATCGACTGGCGCACGCTGCGGCCGTTCCGCAGCAAGGAGGAGGCGCACCACGAGGAGGGCTGGTTCGCGTTCCTCAGCGGCGACGACCCGGACTACCCCGAGCGCATCCTCGCCACCGCCCAGGCCCAGGTGCGGCACCGCCTGCGGCGGATGGAGCGCTACCGCGGCCTGGAGGTCGCCGAGGCCGACATCCACCTGTGGCAGCTGTCGAACCCGGTGGTCACCGAAGCGCTGGTGCAGCTGACCTGGGGCGGTCCGCAGGTCCTCTACAACGGCGGGCTGCAGCAGGCCCGGGTCCGCTACTACGACGCCGACTCCCGCCGCCCCGGCCTGCCGCCGTCCGTCGCGGCCCTGGTCTCCAGCATCGACCCGCAGGCGACGGTGGTGGAGCTGGTGAACCTCGATCCGACCGAGGACCGCACACTGATCGTCCAGGCGGGCGCGTTCGCGGAGCACACCATCCGCAGCGTCCGCCACACCCGCAGCCGCGACGACGCCTGGATCGGCGACCTCTACGACTACGGCCACACCGAACCGGTCGAGGAGACCTCCGAAGCCCACACGGTGGACGGGCCCTGGCTGACCGTCCTCCTCCCCCACTCGACCCGGATACGACTCACCCTCCAACTGGACCTGCGCACCCGCCCCGCCTCCTACCGCACCCCGTTCGACCAGCCGTCCGACGGTCCGAGCGCAGGGGGATCGCGATGACCGGCCCCGCAACGCCCTCGATCCTCGACTGCCACGTCCACCTGTGGGATCCGCGGCACCTCGCCTACCCGTGGCTGGAGGGGTCTCCCGAACTCAACCGGCCCTTCACCGCCGACGACTTCGCCCTCGTCCGTCCCGAGGCCGTGGAAATGGTCTTCATGGAGGCCGGACGGGACGAGACGCACGCCGCGGACGAGATCGAGTGGGTCCGCAGTCAAGCCGCACGCCACCCCTGGATCCGCGGCGCCGTTGCCCACATCCCGCTCGATCGCCCCGCCGAGGCCGGCGAGGCGATCCGCAGGTACGCGGCCGACCCGTTCGTCGTCGGAGTGCGCCGCAACATCCAGGACGAGGCACCCGGCTTCACCGAGGACACGCACCTGCGCGACGGCATCCGGCTGCTCGGCGACGCGGGCCTGCCGTTCGACGCCTGCGTCCGATACCACCAACTCCCCGAGCTGGCGCGCCTGGCCGCCGCCTGCGCGCAGACCACGATCGTCCTGGACCACCTCGGCAAACCCCGTCCGGACGCCCGCGGCGCCTGGTCCCAGGACCTGCGCCAGGTGGCGGAGCAGCCGAACGTGGTCTGCAAACTCTCCGGCCTGGCCACCGAACTGGGGCCGGACACCCCGCCCGCGTTCGCGCTCTCACTGCTGCACGAAGCGCTCGACGCGTTCGGTCCCGACCGCTGCCTGTTCGGCAGCGACTGGCCGGTGATGCGGCTCGCCACCGACTACCGCTCCTGGCTGGACCTGGTCCAGGAGGCGCTCGCCCGCTACGCGCGGACCCCCGGCGAGGCGGTACTGCGCGGCAACGCGGAACGCGTGTACCGGCTCGCCCCTTCCCCGGCCCAGGGAACCGACCCGGCACGAAAGGAAGCACGATGAAGCGCATCGCCCAGACCACCCGGCTGCGCCCGGAGCACCGCGAGGAGTACCTCGCCCTGCACCGCGCCGTCTGGCCGGCCGTTGAGGCCGCCCTGCACGCCGCGCAGATCCGCAACTACAGCATCTTCCTGCACGGCGACACCCTGTTCGCCTACTACGAGTACCACGGCGACGACTTCGAGGCCGACCTCGCCACCATCAAGGCCGACCCCGAGTCCCAGCGCTGGTGGACCTTCACCGACCCCTGCCAGGAGCCCTGGCCCGACGCCCCGGCCGGCAGCCGCTGGTCCGACATCCCCGAGGTCTGGCACCTCGCCGAGCCGCCGCAGTCCTGAGCCGCCCGCGCACTGCGGCGCTCCCGCCCCCGAACCCCGTCGGCCACCCGGCGACAGACGGTGCCTCACCGTCCGGAGTGACGGGCAGCGCCCGGGTCATCGGCCGTGGGCGGCCTTACGGCGGCGTCCGCGGCGCACCAGGACGCCGCCGGTGCAGACGGCCAGCAGGCCGGCGACGGCGCTGTAGACGACCGCGTTGCTCATACCCGTGGAGGCCAGGCCTCCGGCGGTACTCGCCGTCGCCGGGGACTCAGCGGGCACACCGGCCGCGGACGCCTGCGCCCGGGTACCGATCGTGCCGGAGGCTGAGGCCACCGGTGCGGCCGTGCCCGGCGAGCCGGGGCTCGCCGCACCGGCGCCGGCGGTGGCGACGGAGGACGGGGTGTTGGAACCGGTGGCGGCCGAGGCGGGCTTCAGCTGCAGAGTGGTGATCGAGTACGGCGGCAGCGACTGCGCAGCCGCCGTGCCCCTGGCCGCCGAGACCAGTCGGGTGCCGCCCTGGGCGTACGAAACGGTGGTGACCGAACCCGCGGCCGGGGTGTACCCGGCGTAGGACAGCGACACCTGGGCCGCGTTGCGCGGGTCCTTGTTGATCAGCATGACGTTCAGGCCGCCGTTGGCGCTGCGCACCGCGTGCACGGCGACCGAGGGGTTGCCCGAAGTGGCCTTGACCATGGTGTCGCCGGGTTGGGCCAGCGCGGTCAGCGAGCGGATGCCCCAATAGGTGGGGAAGGGCGTCTCACGCGCCGGCTCGCACTGGCCGCCGACGCAGCTCCCGCTGGAGAGCACGCCCTCGTCGTGGTAGTCGGTCTGGCCGTCGACGGTGCTGGGGGCAGTGCCCATGCCGCTGTGCAGGTCCCACCAGTCGACGTTGACGATGCCGTGCTCGAGCCAGCTCATGTAGGCGTCCGGCGCGTACAGGGCCGCCGCCTGGCTGGTCTTGGCAGGCGAGAAGTCGCCATCGGTCTCCGTGACTGTGATCTCCACCGAAGCGGCGTGCGAACCCGCGTAGGCGGCGATCAGCGAGCGCAGGGCGGACGTGACACCGGCGGCCTGGGCGGGAGTCCTGAGCAGGTCGGCCGTGGTCTTGCCGCCCGGGTACGAGTGGACGATGACGAAGTCGATGGAGGACCCCGCGATGGAGAGCACCGTGTGGTTCCAGTCGGCGCTGTCGCCGGGAGCGGTCACCCCGTCCGGGAAACCACCCGGCGTGGTGAGCACCGCGCCGATCTTCACCGTCGGGTCCACGGCCTTCATCGCCTTCGCGTAGGCGACCAGGTTGTGCGCGTACTCCGTCGGACTCTTGTCGGCGTGGGTGTCGCCCTCCCAGCCGTTGCCGTAGTGGCCGTTGCCGTAGACCTCGTTGCCGATCTCCCAGTACTTGACCCCGTAGTGCTTGTCCACGTTGGCGTACTTGACCCAGGCGGCGGCCTCCTGCGGGGTACCGGAACCGTAGTTCGCGGTCAGGATGGGCTGGGCGCCGATCTTCTTGGTCATGGCCATGAAGTGGTCGAAATCGGTGCCGGGCGCCGCCCAGCTGCCGCCGCCGCTGAACGTGTGGGTCTGCCAGTGGTAGCCGTCCGCGACGGAGCCGCCGGGGTAGCGCAACTCGCGGATGCCGGCGGCCTTGATCAGGGACGACGCGGTGGCATCGGTCATGTTCGGATCGTAGACGGCCGTGTTGAGGCCGACACCGCCGCGGGGCACTGTGCCCAGTGAGGTGCCGGCGTCGACGTTGATGGCGACGGACGGCTCGGCGCTCGCCGCGAGCGCCAACGCGCTCGCGCCGGCCGCGGCCAGCAGAGACGCAACTGTGCCCGCCACGATGCGGCGGCGGAGACGGCTGCGACGATGTGTGCGGCCCCGGGGCACCATCTGCGCGGCTGGTGTCGGGTCGTCAGGTGACACGGTATCGGCTCCCGATCGGAGTGTGTGAGTGCTTCGGCGTGGCGAGCTGACCGCGCTCACCCACGCCTTTCACCGACCAGTTGCCGCACGACGCCGAAAGGTTGCCGACCGATCAGGACTATTTCGCCAACGCCTCGGCGTGACCCCCTCCGAGTTCGGTAGAGATCTCAGGTTGCGGTTGCGTCCTGCCCGTATTCGACGGGCGGGACGTGGCCTGTCCCAGGGGCGGCGAGCCGGCGGCGTCCAGGTGCTCGGCCATGCTCAGGGTTGGGCCTCCGGGGGTCTTCGCCAGAATGATGGCGGCACAGCTGTCTTCCACAGAAGTGTCCGCGTACTGAACAACGATGGAGGATGCAATGGAGCCGCTGGAACTCCACCGCGCGGTCGAGGCGGGACGGGCGACCGCTGCGGAGTTGGGCCTTCAGGTCGACGATGTGGTCGTCATCCAGAATTCGGACCGCGTCGCGCTGCGCCTGGTCCCCTGCGATGTCCTGGCGCGGGTTGCACCTTCGGGGCACCTGACCGGCTCCGAGTTCGAAGTAGACATCGCCCGTCGTCTTGCCGACGTCGGCGCTCCGGTGGCCGAGCTCGATCCCCGGGTGGAACCGCGCGTCTTTGTGCGTGACGCTTTCGCCGTCTCGCTCTGGACCTACTACG
This sequence comes from Streptacidiphilus carbonis, assembly GCF_000787775.1. Classification (GTDB taxonomy): domain Bacteria; phylum Actinomycetota; class Actinomycetes; order Streptomycetales; family Streptomycetaceae; genus Streptacidiphilus; species Streptacidiphilus carbonis. The sequence continues at coordinate 23,663 of NZ_BBPM01000001.1, read as the reverse complement.
AACCGACGGAACCGGAGATCACGCCGGCCGAGTACGCGGACGCACTCCTGCACCACCATGCCGCCCTGCGCCGGATCGATCTGGACGCACCGCATGTCACCGATCGGGTCGCCCTCGCACTCGCAGAGGTCGACGACCGGGAGAGGTCCCCCGAACTGGCCGAGTCCGACCGGGAACTCCTCAGCGGCACTCTCAGTGGACTGAGCGCCGCGATCGGCGCCGGGAACGTCAGCGACCAGTTGCTGCACGGCGAGCCGCATCCGGGCAACCTGCTCAACACGCGCAGAGGGCCGCTCTTCATCGATCTCGCCACCTGCTGCCGCGGGCCGATCGAGTTCGACCTCGCCCATGCGCCCGAAGAAGTGGCGAAGTACTACGAGGGCGCCGACCCCCGCCTGATCGCCCAGTGCCGCGCCCTGAGCTGGGCGATGTTCTCCGCCTGGCGCTGGCGCCGAGACGACCAACTGCCCGACCGGGAGCACTGGAGAGTGGCCGGCCTCAACCTTGTCCGGGCGCATTCCGGGCCCGGAATCAGGTGACGCGGGACCGGTTCGGGACGAGAACGACGGCTGTCGCCACGGCAGGCGTCGAAGCCGTTGTCGGCGCGCAGGGCGCGGAGGTCGAGCAAGACTTCGCACGATCGCCACCATCAGGTCCAGAGCCAATCGACGGCGCCCGACAGCCCGATCGGTCGCTCGCCCCGGTCGTTCCGAACCCGTTCGATCCCCCGAGGGCTGGCCGACGGCCCCCTGTGGCGCACTGCGCCGAGCGGTCCCGGCGTCAGCCGGCTCCGACCATCCCGCCTTCGCGCACCTTGTACTTCGCACCGACCCAGGCGCGCAGTTGCTGCGCCAACGCGGCCCGTTCGCTCTCGGGCACGGCGGATCCGGGGATGAGCACGACGCCGTGCGCGACGTCCTGCGTGCTCCACACACCTGGGCGCTCCATGACGTAGTGCACGTCCGCCCAACGGAGTTCGCGCACCGCGCGCGGGTCGGTCAGCCGCAGGCCTGTCTCGAAGAGCTCCACCGTCGTCGGTCCGGTGCTCCGCTCGACAATCCTGGCTTTTGCGGCTGCGAGCGTCTTCCGCTTCAGCGCGGCCAGGAAGCCGGAGGACTTCCCAGGATCCGCAAGCAGGCCCTCGACCTCCTCAGGCGACAGATCGAAGGTGTACACGTAGCCCACGGCGCAGCCCTCCCCCGACACGAACACCCGTGCGTCCGCGAGTGGATGGAGGCTACCAGCAGATCGGCAGAGGCATCGAGCCCCCGACTGCCAAGCTTCCGAGGGAGGCCGACCGACGTCTTGCCGCCGCGTCCGCGCGACTGGAACCCTCTGAGGGACCGTTGACAGCTGTAGCGCCGTGGGAGGCCCTCCACATGGATGCGCACCTGCACTCCCGTGTCAGTGCACGACGCCGTGCGGCGCTCGGGGCGGCACTTCTGGCCGCCACGTTCGCCGTGCTGCCCGCCTGCGGCTCCCCTCAGGACCTCACCGCCGCGGTCTCCTCCGCCGGTTCATCACCCGCCACAAGCACGAGTTCCAGCCGGACCACCGGCACCCCCGCGAGCCCGAGCGCCTCTGCGAGGCCGAGCAGTTCTGCGAGCGGGAGCGCCTCCCCCTCCGCGAGCACGAGCCCGTCCGCCACTCCCGCAGCGGGCGTGCGCGTCAAGCCGGACCCGGCCCGCGCCGGGGCCGCGCTCACCCTCACCGTCTCCGGCTGCAAGGGCACCGGCGGCATCGGCTCCTCCACTGCCTTCAGCGCCGATGCGCCGCTCTCCCCCGCCTCCGGCGGCGGCAGTCTGCTGTCCGGCACCACCACCGTCACATCGACGGCCCTGGCCGGCACCTACCCCGTCGTAGTCACCTGCGCCGGCGGCGGCACAGTGACCGGCAGCCTCACGGTGATGGGCGCTCCGCCCTCCAGCGGCCACATCGCAACCGGCGCCGGCGGCAGCATCACCCGCAGCACCAACCCGGCCCTCGCCATCCTCGGCGCCCTGCTGCTCCTGGGCGGCGCCGCGGCCTGGTGGCGGGCACGACCTCACGCGGGCGGTCATGGCCGCGCCCACTGACGACCCGCAGCGCCGCAAGCGCCATAACGCTCTGCTCGTCGGAGCGGTGGGCGCGCTGCTGATCTGGATGGCCGCCCACGGCGGCCTCCAGACGGCCCCTCAGCCGCCCCCCTCCGCGGCCCTGGCCCGTTCCGTCGACGGACGCGGGCCGCTGCCCGCCTCAGCCCCCGAACGCGTCCGCATCCCCGCGATCGGTGTCGACGCCCTGACCACCGTCCTCGGCCTGGCCGCCGACGGCCAGATCGCCGTGCCGTCCTACCGCCAGGCTGACCGGATCGGCTGGTACCGCTACTCACCCGCCCCGGGCGCCTCCGGCACCACCGTCCTGCTCGGACACGTCGACACCCCCACCGGCCGCGCCGTCCTCTACCGCCTCGGCCAACTCCGCCCCGGCGATCACATCCTCATCGACCGCCAGGACGGCAGCACCGCTGTCTTCACCGTCACCCGCATCGCGGCCTACACCGACAGCGCCTTCCCCACCGGCCAGGTCTACTCCCTCTCCAGCGCCCCGGAACTCAGCCTCATCACCTGCGGCAACGGCTACGACTCCGCCACCCACCGCTACCTCGGCAACATCGTCGCCTTCGCCCGCCTCACCACGTGACGCGGAGCCCGCGGTCAGTGGCGGTGCATGGTGTGGAGGGCTTCCAGGAGGACCTTGGGGTCGTGGCCGCCCTTGTAGACCGGCGGGGGCTGCCTGTCGAGGTGGAGCAGTTCCGCCACAGCGGCCCAGGCGGTGCGCACGGAGTACTCGACGGTGAACACGACGTCGTCGGGTACCTCGGCGTACTGGCCGATGAAGGCGAGGTTGGTGGAGCCGGCCGGGACCACCCGGGGGCGGTCCCCGGTCTTGCGGACCAGGAACTGGCTGGTGATGTAGGGCATCATCGCCGGGCGCACGATCGAGGACTCGATGATCTGCTCGCCCTGCGCGAAGTGCAGGTGGCCCATGACCTCGGTGAGGATCTCACGGCCGGTGCACTGCGCCATCGGCTTGGCGACGTGGTCGCCCGTCCTGTCGGGGAACAGGGCGTAGCCCCACCACACGAAGGTGTCGGCGGGCTGCTCGTGGAAGTGCGGCTGATGGTTCAGGACGATGGTCAGCAGCCACTGGGAGTCCTTGAAGGTGATCAGGCCGCCCTTGCCGGCCGGGCTGCCCGAGAACTCCTCCATCAGTTTGAAGAAGGTCGGATCCTTGGTGGTGACGGTGAACGAGCCCCAGGTGGAGTCCTTGACGGAGGTGTCGAAGACGGCCGGGTCGCCCATGCCGGGCCGCTTCACCGCCAGCGTCTCCCACAGCCGCCATGAGGCGTCGGGGGCGGAGGCGTCCAGCACGGCCGGGGTGTCGGTGCTGCCCAGGGTGGAGTTGGCGGTCATCGATCCGTTGGTCACGAACACCAGGTCCTCTGCGGCCACCGGGATGTCCTGGCGGGCGCCGTCGCGCACGCAGGCGATGGAGGTCACGGTGATGTCGTCGTCCGGGGCCAGTTCGAGGTCGGTGACGGTGGTGTTCTGCTGGACGTTGACGCCCTGGTCCTTCAGCCAGGCCAGCAGCGGGCGCACGATCGAGTCGTACTGGTTGAAGCGGGTGCGGTAGATGCCCGACATGGTGTCGAAGGTCTTGAACAGGTGCACGAACCGGTTCAGGTAGCGGCGGAACTCGATCGCCGAGTGCCAGGGCTCGAACGCGAAGGTCGTGCACCACATGTACCAGAAGTTCGTGGTGAAGAAGTCCTCGGTGAAGCAGTCCGAGATGCGCTTGCCGTCCAGCCGCTTCTCGGGTGTGCCCACACATGCGACCAGGTCCAGGCGGTTGCGCTCGGAGAAGCCCATCGAGTGGGCGTCGACCGGACTTCCCGCGGAGTCGACCAGGCGGGCCCTGTCGTTCCAGGCGAAGTCCTCGTGGAAGGCGAAGGTGTCCTCGGTGACCGACTTGTTCGGGTCGTCCAGCGACGGGATCGAGCTCAGCAGGTCGTACGTGCACTCGAAGTGCAGCTCGAACATCCGCCCGCCACGCATGGTGTAACCGGCGTCCGGCGAGCCGGCGGCGTCCAGGCTGCCGCCGAGCCGGTCCTGCGCCTCCAGGATCGTGATGTCGGTCCCGGCGAACCGCCCCTCCCGGATCAGCAGTGCCGCGGCCGACAACGACGCCACCCCAGCACCCACCAGATAAGCCTTCGCCACGACGAGCCTCCGCTCCGTCAGAACCGCACCGTCCGCCCGCCACAGCGGCCCCGGCCCCATCGGCCGCGGCGGTCATCGCCTCCAGCACACCACCGCCAACCACCGACCGCGCCCCGGATGCGCCATCGGACTGACGCCACCGCTCGCGCGCCAGCGACCCGGAAGGCAGGCAAGGACGCGCGACCGCAGCGACCCGGACGGCGTGGACCCTATTGCGCACGCCCCGCCGAGTCAGCCCCGGCTCCTGCGGGGTCGCGCCGCTGAACGGCGGAATCTCGGCTTCCGTCCGCCTGTCGCGGGCAGCCGCACCCGCCTTTCACGCGAACGACGGCGGTACGAGAAGCCGCTGCGGACACGAGCCGCACCGTCTCCCTGGGCGAAACGCACAGCCGATGGCACGGCCCGAACTCGTGGCCCGGATCGAGGGCCTGATGGACGGTCTGGTCGCGGACCTGCAGCGGCTGGCGGAGATCTCCTCGGTATCGTTCCCCAACCACCCGCGCGAGGAGGTGCTGCGGGCCCACGACGTGCTGGTGGCGCTGCTGCGGTCGGCCGGGTGTCGGCCCTAGACGGGGAACAGCCGCGCGACCATGAATCCGGCCGTGCAGATGGCGATGAGCGCAACCGCCGAAAGCCCGACCCACGTCCACCACTGGTCGTGGCGGTAGACCGGGTCGTGAAAGGAGATCCCGGAGCCCGTCGAGGACTCGCCTTCTGGGGTCTCGGTCGGTGCAGGTCCCGATGTTCGCGAAACGCCGGCAAGCACGGCTACCTCCAGGGAAGTGCGGTCTCTACCTTCCCTAGCGTCACGCTCACCACGGGCATCCGCATGTTGCGGCGAAGCCGCGTCGATCGGGGCCAGCATCCAGCCGTGCCCGCAGCACCGGGTCTGTGTCACCGGGGTCGCGCGAGAGCGCGTGCTGAGGCTCGATTGCGCAGGCGGGGGCGTTCCCAGAGATGCCTGGAAGAGGATGACCATGTCCTCCATGCAGCGCACCCACTCCTCGCGGCGTCCGGGCTGGCCCCGACGGAGTCAGTCGGCGACGGTCAGGACGAGCTTGCCGCGTGTGCGGCCGGCCTCGCCGCGGGTGTGGGCCGCGCCGGCCTGCTCGAGCGGGAAGGTCTCCGCCACCTCGACGACGACCTCGCCGGCGTCGATCAGGCCCGCAATCGTGGTCAGCGCCGTGCCGTCCGGCTCGACCAGATAGGGAGTGACCCGCACGCCGGCCGCCCGGGCGGCCGCGGCCAGTTCCGGGGAGACGCCGGCCGGGACGGCCACCAGCAGGCCGCCCGGGCGCAGGACCTCCAGTGAGCGGGTGCTCGTCCGGTCATGCGCGTCGCCTACCAGGTCGATGACGACATCGACCGCGTCGGCGGCGTGTTCGAAGCGGGTGGACGAGTAGTCGATGGTCTCGTCGGCGCCGAGTTGCTTGAGCCAGGGGTGGCGGGCGGCGCCGGCGGTGGCAATCACCTGGGCGCCCAGGTGACGGGCGAACTGGACCGCGAAGTGGCCCACCCCGCCGGCGGCGGCCGTGATCAGGACGCGCTGGCCGGACTGCACGTCGGCGGTTTCGGCCACGGTCTGCCAGGCGGTCAGTGCCGCGAGCGGCACGGCGGCCGCGTGCACGTGGTCGAGGGTGGCCGGCTTGCGGGCCCACTGGCGGGCCGGTGCGGTCACGTACTCGGCATAGGCGTTCGCGGCGCGCGGGAACCATGGCATGCCGTACACCTCGTCCCCGGGTGCGAGCGTGGTGACGCCGAAACCGACCTCCTCGACCACACCGGAGACGTCCCAGCCCAGGATCAGCGGGAACGTCTGCAGCCCTGCCATGCCGTTGCCCTCGCGGGTCTTCCAGTCCACCGGGTTGACGCCGGCGGCGTGCACTCGTACCAGCACCTCGGTCGGCAGCGGCTCGGGGCGCGCGACCTCCGCGACCGTCAGTACCTCCGGCCCGCCGAACTCCCCGATGGTGACAGCCCGCATGGTGTGCCCGCTCATGGTGTCCTCGCTCATGTCCGTCTTGTTCCTTCTCTCGCCGGACCGTTGTCCCAGCAACAGCAAGGGTGGCGTGTGGTCGCGGAGGCTGGCGAGTGGCCGGGGAGCCACCTGTCGTACTATTCGGGCCATGCCGCACCGTATTGCCGTCCTTGCCCTCGACGGAGTCCTGCCGCTGGACCTGGGCATCCCCGCCCGAGTCTTCAACGAGGCCTGCGAACCGGACGGGACGCGCCTGTACTCCGTCAGCACCTGCTCCCTCGGCGGCCGACCGGTACGCACGCACGAGGACTACCGGATCGTCGTCGACCACGACGAGTCGCTGCTGGAGACCGCGGACACCGTCGTAATCGCCACGCAGGAGCCCAGCGAGCACCTGCTCGCGACCGGCGGGCTTCCCGAGGAACTCGCCGAGGCGCTGGACCGGATAGGGCCGCGGACCCGCATCGTCAGCCTGTGCACCTCGGCCTTCCTGCTCGCGGCGGCCGGCCTGCTGGACGGAGGCCGAGCCACCACCCACTGGGCGTTGTGTGACGCACTGGCGCGGCTGTTCCCCGACGTCGAGGTCGATCCGGACGTGCTGTTCGTCGACAACGGGCGCATCCTGACGTCCGCCGGCGGAGCGGCCGGCATCGACTTGTGCCTCCACCTGGTCCGCCTGGACCACGGGGCGGCGGTGGCCTCAGCCGCCGCGCGACGCTGCGTGGTGGCCCCCTGGCGCGAGGGCGGGCAGGCGCAGTTCATCGAACACCCGGTCCCGAAGGACACCAATCGTTCCACGTCGGCGACCCGGCAGTGGGCGCTGGACCGGCTGGCCGAGCCGATCACCCTGGAGGACATGGCCCGGCACGCGCACATGAGCGTGCGCACCTTCACCCGGCGGTTCCGCAGCGAGGTGGGCAGCAGCCCGCTGAAGTGGCTGGCGCAGCGTCGGCTGGCGCACGCGCGCCTGCTGCTGGAGTCGACCGACCTGACGGTCGCGCGGATCGCCACCGCCTGCGGCTTCGGCGACCCCGTCGCCCTCCGCAAGCACTTCCACACGTATCTGGGCCTGTCACCACTGGCCTACCGGCACGCCCACAGCGCACCGGACCCGAGGGTGACCCACTGACCACCCGACCGCGAGAACGCCCACCCGTCGCCGGCCGGGCCGTGCCCCAGGAACTCCAGAGCGGGACACTCCGTGTGCACTCGGGGTCCGCGTCAGGGTGCCAGCACGACCCTGCCGAACACCTCGCCCGCGTCCATCTTGCGGTGGGCCAGCGCTGCCTGATCCAGAGGCAGCACCTCGTGCACGACCGTACGAAGGTCGCCGCTCGCGGCAGCGGCGAACTGGAACGACCGCACGCTCTGCCGGTCGGTGCCGGGCACCGTGTCAGAACTGAAAGTGGCGAACGACAACGACTTGCGGAAGTCGTCCATCAGCCGCATGCCGAAGTCCGCGGGCGGCTGCCCACCGACCACACCGACGGCCACGAACCGCCCGCCAGGGTTCAGCTTGTCCAGGAAAGGGGGAAGCTGGGGGCCGCCGACGACATCGATCAGCCCGGACAGCCCCGTTGTCGGGGACGGGGTCCGTACGGGACAGCTTCAAGATCGTGTTGCCGGCTCGAGAGAAATGCATGCCCTCGCTCTTGTCGGGTAGCTGCATTTCAAGGAGGTCAAAGACATGGGTGCATTGCTTCTGGTTCTTCTGCTGGCCCTGATCCTGGGTGGTGTGGGCTTTGCGGTACACGTGCTGTGGTGGGTGGCGCTTGTCGTCCTGGCGATCTGGGTAATCGGCTTCTTCGCCCGCGGCAGTTCGGGTGGACGCTGGTACCGCTGGTAGCGGTGTCCATAAGGCGAGAGGGCGGGAGCACACTTTCACGGCGTGCTCCCACCCTCTCGCACCTTAATGCGCAATTCAAATGAGAAGCGGCGGATGGGGGCAACTGCCCGATCGCCTACCGGCCCGGTGAATGCTTTTCCCTGTTGTGGTAATCGCGCAGTTCGTCGCAGAGAATGCAGTGCATGACATCGCCTCCCGGGCGGCGCTCGCCCATGCGGACGGGTTTGCCGCAGATGCAGACGGCATCGTGAGGGGCTCGAAGAACGCCGTCGAAGGCAGGGAAACAGCGCACACAGATGATGTGTCGAAGTTGATCCCCGTCGCCCGTGGAGGCCTCCGGCTTGGCGGCGGCTGCCGTCGTGGGATCGGCGGCTGCGGTCGATGGCTCGATGGCTGGCTCCTTGTTCACTCGGTACTTGCCTCCCATGTTTCAGGCGCGGATCACCCTGCCGCCACCGGAGCTGTGGACATCTGCACCGGTGCCTCGCGGTGGCAGGCCATCGCACAAGGTGTATGGGACGTCCGTGCGGCGTGACAGCCTCGCCCGCTCATGAATTCGCCTGCCCGATTCCCTGACCGACACGCCACATGTCCGACGGTGCGTGTGTCGTGGGAGTAGGGGTAGGCGCGCCACAACCGGAACCCCGACCTTTGGAGGCAGTCGATATGAGCACTGACCAGACCTTCGGACCGGCGCACTCCGACCCCGACCCGGATGTGATCACGGTCCTGCTGGGTCAGCACGCCCGGGTGAAGAACCTGTTCATCCGGATCAACTCCGCCACCGGAAAGGCCAAGCAGTCCCTCTTCGACGAACTGCGGGAACTGCTCGCAGCGCACGAGACCGGCGAGGAGATCGTGCTGCGCCCGGTCTCGCAGAAGGCCGCCGGCGATAAGGTGACCGACGCGCGCAATGCCGAGGAGAAGGAAGCCAACAAGGTCCTCACCAAGTTGGAGAAGCTCGACGTCGACAGTGCCGAGTTCAACGCTGCGTTCGCCGAGTTCGAGAAGTCGGTCCTCGCCCACGCGCAGCACGAGGAGAACGAGGAGCTCCCCGCCGTGCGCGCCCAATGCAGTGAGGAGGAGCGGCAGCAGATGGGCAAGCGCCTGCTGAAGGCCGAGAAGTCCGCCCCCACCCACCCCCACGCCTCCGCCGCCGGCTCCCCCACCGCCTAGAAGGTCGCCGGACCCTTCGCCGCCATGGTCGACAAGGTCCGCGACGCCCTGTAAACGGCGGTAGCGGCTCCACCCGAACTCCGTGGCGCCCGGGTAGTCGGTGCCCGCTGGATCGATCCTCGCCCAATCCGAGGCGTGCGGCGGGGCGGTGGGGTCTGCGCTCCCGGGAGCGCAGACAGCGGTCGCTTCCCCTGCGTACGTCCCAGGGCTTGACCGCCGCGGGTCACGCAACCAGGTTTTCCGTCCAAGGTATGGCCGGCCCGGACATCCGAGTACCGCGTGTTTCAGCAGGCCCGAACGGGTCTGCCGGGCCGGCCTGCACGCGGTAGAGTCGGTCGGTCCCCTCCGGAGTGGAGCAGCCGACCGCATGTCCCTGGAATCCGTCCTGACCCTGCGGCTCGTGGACGACGGCCACGCCGTCGCCCAGCTGCACGGTGCCCTGGACATGGACACCACCGTCGGCCTGTGCGACGCACTCGGAGGCGCGGTCGACACCGGGCACCGCCACCTGGTGCTGGACATGTCCGGCGTCGATTTCTGCGACTCCACCGGCCTGAACATGATCGTCCTGGTGCGTCGGCACGTGGCGGAGCGGCACGGCACCCTGGTCATGGCCGGGGTCGGCGAGCTGGTCCAACGCGTCCTGGACATCACCGGCGTGGGTACCGTGATCCCCCAGTACCCCGACGTCGAGCAGGCACTGGCCCACACTCCCGACTGAGCGCCGCGCTGCGGCCTGCACCAGCAGGGCGTACGACGGCGGGGACCGACCAGGCCCACATCGCCCGAGCCCCGGCCCGGGCCCCGGGTAAACCGCCTCCGGGACGCGCCTCTCCCGCGACTGACTGCCACCCCGCCGTGCGCCGACCGGGTGAACCGCCTGGGCCGGTTGGGCCCTCCGGGGGGCGCCCAGGTGCGCGCGGCGAGCCAGGTCCGCACGCTGGGGCAGTAGGAATGGTCCTGCTGCCGGGTCAGCCCGGCGCCCCGCGCACCCGGAGCCGGCTATGGCTGCACTGCTGAACCTTCCCGAACTGCGGCGCCTGGTCGCCGAACTCGACGCCCTGGACGGGGCCCTGTTCCCCGGCGCGGGCCGCAGGCGCGAGGACCTGCACTACACCGTGTGCGTGTCCACCGGCCTCCGCGACCCACACCAGGCCGTGGAACGCGCACGGCAACTGGTCGCCGAAGCCGCACCACCGGCCACCACCTGAGGCTCCCTGCGCAGCCGACCGCGCACCAGCTGGGCGGCCACGCTCCCGGGGCCGTCGTCGGCGCGGGGATCAGCACACCGATGCGCTGACCGCCCCGTGGGTGGCCGGGCGCCCGGCATTGTCCCGAATGCCTGGAATGCCCGAGCTCTGCGCGGGAAAATGTCAGGTGCGCAGGTGAGGTGAGGTGATGAACGCACGCGAAGAACAGGCACTGGCCGAGATCGAACGCTATTTGCGCCAGGACAGCGCTTTGGAGCGCTCACTGCGGCGAAACCCAGGGCGGATGCGCCGGGCCGGCTGGCGCGCGGTCTACCGGCTGCGACCTCGGCACGCCGCCGTCCTCGCCCTGGTCAGCCTGGGCCTGCTGATCACCACCATGGCCATGCCGCAACCGGCCCTGTACGCGGCCCTCTTTCTGGGATGGTGCCTGACCCTGGGCGCGTGCCTCGCACTGATGTGCGCGGCCATCGACAGGCACACCGGCCACTAGACAGGCCGGCCCTCCGGACAACGCCGTCGTAGTCCGGAGGGGCCTGCTGCTGTCACAAAGCGCACGGGACGGGTCCAGGGACAGTCGGCCCCACCTCCTGGAGCGGCCGTCCCCGGCACGCGCGCGCAGGCCACGGTGCCCGCGGGTTGCATCACAACAGCGCTGCGCGCATGCGCTGATCAGCGGCCGAGCGCGCTGGCCAGCTGCTTCTTGTTCATCTTCGAGCGGCCGTGGACGTTGCGTTGCTTGGCCTCGTTGTAGAGCTGTTCGTACGTCGGCCCCTGCGCACCGGAGTGCGAGCGCTGCCCGCCACGGCGGGAGGACGACATGTCGTTGGTCGAAGAGCGGCTGGCCGTCTTCGACTCGCCGTGCCGGGCCCGCTCCTTGTTCACGGTCCGGGCGGCGATCTCCTTGGCCCGCTTCTGGCTCTCGCCGCGGTCCAGGGCGCTGTCCTTGATGTGCTCGTACTGTCGTTCACGCTTCTTGCTCGAACCGGCAGGCATGGCTTCCTCCTGATCTGTGGAGCTGCGTCACGAGAGCTACGTCAGGCCGTCTACCCCGAACCCGCTCCCCGATCCGTCGGGGCGCCCCTTCAAGCGCGGGCCGGTCCCCGTCGGCGGCCGGACCAGCCGGTTCGCACGCAACGGCCTCGACCAGGGCTCGGCCTTCCACCGTCCTTGCCACCGAACGGCGCGTAACCGACTACGCCGCTCCCGGATCCACCTTCGAGATTGCCCAGGCAGCCGGCTCCACCGAACATTCGAGGAGCTGACCTCGTCCAAGACGCGGCCGCGGCCCCGGTGCGCCGATCGGGGGTGGTTGGGCAGCCCTCAGGCGTCAGCGGGTTTGCTCTCCTCTGTGCCCTCTGCGCTCTGCGTGGCTGGTGTCAACGCGGGTAGCCGTTCGGGGAAGGCTTCCCCGCGCTGACGGAACCGACCCAGCGCCCGCATCTCGGAGGTCCGCCTGTGCCCGCTGAGGTGAGACGCCGTAGAACAGCCCGACCGCAGCACTATGCGATGTGTCCGCCCGAGTACTTCGCGGTGGACTATGCGATCAATCCGTGGATGGACCCGTCCCGGCCGACCGATGCCACTGCCGCCCTGTCACAGTGGCAGGAGCTCTGCCGGGTGCTGCGGGCCCTGGGCCATGTGGTGGACCTGGTGGAACCCGTACCGGGGCTGCCCGACATGGTGTTCGCAGCGAATGCCGCCACGGTGGTGGAGGGGCGGGTGCTGGTGGCCGCCTTCCGCCACCGGCAGCGCGCCCCGGAGTCCGCCGTCTTCCAGGCCTGGTTCGACGCGGTCGGCTTCGACCAGGTACGTCGGGCGGCCCGGATCAACGAGGGTGAGGGGGACCACCTGCTGGTGGGTGACATCATCCTGGCCGGCAGCGGCTTTCGAACCGAGACCGAATCCCAGCCGGAGACGGCCGACTACCTGCGAAGGCAGGTGGTGAACCTGACCCTGATCGACCCCAGGTTCTACCACTTGGACACCGCGCTGACGGTCCTGGGACCGGACCAGGTCATGTACTACCCGGACGCCTTCAGCCCCCGCAGCCGCGCCACATTGGAGCACCTGTTTCCGCAGGCGCTGCTGGCCGACGAACAGGACGCCGTCGCCTTCGGGATGAACGCGATCAGCGACGGATACCACGTGGTCCTTCCCACAGCAGCCGCCGGACTCGCCGTGCGCCTCAAGGAACGCGGCTACGAACCGGTCTCAGTGAACGTCGACGAGCTCATGAAGGCGGGAGGCGGCCCCAAGTGCTGCACCCTGAACCTGCGCCGTGCCGCCGGCTCCAAAACCCTCAATCCCTCGGGCGGCGAGCCGACGCGCCCGGGCCCCGATTCGCCCTAGCAACCGTGCTTCCCCCTGGAGTCCACTCATCATGGGTACAGCAGCCGTTCTTCCCCAGCTGCCGCCGGCGCGCGGCCCGCTCAGCGGTCAGCTGGTCGACCTTCTCCGGTCCGGGCCCGACACCCCGGTCCGAGCAGGTGCCGCGCCGGCCGGCGCTCACGACGCCTGGGGCGAAGACGTCCAACTCGCCCTCTACCTGTGCTACGAGCTGCACTACCGGGGATTCCAGGAGGTGGACCCCGAGACGGAGTGGGATCCGCGGGTCCTGGAGCTGCGCCGCCCGTTGGAGCAGGGGTTCCTGGATGCGGTCCGCGACGCGCTGGGCACCGTACCGAGCCTGGACGACCAGTTGGAGGCGCTGTTGATCGAGCCTGTTCACGGCACCGGGCCCTCGTACCACCTGCTTGAACGCGGACAGCGCTGGCAGGCGCGCGAGTACCTGGTCCAACGCTCCCTCTACCACCTCAAGGAGGCCGACCCGCAGGCCTGGGCCATACCCCGGCTGCACGGGGCGGCGCAGGCGGCACTGGTCGCGATCGAGTACGACGAGTACGGTGCCGGACACCCCGAGCGGGTGCACTCCCGGCTGTTCGCGGACATGATGGCCGACCTGGATCTGGACCCGTCCTACGGCCGCTACCTGCCACTCACGCCGGCCCCGGCGCTGGCCGTGGTGAACCTGATGTCGCTGTTCGGTCTGCACCGCGCGCTCCGCGGCGCTCTGGTGGGACAGTTCGCCGCCGTGGAGATCACTTCCTCGCCGGGGTCCGAGCGCCTGGCCACGGCGCTGGAGGGGCTGGGCGCGGGCAGCGCCGGGACCGCCTTCTACCGCGAGCACGTGGAAGCGGACGCGGTCCACGAGCAGGTCGTACGACACGGCGTCATCGGGGCGCTGCTGGAGGACGAGCCCGCGCTGGAGGCCGACATCGCCTTCGGTCTGGCGGCCGCCGCTCTGGTGGAGGACCGCCTGGCGTCGCACCTGCTCGCGTGCTGGGACGCGAACCGCAGTTCGCTACTGGCCCCCCTGCGCGATGCGCCGCGCGGAGTCGGATCCGGCCGCGGGCGCTGAGCGCCGTCGATGACTGGTGTCGCAGAACGGATAGCAGCGGCTGCGGCGGCACGCGCACAGAGCGACCACCGGCCGGTCGCTGCGGCGCACCGTCCCGTCGGGCAGGTGCACTTCCACCGGGCCCTCGACCAGGATGGGACCGCGGTCGGCCGGCATGGTCACCCGGACAACGGGGTCAGGTCCGGACGGCACGGATCACCACCAGCTCCTCCTCGCGCTGACCCGGGGCGATGATCCCGCGCTCCTCGAACCAGCCGGCCCGCGACCGCATCACCGGACCGAAGCGCTGCCGCCGACGCGCGACCACCTGGGCACGCATTCCGGAGTCCGCCAATGCCAAACAGGTCGTCGACACTCCGCACAGGGACGACTGCACCATCAGCAGGACTCCCCCGACACGCAGCACCCGCGGGGCCTCCCGGCAGATCCGGTCCAGCAGCACCCGCCCGTCCGGTCCCGCGTCCCAGGCACGGGCGACGCCCCGGGACGGCAGCCGCGTGGCCGATGCCGGAACATAGGGGGGATTGGACACCACCACGTCGAAGGCTCGCCCTGCCACCGGCGCCACGAGGTCTCCACGGCGCACCGCGATCCAACGCCCGTGCAGCGCCCCGTTGACCAGGGTCGTCGCAAGAGCCCGCCAGGAGACGTCCACCGCGGTGACCGACGATCCTCGACAGGCGGCCGCCAAGGCCACCGCCCCACTTCCGGTACCGATGTCCAGGACGCTGCGCCCCGGTCCCATCGGCTCGTGCCGAAGGGACTCGATCAACAGAGCGGTGTCCCCCTGCGCACGGTAGACACCAGGAGTCCTGACCAGAAACATAAGAGACGTTTGCCCGATATGCGGCGACCGACTCACCCCCGTCACTCTGATTGAGTACGAGCACACACTTCCCAGGCGGGGAACATCGCCTTCGGTGTCAGGTGCGGCGGCGGGTGCTGTCGCGGCGTAGCTGGTCGGTGTGGGTGGCGACAGCGTCCAGGCGGACAGCCAGGTCCCGATGGTCGGCGACCAGGAAGGGCCGGATGCCGGTCAGGTGCGGAAGCAGGTCGGCGGTCTCGGCGGACCCCAGCGCGGCATGCAGGGCGGACAGGCCGGGCTCGGCCTGGGGCGGCAGATCGGTCAGCGTGGCGACCTGCGCGGCCAGGACCCGCAGCTCGGCGGCGTTCTCGCGGGCCCAGGCGGTGACGGTGCGCTGCGCGGCACGCCGGTCGCGTACTGCCTTGACGCGCTCGGCGCCGGTGGTGGTGAACCGGTCGGCTCCGGCGGGGCGCAGCCTCAGGTAGCGGTTCTCGGCGGCCTGGCGGCTGGCCACCCCCATGGGTTGGGCCAGGTCTGCCCAGGTGGCCCCCGCGGCGCGGGAGCTCTCCACCAGGCCCGCTTCCCAGCCGGCGAGTTCGGTGCGCAGTTCGCGCAGCAGAATCAGGGCGGCCAGGGCCTGCTCGGGACCTGGTTTCGGCCCGCCCGTGGGAGCGCCGCTGTGGTTGCGTGCGGTCCGTACCGCTTGGTCCATGGCGGCCAGCGCGGCTGTCGCGGCCAGGAAGGAGGCAGGCTCGGCCGAGCCCTCGGTGTCATCGCGGGCCGGTGGGCCCTCGTCTCGCGTCATGTCATTCCCTTGACGACTCGCTATTTGTCATCGGATGGATGACATGGTAGAACGGTTTCAGGTGAAGCGCACTGGCCCCCTTTGAGATCTACTGGAGGTGTTTCGCGATGCTGATGCGCACCGACCCGTTCCGCGACCTGGACCGCCTGGCCCAGCAGTTCCTGAACCCCGGCCCGACCGGCACCTGGTCCCGCCCCAGCCCGATGCCCATGGACGCCTACCGCACCGGCGACCAGTACGTGGTCTGCTTCGACCTGCCCGGAGTGGACCCGCAGGCCCTGGACATCGACGTCGAGCGGAACATGCTGACCGTCAAGGCCGAACGCCGGCCGCGCCACGAGGGCGAGGACGTCGTGTGGGATCTGACCGAGCGCCCACTGGGCGTGTTCTCCCGCCAGATCGTGCTCTCCGACACCCTGGATCCCGAGGGGATCAAGGCCGAGTACGACGCGGGCGTACTCACCCTGCGCATCCCGGTCGCCGAGAAGGCCAAGCCCCGCAAGATCGCCGTCAGCCACAGCGAGGAGCGTAAGCAGATCCAAAGCTGAGGCCCGAACCCGACTGCCGCGCGCGATCCACTTCTTCGCGCGCGGCAGCTCACCCCGTTCCCAACCGTGACCGCCGAACACGGTGCACGCCGGGACAACGCGGGAGAAGCCATGCACGAGCAACACGCCGCCGCCCTGGTCCAAGCCCGCGGAGAGATCGACCTCGACACCGCACCCGCTCTGCAGCGCCGCCTGACCGCAGCCCTCAAAGCGCACGGCGAGGCCGTGCTTGACCTCTCACAGGTCACCTTCATGGACTGCGCCGGCCTGCGCCCGCTCCTGCTGGCCCACCACCTGGCCGCACGACACGGAGGGCGACTGATCCTGCACGGGGCCTGCCACCCCGTGCTGCGCCTACTCGAACTCACCGGCCTGGACCAGTACCTGACACTCGGGTGGCCACCGGATGCCGAAGAACGCCCCCTGTAGAGGGAGTGGCGCGATGACCTTCAGGCGTACGCGAGTCGGCCGCACGGCTGTCCGAGACCATCGCCCCGGCCTTGCCCGACACTCGGCGGCCGCCACCGCCCGCATCCGCTCCGCCGGTCGTAACCGCGGCGCATGAGGGCCCGTGCGAGTCATCGCGAGGCGGTTCACGTAATCGACCCCAACGTGCTGCCGGGGGCGCCGGTGCGCTCTGAGCCGTTGCGACTCAGCTGCGTGGCCCTGCGCCGTGCAGGAGCGTGTCGATGACGAGCGTGGCCAACGCGTCCGGATCCTGTGCGGCAGGGTCATGCTCCGCGCCGGGCCTGTTGATGGCTTCGCTGAGAAGGGCGTAGTAAACCTGCCGCGCCCACGCCAGATCTGCGTCCGGGGCGATCAACCCCTCGCGCTGCGCCCGGTTCATGAGATCGACGGTGTGGGTGTCGATCTCTTCCCAGAGGGCGGCTGCGGCCGGGGTGTGAGCTGTGGCGTGACTGAGGGTGAAGCGCCAGGTGTTCTTGACCCGGAGGACGTTCGCCGTCACTCGGTGCAGCGCCACGAGCGCGGGAGCCGCCTGCGGCCGGGCTTCCTCGATGGCGTCGACGAGCTGCTGCTTCGCGGAGACGGCGAGCGCCTCCAGCAGTGCCTGCCGGTTCGCGAACCGACGGTGAACGGTGATCCTGGTAAGCCCCGCCGCCTCGGCGACCTGCTCCATGGACGCGCCGGCATCCTGGGCGAAGACCTGCTCGGCCGCCTCCAGAATCGCGCGCACACTGCGCTCGGCATCTGCCCGCAGTGCTCGGCCCATGTCTGTCTCCTGCCTGACTCGCTACCTGGCCCCCCGTAGAGGATACGGGAATGCTACCGGTACCCCCTTAATTGATCCTTGCATACCGCAACTCTGCGAAGAGTCGATACATGGATGCAACAGATAACGGATCGCGCCACACCGACGCAGCGAACAGCCACACATCCGTACCCCGCCGGAGCCGAGCCCGGCGGGGTACGACGGTTCGGAGTGGGGCCCTCGGCCGATCACGTCGACGCTCCGCCGCATGGAGGCGTCGGCGCACCGGGCAGGGACCCCGCCCGATCCGACCCCGCGACGACCACGCCCTCGACCCCTCACCCCCGTAGGAGATACGCAGATGCTACGACTACCTCATTAATTGATTCTCCAGTGTTGCGCATAAGCGCAGATCTGATACATTGGTGAAACCGATTGAGGGTCGCTCGCCTCCGGCATCGCGATCCCCCACTCAGCCCATGGACGACATCAACCCCCCATGAGTCAGGAGCCCACAATGGCGACAACACGACCGGTAGCCCTCGTGACAGGCGCGTCCTCCGGCATCGGGAAGGCAACCGCCCTCGCGCTGGCCGCGGCAGGCCACGAAGTCGTCGGCACCAGCCGCAACACGGCGCACGTCACCCCGCTCAAGGGCGTGACCTTCCTCGACCTCGACGTGACCAGTGACGAGTCGGTGACCGCGGCGGTGGGCGAGGTGATAGACCGGTTCGGGCGCATCGACCTCCTGGTCAACAACGCGGGCGTAGGCTCGGCGGGCGCCGCCGAGGAAACCTCCGCCGCACAGGCGCACGGCCTCTTCGACATCAACGTCTTCGGCGTCATCCGCATGACGAACGCCGTCCTGCCCCACATGCGCGCCCAGCGCAGCGGACGCATCGTCAACATCTCGTCCATCGTCGGCTTCATGCCGCAGCCCTACATGGCCGTCTACGCCGCCTCCAAGCACGCCATCGAGGGCTACTCGGAATCCGTGGACCACGAGGTCCGCGAGTACGGCGTGCGGGTCCTGCTCGTCGAACCCGCCTGGACCAGCACCGCGTTCGACGCGGCCAGCGTGCGTCCCGACCAGCCCTTGGACGTCTACGCCAAGCAGCGCCACATCTTCGAGGAGTACATGGCCGACGCGGTCAAGGACGGCGACGACCCTGCCGTCGTCGCCAAGGAGATCGTCGCCGCCGCGACCGACGCCAAACCCAAGCTGCGCTACACCGCCGGCGCCGTCACCGGCCGCGTTCGCACCATGCGCCGCATGGTCCCCTCCCGCATGTTCGACCAGCAGCTGCGCAAGCTCAACCGCCTGCCCGCCGCCTGACGTCCAGCCCCCGCATCCAGACAACAGCGACAGGAGAGCGAAGCTCGACATGAGCACCTATCTGGCAGACGCAGCCGAAAACCTCACCGTCGAAGGTCCTTCCGCGACGTTCACCTACCGGCGCCTCGGCCCGCGGGGCGGCACCCCGCTGGTCCTGCTGAACCGGGTCCGGGGAACCCTCGACTGGTGGGACCCGGAGTTCCTGGAACACCTGGCCGCCGAACACGACGTGATCGTGTTCGACAATGTCGGCACCGGCTACACCACCGGCATCCCACGCGACTCGGTCGAGGGACTCGCCGACGGCGCTGCGGAGTTCATCGAGATCCTCGGCCTGTCCCAGGTGGACCTGCTCGGCTGGACGCTGGGCGGCACCGTCGCCCAGGACATCGCCCGCCGACAGCCCGACCTGGTCCGCAGGCTGGTCGTGGCGGCCGCCAGTCCCGGAGGCACGGTGCCCGGCGCGCCCGCGCCGAACGAGAAGGTGCGGGCAACCATGACCAAGCCCGAGGTCACGGGGGACGACCTGGTGTTCCTGTTCTTCCCGGAGACGGAGACGGGGCGCGCCGCCGGGTACGCGCACCTCACCAGGGTGGCCACGCGGCTGGCCACCGGGGTTCCCGAGGTGTCCGAGGTGGCGGCCATGGGCCAGATCGCCGCGATCCAGAAGGACGCGTCGATCCCCTTCGAGCAGGTCCGGGCGAACCTCGCGACCATCCGGCAGCCCGTTCTGTACGCGACCGGCATGCAGGACGTGATGATTCCCGCGCTGGCGGCGTACACCGCCGTGCAGCACCTCGCCGACGCCACTCTCGTCGCCTACAGCGACGCCGGCCACGCCTTCCTCTTCCAGCACGCCGAGGACTTCGCCGCACAGGTGGCGTCCTTCCTCGCCGACTGACCACTGAACGAAGTCCGATACCACGGGAGTCGGAACGCCTCCCCGAACGAGGAGCCCCATCGTGGAGCTGACCAGCGATCCGGCGCGCCGCGAGGTCACGCCGCTGGAGTTGTTCTTCGACCTGGTCTACGTCTTCGCGATCGGCCAGCTGTCGCATCAGCTGCTGGCGCACCCGACATGGACCGGCGCGGCCCAGACGCTCGTGCTCTACCTCGCCGTCTACGCGGCGTGGGCGTACACCACGTGGGCGGTCACCCTGGTCCCTGCCGAGGACCCGCGGACGCGGCGGATGCTGCTGGCGGTCATGCTCGCCGGGCTGTTCATGAACGCCGCGATCCCACGGGCCTTCGGCGACGCCGGGTGGGTCTTCGTCGTCACCTTCCTGCTCATTCACATCGGCCGGACGGTGTGGCTCCTCAGGGTGGGCCTCGATGACGTCAACCAGGAACACTTCGTCCGCGTTCTGGTCTGGTTCGTCGCGGCCGCACCCCTGTGGCTGACCGGCGCGGCGGTCGACGGTGGCGCGCGGCTGGCCTGGTGGGCTGCGGCGAACCTGGTCGAGTTGGCGGGTACCTGGACGGCTCATCCGCTGCCCGGACGCAGGCTGGAGTCCCGGCAGGTTGGCTTCGCCGGCGGGCACCTGCTGGAGCGCGGCCGCCTGTTCATGATCATCGCGCTCGGTGAAACGGTCATGACCACCGGCACCGCACTCACCGCGGCACCGTACGAGCCGATGACCCTGCTGGCCGCCGTGGTGGCACTCACCGGCACGATCGCGCTGTTCTGGCTGTTCTTCAGCCGTTCCGAGCGCGTCGTACGCCACTACGAGCGAACCGAGGACCCGATGCGGGCCGGTCGCAGCGGCGTCATCAGTCTCATGGTCTCCGTCGCCGGGTTGATCGCCGCTGCCGTAGCCGATGAGCGCGTCATCGCCCACCCCATGGCGCACGCGGGCATCACCACGAACCTGCTGCTGTTCGGCGGGCCGGCCCTCTTCATCGCCACGCAGACCTGGCACGGGGCAACCCTGTTCGACGACCTGAACCGGTCACGGCTGCTCGCGCTGTCCGCACTGGTCCTCGCAGGCCTGCTCACGCCGATGGCCCCGGCGTACCTGGCGGCGTTCGTCGCCGCGGTGATCGTCGTAGCACTGGCCGCGTTCGAAGAACGCCGACCGACCGGCGAGGCGCCAGGGAAGCCGACCCCTCGGACCGTTCACCCGTCCGACCCGATGACCTGATACCGGCGCACGCAGCCGGTCCGTCGGCCGGCACCGCACATCGGCAGGCCGTTCGGTGGGACCGGCATGCCTTCCCCATCCCGCCCCCCCTTTCAACGGGAGGAATTCATGAGGCCGTCCACCAGCACCGTTCTCGCCACCGGAACCGACCGGGGCCTTGCCCGGACATTCGCCGTCGAGCCGTTCGGCCCCGGCACCGCCGTCCACGACGCCGCCCGCAACCCCGACCGTCCGCATCCGGTCTCCGGGCGCGGTCCGACCGGCGCGCGGGAGCGGGTGGCCGTGTCAGGGGGCGGGGCGCCATGACCGCGGCCGGCGTACTGATCTGTGACGCCCAGGAGTTGATGCGGGCCGGCCTGCGGGGGGTGGTCGACAGCCAACCGGACTTCAGGGTCGTCGGCGAGGCCGGTGACGGCGAGTCGGCCGTGGCGCAGGCGCTCACGTTGCGCCCGGACCTCGTCGTCATGGGGGTGCGGATGCCGTGTCTGGACGGCATCTCGGCGACCGCGCAGGTGCGCGCCGAGTTGCCCGGGACACACGTACTGGTGCTCAGTGCCTGCGACCGCGACGAGTACGCCTACGCGGCGCTGCGTGCCGGAGCCGGCGGCTTTCTCGTCAAGGACACCTCGTCCGCCGAGATGCTCGTCGCGCTCCGCGGTGTGCTGCGCGGCGACACGATGATCGCCCCCTCCGTGGCGCGGCGGCTGATCGACCGGTACGTCACGGGCACCGCCGTCCCACTCCCCGACGCCGGCCTCGACACCCTCACCGACCGCGAGCGGGAGGTGCTGGGGCTGGTCGGCCGCGGGCTGAACAACGTGGAGATCGCCGAGAAGCTGTTCCTCGGCGAAACCACGGTCAAGACCCACATGGGCCGGATCCTCACCAAACTGAATATCCGTGACCGCATACAGGCCGTCGTCGTGGCCTACGAGAGCGGACTGGTTCGTCCTGGCGGATGACCCCGTCGGGCGCCCGGGAGGACGCCCGACGACAAAGCCGATACCTAGGGTCGGGTCATGTCGATCATGCGGGAGTTCCTGCGCCGCCCCCGGCTCACCGGCGCGGTCGCTCCCAGCTCTCCCTCCCTCGCCCAGGCCATGACCTCCGGACTCGGCCTGGACCGCGCCGAAGTCGTCGTGGAGCTGGGGCCCGGCACCGGCGCGATCACCGGGGCGATACTGCGGCAACTGGCTCCGGGAGCACGGCTGGTGGCGGTCGAGCTGAACCGGGTGTTCACCGGCAGGCTGGCAGACCGGTACCGGGACAGCGCCGTTGAGGTGGTCGAGGGTTCCGCCGAGGATCTGGCGACGCTGGTCCCGTATCCGGTCGACGTCATCGTGTCCGGTCTGCCGTGGACCGTCATGCCGCACGAGCGGCAGCGACGGATCCTCGACGCGGCGGCCGGAGTGCTCGGCCCGAGCGGCCGGTTCAGCACCTTCGCCTACGTCCACACGGCGTGGACTCCGCCGGCCCGGCGGTTCGCCGCCGAACTGGCGGCACGGTTCGCGACCGTCGAGCGCAGCCGGGTGGTATGGCCGAACGTACCGCCGGCGTACGTACACCGTGCCGCCCTGCCCCTGCACGAGAGGCCGCCGGCGACAGCCTTCGCGAACACCCTGACGGCGCCCCCCTGATCGCCCAGCAGGACCGGCCGCACCTACCTCGCGCCATCGGCGAGTCAATCCACCGTCCAGACGGCCGACTCGCCGGTCCGCACAGGAAGACCGACCCCGAAAAGACCTTCCCGTCCCGAGTTCATTCGTCCAGCAATCTCTGCACCTCAGTTCAGGAGAACACCATGACGCAGCACAGCATGTTCAGCATCGAGACTGTGGCGCCGAAGATCCGTAAGGTCACCTTCTCGAATCCGCCGGTGAACGTCGTCGGCGCGGACACCGTTACTCAACTGGTCGACGTCGTCGATGAGCTGAGCCGGGACGAGCAGGTTCAGGTCGTCATTTTCGACAGCGGCACGCCCGGATACTTCTACAACCACGCCGATCTCGGGCAGGTGCCCGAACTCCTGGCGCTGAACAGCGCCGACGGGACGCCCACGTGGGTCGATCTGGTCACGAGCCTGACCAGCGCGCCGTTCATCAGCATCGCCTCCATCCGCGGGCGGACCAGGGGTGGCGGGGACGAGATCACCCTGGCCTTCGACCTGCGCTACGCCAGCCGCGAGGAGGCGTTCTTCTGCCAGCCCGAGGTCGCGATCGGCATCGTCCCCGGCGGTGGCGGCAGCGACCGTCTGGCCCGGCTGCTGGGGCGGGACCGCGCGCTGGAAGCGATCCTCACCAGCCAGGACTTCGACGCCGACACGGCTGAGCGGTACGGGTGGGTGACCCGGGCCGTCACCGACGCCGAACTCGACGACCTCGTGAGCGGCGTGGCAGCGCGCATCGCCTCGTTCGACAAGCAGTCCGTGCTAGCCGCCAAGACGCAGATCAACCGGTCGACCCTGCCGCCGGTGGCCGATCTGCGAGCGTCCTGGGCGGAGTTCGCGGAGTCGGTCAACTGGCCGGGCTTCCAGGCGCGCGTCCCGCAACTCGGAAAGGCCATCGCCGAGATCGGACTTGAGGAGATCGAGGAAAACCTCGGTCACTACGCCGGCCTCATCAACGAACAGGCATGAGCGCCTTCCACCAGAAAGTCATCGACATCATGGCTGACATGCCGACGGCCCGGCCGCACAAAGCGGCGGAGGCTGGAATCACGGAGTGGCGACGCATCGTCGCGGCACTGGACTGGGACCAACTCCCCGACCTGCTCGCGGAGAACGTCACCTACCGCTCCCCCGCTGACTTCGAGCCGTACGAGGGGCAGGACACGATGGTGGCGATCCTGCGCGTCGTGTTCGGAATCATCGAGGAATTCACCTACCTGCGGCACTTCAGCAGCGGAACCGGATACGTTCTGGAGTTCAG
>NZ_BBPM01000002.1:296839-297981 GCF_000787775.1 Streptacidiphilus carbonis | reverse complement strand
CCCACAGCCTGCGGGCCCGCGTGGTCACCGGCCCCGAGCGGCTGCGGGTGCTGGACGTACGACGGGAGGTCGAGGCGGCGCTGCCCTCGGTCGAGGACCTGTCGCCGCTGCGGAGCGCCTGCGACGAGGCGGAGGAGGCGGCGGACGCGGCCGCGGCGGCCCGCGCGGCCCTGGCCGCGCAGGTGGAGCACATCTCCGCCCTGCGCGCCGTCCCGCCGCCCCAGCGCCGGGGCGACCCGCCGCGGCGCGCACCGGCGGACGCGCTGCTGGAGCTGGCCGACTTCGTCGACACCAGGCTGGCGGAGCTGCAGCAGCGGCTGCTCGCGGCCGAGGACGCCGAGCGCGCGGCCCGGCGCGAGGCGGAGATCGCCCGGCGCAGGCTCCGGACCGCGTCGGGCGCGCTGCCGACCGAGCACGTGAGGCCGGGCACGACGGTACTGGTGACGCTCGATCAGGCCCCCGGCGACGACGGGGCGGTAGCTGGGCCGGAGGGGTCGGGGGAGGGTCCCGAGGTCGAGCTGGAGCTGGAGTACGGCGTCCCGGGTGCGACCTGGACCCCGACCTACCATCTGCGGCTGGCGGGCATCCACAGCGACACCCCGGGCGGCAGCCTGGCCATGCGCGCCGTGGTCGCCCAGCGCACCGGTGAGGACTGGACCGGGGTCCGGCTGGGCCTGTCCACCGCCGATCTGAGCCGCCGGACCGAACTGCCCGAGCTGCGCTCGCTGCGGATCGGCCGCAGGCAGGTCGAGGCCGTCCCGATGCCCTGGCGGGAGCCCCCGTCCGGCCTCTCCGAGCTGTTCACCGGGTACGACGCGTTCCCGAAACCGGCCGCGGCCACCGCCGGGGCACCGGCGGCGGCCGGTGGCGCGGCGCGCCTGGCGGCCAGGGCGGCCGACGAGATGACGCTGGACACGCGCAGCACACGATCGGTCAGGGTGCGATCGGCCGGGGCCGCTGCCGCCGGTCCGGTGCCCGCCCCGTCCGCGATGGCGGCGCCGGCAGCGCCGTCGGCGCCCTCGGGGCCGCCGCGTGGAGGGCCGCAGCGCGGGAGTCAGCCGGCCGCGCAGCCCACGCACGCCATGCGCTCCGACGCCGCGCCGTCCCCCGGCTACGGCGGGCCGCCGCCCGCGGCCCAGAAG
>NZ_BBPM01000002.1:278228-296640 GCF_000787775.1 Streptacidiphilus carbonis | reverse complement strand
GCCCAGAAGGCGGCGGCCTTCGGCGCCGCCCCCCAGCAGGCCGCCCCCGCTCCCGACCAGGCCCTGCGCGACCTCGCCCAACTCGCCCTCGCCGGGCCGGACGAGCCCGCCGCCGAGCGCGGGCTGCTGCGTCCCGCCGGGGCGGCCCTCGGCGCGGTAGTGACCGAGTACCGCCGGCGTGCGGAGCTGGTGTCGCGGTATGCGCTGCCGCCGCACTCCGTGCCGGTGCGCCGGTCCGCCGGGTCGTTCGACCACCGCTACGACACCGAGTCCACGGTGGACGTCCCCGCCGACGGCGCCTGGCACACCGTGCCGGTGCTGGAGTTCCCGGTCGAACTGGCCGCCGAGCACGTCTGCGTCCCGGCCGTCGACCCCCGGGTCTACGCCGCGGTGCAGTTGGGCAACACCAGCCCGCACGCCCTGCTGGCCGGGGCGGCCGAGGTCACCGTGGACGGCGCCTACCTGATGACGGTTCAGCTGCCGACCCTCGCCCCCGGCCAGCACCGCCGGGTCGGCATCGGCGTGGTGGAGAGCGTGCAGGTGGCCCGGCACACCCGGATGCGGGAGTCCACCGCCGGGCTGCGCGGCGGCACCGTCGTGCTGGAGCACTCGGTCGAGATCGAGCTGGCCAACCGGCTCGGCCGCCCGGTCACCGTGGAGGTCCGCGAGCGGGTCCCGGTCGGCGGCGACAAGGACGTCAAGGTCGAGGAGCAGCCGGCCACCCCGCCGTGGACGGTGGTGCCGCCCGAGCAGGACGAGCAGCACCAGCGCGGCATGCGGGTCTGGAAGGTCACCCTGGAGCCGCACGCCAAGCGGCAGTTGAACGGCGGCTACGCGGTCAGGATCCCGGCGGCGAAGGCCGTCCTCGACGGCAACAGGAGGCTCTGAGCATGGCAAGTACGGCTCCGGCGACCAAGGACGGCGTGATCCCCTGCCCGGTCACCGCGGCGACCCTGCTGGAGGACCGGGCCGAGCTCCGGCGCACCGCCGTGCTCGACGCCGGGCTGCCGGCCGGCACCCACCGGCTGCGGCTCGGGCCGGTCGGTCCGCTGGCGGTCGACCGGTCCCTGCGCGCCGAGTTGGAGGCGATGGGGGCGGCGGCCGACATCCGCGACGTGCGGCTGGTCCGGCTCTACACCCCGCCGCCCGAGGGCGCACCGGGCCCGGACGCCTCGGCCCTGCGCCACCGGGTGCACGAACTCACGGAGCTGATGCGCCGGTTGGAGGCGGACCAGGAGCGGACCGGGACCCGGGTCGCGGTACTGGAGCAACTGCTGGAGGAACTGCGCCGGGACATCGCCGAGAGCACCGGCGCCGGCGAGGCCGACCCCGGGCGCTGGACCGCCGAGCTGGACCGCGCCTACGGCGAGCACACCAGGCATGCGGACGCCCAGCGGGTGCTGCTGCGGCGGATCGCCCGGACCCGTACCGAACTCGGCAGCGCCAAGGAGGCGCTGGACGCGGCCGAGGAGCAGCCACTGGTGCTGTCCGCCTTCGTCGACGTGGTGGTCGAGACCGGCGAGCCGCTCCCGGAGGGGGCCCGGCTGCGGCTGGTGCACCTCACCCCCTGCGCCCTCTGGCGGCCCGCCTACCGGGCCGAACTGTCCGCCGACGGGAGGTCGCTGGCGCTGCAGTGCGACGCGGTCGCCTGGCAGCGCACCGGCGAGGACTGGACCGGCGCCGAGCTGTCCCTCTCCACCGCCAGGACCACCCAGGCCGCCGAGCCCCCGAACCTCAGCGAGGACGTGCTGCTGCTGGTGGACCGCACCCCGGAGGAGCGCCGCACGATCGAGGTCGACCTGCGGGAGGTCGACATCCAGAACGTCGGCCCGACGGAGGACGGTTCGCCGGTGCAGGACGCGGCGCAGGCCGCGGCCGCAGCGCTGACCCTGCCCGGGGTGGACGACGGCGGCGAGGCCCGGCTGCTGACCGCGCCCGCTCCGGTCGATCTGCCCTCGGACGGACGGGCGCACCGGATCGGACTGGCCTCGGCGACGCTGCCGGCCAGGGCCGAGTACAGCTGTGCCCCGGAACTGTCGCCGCTGGTCACCCAGGTCGCCCGGTTCAGCAACAGCACCGGGCAGGTGCTGCTCTCCGGCCCGGTGGACCTGGTCCGGGGCAGCGGCTTCGTGGGCCGGAGCGAGCTGCGCTTCACCGCCGAGGGCGCCCCGGCCGAGCTCTCCTTCGGCAGTGAGGACACCTTCCGGGTGACCCGCTCGGTCGAGGAGTCCCGCGACACCACGGCGGTCACCGGGCGCACCGTCATCACCCGCACCGTCCGGCTCGCGCTCTCCCGCTTCGCGCCCGCGGACGCCGGGCCGCTGTCGGTGGTGGTGCGCGAACGCATCCCGGTCTCCGAGATCACCGCGGTCGAGGTCCGCCTCGACAAGGAGCGCAGCTCGCCGACGCCGGAGGGGGCGGACGCCGACGGCATCGTCCGCTACGACCTCACCCTGAACGCCGACGACCGCCGCACCCTGACGCTGGGCTACGAGATCACGGCGTCGAGGGCGGTGATGGTCTGACGACGGGTCAGTCGGGCTGTCGGAGTCAGTCGTTCTCCACCAGCTGCTCCAGCCTGGCCCGGTGCATGATCAGCCGGTCCGGGTCGGCCGGCGCCTCGGCCTCGCCGAAGTGCAGCTGCCGGTAGCCGATCCGCAGCATCACCACGGCGTGCCGCAGCGCCGCGTACAGCAGATGGAACTCCATGTCCCGCGGGGTGTGGCCGGTCAGCTCGGCGTACCGGGCGCAGATCCGCCCCGGTTCCAGGAAGTCCGGCATCCCGGGGAGGCCCGAGCTCTCGGTCAGGTCCTGGAAGAAGCGGTGCAGGAAGAGCAGCCAGGCCAGGTCGAGTTCGCGCGGACCGAGCGAGGCCATCTCCCAGTCGAGCACCCCGACCGGGTCGAAGCCCCGGTAGACGATGTTCCCGATCCTGGCGTCGCCCCAGCTCAGCACGGTCGGGCCCTCGTCGCGCGGCCAGAGCTGCTCCAGCCGCGCGAAGGCCCGCTCGATGAGCGGGGAGCGCGGCCGCCCGTCCACCACCCAGGCGTAGTAGTCCCGCTGCTCGTCCACATGCCGGCGCAGCGGGCTGCGGAAGGAGAGCCAGGAGCCGGGGAGCGGAGGCGCCAGGAACGCGGCCTCCTCGGCAGGGACGGAGTGCAGCCCGGCCAGCACCTCCAGGGTGGCCTGCTCCAGGTGGGCGCGTTCGGCCGGGGCGGCGTCGGACAGCCAGTTCCCGCCGTAGGTGTAGGGCATCACATCGGGCGGCACCCGGCCTTCGAGCCGTTCCATCACGAATCCGGCCGCGCCCAGCGGCGCCGGGTCGGTCTCCAACCGCAGCAGTCGCGGCACCGGCACCTTGGTCCGCTCACCGACCAGCTGGATCGCCCGGTACTGCCGCTCCATGTCGTAGCGCGGGAAGACCGCGTAGGCGTTGGGGTCGGCGGCCAGCCGCAGCACGCAGGGCTGGACCGGACGGTCCGGCCGCTCCAGGTCGAAGAGCACCGTCTCGCTGGACATGCCGTTGGTGGGCGGCACGGTCAGCTCGCCCACGGTCGCCCCCGGAAGCCACTCGGCCACCCAGGCGCCGAGGCGTCGCCGCAGCTCGGCGGGGTCGCGGGTGGTGGTACGGGGACGCGGGGCCCGCGGCGCGGCCGGCATCAGCGGGCACCTCCGCCCTGGGCCGCGGCGTCGGGTGCCACGCCGCTGTCCGGTGCCACGCCGCTGTCCGGTGCCAAGGCGTCCTGAGGCACGGCGTCCTGAGCGGCGGCGTCCTGGGCGGCGGCGTCCTGAGCCACGGAGCCGAAGCCGGCGAAGCCGCTGGGGCCGTGGCGGCCGAAGCTGCCGTGCTCGAAGATGCCGTGGCCGACCTCGCCGTCCAGGGTGAACCTGGCCGCATGGTCGGTGACCCCGTACGCGGCCACGCCCAGCCCCCTCCCGTCGCCGAGGTCGTACACCGTGCGCTCGCTCCAGCCCCGGCCCTGCCAGGTCCCGTGCTGCCAGTCCTGCGCGGGCGGGTAGCCGGCGCCGATCGCCAGCGGGCTGCCGAGCAGCACCTCGGCCCGGACCTCCAGCGGCTTGCGGGCGGCGTCGGTGAGGTGGATCACCGCCGAGCGCGGCTCCCTGGTCCCGGGCGTGTAGGCGATGTCGACATACGGCCAGCCCAACTGCTCGTCCCTGCGCCCGCTGCCGTCCCGGTACACCGCGACCGCGTCGTTCAGGGTCCGGTAGCCGTCCGCGTCCTCCTGGAGCACCACCATCACCATCCGGTCCCGGAACCGGATCGGGCACCAGACCCAGTGGAAGCCCTCGGTGCGGTGCTCCTCGGCCGCGCGTCCCGGCTGCTCGCCGGGGATCGGGCGGACGCCCCAACTGCGGTCCCGGGTACCGGTCCAGCCGTCGGGGGTGACGGTGTACTCGACGCCGGCGGCGCGTACGGTGCCGGAGGGGGCGCCCGCCTGGACGAAGCGCCGCCCCTCCAGGGTGAGCCGGTCGCCGGTGCGGGCCACATGGTGCGGCTCCCACAGGGCCGGGAACTCGGCCTCCCAGGTCAGGTCGAAGCTGAGCCCCTCCTCGGTGCCTTCGTCGCCGGGGTCCGGCTCACAGACCAGCCGCAGGGTGTGCAGCGGCTTGCGCACCTCGATCCGCAGCGGGCCGACGGCCAGCTGCATCCGGTCGTCGCCCAGCGCGTCGGAGGCCCGGACGGCGTGCAGCCGGTCACCGGTGCGCAGGGTGGCGTAGGCGTCGATCACCCCGGTGTTCGGGTAGACCCCCAGCCCGGCGATCAGCAGCGCGCTGCCGTCGTGGTCGAACACATGGAAGATGCAGCGGTCGTAGGCGTTGCGGTCCCCGGTGGCGACATGGCGCATCGAGAGCGGCACCTGGTGCACCGGGTACTCGTCGAGGGGTACCGGACGGTCGGCGTTCGCGTGCTGGGACATCGGACGTGGCCTCCCCGGGCAGCTCCATCTGACGGTACGTCAGAATCTGTGGGCCGGACCATACCCCTGCAGCACCGCTGCGGCCCGGATGCTGACGCGCCAGGAGACCCTCGACGACTTCCGCCGCCGCGACATCGGCCGCTGAAGCCGGCCGGGCGCCGCGTCAAGGAACCGTCAAGGTTCGACGGACCCGCGCAAGGGAACCGTCAACCCCTGCGGCGGGGCGCCTGACGTGCTGTTTCCTGACGGTGAGCATGGTGGATGCGGTGGTGAAGGCTCGGGAAAGTCGGGAAAGGGCAGCCCGTTGGCACGGTACGGCGGCGTAGGTCGGTTGAAGGTCTTCCTGGGAGCCGCCCCTGGTGTGGGCAAGACCTATCGGATGCTGGACGAGGCGCGGCGCCGGTCCGGGCGGGGGACCGATGTGGTGGTGGCGTTCGTGGAGTGCCATGGGCGTCGGGACACCGAGGAGAAGTTGGCGGGGCTGGAGGTGCTGCCGCGGTTGGTGCGGGAGTACCGGGGGGCCTCGTTCACCGAGATGGATCTGGACGCGGTGCTGGCGCGGCGTCCGGAGGTGGCGCTGGTGGACGAGCTGCCGCACACCAACGTCCCAGGTGGGCGGAACGCGAAGCGGTGGGAGGACATCCAGGAGCTGCTGGATGCCGGTATCGACGTGCTGACGACAGTGAATGTGCAGCATCTGGAGTCCCTCAACGATGTGGTCGAGAAGATCACGGGGGTGCCGCAGCGGGAGACCGTACCGGACGAGGTGGTGCGGCGGGCGGACCAGATCGAGTTGGTGGACGTGGCGCCGGAGGGGCTGCGGCGTCGGATGGCGCACGGTTCGATCTATGCGCCGGAGAAGGTGGATGCGGCGCTGTCGCACTACTTCCGGGTGGGCAATCTGTCGGCGCTGCGTGAGCTGGCGCTGTTCTGGCTGGCCGGGCGGGTGGACGAGGGGCTGCAGAACTACCGGGCCGAGCACGGGATAGCGGCGGTGTGGGAGACCCGGGAACGGGTCGTGGTCGCGCTGACCGGCGGTCCGGAGGGGGAGACGCTGATCCGGCGTGCGGCGCGGATCGCGGCGAGGGCGGCCGGCGGTGACCTGCTGGCGGTGCATGTGGCGCGCAGCGACGGGCTGGCGGATGCCAATCCGGCGGCGCTGGCGGCGCAGCGGCGGTTGGTGGAGAGCCTGGGCGGGAGCTACCACTCGGTGGTGGGCGACGCGGTGCCGCGGGCGTTGATCGATTTCGCGCGGGCCGAGAACGCGACCCAGTTGGTGCTGGGCACCAGCCGGCGCGGCACCCTGGTCCGCTCGCTGACCGGGCGGGGGATCGGCGAGACGGTGGTGGCGCTGTCGGGGGACATCGACGTCCACATGGTCACCCATGAGCAGTCGGGACGCGGGCGCCGGCTTCCCGTCCCGGGGCGGCTGCACTCGCAGTCGCGGCGGATCGCCGGGCCGCTGGCCGGGCTGGTGACTCCGTTCCTGCTGACGGTGCTGCTCAGTCAGATGCGCGGTGACATCAATCTGACCAGCGACATCCTGATCTTCCTGGTGGCGGTGGTCGGCGTCTCGCTGCTGGGCGGGGTGCTGTCGGCGCTGCTGGCGTCGTTGATCGCGTCGCTGCTGTTGAACTACTACTTCATTCCGCCGATCCACCGGTTCACCATCAATGATCCCAACAACTTCCTGGCGCTGGTGGTCTTCGCGGCCGTGGCGATCGTGGTGGCGGTGGTGGTGGACCGGGCGGCGCGGTTGGCGCGGCGGGCGGCGCGGGCGACGGCGGAGGCGGAGACGCTGTCGGCGCTGGCGGGCAGTGTGCTGGGCGGGGAGAGCGCGGTGGAGGCCCTGCTGGCCCGGCTGCGGGAGACCTTCGGCATGGAGTCGGTCGAACTGCGCGACGCGGACGGCTCCGGGGCCGAGCCCGGGTCCGGCTCCGAGTCCGGCTCCGGGTCCGGCCCCCGGTCCGTAGCCGCCGGGGAGGGCGAGGCGGTGGAGGAGGTCCAGGTCGGCGACGACGCGGTGCTGGTGCTGCGGGGGCGGCCGTTGCCGGCTGCTGACCGGCGGGTGCTGGCGGCGTTCGCGGCGCATGTGGCGGCGGCGTTGGACCGGGCCCGGCTGGCGGAGGTGGCGGCGGAGGTGGAGCCGGTCAAGGCGGCGGACCGGATGCGGACGGCACTGCTGGCCGCGGTCAGCCACGACCTGCGCACGCCGTTGGCGGTGGCGCTGGCCTCGGTCAGTTCGCTGCGCAGCCAGGACGTGCAGTTCTCAGCGGAGGACCAGCAGGAGCTGCTGGCCAGCGCCGAGGACTCGCTGGGCAAGCTGAACCGCCTGGTCGACAACCTGCTGGACATGAGCCGGCTGCAGGCCGGCGTCCTGCCGATGGACCTGCAGCCCACCGCCCTGGAGGACGTGCTGTCCGCCGCGATGGATTCCCTCGCCGACGGCAGACCGCCCAATCTCAGGGTGCAGGGCCTGGAGGAGGTGCCGGCGGTGCTGGCCGACGGTCCGCTGCTGGAGCGGGTGGTGGCCAACCTGGTCGCCAACGCCCTGCGCCACAGCGGCGACGCCCCGGTCCTGGTCACCGCGAGCGCACTGGCCGGGCAGGTCGAGTTCCGGGTGATCGACCACGGGCCCGGACTGCCCGAGGACGACCGGGAGCGGGTGTTCCTGCCGTTCCAGCGCCTGGGCGACACCGACAACGAGAACGGCGTCGGCCTGGGCCTTGCCCTCTCCCGGGGCCTGGCCGAGGCGATGGGCGGCACGCTCGTCCCCGAGGACACCCCCGGTGGCGGCCTGACCATCGTCCTCTCGCTGCCGGCCCCGGAACCCGTGACCTCGGTGTCCGCCGCGTCCGCCTTCCCTCAGCTGACGGCTCCGGACGGAGAAGCACACCCGTGACCCGAGTCCTCGTCGTGGACGACGAACCGCAGATGCTGCGGGCGCTCCAGATCAACCTGGAGGCCCGCCGGTACACCGTCGCCACCGCCCTGGACGGCGACCGCGCCCTGGACGAGGCCGCCGAGACCCCGCCCGACGCGGTCATCCTCGACCTCGGCCTGCCCGGCCTGGACGGCACCGAGGTCATCCGCGCGCTGCGGATCCGGAGCGCGGTCCCGGTGATCGTGCTCTCCGGACGCTCCGGCGCGGCCGACAAGGTCATCGCCCTGGACGCGGGCGCCGACGACTACGTCACCAAGCCCTTCTCGATGAACGAACTCCTGGCCCGGCTGCGCGCGGTGCTGCGCCGTCCGGCCTCGGACGAGCCGATCGGCGGCAGCGCGGTGATCGGCGACCACACCGTGGACCTGGCCGGCTGCACCGTCCGGCCGGTCCCGATCCGGCTCACCCCGACCGAGTGGCGCATCCTCACGGTGCTGGTCCAGCACCCCGGACGGCTGGTGACCGGCCGTCAACTGCTGCTGGACGTCTGGGGACCCGGCCATGAGCGCAAGACCAACTACCTCCGGGTCTACCTGGCCGGGCTGCGCCGCAAGCTGGAACGCGACCCGGCCCACCCCCGGCACCTGCTGACCGAACCGGGGATGGGCTACCGCTTCGAGCCGTGAACGGCGGGTCGCGGACGGGCCACGCAGAAGCGGCCGACCGAGCCATGGGTGATCCGGGCGAACAGTCCGCGCCGCAGCCGCCCCGAGCCAGCCCTTTGACACCCCCTGACGCCGCCCCCGAACGCTTTGGCACTGCCTTGACCGCCCTGCCGCCCGGACGTCGCCACCTCCCCCTTCCACCTCCCTTCCTCCCAGCTCATCCGAGACATTCCATCGAATGCATGTTCGAGAGATGCCCCTATGATGGATGTGGAAGCTGTGGTCCGAGGGTCGGATGGGGAGGGGAGCGGGTGACTGGCAGGAGGCGGCTGTGTCGTTTACGCATCTGCGTGCCGTCTCCGGATTCTCCGCCCGCTACGGGGCCAGTCATCCGGAGCGGTTGGCCGAGCGCGCCGCCGAACGCGGTCTGGACGCGCTTGCGCTCACCGACCGGGACACCCTGGCCGGGGCCGTGCGCTTCGCCAAGGCCTGCCGGGCGGCCGGGGTCCGCCCGCTGTTCGGGGTGGACCTCGCGCTGCCCGGCCATGAGGATGTGACGCCCGCCGCGCAGGCTCGAACGCAGCAGATTCGAACGCAGCAGGCTCGAACGCAGCAGGCTCGAACGCCGACGCGGCTCCCGTCCGCCGTGCGCCGGCGCACGCCTGTGCGCGGGGGTGCGTTCATCGACGAGAGCGCCCCGCGCGGGGTGTTCCTGGCGCGCGACCGGGCGGGCTGGGCGGCCCTGTGCGCCCTGGTCACGGCCGCGCACGCGGGGGGCGCGGACGATGCGCCCGCCCTTCGCTGGTCCGACCTCGAACAGATCGCCGACGCGGCGGCCGGCCGTCTCTTCGTGCTGCTCGGCCCCGGTTCCGAGGTCGGCGCCGCGCTCGCGGCCGGACGCCCCGACCGTGCCGCCCGGCTGATCGTGCCCTGGCGGCGGCTGTTCCCGGACACCCTGTGCCTGGAGGCGGTCCACCACCCGGTCGCGGCCACCGCGGGCACCGGCCCCGGCAGCCTGCGGCTGGCCGCCCGCACCCTCGGCTTCGCCGAGGAGCAGGGCCTGCCCGTGGTGCTCACCAACCAGGTCCGCTACGCCGACCCCGGCGGGCGGCGGCTGGCCGACGTGCTGGACTCGGCCCGGCTGCTGGTGCCGATCGACGCCCGCAAGCCGCAGCAGCGCGACAGCGGCGAGGGGTGGCTCAAGGACACCGGGGACATGGCCCGACTCGCCGACCAGATCGCCGACGCCGCAGGCCAGGGCCGGGACGGGGCCCGCCGGCTGCTGGCGGCGACCCGCGCGGTGGCCGAGGCCTGCCTGGTCGATCCGCAGGACGACCTGGGCCTGGGCACCGTGCACTTCCCCGAGCCCGAGCTGGTCGGCGCCGAGCGCCGCGGCGCCGACCGGGTGCTGCGCTCTCGCTGCGCCACCGCCATGGTCCGCCGCGGCTACCACCGCCGTCCCCGTCGGCTCGGCTACTGGGAGCGGCTGGACAGCGAGCTGGACACCATCGCGCAGCTCGGCTTCGCCGGCTACTTCCTCACCGTCGCCCAGGTCGTGGACGACACCAGGGCACTGGGCATCCGGGTCGCCGCGCGCGGCTCGGCGGCCGGGTCGCTGGTGGTCCACCTGCTCGGCATCGCCACCGCCGACCCGGTCGAACACGGGCTGCTGATGGAGCGCTTCCTCTCGGTCCGCCGCCGGGCCATGCCCGACATCGACATCGACGTGGAGTCGGCCCGCCGGCTGGACGTCTACCGGGCGATCTTCGAACGCTTCGGCACCGAGCGCACCGCCACCCTGGCCATGCCGGAGACCTACCGGGTCCGCCACGCCATCCGCGACACCGGCGCGGCCCTGGGCCTGGACCCGCAGGAGATCGACCGGCTGGCCAAGGCCTTCCCGCACATCCGCGCCAAGGACGCCCGCGCCGCCCTGGCCGAACTGCCCGAACTGCGCGCCGTCGCGGCCGAGGACCACGGGCCGCTGTGGGAACTGGTCGAGGGCCTGGACGGGCTGTCGCGCGGCACCGCCATGCACCCCTGCGGCGTGATCATCTCGGACGCCTCGCTGCTCGCCCGCACCCCGGTGGTGCCCACCCCCGGCGAGGGCTTCGCCATGTCGCAGTTCGACAAGGAGGACGTCGAGGACCTCGGCCTGCTGAAACTGGACGTGCTCGGCGTCCGGATGCAGTCGGCGATGGCGTACGCGGTCGCCGAGATCACCCGCGCCACCGGCGAGCGGATCGACCTGGACGACCCGGCCCAGGTCCCGCCGGAGGACCCGGCCACGATGGCGCTGATCCGCTCCGCGGAGACCCTGGGCTGCTTCCAGATCGAGTCGCCCGGCCAGCGCGACCTGGTCGGACGGCTGCAGCCGGAGACCTTCCAGCACCTGGTGGTGGACATCTCGCTGTTCCGTCCCGGACCGGTGTCGGCCGACATGGTCAAGCCCTTCATCGAGTCCCGGCACGGCCGCCGCGCCCCCGCCTATCCGCACCCGGACCTGGCCGAGGCGCTGGGGGAGACCTACGGCGTCGTCATCTTCCATGAGCAGGTGATCGAGATCATGCACATCATGACCGGCTGTGACCGGAGCATGGCCGATGAGGCCCGGCGCGGGCTGTCCAAGCCGGAGAGCCAGGGCCGGGTCAGGGCCTGGTTCGGCGCGGGTGCGCGCAGCCGCGGCTACAGCACCGAGGTGATCCGGCGCACCTGGGAGATCCTGGAGGCGTTCGGCGCCTACGGTTTCTGCAAGGCGCACGCCACGGCCTTCGCCGTGCCGACGTACCAGTCGGCCTGGCTGAAGACCCACCGCGCCGCCGCCTTCTACGCCGGGATCCTCACCCACGACCCGGGGATGTACCCGAAGCGGCTGCTGCTCGCGGACGCCCGGCGGCGCGGAGTGCCGGTGCTGCCGCTGGATGTGAACCGGTCCGAACAGGACTTTAGAATCGAACTGGTGTCTGATGAGACCTCACGATCCGGACGCTGGGGCGTGCGGCTGGCCCTGTCCGAGATCCAGGGCATCACCGAGGCCGAGACCGCGCGGATCATCTCGGCCAGGGCCGCCCAGCCCTACGGCTCGCTGCCCGACCTCTGGCGCCGGGCCCGTCCCTCCCGTCCGCTCGCCGAACGGCTGATCCAGGTCGGCGCGCTGGACCCGCTCGCCCGCGGCGCGGGCCGCCGCGACCTGCTGCTGCAGCTCGCCGAACTGCACCGGGATGACCGCAACCGGCCCGGCGACGGCCAACTCCCGCTGCTCGCAGTCGATCCCGACGCGCCCGCGGAGCCAGCCGGGCTGCCCGAACCCGATTCCGACGAGCGCCTCGGCGCCGAGCTCGACATCCTCGGACTCGACGCCTCCCGCCATCTCATGACGACCCATCACGCCTTCCTGGAGGAGCTCGGCGTCACCTCGGCCGCCCGGCTGCGGCGGACCCACCACGGCGCGTCCGTCCTGGTCGCGGGCATCAGGGCGGCCACCCAGACACCCCCGATCCGCTCCGGCCGCCGGGTCATCTTCACCACCCTGGACGACGGCAGCACCGCGGGCCTGGTGGACCTGGCCTTCTTCGAGGACAGCCACCCCCGCTGCGCCGCCGTGGTCTTCCACAACGGCCTGCTGCTGGTCAGAGGCATCGTCCAGCGGCGCGGCCGGCAGAGCCTCAGCGTGGTCGGCAACGCCGCCTGGAGCCTGACCGAACTGGCCGAACTGCGCCGCACCGGCGGTCTTGAGGCCGTCGCCGCCCGCCTCGCCGCCGAGGCGGCCCCGGACGCGCCGGGCTCAGGCGCCCCGAACGCTGACGGGACCGTTCCCGGCGAGGAGGGGACCGGCCGCAGCATCCGGATGTCCACCGGCTACGAACTCCACCCCTGGGCCGACCTCAAGACCCCCGGCAGCCCGGTCGCCGACACCCGCCGCCTCTGGCACTCCAGCCCCGGGAGCGCGGGATGACCGACCGTCAGGCAGCAATCCTGCACGTAGCCCTGCACCGGCCCGGCGCCGGCGCCCCGCTCGCCGCCGAGGCGTACGACCGCGCCCTCGACATCCTGCGCGACATCACCCCGGTGGTCGAACCGCTGCCCCCGAACGCCGCCCTGCTCGACGTCCGGGGCGCCGAGCGGTACTTCGGCAAGGACGCCGTCCAACTCGCGGCGCGGATCCGGGTCCTGACCCTGGTCCGGCAGGACGTGGACTGCACCATCGGCATCGCCGCCAACCCGCTGCTGGCCCGGCTCGCCGCCAACGCCTCCGCCCCCGGCGGGATCCGCGTCCTGGCCGACCCCGGGGCCGCGCGGGCCTTCCTCGCCCCGCTGCCGGTCCTCGCCCTGCCCGGAGTCGGCCCGGGCACCGCCCGCACCCTCGGCGGCTTCGGCCTGGACACCGTCGGCCGGCTGGCGGCCGCCCCGCTGCCCACCCTCCAGCGCATCCTCGGCACCGGCCCCGGCCGCCAACTCCACCTGCGCGCCCAGGGGATCGACCCCACCCCGGTCGCCACCGGCACCCCCACCCGCTCGCTGGCCGCCGAGCACCGCTTCGACCGCGACGAACTCGATCCGGTCGAACACCGGCGCGTGCTCCTGGAGCTGACGCACCATCTGGGATCCCGCCTGCGCACCGGCGGCCAGGCCGCCGCCGCGCTCACCCTCACCGTCCGCTACGCCGACCGCACCACCAGCACCCGCAGCCGCACCCTCCCCGAGCCCACCGCGCACACCCCGGCGCTGACCGCCACCGCCTACCAGCTCTACGAGGCCCTGGGCCTGCAGCGGGCCAGAGTCCGCAGCGCCGCCCTCCGGGCCGAGTCCGTCCGCCCCGCCGAGCTGGCCCCGCACCAGCTCAGCCTGGACCCGGCCGACGACCGCGACCGCCGCCTCGAAGCCGTCATCGACCGCACCACCGCCCGCTACGGCAACACCGGCCTCACCAGGGCATCCCTGCACCGTGTCGCCTGAACCGACGCTGCGCTAACCTCCTTCGAACACTGACGACTGTCATGCACGTCTCGGGCTACGGGGGCCTCGTGATATCCGCGCGTATCGAAAAGGTGCTGATCAACCGTGACTACGCGCGGCTCTGGTACGGGGAGGCGGTCTCCACCGTCGGCGACTACGTCTTCGGCACCACCCTGGTGCTGTGGGTCGCCACCGTGCTGGGCAAGGGCCAGTCCTGGGCTCCGGCGGCCGTCAGCGGGGTGATGCTGGCGATCGGCGCGGCGGTGCTGGCCGTGGGACCGCCGGCCGGGGTGTTCGTCGACCGCTGGGACCGCAGACGCATCATGCTGTGCACCGAGGTGGCCCGCGGGGTGGCGGTGGGGATGCTCGCCGCGGTCTCGTTCCTGCCGGTCTCCGCACTCCCGGTCGGGGCCTGGCTCGGTCTGATCTACACCCTGGTGTTCCTGGTCAACGCCTGCGGGCAATTCTTCAACCCGGCCAGGCTCGCGGTCATCGGCGAGGTGGTCGAAGGGGAGACGGACCGCGCCCGCGCGGCCGGCCTGGGCCAGGCCACCATGGCGACCGCCTCACTGATCGGGCCGCCGCTGGCGGCCCCGCTGCTCTTCACCGCCGGGTTCCAGTGGGCGCTTCTGCTCAACGCCCTCTCCTACGCCTTCTCCTGGGCCGCGGTCCGATCGGTGCGACTGCCGGAGCACCGGCCGGTCGCCGCAGAGCACGCCCAACGCCCGGACCTGCGTGGGGAGTTCATGTCCGGGCTGCGATTCTTCGCGGGCAGCCGGCGACTGGTGGTGCTGCTGGCCGTGGTCGCGATCATCTCCTGCGGCACCGGAGCGCTCAACTCCCTGGACATCTTCTTCGTCACCGAGAACCTGCACACGGCCCCGCGCCTCTACGGACTTATGGAGACGGTGTTCGGCGTCGGGCTGATCGTCGGGGCGGTGGGTGCGGCAGCGGTGGTGAAGCGGTTCGGCGCCCGCACCACTCTCTGGGTGATGCTGGTGCTGACCGGTCTGGTGCTGGTGGTCTACGCCCGGCAGGACCGGCTCTGGGCCGGAATGCTGGTGGTCGGTCTGGTCGCGGTCCCGGTGGCGATGGTCAACACCGCGGTGTCCCCGCTGCTGCTGGCGGCGACCCCGCAGCAGTACCTGGGCCGGGTCATGGCGGTGATCAACCCGGCGATGCAACTGGCCTCCATGGTCTCGGTGGTGGTCGCGGGATGGCTCGCCAGCACCGTGCTGCAGAACCTGCACGCGCGTGTTGCGGGGATGACCTTCGGCCGGATCGACACCGTCTTCACCGCCTCCGGCGTCATCGTCCTGCTGGCCGGTGTGTACGCCATGGTCGCGCTGCCCAGGAGCGACCCCGCGACGGAGCCGGCATCGGCGCCGGAATCCAGCGACTCCGCCGCAGCCGCCTGAAGCGCCCTCGGGCTCCGGCAGTTGATCCTGACCAAACCTGACGAGGCGCCGTCCCGGGCGTTCAGGATCAGTAGGCTGGAAGCCGAACGGACGGCTGGGGGCAGCATGGAGAACGACTTGTACGGGCACCTGCCGCTGCACACCCCACCGCCAGCGCTCCCGCCGCAGCCGGCGGCGCACATGCCCGCACCGGTGCCGCCGCAGCCGGCACCGCAGTGGCCCGCCTGGTCCTCGCTCGACGAGTACCTGTGGTTCAGCTGCGACATCATCGCCGACCTGCTCGAAGGCCGGATCGACCAGCGTCCGCTGGTCCCGGCCCGGGCCCGGCTGCAGCCCGGCGACCGGGCCCTCGCCGTGGGCCACGCCCAGCGGTACACCTGGCGGGCGATCGGCGACGGCAGTTACACCCAGAGCAGCATGTTCGCCTTCGGCGGCCCGGTCTTCGTGGTCGGCGCGCTGGCCGCCAACGCAGTGGGCAACTCGGTCCGCCGCAACAACGCGGCCAGAGACGCCCAGCCCCGCTGGGTGCTCGACGGCACCGGCGAGGTCACGGTCACCCTCGGCGCCGCCTTCTTCGGACACCCCACCACTTGGCTGAACCTGCACTGGAGCGGCCTGGACTCGCTCGACCTGGTCGCCCCGGACGTGATCCAGACCGGCTTCCGCAACAGCAACGGCGGTGGCTCGGTCTCCATTCAGCTGCGCACCCCATGGGCATCGCTGATCTTCGTGCTGGCCGGCCTCAGCAGCTTCACCGCCCACCCGCAGCTGCTCGGCGGCTACTGGCTCCCGCCCGGATTCGAGGAGCGCTGCGCCGCACTGGGCCGCCCCTGCCGCCCGGCCCAGTCCCTGGTCCTGGCCAAGCTCACCGGCGGAGCCGCGGGCTGACGGGCTGAGCGACGGGACAACCGGCTGACTAGGCTGGACGGTATGAAGCTGCGTTGCGCCGTCCTCGACGACTACCAGAACGTCGCCACCGCCCTGGCCGACTGGACCCCCCTCGCCGACGAGGTGGACGTCGTAAGTTTCACCGACCACTTCGCCACCGAGGACGAACTGGTCCGCGCGATCGAGGCCTTCGACATCGTGGTGACCCTGCGTGAGCGCGTCCCCTTCCCGGCCGCGCTGCTGGACCGGTTGCCCCGGCTCCGACTGCTGGTCGCCTCGGGTATGCGCAATGCCGCCATCGACATGGACGCCGCGCGCGAGCGCGGGGTGACCGTCTGCGGCACCGGCGGCAGCTCCACCCCTACGGTCGAGCTGACCTGGGCACTGCTCCTCGGCCTGGCCCGCGGCATCGTCCCGGAGAACACCGCGCTGCGCACCGGTGGCCGCTGGCAGAGCACCGTCGGCACGGACCTGGCCGGACACCGGCTCGGGCTGCTGGGCCTGGGCAGGATCGGCAGCCTGGTGGCGCGGGTCGGACTGGCCTTCGGCATGGAGGTCACCGCCTGGAGCAGCAACCTCACCAAGGAGCGGGCCGACGAGATCGGCGTCGAACTCGCGTCCGGCCTGGACGAGCTCCTGACCACCAGCGACTTCGTCTCGATCCACCTCGCCCTCGGCGACCGCAGCCGCGGCCTGCTGGGCCCGGCGCAGCTCTCCCTGATGAAGCCGACCGCCTACCTGGTCAACACCTCCCGCGCCGCCATCGTGGACCAGGACGCGCTGGCCGAGGTCCTGCGCGAAGGCCGGATCGCCGGCGCCGCCGTGGACGTCTTCGACCAGGAACCCCTCCCCGCCGACCACCCGATGCGCTCGCTGCCCCGACTGCTGGCCACCCCGCACCTGGGCTACGTCTCCGAGGACAACTACCGCACCTTCTTCGGCCAGATCGTCGAGGACATCCAGGCCTACCTCGCCGGTGACCCGCTCCGCCGCCTCAACTGACCAGCCATGAAGATCCGCCCGGCGGGCAGGGATCACTCCGCAGACGCGACCGACCGCAACTGAGGGAGTGACCGTATGAGCGGATTCCGAGTGACCACCACGGTCGAGGTCGACAAGGAACTGGGCGCGTACGGCGGCGAGCGCCGGCGCGAGGTCGAGGACGCCCTGGAGCGCCTCTCGGACGAGTCGGCCGTGGTCCTGGGCACCCCTGACGGGCCGGGCCGCTATGCGGAGCTGATGCCGGGGCTGGCCTTCTACTGGATCGTCCTGGAGCGGCCCCGCCTGGTCGTCGTCTGGCAGACCGCCGCGCTGGCCTGACGGCGTCGTGGCCTGGCCTGAACGCGCCCTGGCCTGACAGTGCCACGATCCGGCAACACCACGACCTGACAGCGCCCTGAGCTGGTGGTGGGCCGAGGGACAATGGGACCCGGACCCACAGAAGAGGTGCGTCAGTTGTCCGTCCCCCCGCCGTCGCCCAGACCCCCGCTCGCCGCCGCGCTGGCCGCCGGGCCGCTGGTGCTGGACGGGGGGCTGTCCAACCAGCTGGCCGCCGACGGCCACGACCTGTCCGACCGGCTCTGGTCGGCCCGGCTGCTGGCGGACCGCCCGGAGGCGATCGTCAGGGCGCACGCCGCCTACTTCGCGGCGGGCGCGCAGGTCGCGATCACCAGCAGCTACCAGGCCACCTTCGAGGGCTTCGCCCGGCGCGGCCTCGACCGCGCCGAGTCGGCCGCGCTGCTGCGGCGCAGCGTCGAACTCGCCGACCGGGCCCGGGACGAAGCCGCGCAGAACGAGGCCGCAGGTCAGAGCCCCAGGTGGGTGGCCGCGTCGGTCGGCCCGTACGGGGCGATGCTCGCCGACGGGTCGGAGTACCGGGGCGACTACGGGCTGAGCGTCGCCGAGCTGGAACGCTTCCACCGGCCCCGGATGGAGGTGCTCGCGGAGGCGGGCGCCGATGTGCTGGCCCTGGAGACGGTGCCGGACGTCCGGGAGGCGGAGGCGCTGCTGCACGCCCTCGACGGGCTGGGGGTACCGGCTTGGCTCTCCTACAGCGTCGACGGCGAACGCACCCGGGCCGGACAGCCGCTGGCCGAGGCCTTCGCCCTGGCCGCAGGCGTCGACTCGGTGATCGCCGTGGGCGTGAACTGCTGCGCCCCGCAGGACGTGGAGCAGGCCGTGGCGGTAGCCGCCGCCACCACCGGCAGGCCGGTGGTGGCCTACCCCAACAGCGGCGAGAGCTGGAACGCGCGGACCCGGTCCTGGGAGGGCGCCTCCCGCTTCGACCCCCGCCAGGTCGAGGCCTGGACCAGCGCCGGAGCCCGCCTGGTCGGCGGCTGCTGCCGGGTCGGCCCCGAAGCCATCGCCGAACTCGCCGCCGCGCTGCACCGCTGAGGCCGCGGTTCTGCGGGCGCGGCACTGACACGACGTCAGGATCATTCACCCGCGCCGTACTTCGGAACTGCCCTGCGTCACAGCTCTTGACGTGTCACCTGAAAGCCCCAAATATGGGAGCGCTCCCACCGGGCCGTCCAGGTATCCATGCCTGTAGGACGCCCCGTCGACTCTGCCTGCCCCTGCCCGACCGGAGGTAATTCACGTTGGAACTGGGAGCGCGCCCAACCCTGCGCCGATGACGGACCGCTGCTCCCCACCACCCCC
>NZ_BBPM01000002.1:213043-277884 GCF_000787775.1 Streptacidiphilus carbonis | reverse complement strand
CTCGCCGCATGCCCCACCCGTAAGGAGCACAGCGCGTCACTTCAGCTTCCCCCCACCCCGGTGGCCGGGTCCCCCGACCTGCCCGCCGTCGAAGGAGTACGACTGCCATGTCCGAATCCCTGTCCCGAAGGCGCTTCGCCATCGCCGCGGTCGGCACCGCGATGGCGGCGGTGAGCGGAGCACCGGTCATCGCCAAGGCCCTGGCGGTGGAGCGCCCGAACGCCGTCAAGCCCGCGGTGACCCCCTCGACGGACGCCTACACCCAGGCGTTCCTGACCCAGTATGCCAAGATCAAGAACTCGGCCAACGGCTACTTCAGCCCCGAGGGGATCCCGTACCACTCCGTGGAGACGCTGATCGTCGAGGCGCCGGACCACGGACATCAGACCACATCGGAGGCGTTCAGCTTCTGGTTCTGGCTGGAGGCCACCTACGGCCGGGTGACCGGCGACTGGACCGCCTTCAACAACGCCTGGACGACGGCCGAGCACTACATCATCCCGCAGCACGTGGACCAGCCCAGCAACAGCTCGTACAACCCGTCCTCGCCGGCCACCTACGCGCCCGAGTGGCCCGACCCCAGCAGCTACCCCAGCCCGCTGGACACCTCGGTGTCGGTCGGCCAGGACCCGCTGTCCGGCGAGCTGACGTCCACCTACGGCACCTCGGACATCTACGGGATGCACTGGCTGATGGACGTCGACAACACCTACGGCTACGGGAACACGCCGGGCACCGGCGCGGAGAACGGCCCCACCGCCACCGGCCCCTCGTACATCAACAGCTACCAGCGCGGCTCCCAGGAGTCGGTGTGGGAGACCATCCCGCAGCCGTGCACCGACCTGATGAAGTACGGCGGCACCAACGGCTACCTCGACCTGTTCGTGAAGCAGAGCGGCGCCTACTCCACCCAGTGGAAGTACACCAACGCCCCGGACGCCGACGCCCGCAGCGTCCAGGCCGCGTACTGGGCCTACCGCTGGGCCTCGGCCCAGGGCGCGGCGGGATCGGTGGCGGCCTCGGCGGCGAAGGCCGCGAAGATGGGCGACTTCCTGCGGTACTCGCTCTTCGACAAGTACTTCAAGACGATCGGCGGCTGCACCAGCCCCAGCGGCTGCGCGGCGGGCTCGGGACGCAGCTCCGAGCACTACCTGATGGCCTGGTACTACGCCTGGGGCGGTGCGGAGCCCGGCGGCGGCTGGGCCTGGCGGATCGGTGACGGCGCCTCGCACCAGGGCTACCAGAACCCGATCGCGGCCTGGGCGATGTCCAACGTGGCCGCGCTGACCCCGCTGTCGCCGACCGCCAAGGGCGACTGGACCAGCAGCCTGGCACGGCAGTTGGAGTTCTTCCGGTGGCTCCAGTCGGCTGAGGGCGCCATCGCCGGCGGCTGCACCAACAGTTGGAACGGCGCCTACGCCACCCCGCCCGCCGGTACGCCGACCTTCTACGGCATGGCCTACGACTGGGAGCCGGTCTACCACGACCCGCCCAGCAACAACTGGTTCGGCATGCAGGCCTGGGCGATGGAGCGGCTGGCCGAGTACTACTACGTGACCGGCAACGCCACCGCCAAGACCGTGCTGGACAAG
Organism: Streptacidiphilus carbonis; assembly: GCF_000787775.1. Classification (GTDB taxonomy): domain Bacteria; phylum Actinomycetota; class Actinomycetes; order Streptomycetales; family Streptomycetaceae; genus Streptacidiphilus; species Streptacidiphilus carbonis. The sequence continues at coordinate 276,292 of NZ_BBPM01000002.1, read as the reverse complement.
TGGATGGCCTGGGCCAAGGGGCAGACCACGGTCACCGCCACCAACTTCCAGATCCCCTCCACGCTCAACTGGACCGGGCAGCCGGACACCTGGAGCGCGAGCAGTCCGGGCGCCAACGCCTCGCTGCACGTCACCGTCGCCGACTTCGGCAACGACGTCGGCGTCTGCGCGGCCTACGTGAAGGCGCTGACCTACTACGGCGTCAAGTCCGGCAACACCGCCTACACCGCGCTCGCCAAGAGCCTGCTGGACGTGATGGCGACCTTCTCCGACACCAAGGGCATCGCGGTCGCGGAGACCCGTACCGACTACAGCCGCTTCAACGACACGGTGTACGTGCCCAGCGGCTGGTCGGGCAAGATGCCCAACGGCGATCCGATCGCACCCGGGGCGACCTTCCTGTCGATCCGCTCCTGGTACAAGAAGGACCCCGACTTCGCCAAGGTCCAGACGTACCTCAGCGGCGGGGCGGCCCCGTCCTTCACGTACCACCGCTTCTGGGCCCAGGCGGACATCGCGATGGCCTACGCGGTCTACGGCGAGCTGGTCGCCGGCGGCGGCACGACCACCGGGGACACCACCCCGCCCTCGGCGCCGACCAACCTGAAGGTCACCGGCGTGACCAGCAGCACCGTCTCGCTGTCCTGGACGGCGTCGACCGACAACGTCGGTGTGACCGGCTACGACGTCTACCGGAACAGCGCGCTGGCCGGCACCACCACCACGGCCACCACCTTCACCGACACCGGGCTGAGCGCGTCCACGGCGTACAACTACTCGGTCGTGGCGACGGACGCCGCGGGCAACCTCTCGACCGCGTCCAGCACCGTGACCGGCACCACCTCGGCCGGCACGGTGACCACCGGCGCGGTCAAGGCGCAGTACAAGAACCTGGACTCCTCGCCGGGCGACAACCAGATCAAGCCGGGCCTGCAGGTGATCAACACCGGCACCACCCCGCTGGCCCTGTCGACGGTGACCATGCGCTACTGGTTCACCAGCGACGGCGGCGCCAACACCTTCAGCACCAACGTCGACTACGCGGTCATCGGCTCCGGCAACGTCACCCACTCGGTGGTCGCCATGCCCACCGCCAAGACCGGCGCCGACCACTACCTCCTGGTCGGCTTCACCACCGGCGCCGGCAGCCTCGCCGCGGGCGCCTCCACCGGCGAGATCCAGAACCGCTTCAACAAGACCGACTGGTCCAACTTCTCCGAGACCGACGACTACAGCTACGGCACCAACACCTCCTACGCCGACGCCCCCAAGGTCACCGTCTACATCAACGGCACCCTCGCCTACGGCACCGAACCCAGCTGACCCACAACGGACCCCGGTCCCCGCACCGACAACGAACAGGCCCAGTCCGGCGATGCGTTCTCGCTGGGCTGGGCCTCGGTTCTCTCGGCTGATAGAGGTGCAGAAGGTGTCGAGGGGGCGAAGACGTCGTAGCCGTGCTGGGGGCCGACCGCATCGTTCACGATGGTGCCCGTGCCGACTGCGGCGAACCTGAGGCCTCTGGCGCGCATGGCGCACGATCACCGAGCGGCTGATCCAAAAAGACTGAGGCCCAGTTCGGCGGGATGCCCCCGCTGACCTGGGCCTTAGCTGCGTTCTGCGATCGAGTGCCCCCGGCGCGGCGCTCTGTGGATCCATCCACGTTGGGGCCGGTGTGGCGTCGCGGGAACTGCTGGTGATCACGGTCGGCCAGTTCGTGAGTCAGGTCTGATGACGATGGTATCTCGACTCCCACCTTGGCAGTGCCGACGGGGATCAGGGCGCCGGTGGAGGGTCAGGAGGTTCGTCCGCTGGTCTCCGAGGCTTCGGCAGAGGTCGGGGGCGGCAACGTGGGCAGAGGGGTAGAGCCGTAGGTCGGTACGGGTCGGCGAGGCATGCGTATGGCCGCGATGGACCTTCGGAGTCGATTGGAGTATCGACGGCGCAGATACCCCTCAGCCGCAGCCATGTACTCCTCGCGCGGTGCCGAGAGGGGGCGGAGATCTACGATGGAGGAGGGGATGACCATGGCGCGGTCGCTGTCGGCACCCGTCGACAGCCAGGCGTCCTTCATAGCGGCCCCCGCCACTTCCCGAGTTCGGCGGACGAGGGTTTGGTATGCCTCTCCCACCTCGGGAGACTCGAACCGCACCCATGCCTCGTAGCGGGTGAGCTTGATCTGTATGGCACGTACCTGCTCGGAGAGCCGGACTCGCTCCTCTGCAGCGACGTCGATGCGCCGTCGGCGAATCGCATAGGGCATCTCCGCGTACTCAATACACGCCTCGAAGGCGGCTGCGAACGTCTCCTGTTTCCGGTCGCGCTCCTGCCTGCGGCCGTTGGCCCACCACTGGCCGATGGCGACGCAACCCGTGATGCTCGCCGCGAGGACGGCTGTGAACGGTGCGAGCGTCTTGAGAAGGTCACCTGATGACATCGTCGTTCTCATCCAGTCCAGGAGAGGAATAGCCATGGGGGGCTTCCAGGCCAGGCCACACTCCGGTCCTGTTGAAGTCGGCCTCCCAGTGTAGGTGGCGGATGACGATGCCCAGTAGTTTCTTACCGCCGCTGCGGTGTGTCCACTTACGGCGCTCGGAGTCCTTCGGGTACCAGAGACAGAGCGAGCCGTCCGAATTGCGGTGCGCGGCACAATCCGGACCGGTAGCCCACACCTGTACTGCATCTGGGGCACTGGCGGTAAACACGATCCGAAGTCGTCGTTGGGGGAGGATGCGCAGGTGCGGTAGCACTTCGTAGGTGACGCCGTCCTCGAAGCGGATCGGCCTATCGGTCTCGCGTACGGTCAGACCTGACGACTGCAGTTCGTCGAGGAACCGCAGTCGTCCGATGGGACTGGCGAACCACGGCCGGGCGATAGGCCGCTTCCTGCGCACCGCTGCCTACCTCTGCTTCCAGGATCGGGTCGACGGGATTCTTTGGCTGGGCCCGGCGAGTCCGAGCTGGGCCGTTGTGAAGGTGCGTGCATGCGGGGCGGCAGCGAAGGACTCGGCGGCCTGCTCTATCGTCTTGGGAAAGAGGTGTTCGAGGACCTGCTGGACGCCATCAACGTCATCGGGGGCATCGATTGCGGCCTGGAGCTTCTGAGCTGCGATTCGCAGGCGCCGCTCGGCCACCTCATCCGAAACCAACGGATTGATGTCGGGCGACACGCCCTGCGGATCCGCGGTGGGCTCGCCGTCCGCGATCCGCTGTGCCGCCTGAGAGAGCACAGAGTGGACATTCTTGACCAGCCCCGTGCCGTCGGCGACGAACTCGTAGCCCCATACAGACAGATTGTGCGAGGAGAATCCGGGCGTGGTCGCCTGGGCGTTCCACGCCTTGACGAGCCGAATCACCTTGCGCCGCATGCGACGGAGGGCGTCGGGGGCAGCGTTGAGCAGGTCCGCGTGCCCGATGGGGTCGGAAGGCTCCCATTCGTCCGTCTTGAGGTTGGGGATCCACAGGCCGCGGGCACTACGCCGTTCGAGGGCGACGATGAGGTCGACTGTGACGTCAGTGTCGTTGACCGGACTGCCGAAATGGATCTTGAGGCCCCGCTTGGACTTGTAGACCCGGGCATTCGGGTGCACCTTGCGAATCTCTGGGCCCACGAAGGAAACGAGAGCGTCAGTGATCTCCTGAGGAGTCTCGCCGTCTCCGTCTGGCCCCAGAGAAGGATGCTTCACCCGATCCAAGATGATGCCGCCATCGCCGTCGCTGACTGCATTCGCATGCGGTTGGATATGGGTGTGCGTCTGGATGGATCCGGAGGAGAATGACTTCCGCCCTTCCGGGTGTAGCTCAGCCGACTCTCGAGCGAGCCGCAGCCGGTCGCGAGAAGCCGCAAGAACGTCGGGGTCGAGGTTGATCATCGACAGTACTTCGCCGAACTGGTCGTACAGATAGGTCACTTCGTCTCTTCTCTGGCGCGTGCGGGGGCACAGTTTCGTAGTGCGCCCCATGAAGCGAGTCTTGCATGCAGCACTGACAACCAAGCCGCGCCAGCCGCACGGGCATGGCCCGATCGCTCGCCACGAGTCACTTGTGATGGGGGGCGTCAGCCCAGTGGGTCCCGCGTCTACTGGAGGCCCTGGGCGAGTGCGCTGGTCGTTGCCCAGAGGCCGGGGCGCGGTGGGTAACGCGGTAGTGCTGGGCTCTGCGGCTAAGCAGGGGCTGACCTGAATGGCAGCGCCGACTCACTGCTGCGTCTTCGACTGTTCCTTCCACTCCTTGTGCACTATCGCCAGGTCAGTCCGGTTGTACGGGACCAACCCCTCGCCATACTTGCGGAGCTTCCCGTAGACGTCCTTCAGGTCGCCTTCGGTATCGAACTTGCCGAAGGCCACGGCCATCGTCAGGACATCCTCGATGGAGAGGAGTTGGAGGCCGCGGGCGGCAGCGATGGCTCGGCCGCCTTGGTCGTCGATGGCCAGCCAGACGTCGTTCCCCAGGTCGCGCTGGTGCACCCCGTGGGCGACCACTACGGCTTCGCCCAGGTCTCGGGGGTCGCGGTAGGCGTCCTCAAACTGACGCTCACGGACCTCTTCGAAGACCTCGACCGCGCGGGCCGGGGCAGAAACGGCCTCGAGCTGCGGAAGGACCTGGATGTACCGGCTCTTCGCGAGCCGGTTCCACCGCAGGCCGACCCCCGGGAACTTCTTGTCCTTGCCGGAGATCTCGTCGCAGACCTCCTGGGGGACCAGGAGCCTGAGGTCGGCCTGGCGGAGTACGTCGATCAGCAGGCGATGGAGGTTCGCGCCTACGAAGTGGACGCAGATGACCGCGTCGAGAATGCACAGCGGCTCACGTTGAGGTGAAGCGTCCTCGTCGACTGCTTCACTGCGCTCCTCAGGCAAGCCCTCACCCTTCAACGGTTCCCCCAGCGACGCTAACCGGCGTCGCGCTGCTTCCGCCCACGAGCGATCAAGCGCGACAGGTCGGCCCGCCCGGTGACTGGTGAAGACGGGACGATCCCGGCTTCTTCCAGTGCGGATCGGGCCTCCTCGGCCTTGCGCCCCTCAAGCATAGCCAGGGCTTTGACGCCGATGAGGTTTTGACGATACGCCTCTACCGCACGCTCCAAGATGCGCCGTGGTGGTCGGATCACCTCAGCTGACTCTTGCTCCTGTTCATAGGCGGGTCCCCAGCCGTAGCGCTGTGCGAGGTCGGTGCCCGTCGGTCCAAGTAGCTTGGATTTCTGGGCATCTGTGATCAGCCCCAGCTCGGACAGTTGGATCAGGGCGACTTGGAAGCTGACTCGGAAGTAGCGGGCGAGTAGTGCTGCTGTCCGCTCGTCCACCTCGCTGTCGGCTCTGGCGCCCTCGTCGGCCAGCCAAGCCTCGACGCCCTCTTGAGGAGCGAGTAGATGGCGGGCAAAGCTGTCGCTTCGGCGCTCGCCCAGTGAGCGCCGGTCCTCCAACTGGTGGACCTTCGCGCCGTCACCCCAAAGGAGGTGGCCCAGCTCATGGGCGAAGCTGAAGCGTTGCCGTTCGGGAACGTTGCAGGTGCGTACGACGATGAGGGTGGTGTTGAGTTCTGGGTCGGTGGCGGTGAAGCCGTCCCTGCTGCTTGGCAGCTTCAGCACGGCGGTGTCCACTCCGGTGAATCGCTCGATCAGCTCGTCGATGTCGGAGATTGGGGCGCTGCCCAAGCCGAGATCGGCTCGTACCTGAGCAGCAAGCTCTTTGGCCTGCTTCTCCATCGGCAGTGACTCGTCGGGAATGGTGACGCCGACGGGTCGGCGTCGTTGCCGCTTGGAGGTCAACCCGGCGGCGTCGAGTCGGGCGTCCAGTTCGAGGACTTCCAGGACATGCCGGATGGCGGCGTCGCGGTCGGCAGGGACGAGATCATTGGTCCTGGCGGCGATCTGGACACGGTCCCGCAGCGGGTTCCCACTGGTGAGAAGCCGTACCGGGATGTCGAGGGCGGATGCGATGCGGTCGATTTCGACCAGGGTGACTCTGGCACGTGTGCCGAGTTCGATGCGGTTCAGGGTGGGCTGGGAGAGCATGGAGCGCTCGGCGAGCTGTCGCTGGTTGTAGCCGGCACGCTCGCGCTCTTGGCGGATCCGCTCCCCCACAAGCACGAGATCCACGTAGCACCTCCTTTTGAATCTAGTTTACAGCGCTGATTCAAGGTAGCCAGAGATATGTCTACCAGGTTGGTCTTAAGTCAGCCGGGCGGTCCGGACAGGCCACCCGAAAGGGTGATGGGAGCGTGTAGAGGACAGTTCAAGACGCTTGCTCGGCGGCTACGGCTGTCGCGCGGATGCCGTGGATGACGGTGACGATCGCGTCGACGTCGGCTCCGGGGAAGATGCCTTCGGGGCCGCCTGGGGCGAGTGAGTTGAAAGGGGACTCGTAGAGGGCTTCGATTTCTATGGTGCCGTTGCGGGCGAGGTAGTCGATCACGTGGTTGACGAAGCGGAGCTGAGGGGAGGTGAGGGTCTTGCCCTCCTGGAACTTGCTGAACGCGTGGGCGGCGTCCGCGCGGTCCAGGCCGGTGAGAGAACGCAGGAACAGGCCCATGCCGCCGGATCCTGTTCGGGCGTGGTCGATGTCGGCCTCGGTGCCGATGCCGGCCTCCAGGAAGATCTGCTCCAGCTGAGTCAGGTCGGTGGCGGTGATCTGACGGTTGCGGCGGATCTTCTGGACCGCCAGGTCGTTCTCGTGGGTGCGCAGGAAGATCCGCATCTTCTGCTCGAAGCGGGTGCGGTCGGCGCCGATCTCCATGCCGCGCAGGGAGGCGGCGGCGATCTCGCCGAGTTCGTCCTCGAAGTCGGTGAAGACGATCTCGCGCTTGGTCTTCACGATCAGCTTGACCAGGCTGCGGATGCGGCGGCGCATGGTTTCCAGCATGGGCAGGGTGACGTCCTGCCACCATTCGTCGCCGGCGAGCTCGTCGAGCAGTAGCTGCTGGGCTGCGATGGCGGGGATGGTCGTCTGGTCCAGGAGGAGTGAGGCGATTTGCTGGACCTGGCCCTGGAGCCGGGCGTAGCCGGGGTCGGCGTTGATCAGGGCGAGCTGGAGGCGGAGGGAGAGCAGGTCGAAGCGCTTGGCTTCCTCGCTGCTGTCCTGGTCGCGGAAGCTGGTCGGGAGTCCGGCGAGGTGGTCGACGACCTCGGCATGGGCTTCGGGGGTGAGAGTGAGCCAGCTGTCGAAGGCTGCGTAGGTGTCGTACTGGCGGCGGTGCTGGCGGACCAGGAAGTTTTCGGGGTTCATCCCGACGACCTCGTCGTGGAGGCGGTGGGCCAGGTCGCGGCGCAGTCCGGTGTCGCTCTTGGTGCCGTCGGACGGGTCGCTGTCGTCGGCGTCGGCGTCGGCGTCGGCGGGCTGCGGCGAGGTCGGGTGCTGGTCGTCCAGGGCCAGGATGAGGTCCGCGCGGCGCTCGAAGAGGCGCTGGCCGAGGGAAGGGCCGACCTTGCCCTCGGGCGGCATGAGGTCCTGGTTGAAGAACTCGATGTTCTGGCACAGGTCGAAGACCAGGAAGCCGGTCTTGTCGCGGTTGGGGCCGAAGAGGTCGGGAGAGAGACGGGTGCCGCGGCCGATCATCTGCCAGAACTTGGTCTTGGAGCGGACGAGCTTGAAGAAGACCAGGTTGACGACCTCGGGGACGTCGATGCCGGTGTCGAGCATGTCGACGGAGATGGCGATGTGCGGGGCCTTGGCGGGGTCGGAGAACTGCTCGATGAGGGACTGGGCGTAGTCCTTCCCGCTGACGATCACCTGCGCGAATTCGCCCTTGAACTCCGGGTAGTTGGCGTCGAAGCGCTTGGCGATGAACTCGGCGTGGTCGATGTTCTTGGCGAAGATGATGGTCTTGCCCAGGCGGTCTCCGCCGGCGACCTTGAGGCCCTCGGTCATCAGCGTCATCAGGGCCTTGTCGACGGTGTCTGCGTTGAAGAGGTACTTGTTGAGCTCTTCGGTGCTGACCTCGTCGGGGACGTCGCCGTCCTCGCTCCACTCCAGCTCGTCCCAGCGCTCCTTGTCCTCCTCGGAGAGGTCGGCGTACTTTATGCCGCCGCGCTGGAACTTCAGGGGGACGTTGACGGCCTGCGGGGCGACCAGGTAGCCCTCGGAGACGGCGGTCTCCAGGCTGTAGACGTCGGTGGGGATGCCGTCTTCCAGGTTGAAGCGGCGGTAGGTGTTTCGGTCGATCTCGTCCTTGGGGGTGGCGGTGAGGCCGACCAGGAGGGCGTCGAAGTAGTCGAAGATCGCGCCGTACTTCTGGTAGATCGAGCGGTGCGCCTCGTCGACGACGATCAGGTCGAAGTAGCCGGGACCGAAACGGCGCAGGCCGTTGGCGTCGATCTCGTTGATGCGGTTCATCAGGGTCTGGTAGGTGGAGACGAAGACCCGGGCTTCGAGGTCCTTGTCGGCGTTCAGCAGGTTGACGACCGGTGAGTTCGGCAGGTGCTTCTTGAAGGCGTTGGTGGCCTGGGCGACCAGGGCAGTGCGGTCGGCCAGGAACAGGACGCGCTTGGCCCAGTTGGCCCGGAACATCAGGTCGGTAAGGGCGATGACCGTACGGGTCTTGCCGGAGCCGGTCGCCATGACCAGCAGGGCCTGGCGGGCGGCATCCTGCTCGAAGGTTTCGGCGATGCGGCGTATGGCGTGGGTCTGGTAGTGCCGTCCGGCGATCTCGTCGTTCACCGGCAGCTTGGCCAGTCTGCGGCGACTGGAGCGGCGCTGGATCAGCAGGCGGAGTTCGTCCTTGGTGTAGAAGCCCTGGACGAAGCGGGGCGGGTAGGTGCTGTCGTCCCAGAGGTAGGTCTCGTAGCCGTTGGTGTAGAAGATGACGGGGCGCTGGCCGAACTGCGCGGTCAGGCAGTCGGCGTAGAGCTTCGCCTGGTGCTGGCCGGCGGTGGCGTCGCGGGTCGCGCGCTTGGCTTCGACCAGGGCGAGGGGCTTGCCGTCGTCGCCCCACAGGACGTAGTCCACCTTGCCGGTTCCGGAGGGGGAGGCTGTGGTCGGCATGCCGGTGACCGGGTACTCGCGGTCCTGGGGCTGTTCGAGGGTCCAGCCTGCCTCTTTGAGGAGCAGATCGATGATGAGGTCGCGGGTTTCGGCCTCGTTGTAGTCGTGGGTGTCGGGCTTGGACGCGTTCGCGGCCTTGGCGGTCTTGATCTGGGCGCGCAGGGCCTTCAGCTCGGCGTCGAGGTTCGCGTTCTTGTTGCGCTCGGCGATCAGGGCGGCGTCCTGCTCGGCGTACTTCGCGGCCTGCGCCTTGAGCTCGGCCTGCTTGGCGATGCGGGTCGTGGGGGAGAGCGGGCGGGGGACGGCAGCCGGGTCGAAGGCCAGCCCGGGGGTGGGGGTGTCGGCCTCGTGGAGGGAGTAGGTGCGGGCGAGCCAGTACATGACATGGAACAGCTCGCTGATCACGCGGACGGCGTCGTTGGCCGTTACGCCGGTTTTGCGGTGGACGGCGACGTTGCCCTGACGCCGGATCACATCCATTTTGGTGCGGATCGCCGGACCGGCGGCCTTGAGGAGGGTCGGCTCGGCGATCATCGCGGCCAGGTCCTCCTTGTAGGGGAGCTGGAGCGTGCTGTCGGCCTGGTAGAGCCAGGTCAGCGCGATCTCCAGGGACCGGCGGGCGTAGAAGCACGACGCGCGGGGGTCCGCGTGGGCGAGACGCTCGGCGTGGGTCGCCTCAGCGTGCAGGTCGGGCCACTCGGCCTTGAGGAACGCGAAGTTGCTCATGGGTGGTGCCCTTTCCTGGTGCGGACGGGGTGGGTGGCACGGGGCGGGTCAGGCGCTGGGGACTGGGGCGTTCCAGAGCTCGCCGCGGAAGGCGCGGTGCTGGAGGGAGGCGAAGAGGGAGTCGAGCTCGCCGAGAGATGCGGTTTGTGATCCCTTGAGAGCTGAGATTTCCTGCAGGCGCGCCGCAAACCTATCGATCAAAACGCTTCCCGGGTGCGGAATTTTGAGACCTCTGAGGATGGCGAGATTGATATTCTTCTGAGCGGACTCGGGGGCCATTCGTTCGAGGTTCTTCTGCAGGAATGACAGCCATGTCTGCACGTATTCAGCGGTAGAGGAATCGGCAGAAAATCCGACGATGCTATCGGGGAAGCAGGCGTCAAATTTGAGAATGCCAGTTTTGGCAATATTTGCAGCAATGGTGATGCATAGAGTTCCGGTCGGCCAGAGTCGACTTTGAGCCAGTCCGAAATCTGAATAGGTGCTGGTGAAATCCGTGATATATCCATGTGATGACGCAACGTCGCCGGTTTGAATTAGTGGATGATCTCCCCCTAGTAGTTTTGGGTCATTGCGTGGACGATGCTTTGATACGCCACGGTCCAAGCTGCCGAGATCCCCCAAGGGGTGCATTGGCCAGCCCTTGAGATTTTTAGCAGGATCGCCGAACATGTCCAGGAAGATTGACTGGGCGAGGTCGTCGAGGAGGGCGATGGCCTCGCGGCGCTTGGCGCGCAGCGCATCCACGCTATCCAGCACCTGGGCGATGCGACGCTGCTCTGCGATGGAAGGAAGAGGGATTTCGATGCTTGCCAGCTCTTTTGGTGCCAGGCGTGGGAGATTTGCGCCAGTAGAGCGGGATGCGGCAAGGGCCACCGTACTTGGGAGGGAGAGAAAGTGGCACAGGTAGTCTTTGTCGAGATCGGGCCCCGGTGAAATTGGAAGAATGTCAGTGCTGCAAACTCCGCTGAATGTAGGGCGTGAGATTTTTGCCAAGTAAGGACGCAATTTCCCAAAGAGAACTTGCTTATCCGTGAATCTGAATTTAGCGCTGGCAATCTCGGCAGCGCCGGCGGATTCGACGTTGATGATTTTTCCGCCGCGCTGGATATTTTCGAGAGCAATATACGGCGTAGTGTCATCGATTTCGGAAGGTTGAATGGCAATGCGCTCGATCGTCGCCGCCATGCCCAGTTTAGTTAGGGGAAACTTGCTCATCCCAGCATCCCCTTCAATTCGCTCATCCCCTGCTGAATTTCTGCTTCAATCCGAGCCAGCTCGTCCAGAATGTCCCCCGGCGCCCGGTGCTCGACTTCCTCGTGCACGATCTCCTTGTACCGGTTCAGGCTGAGGTCGTACCCCTGTGCCGCAATGTCGGCCTTCGGTACGCAGAAACTCTGTTCCGTCCGCTCCCGCTTCTGCTCGCTGCCGTTCCGCCGCTTCCAGCGGTCCAGCACATCCGGCAGGTTGTTCTTCGCGTGCTCACCAGCGTCCCCGCTCGGGGCCTCACTCGGCACCGGGCCGAGCTTGTCCTCGGCCAGCAGTGGCTGCCGCTTGTCGTCCAGGCTCCAGCCGTCCGCCGTGACCTCGTAGAACCACACGTTGTCCGTGCCGCCGCTGTTGGTCTTGGTGAAGAACAGGATCGCGGTCGAGACCCCGGCGTACGGCTTGAACACCCCGCCCGGCAGCTTCACCACCGCGTCCAGCTTGTGCCCTTCGACGAGGAGCTTCCGCAGTTCCGTGTGGGCCTTGCTGGCGCCGAACAGCACCCCGTCCGGGACGATGACCGCCGCCCGCCCGCCAGGCTTGAGCAGCCGCAGGAACAGTGCCAGGAAGAGCAGTTCGGTCTTCTTGGTCTTGACGACCGCCTGCAGGTTCTTCGCAGTGGCTTCGTAGTCCAGGCTGCCGGCGAACGGCGGGTTGGCCAGGATCATCGAGTACCGCTCCTCCTCGCCCGCTGTGCCTTCGGCCAGGGAGTCGCGGTAGCGGATGTCGGGGTTCTCGACGCCGTGCATCAGCATGTTCATGCTGCCGATGCGGAGCATCGTGCTGTCGAAGTCGAAGCCGTGGAACATGCTCTCGTTGAAGTGCTGCCGCTGCTCCGGCCCGAGCATCGCCTCAGCGTGCGTGCGTTCCACGTACTCCGCTGCCGCGACGAGGTACCCGGCGGTGCCGCACGCCGGGTCGCAGATCTCGTCCATGGGCCGGGGCGCCATCATCTCCACGATCAGCTGGATGATGTGGCGCGGAGTGCGGAACTGCCCGTTCTGGCCGGCCGTGGCGATCTTGCTGAGCATGTACTCGTACAGGTCGCCCTTGACGTCGCGTTCGTCCAGGGGGATGCCGTCGAGCATGTCGACGGCCTTGGCCAGCAGGCTCGGGGTGGAAATGGTGAAGCGGGCGTCCTTCATGTGGTGCGAGTAGGTGGAATCCTCGCCGCCGAGGGTCCGCAGCCAGGGGAAGACGCCTTCGCGAACCACGTCGAGCATCGCCCCGGGGTCGCCGAGGCCGGTGAACCGTGACCAGCGGAGATGGTGAGTGTCCTTGGTTCCCTCCGCCTCCGAGGCGAAGGTGTAGATCGGACTCTCGACCGGCCTGCCGAGTCGGTTGGCCTTGTTCTCCTTGGTGGTCTGGATCCCGTCCAGGCGGCGGATGAACATCAGGTAAGTGATCTGCTCGATGACCTCCAGCGGGTTGGAGATCCCTCCTGACCAGAAGGAGTCCCACAGTCGGTCGATCTTGCTCTTCAGCTCACCTGTAATCACAGGACTGAGGCTATCTGACCCCACTGACACACGTAGGGTCCATGGTCCTCTTCGTCCACCTTGGGAGTGGCTGGGCGCTGGTGCGGTTCTCGCCTCAGGGCCGGTCTCGGAGGAGTGCGAGCCCGGCGAAGACGACCTTCCCGACCCTGCTGCCCGGCGTGCTGGACCTGGGCGTGTTCGGGATCTTCTGGTACCGCAGGACGCGGCGCAATCCGGTGCGCAAGGCCCTGGTGGCGGTCATGGTCTGCACGGTCGGCGTGATGGTGGTGCAGTTCGCCGCGCCCTCTACGGGGAGGCCATCGAGAACACCAAGCACCTGGTCTACGGCATCTTCGCCGCCGGTCTCGCCCTGGTCTCACACCCGCCGCCATCTTCTGCAGTCCCCAGGGCCAGGAGGCCGTCGGGGGCGACCCTATGGATTCCGCGAAGCCCCGGACGAGTCGCCGCCCCGCTGGTGCGCAACTGACCGAGCCGGCACAGCGAAGACGTCGTTGGCGGGACGGTACCGTGCGGGATCGCGAGCCTTGGTGTCGAATGCCTCGTAAGCGCAGGTAGGCGTTCCGGATGAGTCGACCAGAATGTCGCGGTTGGTGCGCAAGGTTGCGCATTCGGCGTTGGTGGTGAGTCCGCTGGTGATGGTGACCGCGTCGTCGGTGCGGTCGGCGGCGATGCCCCGTGATCAGCCAGGGTTTCGGCCGGGAGGAGTCTGCGGCTGTGGGTGACGCTGGTGTCGGTGTCGACTCTACTTCTCTCGTCCTGTTGTCAGGTGTACGTATGCGCGGACGGTTTTGCCGACTGGGTGGCGTTCTTGGTGGCTCAGTCGTCCGTTGGTGAGGTCGGCGACCAGGTGGAGGCCCCGGCCGTGCTCGTGGTCGTCGGTGAGCGGGGTGGCCCAGTTGGGTGGGGTTCGGTTGGCGTCGGAGACTTCGATGAGCAGGTCGCCGGGGGTGAGGGCGAGCCCGACTTCGAAGAGGTGACCGTGGATGTGGCCGTGGCGGACTGCATTGGTGGCCAGTTCGCTGGAGATGAGGATCGCGGTGGTGGTGTCGTCCTCGGGGATGTTCCAGGTGTCCAGGGTGCGTCGGACCTGCTTGCGGACCAGGCTGACGGACTGGATGTGGGAGGTGAACTGCATCTGCCAGGTCAGGTGGGTGACCTGGTCAGGTGCGGCGGCCGTGCTGGGCATGTGGAGGTCCCTTCCGTAGCTGCGGGGTGTGGCTGGCGGTGGTCCGCGTGTCGATCGTGCTGTGCGGCGGGGTGACGGATTCAGGCCATGGTGGTTACCCAACGTGGGTAATGTCGTTCGTGGGCGGTGTTCGGAGCCGTGGTCGGCGTGGTGCCAGGGAGGTGGCGACCGGTGGCGGGGACGGGCGAGTGGGGCGGGTTACCGGCGGAGCTTGTGGCGGAGGCGGGGTTTCGGTCGGCTTGCCGGGATCGGGACTTCGGGCGGATCTTTCGGATGGTTCAGGCGCGGGCCGGGGTGTACCCCTCGCGGATCGCGCGGCTGTGCGAACTGACACCGAGTCGGGTGGGGGAGGTGATGGCGGGACGGCGGAGACTGGCCCATATCGAGGTCATCGAGAGGGTGGCGGACGGACTGCGCATCCCTGGAGCGCTGCTGGGGCTGGCGCACCGGCCGTGGGAGATTCCCGTGACGGCCGAGGTGCGAGTGCGGGAGGCGGAAGCGCCCGCGGCGGCGGAGGTGGGAGAGGGGGGCGAGGGTGCCGATGCGGGGTTGGCGGACGTGTTGGCGTTGGCGGACGGGCAGATCACCCGCTCGACGCTGGTGGCCTTGGAGTCCTCGGTCCAGGACTACTGGCAGCGCGATGACCGGCACGGCGGGGCGTCGCTGCGCCCGGCGGTGGTCGGACACTTGCGCTACGTCACAGACCTGATGGGCGGCTCGTGCTCCGAGGCGTTGCTGCGTGACCTGCGGGTGCTGGCGGCGGAGTTGGCACGCCTCGCGGCATGGGCGTACTTCGACGCCCGGCAGTTCAGTACCGCACGGATCTACTTTCGGCAGGCCCTGGCCACGGCGCGGGCACTGGAGGACCGCTCGTTCACCGCGAACGTGCTGTCGTGCATGAGCTTGCAGGCGACGTACGAGGGCGCGGCGACGCAGGCGGTTGCGCTGGCCTGCGCCGCACAGGACACGGTTCGCCGGGGCGTGGAGTCGCCGCTGGTCATGGCGATGCTGCAGATACGGGAGGCGTTCGCGCATGCCGCGCTGAGGGACGCAGCTGCCTGCCACGACGCGATCGGACGGGCGAACTCCGCCTTCAGCCGTGCCCGGCAGGCGGAGGAGGCTCCGGCGTGGGTGCGGTACTTCGACGAGACGAAACTGCTGGTGGACACCGGTATCGCTCTGGCGCGCCTCGGTGAGGCGCCGCGGGCGGAGCCGTTGATCGCTGAGGGGCTGCGGCGTGAGCGCGCGGAGCAGCAGCGCGGCCGGGCGTTCCATGCCTTCTGGCTGGCCAGCGCCCAGTTCCAGCAGGGGAAGCTGGACCAGGCGTGCGACAGCGCGACGCTTGCGCTGGACCTGGCCAGCGCGATCGACTCCCCGCGCGTGGCCGGCCATGTGCGGGACTTCCACCGCCGACTCGCGCCGTATGCCGGTGCGGCCCCGGTGGTGGCGTTCGAGGCGCGGATGCGGGCGGCGTTCGGCTGACGGCGGCGGCCGGGGGCTATGTGGTGGCCTGGTCCAGGAGGAGGTAGAGGAGGCCGACGAGGGTGCCGCTGCTGACGATCTCGCGGCGGTCGATCATGGCCCGGATCTCGTTGAGGGGGATCCACTCGATGCGGTCGGACTCGTTCACCTCGGTCGGTGGGGCGATGTAGGTCGCCCCGTCGGCGCGGAAGACGTAGTGCTCGGAGTCGGTGATGCCGTTCGCAGGTTGAGCGTAGATCAGCGGTTTCATCGCATGCACCCGCCACCCGGTCTCCTCCTCGACCTCGCGAGCGGCGGCGTGCTCGGGGGTCTCGTCGGCCTCGATCAGGCCCATGGGCAGTTCCCAGCCCCAGGTGTCGGTGATGAAGCGGTGCCGCCACATCATCAGCACGCGCTTGCGGTCGTCGACCACCGCAGCGACAGCCAGGTGCCGCATCCGCACGACGTGGTGCTCCCAGCGGCGGCCGTCGGGCTGCTGGACGTCGACCAGCCAGAGGTTGACCCACGGGTTGCTGTAGATCTGCCGCTCGCCATGGATCTGCCACCGCATGAGCCCCAACTCCCTGTCGCCGTCCCCTCCCAGGATGGCAGTCCGGCGGCGGAACGGTGAGCGGTTGGATCATCCTTCTGCGTCAGCCCGTCCAGGCGGGCTGACGATATGACCTATGCGGGAGGTGGTTTGGGAGGGGCCCGTGCGGGGTCTTCCTGCTGGTGAGGGGCGAATCGTCGCTCGTGGCGGCTGAGAGCGAGGCGTGTGGGTGGGTGGTGCTCTCCTGATTGCTTCACGGTGTCGTTCGGGTCGGACGCTCTGGCGGCAAGTGTGGTGGACGATGGCGCGGACGCTTTCACCGTCCGCCCCTGCCAGCACTGTAATGCCTGGTCAGGGCCGTGTTGGGGTGGACGGTGGTGTCGGCGACCTATCGTGTGAGGGGGTCTGTTCCCACTCGATAGGTGTGCGCGGGCGGCGGGCGGCGGTGTCCCGTGCCTGGTGACCATACGGCTCCTGTCCGTCTTCCGTTCCAGGCCATGCGTTCGGTCTCCCGGCATCTGACTGCCCGTGACCGTCGGCTGCTCGTGCTGCTGGCGGAGTTGCGGGTGCTGACGACGTGGCAGATCGCGGCGCTGGAGTTCACGAGTCCGATTAGTGCGCGGCACCGGATGAAGGTGCTCGTCGGTTTGAAGGTGCTGGACTGCTTCCAGCCGCGCCGCGAGCTCGGCTCGGCCCCGATGCACTACGTGCTCGCGCCGCTGGGCGCGGCGGTCGTTGCGGCCGAGGATCCGGATCGTACGCCGGAGGAGGTGGCGAAGATCCTGCGGCGTGCCAGGAGCGATCAGGCGCTGGCGCTAGTGTCGGAGCCGAAGCTGGCGCATTCCTTGGGCGTCAACGACTTCTACTGCGCGCTGCACGCCAGGGCGTCCCGGCTCAACGTGGTGGGGGAGGGGTTGGTGGCGTGGCAGGGGGAGCGGACGCTTCGGGATCTGGGGGACCTCTACCGCAGCTTCCGCCCCGACAGTTGGGGCTGGTGGCGCGAGGGCGGCGGGCAGACGGCGTTCTTCCTGGAGTACGACCGCGGCACCGAGCAGTTGAAGCGGCTGAGCGAGAAGCTGTCCGAATACCGCTTCTTCCAGAGCCTGCGGGACGACCACTGGCGCCAGCAACACGGAGACCAGGACGAAACGGTCCCGTGGCCGGAGCCCTGGGTGCTGTTCTGCTTCCTCAGCGAGCAGCGTGAGCGCAACGCCCGCACGCACCTGCGCCCCGCGGCGCTGGCGGCGGGCCTGTCGGTGGCCACCGGGGTGCTGGCCCCGGGAGCGGATCCGGGGGAGGCGGTGTGGCTGCCGGTCGCAGCCGCGGGCATCAGCGGCGGGACCCCTGCGCGGTTCACCCTCGCGGGCCTGCCGCCGGCCCGGTCCGCATACACCGTCGACCGGCGCAGCCGCGTCCCCGTCGAACCGGAGGGCTTCGATGACGATCGATGAGGACTTCCCCGAACCGCTTGAAGATGTCGGCGGACCACGGGTGGATGGACGGGGATCCCGTTCCGTTCCTGGTCGACCGGCACGCCGCCGCATGCGGTCGGCGGTGGTGCCGGCTGTCCGGCCGCTGCGGGTGACCGTCGAGTACATCGCCGTGGACGGCCCGGAGGGCGAGGCCCTGCAGGAGCGGCAGGACGCGGCGATCCGCGCGGCACTGGAGTGGCTGCACGCCAACCCGGAGCGGGAGCAGGACCCGCCTGCCGGGGGCGCGTGAGCTGCCGGGCCGCACCGAGCGAGAGGCAGGAGCGGGCATGACTGACACTGCATCGAGTGGACGGACCTGGGGCAGTCCGGTGCCGGGACGGCCCTGGGCGGAACAGCGGCTCCCGGACGCGGACCGGATCCCGGTCGCGGTCCCGGTGGCGTGGCTGGGCCGCACGTCGACCGAGGACAGCCAGGACCCGACGCTGTCCCTGCCCCGCCAACTGGCCAATGCCCGCAAGGCCCTGCCGCAGGGGTGGGTGATCGTCGCGCACTTCTACGACGTCGAGTCCGGCCGCAAGGACCTGGCCCAGCGCGGGCACTCCCAGGCCCACACCCGCTTCGACATCCCCGTCCCGCGCGACGGCGGCATCGCCGACCTGCTCGCCGAGGCCCAGCGCCCGGACCGCCGCTTCGCCGCGGTGATCTGCGAGTCCATCGAGCGGGTCGCCCGGCGCACGTACTTCGGAACGAAGGTCGAGTACGAGCTGGAGCAGGCCGGGGTGGCCCTGTGCGCGGCGGACGAGCCGATCTCCACCGGCGCGAAGGCGAAGAAGGCCACCCCGACGCTGACCCGCCGCGTGAAGCAGGCCGTCGCCGAGTGGTACGTGCTGCAGATGCTGGAACTGTCCTGGGACGGCTTCGTGGAGCACACCCAGCAGGGCTGGAACACCGGCAAGCCGCCCTACGGCTACCGGGCGGAGAAGGTCGCCCACCCGGTCCCCGCGCGCCGCGCGGAGGGCGGGACGAAGCACCGGCTGATCCCCGACCCGGAGCGCGGACCGGTCGTCACCCGGATCTACCAGCTCCGCGCGCTGGAGAAACTCGGCTACGACTCGATCGCGGCCCGGCTGAACGCGGACCTGGCCGCGAACCCGATCCCGCAGCCCACCCGCGCCGGCGCGGCAGTGGGGTGCTGGACCGGCGGCGCGGTACGCGAGATCCTGCGCAACCCTAAGTACACCGGCTACCAGGTCTGGAACCGGCGCTCGACCAAGCACGGCGGCAAGAACGTCGACCCGAGCGAGTGGGTCTGGTCGCCCCGGCCCACCCACGAACCGCTGGTCACCAAGGAACTGTTCGACGCCGTCGCCCAGATCCTGGGCACCCGCACCGGCTCGCGCGGCAGCGCCGAACCGAACCCGCACAAGCTGACCAAGCACGTCTACCCGCTGCGCGGCTACGTGTTCTGCGACCTGTGCGGGCGGCGGATGTGGGGCGTGACCCACCACGGTGTCCCGTACTACGCCTGCTCGAAGGACCCCAAGCGGCACTCCGACCGGCCCTGGTACGACGCCCACCCACGGATGATGATGGTCCGTGAGGAGCGGCTGATGCCGCATATCGCCGACTTGTTCGCAGACCGGGTCTTCGGACCCGACCGCCGCTTCCACCTGGCCGGCCGGCTCCAGGCCGCGCCCGGCGGTGCGGAACAGGAAGCACGAGAGGCCGAGCGCGCCCGGCTCGTGAAAGCCGCCGAGGACCTGGAACGCCGCCAACAGCGCCTGATCCAGTCACTCGCCGGTGGAACCGGCGGCGACAGCGATGACGATGAGGACGCCGAGCGGCAGTTCCGCGACGCCATCCGCGCCGAACACGCCGCCCTGGGCAGGAAGCTGAAGACCCACCGGTCCCGCCTGGCCGAGCTGGCCGCCACCCCCGCCACGACCCTCGCCGCCGACGAGGCCCTGCTGGACGCACTCCCGCACCTGGCTCTCGACGTGACCCGGCTCCCCGACGCCGAGCAGCGCCGCCTGTTCGACGCCTTCAACCTGGAACTGCGCTACAGCCGCGCCCGCGAAGACCTGCACCTCCAGGTCACCCTCCGCGCTGCCGCCATCGAGGCCCAGCGCACCGTAGCACTGGAGGTCGCACAGACCATCGGCGCACCACCCCTGAACCACTCCGAAACCGCATGCAAAACGGGCGTGGACAGTAAACTATCCACGCCCGCAGGCACTGCTGACGGCACACGTGCCCATCGCGGCGAACCGCGGATGGATGCACGGAGTGCCCCCGGTAGGATTCGAACCTACGCACCCGCCTCCGGAGGGCGGTGCTCTATCCCCTGAGCTACGGGGGCGCACTGTCTTGCGACGTGCAGAACATTACCAGCCCGGCCGTGGTGCTCGTGCACGGGTTTTCCGGTCGTGGCGTCAGGAGGGGGCGGAGGCGGTGCCCGGGCGGGTCCGGGGGCGCGTCCGGGACGGCTTCGGGGCGGGTCCGGGGCCGGGGTCGGAGCGGGCGACGCCGCGGCCCGGGGCGGCGGGATGCGGGAAAGCGGGGACGGGGAGTCACCCGTCCGCCTACCCTGAGTGATGTGTCCGCTTCGTCGGGACGGGTCCTCGTGGTGGATGACAGCGAGGTGATCCGCCATCTGATCAGGGTCAACCTTGAACTCGAGGGGTTCGAGGT
This sequence comes from Streptacidiphilus carbonis, assembly GCF_000787775.1. Classification (GTDB taxonomy): domain Bacteria; phylum Actinomycetota; class Actinomycetes; order Streptomycetales; family Streptomycetaceae; genus Streptacidiphilus; species Streptacidiphilus carbonis. The sequence goes on along the minus strand of NZ_BBPM01000002.1, from coordinate 256,505 downwards.
GGTGACCGCGGCCGACGGTGCCGAGTGTCTGGACATCGTCCACGCGGTCCAGCCCGATGTCATCACCCTCGATGTCGTCATGCCCCGGCTGGACGGGCTGCGGACGGCGGCCCGGCTGCGGGCCGATCCGGCGACCAGCGGGCTGCCGATCGCCATCGTCAGCGCGTGCACCCAGCTGGATCTGGAGCGCGGGGAGTCGGTCGGGGTGGACGCGTACCTGGGCAAGCCCTTCGAGCCGATGGAACTGATCGCGCTGGTACGGCGGCTGGCGGAGGCGCGGTCGGCAGCATCGGGGTCGGAATTTCGCTCAGAGTGAACAAATCCGGCTCACTCCGTCTCGCACCGCAAAAGCGATGAAGGTCGACGGGCCCTTCTCGCCTACGCTTGCCCCTGTGACACCCGCAGAGCTTTCCCAGGCAGTCCAGTCCGCGGTTCGTGCCGCCGTAGAGGCGGGCGAGCTGACCGTCGCCGTGCCCGAAACGGTGACCGTCGAGCGGCCCAAGAACAGGGACCACGGCGACTACGCCACCAACGTGGCCCTCCAGCTGGCGAAGGCGGCCGGACAGCCGCCGCGCCAGGTGGCCGAGCTGGTCGCCGCACGCCTGCGAACGCTGCCCGGGGTCGCAGGAGTCGACATCGCCGGGCCGGGCTTCATGAACATCACCCTGGACGCCGCCACCCAGGGCGAGCTGGCCCGGGCCATCGTCGCGGCCGGGGCCGACTACGGCCGCAACGACTCCTTCGCGGGCCGCCGGATCAACCTGGAGTTCGTGTCCGCGAACCCGACCGGCCCGATCCACATCGGCGGCGTGCGCTGGGCCGCCCTCGGCGACTCCCTCGGCCGGGTGCTGCGCGCGTCCGGCGCGGAGGTCACCACCGAGTACTACATCAACGACGCCGGCGTGCAGATCTCCAAGTTCGGCGGCTCGCTGCTGGCCGCGGCCAACGGCCGGCCGGTCCCCGACGACGGCTATGTCGGCGAGTACATCAACGACATCGCCGCCGACATCGTCGACGCCAACCCGGGCATCCTCGACCTCCCCGAGGCCGAGCAGCTCGCCCGGTTCCGCGCCGAGGGCCTGCGGCTGATGATCGCCGAGATCCAGCGGTCGATGGAGGAGTTCGGCGTCCACTTCGACGTCTGGTTCTCCGAGAAGTCGCTGCACGACTCCGGCGCGGTGGAGAAGGCGGTGGAGCGGCTGCGCGAGCAGGGCCACGTCTTCGACCAGGACGGTGCGACCTGGCTGCGCACCACCGACTTCGGCGACGACAAGGACCGCGTCCTGATCAAGGCGGACGGCGAGACCACCTACTTCGCCTCCGACTCGGCGTACTACCTCAGCAAGCGGGACCGCGGCTTCGACGTCAACGTCTACATGCTGGGCGCCGACCACCACGGCTACGTCAACCGGCTCAAGGCCATCGCCGCCTGCGCCGGTGACGACCCGACCGTCAACATCGAGGTCCTCATCGGACAGTTCGTGAAGATGCTGAAGGACGGCCAGGAAGTCCGCATGTCCAAGCGTGCGGGCAACATCATCACCATCGACGACGTCGTCGAGTGGATCGGCGTGGACGCCGCGCGCTACACCCTGTCGCGCTCGCCCTCCGACTCCACCATCACCCTCGACATCGACGTGCTCACCAGCACCTCGAACGAGAACCACGTGTACTACGTGCAGTACGCGCACTCCCGGATGTGCTCGATCGAGCGCAACGCCGCCGGGCTCGGCTTCGACAAGGGACCGGCCGAGGGCTTCAAACCGGAACTGCTCGCCCACGAGGCCGAGAAGGAACTCCTGGGCCAACTGGCCGAGTTCCCTCGGATCGTGGCCAAGGCGAGCGAGCTCCGCCAGCCCCACCACGTCGCCCGCTACTTGGAGGAGTTGGCCGGTTCCTACCACCGGTTCAACGACAAGTGCCGGGTCCTGCCCTTCGGTGACGACGAGGTCACCGACCTGAACCGCGCCCGCCTCTGGCTGGTCGAGGCCACCCGAACGGTGATCGCCAACGGCCTGACCCTGCTGGGCGTCTCAGCCCCCGAACGCATGTGAGTCAGGGGAGGGGCGCGGGATCAACCCCCGCGCCCCTCACCGTAGATCACCCGGACCCCCGGAGACAGAAGACATGAGCCGCTCCGCCCACCCCGCCGGCCCGCGCCACGGGGACGTCCTGCCGGAGGGTCACTTCACCGCGCCCCCGGCCGACCTGAACCTGCTCGACCCCAAGGTCTGGTCCGCCACGGTGCGCCGCACCGACGCCGGCTCGGTCACCGTCGGCGGTATCGACGTGCGGGATCTCGCCGAGCAGTTCGGCACCCCCGCCTACGTCATGGACGAGCAGGACTTCCGGGCCCGCTGCCGCGCCTGGCGCGAAGCCTTCGGGACCGGCGCCGACGTCTACTACGCCGGCAAGGCGTTCCTCTCCCGCGCCGTGGTCCGCTGGCTGCACGAAGAGGGCCTGAACGTGGACGTGTGCAGCGGCGGCGAGCTCACGGTCGCGCTGTCCGCGGGGATGCCGGCCGAGCGGATCGCCTTCCACGGCAACAACAAGTCCAAGGCCGAGCTGGAGTACGCGGTGAAGTCCGGGGTCGGCCACATCGTGGTGGACTCCTACGACGAACTGGTCCGGCTGTCCTGGATCGCACAGCAGCAGGGTGTGCGCCAGCAGATCCTGATCCGGGTCACCGTCGGCGTCGAGGCGCACACCCACGAGTTCATCGCAACCGCCCACGAGGACCAGAAGTTCGGCCTCTCGCTCTCCGGCGGCCACGCCGCCGAGGCGGTGCGCCGTGCGCTGACGCTGGACGGACTGGAGCTCCGCGGCATCCACTCGCACATCGGTTCGCAGATCTTCGACACGGCCGGCTTCGAGGTCGCCGCCCGCCGGGTGGTCGGCCTGCTGGCCGAGATCAAGGCCGAGCACGGCGTCGAGCTGCCCGAGATCGACCTCGGCGGCGGTCTGGGCATCGCCTACACCAGCGACGACGACCCCCGCGAGCCCGCCGAGATCGCCGGGTCGCTCACCGAGATCGTCCGGCGCGAGTGCGCTGCGGCGGATCTCACACCGCCGCGGATCTCGGTCGAGCCCGGCCGCGCCATCGTCGGCCCCACCGCGTTCACGCTCTACGAGGTCGGCACGGTCAAGCCGCTGGACGGCCTGCGTACCTACGTCAGCGTCGACGGCGGCATGTCGGACAACATCCGCACCGCGCTCTACGACGCCGAGTACAGCGTGGCGCTGGTCTCCCGGGCCTCCACCGCCGAGCCGATGCTCAGCCGGGTGGTCGGCAAGCACTGCGAGTCCGGCGACATCATCGTCCGGGACGCCTTCCTGCCCGCCGACCTGGCCCCGGGCGACCTCATCGCGGTCCCGGCCACCGGCGCCTACTGCCGGTCCATGGCCAGCAACTACAACCACGCCCTCAAGCCCCCGGTGGTGGCCGTGGCCGACGGCCGTTCCCGGGTGATCGTCCGCCGGGAGACGGAGGAGGATCTGCTGCGCCTCGATATCGGCTGATGAAATCCCGGTCTCAGACTATGGAACGGCCGAAGATTTATCGGTTCTGTCCCTGAGACTTGTCGGTGGGGACAGGCACCCCTGCGACACCAGCCAGCACCAGCAGGCAGCACCACCCAAGAGACCACACTCACCAGAGATCATCAGCAGAGCGGAGTCGGACGATGCGCACACTGAAGGTAGCGCTCCTCGGTTGTGGAGTAGTAGGCACCGAAGTGGCCCGCATCATGACGACGCACGCCGCCGACCTCGCCGCCCGTATCGGGGCCCCGGTGGAGCTCGCCGGGGTCGCCGTGCGCCGGGCCAACCGGCCCCGGCCCGGCATCCCCGAGCACCTGATCACCACGGACGCCGCCGAACTGGTGAAACGCGGCGACATCGACGTGGTGATCGAGGTCATCGGCGGGATCGAGCCGGCCCGCACGCTGATCCTCAGCGCCTTCGACAGCGGCGCCTCGGTCGTCAGCGCCAACAAGGCCCTGCTCGCGGCCGACGGGGCCGCCCTGCACGGCGCGGCCGCCAAGGCCGGCGTCGACCTGTACTACGAGGCGGCGGTGGCCGCGGCCATCCCGCTGGTCCGCCCGCTGCGCGAGTCGCTGGCCGGCGACAAGGTCAACCGGGTGCTCGGCATCGTCAACGGCACCACCAACTTCATCCTCGACAAGATGGACTCCACCGGCGCCGGCTACTCCGAGGCGCTGGAGGAGGCCACCGCGCTGGGCTATGCCGAGGCCGACCCCACCGCCGACGTCGAGGGCTTCGACGCCGCCGCCAAGGCCGCGATCCTGGCCGGCATCGCCTTCCACACCCGGGTCACCGCCGCCGACGTCTTCCGCGAGGGCATCACCGAGGTCACCGCCGCCGACATCGCCAGCGCCAAGGCGATGAACTGCGTGGTCAAGCTGCTCGCCATCTGCGAGCGCGGCGTCTCGGCGGACGGGACCGAGTCCGTCACCGCCCGGGTGCACCCGGCGATGATCCCGCTCGCCCATCCGCTCGCCAACGTCCGCGGCGCCTACAACGCCGTCTTCGTCGAGGCGGACGCCGCAGGGCAGTTGATGTTCTACGGCCCCGGCGCCGGCGGCGCGCCGACCGCCAGCGCGGTCCTCGGCGACCTGGTCGCCGTCTGCCGCAACAAACTGGGCGGGGCCACCGGCCCCGGCGAATCGGCGTACGCTCAGCTCACCGTGAACCCCATGGACGACGTGGTCACCCGCTACCACGTCAGCCTCGACGTCGCCGACAAAGCAGGCGTCCTCGCCCAGGTCGCCACCGTCTTCGCCGAGCACGGCGTGTCCATCGACACCGTCCGCCAGCAGGGCCGGGAGGGCGACGCCTCACTGGTCGTAGTGACCCACCGCGCCACCGACGCCGCGCTGTCCGCTACGGTCTCCGAACTGCGCACTCTGGACAACGTCCGCGGCGTGGCCAGCATCATGCGTGTCGAAGGGGAGTAACCCACTATGCGAAACAGCGCAGTCACCAGCGCCCGTACCCACCAGTGGCGTGGCCTCATCAACGAGTACCGCGACCGGCTCCCGGTCACGGACGCCACGCCCGTCGTCACCCTGCTGGAGGGCGGCACGCCCCTGGTCCCGGCCCAGCTGCTGTCCGAGCGCACCGGCTGCGAGGTCTACCTCAAGGTCGAGGGCGCCAACCCGACCGGCTCCTTCAAGGACCGCGGGATGACCATGGCCATCTCCAGGGCCGCGGAGGAGGGCGCGCAGGCCGTCATCTGCGCCTCCACCGGCAACACCTCGGCCTCGGCCGCGGCGTACGCGGTGCGCGCCGGGATGGTCTGCGCGGTGCTGGTGCCGCAGGGCAAGATCGCGCTGGGGAAGATGGGTCAGGCCCTGGTCCACGGCGCGAAGATCCTCCAGGTGGACGGCAACTTCGACGACTGCCTGACGCTGGCCCGCGACCTCTCCGACAAGTACCCGGTCGCGCTGGTCAACTCGGTTAACCCGGCCCGCATCGAGGGGCAGAAGACCGCGGCCTTCGAGATCGTCGACATGCTGGGCGACGCGCCCGACATCCATGTCCTGCCGGTCGGCAACGCGGGCAACATCACCGCCTACTGGAAGGGCTACCAGGAGTACGCCAAGGACGGGATCTCGTCTCGGTCTCCCCGAATGTGGGGGTTCCAGGCCTCCGGCTCGGCGCCGATCGTGGACGGGGCCCCCGTCCTCAAGCCGCAGACGATCGCCACCGCGATCCGGATCGGCAATCCGGCCTCCTGGGACTTCGCACTGGCCGCGCGGGACGAGTCCGGTGGCCTCATCGACAAGGTCACGGACCGTCAGATTCTTTCCGCTTACCGGCTGTTGGCCGCGAAGGAAGGCGTGTTTGTGGAGCCGGCCTCGGCAGCGAGTGTCGCGGGGCTGCTCCACGCGGCCGACCAGGGGCTGGTCGACCGCGGGCAGAGGATCGTCTGCACGGTCACCGGGAACGGGCTCAAGGACCCCGACTGGGCCGTTGCGGGCGCGCCGCAGCCGATCACCATTCCGATCGACGCCACGGCTGCCGCGGAGCGGCTCGGGTTGCTCTGACAGCTGCCACTCGGGGCGCGGTGTTGCGGTCTGTGGGGAGTTGCAGGTCCGCTGTGGTTGTTCGCGCAGTTCCCCGCGCCCCTGAAAGCAGCGCGGGCGTCGCCTGTCTTCCAAGGGGCGCGGGGAACCGCGCGAACAGCAACCCCAAGGTGACGTTCACCCGCGACGCGGCCCGTCCCGGTACCAACGGTGAACGCATCTTCGATACGCTGGAGGCTCCCCGCCCCAGGCGAGAACCTTCCAGGAGCGACAGCGATGCCAGCCCCCGCTTTCCGCGCAGCGGCGACCCGCGTCCGGGTCCCCGCCACCAGTGCCAACCTGGGGCCGGGGTTCGACGCGTTCGGCCTCGCGCTGGGCCTCTACGACGACGTCGTGGTGCGGGTCGCCGACAGCGGCCTGCACGTCGACATCGCCGGCGAGGGCGCCGACACCCTTGCCCGTGACGAACGCCACCTCGTGGTCCGCTCGATGCGTGCCGCCTTCGACCGCCTCGGCGGCCAGCCCCGCGGGCTGGAGGTCGTCTGCGCCAACCGGATACCGCACGGCCGCGGCCTCGGCTCCTCCTCGGCCGCCATCGTCGCGGGCATCACCGCCGCCCGCGCGGTCACCGTCGGCGGACCCGAACTCATGGACGACGCAGCGGTTCTCGCGCTCGCCTCGGAGATCGAGGGCCATCCCGACAACGTCGCCGCCTGCATCCTCGGCGGCTTCACCATCGCCTGGACCGAGGCCGGTGACGAGGCCCGGGCGATCACCCTGGCGCCCTCGCCGGACGTCGTCCCGCTGGTGTTCGTCCCGTCGGACCCGGTGCTCACCGAGGTCGCCCGGGGGCTGCTGCCGGCGACCGTGCCGCACGCCGACGCCGCCGCCAACGTCGGCCGCGCCGCGCTGCTGGTGGAGGCGGTCACGCACCGCCCCGAACTGCTGCTGCCCGCCACCGAGGACCGGCTGCACCAGGACTACCGCACCCCGGCGATGCCGGCCAGCGCCACCCTGGTGGCCGTGCTGCGCTCCCAGGGGGTGGCCGCGGTCATCTCGGGTGCCGGACCCACCGTGCTGGCCCTGACCGACGAGGCCACCGCCGAGAAGGCCCTCGGCGAGGCGGGTCCCGAGTGGGCCGCCCACCGATTGGCCCTGGATCTCGAAGGAGCCTGCGTACTGCCCCTCACCGGCTGAGCGCGCCCGTGCAATGGGGCCTCTTCCGGCGGATTTCGGGCCGGTCGGGGGTGTACCGAGGGGTGAGACAGGGGACACGATTGACAGACACACAGTGGGGGAATGTTTGTTGGGTCCAGTAGTGTTAATCTCATGTCTGCACCAGGCGCCCTACGGGGCCCGGTGCGCCGCGTCCCGATCCCGGTCCTCTCCGTTCCGCGGAGTGACCGTTCCGGGGCAGCAATTCTCCGGGAGCCCGCCACAGCGCGTACGCAGCCTGCCTGCGCAAGTGTGACCGCATCCCGAAGCCGTGTCGGTGCCCCAGTCCCGCATGAGACGCACATGGCCTGCAGATTCCGCGCAGCCGTGCCGAATCCTGCAGACCGGGGCAGGGAATGTCGTGACACGCGACGGGGGCCCGGGAAGCGCGGTGTGCTTCGCCACGTGGGACACCGCACGTCCGTATGACCCGCCATCCGGCGGACCACCGCCCCGCCACTGCGAAAACGAGCGCAGCGACGGACAGCACAACCGGTCGCCGAGCCAGACAGGCCGACGTCCGCTCCAGGGAAGGACCCTTCGTGAGCGACACCACCGATCTGATGGGCGTGCGCCCGGACGCTGACGCGTCGGACGCCACTGCGGCCCCCGCGCCGAAGCGCCGTCGGACCACGGGCACCGGGCTCAACGCCATGGTGCTCGCCGAGCTCCAGCAGCTCGCCACCGGCCTTGGCATCAGCGGCACCGGCCGTATGCGCAAGAGCGACCTGATCGACGCGATCAAGGCCAAGAGCGGCGGGGACCCGCTGCTCGCCGCCTCTTCGGAGGCACCCCCCGCGAAGCGCGCCACCCGCGCCGCGAAGGCGACCGCTGCCGCCCCCGCCGTCGAGGAGGCCCCGGCTGCCCCCGCGCGCCGCACCGCCCGCTCCCGCGCGGCCGAGCGCGCCGTCGACAGCACCGTGGCCGAGCAGCAGCAGATCGACATCCCGGTCCAGACCGCGGGCGACAGCGCCCCCGCGGAGCGCGCCCCGCGCCGCAGCCGCCGTGCCACCGCTCCGGTCACCTCGCTCACGGGTGCACCGGAGGAGGCGCCGGCCGCTGCGGAGCCGGTCGCCGCCCCCGCGTCGGTCGCGACCGAGGTGCGCGAGCGCCAGACCCAGGAGCAGCCCGAGCAGGGCCGTGGCGACGGCTCAGACGGCCGGGAGGGCCGCCGGGACCGTCGGGAGCGCCGCGAGCGCGGTCAGCAGGGCCAGCAGGACGGCGCCGCTCCCGCCGCCGAGTCGGAGGGCGGCGAGGGCCGCCGCGACCGCGGCAACGACCGTGGCAACGACCGCAGCGGCGGCAACGACCGCAGCGAGCGCCGCAACCGCCGGGACCGCGACCGCGGCGGCAACCAGGGCCAGGACGGCCAGGGCCAGGGCCGCCAGCAGGGCCAGGGGCAGAACCAGGGCCAGAACAACCAGGGCAACTTCCCCGAGGACGACGAGTTCGGCGGCGGCCGCCGCCGCGGGCGCTACCGCGACCGCAACCGCCGCAACCGCCGCGACGGCTTCGAGGGCCCGGCCGAGCCGCAGGTCAACGATGACGACGTGCTGATCCCGGTCGCGGGCATCCTGGACATCCTGGACAACTACGCCTTCGTCCGGACCTCGGGCTACCTGTCCGGTCCCAATGACGTCTATGTGTCGCTGGCCCAGGTCCGCAAGAACGGCCTGCGGAAGGGCGACGCGATCACCGGCGCGGTGCGCCAGCCCAAGGACGGCGAGCGCCGCGAGAAGTTCAACGCGCTGGTCCGCCTGGACTCGGTGAACGGCAGCGAGCCCGACAACGGCCGCAACCGTCCGGAGTTCAACAAGCTCACTCCGCTGTACCCGCAGGAGCGGCTCCGCCTGGAGACCGACCCGGGCGTGCTGACCACCCGGATCATCGACCTGGTGGCCCCGATCGGCAAGGGCCAGCGCGGTCTGATCGTCGCCCAGCCGAAGACCGGCAAGACGATGATCATGCAGGCGATCGCCAACGCGATCACCCACAACAACCCCGAGTGCCACCTGATGGTCGTCCTGGTCGACGAGCGTCCGGAAGAGGTCACCGACATGCAGCGCTCGGTCAAGGGCGAGGTCATCTCCTCGACCTTCGACCGGCCGGCCGAGGACCACACCACCGTCGCCGAGCTGGCCATCGAGCGGGCCAAGCGGCTGGTGGAGCTGGGCCACGACGTGGTCGTGCTGCTGGACTCCATCACCCGTCTGGGACGCGCCTACAACCTGGCGGCCCCGACCTCCGGACGCATCCTGTCCGGTGGTGTCGACTCGACCGCGCTCTACCCGCCGAAGAAGTTCTTCGGCGCCGCGCGCAACATCGAGAACGGCGGCTCGCTGACCATCATCGCCACCGCGCTGGTCGACACCGGCTCGCGGATGGACGATGTGATCTTCGAGGAGTTCAAGGGCACCGGCAACATGGAGCTCAAGCTCGACCGCAAGCTCGCCGACAAGCGGATCTTCCCGGCGGTGGACGTCGACGCGTCCAGCACCCGCAAGGAAGAGATCCTGCTCGGCTCGGAGGAGCTGGCGATCACCTGGAAGCTCCGCCGGGTGCTGCACGCGCTGGACTCGCAGCAGGCCATCGAGCTGCTCCTGGACAAGATGAAGCAGACCAAGAGCAACGCCGAGTTCCTGATGCAGATCGCCAAGACGACGCCGGGTCAGGACTGACCGCTCCGGCCGGACGCCGTCCGCCCGCCCACATGCCGCCGCCCCGGGTCAGTACCCGGGGCGGCGGCATTTTGTGAGAGTGCTTCTCAGACTCGGCGCTTACTGTTTGGGACATGGAGGACAAGTCGCACGAAACGCCGCAGCACAAGCTCCCGCGCTCCCGAAGGCGGGTCCTCACCCTGCTGGCCTGGGCCGTCGCGGCCGTGCTGGTGATCTGCGGCGGTACGGGCGGCTACCTCTACTGGAAGCTCAACAGCAACATCAAGACGGTGGACATCAACGGCGCGCTCGGCACCGACCGGCCTGCCATGAGCAGCACCGGGGCCATGGACATCCTGGTCCTGGGCTCGGACTCGCGCTCCGGCGGCAACAGCACGCTGGGCGGCGGCACCGACGACGGCACGGCCCGCTCCGACACCGCGATGGTGCTCCACGTCAACGAGGCGCACACGCACGCCACCGTGGTCAGCATCCCCAGGGACACCCTGGTGACCCGGCCCACCTGCGGTACCAGGGCGGGGGCGAGCAGCGTGATGTTCAACACCGCCTACGAGGTCGGCGGCGCGACCTGTGCGGTGAAGACGGTCGAGTCGATGACCGGGCTGCGGATGGACCACTACATCGAGCTCGACTTCGAGGGCTTCGCCAAGCTCATCGACGCGCTCGGCGGGGTCACCGTCACCACCACGGTCGACATCAACGACTCGGACAGCCATCTGCACCTCGCGGCCGGCACCCACAAGCTGAGCGGGGACCAGGCCCTGGCGTTCGTCCGGACCCGGCACGGCATCGGCGACGGCAGCGACCTGGGCCGGATCGAACTGCAGCAGCAGATGGTGAAGTCGATAGCGGACCAGGTGCAGCAGCTGGGGCTGCTGACCAGCCCGACCAAGCTCTACAGCCTGGCCTCCACCGCGACCGGCGCCGTCACCACCGACAGCGACCTGGGCTCGGTCGCCTCGCTGATCTCCTTCGCCGAGAGCATGAAGTCCATCAAGTCGTCCGACATCACCGCGGTGACCATGCCCAACACCAGGGCGCCCGCCGACGCCAACCGGGTGGTGGCGCTGGAGCCGGAGGCCACCGAGCTGTGGACGGCGCTGAAGAACGACGCGGCGGTGCCGCAGTCGGTCACGGCGCTGCAGAGCGCGGACCCGGCGACCTCCACCACCGCCTCGGCGTCGGCCTCGGCGGCGGGTTAGTCCTTCGGCCGCTGCTTCCGCATGGCCGGCCGCGCAGCTCCCCGCGCCCCTGGGGGCTGCGACTGAACCGCTGTGGGTCAGTAGCACCTGCCTGAGGGGCGCGGGGAACTGCGCAACCAGCCACCCGAGACCCGCAGCGAAGATCCCAGAGAGGGCCCCCGCGCCTATCAGGAATACCCGCTGCCCGTCCCCGGTTTTGGGAGATGCGGCCAGTGCTGGCAGACTGGTACGTCGGTCCCGGTTCACGGACGGCAGCCCGCTGCCCGACCCGGAGCCCTCCCGAACCTAGGAGCACCCCTTGAAGCCCGAGATCCACCCGACCTACGTGGTCACCCAGGTCACCTGCACCTGTGGCAACGAGTTCACCACCCGCAGCACCGAGGCAGCCGGCGTCATCCGCGCCGAGGTCTGCTCCAACTGCCACCCCTTCTACACCGGCAAGCAGAAGCTCATGGACACGGGTGGCCGCGTGGCCCGCTTCGAGGCCCGCTTCGGCAAGAAGCACGCCGCCAAGCAGGGCTAGCGACCTGTCGGCGCCGACCGGATGCCCTCCCGCAACGGAGGCACCCGGTCGGCGCCGTTCGCGTTGAGTCAGCGTTGATCCACCCCATCCACAGTGTCGTCACGTACGTCGGAAGAAGGCGCAGCCCCATGTTCGAGGCAGTCGAGGAGCTCCTGAGCGAGCACGCGGTTCTCGAGGAGCGGCTGGCCGATCCGGCGGTCCACGCGGACCAGGGCGAGGCACGCCGCCTCTCCAAGCGCTACGCCGAGCTCACCCCGATCACCGGCACCTACCGGCAGTGGCGGCAGACCGGCGAGGACATCGAGACCGCCCGCGAGCTCGCCGACGACGACCCGGACTTCTACGCCGAGATCAAGCAGCTGGAGCAGCGCCGCGAGGAGCTGACCGAGCAGCTGCGGCTGCTGCTGGTGCCGCGCGACCCCAACGACGACAAGGACGTCCTGCTGGAGGTCAAGGCGGGCGAGGGCGGCGAGGAGTCGGCGCTGTTCGCCGGCGACCTGCTGCGGATGTACCTGCGCTACGCCGAGAAGGTGGGCTGGAAGACCGAGATCATCGACTCCAACGAGTCCGACCTCGGCGGCTACAAGGACGTCCAGGTGGCCGTGAAGGCGCGGGCCGGCGCCGAGCCGGGCCAGGGCGTCTGGGCCCGGCTGAAGTACGAGGGCGGCGTGCACCGGGTGCAGCGGGTGCCCGCGACCGAGTCGCAGGGCCGGATCCACACCTCCGCCGCCGGCGTGCTGGTCACGCCCGAGGCGGAGGACGTAGAGATCGAGATCAACGCCAACGACCTGCGCATCGACGTGTACCGCTCGTCCGGTCCGGGCGGCCAGTCGGTGAACACCACCGACTCGGCGGTACGGATCACCCACCTCCCCACCGGTATCGTCGCCTCCTGCCAGAACCAGAAGAGCCAGCTCCAGAACAAGGAGGCGGCCATGCGCATCCTGCGCTCCCGGGTCCTGGCGGCAGCCCAGGAGGAGGCCGACCAGGAGGCCAGCGACGCGCGCCGCAGCCAGGTCCGCACGGTGGACCGCTCGGAGCGCATCCGCACCTACAACTTCCCCGAGAACCGCATCTCGGACCACCGCACCGGCTTCAAGGCGTACAACTTGGACCAGGTGCTCGGCGGCGAGCTCGACCCGCTGATCCAGTCGGCGGTCGACGCCGACGCGGCGGCGAGGCTCGAAGCCGCGGCCCAGAACGGCTGACCCCGCCCCATCTCCCTTCCCCTGACAGGAGGAGCCGGTGCTCCAGCATTTCGGGGAGCGACCCCCCGAACCCGCACGCACGGTGGCGGGGGCCGGCTCCATGGACTCTTCGAGGAGGAGCCGGTGAACCTGCTGCTCGCCGAGGTGGCCCAGGCCACCCAGCGATTGGCCGCCGCGGGCGTGCCCTCGCCGCGGTTCGACGCCGAGGAGCTGGCCGCGTACGTCCACGAGGTCAAACGCGGGGAACTGCACACCGTCGCCGACGGCGACTTCGACGCCCGCTACTGGGAGGTCATCTCCCGGCGCGAGGCGCGCGAGCCGCTGCAGCACATCACCGGCCGGGCCTTCTTCCGGTATCTGGAGCTGCAGGTCGGGCCGGGCGTCTTCGTGCCCAGGCCGGAGACCGAGTCGGTGGTCGGGTGGGCCATAGACGCGCTGCGCTCGATGGACGTGGCCGAGCCGCTGGTGGTCGACCTGTGCACGGGCTCGGGGGCCATCGCGCTGGCACTGGCCCAGGAGGTGCCGCGGAGCAGGGTGCACGCCGTCGAGCTGTCGGACGAGGCCTACGCCTGGGCCCGCCGCAATGTCGACGCCAGCCCGGACGCGGCCCGGATCAGCCTGGTACGGGGCGACGCCACCCGGGCCTTCGAGGACCAGTCCGAGCTGCACGGCCGCTTCGACCTGGTGATCAGCAATCCGCCCTACATCCCGCTGACCGAGTGGGAGTACGTGGCGCCCGAGGCCCGCGACCACGACCCGCAGCTGGCGCTGTTCTCCGGCGAGGACGGCCTGGACACCATCAGGGGCATCGAGAAGGTCGCGGCCCGGCTGCTGCGGCCCGGGGGCGTCGTGGTGATCGAGCACGCCGACACCCAGGGCGGTCTGGTGCCGTGGATCTTCCGCGAGGAGTCCGGCTGGACGGACGCGGCGGACCACCGCGACCTCAACAACCGCCCCCGTTTCGCCACCGCGCGCAGGGCCGCCCTGTGACCACTTCCACCACGACTGCTACCGCCAAAGCCACGTCTTCACCGTCCCAGGGAAGGGGCCTGCACCGATGAGCCGCCGCTACGACTGTGCCGATCCGAGCGACCGCGCCGCCGGTCTGCGTGAGGCCGCGTCCGCGATCAGGCGCGGTGAGCTGGTCGTGCTTCCCACGGACACCCTGTACGGCATCGGCGCGGACGCCTTCAAGCCGGAGGCCGTCGCCGACCTGCTGGCCGCCAAGGGCCGCGGCCGCAATATGCCCACCCCCGTGCTGGTCGGCTCGCCGACCACGCTGCACGGCCTGGTCAGCGACTTCTCCGAGTCGGCCTGGGAGCTGGTGGACGCCTTCTGGCCGGGCGGGCTGACCATCGTCACCCGGCACCAGCCCTCGCTGCGCTGGGACCTGGGCGACACCAGGGGCAGCGTCGCGGTGCGGATGCCGCTGCACCCGGTGGCCATCGAGCTGCTCAACACCACCGGACCGCTGGCCGTCTCCAGCGCCAACCTGACCGGCGGCACCCCGCCGGCCGACTGCGACGAGGCGCAGCGCCAGCTCGGCGACAGCGTCTCGATCTACCTGGACGGCGGGCCGGCCGACCACGCCGTCGCGTCCTCGATCGTCGACGTCACCGGGAAGACCCCGGTACTGCTGCGGGAGGGCGCGATCTCCGCGGCCCAGCTCCGCGAGGTGGTACCGGACCTGGAGGCCGGCAGTTGACCGATGTCCGATCGGCCGACTCCAGGGCCGACCAGGTCGGCGCCGGGTCCCTGCGGGGGACCGCGGTGCGTGTCGGCATGCCCTTGGGCGCCCGGTCGGGGCGACCGGTGCCGCGGCCCTACTACGGCGGCGCGGAGCCCCGGCACGGGGCCTTCAAGATCCTCTATGTCTGCACCGGCAATGTCTGCCGCTCGCCGATCGCCGAGCGGCTGACCCGGCACGAGCTGACCGACCGGCTCGGCGCCCGGGCCGGCGACATCCTGGTGGAGAGCGCCGGAACCTGGGGCCACGAGGGCGCGCCGATGGAGTCCAACGCGGCCGAGGTGCTGGTCGAGTACGGCGCCGACACCGGCGGCTTCGTCGGCCGGGAGCTGCTGGACGAGCATGTGATCGGCGCCGACCTGGTGCTGACCGCCACCCGGGACCACCGGGCCCAGGTCATCTCCATGGGGCACGCGGCCGGGCTGCGCACCTTCACCCTCAAGGAGTTCACCCGGCTGGTGAAGGCGATAGACCCGGCCACCCTGCCGGAGGCCGCCGAGTCCCCGGCCGAGGTGGCGGAGCGGGCCAGGGTGCTGGTCCGCGCCGCGGCCGCGCTGCGCGGCTGGCTGCTGGCGGCGACCCCGGAGGCGGACGAGGTGGACGACCCCTACGGCGCGCCGCTGGGGATGTTCCGCAACTGCGGCGAGGAGATCTTCGACGCCCTGGACCCGATCGTGACGGCCCTGACCGGCGTGGCCCGGGTGACCGTCTGACCGGCTGCCGGAACGATTCCGCAGCGCACCGGCGCGGCGCAGTCCCGAGGGCGCAACCGCGCACCCCGCCCTACAGTGAGACTGTTCGCACCGTTGAGGGAGTGTGCAGCCATGTCCGATCCCGCCCTAGCGGCCATCCTTGCGGCCGAGCGGACCAGGCGCGCGGATCAGATCGGACTGCTGGCGGGGGAGAACCACTCCGCTCCCGAGGTCCGCGAGCTGCTGGGCTCGGTCTTCGCGGACAAGTACGCCGAGGGGTATCCGGGTCGGCGCCACCACACCGGCTGCGAGCAGGCCGACGCCGTGGAGACCCTGGCCGTCGAGCGGGCCAAGGCGCTGTTCGGCGCCGAACACGCCAATGTCCAGCCGCTCTCGGGCACCGGGGCCGTGCTCGCCGCCTATGCGGCGCTGCTGCGGCCCGGCGACGCGGTGCTGGCGATGTCGCTGGCGCACGGCGGGCACCTGTCGAACGGCTCCGCGGCCAACTTCTCCGGGCGGTGGTTCGACTTCTCCGGGTACGGGGTGCGCGAGGACGACGGCCTGATCGACCTGGACCAGGTCCGCGACCTGGCCAGGGCGGTACGGCCGAAGGCGATCGTGGCGGGGTCGATCTCCTATCCGCGGGACGTGGACTGGCCGGCCTTCCGGGCCATCGCGGACGAGGTCGGCGCCTACCTGGTGGCCGCCGCCGCGCAGACCATCGGCCTGGTCGCGGGCGGTGCCATCACATCGCCGGTCCCCTGTGCCGACGTGGTCTGCGGGGTGACCCACAAGGTGCTCGGCGGGCCCAGGGGCGGGCTGCTGCTGTGCCGGGACGAGCTGGCCGAGCGGGTGGACCGGGCGGTGTTCCCGTTCACCCAGGGCGGTCCGGCGATGAACCAGATCGCGGCCAAGGCGCTGGTGCTCGGCCGGGCGGCGGAGCCCGAGTTCGCGGACTACACGGCCCGGACGGTGGCCAACGCCCGGGCCCTGGGCGAGGGGCTGGCCGCGTCCGGGCTGCGGCTGCTGACCGGGGGCACCGACACCCACCTGGTCACCGCCGACGCCAGGGGCCTGGGGCTGAGCGGACGGGAGGCCGAGCGCCGCTGCGAGGCGGTGGGGCTGCTGATCGGGCGGTGCGCGGTGCCGTTCCACGAGGTGCCGCCGGCCGAGGCCTGCGGGATCCGGCTGGGGACCGCCGCGGTGACCACCAGGGGGATGGGGCCCGAGCAGATGACCGAGCTGGCCGAGCTGCTGGGCCGGGTGCTGCGGCCGGCGGACGCGAAAGGGGCAAAAGGCGCGAGGGGCGCTGACGGCGCTGAGGAGGTGGCGGAGCGGGTACGCGGACTCGCACAGCGCTATCCGGTCGACGCCGCGGTCCGTGAATCATCAGTGAATTGATCTGTAGACAAAACCGCAATGATGGTTGCGGGCGTCCCCATCAATAAGGTGGTGCGCTGTGACGCTCCATCATGCACACCCAAACCACCAGACTCGGCCGCTATGCTCAGCCGTTGTCACGGGGGTGCCGACCGCAATTCTGGAGGGCGCTGGTGCGTGAGTTCCTGCTGACGCTGTGCGTCGCCACCGCGGTCACCTATCTGCTCACCGGCCCGGTGCGGAAGTTCGCGATCATCGCCGGAGCGATGCCGGAGATCCGCGACCGGGACGTGCACAAGGAGCCGACGCCGAGGCTCGGCGGCATCGCCATGTTCGGCGGCCTGTGCGCGGGGCTGCTGGTCGCCTCCCACCTCACCACCCTGTCCAGCATCTTCAGCGGCAGCAGCGACGTGCGTGCGCTGCTGTCCGGTGCCGCGATCATGTGGATCATCGGGGTGCTGGACGACAAGTGGGGCGTGGACGCGCTGGTGAAGCTCGGCGGCCAGATGGTCGCCGCGGGCGTGATGGTCTACCAGGGCGTCACCGTGCTCTGGCTGCCGATCCCCGGCGTGGGCACCTGGATCCCGCCGCAGACGCTGGGCACCGTGCTGGCGGTGGCGCTGGTGGTGATCAGTGTCAACGCGGTGAACTTCATCGACGGCCTGGACGGGCTGGCGGCCGGCATGGTCTGCATCGCGGCGCTGGCCTTCTTCGTCTACTCGTACCGGCTGTCCTACGGCTACGGGATCGCGGACGCGCTGCCGGCCACGCTGTTCAGCGCGATCCTGGTCGGGATGTGCCTGGGCTTCCTGCCGCACAACCTGCACCCGGCGCGGATCTTCATGGGCGACTCCGGCGCGCTGCTGCTGGGCCTGCTGCTGTCGGTGTCGATGATCTCGCTGACCGGCAGGGTGGACCCGGCGGCGCTGATGACGGACAAGACCTACAGCTCGCAGACCCAGGCCGTGCACAGCATGGTGCCCATCTACATCCCGCTGCTGCTGCCGCTGACGGTGATCGCGATCCCGCTGGCCGATCTGGTGCTCGCGGTGGTCCGCCGCACCTGGGCCGGCAAGTCGCCGTTCGCCGCCGACCGGCAGCATCTGCACCACCGACTGCTGGACATCGGGCACTCGCACACCCGGGCCGTGCTGATCATGTACTTCTGGGCCGGGCTGTTCGCCTTCGGCACGGTGGCCTTCTCGGTGAACCGGACGCCGCTGCTGCTGGCCGAGATCGCCATGGCGGCCTGCCTGCTGGGGATCGTCGTGCTGCTGATGCCCCGCTTCAAGCCGCGCGCTCCCCGGATGGCGGAGCGCTTCCTCCCGCCGCGCTACCGCCATGCGGCGGAGGACGAGGCAAAGGTAAGGGAAGTTCTTACCGGGGCGGTCGGAGGGCCGGCCGACGCCGCCGCCGATTCCCTGTCCCACGAGGACGAAGAGCTGCTTCGCAAGATCGGCACAGGGGCGCACGCCGCCGGACGTCATTCGGGCGCATCCGGACGAAACGGACGTTAGTCCCTACGGGTGAGGCAGATGTGGCACGGAGCACAGCTCTAGGGTAAAGACCTCACCAAATAGCTTGTGATACCGTTCACGACATCAGGAGAAGAGCCGAAGGACCTTATGGGAGAAGGTCGTTCGGTCGCGACCCGCCTCGCGGGTCTGTGATCCAGTGCTCGGTCTCCGCCTTCCTTGATCGCCCTTTCCCTTTCATTGCGCCGGAGTTGAAGACGATGCTGTCCAACGACGCCAAGATCCTGCGTGGATCGGCCGTACTGGCCGCTCCCGTGTGGGTTGTCGCCGCTGTGCTCAGTACCGTCCTCGCCGGCGAGAAGGGTCTGATCGGCGCACTCGTAGGCCTGGCTGTGGTCCTGGTCTTCTTCGGAGCGGGCTTCTGGGCCCTGATGCGGATCACCCAGGACAAGCCGCAGTTGGTCATGTCGGCCGGCCTGCTGGTCTACGCGGTGCAGATCCTGCTGGTCGGGGTCTTCATCGTGGTCTTCAAGCACACCACCCTGTTCAACGGCAAGGCCTTCGCCGTCACCCTGCTGGTCACCGCACTCGCCTGGGTCGGCGGCCAGGTCCTGCACACGGTGAGGTCCAAAACGCTCTACGTCGACCCGGAGCCCTCGGTCCCGGTGAAGGCGAAGTCCCGAGATGGGGCATAAGGGCGGGCTAAAGACGCTTCATCCCGATCTGCTATCGTCCGGAATCGCATCCGGTCGGCAGCTGTAGCAACGGTGCAGATCCCGGCGGTGCCCGGTCCTCGGATCCCGAGTCGACCGCACCACCAACCCCACGTCCCCGTGCCGACCCGTGGCCATGAAGGCCGCGCCGACACACAAGGTTGCAGTTCTTATGCGTCACGACGAAGGAGTCACGGGTGAGTACCCACAAGCTGCTCGCTGAGAGCGGGTGTCACATCACGCCTTCGGGCTGTGGATTCCCCGCGCCGGGTCTCAACTCGTTCAACTTCAAGCCGATCTTCAGCATCGGCAGCTTCGACTTCACCAAGCCGATGCTCCTCGCGCTCATCTGCATGGTGATCGTGGTCGGGTTCTTCTGGGCGGCCTTCAGCAAGCCCAAGCTCGTCCCCGGCAAGCTCCAGCTCGTCGGTGAGATCGGCTACACCTTCATCGCCCGCGGCATCGCCCGCGATGTGATCGGCAAGAAGGGCGACAAGTTCGTTCCCTTCCTGACCTCGATCTTCTTCTTCGTGTGGATCATGAACATCATGTCCATCATCCCGCTCGCCCAGTTCCCGGTGGCCTCGCGCTTCGCGTACCCGGTGGCACTGGCGCTGCTGGTGTGGCTGACGTACATGTACCTGACGTTCAAGACCCACGGCTTCAAGGGCGGCGTCAAGAACCTGGTCTGGATGGAAGGGCTGCCCAAGCCACTCATCCCGCTGATCGTGTTCCTGGAGTTCCTGCAGAACGTGATCACCCGTCCGTTCACCCTCGCGGTGCGGCTCTGGGCGAACATGTTCGCCGGACACATGCTGATCGTGATGTTCAGCGTCGCCAGCTGGTACCTGCTCACCCCGTCGATCATGACGGCCTTCGCGGGCGGCTCGTTCATCCTCGCCGTCGGCATGACCGCCTTCGAGGTGCTGATCCAGTTCCTGCAGGCCTACATCTTCACGCTGCTCACCTCTCTGTACATCAGCGGAGCGCTTGAAGAGGGTCACTGACCCACCCCCACCAGACTTCCGCTGGGAAGCCCCCCAGCGGATCGCATCAAAGGAAGACAGGGAAAATGTCTGCCGCTCTCGAGACCATCAACCTCGCTGCCTCCACCGGCGTCAAGGGCAACCTCGGCGCCGTGGCCTACGGTCTGGCCGCCATCGGCCCCGGCGTGGGCATCGGTCTGGTCTTCGGCCACTCGATCGAGGCCATGGCCCGTCAGCCCGAGGCTATGCCGATCATCCGTCAGAACATGTTCCTGGGCTTCGCGCTCTGTGAGGTTCTGGCTCTCCTCGGCCTGGTCGTCCCCTTCATCTTCAGCTAAGCCGACCAGCCAGTAGCCACACTCGACGAAAGGTTCAGACATGCTGAAGTTCATGGCGGAGGGGGCGGCGCAGAACCCGCTGATCCCCGACACCGCGGAACTGATCATCGGCCTGCTCTGCTTCTTCATCGTCTTCGGCGTCCTCGGCAAGAAGCTTCTGCCCAACATCCAGAAGACTCTGGACGAGCGGCACGACGCGATCGAGGGTGGCCTGGAGCGGGCGGAGAAGGCGCAGGCGGAGGCCAACCGCACGCTGGAGGAGTACAAGGCCCAGCTCGCGGAGGCCCGTCACGAGGCCGCTCGGATCACCGAGCACGCCCGTGAGCAGGGTGCTGTGATCATCGCGGAGATGAAGGAAGAGGGCCAGCGCCAGCGCGAGGCCATCATCACCGCCGGTCACGCCCAGATCGACGCGGACCGCCGCCAGGTGACGACGGCACTGCGCCAGGACGTCGGCCGCATCGCGACCGACCTGGCCGGCCGGGTCGTCGGCGAGTCCCTGGAGGACTCCGCACGGCAGAGCCGTATCATCGACCGCTTCCTCGACGAGCTCGATGCGAAGGCCAGTGAGTCTGCGGGTGCCAAGTGAGCAACGCCACGCGTCAGTCGAACGCCGCAGCCCGTGAGCGCCTGGAGGCCCTGACCGACAGCGCGTCGGTCGACCTGAAGGCGCTCGGTGCGGACCTGCTGGCCGTGACCGGGCTGCTGGACCGCGAGGTCGGGCTGCGCCGGACCCTGACCGACCCGGCGACCTCCGGTCAGCGCAAGGCCGACCTGGTCACCGCGCTGCTCGGCGGCAAGGTCGGTGCGGAGACGCTCGACCTGGTCTCCGGCATGGTGCGGTCGCGCTGGGCCTCCTCACGGGACCTGGTCGACGGCATCGAGCAGCTGGCCGCCTTCACCGAGATCATCGCCGCCGACAAGGCCGGCGCGCTGGACGAGGTCGAGGACGAGCTGTTCCGGTTCGGCCGGGTCGTCGCGAGCAGCCCCGAGCTGCGTGCCGCGCTCACCGACAGCGCCGTGGACGGGCCCGCCAAGACGGGACTGGTCAAGCGGCTGCTGGACGGCAAGGCCAAGGCCGAGACCGTGCAGCTGGTCGGCGCTCTGGTCAGCCAGCCGCGTGGACGTAGCCTGGAAGGCGGCCTGGAGGAGTACTCCCGGCTCGCTGCCAGTCGGCGGGAGCGCGTGGTCGCCCTGGTCACCGCGGCCGTGCCGCTGTCCGACGTCCAGAAGGAGCGCCTCGGCGCCTCGCTGGCGCGGATGGTCGGACGCCAGGTGCACCTGAACATCGACGTGGACCCCTCGGTCCTCGGCGGCGTTCGGATCCAGATCGGCGACGAGATCATCGAAGGCACCATCGCGAGCCGTCTCGACGGCGCGCGGCAGGGCCTGGCGGGTTAAGCACAGCGGGCTTGTGCCCATGCAGCATCCGACCCTCGGTCGGTAAGAAGCGGTCAGTCCACACAGCTGGCCGAGAGTCGAATACTTGCGGCCCTCCACGGGCGGGCCGAGGATCGCAACTAGGAGAGCAGGGAACCCAGATGGCGGAGCTCACGATCCGGCCGGAGGAGATCCGGGACGCGCTGGACAACTTCGTCCAGTCGTACCAGCCGGACGCCGCCTCGCGTGAAGAGGTCGGCACGGTCGTCTACACGGCTGACGGTATCGCCCGAGTCGAGGGCCTGCCCTCGGTCATGGCGAACGAACTGCTGAAGTTCGAGGACGGTACCCTCGGCCTCGCACTGAACCTCGACACCCGCGAGATCGGTGTCGTCGTCCTCGGCGAGTTCAGCGCAATCGAGGAAGGCCAGACGGTCCGCCGTACCGGCGAGGTCCTCTCGGTCCCCGTGGGCGAGGGCTACCTCGGCCGCGTCGTGGACCCGCTGGGCCAGCCGATCGACGGCCTCGGCGAGATCGCCTCCAGCGGCCGCCGCGCCCTGGAGCTGCAGGCCCCCGGCGTCATGGTCCGCAAGTCGGTGCACGAGCCGATGCAGACCGGCATCAAGGCCATCGACGCGATGACCCCGATCGGCCGCGGCCAGCGCCAGCTGATCATCGGCGACCGCCAGACCGGCAAGACCGCGGTGGCGATCGACACGATCATCAACCAGCGCGACAACTGGCGCTCGGGCGACCCGAAGAAGCAGGTCCGCTGCATCTACGTCGCCATCGGCCAGAAGGGCTCCACCATCGCCTCCGTGCGCGGTGCGCTGGAGGAGGCGGGCGCGCTGGAGTACACCACCATCGTGGCTGCCCCGGCGTCCGACCCGGCCGGCTTCAAGTACCTCGCCCCGTACACCGGTTCGGCCATCGGCCAGGAGTGGATGTACGACGGCAAGCACGTCCTCATCATCTTCGACGACCTGTCGAAGCAGGCCGAGGCCTACCGCGCCGTCTCCCTGCTGCTGCGCCGCCCGCCGGGGCGCGAGGCCTACCCGGGTGACGTCTTCTACCTGCACTCCCGTCTGCTGGAGCGTTGCGCCAAGCTGTCGGACGAGCTGGGCGCGGGCTCGATGACCGGTCTGCCGATCATCGAGACCAAGGCCAACGACGTCTCGGCGTACATCCCCACCAACGTGATCTCGATCACCGACGGCCAGTGCTTCCTGGAGTCCGACCTGTTCAACGCCGGCATCCGCCCGGCCGTGAACGTCGGTATCTCGGTCTCCCGCGTCGGTGGCTCGGCCCAGATCAAGGCCATGAAGTCGGTCGCCGGACGCCTGCGTCTGGACCTGGCCCAGTACCGCGAGCTGGAGGCGTTCGCCGCCTTCGGTTCCGACCTGGACGCGGCGTCCAAGGCCCAGCTGGAGCGCGGCTCCCGCCTGGTCGAGCTGCTGAAGCAGGGTCAGTACCAGCCGTTCCCGATCGAGGAGCAGGTCGTCTCCATCTGGGCCGGCACCACCGGTCAGCTGGACGAGGTCCCGGTCGAGGACATCCGCAAGTTCGAGCGTGAGTTCCTGGACTTCCTGCGCCGCGAGCACAAGGGCGTCCTGACCACGATCGTCGAGACCAGCAAGCTCGAGGACGGCACGATCACCTCCCTGACCGAGGCCATCACCTCGTTCAAGAAGGAGTTCACCACCTCCCAGGGCGCGCTCCTCGGCGACTCGGCCTGACGAGAGACGGAAAGGACGGTAACGACCCATGGGAGCACAGCTTCGGGTCTACAAGCGCCGGATCCGCTCTGTCACCGCGACGAAGAAGATCACCAAGGCGATGGAGATGATCTCCGCGTCGCGCATCATGAAGGCGCAGCGCGCGGTGGCCGCCTCCTCCCCCTACGCGGACGAGCTCACCCGGGCGGTGACCGCGGTGGCGACCAAGTCCAACGCCAAGCACCCGCTGACCACCGAGCCGGAGAACGCGGTCCGCGCGGCGGTGCTGGTCATCACCGCTGACCGCGGTCTGGCCGGCGGCTACTCCACCAACGCCCTCAAGGCGTCGGTGGCGCTGGCGGAGCGGCTGCGGGCCGAGGGCAAGCAGGTCGACATGTACGTCGTCGGCCGCAAGGGCGTGGGCTACTTCGGCTACCGCGACCAGCCGGTCGTGGAGGCCTGGACCGGCTTCTCGGACAAGCCGACCTACCAGGACGCCAAGACGGTCTCGGCCCAGCTGATCGACGCCTTCGTGACGGAGACGGCCGAGGGCGGCGTGGACGAGCTCCACCTGGTCTCGACCGAGTTCGTCTCGATGCTCACCCAGAACCCGGTGGACGTCCGTCTGCTTCCGCTGAGCCTGGCGGAGACGCAGGAGAACGCCAAGGAGCAGGGACCCTTCCCGCTCTACGACTTCGAGCCGTCCGCGGAGGGTGTGCTGGACGCACTCCTTCCCCGGTACGTCGAGAGCCGGATCTACAACGCGCTGCTGCAGTCGGCCGCCTCGGAGCACGCCGCCCGCCGCCGTGCGATGAAGAGCGCGACCGACAACGCGGGAGAGCTCATCAAGTCGCTCTCGCGACTTGCCAACTCGGCCCGACAGGCCGAGATCACCCAGGAAATCAGCGAGATCGTCGGTGGCGCCACCGCCCTGGCCGACGCGAACGCGGGGAGAGACTGACAATGACTGCCACTGTTGAGACCGCGACGGCCACCGGCCGTGTCGCGCGGGTCATCGGGCCGGTCGTCGACGTGGAGTTCCCCGTCGACGCCATGCCCGAGATGTTCAACGCCCTCAAGGTCGAGATCGACGCGCCGGACGGTACCGGTCGCAAGGTCCTGACCCTCGAGGTCGCCCAGCACCTCGGCGACGGCCTGGTCCGCGCCATCTCCATGCAGCCCACCGACGGCCTGACCCGCGGTGCGGGTGTCGTGAACACCGGCGGCGCCATCTCGGTGCCGGTCGGCGACATCACCAAGGGCAAGGTCTTCAACGCCCTCGGCGAGGTCCTGAACACGGACCGCGCGGAGTTCGACGCCCAGGTCGAGACCCGCTGGCCGATCCACCGCACCGCCCCGCGCTTCGACCAGCTCGAGTCCAAGACCGAGATGTTCGAGACCGGTATCAAGGTCATCGACCTGCTCACCCCGTACGTCCAGGGTGGCAAGATCGGCCTGTTCGGCGGCGCCGGTGTCGGCAAGACGGTGCTCATCCAGGAGATGATCTACCGTGTCGCCGAGAACTTCGGTGGTGTGTCGGTCTTCGCCGGTGTCGGCGAGCGCACCCGTGAGGGCAACGACCTCATCGAGGAGATGAAGGACTCCGGCGTTCTGGACAAGACCGCGCTGGTCTTCGGCCAGATGGACGAGCCCCCGGGCACCCGTCTCCGCGTCGCCCTGTCCGCACTGACCATGGCGGAGTACTTCCGCGATGTGCAGGGCCAGGACGTGCTGCTCTTCATCGACAACATCTTCCGGTTCACCCAGGCCGGTTCCGAGGTGTCGACCCTGCTCGGCCGCATGCCCTCCGCGGTGGGCTACCAGCCGAACCTGGCCGACGAGATGGGCCTCCTGCAGGAGCGCATCACCTCGACCCGCGGTCACTCGATCACCTCCATGCAGGCGATCTACGTCCCCGCGGACGACCTGACCGACCCGGCCCCGGCCACCACCTTCGCCCACCTCGACGCGACGACGGTCCTTTCCCGTCCGATCTCCGAGAAGGGCATCTACCCGGCCGTGGACCCGCTGGAGTCCTCGTCCCGCATCCTGGACCCGCGCTACATCACCCAGGAGCACTACGACACCGCCCTGCGCATCAAGGGCATCCTGCAGAAGTACAAGGACCTGCAGGACATCATCGCGATCCTCGGTATCGACGAGCTGAGCGAGGAAGACAAGACCACCGTCTACCGCGCCCGCCGCATCGAGCGCTTCCTCTCGCAGAACACCTACGTGGCGAAGCAGTTCACCGGCGTCGACGGCTCGACCGTCCCGCTCGACGAGACCATCCACGCGTTCAACGCCATTGCCGACGGCAAGTACGACTCCACTCCGGAGCAGGCGTTCTTCATGTGCGGTGGCATCGAGGACCTGGAGCGCAACGCCGCCGAGCTGGCCAAGAAGTAATCCTTCCTGGTCGGCCTGGCAGGTGCTGAGGGGCGGCCCCGTACGGGACCGCCCCTCCGTTCTTACCCTGCAGTCCAGCCCCCGATTGCACTCTTGATCGGCTGGACCGTTATTCTTTCCGCAACCCGGGCTTCACGGCACGGGCATCAAGACCGAGGAGCCCACTGTGGCTGAGCTGCACGTCGAGCTGGTCGCGGCCGACCGCAAGGTCTGGTCGGGCGAGGCCACGATCGTCCTTGCCCGTACCAAGTCCGGTGACATCGGCATCCAGGCCGGGCACCAGCCCGTGCTGGGCGTGCTGGAGTCCGACCCGGTGACCATCCGCCAGGCGGACGGCACCACCGTCGTCGCGGCGGTGCACGGCGGCTTCCTGTCCTTCGCGGACAACAAGCTGTCGGTGCTCGCCGAGGTGGCCGAGCTCGCCGAGGACATCGACGTCGAGCGCGCCGAGCGGGCGCTGGCGGCGGCCAAGGCCGAGACGGAGGCCGGCGCCGCGCGCCGCGCCGAGGTCCGGCTGCGGGCGGCGTCCGGCCGCTAGGCGCCGATTGCACGACCGGTCCCGGGGCACGCGAGTGACCCCGGGACTGCTGTATCTGCTTGGCCGACCGTCGTACGGGAGAACGAGAGTTACTCCTGGGACGGAACGGGCGTTGACTAGGCACGGCATGGATTGTGGGCCGGCAGGCGAGGGAGGTGGCAGGGCGTGGTCCTCGTTGTGGTGATCGTCGTGGCGGTGCTGCTGGCCGCCCTGCTCGGCCTGGGCGCGTTCGCCATGCGGCGGCGGCTGATCCAGCGGGTCGGCGGGACGTTCGACTGCTCGGCTCGGTTGCGGGTGCCGGTGCTGGACGCCGTCCCGGTGCCGGACGTCTCGCCGGACGCGCCGCTTCCCTCGGGCTCCGCCCCGGACCCGTCCGGCTCGGCCGCGGACAACGGCGGGAAGGGCTGGCTGTTCGGGATCGCGCGGTACAACCGGGACTCGGTGGAGTGGTTCCGGGTCTTCAGCTACTCGCCCCGGCCGCGGCGGGTGCTGCAGCGGTCCCGGATCGAGGTGCTGCACCGGCGGACCCCCGTCGGGCAGGAGGAGCTGGCGCTGCTTTCCGGGGCCGTCGTGCTGGTGTGCCGGCACGCGGGGGAGCCGCTGGAGCTGGCGATGAGCGAGGACGCCCTGACGGGGTTCCTCGCGTGGCTGGAAGCGGCGCCTCCCGGGCAGCGGGTCAACGTCGCCTGAGCGGGTGCAGGTCTGTGCATGGTTTCTGTTCGCGCAGTTCCCCGCGCCCCTAACCAATTGCAACTGAGCCAGTTGCAGCCCCCAGGGGCGCGGGGAACTGCGCGACAAGCCACGCACTGAGGTGCGCGATACGCTCCGACCTATGGTCAACCTCACGCGTATCTACACCCGCACCGGCGACGACGGGACCACCGCCCTCGGCGACATGAGCCGGACTGCCAAGACGGATCCGCGGATCTCCGCGTACGCGGACAGCAACGAGGCCAACGCCGCCATCGGGGTGGCCCTCGCCTGCGGTGGCCTGACCGACGAGGTCACGGCGGTGCTGACGCGGGTTCAGAACGATCTGTTCGACGTCGGCGCCGACCTCTGCACCCCTGTGGTCGAGGACCCGAAATATCCCCCGCTGAGGGTTTTGCAGAGTTATATCGACCGCCTTGAACAGGACTGCGACCGGTTCAACGAGGAACTGGAGAAGCTCCGCAGCTTCATCCTCCCCGGCGGCACCCCCGGTGCCGCCTACCTGCACGTCGCCTGCACCGTGGTCCGCCGTGCGGAACGCAGCACCTGGGCGGCGATCGAGGCGCACGGCGACAGCATCAACCCGCTTGCCGCGACTTACCTGAACCGGCTCTCCGACCTGCTGTTCATCCTGGCCCGGACCGCCAACAAGGCAGTCGGGGACGTGCTCTGGGTGCCGGGGGAGAACCGTTAGGCCGCTGTCCCCCCGTACGATGCCGGGATGGAACGGTTGCGAGTGGTGGGCGGCGCGAGGCTGGTGGGCCGGGTGCGGGTGCCCGGGGCCAAGAACAGTGCGCTGAAGCTGATGGCCGCCGCGCTGCTGGCGCGGGGGGAGACCCGGCTGGAGAACCTGCCGCGGATCCTCGACGTGGAGATCATGGCGGAGCTGCTGCGGCGGATGGGCTGCACGGTGACCCTGGAGTGGTCGACAGAGCCCGGGTCCTCGGGGGTTCGGGGGTCGTCCCCCGGGGTGTCGCAGCATTCCGGCACTGCGGTCATCGACGTGCCGGCCGAGCCCGGGCACGAGGCCGACTACGACCTGGTGCGCCGGATGCGGGCCTCGATCGCGGTCCTGGGGCCGCTGCTGGCCCGCTGCGGACAGGTGCGGGTGGCCCGGCCCGGCGGGGACGCCATCGGGTCGCGCGGGCTGGACATGCACATCGACGGGCTCACCAGGCTGGGCGCCGTGATCACCAACGAGCACGGCTTCCTGGTGGCCTCCGCGCCGGACGGCCTCACCGGTGCCACCGTCGAGCTGGACTTCCCCAGTGTCGGGGCGACCGAGAACATCCTGATGGCGGCGGTGCTCGCGGAGGGCGCCACGGTCATCGACAACGCGGCGCGTGAACCGGAGATCGTCGACCTCTGCCTGATGCTGCAGGCGATGGGCGCCAAGATCGGCGGCGCGGGCAGCTCCACCATCGAGGTGCAGGGCGTCCCGAGCCTGTCCCCGGTGACCTACGAGACCGTCCCGGACCGGATCGTCGCCGGGACCTTCGCGGTGGCTGCCGCGATGACGCAGGGCGACATCACCGTCGAGCACGCCCGCGCCGAGCACCTGCGGATCGCCCTGGACAAGATCACCGCCTGCGGTGCCGAGGTCGTCGACATGCCGGACGGGTTCCGGGTGGTGATGGACCGTCGGCCCAGCGCGGTGGACGTGGTCACCCTGCCGTACCCGGGCTTCGCCACCGACCTGCAGCCGCAGTTCGCGGCGCTGAACGCGGTGGCCGAGGGCGTCGCGATGATCACCGAGAACATCTTCGAGGCGCGGTTCGTCTTCCTGCAGGAGCTGGCCCGGCTCGGCGCACAGGTGCGCACGGACGGGCACCACGCGGTGCTCCGCGGCGTCCCCCGGCTCTCCGGGGCGCCGGTGCAGGCGACCGACGTACGGGCCGGTGTGGGCCTGGTGCTGGCCGGGCTGGTCGCCGAGGGGGTGACCCTGGTCACCGAGATACACCACATCGACCGCGGCTACGCCGGCCTGGTGGAGCAGTTGAACGGGCTCGGCGCCGAGGTGACCCGCGAGGCGGATCCGGACTCGGCCGCGTTCTGACTGCTGCGGCATGTGCCTGGTTGGTCGCGCAGTTCCCCGCGCCCCCAGCGGGCTGCAAGTGGCCCGGTTGCAAACGTCCAGGGGCGCGGGGAACTGCGCGACCAGCCCACCGCACGCCGCAACCGGGAACGGTCAGCACCCCGCCGGCCCGCCGCCGTCCTTCTGCGGCTCACGCAGCAGCCGCCGGGCGCTGGCGGCCGAGTCGGGCCAGACCATCAGCCGCGGGCCCTGGGTGGTGTCCACCACCGTGCAGCGGATGCCCGCCGACTCCAGGACGGCGGTCAGCCGCACGCTCTCGGCGGCGTCCGCCGGGGCGGCGACCGGGACCAGCAGACCGTACTCGCCCGGGTCGCCGCGTCGGGGGGTGCGGGCCACCAGCGACCGCCCCCTGCGCGGGGTCCAGGTCCAGCGCAGCAGCAGCACCAGGACCACCAGCAGCACGACGGGGACGGCCAGTTGGACGACGGGATCCATTCCGCCCATGGTGACCCTCCCGGTCCGCCCCGAGTAGCTGCTGCCAGTATGGCTCCGCCGCGTCCCGGCGTGCCAGCGGACTGGTGAGCTTCGCCACTGGAGGGCGTTGCACCGTCGCCGGGTGCGGGTCGGTGCCGTTAGATTCAGCCCACGGCCCCGTCACCCTCGGCGCCGTCGAACGCAGAGATCTACCGAAGGACACCACAGTGGCCAAGCAGATCGCCGTCATCGGAGCCGGCCTGATGGGCTCCGGCATCGCCCAGGTCGCCGCGCAGGCGGGGTACGAGGTCGTGCTCCGGGACGTCACCGACGCCGCGCTGACCCGGGGGCTGGACGGCATCAAGTCCTCCTACCAGCGCTTCACCGCCAAGGGGAAGCTCTCCGAGGAGGACGC
The DNA here is from genome assembly GCF_000787775.1 of Streptacidiphilus carbonis. Lineage (GTDB taxonomy): Bacteria > Actinomycetota > Actinomycetes > Streptomycetales > Streptomycetaceae > Streptacidiphilus > Streptacidiphilus carbonis. The sequence goes on along the minus strand of NZ_BBPM01000002.1, from coordinate 226,624 downwards.
CGGGGCCGCGCTGGCGCGGATCAGCACCACCACCGACCTGGACGCGGTGGGCTCCGCCGACCTGGTGGTGGAGGCGGTGTTCGAGCAGTTGGAGGTCAAGCAGGAGCTGTTCGCGGCGCTGGACCGGATCGCCCGGCCCGGTGCGGTGCTGGCGTCCAACACCTCGGCCATCCCGATCACCCGGATCGCCGCCGCGACGGAGCGTCCGGAGTCCGTGGTGGGCACCCACTTCTTCTCGCCCGTGCCGATGATGCAGCTCTGCGAGCTGGTCCGCGGCTACAAGACCAGCGACGAGACGCTCGCCGCGGCACGGGAGTTCGCGGAGGGCGTGGGCAAGACCTGTGTGGTGGTCAACCGCGACGTGGCCGGCTTCGTCACCACCCGGCTGATCTCGGCGCTGGTGGTGGAGGCGGCCAGGCTCTACGAGTCCGGCGTCGCCACCGCGGAGGACATCGACGCCGCCTGCCGGCTCGGCTTCGGCCACGCCATGGGCCCGCTGCAGACCGCCGACCTGACCGGGGTGGACATCCTGCTGCACGCCACCAGGAACATCTACACCGAGACCCAGGACGAGAAGTTCGCACCGCCGGAGATCATGGCCCGGATGGTCACCGCGGGGGATCTCGGCCGCAAGAGCGGGCGCGGCTTCTACGGTTACCAGGACTGAGATCGCAAGGGCCGGGTGAGCGCCGGGTGAGCTTCCTCACCTGGTGCTGTGCAGCTGGACGCGCTGGACGATAATCGTGCGCAGTTCCGCTTCGGGAAGGGAAGTCCTCACCCGAAGGAGTGAATTCGCATCAGATTTCGCCGTGGCCAGCAACCCTGGCACCTGGTTCCGCGTCAGATGAGAGAAGCATCAGTTCAACGCCACGGAGGAGCACGTATGCGGATCAGGGGTGACCATACCCTGCTGGCCATCGAGGGACGCCTCGATGTGCGCTCCGCGGCCGACGCGCGCTCGGTGCTGCACCAGGCCGTCGACTACGGGCTCGGCGATCTGGTCCTGGACCTCTCCCGACTGGAGTCCTGGGACGCCACCGGGCTCGGTGTGATCATGGGCACCCACCGCAGGGCCGGCCGCGGCGGTCGCCGGCTGGTCCTGCGCGGGGTGCCGGCGCAGCTGCAGCGGCTGCTGGTGGCGACCCGGCTGCACCGCATCCTCGCCATCGAGGGATACGTCCCCGAGGCCTTCGCCGCCGAGCCGGCCGTCTCCTCGGCCCAGTAGCTCCCCGCCGCACAGTCCGCACTGCCGGTGACTTTCAGCCGTGCAGTATGAATTTCGGATAACGGTGTCCTGCAGACTCTCGCCCCGGCGTGTACCGCTGCGACAGAGTGTGCGAAAGTCCGGGGACCGGTGAGCTCATTGGGACACGTGTAGGGCCCGGGCCGGGACGGCTCGGAGCGAAAGAGGATGATGAACCCACACCAGGTGGGCGGTGGCGCGGACCAGGACGGGCGCCCCTCGCACGACACCGAGTCCCCGACGATCGCCTTCATACCCGCGGCCGACCCGGCTGCCCCGTACGCCGGCGCCGCCTCCACCGAGCTGGCCAGGGTCGCCCACACCAAGGAACTGGAACCGGCCACCCCCGTGGGCGGTTCCGCCGAGGCCGGCGCCGACGGCAGCAGGCGGGCGGGCACCGTGGTGTCCGGCGAGCTGCGCCTGGACGTGAACGCGCCGGACGGCAGCAGCGCCGCGGACTGCCCGCCGGACCGGCGCCCCCAGGCCGTGCCGGCCCCCGTGGACGCCACCCTCCGCCCCCGGACCGTCAGCGGCCTGCTGGAGCGGGACGCCCTGTGCGAGCGGCTGCGCGGGCAGCTGCTCGAAGGCCGCTCGGTCCGGCTGGTCGGCGCGCCGGGATCGGGCCGCACGGCCATCCTGGACGCGGTCGCCGCCGCCTGCTCCGGACTGGCCCCGGCCGGCGTGGTCCGGCTCAGCGGCTGCTACCGCACCCCGGCCGACCTGCTCCAGGACCTGTTCGCGGCCGCCTACGACGCCCCGGGCTACCGGCCGGGACGCGCCCTCGCGCCCGAGATCATGCGCGACCTGTGCGCCATCGTGGTCATCGACGACGTCGAGTTCGGCGGCGAGGCGCTGGAGGAGCTGATCGCGGCCGCGCCGGAGAGCTCCTTCCTGATCGGCTCCACCCCGGCGGCGGCCGGCCCGGTCTCCGACGGCGCCGGCGAGAACCGGCGGCTGGAGGACAACCGGCTCCCCGGGCTGTCCCGGCAGTCCTCGCTGGCCCTGCTCGCCCGGCTGGCCGGGCGCACCCTGGACGACACCGAGCGCGCCTGGGCCGTCGACCTCTGGTTCGAGTCCGAGGGCCTGCCGCTGCGCTTCGTCCAGGCCGCCGCGCTGCTGCGGCACCGCGAGGCGGCCATCGAGGCGATGGCGGCGTTCGCCCCCGAGGAGGACGGCTCAGGAGCCGCGCCGCAGCTGATGCCCGGCAGCTTCGAGGCCTACCTGCGGCAGCACGGCGGCGCCGACGGCGGCCCTGTGGCGGGCGGGTCCGGGGAGGCGCTTCCTGATCCGGTGCCGCTGCCCTCCGTGGCCGAGAGCGCCGCTCCGGCGCTGCGGATCGCACGCGGGCTCAGCTCCGGCGCCCGGCGCACCCTGCTGCTGGCGGCCGGGCTCGGCGGGGTCTGTCCCAGCGCACCGCACCTGCCCGCGCTGATCGACGTCGGCCACGGTGAGGCGGCGCTGGAGGAACTGGTCGAGGCCGGACTCGCCACCCCGACCGGCGTCCACCACCGGCTGGTCGAGGGCGTCGCCGGACCGGTCGCCGCCGAATGGCCGGTCGAGACCGCCCTGCGGGCCGCGGCCCAGCACTTCACCTGGTGGACCGGGCACGCCTCGGTGACGGAGCAGCAGATCGCCGACGAGGCCGAGGTGCTGCTGGCCACCATGCACGCCGACCGCGATGCCGGCCGGCACCGCCAGGTCGTGCTGCTGGCCCGGGCCTGCGCGCCGGCCTTCGCGCTGGCACTGCGCTGGGGGGCGTGGGAACGCGCGCTGCGCTTCGGCCTGGAGTCGGCGCGGCAGACCGCCGCGGTGGCCGAGGAGGCCTGGTTCCACCACGAACTCGGGGTGCTGGCGCTGTGCGTCGGCGCCCACGACCGGGCGCGCGCCGAACTGGAGGCCTCGGTGGCCCTGCGCGGCGCTCTGGGCGACGCCAGGGGAACGGCGGCGGGTCGGGCCGCCCTGCGCCAGTTGGACAGCCAGGCGGCCCGTCAGGGCCGCCGCATGGTGGCAGTGAGCGGTCGCGGCAGCGCCGGCCTGACCGGCCTGCGCCGGGTACTCCCGTTCTCCCGGCCCGCGCTGCTGCGCCAGGTGCAGCGGCGCACGTTGGCCGACCACTCGCTGTCCCGGCGTCAGATCGTGCTGGCCGCGGCCGCCGTGGTGCTGATGGGCGGTCTGGGGGCGGCCGCGGCCTACGGGATCGGGGCCTTCCAGCAGACCGGCGCCAGTGTAGGTTCGCTGGATCCGGCAGCCACGGACGCACCGCCGCTGAGCACCGGGTCGGCCGACCCGGGCGGGGCGCCGTCGGCCGGTGCCTCCGCCTCCGCGAGCGCCTCGGCCTCCGCTTCCGGCTCGGCGTCCGCGTCGGCCTCGGGCAGTGCGACGTCGGGCCCCACCGGGGCCGGTTCGCAGAGCCCGAGCGCCGGATCGGGGTCGACCGGCGGCAGTTCGGGGCAGAGCGGCACCTCCCCGAGCGCCCCGGTCAGCTCCAGGCCGAGCGGCCACTCGCCGAGCCCGACGCTGAGCCCGAGCACCCCGCCCAGTCCGTCGACGTCGTCCAGCAGTTCGCCGTCGAGCAGTTCTTCCACCTCCCCGAGCGCCTCGGCCAGTGCCTCGGCCTCGGGCAGCTCGGGGATGTCCGCGGCCAGCACCATGGTGGAGCAGGGCGCGTCCCCCTCGGTCTCCTAGGCGGGGACTCCTTGGCGGTGACTCCCCGGCGGGGACTCCCAGGTCGGACTCCTAGAACAGCTTGAGCTTGTCGTCCTCGATGCCGCGCAGCCCGTCGTAGTCCAGGACCACGCAGTGGATGCCGCGGTCCGCGGCCAGCACCCGGGCCTGCGGCTTGATCTGCTGCGCGGCGAAGACGCCCTTCACCGGCGCCAGCAGCGGGTCGCGGTTCAGCAGTTCCAGGTAGCGGGTGAGCTGCTCCACACCGTCGATCTCGCCGCGGCGCTTGATCTCCACCGCGACGGTGACGCCCTCGTCGTCGCGGCACAGGATGTCCACCGGGCCGATGGCGGTCGGGTACTCACGGCGGATCAGCTTCCAGCCGGCGCCGAGCACCTCCATCCGGTCCGCCAGCAGCTCCTGGAGGTGCGCCTCCACGCCGTCCTTGATCAGGCCGGGGTCCACGCCCAACTCGTGCGAGGAGTCCAGCAGGACCTCCTCCAGGGTGATGATGAGCTTCTCCCCGGCCTTGTTCTCCACGGTCCACCGGCCGTCCTCCTCCTTGAGGGTGCAGGGCGGTGACATCCAGTTGAGCGGCTTGTAGGCGCGGTCATCGGAGTGGATCGCGACGCTGCCGTCGGATTTCACCAGGATGAGCCGGGGGGCGGAGGGCAGGTGGGCGGTGAGCCGTCCCGCGTAGTCGACGGAACAGCGGGCAATCACGAGACGCATGGCCGACCACGCTAGCCCACCGGAGCCATTCGAAGCGATTCGGTCAGCAGACAGTGATCCTTCAGAACGGAGAGTACCCGTCCCCGCGTTCTGGACATACAACGGGCTGCGCATATGGTGCGTGCGCACACGGTGCCCTACGGTGAGTCACGGGGCGTGACGGAGAGGGGGGATGGGATGGACGATCGCACCGACCTGTCTCGATGGTAGGGATCTGGCCGGACTAGGGCCGGAATGTATGGTTCCGCCCCCTGCGCGAACTTTCCCTGCGAACCTGTTCTGTACGTCTCCCTCTGCTCTCTGGACAACCAGGGCACAGGAGTTGGACACACAGATGTGTACGCACCAGGGCCGGGTGCCCTCCCGGTCCGGTGCGTGCCCGTCGCCGGCAACCAGTACCAACGGCACAGCACCATGGCACAGCACCTTCGCACAGCAGCGCCCCCGCGCTGTGGCACCACCTCGGGAGCCGTCCGGCCCACGAGGTCCGCGAGAGGAGAACCCATGTCGCTCGACGTCTCACCGGCCCTGCTCGAGAAGGCCGAGCGAGGCGAGGTCGACGAGAGGGAATTCGTCGACTGCGTCCGTAACTCCCTGCCCTACGCCTGGGCACTGATCAGTTCGCTGGTCGCCCAGCAGAAGGTCGACGGCAGCGAGTTCGCCGACAACCAGGTCCCGCCACCCTCGGAGCAGGCACGTGGCCAGCTGCTCCGCGCGATGGCGAGTGATGCGATCCGGGGATCGCTGGAGCGGCACTTCGGTGTCCGCCTGGCGTTCCAGAACTGCCACCGGGTCGCGGTGTTCCCGCCCGGCCCTGGGTCGGAGGCCCGGTACGCCCTTTTCACCTCCGTGCGCGCGCAACTGCTCAACCAGTCCGAGGAACTCAGGGACTGCTGAGCCGCAACGCGACCATCCGGTCCGCCGACGCACCCCCCGGTGTCGGCGGACCCGCGCTGTCTCGGCCCGGTTCACTGCGGGCCCTCCCGTCAGGCCAGCAGCGGCAGGACCTCTGAGCCCAGCCGTTCCACGTTGCGCAGCGTCAACTCCCGGTCGCCGGAGCCCTCCACCAGCAGGGCGAAGCGCCGCACCCCGGTCCGCTCGGCGGTGGCCGCCAGCCGGTCGGCGCAGAGCTTGGGCGTGCCCACCGCGTGCAGGTCGCAGAGCAGCTCGGTGTACTCGTGCGGGTCGCGCATCCGCCGCTCCCGGCCGTCCACGGTGCGGTGCGCGGACAGGCCGTAGTGCAGCCAGCCGGGCATCGACTTGAGCAGCACCCGGCGTGCCTCCGCGCCGCTGTCCTCGATCTGGGCCACACCTGCCGCCATGTGCTCGGCCTCGATCCGCTCGATCTGCTCCGGGGTCCGCCCGGCCTCGCGGGCCGCGGTCCGGTAGGCGGCGACCATGGCGGCCTTGTCCTCGTCGCCGGAGTGCATCCCCAGCAGCATCGGCAGGCCGCGCTCGGCGGCCAGCCGGACCGTGCCCATCGAGGTGCAGGCCACCGTCACCGGCGGGCCCTGGCCGGCCGCGCCGGGGCGCGCGTCCGTGTGCTCCGGGCGGGCGCCCGCGTACTCCGGGCCGCGAGCGCTGCCGACGGACGGGAGCGGCAGCGGCTGCTCGGTGGCCCTGGGCACCACGGCCACCTCGGGGAAGCTGTAGCGGGGCCCGGAGGCGCCCACCCTGGCCGAGCGCAGCCACCGCAGCAGCAGGTCCAGCGACTCGGTGAAGCCGCTCTCGTAGGCCTCCGCACCGGCGCCGAAGACGTCCAGGTCCACCCAGGGTCCGCCGCGGCCCACGCCGAGGGTGAACCGGCCGCCGGAGGTGAGGTGCAGCAGTGCGGCCTGCTCGCCCAGCGCCACCGGGTGCTGGGTCGGCAGCACGCTGACGGCGGTGCCGACCCGGATCCTGCGGGTGCGGCCGAGCAGCAGCGCGGCGAGCGTGGTGGCCGAGGGGCAGACGCCGTAGGGCACGAAGTGGTGCTCGGCCAGCCAGACGCCGTCCAGCCCGGCGTGCTCGGCGGCGACGGCGGCCGAGACCGCCCGGTCCAGTGCCTCGGCGTGGCCCTGGCCGGGGAACTGCGCCGCGAGCAGGAAGGCGCCGGTACGGATCGGCCCCGGCCCGCTGCGGACCGCGGCGGGGACGGTGCGCTGGCGCGGCAGCCGCAGCCTGGGCCCGAGGGCGGGCGCGGCGACGTCAGGAGCGACAGCGTTCCTGGTCACGGCGGTGCGGACGGTTCTGGTCCTGCTGGGCATGAGGGATTCAACTCCTAGGTCCCGCGGGGAACTTCGGTCCCGCATCTCCCTCTGGAGTAACTCATGTCATGTGCCGCTGGCACACGGATTCGGGCCCGGGAGCCCGATAACGGGTGGAATTGGGGTCGCACCCTGGATCTACGGGCGATCTTGTGCTAAAGGGGAATCCGGGACGCTATCGTTGGATTCGCCGGTCCCCGCTACGGGTTCCAGCATGCCCCGTCTACCCAGGGAGTCCCGTGTCACCGCGCCGAAGCCGCCCCCGGAGGAGTGAGCAGTCGGAACCGCGTTCGGGCGGCTACGGCGGGCTGGGCTGGACCCTGGGCCAGACCGACAGCTACGGCGGCGAGGACTGGCAGGTCCGTCCGGTGGCCGGGGACAGCGGGAAGTCCTACCGGTGTCCCGGCTGCGACCAGGAGATCCCGCCGGGGGTGGGGCACCTGGTGGTGTGGCCGCTGTCCTCCGTGAGCGGGACGGCCGGGGTGGACGACCGCCGGCACTGGCACCGGGCCTGCTGGAACGCCCGGGAGCGCCGCGGGGCGGCGGTGCAGCGGGGGCGGAACGCCCCGCGGTACTAGGCGGTGCCGGGGGGTTCCCGGCTGCGGACCGTGGGCTGCTTGTCGCGCAGTTCCCCGCGCCCCCGGACAGTGCAACGTGCCCACGGCGGGTCGGTCGCAGACCCGTACTCCGTCCTACGCGTCCCGCCTTTTGAGCAGCGCGTACCCGCCGACGAGGCAGGCGGCCACCCAGGCCAGGCAGATGAAGAGGCCGGCGGTGGGGCCGTAGGGGACCGAGTTGTCGCCGACCACGCGGGCCATCTGGGTGCCCGCGATGTCAGGGAAGTAGTGGGCGACCGTCTTGACCTTGGGGACGTTGGACAGGATCGGCGAGATCAGGAAGAAGAAGGGCATCAGCAGGCCCAGCGAGAGTACGGGCTTGCGGAGCATGAAGCCCACGCCCAGGGACAGCAGGGCGATGAAGGTCATGTAGAGGGCGGCCCCGACGACCGCGCGCAGCACATGGGTGGACCCGATCGAGGTGCCGTGGTCGCCGAGCAAGGCCTGGCCCAGGAAGAAGGTGACGAAGCAGGTCACCAGGGCCACCGGCAGCACCAGCACCAGCACCACCACCGTCTTGGCGAGCAGCAGGGTGATCCGCTGGGGCACGGCGGCCAGGGTGGCCCTGATCATTCCGCTGCTGTACTCGTTGCCGACCACCAGCACCGCGAAGACGATCACCGCCAACTGGCCCAGGTAGATGCCGGAGAAGCTGGTGGAGGTGGCGTCGAAGGTCAGCCGGTCCCGGTCCGACATGCTGTTCCACTGGCTGTTGGTGACCGCGGAGATCACCGCACCCAGGCCCACCGTCACCACGAAGGCCACCAGCAGGGTGATCCAGGTGGACCTGACCGTCCTGACCTTGGTCCATTCGGAGAACAGCACCGCGCTGAAGTCGCCCATCTCAGCTCTCCTTCCGGCGCTTGCCGCTGGTCCGGTTCCACTGCGCGCCCCAGCCGCCGCTGTCGGCGGCCCCGGTGCGCGCAACCCCGGCGTCCTCGGGTGGCGGGGGGGCGGTCCCGTCGGCGCTCGGGTGGATGTCGCCGGTCCGGTACTCCACCGAGTCCGCGGTCATCTGCATGAAGGCCTCCTCCAGCGACGCCCGCTGGGGGCTGAGTTCGTGCAGTGAGATGCCGTGGTCCCGGGCCAGGTCGCCGATCTGGGCCGGGTTGCCGTCGATGACCTCGAAGCCGCCCTCGGCCAGGGGCCTGGTGCTGATCCGCGCCATCGCCAGCGCGTCCAGCAGCGCCTCCGGCTGCGGGGTGCGGACCCGGACGAAACCGTGCGAGTTCTGGTCGATGAAGTCGTTCATCGACAGGTTGGCGAGCAGCCGGCCCTGGCCGATGACCACCAGGTGATCCGCCGTCAGTGCCATCTCGCTCATCAGGTGCGAGGAGACGAAGACCGTGCGGCCCTCCTGGGCGAGCGACTTCATCAGGTTGCGGACCCAGAGGATGCCCTCGGGGTCGAGGCCGTTGACCGGCTCGTCGAACATCAGGATCTTCGGGTCCCCGAGCAGCGCGGCGGCGATGCCCAGCCGCTGGCCCATGCCCAGCGAGAACCCGCCGGACTTCCGCTTGGCGACCTCGCGCAGGCCCACCAGGCCCAGCACCTCGTCCACCCGTCCGGCCGGGATCCGGTTGCTCCTGGCGAGCCACAGCAGGTGGTTGTACGCCGTCCGGCCCGGGTGCACCGCCTTGGCCTCCAGCAGGGCGCCGATGTGCTTCAGCGGCTGGTGGAGCTGGTGGTAGGCCCGACCGTCGATGGTGACGCTGCCGCTGGTGGGGCGGTCCAGGTCCAGCATCATCCGCATGGTGGTGGACTTGCCGGCGCCGTTGGGGCCGAGGAACCCGGTGACCACACCCCGCGGGACCTGGAAGCTGAGACCGTCCACGGCCAGCGTGCTCCCGTACCGCTTGGTCAGCTGGTGGACCTCGATCATCCCTGCTCCTCACTCCGCCCGCCGTGGTCACTGTGCGTCAGACTAGGACAATCAGGACAAAGATGCTGAATGATAGGGCCGACCGGTCGCTCCCGGGCATCGGCGGCGTACCCGCATAGGCTGCTGGCATGACCGATCGCATCTCCGTACGTGAGGCCGGCCACGGCACTCCGCTCGTGCTGCTGCACGCCTTTCCGCTGTCCTCCCGGATGTGGCGGGACCAGTTGGACGAGTTGCCCGGGGCCGACGGCTCCGGGGCCCGGGTGCTCGCCGTGGACCTGCGCGGCTTCGGCGGTACCGAGCTGGGCGAGGACGAGCCCTCGCTCGACCTGCTGGCCGACGACGTGGCGCTGCTGCTGGACCGCGCCGGGATCGAGCGGGCGGTGGTCGGCGGCCTGTCGATGGGCGGCTATGTCGCCATGGCGCTGGCCCGCCGCCACCCGGACCGGCTGTCCGGGCTGCTGCTGGCCGACACCAAGGCCACCGCGGACACCGACCAGGCCCGGGCCAACCGCGAGCGGATCGCGGCCGCGGTGCTCGCCAGGGACAGCGTGCGGCTGCTGGTGGACGAGCAGGTGCCGTCGCCGCTGCTCGGCGCCACGTCGGTGCAGGAGCGGCCCCGGCTGGCCGAGCGGGTGCAGGCCATGGTCGAGGAGGCCTCGCCCGAGGCGGTGGCCTGGGCCCAGCGGGCGATGGCGTCCCGCCCGGACTCGCTGGACGTCCTGGCCGAAGTCCGGGTGCCGGCGCTGGTCGTGGTCGGGGAGGAGGACGCGATCACCCCGCCGGGCGACGCCGAGGCGATGGCCGCGGTGCTGCCCGACGTGGTCCTGACGGTCCTCCCGGCGGTCGGGCACCTCTCGGCGATCGAGTCGCCGGACGCCTTCAACTGGGCGGTACGGGGGCTGCTGGCCCGGGTGGAGGGGGAGTAGCCGCGGGCTGTGCATGGCTGCGCGACCAGCCGGCTACGGTCCGCAGACGAAGGCCCGGTCCGCACCCCCAGGAAAGCGGGCGGACCGGGCCTTCGCGGAGAGGGTCAGCGCGACTGCTGCGCGGGCACCCCGCGGGTCAGCGAGTCGTCCTCGGGCAGGGTCGCCGCGGCGACGGCCGCACCCGTGAGGGTGGCGAGCATCTCGCGGACATTGGTGAGCTGGGCGTTGATGCTGTCCCGACGGTTCGTCAGGGCGGCCAGCTCGCGCTCGGACTCGCTGCGGATACGGTCGGCCTTGGCGTTGGCGTCCGCGACGATGTCCTCGGACTGGCGCTGGGCCGTCTCGACCGTCTGGCGCGCGCGGCGCTCGGCGTCCGTCCGCAGCTTCTCCGCCTCCAGGCGGAGCTGCTCGGCGCGGTGCTCGATCTCCGCGAGGCGCTTCTCGGCCTTGGCCTGACGGGCCGCCAGATCGCGCTCGGACTGCTCGCGACGCTTGGCCAGGTTGGTCTCGAAGTCCGCGGCGGCCTGGGCCGCCTTGGCGCGGGTCTCCTCGAAGAGGGCGTCGGCCTCCTCGCGCTTGTTCTGCGCGTCCTTGGTGGCCTCGGCACGGAGTTGGGTCGAGTCGCTCTTCGCCTTGTCGACGATGCGCTGGCCCTCGTCCTCGGCCTTGGCCTTGCGGTCCTTGGCGTAGGTCTCGGCCTCGCTGCGGACCTGCTGCGCGGCGGCCTCGGCGAGCTCGCGGTGCTGCTCGGCGGCGCGACGGGCCTCCTCGCGCAGGTCCTTCGCCTCCTCCTCGGCCAGGCGCAGGATCTTCTCGACGCGTGCGCCGAGACCCGCGTACGACGGCTCCGAGTCGGTGACCTGGGCCTGCGCGTTCTGCGTTTCGAGGTGGAGTTCCTCGATCCGCTTCTCGAGGGCGGTGATGCGGGCGAGGGCGCTGTCCCGGTCTGCGACCAGCTTGCTGATGCGCTCGTCGACCTGAGCACGCTCGTACCCGCGGCGCACGGTGTCGAAGCCGTGCGGAGAGTGTGGATCGCTCATGGGGTGGAGTTCCTGTCGTATGCCCGGTGAGGTGTGAGGTGAATAGGCGAATCCTGGCACGGATTCGGAGTGTCATCGGCTGAAAGCCCATGAAGAGTGGAGAATGTCCGCTCAATCGAGTGGTGCGGCGTCACTGCGCTTGTCCCCCAGACGGGCTTCCGCCGGCCCGGGTGGAACCCGCGCCGACTCCCGCCGGGGAACTGCCCCTGCCGCCCCGACCGCCCCCGTCGGACCCGTTGGTACCGCCCCCGTTGTTCTTGCCCGCCCCGGACCCTGACGGAGCCTCGAAGGACTCCAGGGCCTGCAGGACATCCTGCACCCGAGCGATCTCGGTGTTGATGTCCTTCCTGCGGTTGACGAGCTCGTCGAGTTCACGACGGCCCTCGTCGGTGATCCGCTGGGCCTCCGCCAGCGCCTCGTCGGTGAGCTGCTCGGACTCCTCGCGGGCCCGGGCGATCTCCTCCTGCGCGGCCTGGACGGCTTCCTTGCGGATCCGCTCCGCGGCCTCGGCGGCAGCGGCACGCAACTGCTCCGCCTCGGTCCTGGCCGTGGCCAGGTGCTCCGCGGCCTCGGCTTCGCGGGCCTCCGCCGTGGCGGTGGACCCGCTGAGCTTCTGCTCCGCCTCCTTCAACAGCGCCTCCGCCTTGCGGACGGCTGCCAGGCGGACCTTGCTCGCCTCCGTCGACGCTTCGGACTGCGTCTCCGCAGCCTCCCGCTCGGCGGCGGCGACAAGCTCTCCGGCCTTCTCCTCGGCGTCGGTGACCAGCTTGGCCGCCCGAGCCTGCGCCTCGGCGAGGGCCTTGGCGGCCCGCTGCTGGGCGTCGTCGACCTGCTCGGTGGCCGCGGCCACCAGCTTGTCCACGCGTTCACCGGCGGCCTTCATGGCCTCGGCGGACTCCTTGCGGGCCCGCTCGTGCAACGCGGTGGTCTCGGCGTCGGTGCGGTCCCGCAGCTCCTCGGCGCGCTCCCGTATGGCGGTGGCGTCCCTGCGGGCCTCCACCAGCATCACGTCCGCGTCGGCGCGGGCCCGCTCGACCAGCGCCGCGCCCTCGGCCGCGCCCTCGGCGGCCAACCGCTCGGCCTCCTTGCGGGCGGCCGAGACCATGGCGTCGGCCTGCTCCTCGGCGGCGGCGGTGGTCGCAAGCGCCGCGGTCTCGGCGTCGCCGGTGACCGACTCCGCCAGGGCCTGTGCCTCTTCGACGAGCCGCGCCGCCTCGGCCAGTCCCGCCGCCCTGACCGCTTCCGCCTCGGCGCGCAGCTCTGCGGCGTCGGCCTGCGCCCGGGCCAGCTCGGCCGCCGCCTCGGCGCGCACCTGCGCGCCCTCCTGGGCGGCCAGTTCGCGGATCTGCGCGGCCTCGGCCGCGGCCTGCTCGCGGGTCTCCTCCGCTGCCGCCGCGGTGCTCTCACGCAGCTCGGCGGCCTCCCGCTCGGCGGTGGCGCGCAGCTGTGTGGTCTGGTTCTCCGCGGCCTCGTACATCCCGGCCACGGACTGCCGTACCTGGGCCGCCTCGTCCTCGGCGGCCGCGACCGCCGCGGCGGCGACCTGCTCGGCCTCGGCCCGCACTCGGGCGGCCTCGGTGGTCGCCAACTCCCGTACCTGCTGGGCCTCCCGCTCGACGTCCTCGCGCAGCTCGGCCCGCTCCCGCTCGGCCCGCGCGCCGAGCTCGGCGATCTCCGCCTTCAGCTGTCCGGCCTCATCCCGGGCCGCCGCCAGCAGTTCGGCCCGCTCGGCCTCGCCCGCTGCCGCAGCCTCAACCGCCTCGATCCGCAGCCGCTCCGCCTCCGCCTGCGCGGCGCCCAGCAGTTCGGCCCGTTCGGCCTCGTTCCGCGCCGCAGCCTCAACCGCCTCGATCCGCAGCCGCTCCGCCTCCGCCCGTGCGGAGCCCAGCAGTTCGGCCCGCTCGGCCTCGCCCCGCGCCGCAGCCTCAACCGCCTCGGCCCGCAGCCGTTCCGCCTCCGCCCGTGCGGAGCCGAGCAGTTCGGCCCGTTCGGCCTCGCCCTGCGCGGCCGCCTCGGCGACCTCGGCGCGCAACCGGTCGATCTCCTCGGCCTGCCGCCGGGCCTCGGACTCGGCGGCGGACCGCACGCCCTCGCCCTCGGCGGCGGCCTCGGCCCGCATCCGCTCGGCGTCCGCCTGGGCCGCGCCCAGCAGCTCGCCGCGCTCCCGCTCGCCCTGCGCCGCGGCCTCGGCTGCCTCGGCCCTGATCCGCTCGGCGTCGGCCCCGGCC
>NZ_BBPM01000002.1:208575-212911 GCF_000787775.1 Streptacidiphilus carbonis | reverse complement strand
GCCCTGCGCCGCGGCCTCGGCTGCCTCGGCCCTGATCCGCTCGGCGTCGGCCCCGGCCGCGGCCAGCGCCGCGGCGGCCTCCGCCTGCAACTGCTCGGCGTCGCCGCGGTGCCGCTGCGCCTCGGCGTACTCGGCTTCCGCCTGCGCCGCCGACTCCACCCGCAGCGCCGCCAGTTCGGCCTCGGTCTCGGCCAGCAGCCGCTCCCGCTCGGTCCCGGCCTCGGCCAGCGCCGCCGCCGCCGCGGCCTCGTCCTCCTCGGCCCGGACCCGGCGGCGCTCCAGCTCCCCGGAGGCGTCGGCGTAGGCCTGACGCGACTCCTCGGCCAGCCGCTGGGCCTCTTCGGACGCCCGGGCGTGCTCCTCGCGCGACTGCTCCTGCAGCGCCGCGGCCGCCGCCGTGGCCTCCTCGGCCCGCTCCCGCGCCAACTGCTCGGCGGCGGCCAGCACCTGGTCCCGCTCATGCGCTGCCGCGGCCAGAAGTTCGGCGCGTTCCCGTTCGGCCCGGGTGGCGGTCTCGGCCGCCTCCGCCTCGGCCCGTTCGGCCCGTTCCAGGGCGGCCTGCTCGGCCGCCGCCAGCACCTGCTCGCGCTCGCGCTCCAGCGCCGCCGCGGCCTCGTCCAGCTCCTGCTGCGCGGTGTTCCGCAGCCGCTCGGCCTCGGCCCTGGCCCGGGCCAGCACCGCCTCGGCCCGGCCCTGCACCTCCTGGGCCTGCTCATTGGCCCGCTCGCGCAGCTTGGCCAGCTCCACGGCGGCGCCGCCGCGCAGCTCGTCCGCGTCGGCCTTGGCCCGGACCAGCAGTTCCTCGGCGGTGCGGGCGGCCTCCTCGATCTGGGTTATGGCCTGCCGCCGGGCCTCGCCGCGCACCTTCTCGGCCTCCGCGGCCGCCTCGGCGCGCTGGGTCTCCGCCTCGGCCCGCAGTTCCGCGGCCGCGTCCTGGTGCGCCTGGATCTGGTCCAGCACGCCCACCTGGGCCTGTTCGGCCGCGGCCCGGCTCTCCGCCCGCAGCCGCTCCACCTCGGCCCGCGCCTCGGCGCGGATCCGCTCCGCCTCCTCGGAGGCGGTCGCGGTGGTCTCCTCGGCCTCCCGGGTGGCCCTGGCCAGTACGTCCTCGGCGGTCCTGGCGGCCTTCGCCAGGTGCACCGTCGCGGTCGCCGCGCCCTCGGTGCGTCCGGTCTCCTCCGCCTCGCGCCGCAGCGTCTCGGCGGCCTCCTCGGCCTCCGCGGTGAACCGCTCGACCTCGGCCCTGGCCTCCTCCAGCATCCGCTGGGCGTCCGCCTTGAGCTGCTCGGCCTCCTTGGTGGCCGTCGCCACCATCCGGGCCACCTCGGACTTGGCGGTCGCGGTCCGCTGCTCGCTCGAAGCCTCGACCTCGGACAGCCGCCGCTCGGCCGCGGCCTCGGCGTCCGCCTGCAGCTGCTCCGCCGCGGCCTCCGCCGCCGCCCGCAGCTCCTCGGCCTCGCGCCGGTACCGCTCGGCCTCCAGCCGCAGCGCCTCGATCTCGCCCTGCGCCGCCTGCAGCTGCTGGCCGGCCGCGCTCTGGGCGGACTGCTTGACGCTCTCGGCCCGCTGGGTGGCGTCCTGGGCCTGGGCGGCGGCAGCTCCGAGCAGCCGCTCGGCCTCGGTCCTGGCCCGCAGCAGTACCTGGTCCGCCTCGGCCCGCGTCGACTGCACATCCGCGGCGACCTGCGAGGTCGCCTGCTCGGACACGGCCATCGCCTCGGCCCTGGCCGCCGCCATCAGCCGGTCGGCCTCGACCCGCGCCTCCTCCAGCACCCGCCGGGCCTGCTCCTCCGTCCCCGCGCGGGTCTGCTCCGCCCAGGAGACGTTCTCGTTCACATGCCGCTCGGCGTTGCGGCGCAGCTCGGCGAGCTCCTGCTCCAGCTGGCGGCGCCGGTTCTCGGCCTCGGCGGCCCACTCGGCCTGGACCCGGGCACTGCGTTCGGCGGCCTCCGCCATCACCCGCTGGGTGGCGTTCTGCGCCTCCAGACGCATCCGCTCGGCGTCCGCCCGGAGCTGCTCCGCCTGCATCTCGGCGTTCCGCAGGATCTGTTCGGCCTGCCCGGCCACGGAGTCGAACGCGCGCGGCTGAGCGAGCTGCCGGCGCGACTCGTGCAGCTTCGCCCGTAGGACCTCCACCTGGTAGGCGAGGTCCTCGGCATGCGTGACGGCCTTCTCCCGCTCGGTCCGAAGCTTGTCCATCTTGGCTTCGAACTTGGAGAGCTGATCGTCAACCTCGTAGCCCCGCACTCCGCGGTCCCATCCGTCTCCTGGTCGGGTCGCCACCCCCACGGCCCCATCGGCCGTCCGGGTGAGCTCCTGATGTCATCGTGCCCTAGGGAGACATGGTGACAGATCCAGGGGACCCCGCTCACCCTCGTCCACCCACGCCCCCTGTATCCGGGCACCGGCGTATTTTCTCACGTCACGGGCCTGGTGCGCAGGGGGGTACGGGTGGGGACTTCAGGTTACTCGTGAGTCCGGGCCGAGGTGACCAGCTCGGTCAGCACCCCGCCGCAGTCCTTGGGGTGCAGGAAGGTGATACGCGAGCCCATCGAGCCGATCCTCGGCTCGTCGTAGAGCACCCGCACACCCTTTCCCCGGATCGCCGCGGAGTCGGCGTCGACGTCGGCGGTGCCGAAGGCGATGTGGTGCACGCCCTCGCCGTTCTTCGCCAGCCACTTGCCCACCGCGGAGTCCTCCCGGGTGGGCTCCAGCAGTTGCAGGTAGGAGGCGCCGCCGTCGCCGGTGTCGTTGATCTTGAGCATGGCCTCGCGCACCCCCTGCTCCTCGTTGACCTCGCTGTGGAACACCTCGAAGCCGTAGGTGGCCCGGTAGAACTCCACAGTCTTGTCCAAATCGAAACAGGCGATACCGATGTGATCGATCCGAGTCAGCATTCTTGCCTCCTGAGCGGGAGCTTCCAATGAAGCGTATTTTCCGGGTGCGGGTAAACCCGCGTTAACCGTGCGCGTGATCACACTGCGTCAGCCGTGACGAAGGCCTCACGCGTCAGTATGTTGGGCTCGAACCCTGGATCGCAGAGACGTGGCAGCGTTGCGTTCAGACCCTCATCGCAGCAAAGGGGCTACGAAAATGACCAACGTGATCGTCGCGGGCGCGCGCACTCCCATGGGCCGCCTGCTCGGCTCGCTGAAGGGCTTCTCCGGCGCGGAGCTGGGTGCCATCGCCATCAAGGAGGCCCTCTCCCGGGCCGGGATCACCGGCGACCAGGTCCAGTACGTGATCATGGGCCAGGTTCTGCAGGCAGGCGCCGGCCAGCTGCCGGCCCGCCAGGCCGCGGTCAAGGCCGGCATCCCGATGAGCGTCCCCGCCCTCACCATCAACAAGGTCTGCCTCTCCGGGCTGGACGCCATCGCCCTGGCCGACCAGCTGATCCGGGCCGGCGAGTTCGACATCGTGGTGGCCGGCGGCCAGGAGTCCATGACCAACGCCCCGCATCTGCTCCCCAAGTCGCGGGAGGGCTACAAGTACGGCGCCGTCGAGCTCCTCGACGCGATGGCCTACGACGGCCTGACGGACGCCTTCGACGGGATCCCCATGGGGGAGTCGACCGAGACCCACAACACCCGGCTGGGGATCGGGCGGGCCGAGCAGGACGCCGTCGCCGCGAGGTCGCACCAGCTGGCCGCCGCGGCGGCGAAGAACGGGGTCTTCGACGAGGAGATCGTCCCGGTCGAGATCCCCCAGCGGCGGGGCGAGCCGGTGCTCTTCAGCGTGGACGAGGGCGTGCGCCCGGAGACCACGGTGGAGTCGCTGGCGAAGCTGCGCCCGGCCTTCACCGAGGACGGCACGATCACGGCGGGGTCCGCCTCGCAGATCTCGGACGGCGCGGCGGCGGTCGTGGTGATGAGCAAGGCCAAGGCGGAGGAGCTGGGGCTCTCCTGGATCGCCGAGATCGGCGCCCACGGGAATGTCGCCGGACCGGACAACTCGCTGCAGTCCCAGCCCTCCAACGCGATCCTCGCTGCGCTGGCGAAGGACGGCCTCACCGTGGACGATCTCGACCTGGTCGAGATCAACGAGGCGTTCGCGGCGGTGGCCGTGCAGTCGGTCAAGGACCTGGGGATCTCCCTCGACAAGGTGAACGTCAATGGCGGGGCCATCGCACTGGGTCACCCGATCGGGATGTCCGGAGCACGGCTTGTGCTGTCGCTGGCCCTTGAGCTCAAGCGGCGGGGCGGGGGCGTGGGGGCGGCGGCGCTCTGCGGTGGCGGCGGGCAGGGCGATGCCCTGATCGTGCGGGTGCCCTGAGTTCTGCCTGCGGCGCGGGGTGCCTGCGGCGCGGGGTGCCTGCGGCGCGGAGGGTGCATGGCAG
>NZ_BBPM01000002.1:165479-208047 GCF_000787775.1 Streptacidiphilus carbonis | reverse complement strand
AGGGGGAAGAAAAGACAGGCGGCAACGCCATGGGAAAGATTGGCTGGTATGGACGTCGGCACACTGGTCGAGCAGGCACGGGCGGGCCGCCCCCGCGCCGTCGCACGGCTGATCTCGTTGGTGGAGAGCGCGTCGCCGGAGCTGCGCGAGGTCATGGCCGCGTTGGCGCCGCTGGCGGGGAACGCCTATGTGGTGGGTCTGACCGGTTCGCCGGGGGTCGGCAAGTCCACGACCACGTCTGCCCTGGTGAGCGCGTACCGACGGCTGGGGCGGAGGGTCGGCGTGCTGGCGGTCGACCCCTCGTCGCCGTTCTCCGGCGGCGCGCTGCTGGGTGACCGGGTGCGGATGCAGGACCATGCGACGGACCCGGACGTCTACATCCGCTCGATGGCCACCAGGGGCCACCTCGGCGGGTTGGCCTGGGCGGCGCCCCAGGCCATCCGGGTGCTGGACGCGGCAGGGTGCGACGTCGTCCTGGTCGAGACGGTGGGTGTGGGGCAGTCGGAGGTCGAGATCGCCGCCCAGGCCGACACCACGGTCGTGCTGCTGGCTCCCGGGATGGGGGACGGGATCCAGGCCGCGAAGGCCGGCATCCTGGAGATCGGCGACGTCTATGTGGTCAACAAGGCCGATCGTGACGGTGCGGACGCCACGGCTCGCGAGCTGCGGCACATGCTGGGCCTGGGCGAGAGCCGCAGTTGGCAGCCACCGATCGTGAAGACGGTGGCAGCCCGTTCCGAGGGCGTCGAGGAACTGGTCGACTCCCTGGAGAAGCACCGTGCCTGGATGGACGAGCACGGCGAACTGGCCGTACGCAGGCAGCGCCGCGCGGCCCAGGAGATCGAGACCATCGCCCTCACCGCCCTGCGCCACAGGTTCGACCACCTGCACGGCGATCAACGCCTACCGGCCTTGGCCCAAAAGGTCGCTGACGGTCAGTCGGACCCCTACGCGGCAGCGGACGAGCTGATCGCCGGCATCACCAACATCTGAAGACGCCGCCTGGGGCGGGGTGGTCGCGGCAGGCGCCGTCAAAGCGAAGAATGAGTCATCGCCGCTCAAAGGCGGAAGCACGCTTACGGACTCATTCTGGAGCAGGCCCCAGAGCGACTGCCCCGCCCCGGCCCGCCCCCGCTGCCATGCAACCACCCGCGCCGCAGGCAACCCGCGCCGACCACGAAGCTCAGCTTCGTCCGCGCAGGTTGCGCAGGTGTTCGGCGATCGGCGCGAGCGACTCGTACATCGAGGAGATCTGCTCGGGTTCGAGCCGATCGATGAAGTGCTCGCGCACACTGCGGACATGGTGCGGGGCGACCTGCCGCATGGTCTCCCACCCGTGCTCGGTGAGCACGGCGTAGAGCCCGCGCCGGTCGCCGGGGCACCCCTCGCGGGTGACCAGGCCGGCGGCCTCCATGCGGGTGATCTGGTGGGAGAGACGGCTCTTGGACTGGAGGGTGGCCACGGCCAGGTCCGTCATCCGCATCCGGCGCTCGGGGGCCTCGGAGAGCTCGACCAGGATGGTGTAGTCGTTGATGGCCAGGCCGAACGGCTGGAGCCCGCGCTCCATCTGGTAGCCGAGGAGCCGGCCGACCTCCAGGTGGGCACGCCAGAGCCGTTGCTCCTCGGCGGTGAGCCAGGGGGCTTCGTCCGGAGCCTGGGGCGGAGCCGTCTTCTCGCTGGTGTCCATGGGGGAGATGATACCTGTGATTGTTTAAAGTTGTACTACTTTTAGAATCCGAGCTGCTGTCCCAGCGCCCCGAGGTTCGGCCGCATCTGGCCGCCCTGCTGAGGCGGTGCCTGGCCGGGGATGCCGGGTTCGTCGGCCACCAGACCGGTGGCGAGTTCGGTCATCAGGACCTCGGTGGACTGCAGTAGAACCTGGCCCGCGCCCACGAACTCGAACTGGTGCTCCTCGCCGGAGGCTCCTCCGATGCCGGTGAGCCGGCGCACCCCGCCGAGGACTCCGCGCATGTAGGCGTGGTCGAAGTGGTGGCAGGGGGAGGGGCAGTCGGCCCAGCCGACCAGGGCCTGCGGGTCCACCCGAATGGGTGGCTCCACGAAGTGGACGGGGCCGTTGGACGCGGCGACGAACTTGCCCGAGCCGATCAGGGTGAGGAAGCCGGGGATGATCGACTGCTTCAGGGCCAGGGTGGGCGCGTAGGCGAGCAGGTTGCCGGAGCGGACGGTGAGGTTCCCGTTCTCCAGGTCGTACGAGTTCACGTCGTAGGACCGGTCGGCCAGGATCATGTGGCCCCGACCCTCGGCGACCACCCAGTCGGCGGCGTGGGTGGGCGAGTGGAAGCTGGTGGAGATGAGCGAGTCCAGCGCGCCGTAGCCGATGGGGTGGAAGGAGATGTTGCCGTAGTAGGCGACCATCTTGCCCTTCTGCAGGAACCAGCGGCCGTCGAGGGCGACGGAGAAGGCATAGGGGTTGACGTTGTCGTCGACGGGGAGGGTCGAGGGGTCCCAGATCACCGGGCCGGTCACAGCTTCTCCTCGCTGGCCTGGACGAAGACCGTTCCGTTGCCGGTCAGTTCGAGTTGGAAGGCCTCGCCGGAGCCGCGGCCGACGGCCTCGCGCCAGCCGATGGAGGTGCTGACCTTGCTCCGCACCTCGCCGCGGTGGGCGACATAGGCCTGCGGGTCGACGTGGACCGGTCGGCCCGGGGTGATCGGGATCTCGAACACCCCGCCGTGGGCCAGCACCGCGGCGGCGCCGTGGCCGGTGAGGGTGGTGGTGAACAGGCCCTGGCCGGTGGCCTGGCCGCGGATGATGCCGCGGAGTCCGCCCTGGGATCCCATGAACATGGTCGACTGCTGGAGCGAGCCCTCGAAGACCAGCAGGCGGTCGGCCTCGACGTAGAGGGTGTCGCCGGCGAGCGCGATCACGTGGGTGTGGTGGCCGCCGTGGCCGAACATCGCGCTGCCGCTGCCCTCGACGGTCATCAGCGGGGTGTCCTCGTGGGCGATCCGGCGCCCCAGCATGGAGCCGATGCCGCCCTGGCCGCCCATGATGTTGGGGGTGAAGGTCACCTCGCCGCGGTAGGCGAGCATCGCCCCGCGCTGGCTGAACAGCCGCTGGCCCGGCACGACGGAGGCTTCCACCATCTTGCTGTTGATCTGAGTGAGCATCAGGCGTCACCTGCGAAGGTGCGGCGTTCGGAGGGTTGGACGTAGACCAGTCCGTCGCCCTCGAACTCGATCTGGAAGCTCTCGCCGCCGGTCTCGCCGACCACCGCGCGCCACGTCACGTCGGTGCGGAAGCTCTGCTTGAGGTTGCCGGTGTGGGCGACGTACGCGCCCGGGTCGACCCGCAGCGGCAGACCCCGGGCGACCCGGAGGATGACGGCCGGGCCGTCGGAGGTGACGGCGGCCCAGCCCTGGCCCTCCACCTTGGTGGTGAACAGGCCGTGGCCCTCGGAGGCGCCGCGCAGCCCGGTGAACTCGGTGCCGGTGCGCAGCGTCGCCTCGGTGCAGAGCAGGTTGCTCGCCTCGACGTGCAGCCGCTCGCCGGAGAGCCGGACCAGGTTGATCTCGGTGGCGCGCTCGGCGAACCAGCAGGTGCCCTGGCCCTGGACCTCCATCACGGTCATCTTCTCGCCGGTGATCCGCCGGGTGACCAGGCCGCGCAGGCCCTCGCCGCCGCCGGACATCCGCTTGAAGGTCATCTGGCCGTCGTAGGCGACCATGGAGCCGTTACGGGCCTTCACGCTGTCCCCGGCGAGATCCACCGCGAGCACCCGCGAGCCCTGCATTCGAAACTGAGCCACGCGCACACCGTAATGGGGCCGGTACGGCGTTGTCAGGTGCGCGCGTGCTCGCCGGCCGAGGTCTCCACCTCCAGCAGCGAGGCGGTGTGCCGCTCCGCCTCGAACTTGGCGGCGCCGCCGCGGAGCCCGAACAGCCGCTTGGCCAGCAGGATGTAGACCACCGCGAGGACGTTGATCAGCAGTGTGGCGATCTTGATCCAGCTGACCTTGTCGGTCAGCTCGTAGATCTCCAGCGGCAGGAACGCCGCGGTGGCGACCACGGTGAGGTATTCGGCCCAGCGCTTGGCGGCCCACAGGCCGAAGCCCTCGACGATCTCGATCAGGGCGTACACCAGGAGCGCGGCGGCGGTGATCTCCAGCGTGGAGTGCTTGTAGCTGAAGGTCTTCTGGATGGTGCCCACGATGGGGGAGTTGTTGAGGTCGTAGTGGAAGTGCTGGGCGATCGGCTGGAACAGGGTGAGGTTGTCGTTGAAGAACTGCTGCACCGAGGTCTGGCTGTTGCTGAACTTCCACACGGCGATCGCCACCAGGACGATGAACACCCCGCGGATCAGCCGTTCCACGGCGAGGACCCGGAGGATGAACAGGTCGCGCAGCGCCTTGCCGCGGAGCACCAGCGGGGCGTCCTCGGCCTTGCCGCTGCCGTGCGGCTCGCCGAGGGTGAAGTCTCCGCAGCGCAGGCAGCGCCAGGCGTCGCCGAGGGCGGTGTCGGCGTGCAGGTGCTCGTGCAGGTGCGGCTCGGCGGGCGCGTAGGTGACGTGCCCGCGCCGTGAGCAGGTACGCCGGTTCCAGTCCCAGTTCATGAGTCCCCCGTTGAAGGCCGATGGCGAGAGCAGAATATCGGTCGGAGATACTGGGGGACGTCGTTCGCTTCCCGAAGGGTTCCCCTGTGAAGAACAGTGCCGTCCACCGCCTGCGTCTGGTGTCCATGCCGGAGGGGCTCTCGTTCGTCCTGCTGCTGGTCTGCACGGTGCTGAAGTACACGACCTCGTTCAACGCGGTGCCGGTGCTGGGGATGCTGCACGGCATCCTGTTCATCTTCTACGTGGTGTTCGCGCTGTGGGCCTGGTACGCCCAGCAGTGGAGCTTCAGGCACGCCGCGTGGGTGCTGCTGCTCTCGGTGCTGCCCGGCGGCGGCTTCTACGCCGAGCGGCTGCTGGGCCGGGAGGAGCGGGAGGGCCTGACCGCCCCCGCCGTCGCGGTCTGATCCTGACGGTACGGTAAGGGCGTGCCCAAGCCGCTGAGCCTCTCCTTCGACCCCATCGCCCGTGCCGACGAACTGTGGGCGCGGCGCTGGGGCGCCGTGCCGTCGATGGCGGCGATCACCTCGGTCATGCGGGCCCAGCAGATCCTGCTGGCGCAGGTGGACGCGGTGGTGAAGCCCTACGGGCTGACCTTCGCCCGGTACGAGGCACTGGTGCTGCTCACCTTCAGCCAGGCCGGCGAGCTGCCGCTGTCGAAGATCGGCGAGCGGCTGATGGTGCATCCGACCAGCGTCACCAACACGGTGGACCGGCTGGAGCGGTCCGGGCTGGTCGCCCGGCGGCCCAATCCGCTGGACGGCCGGGGGGTGCTGGCCGCCATCACCGAGCGGGGGCGGAGGGTCGTCGAGGACGCCACCCGCGACCTGGTGGCGATGGACTTCGGGCTCGGCAGCTACGACGAGGCCGGCTGTCGGGAGATGTTCGAGCTGCTGCGTCCGCTGCGGATAGCGGCGGGCGACTTCACCGAGCCGGCCGTGGAGCCCGGGGCGGTGTGAGAGATCCACTTTTGGCTGGCTACGCTCGTTCCGTGAACAAGTCGAATCGTCTGCTGACTGCCTACCGGGTGCTCGCGTATGTGACGGGCGTCGGGCTGATCGTGCTGACCCTTGCCTGCATCGCGGAGTACGTCTTCAACGTCGACGGGGCCGCCTCCGTGGTGGGTGTCGTGGGCTTCATCCACGGCTGGGCCTATGTGGTCTACGTGGTGCTCGCGTTCACCCTGGGCAACAAGCTGGGCTGGCCGATGGGCCGGATGGCGCTGATCATCCTCGCCGGGACCGTGCCCACCTGCTCCTTCATCGCCGAGCGCAAGGTGATGGCGGGCATCCGTGCGCAGGTCGACGAGGAAGCCGTGTCGCTCGTCGACGCCTGAGCCCGTCGACTCCCGAGTGTGAGGCGCGTCTCCCTGGGGCGCGCCTCTTTTGCGCGCTAGAATTACTAGGACATCCTACTAAATTGGCGCCTGACGATGGAGTCGCCCGGTGGACGCACGTGAGCGGTGGCAGCAGCGGTACGACTCGGCGAGGAAGCGTGACGCCGACTTCAGTACGTTGAGCGGTGACCCGGTCGAGCCGGTGTACGGCCCGGAGGACGGCGGGGCGCCGGACCGGATCGGGTGGCCGGGGGAGTTCCCGTTCACCCGCGGGCTGTACGCCACCGGGTACCGGGGGCGGGCCTGGACGATCCGTCAGTTCGCCGGGTTCGGCAATGCCGAGCAGACCAATGAGCGCTACCGGATGATCCTGGACGCCGGCGGGGGCGGGCTGTCGGTCGCCTTCGACATGCCCACACTGATGGGACGGGACTCGGACGACCCGCGCGCCCAGGGCGAGGTCGGGCACTGCGGGGTGGCCATCGACTCGGCGGCGGACATGGAGGTGCTCTTCGCCGGGCTGCCGCTGGGCGAGGTCACCACCTCGATGACGATCTCCGGGCCCGCCGTACCGGTGTTCTGCATGTACCTGGTCGCGGCCGAGCGGCAGGGCGTGGACCCCGGTGTGCTCAACGGGACGCTGCAGACCGACATCTTCAAGGAGTACATCGCCCAGAAGGAGTGGCTGTTCGGCCCCGAGCCGCATCTGCGGCTGATCGGCGACCTGATGGAGTACTGCGCCGAGCGGATCCCCGCGTACAAGCCGCTGTCGGTCTCCGGCTACCACATCCGGGAGGCCGGCTCCACGGCCGCGCAGGAGCTGGCGTTCACCCTGGCCGACGGCTTCGCCTATGTGGAGCTGGGGCTGTCGCGCGGGCTGGACGTGGACGTCTTCGCGCCGGGGCTGTCCTTCTTCTTCGACGCGCACCTGGACTTCTTCGAGGAGATCGCCAAGTTCCGCGCGGCCCGCCGGATCTGGGCCCGCTGGCTGCGGGACGTCTACGGGGCGAAGACGGACAAGGCGCAGTGGCTGCGGTTCCACACCCAGACGGCCGGGGTCTCGCTGACCGCGCAGCAGCCCTACAACAACGTGGTGCGCACGGCGGTGGAGGCGCTGTCGGCCGTGCTGGGCGGCACCAACTCGCTGCACACCAACGCCCTGGACGAGACCCTGGCGCTGCCCTCCGAGCAGGCCGCGGAGATCGCGCTGCGGACCCAGCAGGTGCTGATGGAGGAGACCGGCGTCGCCAATGTCGCCGACCCGCTGGGCGGCTCCTGGTACGTGGAGGCACTGACCGACCGGATCGAGGCGCAGGCCGAGGCGATCTTCCAGAAGATCCAGGACATGGGCGAACCCGGGCACCAGGGCGGACCGATGACGGCCGGCATCCTGCGCGGTATCGAGAACGGGTGGTTCACCGGGGAGATCGCCGAGGCGGCCTTCGTCTACCAGCAGGCCGTGGAGAAGGGCGAGAAGCGGGTGGTCGGCGTCAACTGCCACACCGGCAGCGTCACCCCGCCGCTGGAGATCCTCCGGGTCAGCCACGAGGTCGAGCGCGAGCAGGTCCGCGAACTGGCCGCGCGGCGGGCCGCGCGCGACGAGGCGGCGGTGCGGGCCGGGCTGGACGCGATGCTGGCTGCGGCACGGGACGGCAGCAACATGCTCCCGCCGATGCTGGACGCGGTCCGGGCGGAGGCCACCCTGGGTGAGATCTGCGACGTGCTGCGGGCGGAGTGGGGGACCTACACGGAGCCGGCCGGGTTCTGATCCGGCTTCGAGGTCAGCGGGGTCAGCAGCAGGGTGGTGAAGCGGCTGATCCACTCCGGTGAGGCGCACTCGCCGCTGACCAGCATGCGGTGCTCGACGGCGCCCGCGATGGTGTCGAAGATGATGTCGACGTCCTCGCGGGCCGCCTCGGGGCCGGCGTCCGGGGCCAGCTCGCCGCGGGCCTGCGCGGCGGCGCGGCCCTGATGGACCAGCCGCTTCTGCGGATCGATGATCGCCTCCCGGACCCGTCGCCGCAGCGCCGGGTCCCGGCTGGCCTCGGCGAACAGCGCCAGCAGGGCGGCCTGGCTCTCCGGCCGGGCCAGCAGCCCGGCGAACTGCCGCACCACGGCTTCTATGTCGGCCCGCAGGCTGCCGAGGTCGGCCATCCGGAGTTCGTCGAACAGCACCGCGACGGCGTCCACCACCAGCTCGTTCTTGGACGGCCAGCGCCGGTACAGCGTCGTCTTCGCCACCCCGGCCCGTACCGCGACGTCCCCCATGGTCACCCCGCCCCACCCCAGCTCCGCCAAGGCCTCCCTGGTGGCGGCCAGGATCGCGGCATCGGCGTCGGCGCTGCGGGGACGGCCCTTGCGCGGGGCGGCGGCTTCGGTCATGGGGGTTCCTTGCGACGGGGGGTCCACGGAGGTTATCCGAGTGGACTGCGGAGCTGGGAACACCCGTGCGCATCGGAGTGGCGCAGTTCACGCGGAAGTGCGTGCGCCCGGGGGTGGTGGGGATATACGCTACGACTCGTAGCGAAAGAAGTGACAACCACGCTGCCGCGCGGATGGGGATCCGCGCACACCTGATGCAGTGGGCGATTCACACCGGAGCGCTTGGACGGGGGAGGATAGGCCCATGCAGCCACGGAACATGTCCATGCGCGGCGCGGTCGACCTCGCCGCGGTGAAGGCGGCGGCGGAGGCCGCCGAGAAGGCGGAGCAGGCCCGCGCAGCCCGCGCCCGCCAGGCCCAGGAGGGCGGCGAGGTCCCCTCGGCCGGGCCCCTGGTCTTCGATGTGAGTGAGGCCGAGTTCGAGGCCGAGGTCGTCCCGCTGTCCGCCGAGGTGCCGGTGGTACTGAACTTCTGGGCCGAGGGGTACGCCCCGGCCGAGGAGCTCAACCCGGTCCTGGAGAAGCTGGCGGCCGAGTACGACGGCCGCTTCGTCCTGGCCAGGGTCGACATCAGGAACAGCCAGAACCTGGCCCGCCAGCTCCAGATCCGGGACCTGCCGACGGTGCTCGCGGTCGTCGCCGGTCAGCTCGTCCCGCTGTTCGAGGGTCCGGCCCAGGAGGCCGAGATCCGGCAGCTGCTGGACCAGCTGATCACCGTCGCCGAGCAGCGCTTCGGCATCGTCGGCGAGGTCGGCGCCCGTTCCGGCGGTGCCGCCGGCGAGCCCGCGGAGCAGCCCGAGCCGGCCGATCCGGCGATGTCCGCCGCGCACGAGGCGCTGGACCGGGGCGACCTGGGCGGAGCGATCCAGGCCTACCGCAATGTGCTGTCCGACCGTCCGGGCAGCTTCGAGGCCAAGCTGGGGCTGGCGCAGGCCGAACTGCTGCAGCGGGTGCAGGTCATGGACCCGCAGGCGGTGCGCAAGGCCGGGGCCGAGCAGCCCGACGACATCGCGGCCCAACTGGCGGCGGCGGACCTGGACCTGGTGGGCGGTCATGTGGACGACGCCTTCGGCCGGCTGGTCGACCTGGTGGGCCGGACCTTCGGCGAAGACCGCGACCGGGTGCGCCAGCACCTGCTGGGTCTGTTCGAGGTCATCGGGGCCGAGGACCAGCGGGTGGTGAAGGCGCGCGGGGCGCTGGCGCGCAAGCTGTTCTGAGGGCTCTGCGGTTCACTGCGCGGGTTTGTGGGAATCCTGGAGATTTGGCGACAAAGTCGGGACAAGAGCACGTGTTTACCAAATCTTGACATCCGGCGGCGGTAGTCACCGTGCGTGGCGATCGTCGCCGGATTGATGGGTGTATCGGCACTTTGCCCAGGTGCTGGACCTCCGGGATGTCACGCTCCGTAGTTCAGGTGCCGTTCATCTGCCCCTCTGGGTTCACGCACTCCTTACTCGTCAGTAATGAACTACTTGTGCAGCGGCCCCGTTTGGACCAACATCGGGCACGCCCGGTCCTTGTCCACCGCCTCGACGGCCAGTCGGGGGAGTGGACGCGGAATCCCCACCGGGCAGGGGCCGGCGATCCGGTCTCTTGAGGACAGGGGGGTCTCCAGCCCCGTCCGGTGGAGCCTGTCCTCACCCTGCCGCGTACCCAGCGCGGCATGTGGTTGTCACTCGGGGGTGATCGCCGATGCTGCCGATCAAGAGAATTCGTGCTCACGAGCTCAAGCCCGCAGCCGACGCGCTCCCCTTCCCGAGGACGTAGCTCTTCTCCCCATCCCAGGCCGGGGCCCAAGCGGGGCAGGCCGGAGATGTACGTCCGAGAAGGAGGACCTCGTTATGTCCCAGACTTTCGGCAGGACCCGCTGGAAGCGGTTCGCCGTTGTCATGGTTCCGACCATCGCTGCCACGGCTGCGGTCGGCGTCAGCATCGCCCAGGGTGCGCTCGCAGCGTCATTCAGCGTCTCCGGGCAGCAGTTCAAGGTGTCGGCCGGCAAGCTGGTCGGTCAGGGCTTCACCCAGTACGGCACCGTCCTTTCGCATGACACCAGCCAGGCCACCAACTCCAACACGGCTGTGCCGGTGGCGGTTTCGGGCTTCAGCTCGGCCACCATCAACCAGCTGTGCCAGTCGGTGGACTTCCCCACCCCGTTCGGGTCGTACACGCTCACCATCAACGCCGGTGGCTCGTACGACCCGGTGACGGGCAAGGCCACCGGTCCTGAGGTCGACGCGAAGTCGCTTTACATCGACATGACCGACCTCAAGGCCGACACCGCGACGTTCAACGGCATCAACATCGGTGTCGCGACCGGCGCGCTCGGCGGGGCCGGGACCCACAACGGCGACCCGACCAGCGCGGGCGCCTTCGCTCAGGAAGCCGACTCGGCGACGCTGACCGGCGTCCAGCAGACCGCGTGGGCGACCTCCGCCTCCACGTTCTCGCTGAACGGCCTGCACATGTCTCTCGCTTCGGGTTCCAAGGGCTGCTTCTGACCCACCGGGTGCGGCCGGTCCACCCCCCGGCCCCCCGGTAGGACTCAGAAAGGCTCCGCACCACACTGTCGGGGAGGGGCCCAGGTCCCTCCCCGCTGTGTTCCCGAACGTTCCGCACCACTCCAGCCGAATGCACTACTCCACCAGGGAGTCGCCACGTGACGAGCGCGACCGTACCGGCGCGGCCCGAGCCCGGGAACGCCTTCGCCAAGGGACGCCGGGCCTTCCGGAACTGGCGCCGCAGCCGCCCTTTCTGGGGCGGACTGCTCGTGGCCCTGGCCAGCCTGCCGATCATGTACTTCCCGTACAACGACCTGAGTGTCGGCGCCCTGCGCATCCATATGGCGACGACCGCGGGCGCGGGTGCGGCGGTCATCGGGCTGCTGCTGCTCGCCCTGGGCATCTCGGTGTGGTTCCAGCCGCTGATCCGGACCTTCGCGGGGATCGCTGCCATCGTGCTGGCGCTGGTGTCGCTGCCGGTGTCCAACTTCGGCGGCTTCGGCCTGGGCCTGTTCCCCGGGCTGATCGGCGGGGCGCTGGTGTGCTCCTGGGCGCCCAACAAGGAGCAGCCGGAGAAGCCCGCGGCCGATGCCGAGACCGGTGACGACACCGATGACGAGGAAGAGGTGAAGCTCAACCACCTGATGGCTGACCAGAACGGCCGTCACGCTGGTGAGCCCGCCCAGCCCGCCCAGGAGGAGACGACAAGTGAGTGACCCCGACTCCAACCGGTCGGACCGTCCCATCCCCTCGGAGCAGCCCGCCCCGCCCCGTTCCGGCGCGCGCCACGCGGCCCCCAGGATGAGCGTGCGCGACCGGATGCAGCTCCCGGTCGGACGGATGCTGGCGATGACCGCCGTGCCGACGGCGCTGCTGGTGGGTTCGATCGCGCCCAAGCTGGCGTTCGCCGCCGACGCGTCCAAGACCGCTTCGACCAGCACCGCGCAGGCGACTCCCAGCGCGGGAGCGACCGGCGCGGAGTGCACCCAGGCCTCCTCGGCGGCGACGCCGAGCGCAAGCAGCAGCGCGAGCAGCGCCGCGAAGAGCGCCGCCAAGACCGCGACGGCCTCGCCGAGCGCCGCCGCGTCGTCCGCGTCCGCCTCCGTGCAGAAGCGGTTGGGGGCGGCCACGAAGAGCGCCGCGACCACCGCGGCCACGGCCGCGCCCAGCGCCTCGTCCCCGGCCGGCGCCGCGGCGACCCCGTCGGCCTCGGCCACGACCAAGGCCGCGACCAAGTCCACGGACCCGATCACCGGCCTGCTGGACGGCCTCGGCGGCCTGCTGAGCGGCAAGAGCGCCAGTGCGGCCACGGCCAGTCCCTCCGCCAGCGCCTCCCCCACGACGGCCCCGCGTGCCGCCGCAGTCGCGACCGCTTCGACCCCGAGTGCCGCGGCCACCTCTGCCGCCGCCTCTCCCTCCGCTTCGGCGCCGGCGGCCGGCAGTTCGGCCGGTGCGACCGCGTCGCCCAGCAGCAGCGCCTCCTCCAGTGCGCCGGCGAGCCCCA
Source organism: Streptacidiphilus carbonis (assembly GCF_000787775.1). Lineage (GTDB taxonomy): Bacteria > Actinomycetota > Actinomycetes > Streptomycetales > Streptomycetaceae > Streptacidiphilus > Streptacidiphilus carbonis. The sequence goes on along the minus strand of NZ_BBPM01000002.1, from coordinate 195,759 downwards.
CCGCCAGTGCCTCGGCGAACCCGAGCTCTTCGGCGGCCGCGGCGGCCAACAAGCTCTGTGACGCCAGCAAGCTGGCCGCTCCGGTGGAGACCCTGCCGGCCGGGACCTTCCCGGTGGACCCGTGGACCCTGAAGACCAGTCGGCTGGAGCTGATCAACGCTCAGTTCTGGGGCGTGAAGACGGTCCACACGGCCGGCGGCGACGTCCGGGTGCTGAAGTTCACCGCTCAGGAGGTGAACATCGACAACCTGGACATGTCCGCACCGCAGGATGGCCGGAAGCTGCACGTCCAAGGCGGTTCGGGCACGACGTCCACGATGCGCGGGGGCACGGTCACGATGTACGTGACCAGCCTCTCCGGGACACTGTCCAAGGCCGAGGGCATCCCGCTGGCCTGGCTGGGCGTCAGCCTGACGCTGACCCCGGACACCCTGCCGGCCTGGCTGTACGACCTGATCGGCTCGGTGCCGATCCCGCTGACGCTGGAACTGACCAACGCCACGGCGATCCAGGCGGGCCAGACCGGCGGCAACCTGACCATCCCGGGCATGCACCTGTACTACACCCCGCTGAGCTGACCACCCCACCCCTGGTCGGCACACGACGAAGGGCCTGTCCGGACTGACCGGACAGGCCCTTCGTCGTCCCGCGGCGGCTTGCGGCTCCCGCGCAGCGTCAGCGCTTGCCGCCGTTGCCGCTCTCGCCCAGGTGGTGCACCCGGAGCATGTTGGTGGTGCCGACCACGCCGGGGGGCGAACCCGCGGTCACGATCAGGGTGTCGCCGTCGGTGTAGCGGCCCAGTCCGCGGACCGCCTCGTCGACCTGGTCGACCATCGCGTCGGTGTTGCCGACCTGCGGGGTCACAAAGGTCTCCACGCCCCAGCTCAGGGCCAGCTGGTTGCGGGTGCAGGCGTCGGGGGTGAAGGCCAGCACCGGGATCGGGGAACGGTAGCGGGACAGCCGGCGGGCGGTGTCACCGGACTTGGTGAAGGCCACCAGCGCCTCGGCGCCGAGGAAGTCGCCCAGCTCGCAGGCGGCGCGGGCGACGGCGCCGCCCTGGGTGCGCGGCTTGCGGCCCGGGTTCAGCGGCTGGAGGCCCTGCGACAGCAGTTCCTCCTCGGCCGCCTCGATGATCCGCGACATGGTCTGCACGGTCTCGATCGGGTACTTGCCCACGCTGGACTCGGCGGAGAGCATGACCGCGTCCGCGCCGTCCAGGATGGCGTTGGCGCAGTCGGAGGCCTCGGCGCGGGTGGGGCGCGAGGCGGTGATCATCGACTCCATCATCTGGGTGGCGACGATGACCGGCTTGGCGTTCCGGCGGCACAGGGTGATCAGGCGCTTCTGCACCAGCGGCACCCGCTCCAGCGGATACTCGACGGCGAGGTCGCCGCGGGCCACCATCACCGCGTCGAAGGCCAGGACGATCTCCTCCATGGCCTCCACCGCCTGCGGCTTCTCGACCTTGGCGATGACCGGGACGCGGATCCCGACCTCGTCCATGACCTCGTGGACGTCCTTGATGTCGGCGGCGTTGCGGACGAAGGAGAGGGCGACCATGTCGACGCCGAGGGCCAGCGCGAAGCGCAGGTCCTCCTTGTCCTTCTCGGACAGGGCGGGGACGTTGACGGCTGCTCCGGGCAGGTTGATGCCCTTGTTGTTGGAGAGGACGCCGCCTTCGACGACGCGGGTGACCACGCGGGGGCCGTCGACGCTGACGACCTCCAGGGCGACCACGCCGTCGTTGATCAGGACCGGGTCGCCGGGCTTCACATCGCCGGGCAGGCCCTTGTAGGTGGTACCGCAGATGTGCTGGTCGCCCGGGACGTCCTCGGTGGTGATGGTGAAGGTGTCACCGTTCTCCACCGTGACCGGGCCGTTGGCGAAGGTGGCCAGACGGATCTTCGGGCCTTGCAGGTCGGCGAGGACGCCGACGGCGCGTCCGGTCGACTCGGCGGCGGCGCGTACGTTCCTGTAGCGCCCCTCGTGGTCGGCGTGGACGCCGTGACTCATGTTCAGACGGGCGACGTTCATTCCAGCTTCGATCAGTGCTTTCAACTGTTCGAAGTTGTCCGTCGCGGGACCCAGGGTGCAGACGATCTTGGCTCGGCGCATATGGCTCATTCTATCGGGTCGCCTTTCGGGTACATATTCGGTCAAATAGCACAGTCGGTCGGGCGGCACGGCCCTGCGGCTCCATCCGGCCTACTCGGCCTTGCCGACCAGGCCGAATGCCTGCTGGGCGATCTCCAGCTCCTCGTCGGTGGGCACCACCGCGACCGCCACCCGCGAGTCCGCCCTGGAGACCACCCGGGGCTCGGCCGAGCGCACCGAGTTCAGCGCCGGGTCCAGGTCGATGCCCAGCGCCTCCAGGCCGGCCACGGCGGCCTCGCGGACATCGGCCGCGTTCTCGCCGACGCCGGCGGTGAAGGCGATCGCGTCCACCCGTCCCAGCACCGCGTAGTAGCCGCCGATGTACTTGCGCAGCCGGTGGATGTAGATGTCGAAGGCCAGCTTCGCCTCCGGGTCGCCTTCCGCCACCCGTCGGCCGACCTCGCGCATGTCGTTGTCGCCGCACAGGCCGAGCATGCCGCTGCGGCGGTTCAGCAGGGTGTCGATCTCGTCCACGGACAGCCCGCCGACCCGGTGCAGGTGCAGCAGTACGGCGGGGTCCAGATCGCCCGAGCGGGTGCCCATGACCAGGCCCTCCAACGGGGTGAGCCCCATCGAGGTGTCGACGCAGACGCCGCCGGCCACCGCGGAGGCGCTGGCGCCGTTGCCCAGGTGCAGCACGATCACATTCACCGCTTCGGGTGACTTTCCCAGGAGTCGGGCGACACGGCGTGACACGTACTGGTGGGATGTGCCGTGGAAGCCGTAGCGGCGCACCGCGTAGCGGTCCGCGGTCTCCGTGTCGATGGCGTAGCGGGCGGCGCTCTCCGGCATGGTGGTGTGGAAGGCGGTGTCGAAGACCGCGACCTGGGGCAGGTCGGGCCGCAGTTTGCGGGCGACCTCGATGCCGGTGATGTTGGCGGGGTTGTGCAGCGGCGCGAGCGGGACCAGTTCCCTGACCGCGTCCAGCACCTCGTCGGTGATGAGGGTGGGAGCGGTGAAGCGGCTGCCGCCGTGCACCACGCGGTGGCCGATGGCGGCGAGCCCGGGGGAGTCCACGCCGAGGCCCCGGTGGGCCAGCTCGTCGGCGATCCGGGCCAGGGCGGTGGCATGGTCGGGGCAGTCCCGCTCGCCGATTCGTTCGACCAGGCCGGAGGCGAGCCGGCTGGCGTCGGTCATCTCGATCAGCTGGTACTTGACCGAGGAGGAACCGGAGTTGAGGACGAGGACGCGGGAGGCCGCGGTCATGACTGCTGCTCCTTGGTCGCGGCGGCGGTCGCGGCTGCTGCCTGCTGGGCCTGGATCGCGGTGATGGCGACGGTGTTGACGATGTCCTGGACCAGCGCGCCCCGGGACAGGTCGTTCACCGGCTTGCGCAGCCCCTGGAGCACCGGGCCGACCGCGACCGCGCCGGCCGAGCGCTGCACGGCCTTGTAGGTGTTGTTGCCGGTGTTCAGGTCCGGGAAGATCAGCACGGTGGCCCGGCCGGCCACCGCGGAGCCGGGCAGCTTGGTCGCGGCGACCTTGGGCTCCACCGCGGCGTCGTACTGGATCGGGCCCTCGACCAGCAGGTCGGGGCGGAGCCTGCGGACGATCTCGGTGGCCTTGCGGACCTTGTCGACGTCCACGCCGCTGCCGGAGGTGCCGGTTGAGTAGGAGAGCAGGGCGATCCGCGGCTCGACGCCGAAGCGGGCGGCGGTCTCCGCGGACTGGATGGCGATGTCGGCGAGCTGCTCGGCGTCCGGGTCGGGGTTGACCGCGCAGTCGCCGTACACCAGCACCCGGTCGGCCAGGCACATGAAGAAGACCGAGGAGACGATCGCGGCCCCCGGCGAGGTCTTGATGATCTCGAAGGCCGGGCGGACGGTCGCAGCCGTGGAGTGGACGGCGCCGCTGACCATGCCGTCGGCGAGGCCCTCCTGGACCATCAGGGTGCCGAAGTAGCTGACGTCGGTGACCACGTCCTGGGCGGCCTCCACGGTCATGCCCTTGTGCCGGCGGATCTCGGCGTAGCGCTCGGCGAAGCGGTCCCGCAGCGGCGAGGTGGCCGGGTCGACCACCCCGGCCCGGGCGCCGTGGCCGGGTTCGTCGTCGGCGCGGTCGAGGCCCAGGTCGATGCCGAGTTCGGCGAGGCGCTTGCGGATCGCGTCCTCGCTGCCGAGCAGGGTGAGGTGGCAGACATTGCGGCGCAGCAGCACCTCGGCGGCGCGCAGCACCCGCTCCTCGGTGCCCTCGGGAAGCACCACCTCGCGAAGGCGGGAGCCCCTGGCCCGTTCCAGCAGCTCGTGCTCGAACATCATCGGGGTGACCCGCTCGGAGCGACTCAGCTCGATCCGGCTGGTCAGCTCGGTGGTGTCGACATGCAGCTCGAACAGGCCCAGCGCGGTCTCGGCCTTGCGCGGGCTGGCGGCGGTGAGCCGGCCCTCCAGCGTGGACAGGCCCGTCGCGGTGGAGAAGCTGCCTTCGGGGACCACCGCGACCGGGATGCCCGGAGCCAGCCGTGCGGCCAGCCGCATCACATCGGCGCCGGGGCTCGCGCCCATGGTCAGCAGCACCCCGGCGATCGGCGGGGAGCCCGCCGCATGGGCGGCCAGCGAGCCGATCAGCAGGTCGGCCCGGTCGCCCGGGGTGATCACCAGGCAGCCCTCGGAGAGCGCGCCGAGGAAGTTGGGCAGCATCGCCCCGCCGAACACGAACCGGCGGACGTCCCTGGCCAGCCCGGAGGCGTCGCCGAGCAGCACCTCCGCGCCGGTGGTGTCGACGACCTGGGCCACCGTCGGCGCGGAGAGCGCGGGCTCGTCCGGGATGACGTAGACCGGTTCGTCCGGACGGGCGGCCAGTCGGCGGTGGACCTCCTGCTTGTCCCGTCCCGCGACCCGGTTGGCGATCATGGCCAGAATGCTGCAGCCCAGGTCGGAGTAGGCGCGATGGGCGTTGCGCACCTCGGCGACCACGGTGTCGGCGCTCTCCCGGTGGCCGCCGACCACCGGCAGCACCCAGGCGCCGAACTCGTTGGCCAGCCGGGCGTTGACGGCCAGCTCGTCCGGGATGTTGGTGGCGGCGAAGTCGGTGCCGAGCACCAGCACCGCCTGGCACTGGCGCTCCAGCGCCCGGAACCGGTCCACCAGCATCCCGATCAGCTCGTCCGGCCCGCGCTCGGCCTGCAGCGCGGCGGCCTCGTCGTAGCTGAGCCCGTACATCTCCTCGGAGGCGAGGTCGATCCGGTAGCGGCCACGGAGCAGCTCCACCACGTGGTCGGTGCGCGAGTGCATCAGCGGACGGAACACCCCGACCCGGTCGACCTGACGGGTCAGCAGTTCCATGACCCCCAGCTCGACGACCTGCCGGCCGTCCCCCCTGCCGATCCCGGTCACATAGACACTGCGCGCCACGGGGGCACTCCGTTCGCTCTGCCTGGCCACTGCCACTTGTGGAAGGGCCCGGCGCGGACGATGCCTCCTGCCAGCCCCGATCAACGACCCTACCTTCGCACCGGCGGTCCGGGCGCGCCCGGTGGGATCGCGGTGGATTCCCGGTGCGGGGCCAGGGCTCAGCGGGCCAACTGGGCCCGCCAGTGGTCGAACACGGATTCCGCGTTGCCGGTGTATGACCAGGGCGCCCGGGTGGGGCGGTCGCCCAACTGGCGGAACACCTCGGCGGCCTCGGTGGTCAGGCCCGCATGGACCAGGCCGTGCGCCAGCGTGTTCAGGTCGGCCACGTCCTGGGCGTACTCCATGCCGCTGCGGTGGTCGATCCACTGCCGCATGGTGCTGTGCAGGGCCTGCACCGCGACCTCGTGGTTCCAGTGGTAGGTCAGGCCCACCGCGGCGGCGCCCTCGGTCTCCACCCGCTGGCGGTAGTGCTCCGCCCGGGCGGCCTGGGTGAGCGCGGCCAGCGGGGAGCCGTGCGGGGCGAAGGCGGCGCTGTCGCGGGCGAAGTTGTACATCTCGCCGTGCGAGCCGTGCCAGCGCGCGGAGAGGTGCCGCAGCACCTGGTGGTGGCCCTCGCGGCTGTAGGGGTCCCGGGCCTGCAGCTCGCGCCACCAGTGCCAGACATGGGGATGGCCCTGGCCGTACAGGCGGGCCAGGGTCATCAGGGAGACCCAGGGCAGCGGGTCGGCGGGATTGCGCTCGGAGGCCTGCAGGCAGATCCGGGCGGCGCGGTCCAGGTGGCCCCGGTCCAGGCTGTCCTGCGAGGCGGGCGGCGCTCCCGAGCTCCGGTTGGCCTCGGCGACCGCCGCGAAGATCCGCATCACCTCGGTCTCGGCGCGCAGCACCAGCGCGTCCGGGTTGTCCGGCTCGGCGGACTGCCAGGTCTCCACCGTGCGTATGCCGGCCGCCGCGTCCGCCAGCAGTCGTAGCCGGTGGGTGCGTCGGTCCCAGTCCCTGCCGGTCTCCCTGAGCAGGTCGCGGGCCCCCTGCCAGCGGCCCACCACGAGGTCCTGCCGGGCGGTGGCGAGCGCAACGTCGCCGAAGGTGGGATCGAATCTAACGGCGGTGGTGGTGCGTCGTCTTGATCTGGCCATGGGAGGACCGCTTCTCGTCCGGAGTAAGTGGAGCGGAAGTGCCGACAGCGGGTGTCGGATCCGGACGAACCGGAGCCGACACCCGCAGATGCTACTGGCTGTCTGTAAATGTCTCGTTACTGCCCATATCTGACGCTATGTCAGCTGAAGTGCGGTCAGATATCGGTCGCCAGACCGGCTCCGCTGCTCCCGGTGCCCGCGGCGGTCAGGGTGCTCTTCCCGTACATCGCGTCGACCTGGTCGGCGGCGGTGGCGTCCAGACGGACCGCTCCGGGGCGGTAGTAGTCGCTGCCGTTGGCCCAGTAGTACGCCATCGGGATGATGCCGATGGCCAGCGCGCCCAGGCCGATCAGGATGGTGGTGAGGTCGAGGGTCATGCAGTTCTCGACGAAGAGGAAGCCCATGAAGACGGCGCCGGCCAGCGGCCAGAGGCCGACGAAGATGGCGTTGGAGAAGGACTTCAGCACCAGCTTGCGGTAGGCCACCACGACAGCCAGCCCGGCCAGCGCGTAGTAGACGGAGATCTGCAGGCCGATGGCGGCGACGGCATAGCCCATGATCTTGGTGACGCTGCCCAGTGAGTTGGAGGCGACGAACAGGCCCAGCGAGACCACGACGACCACCAGGATGGCGACCCAGGGGGTCTGCCAACGCGAGTGGGACTTGCCGAAGACGGCGGGGATGGTCTTGTCCCGGCCCATCGCGAACAGCGAGCGGGTGACCTGGATCAGCGTGGTCTCCAGGGTGGCGATGGTGGACAGCACCACCGCGATCACCAGCACCTTGCCGCCGGCGCCGGGCCAGACCACATTGCCGAGGGTGGTCAGCAGCGGCGCCGAGTTCGCGTCCAGGATCTCCTTCTGACTGATGATCATGTTCACCGCGATGGTGACCACCTCGAACAGCGCGAACACGGCGACGACGCCGACCAGGCCGCCGAGGCCGGAGTTCTTCTTGCTGTTGCTGGTCTCCTCGCTGAGGTTGGCGGTGACGTCCCAGCCCCAGAAGTAGAAGGCGGCGATCAGGGCCGCGCCGGCGAAGCCGGAGATCCCGCCGAAGTGGCCGAAGCCCCACAGCCAGGACCAGGAGAAGGTGGCCGCCGTGCCGCCGTGCACCAGGGCCGCGACGCCGAAGACCACCAGGATGGCGACCTCGATACCGGTCATGATCCACTGGGCGTGCGCGGTGATCCGCGCGCCCAGCAGCACCAGCAGCGCCATCACCAGGAAGGCCACCGCGCCGACCCCGATGCAGGCCCAGGTGTTGCTCGCGGCGCTGTCGCTGAACAGCGAGAGGGTGTACTGCCCGGCGGGCAGGGAGCCGGCCACCATGAAGATGGTCGCGGAGACCACCAGCGACCAGCCGCTCAGAAAGCCCAGCGCGGGGTGCAGTGCGCGGCCGACCCAGGAGTAGCTGGCGCCGGCGTTCACGTCCAGCCGGCCCAGGTAGTTGAAGGCCCAGGCGATGCCGAGCATCGGGATCGCGCACCAGAGCAGGGCCGCCGGGCTGACCAGCCCGGCCGCGCCGACCAGGACCGCGGTGGTCGAGGCCAGTGAGTAGGCAGGGGCACTGCCTGCCAGGGCCATGATGACGGTGTCGAAGCCGCTGAGCACATTGGCCCGCAGGCCGCCCCTGCTCTCGACAGATATGTCGTTGGACAAAGTGGTGCCTCTCCTGGGGCCGCCGCCGGAGGATGCGGCACGCGGGGGCGCGGCAACGGGGACTCACGGCGGGGGGTGCGTACGGCAAGGGGTACGTGCGGGTGCTGAGGGAGCAGATGGTGCCGCGGGAACTCAAGCAGATCCGTCGAACGATCGCTCAACGGGAGTGTGTCCAAGGGGTTTCCGGAGGCGGGATTGCCGCTTCGGCACCAGTGGCTTCAATGCGTGCCATATGGTGCCCGTCCCTTCGCCCTTCTGGCAATGCTTTGGCGGATTTCGTTTACTGGTCCTTCACAACTGCGGAATCCATGCAAGAATTCGATGATCGCAACTGATTTCGTTGACCTATGGATGTCAAATGCCTGAAACTTCACGAGCTGTCCTGTCCGGAACCGACCGCACCCGGCTCCGTCGGCTGCGGGAGAACGGGCGCACGGAGCGTTCCGAGTTGGACGCCGTGCTCGCCGCGGGGTTCCTCTGCCACCTGGGCGTCCTGGTCGACGGGACGCCGATGGTCGTCCCCACCGTCTACGGGGCCACCGCGGACACCCTCTACTTCCACGGCTCGGCCGCCAGCCGCAGCCTGCTCGCCTCGCCCGGGGCGACCGTCTGCGTGACCATCACCCATGTCGACGGCCTGGTGCTGGCCCGGTCCGTGTTCGAACACAGCGTCAACTACCGCTGCGCCATGGTCTACGGCGTCCCCAGGCTGGTCACCGACGCGGAGGAGAAGCTGGAGGGGTTGCGGGTGCTGAGCGAGCAGTCGGCTCCCGGGCAGTGGGACTACGCCCGCCGCCCCAACCGCAAGGAGCTTGCCGCGACCAGCCTGTTGGCCATCGGCCTGGACGAGGCCTCGGTCAAGGTCAGCGCGGGGCCGCCGGAGGACGGGGACGGGCCGGACGCGGAACTGGGGCTGTGGGCGGGGGTGCTGCCGCTGCACCAGGTCTGGGGCGAGCCCGTTGCCGACCCGGCGCTGGCCGCGGGCGTCGCGGCGCCGTCGCACGTCGTTGCGCGGGTGGGTGCGGTCTGATCTGTGGTCGGGTGCAGGCCGGAGGTGGCTTGTCGCGCAGTTCCCCGCGCCCCTGGCTTGTGCAACTGAGCCAGTTGCAGACCCATAGGGGCGCGGGGAACTGCGCGACAAGCCACCCTCACAGCTGCCACTCTCCGCGTACCGCAGCCAGTGCCTCATGGAACCCCGGGAACGTCTTGCGGACGCAGCCCGGGTCGTCGAGCGTGACGCCGCCCGGGATGCCGTTCTTCGCCAGGCCGAAGGCCGTAACGCTGAAGGACATGGCGATGCGGTGGTCGCCGTGGCAGGCGATGTGTGCCGGGGTCGGGCGGGCCGGGTGGATCTCGATCCAGTCGCGGCCGGTGCTGACCGGCACCCCCATCGCGGTGAGGTTCTGCTCGCACGCGGCCAGCCGGTCGCACTCCTTGACCCGGGTGTTGTAGACGTCCTCGATCCGGACCGGGCCCTCGGCGAAGGGGGCGATCGCGGCCAGGGTGGGGACCGTGTCGGAGATGTCGCGCATGTTCACGGTGATGCCCTGGAGCCGTTCCGGGCCGGTGACGGTGACCGAGTCGGGCGTCAGCTCGACCTCGGCGCCCATCCGCCGGAGCACCTCGGCGAAGCGGATGTCGCCCTGCAGCGAGTCCGAGCCCAGGCCCGGGACGGTGACGGTGCGTCCGGTGACTGCGGCGGCGGCGAGGAAGTAGCTGGCGGTGGAGGCGTCCGGCTCGATCAGGTAGTCGGTGGCCCGGTAGGGCCGCGGCGGTACCCGGAAGGTGTCGCCGACCCGGCGCGCGTCGCTGCCGAAGCGCCGCATCATCGCCAGCGTCATCTCCACGTAGGGGACCGAGACCAGGTCGGAGACAGTGATGTCGAGGCCTTCGGCGGTCAGCGGCCCCACCAGCAGCAGTGCGGTGAGGAACTGCGAGGAGAGCCCGGCGTCCAGGGTCAGCGCGCCGCCCTTGATGCCGTCCGCGCGCACGGTCAGCGGGTGGTGGCCCTCGGTCAGCTCATGGGTGAGGTCGACGCCCAGTTCGCGCAGCGCCCCGGTGAGCGGGCCGAGCGGGCGGCGGCGCATCTGCTCGGAGGCGTCGAAGCGGAAGGTGCCCCGTCCGGCGGCGGCGAGGGTGGGAAGGAAGCGCGCGGTGGTGGCGCCGTCGCGGCAGTAGACGTCCGCCTCGTCGACGGCGGGTCCGGCCGGGCGGCCCTCGACGGTCCAGCGCTCGGGCTGCCGGTCCAGCCGGTAGCCGAGCGTGCTCAGACCCTCGGCGAAGCCCTCGCTGTCGTCCGACAGCAGTGGACGGCGCAGCACGGTGGTGCCTTCGGCGGCCGCGGCCAGGAACAGCGCGCGGGCGGTGACGGACTTCGAGCCGGGGATCTGGACGGCGGTCATGGGGAGAGCCTAGATCGACGGCGGAGGGCCGGGCCGCCGCGTCCGCACACCGGACGCGGCGGCCGTGCCCCTCGGGCAACACCTAGGCCGGGCTGAGCCAGATGGTGGCCAGCGGCGGCAGGGTGAGCTGGGCGCTGGTGTCGCGGCCGTTCCAGGAGACGGGTTCGGCCTTGACCGGGTCGGGGTTGCCGATGCCGCTGCCGCCGTACACCTCGGCGTCGGTGTTGAGCACCTCCAGCCAGATCGAGTCGCGGACGTCGGCGCGCACGGTGGGCAGGCCGATGCGGTAGTCGTGGCGGACCACGGGGGAGAGGTTGGTGACGCTGATCAGCGGGCGGCCGCTGGTGTCGCTGCGGATGAAGCTGAAGACGTTGTCCTCGGCGGCGCCGCCGTCGATCCAGGAGAAGCCGGCCGGGGCGGTGTCCAGCTGCCACATCGCCGGGACGTCGCGGTAGATCCGGTTCAGGTCCCGCACCAGGTCCTGGACCCCGCGGTGGTCCGCGGCCGCGGGCCAGTCCTCGCCCAGCACCCACCACTGCGGGCCGTGGTCGTGGTCCCACTCGGCGCCCTGGGCGAACTCGGTGCCCATGAAGACCAGTTTCTTGCCCGGATGCGCCCACATGAACGCCAGGTAGGCGCGCACGTTGGCGCGCTGCTGCCACCAGTCGCCGGGCATCTTGGACACCAGCGACCCCTTGCCGTGGACCACCTCGTCGTGGGAGATCGGCAGCAGGTAGTTCTCCGAGTACGCGTACACCATCGAGAAGGTCATCTCGTTGTGGTGGTACTTGCGGTGCACCGGCTCATGGCTCATGTACTGCAGCGAGTCGTGCATCCAGCCCATGTTCCACTTCAGCCCGAACCCCAGCCCGGAGTGCTCGGTGGCGCGGGTGACGCCGGGCCAGGCGGTGGACTCCTCGGCGACGGTGACCACCCCGGGGCAGCGGCGGTAGACGGTGGCGTTCATCTCCTGCAGGAACCGCACCGCGTCCCAGTTCTCCCGGCCGCCGTCCGCGTTGGGGCTCCAAGCGTCGCCCTCACGGGAGTAGTCCAGGTAGAGCATGCTGGCCACCGCGTCCACCCGCAGCCCGTCCACGTGGTACTCCTGGCACCAGAACACGGCGTTGGCGACCAGGAAGTTGCGCACCTCGGTACGGCCGTAGTCGAACTCCAGGGTGCCCCAGTCCGGGTGCTCGGCGCGCAGCGGGTCGGCCGGCTCGTACAGCGGCCGCCCGTCGAACTCGCGCAACGCGAAGTCGTCCTTGGGGAAGTGCGCCGGCACCCAGTCCACGATCACCCCGACCCCGGCCGCGTGCAGGGCGTCCACCAGGTACTTGAAGTCGTCGGGAGAACCCAGGCGCGCGGTGGGCGCGTAGAACCCGGAGACCTGGTAGCCCCAGGAGCCGCCGAACGGATGCTCCATGACCGGCATCAGCTCGACATGGGTGAAGCCCAGGTCCCGCACATAGGCCGGGAGCTCGGCGGCCAGCTGCCGGTAGGTCAGGCCAGGACGCCAGGACGCCAGGTGGATCTCGTAGACCGACATCGGCCGGTCGTGGACGGTGGCGTTCGCGCGGCGGTCCAGCCAGTCCTGGTCGTGCCAGGTGTGGGTGGAGGCGTGCACCACCGAGGCGGTGGCCGGCGGCGCCTCGGTGGCCTGGGCCAGCGGGTCCGCCTTCTGCAGCAGCCGCCCGTCGGAGGTGGCGATCTCGTACTTGTAGCGGGTACCCGTCCCGATGCCGGGCACGAACAGCTCCCACACCCCGGCCCCGCCCAGCGACCGCATCGGATGCGCGGTGCCGTTCCAGCCGTTGAAGTCCCCGATGATCCGCACCCCCGACGCGTTCGGCGCCCACACCGCGAACGCCGTCCCGACCACGCCCTGCACGGTGCGCGGATGAGCGCCCAGCACGTCCCACAACTGCTCGTGCCGGCCCTCGCCGATCAGGTGCAGGTCCGTCTCGCCCAGTGTGGGCAGCAGCCGGTAGCCGTCCTCCTGCACCGCCTCCACCCCGTCGTAGGCCACCCGCAGCCGATAGGCCCCGAGCCCGGTGGCCGGCACCAGCACCGTGAACAGGCCGTCCTGCTGGTGCGTCAGCGCATACTGCTCGCCCTCGCCGGTCTCCAGCAGCACCGACTTCGCCAACGGCCGCAGCACCCGCACCGCGGTGCCGCCGGGCACCGGATGCGCGCCCAGCACCCCGTGCGGGTCGTGGTGCCAACCGCCCACCAGCCGCGCCACCTCCCCGGGGGGCAGCGACGCGTCCGTCACCCGCAGCGGGACGTCCCCGTGGACGGCGCTGCTCTGCTGGGCGGCGCCGCTCTGATGGACGACCTCCGTTCGCGGCTCGACGACTGCGGCGGCGGCGATGGGACGGGGCGGGTCGAACTTGGTCACGGCCGGTTCCTCCCTGTGGATGACGGGTCGGTGGTGGTGGGCGGGCGGTCTGATGGGACGTTAGGGGAGCGGGATCAACGGACTGTTACTTCTGGGCGGCCTGCGCGAGGCGGATGATCGCCGACATCGGGATGGCCAGCCATTCGGGCCGGTTCCCGGCCTCGTAGACCACCTCGTAGACGGCCTTGTCGGTCTCCATCGCCTGCAGCAGCACCGGGTCCGCGGTGGGGTCCTCCGCGCCGGCCGCCGCGTACCCCGCGCAGAAGGCGGCGCGGTTGCGCAGCGCCCAGGTCGAGGCCAGCGAGCTGAGCCGGGGCAGCTCCGGGTCGTCCGGGGGGAGCTCGGTCAGCAGGTGGGCCGCGGCGTAGTCGAAGGACCTCAGCATCGCCGCGACATCGCGGACCGCGGGCTGGACCCGGCGCCGCTCCTCCAGCGGCTTGGCCGGCTCGCCCTCGAAGTCCAGCAGCGCCCAGCCGCGCGCGGTGCGCATCGACTGGCCCAGGTGCAGGTCGCCGTGGATCCGCTGGGCCCGCAGCAGTCTGCCGTCGCGGGCCGACCTGGCCAGCTCCTGGAAGATCCGCCGCAGCGGGAGCCGGTAGGGGGCGAGCGCGGGGACGGCCAGTGAGGCGGCGTCCAGCCGCAGGGCCATCGCCTCCGCCGTCGCCTCGATCTGCGAGCGGTCCAGCACGGTCACCGGCAGGGTGCGGGCCAGCGCCAGGTGCACCTCCGCGGTGGTGCGGCCGAGCAGGAACGACTCCGCGGAGAAGTTGCCGGTGATGTGGTCGCTGGGGTGGCCGTCGCGGCTGCCCTGCCACTCCGGGTCGGTGCGCAGCCGGTTGACATGGGCGAGGGCGAACTCCCAGCCGTCCTTGCCGCCGAGCAGGTAGCGCTGCAGCAGGCCGAGGGTGGCGGTCTCGCCGGGGAGGTTCGGAATGTCCCCTTCGAACCAGGCCAGGGGGGTGGGCACCCGCCCGGACCCGGCCCGGCTGAGCGCCAGCGAGAGCTCCAGGTCGGGGTTGAGGCCCGGGGTGATCCGGCGGAACAGCTTGAGGATGGCGCTGTCGCCGAAGACGATCGAGGTGTTGCTCTGCTCGGCTGTGCCGACCCGGGCCGAGCTGCCGGGCTCGGCCAGATCGGTGAGTTCGGGGCCGTGCGGGGCGTGGAAGACCAGCGGCCCGATCCGGTTGCTCCGGGTGGCGCCGGCGCCGATCAGGGTGCGCAGCAACCGCAGCGCCAGCGCCGGGTGGTGGGTGGCGTCGTAGGTCAGCAGGCCGTCATGGGGGCCGCCGCCGATCCGGCCGATGACGGCGGCGCGGGCCCGCTCGGAGCCGGCCCCGACCGCGGTCGGGGTGTTCGGGGCCGCCCCGAGCAGCAGCTGGTAGAGGTCGGACTCGTCCGAGGAGTACTCGATCCTCAGCAGCAGGTGCAGCAGCAGCGGCTCGTCGGGGCCGCCGGGGAGCAGGGTGACCGTCGCCGGCGAGATGCCGGTGATGGGCCGGTGCTTGCCGGCGAACCAGCGCTGCCGCGGCAGCCAGTCGTGCAGCAGCGGCAGCACATCGCGGAGCAGGGCGTCGAGGTCGGTGCCGCGGACCGTACCGGTGCCGGCCGGGGCTCCGGTCGAGGAGGCCTTTGCGGATGCGGTCGCCGCGGATGCGGTCGCTGCGGATGCGGCCGTGGCGGATGCGGCCGTGGTGGTGGTCGTGGCGGCGAGCGTACGCGGACGGGAGGTCTCGGACATATCTCCCTTTCCCCGGGGGCGCGGCAACCCCGGCGGCACCCGGGCCGAAAGCGGAGCGGCCCTGCCGCCGGGTCTGCCAGTCTCCCGGATTCTGACGGCGTGAAGCCTTCGGCACGCGGGGACCGACCGCCTTTCGGGGGCGAGGAGGCCGCCCCCGGTGTGCCGGAGTACGCCGTTCGAGTGTGTTGTGGGTCGCGCTGCTCCTCAGGAGGGTCGGGGGGGACGGGTTTCCGGCGGCTACTCGGCCCGCCGGAGCCGGAACCAGTAGAAGCCGTGGCCGGCCAGCGTGAGCAGGTACGGCAGCTGGCCGATCGCGGGGAAGCGGACCCCGCCGATCAGCTCAACCGGGTGCCGTCCCTCGAACTCCCGCAGGTCCAGCTCGGTGGGCTGGGCGAAGCGGGAGAAATTGTTGACGCACATCACGATGTCGTCCCCGCCGTCGGGCAGTGAGAGCTTGCGGACGAAGGCCAGCACGGCGGGGTTGCTGGAGGGCAGCTCCGCGTACGAGCCCAGGCCGAAAGCCGGGTTGAGCTTGCGGATCTCGATCATGCGGCGGGTCCAGTGGAGCAGTGAGCTGGTGCTGCTCATCTGCGCCTCGACATTGGTCACCTGGTAGCCGTAGACCGGATCCATGATGGTCGGCAGATTGAGCCTGCCCGGGTCCGCGGAGGAGAAACCGGCGTTGCGGTCCGGGGTCCACTGCATCGGGGTGCGGACCCCGTCCCGGTCGCCGAGCCAGATGTTGTCGCCCATGCCGATCTCGTCCCCGTAGTAGAGGACGGGGGAACCCGGCAGGGACAGCAGCAGGGCGGTGAACAGCTCGATCTGGTTGCGGTCGTTGTCCAGCAGCGGAGCGAGCCGGCGGCGGATGCCCACGTTCGCCCGCATCCGCGGGTCCTTGGCGTACTCCGCGTACATGTAGTCGCGCTCCTCGTCGGTGACCATCTCCAGGGTCAGCTCGTCGTGGTTGCGCAGGAAGATGCCCCACTGGCAGTTGTCGGGGATCTTCGGGGTCTTCGCCAGGATCTCCGCGACCGGGTAGCGGGACTCGCGCCGCACCGCCATGAAGATCCGCGGCATCACCGGGAAGTGGAAGGCCATGTGGCACTCGTCGCCGCCCTTGGAGTAGTCGCCGAAGTAGTCGACGACGTCCTCGGGCCACTGGTTGGCCTCGGCCAGCAGCACCGTGTCCGGGTAGCTGGCGTCGATCTCGGCCCGCACCCGCCTCAGGAACTCGTGGGTCCTGGGCAGGTTCTCGCTGTTGGTGCCCTCCTCGGCGTAGAGGTAGGGTACGGCGTCCAGCCGGTAGCCGTCGATGCCCAGGTCCAGCCAGAACCGCAGCGCGGCCAGGATCTCCTCCTGGACGGCCGGGTTCTCGAAGTTGAGGTCGGGCTGGTGCGAGAAGAAGCGGTGCCAGAAGTACTGCTTGCGGACCGGGTCGAAGGTCCAGTTGGAGGTCTCGGTGTCGACGAAGATCACCCGGGCGTCGGCGTAGGCCTTGTCGTCGTCCGCCCACATGTAGTAGTCCCCGTACGGACCGTCCGGGTCGTTGCGGGAGGCCTGGAACCAGGGGTGCTGGTCGCTGGTGTGGTTCATCACGAAGTCGATGACCACGCGCATGCCGCGCTGGTGCGCGGAGTCGACGAACTCCACGAAGTCCGCGAGGTCGCCGAACTCGGGCAGCACGGCGGTGTAGTCCGCCACGTCGTAGCCGCCGTCGCGCAGCGGCGAGGCGAAGAAGGGCGGCAGCCACAGGCAGTCCACGCCGAGCCACTGGAGGTAGTCCAGCTTGGCGGTGAGGCCGCGGAGGTCGCCGACGCCGTCCCCGTTGCTGTCCTGGAAGGAGCGGACCAGCACCTCGTAGAACACCGCACGCTTGAACCAGTCGGGGTCGCGGTCCTTCTGCGGGGTGTCGGTGAAGGTGTCGGGTACGGGTTCGTTGACGATCACGAGTCGGCCCTCCGGACCGTGAGGATGTGAGCCGGCTGCTGGGTGGGGTCCAGCCGGACGTAGTTGTCGACGCCCCAGCGGTAGTGCGCGCCGCTGAGCTGGTCGTGGACCTCCGCCTGGTCGCCCGGACGGAGTCCGAGGGCCGGCAGGTCCAGCGAGAGGGTGGTCTCGTGGGCGTGGTGCGGGTCCAGGTTGACCACCACCAGCACGGTGTCCTCGCCGTGCCGCTTGGAGTAGGCCAGGATCTGGTCGTTGTCGGTGCGGTGGAACCGCAGGTTGCGCAGCAGCTGCAGCGACCGGTGCTCTCGGCGCAGCGTGTTCAGCGTGGTCAGCAGCGGCGCCAGGGTGTCGGTACGGGTCCAGTCGCGCGGCCTGAGCTGGTACTTCTCCGAGTCGAGGAACTCCTCGGAGCCGGGGCGCACCGGGGCGTTCTCATAGAGCTCGTAGCCGGCGTAGATGCCCATGCTGGGGGTCAGCGTCGCGGCCAGCACGGCCCGGACCGCGAACGCCGGGCGGCCGCCGTGCTGCAGGTAGGCGTGCAGGATGTCCGGGGTGCTCGGGAAGAAGTTGGGCCGCATGTAGGCGGCGGCCTCCCCGGACAGCTCGGTCAGGTACTCGGTCAGCTCCTGCTTGCCGGTGCGCCAGGTGAAGTAGGTGTAGGACTGGTGGAAGCCGATCTTCCCCAGGGTGTGCATCATCGCGGGCCGGGTGAAGGCCTCGGCCAGGAAGAGCACGTCGGGGTCGGTGCGGGCGATGTCCGCCAGCACCTTCTCCCAGAAAACGACCGGCTTGGTGTGCGGGTTGTCGACCCGGAAGATCCGCACCCCGTGCGCCATCCAGTGCCGCAGCAGCCGCAGGGTCTCGGAGACCAGGCCGTCGAAGTCGAGGTCGAAGTTGACCGGGTAGATGTCCTGGTACTTCTTGGGCGGGTTCTCGGCGTAGGCGATGGTGCCGTCGGCGCGGGTGGTGAACCACTCGGGGTGCTTCTCCACCCAGGGATGGTCCGGGGAGCACTGCAGCGCGAAGTCCAGCGCCACCTCCATCCCCAGCTCGGCGGCCCGGGCCACGAAGGCGTCGAAGTCCTCGATGGTGCCCAGGTCCGGGTGGACCGCGTCATGGCCCCCCTCGGGCGAGCCGATCGCCCAGGGCGAGCCCACGTCGTCGGCGCCGGCCTCCAGGGTGTTGTTCGGGCCCTTGCGGTAGGCGCGGCCGATCGGGTGGATCGGCGGCAGGTAGACCACGTCGAAGCCCATCGCGGCCACCGCGGGCAGCCGCTCGGCGGCGGTGCGCAGGGTGCCGGAGACCGGCGCGCGACGGCCGAGACGGTCCACCACCGCGCCCTCGGAGCGGGGGAAGAACTCGTACCAGGAGCCGTAGAGCGCCCGCTCGCGGTCCACCTGCAGGGCAGAGGGACGGGAGGCGGACACCAGTTCGCGCAGCGGATAGCGGGTCAGGATCCGGGTCAGCTCCTGGTCCAGCGCAGCCGCCAGCCGGGCGGACGGGGCCAGCTCGGCCTGACGCAGGGTCACCGCCGCGGCCAGCACCAGCGGCCGTCCCTCCTTCTTGGGGACGCCAGGGGCCGCACGCTCCAGCAGCAGTGCGCCCTCCTCCAGGACCAGCGCGGTGTCGATGCCGGCCGGGATCTTGATCTCGGCGGTGTGCCGCCAGGTGGCCAGTGGATCGCTCCAGGCCTCGACGGCAAAGGTCCACCGGCCGGGCGCGGTGGCGACCACCTCGGCGCCCCAGCGGTCGGTGCCGGGGGCCAGTTCGCGCATCGGGGTCCACGGTCCGCTGCGGCCCTTGGGATCCCGGAGCACCACATTGGCGCCCACGGCGTCGTGGCCCTCGCGGAACACGGTGGCGCTGACCTCGAAGGGCTCGCCGACCACGGACTTCGCGGGGCGGGTGCCGCAGTCCACGCGGGGGCTGACGTCCAGGACGGGGATTCGGCCGATCATGTGCTGCTGTTCGTCCTCTGCGGTCTTCGCGGCCTTCGGGGTCTTCGCTGTCTTCGCTGCGCGCGCGGCCCTCGGGGGCTTTGCCGATGGTGAGCTGCGCGGGGCGCGTGTGGTACGGGTCGGACTTGTCGTATTGGTGGTACTTGTCGTGCTGGTCGTACTGGTGTCCTCGCCGGTACCGGCGGTACCGGCGGTACCGGCGGTGCCGGTGCTGCCGGTGGTGTCGCCGGGACCGCCGCTGCCGGTCCCGCGGGGCAACCGCGGCTCCGGCGCGGACGTCGTACTGCTGGCCAACGGCTGCTCCACCTGCTCCTGGTGCGATTCCCGCACGTCCCGCATGTCCCGCTCCTGACCACGATCGGCGGCGACCGTCCGGATCAGCACCCGGTTCCGAGGGGAGGGTGCGTCCGGTCGGCGCCGGAGGGCTGTGCCGGTCGGGAGGGTCACCGAGGACGCCCCCGGCCTTGGTACGGCCGACGGCGGCGCTGCTGACGCGTGTCGTGTTGACCCGGCGTCATTGTTGACCCGACCCAGACCCGAAGGAGTGACCCCGAGAGCCTTCCCCCGGTCCTCTCCGTCAACCTGGCATGCGGTAGTAACCGCAGCCGCGGCCGGTACGCGCCGGGGCGCGCACCGGCGCGCACGCACCCCGTTCCGTCACGGGTTTTGTGGCCCGCTGCCTACAACGAGCAGGTGGGGGAGGGGACACGCGGAGGGCGGAGTACAAGCTGTGGCTGGAAAACGCAGAGAACCGGCCGCACCCTGCGTCAACTCTCTCGACCTGCCTCGATCCTCGCACCGTCTTGGCCCATTGCGCACGGGTATCCACAGCTTTCAGCCAGATGGAACGACAGTTCGTCAGGTCCGAGGGCGGTTGCGGGTCGTGCGTGCGACGGCCGTGCGACCAAGGGATTTCGGCTGTGTGAACGCGCGCCCCCGTGCGCTCACCTGCGCCGTTGTGCGCCAATCCGCCGTCCGGGTGAACTCCGGCCCGATTACTCCACCGGAGCGCGCCGAGCGCGTTCCGCGGCCTCCGGGAGTGGCTTCGCAAGCCACCCCGCCTCGCGCTATCTTCGCTTGGGTGAAGGCAATCCGACGTTTCACAGTCCGCACCGTCCTGCCCGAACCCCTCCGAGCCCTCGGCGAATTGGCGCTCAATCTGCGCTGGTCCTGGCATCCGGACACCCGCGAGCTGTTTCGCGAGGTGGACCCGGAGACCTGGGAGGCCGCAGGCCGCGACCCGGTGCGGTTGCTGGGCCAGGTGTCCCCGCAGCGACTCAGCGCCCTCGCCGCCGACCGGCGCTTCTGCCGCCGACTCGGCGACGCCGCCGCCGACCTGAACGACTACCTGAACGAACCGCGCTGGTACCAGCAGCAGCTCGCCCTGCCGAACCCGCCCGGCCTGCCCGCCGCCATCGCCTACTTCTCGCCCGAGTTCGGCATCACCGCGACCCTCCCGCAGTACTCCGGCGGCCTCGGCATCCTGGCCGGCGACCACCTCAAGGCCGCCAGCGACCTGGGCGTCCCCGTCATCGGGGTGGGCCTGCTCTACCGCCACGGCTACTTCCGCCAGTCGCTGTCCAAGGACGGCTGGCAGCAGGAGCGCTACCCGCTGCTGGACCCCAATGAACTCGCCGTCAGCCAACTGCGTGAGGCCGACGGCAGCCCCGCCACCGTCACCCTGGACCTGCCCGGCGGCCGGCGGCTGCACGCCCGCATCTGGAAGGCCCAGGTGGGGCGGGTGCCGCTGCTGATGCTCGACTCCGACATCGAGGAGAACGCCGCCTCCGAACGCGACGTCACCGACCGGCTCTACGGGGGCGGGAGCGAGCACCGGCTGCTCCAGGAGATGCTGCTCGGCATCGGCGGGGTGCGGGCGGTCCGCGCCTTCTGCCGGCTCACCGGGCACGTCGAGCCCGAGGTGTTCCACACCAACGAGGGCCACGCCGGCTTCCTCGGGGTGGAGCGGATCCGGGAGCTGGTGACGGTCGGGGCGGCAGGCGCCGACTGGGCCCCCGGGAAGGCCGGGGCGCTGGACTTCGACACCGCGCTGGAGGCCGTCCGCGCGGGCACCCTGTTCACCACCCACACCCCGGTCCCGGCCGGGATCGACCGCTTCGACCGCCAGCTGGTGCAACGTCACTTCAGCGGTGACGCCCAGCTGGAAGGGGTGCCGGTCGAGCGGGTGCTCGCGCTCGGCACCGAGGGCTGGCCGGGCGGCGACCCCGCCCTGTTCAACATGGCCGCGATGGGGCTGCGCCTGGCCCAGCGGGCCAACGGCGTCAGCACCCTGCATGGCAAGGTCAGCCGGGAGATGTTCAACGGACTCTGGCCGGGATTCGACGCCGAGGAGGTGCCGATCACCTCGGTCACCAACGGCGTGCACGCCCCCACCTGGATCGACCCCGAGGTGGTGCGGCTGGGCTCGAAGGAGATCGGCGCCGAACGCACCGAGGAAGCCATGATGGTCGGCGAGTCGCGCCGCTGGCACGGCATCGAGCGCATCACCGACCAGGAGATCTGGGAGCTGCGGCGCCGGCTCCGGGAGCAGCTGGTGGACGAGGCGCGCGAGCGGGTCCGCGCCTCCTGGCGGCAGCGCGGCGCCTCCGAGGCGGAGCTCGGTTGGGTCGCCGGAATACTCGATCCGGACGTGCTGACCATCGGCTTCGCCCGCCGGGTGCCCTCGTACAAGCGGCTGACGCTGATGCTGCGCGACCCGCAGCGGCTGCGGGCGCTGCTGCTGCACCCGACCCACCCGATCCAGATCGTGGTGGCCGGCAAGGCGCACCCCGCCGACGACGGGGGCAAGCGGCTGATCCAGAAGATGGTGCAGTTCGCCGACGACCCGGCGGTGCGGCACCGGATCGTCTTCCTGCCGGACTACGACATGGACATGGCTTCAGCGCTCTACCCGGGCTGCGACGTCTGGCTGAACAACCCGCTGCGCCCGCTGGAGGCCTGCGGCACCTCGGGGATGAAGTCCGCGCTCAACGGCGGGCTGAACCTCTCGGTGCTCGACGGCTGGTGGGACGAGTGGTACGACGGCTCCAACGGGTGGGCGATCCCCACCGCCGAGGCCAACGGGGATCTGCACAGTGGGAGCATGGACCCGGACGGGCCGGAGGCGGACCGCCGGGACGACATCGAGGCCGCCGGGCTCTACGACCTGATCGAGCACCAGGTGGCCCAGCGCTACTACGACCGGGGCGGGGACGGCCTGCCGTCCCGCTGGATCGAGATGGTCCGGCACACCCTGATCACCCTCGGCCCCAAGGTGCTGGCCGGGCGGATGGTCCGCGAGTACGTCGAGCGGCTCTACACCCCGGCCGCCGAGGCCAGGCGGATGCTGGCCCAGGACGGCAGCTACGAGGGCGCGCGGGAGCTGGCGGCGTGGAAGGCCCGGGTCAGGGCGGCCTGGCCGGGCGTGGGCGTCGACCACGGCGAGACCGCCGACAGCGCCGACTCCGCGGAGCTGGGGACGACCCTGGCGCTGCGGGTGCATGTGTCCCTCGACGGCCTGGACCCCTCCGACGTCGACGTCCAGGTCGTGTCGGGACGGGTGGACGACGCCGACCGGATCACGGACGCCACCGCGGTCTCGCTGAAGGCCGCCGACCGCGCCGACGTGGACGGCCGCTGGCGCTACGAGGGACCGCTGGAGCTGGGCCGCACCGGACCCTTCGGCTACACCGTCCGCATCCTCCCCGCGCACCGGCTGCTCGCCTCCAGCGCGGAGCTGGGCCTGATCGCCGTCCCGGCCGAGACCGGCGGGATGGACTCGGGGCTGCTGCGCTGATCGGACGTCAGCAGGTACGGGCCTCCGGCGCGGGTGCGCGCCGAGCCGGGGGCCCGAAGCGCACCCCCCGGCCGTTCGGCCGGGGGGTGCGCACTGCTTGCCGCGATCACGGGACCGGTCAGACCAGACTGTCGCGCCAGGCCTCGTGGAGTCGGCTGAAGCGGCCGGTGCCGGCGATGAGGTCGGTGGGGGTGCCGTCCTCGACGATGCGGCCCTGTTCCATGACCAGGACCCGGTCGGCGATCTCCACGGTGGAGAGCCGGTGGGCGATGATCACGGCGGTGCGGCCGGCCAGCACGGTGCGCATGGCCTCCTGGACGGCGCGTTCGCCGGGGACGTCCAGGGAGGAGGTCGCCTCGTCCAGGATCAGCACCGCCGGGTCGGCGAGCAGGGCCCGGGCGAAGGCCACCAACTGGCGCTGGCCTGCCGAGATGCGGCCGCCGCGCTTGCGCACGTCGGTGTCGTACCCCTCGGGCAGCTCGCTGATGAAGCCGTGCGCGCCGATCGCCCTGGCCGCCGCCTCGACCTCCTCGCGACCGGCGCCGGGGCGTCCGACGGCGATGTTGTCGGCGACCGTCCCGGAGAACAGGAAGGATTCCTGAGTCACCATCACCACGCCCTTGCGCAGCTCCGCCGTGGCCAGCTCGCGCAGGTCCACGCCGTCCAGCAGCACCCGGCCGCCGGTCGGGTCGTAGAACCGGGCCAGCAGTTTGGCCAGCGTCGACTTGCCGGCGCCGGTGGCACCGACGACGGCGACGCTCTGGCCGGCCGGTATCCGCAGCGAGAACTCCGGGAGCACCTGCTTGCCGGTCCGGTAGGAGAAGCCGACCCGGTCGAAGAGGATCTCGCGGCCGCCGGTGGTGGCGCCCGGGCGGGCGTGCTCCGGAGTCTCCGGCAGCGGAACCGCCTCGACCGGCTCCGGCACCGAGGGCTCATGGGCCAGCAGGCCCGCGATCTTCTCCAGGGCCGCCGCCGCCGACTGGTAGCCGTTGACGAACATCGCCAGCTGGTCGATCGGGTCGAACAGCCGCCGCAGGTACAGCACGAAGGCGGCCAGCACACCGAGTTCCAGCTCCCGGCCGGCGACCAGGTAGGCGCCCCAGAGCACCACACCGATGATCCACACATTGGCGGTGACCCGGGCCGAGCAGACGAAGCGCGCCATCGAGATCATGCTGTCGGCGTTGGACTTCGCGTACTCGGCGTTGGGCACGCCGAAGGAGGCGTCGTTGGCCTCCTCGCGGCGGAACGCCTGGACCGGGCGGATGCCGTTCATGGTCTCGGTGAAGCGGACGATCACCGTGGCCACGGCGGTCCTGGAGCGCCGGTAGATGTTCTTGGAACGGAGCCGGTAGGAGCGCTGCAGCAGGAAGACCGGGACGGCCGAGGCGACCGACACCAGCCCCAGCCGCCAGTCGAGGACCAGCAGCAGGCCGCTGATGTAGACGATCTGCAGGGCCACCGAGAGCAGTTCCTGCAGGCCCTCGTTGAGCAGCTCCCGCACGGCGTCCACATCGCTGGTGGCCCGGGAGATGATCCGGCCCGAGGTGTAGCGCTCGTGGAAGTCCAGGCTGAGCAGCTGGGCATGGCGGAAGATGCGCCGGCGCATGTCCAGCAGGATGTCCTGGTTGATCAGCCCGGACAGCCTGATGAACCAGCGCTGCAGCAGCGTCGCCACGGCGGCGCAGCCCAGGTACCCGGCGGTGACGGCGATCAGCGGCCCGGCGTCGTGGCCGCGCAGTGCCGGGATGCCCCGGTCGATGGCGACGGACACCAGCAGCGGACCCACCTGCAGGGCGGCCTGCTGGAACACGATCATCAGCACCGCGAGCACGATCCGCTTGCGGTGCGGACCCATCAGCGAGCGCAGCAGCGCCCGGGGCGCGCCCGGCGGGACCGGGATGTCCTCGCCCTCGGCGACGGCCGCGGGCGGCTCGGGCTCGGTCAGGGGCTGGTCCGCGCCCGACAGCTGCTCCTGCTCCTCGACGAGGGTGGCTTCGTCGAGCGTCTCCGCTTCCACTGCGGCCTCCGGATCGTTGGAATGGCGGGCGGTCGGTCGGGGTCCGGCGAGGACGGTGCCGGTGTCGTTCATGCCGGCACCCGCTCACCGGACATCAGCTCGCGGTAGGCGGGCGAGGTCTCCAGCAGCTCGTGGTGCGTGCCGACGGCCGCGATCCGCCCGTCGACCAGCATCGCGACCCGGTCGGCGAGCAGCACCGTGCTCGGCCGGTGGGCCACGACCAGGGCCGTGGTGCCGGCCAGCACCCGCCGCAGGGCCTGCTCCACCAGTGCCTCGGTGTGCACGTCCAGCGCCGACAGCGGGTCGTCCAGCACCAGGAAGTCGGGTGCGCCGACCACCGCGCGCGCCAGCGCCAGCCGCTGCCGCTGGCCGCCGGACAGGCTCAGTCCCTGCTCGCCGACCTGGGTGTCGACACCCTGCGGGAGCGCTCTGACGAACTGCGCCTGGGCGACGTCCAGCGCCCGCTGCAGCGCCGCGTCGTCCGCGTCCGGGGCTCCCATCAGCACGTTCTCCCGCACCGAGGCGGAGAACAGGGTGGGCTCCTCGAACGCCACCGAGACCAGCTCGCGCAGCCTGCCCCTGGACAGCGCGGTGATGTCGGCGCCGTCCAGGGTGATCCGGCCGGCGCTCGGGTCGTAGAGCCGGGGGAGCAGCGCCGTCATGCTGGTCTTGCCGCTGCCGGTAGTGCCCACCAGCGCCATCGTCTCGCCGTGGCGGATGTGCAGGTCCACGCCCTGGAGCAGGTCCGGGGTGTCGGCCGGCGCGTCCGGGTAGCGGAAGCGCACGCCCTCGAAGCGGATGCCGTCGCGTATGTCGGAGTCGGGACGGGAGTCGGGACCGGTGGCCGTGACGACGTCGTCCGCATCGGCGAGCGGGGCGTCCAGCACCTCGAAGAAGCGGTCCGTGGCCGTCGCCGCCTCGTTGCTGTAGGCCAGCAGCCAGCCCAGCGACTCCACCGGCCAGCGCAGCGCCAGCGCGGTGGAGAGGAAGGCCACCAGCGTCCCCGCCGTGGTGGTGTCGTGGGCGACCTGGACCACGCCCACCGCCAGCGCGGTGCCCAGCGCCAGCTCGGGCAGGCCGACGATGACCGCCCACAGGTTGGCCAGCAGCCGGGCCTTGTTCAGCTCGGTGCCCCGGAGCTCACGGGCCTGGGCGCGGAAGCGCTGGGCCATGGTCCGGTGCCGGCCGAAGGCCTTGAGGATGCGGATGCCCAGCACCGACTCCTCGACGATGGTGGCCAGGTCGCCGTTCTGGTCCTGGGCGAGCCGGGCCGCGGCCGAGTAGCGCCGCTCGAAGTAGGAGCACAGCATGATCAGCGGTGCGGCCGGAAGCACCGCGATCACCGCGAGCTGCCAGTCGAGGGCGAACATGATGGCGATCCCGACCAGGAAGACCATCGAGTTGACGATCAGGAACACCAGCGGGAAGGCCAGGAAGAGCCGGATGGTGAACATGTCCGAGGTGGCCCTGGACAGCAGCTGCCCGGAGGCCCAGCGGTCGTGGAAGGTCACCGGCAGCCGCTGCAGCCGGGCGTAGAGGTCGGCCCGCATGGTGCGCTCGACCCCGGAGAGCGGCCTGGCCAGCATCCACCGGCGCAGCCCGAAGAACAGCGCCTCGGCCAGCCCGAGGACCAGCAGCAGCGCGGCGGGCCACCACAGTCCGGACGAGTCGTGCTTCGACACCGGTCCGTCCACGATCTGCTTCAGTACGAGCGGGATCAGCAGGCCGGCCAGTGAGGCCACCATCGCCGAGGCGGTCGAGCCGGCCAGGTACCAGCGGATCGGGCGGGCGTACGGCCAGATGCGCAGCAGTGAGCGCACGGTCGAACGCTTGGGTGAGTGGGCGGGCGTGGGCGGCTCGGTCATGGCGGCAGGGTCCGGTCTGTCGGCGTCCGGGGTGGCCGGAGCTGTGGATTCCGGTAGCGACGGCGCTGGTGGCGCCTGCGGTTGGGGCACGGGGGAGGAGGCACTGGACATCGTGTGTGAGCGTACGGCCCACCACTGACAATCCTCATCTGGTTTTTACCGGGGTACGCCGGGCCCGCCCGGTCGCCCACCGGTCCGCCGCGCCGTCCGGACAGCCGTCGAACTCCCCTGCCGCCAGGGGAGTTCGACGGCCCTTCAGGTCACTGCCCGGCGGGCAGGTGCACCAGCAGCGTCCCGGTTCCGTCCACCACGTCCAGGCCGGTTATCTGCGCGGGGCTGATCGAGGTGGACGCGGGTACCTGGGCCGCCGGCGCGTAGCCCGAACCCCAGGTGCCGGCGGTCTCGCTGAGCCCGCCCTTCCCGTGCACCACCAGGTGGCAGGTGATGTCGGTCGGCAGCCCGCCCAGCTTCAGCTCGAACTGGGTGCCCCAGGCCTCCGGGAAGAGCGCGGCGGTCGCCGACACATGCGTGGTCGGGTCGGTCGCGCCCCAGGTCGCCGCGGCCTGCACGGTCGGCGTCGCCCTGCCGCCGCTGCCGTGGTCCACCGCCGCGTACACACCCACGCCCGCGGCGCACGCCGCCAGCGCGAGGCCTGCGGCCAGGGCCGCACGCCCCCGGTTGCGCCGGCGGTGCTGGGCCGGGACCGGCAGCGGCCGCAACTCCGCCGAACCGGTCTGCCCGTGCGGCTCCCGCTGCTCCCGCGCCGGGCTCAGCGACTCGGCGACCTGCGCCGACTCCGGCAGTTCGTCGAACGCGGTGTGCCGCATCAGCCCCGGCAGCGGGGCCAGCTCCACCAGTTCGGCACGGCAGTGCTCGCAGCCGGCGATGTGCTGCTCCAGCGCCCTGCGCTCCTCGGGTTCGAGGGCCCCGAGCAGATAAGCGCCGAGCGAGACGCTCTCCTGACACGGCGTCGTCATCGGGATGTCACCCCTCTCTCCTCCAGTACGTTCCGCAGGGCCCGCAGCCCGTAGTAACAGCGCGATTTGACGGTGCCGACCGGCACCCCCAGGTGCTCCGCCGTCTCAGCCACGGTGCGGCGCAGGTAGTAGACCTCGATGAGCACGGCCCGGTGCTCGGGACGCAGACCGCGCATGGCCTCCAGCATCTGCCAGCGCTCCAGCATCCGGTCGAGTTCCAGGTCCCCGTCGCCCTTGGCCCACTCGCCGCCCTCGTCCTCAGGTAAGGGCGACTCGGCCGGCCGGGCCTTGATCTTCCGGTAGGCGGAGACCACCAGGTTGTGGGCGACGGTGTGCAGCCAGGGCCCGGCCCGGTCCGGGTCGAGCGAGTCCTGGTGCTGCCAGGCGCGCAGGAAGGTCTCCTGCACGATGTCCTCCGCCCGCTGGTAGTCGCCGTGGACCAGCCCCAGCACCCGGCCGAGCACCGAGCGCCCGTACCGGGAGTAGAGGGAGCGCACGAACTCCGAGTCGCGCGCCTGCGAGTGGTCCACGCCTTCCAGTACGCACCACCTGCGGGAAGGGTTCAAGCTCCGGCAGGATCAATACGGGATCAGTGCGGGATCAATCCGTTCCGGACCGCTCGGACGGCCCGCAGATCCGCAGCAGCAGCAGTGTCCGCCCGGGGACGGTGAGCCCGGTGCCCGCCTCGTAGCGGTGGCCGGGCGCCTCGGCCTGGTCCTCCAGCGAGGTGTCGACCACCGCCTCGTACGCCTCGCCCCAGGGCGGCCCCGGCAGCAGGAACTTGGTCGGCCGGTGGTCGGCGTGCAGCAGCAGCAGAAAGCTGTCGTCGGTCAGCTCGCGGCCGAGCTGGTCGCGCTCGGACATCTCGTCCCCGGCCAGGTACATCCCCAGGGTGGCGCCGGGGGTGTACCAGTCGGCCTCGGTCATCTCGCGCCCCCGCGCGGTGAACCAGGTGAGGTCGCGCAGCCCGCCGGGATGCGCCGGGCGCCCGGAGAAGAACGCGCGCTGGCGCAGCACCGGATGCGACCGGCGCAGCCGGATCAACCGCGCGGTGAGATCGGTCAGCGGCCGCCAGCCCGCCTCCCCGGCGGGCACGGTCCCCTCCGGGCGGTCCCGCAGCAGCGACCAGTCCATCCAGCTGGTCGGGTTGTCCTGGCAGTAGGCGTTGTTGTTGCCCCCCTGGGTGCGCCCCATCTCGTCGCCGGCCACCAGCATGGGCACCCCGGTGGAGAGCAGCAGGGTCGCCGTGAGATTCCGCAGCTGCCGTCGGCGCAACGCGTTGACCTGCGGCGATTCCGTCTCGCCCTCCACTCCGCAGTTCCAGGAGCGGTTGTCGTCGGTGCCGTCCCGGTTGTCCTCGCCGTTGGCCTGGTTGTGCTTGCCGTTGTAGGAGACCAGGTCGCGGAGGGTGAAGCCGTCGTGCGCGGTGACGAAGTTCACCGAGGCGTAGGGCCGGCGCCCACCCTGCTGGTAGAGGTCGGACGAGCCGGCCAGCCGGTAGCCCAGCTCCCGGACGTCCGGCCGGGCGCCGCGCCAGTAGTCGCGGACGGTGTCCCGGAAGCGGTCGTTCCACTCCGTCCACAGCGGTGGGAAGCCGCCGACCTGGTAGCCGCCCAGACCCACGTCCCAGGGCTCGGCGATCAGCTTCACCCGGCTCAGCAGGGGGTCCTGCGACACCGCGGACAGGAACGGCGCCAGCATCGACACCTCGAACGGGTAGCGGGCCAGCGCGGCGGCCAGGTCGAACCGGAAGCCGTCCACGCCCATCTCGGCCACCCAGTACCGCAGCGAGTCCGTGATCAACCGCAGCACTTGCGGCTGGTTGCTGTCCAGGGTGTTGCCGCAGCCGGTGAAGTCGGCGTAGGCCCGGCGGTTGTGCGGCTGCAGCCGGTAGTAGCCGGCGTTGTCGACACCGCGCAGCGACAGGGTGGGACCGCCCTCGCCGCCCTCGGCGGTGTGGTTGTAGACCACGTCCAGGATCACCTCGATCCCGGCCGCGTGCAGCGCCCGCACCATCCGCTTGAACTCGGTGACCTGCTGGCCCCTGCTGCCGGACGCGGAGTAGCCGGCGTGCGGGGCGAAGAAGGCGATGGAGTTGTAGCCCCAGTAGTTCCCGGCGCCGCGCCGCTGCAGATGCTCCTCGTCGGCGAACTGGTGCACCGGCAGCAGTTCGACGGCGGTCACCCCGAGCCGGGTCAGGTGCTCGATCGCGGCCGGGTGGGCCAGGCCCGCGTAGGTGCCCCGGAGCTCCTCGGGGATGCCGGGATGCCGCTGGGTGAAGCCCTTGACGTGCAGTTCGTAGAGGACGGTGTCGGCCCACGCGGTCTTCGGCCGGCGGTCGTCGGACCAGTCGTCGTCATCGTGGACCACCACGGACTTGGGCATGTACGGGGCCGAGTCGCGGTTGTCCCTGACCGTGTCGGCGACCTCGCGCTCGGGCCAGCCGCGGACGTGCCCGTACATGGCGTCGTGCAGCCGGAACGTGCCGTCGACCGCTCGGGCGTACGGGTCCAGCAGCAGCTTCGCCGGGTTCCAGCGGGCGCCGGTCCAGGGGTCCCAGCGGCCGTGCACCCGGAAGCCGTAGCGCTGTCCCGGCAGCACCCCGGGCAGGTGGCCGTGCCAGGTCTGGAAGGTCTGCTCGTGCAGCGGGTAGCGGGTCTCCCGGTCCTCCTCGTCGAAGAGGCAGAGCTCCACCGCCTCGGCCCCGGCCGCCCAGAGGGCGAAGTTGGTGCCGGGGCGGCCGTCCGGGCCGATGTGGAAGCGGGCCCCCAGCGGCTGCCAGCTCCCCGGCCACGCCTCGGCCGGCCGGGTCGCGCCGGCCGGCGCCCCGGCGGCCGGCAGCCGCTCCGCCGGCGGGGCCTGCTGTCCCGGTGCTACC
>NZ_BBPM01000002.1:140423-165234 GCF_000787775.1 Streptacidiphilus carbonis | reverse complement strand
GGGGCCTGCTGTCCCGGTGCTACCAGCCGCAGCCGCCGGTGCCCGCCGTCCGCATCGCTCCCACCTTGGTCACCCGCCCCCTGCCACGCCGTCATGACACGTACCTCCCCGCTGCGGGGAGTCCCGTTCCCCGGCTGGAATGTACGTTCCCACCCTGCCTGCGGATGTCACGTACCAGCGGCCACCTATCCACGCGGAGGACGTGTCCCCGTTGATCAGCGGTCGTTGATCCATGTCGACGACACGGAGGAGCGGTGACGGTGGGTCAGGGCAACAGGGTGCGGCGGTCGGGACTTCGGGGGGCGGCCGTCGGCCTGTCGGCGGGCCTGCTGGCGCTGCTCACCGCCTGCGGCGGAGGCGGATCGGGACAGGCCCCCTCCGCGGACTCCGCTCCGGCGGTGTCCGCGGCCGTGGTCACCCTCACCCCCGGGGACGGCGCCGCGCAGGTCCCGGCCCAGGGCGGGGTCGGTGTAGCCGTCGCCTCCGGGACGCTCACCCAGGTCCGGCTGCGGGACGACCGGGGCGACGAGGTCCCCGGCGCGTTCGCCGCCGGCGCGGCCTCCTGGAAGCCGACCGGCAAGCTGCTGCCGGAGACCCGCTACACCCTGGACGCCATCGCCGCCGACAGCCACGGCCTGCAGGCCGCCAAGCACGCCGTCTTCACCACCTTCGTCCCCACCAACACCTTCATCGGCTTCTACTCGCCCGAGAACGGCAGCACCGTCGGCGTCGGCATGGAGGTGTCGCTGCGCTTCAACCGGTCGATCACCGACCGGGCCGCGGTGCAGCGCGCCGTCACCGTGACCGCCAGTCCGTCCGTCCCGGTGGCAGGACACTGGTTCGGCGACCGCCGACTGGACTTCCGGCCGCAGAACTACTGGCGACCGGGCACCGAGGTGGTGCTGGCGCTGAACCTCAAGGGCGTCGAGGGCGCGCCCGGGGTGTACGGCACGCAGTCCAAGAAGGTCGCCTTCACCATCGGCCGGGCCCAGATCAGCACCGCCGACACGGCCGCCGACACCCTCACGGTCCGCCGCGGCGGAGAGCTGCTGCGCACCCTGCCGATCTCGGCCGGGGGCCCCGGGCACGCCAGCTACGACGGGATCATGGTGATCTCCGAGATGTACCAGGTGACCCGGATGAACTCGCAGAGCGTGGGACTGGGCAGCGAGTACGACATCCCCGCCGTCCCGCACGCGATGCGGCTCACCGACTCCGGCACCTTCGTCCACGGCGTCTACTGGCGTCCCGCCTCGGTCTTCGGCAGCCAGAACACCTCGCACGGCTGCATCGGGCTGCACGACGTCAAGGGCGGGACGAGTGACGACACCCCGGCGGGCTGGTTGTACGACCACTCGATGATCGGCGACGTGGTGCAGGTGACCGGCTCGGCCGGCGGCCAGGTCGCCCCCGACAACGGCATGGGCGGCTGGAACCTCAGCTGGTCGCAGTGGACGGCCGGCAGCGCCGTGCGCTGACTGCGGTCACCGTGCAACGAATTGGTACCGGATCCCCACGAACGGGCGTCAACCGTCACTTCCCGCAGAGTTCTCCCAGCTGTGCCGGTTAGAGTGCGTCGCGTCCGCCCGGCACGCGCGGGAAAAAATCTCCCGCCCTCGGACCTGCAACCTACTGGCGTGCCCGGGCGTTCTTAGAGGTTGAACATCCGGGAGGGGAGAGTCGGTTGAGTTCGGCACGGGCGGTTGACGCCAGCAACGACAGGGAACGGCGCGGACGGGGGACCGGCGGGGGCCGTCGCAGCGGCACCCGTCAGGCGCTGGTGGCGCTGGCGGCGGGCTCGCTGCTGCTGGTCGCCACCGCGTGCAGCAGCAACGGCGGCAGCAGCACCGCGGTGGGCGCGGCCGCGGGGGGTGCCGCGAGCGCGTCGGCGGGCGCCGGCGGCGGGTCCGCCAGTACGCCCTCCGCCTCGCCGAACTCCGCGGCAGTGGTGACCATTTCGCCGAAGAACGACTCGACGGGTGTGGACACCAACGGCGCCCTCAAGGTCACCGTGGCGACCGGCAAGCTGACCACGGTCAAGGTCGCCGCCTCCGACGGCACCGCCATCACCGGCACCCTCGCCACCGACGGCAGCAACTGGACCCCGGCGAGCGCGCTGCGCTCCGGCACCAAGTACTCGGTGGACGCGACCGCGGTGGACAGCAACGGCCTGAGCGTCACCGAGCGGTCCAGCTTCACCACCATGACGCCGAGCAACACCAACATCGGCAACTTCAACGTCGACGCGGGGGCCACCTACGGCGTCGGCATGGAGGTGTCGATCACCT
Source organism: Streptacidiphilus carbonis (assembly GCF_000787775.1). Classification (GTDB taxonomy): domain Bacteria; phylum Actinomycetota; class Actinomycetes; order Streptomycetales; family Streptomycetaceae; genus Streptacidiphilus; species Streptacidiphilus carbonis. The sequence continues at coordinate 162,946 of NZ_BBPM01000002.1, read as the reverse complement.
TCACCCACCCGGTGAGCAGCACGTACCGGGCCGCCGTGGCGAAGGCGATCTCGGTCACCGCCTCCCCGGCCGTGGACGTCGAGGGCCACTGGTTCGGCGACCAGCGGCTGGACCTGCGTCCGCAGAGCTACTGGAAGGCCGGCACCAAGGCCACCCTGCACATGGACCTGGACGGCGTGGAGACGGGCAGCGGCGTCTACGGCAAGCAGTACAAGGACGTCTCCTTCACCATCGGCCGCAGCCAGACCAGCGTCGCCGACAACACCGCGCACACGCTGAAGGTGTACCGCAACGGGGCGCTCTACCGGAACATCCCGGCCAGCCTCGGCGACCCGGACCACACCACCTACAACGGCAAGATGGTGATCACCGAGAAGGACCCGACGGTCGACATGGACTCGCAGACCGTCGGCCTGGGCAACGCCTACAACATCAAGGACGTGCCGCACGCCATGCGGCTGACCACCTCGGGCACCTTTGTGCACGGCAACTACTGGCGGCCGGTCTCGACCTTCGGCAGTGAGAACACCAGCCACGGCTGCGTCGGTCTGCACGACGTCCAGGGCGGCGGCGACTCCACCACCCCGGCGGCCTGGTTCTACGACAACTCGATGGTGGGCGACGTGGTCCAGGTGGTCAACTCGCCCGACAAGATCGTCCAGCCGGACAACGGCCTGAACGGCTGGAACATGAGCTGGTCCGCCTGGACCTCCAACTGAGCCCAGGGCCCTGAGCCCGGACGACGGCGGCAACGACGACGGCCCGTCCCCCACCCGGGGGCCGGGCCGTCGTCGTTGCCGCTCCGGCCCGTTAGCATGCGTTAACCCACCCCAGGTGCTCAGGAGGAGACTCATGACCGTGCTCGTCAGCCTCGATGTGCAGGACGCCGTCGGGACGATCCGGCTGGCCCGCCCGCCGATGAACGCCCTGGACGCGGCGATGCAGGACCAGCTCAAGCAGGTCGCCGAGGAGGCCGCCGCCCGCTCCGACGTGCGGGCCGTGGTGGTCTGGGGCGGCGAGAAGGTCTTCGCGGCCGGCGCCGACATCAAGGAGATGCAGCGGATGTCGTACGCCGACATGCTGGAACGCGGTCCCGCCCTGCAGGGCGCCTTCGACGCGGTCGCCCGCATCCCCAAGCCGGTGGTCGCCGCGGTGACCGGCTACGCGCTGGGCGGGGGCTGCGAGTTGGCGCTCTGCGCCGACATCAGGATCGCGGCCGAGAACGCGAAGTTCGGCCAGCCGGAGATCCTGCTGGGGCTGATCCCCGGGGCCGGCGGCACCCAGCGGCTGTCCCGGCTGGTCGGCCCGTCCAGGGCCAAGGAGCTGATCTTCACGGGGCGTCAGGTGCGCGCCGAGGAGGCGCTGCGGATCGGTCTCGCTGACCAGGTCGTCCCGGCCGAGGAGGTCTACCCGACCGCGCTGGCCTGGGCCTCGAAGCTGGCGGCGGGCCCCGCGCTGGCGCTGCGGGCGGCCAAGGAGGCGGTGGACCGCGGCTTGGAGACGGATCTGGACACCGGCCTCGCCCTGGAGCGCAACCTCTTCGCCGGCCTGTTCGCGACCGAGGACCGGGAGACCGGTATGCGTAGCTTTGTGGAGGACGGTCCCGGCAAGGCGGTGTTCCGCTGACCCCCGGTGGTCCTCATGCGCATATGCCGGAAGCACTGATGATTCTTTACGCATTGTGCTCCCCAAGTCAGCGCAGAGTCGCGATGATAGGGGCATGGCACCACGGGGCAAGGCTGAGCAGCGAGTGACGGACGGGACCGGCGGTGGTGCGGTCGCGGCCCTGGAGCATGTCATCGGTGGCGGCACGGGTGTCCGTGCGGACCCCGCCTGGCTCGACGACTGGACGGCCGCGCTGTGGCCGGAAACGCTCGGCGGCTCGGTCGGCTGCCCGGAGGACGTGACTCCGGAGGAGTTGGAACTCGCGCTCTTCGGCCAGCTCACCGACCCGCTGACCGAGGAGGTGCGGTTACCTTCGGGCCCGGCCTCCTCGGTGAGAGCCCGCCGCCTCGTCCGGTCCGCCCTGGACACCTGGGGCCTGGGCGGCCTGGGCGAGGTGGCGGAGCAACTGGTGGGCGAGCTGGTCGCCAACGTGGTCCGGCATACCGGCGGCCGCTCCTTCGGGCTGCGGCTGGTGCGGCGGCAGGGCAGCGTCCGCTTCGAGGTGCGCGATCCGTCCAGGGCGCTGCCCTGTCTGATCATGGGTGAGCCCGGGGACGAGGCCGGGCGCGGGCTGCAACTGGTGGACCTGATGTCCGACCGCTGGGGCGCGGACCTGAGGTCGCACGGCAAGTCGGTCTGGTTCGAGCTGCGAACCCGTGAGCCCGGCACGGGCTGACGGGCGTTGCGGCCGACCGGCGTTGCGGCCGACCGGGGCCGCTGCCGACCGGACCCCCGGTGACCAGGGGGAAGGCGCAAAACGGCTGGCCTCCGCCGGTTCCAGCAGGGAGGATACCGATCATGACGCTTCCTGCTGCCGCCGCCGTCCTGCCCGAGCCGCCGTTCACCCTCGCCGGAGCGGGGCTGTTCCTGCGCGAGTGGACCGAGGAGGACGTCCCGGTGATGGTGCAGCTGTTCGACGAGCCCGAGGTGGCCCGCTGGACCCCGCTCAGCTCGCCGTTCGACCGGGACGCGGCCGAACGCTATCTGGGCCGGGCCCGCGCCGCCCGGGAGGCGGGGACCAGGATCCAGTTCGCCATCACCGAGGACGGCACCGGGGCCGGCGGCGCCCCGCGCGGCGAGGTGCTGGCCATGCTCAAGGGCGACGACGGCCGCGACGTCGAACTCGGCTACGCCATCGGTGCCGCCCACCGCGGCCGCGGGCTCGCGGTCCGCTCGGTGCGGCTGCTCACCGACTTCTCCTACACCGTTCTCGGCGCCCGCCGGGTGGTGCTGCGGATCGAACCCGACAACGACGCCAGCTCGGCGGTCGCCCGCAGGTCCGGATTCGCCGCCGCCGACCTGCCGTTCGAGATCATCGAGGAGAAGGACGGCACCCGGATCGAGCTACGCGTCTGGGAGCACCGCCGTCCCCTGGGCGAGTGAGCGCTCGGAGATCCGCCGGAGGTTGGCGGCGAAGACCTCGCGGGCGTCCGGGGTGAGCCGGGTGAGGGCGACCATGGCGGTCACGATGACGTCGCACAGCTCGTTCCTGACGTCGTCCCAGGTGTGCGAGAAGCCCTTGCGGGGGTTGGTCCCGGTGGCGCCGATCACCGCCTCGGCGACCTCGCCGGCCTCCTCGGTGATCTTGAGCAGCTGCAGCAGCACCCTGGTGTCGTCCGGCAGGTCGTTGCCCTCGTCGAGCCAGCCGACCAGGTGGTCGATGGTGTCCCAGGCGGTGTCGTCCACGGGCGCTCCAGTACGTAGGGGGAGGAAGCCCAGGCTGGCCGAGGGCCGTGGCCGACGTCAAACGCCGGTCACGACCCCATAGGTCCCATCAGGACGGTGGCCTCAGACGGCGCCGATGGCCGGGTCGCTGGTGCTGACCCGGCCGGTCTCGACATGGCCGGCCGTGCGGCGCAGGAAGCCGGGGTCCTCGGTGGAGGTCACCGACAGGTCGTACCAGCCGTGGGTGTCGTTCAGGGCGGTCGTGTGCACCCGGCTGGCGCCGGGCCGCAGCCGGTAGCTCTCGGGCCGGTCCGAGCCGTAGGCGTCGGTGACGGTCAGCTGGACCGTGCTGCTCCCGTGGTTGGTCAGCACCAGCTCGACCCGGCTGCCGTGGCCGTCGTGGCGGGTGCTCAGCTCGGGACCGGCGGTGGCGATGCTGCCCTTGTACTCGCGCAGGAAGCCGTTCGGGCCGTGGGCCGAGAACGCGTAGTCGCCGTCGGCGGCCGTGCCGACGGTCCAACTGCCGGTCAGCGACTTGTGCGGCTCGACGGTGTAGGTCCACGGACCGCTGCTGTCGGTGCCGGAGCGGACCTGCCAGTTCGCCCCGGCCCGGCCGTGGTTGGCGAACTCGATGGCCAGAGTGGACTTGGCGCGGTCCACCCGGGCGTCGGCGGACAGGTCGTACGGCAGCGGACGGGCCGGCCGGGTGCCGCGCTCCTGCTTCGGCAGCGCCGGGTCGGCGGGCGGGGTGGGCACGTAGTCGGGGTGCCGGTTCCGGTCCGTCGGCTGGTAGCCGCCGGTGGCCGGCAGGTGCGGCACCGATGCGTCGCTCCGGGAGAAGTCGAAGGCCGAAGTCAGGTCGCCGCAGACGGCGCGCCGCCAGGCGGAGATGTTGGGCTCCCTGACGCCGAACCGCTCCTCCATGAACCGGATCACCGAGGTGTGGTCGAACACCTGCGAGTTGACGAAGCCGCCCTTGCTCCAGGGCGACACCACCAGCATGGGCACCCGCGGGCCGAGGCCGTACTGGGAGGAGAGGAAGCCGCTGCCCCCGGCGAGCAGGCTCGCCGCGGAGACGCCGTCGGTGTACAGCTCGTCCGAGACGTCCACGGTGGACGCGCCCTGAACGGCGCTGAACGGCGGCGCCGGCGGGACCACGTGGTCGAAGAAGCCGTCGTTCTCGTCGAAGGTGATGAACAGCGCCGTCCTGGCCCAGACGTCCGGGTCCGCGGTGAGCGCGTCCAGGACCTGGGAGATGTACCAGGCGCCGTAGTTGGCGGGCCAGTTGGGGTGCTCGGTGAAGGCCTCGGGGGCGACCACCCAGGACACCTGCGGCAGCTTCCCGGCCTTCACGTCGGCCTTCAGCACGTCGAAGAAGCCGTCGCCCTTGGTCGCGTCCGTGCCGGTGCGGGCCTTGTCGTAGAGCGGGTCGCCGGGCTTGGCGTCGCGGTACTGGTCGAAGTAGAGCAGCGAGTTGTCGCCGTAGTTGCCGATGTAGGCGTCGTTGGTCCAGCCCCAGGAGCCTGCGGCGTCCAGGCCGGTGCCGACGTCCTGGTAGATCTTCCAGGAGATCCCGCCCTGCTCCAGCCGCTCCGGGTAGGTGGTCCAGGAGTAGCCGGCCTCGGCGTTGTCCAGGACCGGCCCCTTGCCCTTGCCGTCGTTGCCGGTGTACCCGGTCCAGAGGTAGTAGCGGTTGGGGTCGGTGCTGCTCATCAGCGAGCAGTGGTAGGCGTCGCAGATGGTGAAGGCGTCCGCCAGTGCGTAGTGGAAGGGGATGTCCCCGCGGTCCAGATGGGCCATGGTGGTCGGGCCCTTGGCCGGGATCCACTTGTCGTAGGCGCCGTTGTTCCAGGCCCGGTGGGTGGTGTTCCAGTCGTGGGCGAGGTCCTCCAGGAAGGCCAGGCCCAGGTTCTTGGCGTCCGGGTGGAACGGCAGGATCTCCTTGCCGCCGTCCGACTGGTACCAGACCGACTTGCCGCTGGGCAGCGTGACCGGCTTGGGGTCGCCGTAGCCGCGGACCCCGCGCAGGGTGCCGAAGTAGTGGTCGAAGGAGCGGTTCTCCTGCATGAGGACGACGATGTGGTCGACGTCCTTCAGCGTGCCGGTGCGGCGGGCGGCGGGGATCGAGGCAGCACGGGCGATGCTGCTCGACATCGCGGTGAGGGCGGCGGTGCCGCCGGCGAGTTGGATGAAACGGCGGCGGTTGAGGGCGCTCATGAAGGAGAGGTCTCCCGGTCTGTCCGAGGTGCGTGAGAGTGGTGGGACACTCTCACCACACTTGTTCGAACAAGTGGGGATGTTTGTGGAACAGCCGGGGGAAGGCTTCGCCAACGGGGTCGTCGGCCGGGTCAGCCCCGTCGCAGCACGACGTGGCTCCAGCTGACGCCGCCCCGGCCATGGCCGTCCGCCCGCTCGCTGCGGTGCACCGGCACCAGGCCGTGGCCGGAGGCGAGTTCGACCGTCTCCTCCGCCCCGACGTCGAACATCCGGCGCCCGGCCGGGACCGGGCCATGACGCAGCGTCAGGAACAGCAGCCCGGCGGGGCGCAGCAGCCCGGCGACGCGCTCCATCGCTGCCACGCGCTCCCCGGCGTCGAGGTGCATCCACACCGCGGTCGCCAGAACGGCGTCGAACCCCGGCCCGGCGTCCGGAACGGCGGCCAGGCCCGGCAGCGAGTCGTCGACCCAGTCGATGCCGACCCCGGCGTGGATCCGCCGCCCGTGCGCCCGCAGTTCCGCCGTCGGCTCGACGGCCACCACCGCGTACCCGCGCCGCACCAGCGCCGCCGCGTCGCGCCCGGTCCCGGCGCCGACGTCCAGCACTCGGGCCGGCGCCGCCGGCAGCAGCCCGAGCACCCGCCCGTGCACCGCCTCGAACGTCGTCTCCTCGTACTGCACCGCCAACGCGTCGGCCTCCGCCGCGTATCCGGCGTTGCTGCTCAGCATCCGCCCACCCCCCCGTGTCGGTACCGCTAGCACTCGATGACGTTGACCGCGAGTCCTCCGCGCGAGGTCTCCTTGTACTTGACCTTCATGTCCGCGCCGGTCTCCTTCATGGTCTTGATGGCCTTGTCCAGGGAGACGTGGTGCCGGCCGTCGCCGCGGAGGGCCATCCGGGCGGCGGTGACGGCTTTGACGGAGGCCATGCCGTTGCGCTCGATGCAGGGGATCTGGACCAGGCCGCCGACCGGGTCGCAGGTGAGCCCGAGGTTGTGCTCGATGCCGATCTCGGCGGCGTTCTCGACCTGCTCGGGGGTGCCGCCCAGCACCTCGGCGAGGCCGCCCGCGGCCATCGAGCAGGCGGAGCCGACCTCCCCCTGGCAGCCGACCTCGGCGCCGGAGATGGAGGCGTTCTCCTTGAAGAGCATGCCGATGGCGCCGGCGGTCAGCATGAAGCGGACGATCCCGTCGTCGTCGGCGCCCGGGATGAAGTTCAGGTAGTAGTGCAGGACGGCCGGGATGATGCCGGCCGCGCCGTTGGTCGGGGCGGTGACCACCCGGCCGCCGGAGGCGTTCTCCTCGTTGACGGCCATCGCGTAGAGGGTCACCCACTCCATGGCGTTGGCCGGGCCGATGCCCTCGACCCGCAGCGCGCGGGCCGCCGGCGCGGCCCGGCGGCGGACCTTGAGGCCGCCCGGCAGGATGCCCTCGTGGTTCATGCCGTTGCGCACGCACTCCTGCATCACCCGCCAGATCTCCAGCAGGCCGGTCCGGATCTCCTGCTCCGACCGCCAGGCCTTCTCGTTCTCCAGCATCAGCGCGGAGACCGAGAGCCCGGTCTCGGCGGTCCAGCGCAGCAGGTCGGCGCCGGTACGGAAGGGGTAGCGCAGCACCGTGTCGTCCGGCTTGACCCGGTCCGCGCCGATGGCGTCCTCGTCCACCACGAAGCCGCCGCCGACCGAGTAGTAGGTCTTCTCCAGCAGCGGGGACCCGGCCGCGTCATAGGCGCAGAGGGTCATCCCGTTCGCGTGGTACGGCAGTGACCTGCGGCGGTGCAGCACCAGCTGGGTGTCGGCGTCGAAGGCGATCTCGTGCAGACCCAGCAGCCGCAGCCGCCGCTCCGCCTTGATCCGGTCCACGTCCAGGTCCGCCTGGGCGATGTCCACGGTGCGCGGGGAGTTCCCCTCCAGGCCGAGCAGCACGGCCTTCGGGGTGCCGTGGCCGTGCCCGGTCGCCCCCAGCGAGCCGAACAGTTCGGCCCGGACCGAGGCGGTCTGCGCCAGCACGCCCTCGGACTTCAGCCGCCGGGCGAACATCCGGGCCGCGCGCATCGGTCCGACGGTGTGCGAGCTGGACGGCCCGATGCCGATGGAGAAGAGGTCGAAGACGCTGATGGCCACGGTGACGCCCTTGTCTGGTGGTGAGGGTCCGGTGCTGTGGGATGGGGACGTGGTGCGGGGCACCGCGCTCACTGGTCGAGTGTGCACGGTGCCCCGTCGAAGTGCGGAACCCCTGGTGCGGGTGTTCCTGCTTCGGGTAGAGCGGATCCCGGACTAGAGCTCCGGGTAGAGCGGGTGCTTCGCGGCGAGCGCCGAGACCCGGGCCGCCAGGGCGTCCCGCTCGGCGTCGTCGAAGGAGGGCTTCAGCGCCTCCGCGATGATGTCCGCCACCTCGGTGAAGTCCTCGGCGCCGAAACCGCGGGTGGCCAGCGCCGGGGCGCCGATGCGCAGGCCCGAGGTGACCATCGGCGGCCGCGGGTCGAACGGCACGGCGTTGCGGTTGACGGTGATGCCGACCGCGTGCAGCCGGTCCTCGGCCTGCTGGCCGTCCAGCTCGGACTTCCGCAGGTCCACCAGGACCAGGTGGACGTCGGTGCCGCCGGAGAGCACGGACACGCCGGCCTCGGTGGCGTCGGCCCGGGTGAGCCGGTCGGCCAGGATCTTCGCGCCCTCCAGGGTGCGCCGCTGCCGGTCCTTGAACTCGTCCGTGGCGGCGACCTTGAAGGAGACCGCCTTGGCCGCGATCACATGCTCCAGCGGGCCGCCCTGCTGGCCGGGGAAGACCGCGGAGTTGATCTTCTTGGCGTACTCGGCCTTGGAGAGGATCACGCCGCCGCGCGGGCCGCCCAGGGTCTTGTGCGTGGTGGTGGTGACCACGTCGGCGTAGGGCACGGGGGAGGGGTGCAGCCCCGCCGCGACCAGGCCGGCGAAGTGCGCCATGTCCACCATCAGCAGCGCGCCCACCGAGTCGGCGATCCGGCGGAAGGCGGCGAAGTCCAGCTGGCGCGGGTAGGCGGACCAGCCGGCGATGATCATCTGCGGCTGGTGCTCCTTGGCGAGGCGCTCGACCTCGTCCATGTCGACCAGGTGGGTCTCGGCGTCCACGTGGTAGGCGGCCACGTTGTAGAGCTTGCCGGAGAAGTTGATCTTCATGCCGTGGGTCAGGTGCCCGCCGTGGGCCAGGTCCAGGCCCAGGATGGTGTCGCCCGGCTTGAGCAGCGCGAACATCGCGGCGGCGTTGGCCGAGGCGCCCGAGTGCGGCTGGACGTTGGCGTGCTCGGCGCCGAACAGCGCCTTGACCCGGTCGATGGCGAGCTGCTCGACGACGTCGACGTACTCGCAGCCGCCGTAGTAGCGGCGGCCCGGGTAGCCCTCGGCGTACTTGTTGGTGAGCACCGAGCCCTGGGCCTCCAGCACCGCCACCGGGGCGAAGTTCTCGGAGGCGATCATCTCCAGGGTGGACTGCTGCCGGTGCAGCTCGGCGTCCACGGCCGCTGCGACCTCGGGGTCGAGGGAGTGCAGGGACTGGTTCAGAACCGTCATGTCTTCGATCATCCCTAAGGAGTCAGGCGCCGGTGTGGGCGGAGTACTCGTCGGCGGTCAGCAGGCCCGCGGGGGTTCCGTCGAGCCGGATCTTGAACAGCCAGCCCTCGGCGAAGGGAGCGGAGTTGACCAGTGCGGGGTCGTCCACCACGGCCTGGTTGGCCTCGAGGACCTCGCCGGTGGCGGGGGAGTAGAGGTCGCTGACCGACTTGGTGGACTCCAGCTCGCCGCAGGTCTCGCCCGCGGTGACGGTCTGGCCGATGTCGGGGAGCTGCACATAGACGACGTCACCGAGCGCGTCGGCGGCGAACGCGGTGATCCCCACGGTGGCCACGCCGTCCTCGACGGCCGTCAGCCACTCGTGTTCCTTGCTGTAGGTGAGGTGCTGGGGGTTGCTCATGACTGCGATTCTCCAGGATCAGGGAGGGGAGGGCGAAACAGGTCCGTACAGGGAGACGGGGAGGCCGCGGCAGCGGCTAGCGGGCGCGCTGGTAGAACGGCAGCGCGACGACCTCGACCGGCTCATGGGTGCCGCGCACGTCGACCGCCACGGCGGTGCCGGGGGCGGAGTGCGCGGCGTCGACATAGGCCATCGCGATCGGCCTGCCCAGGGTGGGCGAGGGCGCGCCGGAGGTGATCGAGCCGATCACCGTGCCGTCGGCGGCCACCACCGGCATTCCGGCCCGGGGCACCCGGCGGCCGGGGGAGACCAGCCCGACCCGGACCCGCGGCGGCTCGGCGGCGGCCACCTCGGCGGCCTTCTCCAGCGCCTCGCGGCCGATGAAGGCGCCGCCGTTGGTGGTCTTGTCGAAGCGGACCACCCGGCCCAGGCCGGCGTCGAACGGTGTGAGCTCGGTGCTGAGCTCGTGCCCGTACAGCGGCATCCCGGCCTCCAGCCGCAGGGTGTCCCGGCAGGACAGCCCGCAGGGGACCAGGCCGCGGTCGGCGCCCGCCTCGGACAGCGCGGTCCACAGCGCCTCGGCGTCGCCGGGGGCAACGAACAGCTCGAAGCCGTCCTCGCCGGTGTAGCCGGTGCGGGCCAGCAGCGCCGGGCGGCCGGCCACGGTGGCCGGCAGCGAGGTGTAGTACTTCAGCCCCGGCAGGTCCGCCTCGGTGAGCGGGGCCAGGATCGCGGTGGCCTCCGGACCCTGGATCGCGATCAGCGCATAGGCGTCGCGGTCGTCGCGGACGGCGGCCTCGAAGCCCTCGGCGCGTGCTGTCAGCTCGTCCAGGACCAGCTGGGCGTTGGAGGCGTTGGCGACGACCAGGAACTCCGCCTCGCCGGTGCGGTAGACGATCAGGTCGTCCAGGATGCCGCCGTCGGCCGCGCAGATCATGGTGTAGCGGGCCTTGTTCACGGCCAGCGCCGAGACGAAGCCGACCAGCGCGTGGTCCAGCAGCTCGCCGGCCTGCGGGCCGGTCACGGTGATCTCGCCCATGTGGGAGAGGTCGAACAGCCCTGCCCTGGTGCGGACGGCGTTGTGCTCCTCGCGTTCGCTGCCGTAGCGCAGCGGCATGTCCCATCCGGCGAAGTCGGTCATGGTGGCGCCGAGGGCGCGGTGGACCCGGTCCAGCGCGGTGTATCGCAGAGTCATGGACACTCTCCTGTTGGCTCTCTCAAGGACATGCTGCGGCAGGGGCTCCCCTTCTGTCGCTGCGACCTGAGAGCTTCACCGCGTCACCACCCGCACGGGGGGACGGCGGCTTGCACCGTTGGTGGGCCGGCCAGTGGCCGACCGCTTTCCAGATGTGCCTGGCCCGTGCGGTATGGGTGCCTGAGAGATTCCGGGGAGGGCTTGCTCCTTCGGCGCCAGTCGTACTGGCTCTCCCGCGCGGGTTGCTCCGACAGGTGACGCGGACACGTGACGCGTCGGAGTTGGGCGGCCGGTGTGGAGTTGTTGGTCGCGCTAATCATGGCACGTCCCGGCCGGATACTGTGTCGCGCAGAAAGCAGTGCGACGGAGAACGGCGGTACCAGCAGATGCACCCGGTCATCCCCCCGCAGCCGGACGGCCCGCAGCCCGGGTGGCCGGCGAACGAGCTGGAGCGGGTGCTGTCCGCCGCCGTGGGCGACCCCGGAGCCACCCCCAGGGTGGTGGAGGTGCTGCGGCGGAGCATGGTCTGGGTGCCGCTGCCCGGGGGCGGCGGCTACGACGCGGGGACGCTGGAGCTGCCGACCACCGAGCTGGCCGGGCAGCCGTTCGTGCCGGTGTTCAGCTCGGAGGAGCAGTTCCGCCAGGTCGCCGGACCGATGTCGTTCACCGTCGCGCCGGCGCGCGAGCTGGCCCAGGGGATGCCGCTGGGCGTCGGCATCGTGGTCAACCCGGAGGGTGCGATCGGGCTGCCGGTCCCGGCGGAGGGGGTCGCCGAGCTCTGCGGGCGGGCGGCCTTCGCCGCCGGTGAGGGGACGGCGGAGGAGCGCGGGGCCAGGGTGGGCCTGCGGGTCCCGGCCCCGTACGAGGAGCCGCTGGAGTTCCTCGCCGCCGCGGTGGACGAGCTCGCCCGGGTCCCCGTGGTGCTGACGGCCCGTCGGGTACTGGCCCGGGTCGAGGCCGACCAGGAGAAGCTGTTCGTCGGGGTGGAGCTGGACCGCTGGCAGCCGGAGGACCAGGAAGCGGTGACGCGCGCCCTGGGCCTGGCGCTGGGCCGCGTCCCACTGCCGTGGAACCTGGGAGTGGTGCTGCTGGACCTCGCGCAGGACCCGGTCGGCGACTGGATGCTCACATCTGTCGCACCGTTCTTCGAACGGCACCCCTCGGAGCACTAGGCTGATCGTTCGGATCGCAGCACAGGAACGCAGGGGAGCGGAAGTCGTGGTGGAGCCAGGGGGCGGGAGCGCCGTCGAACAGGCGCTGCGGGAGGTGTCCCCGGGGCGCTACGACACCTATGAGGCGCTGCTGGGAGCCGTGGCCTCCAGTCAGGTGTGGATGCTGCTGTGGCACGGCGAGGCCGGTCGGCCGGACGCCCAGTACGGGAACATGGAGGTGGGCGGCTTCGGCTACGCCCCCTGTGTGACCTCGCCGGAGCAGCTCGCCGCCAGCGGCTGGAGCCGCGCCTGGCAGGTCAGCGCCGGCCGGGACATCGCCGCGGCGCTCTACCGGGAGCGCTGGGGGCTGTGGCTGAACCCGCACCAGCCCGGCGGCGGCGTCGGGCTGCCCTGGGCCGACCTGCGCCGGATCGCCGGAGGCCTGGACCGGCTGCCGGCCGGACCGCTGGTGATCGGGGATCCCCAGGCGGAGAATCCGCAGCTGGCCGCCGACCGCTTCTACGCCCTGCTCAACCAGGCCGCCCAGGGGACCCCCGCGGTGCGGTCGCTGCGGCGGGGCTGGGTGCGGCCGGCTTTCGGCGAGCCCTACCTGGTGATCGGCCTGGACCTGTTCGACTCCGGCCCGCAGGCGGTCGAGTCGGTGCGGCTGATGATGCAGCACGCGCTGCCTGCGGCGCCGACCGGGGTCGCGGTGTCCACCGTGGCGATGTCCGACCCGTACGACCCGGTGGCGATGTGGCTCCAGGCGCGGGCGGTGCCGTTCTTCGACCGTGGTGCCGGGGGGTACGGGTACCCGTACTACCAGCGGTGACGGGTTTCTGACAGACCTTCGGGTGCGGACCTCAGCCAGGCAGACGCCGCACCCGAGAACGCCGAAGGAGGCGCACCCCCCGCGGGATGCGCCCCCCTGTTCGCCGACGGAGTCACTCCGGAGCGACGACCTGCTTCACCTCGGGGAAGTGGCACGCGGCCTGGTGGCCGTCGGCCGATCCGATCAGCTGCACCAGCGGCGGCTCCTGCGCGGCGCAGATGTCCTGGGCCTTCCAGCAGCGGGTGCGGAAGCGGCAGCCGGACGGCGGATTGATCGGGCTGGGCACGTCCCCGGTCAGCCGGATCCGCTCTCGGCGCTGCTCGCTGTCCGGGTCCGCCTCCGGGACGGCCGACAGCAGTGCGTGCGTGTAGGGGTGCTGGGGACGCAGGTAGAGCGTCTCCCGGTCGGCGATCTCGACGATCTTCCCCAGGTACATCACCGCGACCCGCTCGGAGAAGTGGCGGACCACCGCGAGGTCGTGGGCGATGAAGAGGAAGGAGAGGTTGAACTCCCGCTGCAGGTCCTGCAGCAGGTTCACCACCTGCGCCTGGATGGACACGTCCAGCGCCGACACCGGCTCGTCCGCGACGATCAGCTTGGGCTTGAGGGCGAGCGCGCGGGCGATGCCGATGCGCTGGCGCTGGCCGCCGGAGAACTCGTTGGGGTACCGGTTGTAGTGCTCCGGGTTGAGCCCGACGATCTCCAGCAGCTCCTGGGCCCGCTTCTTGTGCCCCTGCGGCGGGTTGATGCCGTTGAGCTTCATCGGGGTCTCGATGATCGTCCCGACCGTGTGCCTCGGGTTCAGCGAGGAGTACGGGTCCTGGAAGATCATCTGCAGGTTCTGCCGGGCCTCGCGCATGGTGGAGACGCGCTTGTGGGTGATGTCCTCGCCATCGAAGACGATGCTGCCCGCGGTGGGTTCCAGCAGTCGGGTGGCCAGCCGCCCGGTGGTCGACTTGCCGCAGCCGGACTCGCCGACCAGGCCCAGCGACTCGCCGGCGTTGATCGAGAAGTCGATGCCGTCGACCGCGCGCACCGCGCCGATCTGCCGCTGGAAGACGATGCCCTGCCGGATCGGGAAGTGCATCTGCAGGCCCTCGACCCGCAGCAGCTCGTCACCGCCGGTCGGCGGGACCGCGGACCCCTCACGAGGAGCGGGTACGGTTTTGGTGGTGCTCACGCCAAACTCCTGTTCGTCCGCCGCCGTCACTTCGCGAGCCGATCGGCTGCGCTGCGGATCTCGATCTTGTTCTCAGCGGTCAGATGGCAGGCCGCGATGTGCTTGTCGGTTCCGGGAACCGGGAGGAGCTCGGGCCGCTCGGTGCTGCAGCGGCCGTCCGCCACCTGGTCCTTGAACGCGCAGCGCGGGTGGAAGGCGCAGCCGGTCGGCAGGTTGATCAGGCTGGGCGGCGATCCCTGGATCGGGTTCAGCCGCTCGGAGACGTCCCCGCCCAGGTGCGGCATCGACTGCAGCAGGCCCCAGGCGTAGGGGTGTTCGGGCGTCTTCAGGACATCGCGCACGCTGCCGTACTCGATCCGCCGGCCGCCGTACATCACCAGGATGTCGTCGGCGATCTCGGCGACCACGCCCAGGTCGTGGGTGATGATGATGACCGCGGAGCCGTACTCCTCCTGCAGGTCCCGGATCAGGTCCAGGATCTGGGCCTGGACGGTCACGTCCAGCGCGGTGGTCGGCTCGTCGGCGATCAGCAGCTCGGGGTTGCAGACCAGCGACATCGCGATCATGGCGCGCTGGCGCATACCGCCGGAGAACTGGTGCGGGTAGTCCTTGACCCGGCGCTCGGGCTGGGGGATGCCGACGCGCTTCAGCATCTCCACCGCGCGGTCCCTGGCCTCGGCCTTGGACACCTTGTGGTGCACCCGGTAGGCCTCGGAGATCTGGGCGCCGATGGTGAAGAACGGGTGCAGCGCGGACAGCGGGTCCTGGAAGATCATGGACACCTTGTTGCCGCGCAGCGACCGCATGTCCTGCTCCGACATGCTGACCAGCTCGTCTCCGTCCAGCCACACCTCGCCGGTGACCCGGGCGCGGCTGCCCTTGTGCAGGCCGAGCAGGGCCGCCGAGGTGACGGACTTTCCGGAGCCGGACTCGCCGACGATGCCGAGGGTCTGGCCCTTCTGGAGCGCGAACGACACCCCGTCTACGGACTTGACGAGTCCGTCGTCGGTCGGGAAGTGCACGCGCAGGTCCCGGACCTCGAGGAAGGAGGAAGGAGGTGCCACGTCCACGGACTGCGGCGAGATTTCGATGGCCACGGGGAGCTTCCTTGGGCGGGTCAGGCGAGGCGTACGCGGGGGTCGATGATGCCGTACACCATGTCGACCACCACGTTGGCGAGGACGATGAAGGTCGCGGCGAAGAGCGTGGTGCCCAGGATCACCGGCAGGTCGGAGTTGGTGACGGAGTCCACGGCGAGCTTGCCGATGCCGTTGATGCCGAACACGGACTCGGTGATGACCGCGGAACCGCCGATCAGCGAGCCGAGGTCCATGCCGAAGATGGTGACGATCGGGGTGATCGCGGCGCGCAGCCCGTGCTTGATGATCACGGTCCGGGACGACAGGCCCTTGGCCCGCGCGGTCCGGATGTAGTCCTCGCCCATCACCTCGAGCATCGAGGAGCGGCTGAGCCGGGTGTACAGCGCGAGGAACAGGATCACCAGGGTGGCCCAGGGCAGGATCAGCCCCTGGAACCACGCCACCGGATCCTGGGTGATCGGCGTGTAGTTGGGCGTGGGCAGGATGGAGAACTTGTCCACGAAGACGTACATCAGCAGCAGGCCGACGAAGTAGATCTGCAGCGAGACGCCGACCAGTGCCGCACCGACGGCGACCTTGTCGGCCGCCCTGCCCTTGCGGACCGCCGCGAGGACGCCGAGGCTGACGCCCAGGATCAGGAAGACCACAGCCGCGCCGAGGGCCAGCGAGAGGTCCACCGGGAAGTCCTGCAGCAGGGTGTCCAGCACCGGGGTGTCGGTCTGGAACGAGATGCCCAGGCAGGGGGCGTGGCAGTGGACGAGCAGGCTGGCGTCGCCGTAGTCGCGGCCGACGAAGAGTCCCTTGAAGAACTCCCAGTACTGGGTGTAGATGCTCTGGTCCAGACCGAGCGAGTGCTTGATCTCGACCAGGCGCGAGGGGGAGCAGGTCTTGCCGCAGGCCAGCAGGGCGGGGTTGGACGGCAGCGCGAAGAAGATGAAGAAGGTGATCACACTGATCACCAGCAGGATGACGGCTGCCGCGAGCAGGCGCCGAATCAGGTAACGAAGCATGCGGTGCTGGGCTCCGGCATGAACCGGGGCCGCCTCCCTTGTGCTTGGGGCCGGCGGGGAGTGCCCGGTCGGCGGCGGGGGCCGCCGACCGGGCGATGGAGCGGGGCGGGACTACTTCTTGATGTAGACGCGCACCAGGCTGGGCTCGGCGAGGACGGTGTCCTTGATCACGCCGCCGACCTTGGAG
This sequence comes from Streptacidiphilus carbonis, assembly GCF_000787775.1. Classification (GTDB taxonomy): domain Bacteria; phylum Actinomycetota; class Actinomycetes; order Streptomycetales; family Streptomycetaceae; genus Streptacidiphilus; species Streptacidiphilus carbonis. The sequence continues at coordinate 146,800 of NZ_BBPM01000002.1, read as the reverse complement.
CCCGAGAGCTCGGTGAAGTTCATGTACATCAGCGGCACGACGGCCGCCTGCTCCGCGATCGACTTGTCGATGGCGCCCCAGGCGGCGTTGCGCGCCGTCGGGTCGGTCATCGTCGTGGCGGACTGGAGCGCCGCGTTGATCGACGGGTCGTTCAGGTACGAGGCGTCCCAGTTGGACTGCGGGGAAGCGGTGATCTGCTTGCCGTTGAACAGGGTCGGCAGCACGGTCGAGGCGTTCGGCCAGTCCGCGATCCAGTCCTGCCACGTCATGTCGTACTGGTTCTTGGTGTTCGACGTGGTGGAGAAGTAGTTCGACGCGTCGATCGGGGTGATGTTGACCGTGATCCCGATCTTCGCCAGCGAGGCCTTCACCGCGTCGCCGAAGTGGGTCTGCGTGGTCACGCCGCCCTCGACCGCGAGGGACAGCGTCAGCTTCGGGTTGCCGGCCTGGGCCATCAGCGCCTGGGCCTTGGCGAGGTCGCCGGTCGGGTCCGTGGCGTAGAGGTTGAACTTCGTGTAGCCGTCCATGCCCGGGTTCAGCATGGTGGTGGCGTAGTCACCGTAGGCCGAGCCACCGAAGGCACCGCGGACGGTGGTCTTGTCGATGGCGTACTCGATGGCCTGGCGGACCTTGATGTTGGTGATCCGGGTGGTGTTCAGCGCCAGGTAGTTGATGCCGGGAGCGGGGATCTTGTAGTACCGGTCCTGCACCGACTTGTTGTTGGCGATGGTGGCCAGGTCGGCGCCGGCGATCGGCCACTGCTGGATCGAGGTCTGCGCGCTGCCGGTGTTGGCGACCAGCGCCTGGTCGATCGCGGCCTCGTCCTGGCCGAACTTGAAGTCGATCTCGTCGACGTTCTGCTGGCGGATCACGTCCGTGGACTGGTCCCAGTACTTGTTCTTGACCAGAACAAGTTCCTTGCCCTTGGAGTACGACTGGATCTGGTACGGGCCGTCGGCCCACACGTGCTGGTCGTAGGTGGCGCCGGTGTCGTGCGCCTTCGGCACGGCGGACCAGCCCGGCATCGCGGTGGTCTCGTTGAAGTCCGCGGAGGACTGCACCAGGTTGAAGACGATGGTGTTGGCGTCCGGGGTCTGGATCGAGTCCAGCGACTTGCCGGTGTACGGGCCCTTGTAGTCCGCACCGCCGACCAGCAGGCTCTGCGCGTAGGACGGACCGCCGGATATGTCGCCCGAGAAGGCGCGCTCCACGCCGTACTTGACGTCCTGTGCGGTGACCGCGGTCCCGTCCTGGTACTTGACGCCGGTACGCAGGTGGAAGGTCCAGGTCTTGGCGTCGTTGCTGGGCGTGCCGGTGTCGGTGGCGAGGTCGCCGACCAGCTTCGGGGTGCCGGAGGACTCGTCCCAGCCGGTCAGCGACCGGATGATCTCGAGGTCCGTGCTGGAACCCTCGGTGGTGTAGGTCCGCTGCGGGTCGATGTGGTCGAAGTCGGCCTTGTTGAGGACAGTCAGGGTGCCGCCCTTGGTAGCGCCGCCTGAGCTGGTGCCGGTGCTCTTGCTGGAACCACCGCAGGCGGTAACGCCGAGGACCAGGGCCGTGGCAGACGCCAGAAGGGCGACTGAGCGCGTCCTACGCATCATCAGAAATGCTCCTTGTTTAGTAGATCCGTTCCCGGGCGTGCCCCTGGGGGCGAGCCGGGCCCGAAGCTTGGATGCAGCGTCAGCTGCGGTTGGCGCGCGGGTCGAGAGCGTCCCGGACGCCGTCACCGAGCAGGTTGAGGGCGAGGACGAGGATCAGCAGCAGAACGCCGGGGATGAACAGGTAGGTCGGGTCCTGCAGGAACCACTGGGCCGAGTCGGAGAGCAGTGACCCGAGGTCCGGGCTGGGTGGGACGACGCCGACGCCCAGGTAGGAGAGGGCGGCCTCGGTGCTGATGTTGGCCGGCACCGCCAGGGCGAAGGAGATCAGGATCGGCGCCCAGATGTTCGGCAGCAGTTGGCGGAACAGGATGTGCTGCCAGCCCGCGCCCATGATCCGGGCGGCGTCGACGAACTCGCGCTCGCGCAGCGACAGCACCTGGCCGCGGACCAGCCGGGCGGTGTAGGCCCAGGCGAAGACGGAGATGTTGAGGATCAGCACCAGCAGCCGCAGGTTCTCGTTGGTGCCGCCGTGCTCGTTGGTCTGCAGGGCGCTCTGGATCACCGGGGTCAGCGCGATGATGAACAGCAGCTGAGGGAACGCCAGCATCACGTCCATGATGCGTGACAGCAGGGTGTCGATCCAGCCGCCGAAGTAGCCGGCCGCCAGGCCGACCACCACACCGACGACGGTGGAGAGCATCGCCGAGAGGAAGCCCACCATCAACGAGGTGCGCATCCCGTAGATGATCCGGGCGAACAGGTCGTAGCCGGTTCCGGGCTCGACGCCGAGCAGGTGGTTGAGGCTGATCCCGCCGAACGAACCGATCGGGTAGTTGCCGGTGTCCGGGTTGATCGACTTGGTGTCCTGCGTGATCGGACCCCAGCCGCCCAGAGAACTGAGCAGCGGCGCGCCGACGGCGACCAGGATGAAGATCACCGCGATGGTCAGCGCGACCAGGCTCACCTTGTCGCGCTTGAGGCGCGACCAGGCGGCCTGGGCAGGGGACCGTCCGGCGATGGCGGTGGCGGCGGCCATGGCACTGCCGTCGGCGGCTGCTTCCGACCGGTCCGCGACGAGGGCGGAAGCCTCGCCAGTGGCATCGGTCGGATGGGGTGGCATGGTCATGGTGCGGACATCCCCAAGTTTCGGGTCAGAGTTTCTCGGCGCTGCGCGGTGAGGGGACTCTACGCAAGTAGTTTTTAGCTCCTCAAGAGCAGGAACACCCCTGAGACCAGAATGAGATCATGCGAGATCCGGCCGTAATGATCGAATGTCCGAAATATCCCTGAATAGCAGGGAGTCAGAGTTTCGTGACTACCCGTCAGACGTAGCTCTATGTCCCTTTTCTCGGTATTTAGGTAGACACCCCGTCCAGTGGTGCATTTTGCTCTTTCTTTGCCATGCCGTCTGCGATGTGAGATGGGCGGAAGTTTCGCCCGTGTGAACTGATACGCGTGGGCCGGAATGAATCGATCTATTCATGACACGAGCGGCGCTCGGCGGAGCGCTCCCGCGGAGCCGGTACAACTAGGCCTGTGACCTCGCAAATCTTCGCTCCGGGCGTGCAGCAGGTGCTGGACACGGTCGGCATCTTTGTCTTCGCCCTCTCCGGCGGCCTGTTGGCGGTCCGGAAGAACCTCGACATCTTCGGCATCGCGGTGCTGGCCGAGGTCACCGCGCTCGGCGGCGGGGTGTTCCGCGACCTGATCATCGGGGCGGTGCCGCCTGCGGCCTTCCAGAACATGGGGTACTTCTTCACCCCGCTGGTGGCGGCGCTGGTGGTGTTCTTCCTGCACCCGGAGGTGCAGCGGATCAACCGCACCATCCAGGTGCTGGACGCGGCCGGGCTCGGGCTGTTCTGCGTGACCGGGACAGCCAAGGCCCATGACTTCGGCCTGGGTTCGGTCGCGGACATCGCCCTGGGCATGGCCACCGCGGTGGGCGGCAGCGTCGCCCGCGACCTGCTCGCCCATGAACTGCCGTCGCTGCTGCGCTGGGACCGGGCCCTCTACGCGGTGCCCGCGCTGGTCGGCTCGACGATCGTCGCCGTGCTGATCGGACTGGACCGGCTGGACGGCGTCACCGGGACGCTCGCCGCACTCGCCGCCTTCGTGTTCCGGCTGCTGGCCCTCCGCTATGACTGGCGCGCGCCCCGGGCTTGGCACCGCGGCAGCAGCACCGTGGACGACGCCGCCTGACGGGTGTTCAGGCAAGGCCCGCACCCGGAGGACCGCCGCGGACCCTAGCCTCGCCCGCCGCCGTACTCCAGGGAGACGGCCGCGGCGGTGTCGAGAAGGTCGGGGATCAGGCGGCGCAGGGTCCCGACGGGGGCCACCACCGTCGGGGTGGAGATCGAGCAGGCTGCGATCACCCGCCCGTCGATCCCGCGGATCGGCACCGCCACGCAGTTGACCGTCTCCTCGTACTCGCTGCGGTCCACCGCCCACCCCTGCTCCCGCACCTGCGCCAGCTCCTCCAGCAGGGCCTCGGGGGTGCGGATCGAGCGGGCGGTGTAGGCGGGGTACTCCAGCGCCTCGGCGACCTCGCGGCGCCGGGCCTCCGGCAGGTCGGCGAGCAGCACCTTGCCCACGGCGGAGGCGGTCAGCGGCGCCCGCTTGCCGATCCGCGAGTACATCCGGACCGGGTAGCGGCTCTCCAGCTTGTCGACATAGGTGACCTCGCCGTCCTCATGGACGGCGAGGTGCACCGTGTGTCCGCAGCGTTCGTTCAGGGCGGCCAGGTGGGGTGCGGCGACCACCCGGACGTCGATGCTCTCCAGGGCCAGCTGGGCCAGTGAGAACAGCCGGCCGCCGAGGCGGTAGCGGTAGTCGGGCTGGCGGTGGACGAAGCCGTGCTCCTCCAGGGTGCGCAGCAGCCGCATCGCGGTGGACTTGTGCACCCCGATCCGGTTGGCCGCCTGCTCCAGCGAGGCCGGCCCCTCGGCCAGCGAGGCCAGGATCACCAGCGCCCGGTCGACCGTCTGCGTCATAACCGCACCCCGCCTGCCCCGTCATGTCCCCGCGACTTCGTCGTGCGCGTGTGCAGGGATCCTAGAGAGCCGTTGCACTGGGCGCAACGGGGAGGCGCAACGGGGGCGCGGCGGGGTGCGGGGCGGGCTCAGCGCGCGGCGTAGTCGTTCACCACCGCCATCGCCTTGTCGGAGAAGTCGAACATGGCCTGGTTCTCCCAGCCGTCACCGGAACTCGCGTTGGTCGGGTCCCAGCCGTTGCCGGCGACCACGGTCCAGGTCGGCTCCCAGTAGAAGGCGCCCCAGCCGAGTCCGTTGGGGACGGCCTGGACCACCGACAGCACGTCGCGGAAGTTGGCCGCCTGCCCCGCAGGGGTCGCCGGGTACCCGGCATCCAGGGTGGTGTTGGTCGCCGTCACCGAGTTGGTCTCGGCGTCGCCGTTGGCCGTGGTCCACGGGTAGGCGGTCTCGGCCACCATGACCGGCTTGCCGAAGGTGGCCGCCAGGTCGTCCAGGGTGGTCTGCAGCTGGTCCAGCGGGCCGTGCCAGTAGTCGTAGTAGGAGAGCCCGATGACGTCGAAGGGGACGCCGTAGTTCACCGCGTTCTGGTACCAGGCCTTGTCGGTGGCGTCGGCGGCGCCGTTGGCGATGTGCAGCATGATCTTCGCCGAGGAGTCGGCGGCCTTGACGCCGCTGATGCCGGACTTGAGCAGGGCGGCGAACTGGCTCCAGTTGGAGGTGGAGCCGTAGGTCCACAGCATGCCGGCGTTGATCTCGTTGCCGGTCTGCACCATGTCCGGGGCGGTGCCTTGGGCGACCAGGTCGGCGGTGATCTGCTTGGAGTAGTTGTAGACCGCGGTCTCCAGCTGGGGCAGCGTGTAGCCGGCCCAGGCCGCCGGGATGGCCTGCTTGCCCGGGTCCGTCCAGGTGTCGGAGTAGTGCAGGTCCAGCAGCAGTCCCATGCCCTTGGCCTTGACCTGCTTGGCCATGGCGAGCAGCTGCGCCTCGTCGTCGAAGCCGTCGGCCGGGTTCACCCAGACCCGGAGCCGGGCGTAGTTCATCCCGGCGTTGCCCAGGACGGTGAGGGCGTCCTGCTGGGTGCCGGAACTGTTGTAGTAGACGCCGCCGAGGTTCTCGCCCCGCTGCAGGCTGGAGACGTCGCCGCCGCGGACCGCCAGCGAGGCGTAGCCGGAGGTGAAGCTGATGTCGTCGAAGTTGGCCCAGTTCCCGGCCTTGGCGTCGGAGACCAGGTTGATGGTGCACTGGTTGCTGCTGACCGTGGTGGAGACGACGACCCGGACCCAGTTGCCGTCGGCCATGGTGGGGACGTAGGTCTTCTTGTCCGTGCCGCCGCAGTTGCTGAGCCCGACGTACACCGAGTTCTGGCCGCCGCCGGAGCGCACCCAGGCGGTGAGCGTGTAGTTCCCGTTGGTCAGCCCGCTCAGGTACTGATAGGTGTTCACCGAGTAGGCACTGGCCGAGTAGTGGGTGAGCCGGTAGCTGCCGCTGTGGCCGCCGGCCTCGGTGTAGGCGGCCGCGCCGGTGCCGTTGGCCGAGTAGGTGGTCCACCCGGTGGGGGTGGCGGTGCCCTTGGCGTCGGCCTCGAAGCCGCCGTTGGTGACGGTGGTCGCGGCCCGGGCGACGGTGGCGGGCGCTCCGACCAGCAGGGTGACCGCGAGCAGGGCGGTCACCGCGAGCGCCCTGGTGAACCGCGGGAGCAGGTGGGGCATCGACATCGTCCTCTCTGACGACGGGATGGGGTGGGGGAAGGTGGGGCAGGGTGGGAACGTGCACACCGTAGTGGATG
>NZ_BBPM01000002.1:0-140403 GCF_000787775.1 Streptacidiphilus carbonis | reverse complement strand
GGGTGGGGGAAGGTGGGGCAGGGTGGGAACGTGCACACCGTAGTGGATGCGGTCCCGGTACTGGCAAGGGGAAAGTTGTTGGAACTTGTTTGAATAGAGGTCACATTTCGGATCCGTTGTGCACATCCTTCACGGCATCCGGGATTCGGTGTGCGGTTCTGTCCTGTGAACGCTCCCAGTCGTCGCGGGCGTCACCCGGGGCGGGCCCCAGCATCTACACTTGGTCCCGCTATGCCCTACCTCGACCACGCGGCGACCACACCGATGCTCCCGGAAGCGGTCAGTGCCATGACCGCCCACCTCGGCAGCACCGGCAACGCCTCCTCCCTGCACGCCGCCGGCCGCCGCGCCCGCCGCGTCGTCGAGGAGTCCCGCGAGACCATCGCCCAGGCCCTCGGAGCCCGTCCCAGCGAGGTGGTCCTCACCGGCGGCGGCACCGAGTCCGACAACCTCGCGGTGAAGGGCCTCTACTGGGCCCGCCGCGACGCCGACCCGGCCCGGGTCCGCATCCTCTGCAGTCCGGTCGAGCACCACGCGGTGCTGGACGCGGTGGAGTGGCTGGAGCGGCACGAAGGCGCACGGGTCGACTGGCTGCCGGTGGACGCGCTGGGCCGGGTCCACCCCGAGGTGCTGCGCGAGGCCGTCGAGCGCAACCCCGCCGATGTCGCGGTGATCACCGTGATGTGGGCCAACAACGAGGTCGGCACGATCCAGCCGATCGTCGAACTCGGGGCCATCGCCCGTGAGTTCGACATCCCCATGCACGCCGACGCGGTCCAGGCCTTCGGCCAGGTGCCGCTGGACTTCGCAGCCTCGGGCCTGGACGCGCTCACCGTCACCGGCCACAAGATCGGCGGCCCCTACGGGGTCGGCGCCCTGCTGCTGGCCCGCTCGGCCACCCCGGTCCCGCTGCTGCACGGCGGCGGCCAGGAGCGGGACGTCCGCTCCGGCACCCTGGACGTCCCGGCCGCGGCCGGCTTCGCGGCGGCGGCGGCCATCGCCGCCGAGCGGCAGCCGCAGCACGCGCGGGAGCTGGCCCTGCTCCGCGACGAGTTGGTACTGGCCGTGCAGAAGGCCGTCCCCGACGCCGTCCTCAACGGCGACCCCGGCGACCCCGGAAACGCGGACGGCTCCGGGTCGCAGGCGGGCGGCCGGCTCTCGGCCAGCGCGCACTTCTCCTTCCCCGGCTGCGAGGGCGACGCCCTGCTGATGCTGCTGGACGCCCGCGGCATCGAGTGCTCCACCGGCTCGGCCTGCTCGGCCGGCGTCCCCCAGCCCAGCCATGTGCTGCTGGCGATGGGCGTCGAGCCGGCCCTGGCCCGCGCCTCACTGCGGTTCTCGCTGGGCTCCACCTCCACCAGGGCGGACGTCACCGCCCTCGCCGAGGCCATCGGCCCGGTGGTGGAACGGGCCCGGATGGCCGGTGCGGCAGCACGCCGACCCTGATCGCGTCCCAGCCGTGTACGCACCCCGCAGGGTCGCGGGGAACTGCGCCGGGCCCCGCACCCGGTGCCGCGACAAACCGCTGGAGCGGCCACGTACCCTGGTTCCATCATGAGTGACTTCCCAGGCGCCCCCGACGGCTCCCCCTCCGCCCCCGGCAAGCTCCGCGTCCTGGCCGCGATGTCCGGCGGCGTGGACTCCGCCGTCGCCGCCGCGCGGGCGGCCGAGGCCGGGCACGAGGTGACCGGGGTGCACCTGGCGCTCTCCAGCAACCCGCAGTCCTTCCGCACCGGCGCCCGCGGCTGCTGCACCCTGGAGGACTCCAGGGACGCCCGCCGGGCCGCCGATGTGATCGGCATCCCCTTCTATGTGTGGGATCTGGCCGAGAGGTTCCGCGAGGACGTGATCGACGACTTCGTGGCCGAGTACGCGGCCGGCCGCACCCCCAACCCCTGCCTGCGCTGCAACGAGAAGATCAAGTTCGCGGCGCTGCTGGACAAGGCCGTCGCCCTGGGCTTCGACGCCGTGGTCACCGGCCACTACGCGCAGATCGTCACCGGCGCGGACGGCGTGCGCGAACTGCACCGTGCCGTCGACCCCGCCAAGGACCAGTCGTACGTCCTCGGTGTGCTGGACGCCGATCAGTTGGCGCACGCGATGTTCCCGCTCGGGGACACCCCCAAGGAACTGGTCCGGGCCGAGGCCGGGCGCCGCGGTCTGGCGGTGGCCAAGAAGCCCGACAGCCACGACATCTGCTTCATCGCCGACGGCGACACCCAGGGGTTCCTGGAGCAGCGGCTGGGCACCGCCCCCGGTGAGATCGTCGACGTCGACGGCACCCGGCTGGGCGAGCACAGCGGCGCGTACGGCTTCACCATCGGGCAGCGCAAGGGCCTGCGGATCGGGCACCCGGCGGCCGACGGGAAGCCCCGCTACGTCCTGGACATCTCCCCGGTCGACAACCGGGTCACGGTGGGACCGGTCGAGGCGCTGGACGTCGCGGCGCTCACCGGCATCAAGCCGCGCTGGTGCGGCACCACGCCCTTCGCGCCGGGGGCGTACACCGTCCAACTGCGGGCCCACGGCGAGCCGGTGGCCGCGACAGCCGCACTGAGCGAGGACGGCGCCGAGCTCCGGGTCGCGCTGGCCGAGCCGCAGCGCGGGATCGCCCCGGGCCAGGCCGCGGTGCTCTACGACGGCACCCGGGTGGTCGGTTCGGCGACGATCGCCACCACCGAGCGCGCCGTGCTCTCCGGCTGAGCCGGACCCGCCGCAGTCCGCTGAACGCGCAGTACGTCCGACCGAGCTGGGGGATCTCTCCATGAACATCACTGTCTTCTGTTCCGCCTACGCCCTGGACGAGCGCTACACCAAGCCCGTCCGGGAGTTCGCCCGACTGCTGGGCCGGCACGGGCACACCCTGGTCTGGGGCGGCTCCGACGCCGGACTGATGGGCGTGCTCGCCGACGAGGTGAAGGCGGCCGGCGGGAGGCTCGTCGGGATATCGGTGGACCTGCTCCAGCACAAGAACTACCAGGGCGCCGACGAGATGGTCATCACCGCGGACCTCGCCGAACGCAAGGCCGCGCTGCTGGCGCGGGCCGACGCGATCGTGGTCCTGGTCGGCGGGCTGGGCACGCTGGACGAGGTCACCGAGGTGGTGGAGCTCAAGAAGCACGGCCTGCACATCAAGCCGGTGGTGCTGCTCGACACCGAGGGCTTCTACGAGGGCATGCGGATCCAGCTGGCCCGGATGGAGGCCGAAGGCTTCCTGCCGAGGCCGCTGGACGAGCTGGTCCGCTTCGCCGCGGACGGCGCCGAGGCGCTGGCGCTGCTGGAGCAGGCGACGCCGTAGTTCCTTCTTCGGCTGCGGCATGTGCCGGGCTGGTCGCGCAGTTCCCCGCGCCCCTGAGCAAGTGCAACTGGCCCAGTCGCAGACCCCCAGGGGCGCGGGGAACTGCGCGACCAGCCAACTACGGTCCGCAGCCAAGGGTCCCCGCTAAGGCTCCTCCTGCCCCGGGTACGGCGCGTCCGGCTGGGCCCGCGGCAGGCGGGGCAGCGGGCCGGTGTCGTCGGGGTGGCGGTGGAACCGCGGACCCGGCAGGTGGGGGTGGGCCGCCGCCGCGGGAGCCGGGGCCTCCTCCTCGACCGCCGCCGCGGCGGGTGTACGGCGGAGCAGCAGGCCGAGGCCCTCGCGGGTGGCGACCACGACCACGCGGTCCTCGTCCTGCAGCGGCCGCTCCGGCGCCGGGTTCCAGCGCAGCTCCCGGCCGGGCCGGTGCAGGCCGACCACCCGCCAGCCGCCGGGCCGGAACGCCTCGGCCACGGTCCGTCCGGACAGCGCCTCGCGCCCCCGCACGCCGACCACGGCGACCAGCAGCATCTGCCGCTCCACCGGGATCGAGGCCAGCACCTGACGGCCCATCATGGCGGCGGCGAAGGCCGGCGCGGCCAGGTAGGAGACGCTCCGGCTCCTGGTCCGGGCCTGCGGATAGGAGGCCCGGAGGGTGCGGTAGACGGTGCCGGCGAAGGCGTCGTCGAACAGCCGCAGCACCACCCGGAGATCGGGCCGCTGTTCGCGGGCGTACAGCACCGCCTCCAGGTTGACGCTGTCGTTGCTGGTCAGTGCCATCAGGGTCTGGCTGCGGCTGACCCTGGCGTCGTGGTAGATCTCCGGATCGGAGATGTCGCCGATCACCACCGGCACCCCGAGCTTCCTGGCCCTGGCCACCCCGGCGGCCTCCGGGTTGCGCTCCACGGCCACCACCGGCACCCGCATGGCCGCGAGCCGCTCCACCACCCGGCTGCCGACCTTGCCCAGACCGATGACCACGATGTGGTCGGCCGTGCTGCGCTTGGGCCGGTCCAGTCCGCTGACGTTGCGCAGCGCGCCCAGGTTCTCCAGGATCACGGCCAGCACCAGCGGCATGATCAGCATTCCGGTGAACATGGAGAGCAGCTGCAGCACCTTGCGGACGCCCGACTCGTTGTCGGCCGGGTTGCCCGCGGCGGCCACGTCCATCAGCACGTCGTAGAGCGAGAGGCCGATCGACCGCGGCGTGGTCAGCCAGGTCACCAGGGTCAGCACGGCCACGAAGGCGCCGAGCCCCAGCGCGGCCCGGCGCAGCCGCCGCGAGATCAGCGCCCCCAGCGGGAACCGCGGCAGTCCGCGCCGCCCCGGCTCGGCCGGCGGGTTGGGGTCGTGCCGCAGCCGCACCACGGCGCGGACGGTGGCCTCGGTGGCGCCGGCCGACTGCTCGGGGGAGGGCAGCAGGACGTGCAGCGGGGAGTCGCCGGTGCCGACCGTCTCGTCGGTTCGCGGAGCGAGCAGTGCCAGCGGGACGGTGTTGTCGTCGGCCTCGGTCGGACCCTGCTCGACCACCGAGAAGGTTCCGCCGTCGATCGGGATGACCTGGTTGCGGTCGGTGACCGCGGCGGAGAGCAGGGCGGGGGTGGCCGTCTCCGAGGCCGACAGCACCGCCGTCGAGCCGCCGGTGTGGTCGGCGGCCCGGTCCAGCAGGTGCTCCAGTCGCTGGCCCAGCGCATTGCTGAAGATCCGGATCACCAGCCGCAGCCGCGGGTTGAGGCCCCGGGCCAGCAGCGCCGCCTCGGTGACGGCCGGATCGTCCTCCATGGTCAGGGCGAGGGCGGTGGCCTCGGTGATCCCGGCGGCGCGCAGCGTGGTCTCGTCCGGGCCGCGCCCGCCGATCACGGTGACCGAGCCGTCCTCGGTGGCCAGCGCGGCCAGTTGCGGGCCGTGGCCGGTCTCCAGGTCGGGGATGACCAGGGTGACCCGCTCGCGGTAGAGGTGGATCAGGTCCAGCGCCACGCGGTGCGTCAGCGCGTCACCGCCGCAGACGATCATGTGTCCTGGGGTGGGTTCGGCCGTCACTGCCGTCTGGTCACTCACGTACCGCCACGCCCCCCTGTTGATCCTCTGCCCTCATCATGACGTGTCCCCGTCTCGGAATGTGGTGATTCCCGACTGCCGCACATCTAGCTTGTTAGTTTGCTAGCATCGAGCCATGGGTGACGAGGACGTGAAGCAGTTCAACGTGTACCTGCCGCTGGGGCTGATCAAGCAGGTCAAGATCCGTGCCATCGAGTCGGAGCTGTCACTGTCGGCGCTGGTCGCCGAAGCGCTGCGGGCCTACCTCGACGACGCCCACGGAAAACGAGAGCAAGCGTTCCGGAAGGAAACCTGACATGACCACAGAAGGCATCGAGGCCGTGTTCCTGACGACCCACAACTGGGGCAGGGCGGCCAAGTTCTTCCAGGGCCTGGGGTTCGAACTGGACTTCGCGACGGACCACAACTCCGGGCAGCTGCGCAACGGCGACGGGCCGTACCTCTTCATCGCCGAGGTCCCCGAGAGCCAGGAGACCGGGATGCAGCTGGTCCTGAAGGTGCCGGACGCGGACGCCTTCCGCGCCGACCCCTCGGTCGAGGTGGTCGCCCCGTTCGCGGACACCCACTACGGCACCAGGGAGATGACCGTCCGCGACCCGGACGGCAGGCTCTGGAGCCTGCAGGCCCCGGCCGACGGCAGCGGCGCAGTGGAGAACGCCTCATGACCGCGAATCAGCACGTCGGCCCGGAGGACACCGCGGCCAGGGTCGCGCTCTGGCGGGCCGTGCACGTCCAGGCCGACCCGCCGCCCCATGTGCTGGCGGACGAGATCGGCCTGCGCCTGGTGGACCCCGGCGACGGTTGGCGCGACCGGGGGGACATGCACCCCCAGGGCACCAGCCGGTACCGGGCGAGCGTCGTGGCCCGGGCCCGCTTCGTCGAGGACCTGGTGGTGGAGCAGGCCTCCCGGGGTGTCGACCAGTACGTCGTCCTCGGGGCGGGGCTGGACACCTTCGCCCAGCGCCGACCCGAGGTCGCCTCCCGCCTCCGGGTGTTCGAGGTGGACCAGCCGGGACCCCAGGCCTGGAAGCGGCAGCGGCTGGTCGAGCTCGGCTTCGGCATCCCCGACTGGCTGCGGCTGGTGCCGGTCGACTTCGAGGTGGAGGGGGCGTGGTGGGACGGGCTGACCGCGGCCGGCCTGGACCCGGACCGGCCTGCCGTGGTGGCCTCGACCGGCGTCAGCATGTACCTCACCGAGGAGGCGAACACGGACACGCTGCGCCGGCTCGCGGCGCTGGCCCCGGGCTCGACCCTGGCCATGACGTTCCAGCCGCCGCTGGACCTCCTCGAAGAGGGGGACCGCGCGGGGCGCCTGGCGGTGGAGAAGGCGGCGCGGGCCTCGGGGACACCCTTCCTCAGCTTCTTCGCCCCGTCGGAGATGGTCGCGCTGGCCCGTGACGCGGGGTTCAAGGACGCCCGGCACGTGTCGGCGGCCATGCTCAACGAGCGGTACTTCGCCGACCGGGCGGACGGCCTGCGGACCTCGAACGGGGAGGAGTTCGTGGTCGCGACCACCTGATCCCCGGCGCTCGGCCGCCGTCGCGACCAGGCGTGATACCAATGAAGCCATGGCTATCCATCTGATCACCGGCGCGGGTTCGGGCATCGGCGCGGCTGTCGCCGCCAGGCTGGCGGAGCGGGGCGACGAGCTGTGGCTGCTGGCCCGCGACGCCAACCGCGCGGCGGTGCTGCGCAAGCAGTTCCCCGGCAGCCGCACCCTGATCGGCGACCTCGCCACCCCGGACCGGCTGTCCTGGGCGCTGGGCCAGCAGGAGCAGCCGGTACGGCTGGACTCGCTGCTGCACATCGCGGGCGTGGTGGACTTGGGCGCCATCGGCGACCTGGGCACCAAGGTCTGGAACCACACCCTCGCCGTCAACCTGGTCGCCCCGGCGGAGCTGACCCGGCTGTTCCTGCCCACCCTGCGGGTCTCCCGGGGCCACGTGGTGTTCGTCAACTCCGGCGCCGGGCTGCAGGCCCATGCCGAGTGGGGGGTGTATGCCGCCTCCAAGTTCGGGCTCAGGGCCGTCGCCGACTCGCTGCGCGCGGAGGAGCACGGCAACGGCGTCCGGGTCACCACCGTCTACCCGGGCCGGACGGCGACGGCCATGCAGGAGAAGGTGCACGCCCAGGAGGGCAAGTCCTACGACGCCTCCGCCTGGATCGCCCCCGAGTCGATCGCGACCGCCGTGCTCACCGCCGTCGACCTGCCGCGGGACGCGGAGATCACCGATCTGACGGTGCGCCCGGGGCGGTAGCGGGGACGATCCGCGCGGACTCCCGTACGCTGCCGGAGTGAGCTCTGAGAGTACGTTTCCGCAGTTGACCGGTCCGGCCGCGACCGGGGTGGGGTCGATGCCGGGGACGGACGCGCGGGAGGCCGCGAGGACCGTCACCGGCTCGCTGGAGGCCCTGCCGCACCTGCCCGAACTGCCGGCCCGCGGTCCCGGCGCCGACATGGTCGGCCGCAGTCTGGGACTGCTGGTCGAACTGTTCGCCCGGGTCGAGCCCAGCGGCTGGCGCTTCGGCGACCACCCCGGCCGGGACACCCGCCGGGCCCGCTCCTGGCTCGGCGAGGACCTGGATGCGCTGGAGGAGTACACCCAGGGCCGGACCGGGCCGCTCAAGCTCCAGGCCGTCGGCCCCTGGACGCTGGCCGCGAGCGTGGAACTGCACCGCGGCGAGAAGGCGCTGGCCGACCCGGGCGCGGTGCGGGACATCGCCGGCTCGCTGGCGGAGGGCCTGCGGCTGCACCTGGAGGACGTCCGCAAGCGGGTGCCCGGCGCGGGGCTGGTGCTCCAGCTGGACGAGCCGTCGCTGCCGGCCGTGCTGGCCGGGCAGGTGCCGACCGCCAGCGGCTGGCAGCGGCTGCGCGCGGTGGACCGGCAGATCGCCGAGGAGACGCTGCGCGCGCTGGTCCGCGCGGTGGAGGTGCCGGTGGTCGTGCACTGCTGCGCCCCGGCAGTGCCGCTGGCGCTGCTGCGTCGGGCCGGGGCCGCCGGGGTCTCGCTGGACGCGGGCCTGCTGACGGAGCGTGACGACGACGCGATCGGTGAGGCGGTCGAGGGAGGGACGCTGCTCTTCGCCGGTGTGGTGCCTTCGGTGGAGCCTGGATTGTCAGACCCGGCCGGTAGTGTCAGCGGTGTCAGGACGTTGTGGCGCAGGCTCGGGCTCGACCCGGCGCTGCTGGCACAACGCGTCGTGGTGACCCCCAGCTGCGGTCTGGCGGGGGCCTCCCCGGCGTATGCGCGGCGCGCGCTGTCACACAGCGTGATCGCCGCCCAGAGCCTGGCCGACAATCCGGAGTAAGTACGCCACGAGGGGGGTCGTCGATGGAGGAGCAGAGGGTGTCGGCAGAAGAGGCAGCGGTGGAGGCCACGGCCGAGGAGCGGTCCCGGCACGCGGAGCTGTCGCAGGAGATCGAGGAGCACCGCTTCCGCTACTACCTCCAGGACGCCCCCACCGTCAGCGACGCCGAGTTCGACGCGCTGATGCGGGAGTTGGAGGCGCTGGAGGAGCGCCGCCCCGAACTGCGCACCCCTGATTCGCCGACCCAGAAGGTCGGTGGCGCCTACTCCAACGACTTCGCCTCGGTGGAGCACCTGGAGCGGCTGCTCAGCCTGGACAACGCCTTCACCGACGAGGAGTTGGACTCCTGGGCCGACCGGGTCGAGAAGGAGCTGACCGGTCAGAGCTACCACTTCCTCTGTGAGCTGAAGATCGACGGCCTGGCCGTCAACCTCACCTACGAGAACGGCCGACTGGTCCGGGCCGCGACCCGGGGCGACGGGCGCACCGGCGAGGACATCACCGCCAATGTCCGCACCATCGCCGAGATCCCGCACCAGCTGCGGGACGACGGCGGCCACGCCGTGCCCGAACTGGTGGAGATCCGGGGCGAGATCTACTTCCCGATCGAGGCGTTCGCCGAGCTCAACGCCACCCGCGTGGCAGCCGGGGAGGCTCCGTACGCCAATCCGCGCAACTCGGCCTCGGGTTCGCTGCGGCAGAAGGACCCGCGGATCACCGCATCCCGGCCGCTGCACATGATCGTGCACGGCATCGGCGCCCGCCGGGGCTTCGACATCGACTGCCAGTCCCACGCCTACGACCTGCTCCGCGCCTGGGGACTGCCGACGGCCAGGCACAACGCGGTGGTCGGCACGCTCGCGGAGGTCAAGGAGTTCATCGTCCGCTACGGCGAGCAGCGGCACTCGGTCGAGCACGAGATCGACGGCGTAGTGGTCAAGGTGGACGAGATCCCGCTGCAGGGCCGTCTCGGCGCGACCTCGCGCGCCCCGCGCTGGGCCATCGCCTGGAAGTACCCGCCGGAGGAGGTCAATACCAAGCTGCTGGACATCCGGGTCAACGTCGGCCGGACCGGCCGCTGCACCCCCTATGCCGTGATGGAGCCGGTCCAGGTGGCCGGCTCGGTGGTCGAGTACGCGACCCTGCACAACCAGGACGTGGTCAAGGCCAAGGGCGTGCTGATCGGCGACACCGTGGTGCTGCGCAAGGCCGGGGAGATCATCCCCGAGGTGCTCGGACCGGTGGTGGACCTGCGGGACGGCAGCGAACGCGAGTTCGTCATGCCGACCAACTGCCCGGACTGCGGCAGCGAGCTGCGGCCGATGGCGGAGGGCGACATCGACCTGCGCTGCCCCAACGCCCGCACCTGCCCTGCCCAACTGCGCGAGCGGGTCTTCTACCTGGCCGGGCGCAAGTGCCTGGACGTCGAGGCGCTGGGCTATGTCGCGGCGACCGCGCTCACCCAGCCGCTGGAGCCGTCCGATCCGCCACTGCTGAACGAGGGTGACCTGTTCGATCTGACGATCGAGCAGTTGCTGCCCATCAAGGTCGTCGTCCGCGACCAGGACACCGGTCTGCCCAAGCGGGATCCCAAGACGGGCGAAGAGAAGGTTGTCACCTTTTTCGCCAACCTGAAGGGTGAGCCCAAGAAGACCGCGACCGCTCTGCTGGAGAACCTGGAGGCGGCCAAGCAGCGCCCGCTGGCCCGCATCCTGGCCGGCCTTTCGATCCGTCATGTCGGCCCGGTCGCCGCCCAGGCCCTGGCCCGTGAGTTCCGCGACCTGGACCGGATCGCCGCTGCCAGCGAGGAGGAACTGGCCGCCACCGAGGGTGTGGGCCCGACCATCGCGGCGGCGATCACCCAGTGGTTCGCCGAGGACTGGCACCGGGAGATCATCGAGAAGTGGCGGGCCGCCGGCGTCCGGTTCGTGGAGGAGGGTGGCGGGGAGGACGAGGGGCCGCGTCCGCTGGAGGGGCTGACCGTGGTGGTCACCGGGACGCTCGCCTCGCACACCCGCGATGGCGCGAAGGACGCGCTGCAGCAGTTGGGGGCGAAGGTCACCGGCTCCGTCTCCAAGAAGACCGACTTCGTCGTCGTCGGCGACAACCCCGGCTCCAAGTACGACAAGGCGATGCAGCTGAAGCTGGCCGTCCTGGACGACGACGGCTTCGCCGTGCTCCTCGCGGAAGGGCCGGAGGCAGCACGCGGACATGCACTCCCGGTAGCAGTTGAGGCACCCTCAGGGACGGACTAATGCCTCGTCAAGTTACTTAACGCAAAGGCATTTCGGTCAGCGGGTGCATATCGTAGAGCCGACCGGCTGGTAACGACACCAGTCGGTCACGGCCTGTCCAATTCCCTGCCCCTCCAGGAGCCCCCGCTTTACCCTTGAACACAACCCGCTCCCTCAGCGGGCGAACGGGGAATCCAGAGGAACATCTATGGAGCGCACGTCGAGGCTCGGCCGCGCCGGGCTTCTGGTAAGGCTTGCGGTTTTTGTGGGGACACTGGCGGTGGGTGCGGCGCCGCTACTGCCACTGGCACTGATCACCTCTCACCACGCACCACAGCTGCTCCCGCTCTTCGCGGTCCCGCTGGCCGTGCTCTTCGTGGCCTGGCGGATCGCCAGCGAACGCGCGCACGACCAGGCCACCGACCCGCTCACCGGCCTCGCCAACCGCGACGCGCTGCTGCGCGCCGCCCGCGAGACCATCGCCCGCTCGAACAGCGAACGTCACCTCGCCCTGGTGCTGCTCGACCTGGACCGGTTCCGCTCGCTCAACGACACCCTGGGCCACGCCGCCGGCGACCGGCTGCTGGCCCAGGTCGGCACCCGGCTGCGCCGCTCGGTCCCCGGGGACGGCCTGGTCGCCAGGCTCAGCGGGGACGAGTTCGCGGTACTGCTGCCGGACGCCGGCGACGACCCGCTGCGCGCCGCCCGGGAGCTGGTCGCGGCCCTGGCCGTGCCGGTGCACCTGGACGGGCTCCAGCTGGTGCTGGAGTCCAGCGCGGGGGTGGCCGTCGTGCCCGACGACGCCACCGACGCCGAATCCCTGCTGGCCCGCGCCGATGTGGCGATGGCCCACGCCCAGCGCAGCCGCAGCGGGGTCGAGCGCTACCACCCCGAGCAGGACGCCGACACGCCGCAGCGGCTCGGCCTGCTGGGCGATCTGCGCCGCGCGCTGGACACCCGCGACGTGCACATCCACTACCAGCCCAAGGTCGCCTTCGACGGACATGTGGTCGGCCTGGAGGCCCTGGTCCGCTGGGACCGGGCCGGACACGGACCGGTCAGCCCGGACGAGTTCGTCGGCCTGGCCGAGTCCAGCGGGCTGATGCCCAAGCTCACCGACTACGTGCTGGAGGCGGCCGTCACCCAACTGGCCGCCTGGCGCGCCGAGGGGATGACCGTCCAGGTCGCCGTCAACGTGTCGCCCCGCGACGTACTGCGGCCCGGCTTCGCCCAGTCCATCGCGGACCGGCTGGCCCGGCACGGGGTTCCGGCCGCGGCACTGCAGTTGGAGATCACCGAGCGGCTGCTGCTGGAGGACGGGCAGCTGGCCGCGGACACCCTGGAGGAACTGCGCGGCCACGGGGTCGGCATGTCCCTGGACGACTTCGGCACCGGGTACTCCTCGCTGGTGCGGCTGCGGAAGCTGCCGGTGGGCGAGCTCAAGATCGACCGCTCCTTCGTCAGCAGGATGGTGGCGGACCACCATGACGCGGCGGTGGTCCGCTGCTCGGTGCAGCTCGCGCACTCGCTGGGGCTGACCGTGGTCGCCGAGGGCGTCGAGGACGACGAGACCTGGGAACGGCTGCACGCCATGGGCTGCGACGCGGTCCAGGGGTGGCTGGTCTCCGCCGCCCTGCCTGCCGACCAGGCCACGGCATGGCTCCGCATCCGCAACGCGGCTTCGCCGCAGCCTGTGGAGCCGACGTCTTGAGGGGCGCGGGGCTCTGCTTGATCAACTACGTGCGCTGCCGACCGTGCACCTCCGTAGCGGGCTGATCGCGCAGTTCCCCGCGCCCCCGGGTAGTGCACATTCGACGGTGCGTGCCTGCCCTGCGGCTCCGTAGGATGGAGGCCTCCCCGGTGTCAATAGACTGGGGCCCGGAAAAACTGATCCCACCCCGAAGGGGACTGCTGCATGCCTGGCATTACGCGCGAGGAGGTCGCCCACCTCGCCCGGCTGTCGCGGCTGGAGCTCAAGGCCGAAGAGCTGGACCACTTCGCCGAGCAGCTCAACGACATCGTCGACGCGGTCGCCCGCGTCAGCGAGATCGCCGCCGAAGACGTACCGCCGACCTCGCACCCGCTGCCGCTGACGAACGTCATGCGCCCGGATGTGGTCCGCCCGTCCCTCACGCCCGCCGAGGCCCTCGCCGGTGCGCCCGCCGCGGAGGAGCAGCGCTTCCGCGTGCCGCAGATCCTCGGGGAGGACTGACCAACCCATGACCGACCTGATTCGCAACACCGCAGCCGAGACCGCCGCGGCCATCGCCGCCGGCGAGGTCTCCGCCGTCGAGGTGGCCCAGGCGCACCTGGACCGCATCGGCGCCGTCGACGAGAAGGTGCACGCCTTCCTGCACGTCGACACCGACGGCGCGCTCAGCGCCGCCCGCGCCGTGGACGCCAAGCGCGCCGCGGGCGAGGAGCTGGGCCCGCTGGCCGGCGTCCCGCTCGCGCTCAAGGACGTGTTCACCACCAAGGGCGTCCCCACCACCGCCGGGTCCAGGATCCTCGAGGGCTGGGTGCCGCCGTACGACGCGACGCTGACCCGCCGCCTCAAGGACGCCGGTGTGGTGATCCTCGGCAAGACCAACATGGACGAGTTCGCCATGGGGTCCTCCACCGAGAACAGCGCCTTCGGCCCGACCGGCAACCCCTGGGACCTCTCCCGGATCCCCGGCGGCTCCGGCGGCGGTTCCGCCGCCGCGCTGGCCGCCTACGAGGCCCCGCTGGCCATCGGCACCGACACCGGCGGCTCGATCCGCCAGCCCGGCGCCGTCACCGGCACCGTCGGCGTCAAGCCGACCTACGGCACGGTCTCCCGCTACGGCCTGATCGCCTTCTCGTCCTCGCTGGACCAGGGCGGTCCCTGCGCCCGCACCGTGCTTGACGCGGCCCTGCTGCACGAGGCCATCGCCGGGCACGACCCGCTGGACTCCACCTCGATCGACGCCCCGGTGCTGCCGCTGGTCGCGGCCGCCCGCCAGGGCGCCACCGGCGACCTCACCGGCGTCCGGGTCGGCGTGGTCAAGGAGTTCGCCGGCGAGGGCTACCAGGCCGGCGTGATGCAGCGCTTCAACGAGTCGGTGGAGATCCTGCGCGGCCTCGGCGCCACCGTGGTCGAGGTCTCCTGCCCGTCCTTCAGCTACGCGCTGCCCGCGTACTACCTGATCGCGCCGTCCGAGGCCAGCTCCAACCTGGCCCGCTTCGACGCCATGCGGTACGGGCTGCGCGTCGGCGACGACGGCACCCGTTCGGCCGAGGACGTCACCGCGCTGACCCGCGAGGCCGGTTTCGGCCCCGAGGTGAAGCGCCGGATCATCCTGGGCACCTACGCGCTGTCCTCCGGCTACTACGACGCCTACTACGGCTCGGCCCAGAAGGTGCGGACCCTGATCACCCAGGACTTCGCCCGCTCCTTCGCCGACGTGGACGTCCTGGTCTCGCCGACCACGCCGACCACCGCCTTCCCGATCGGCGAGCGCGCCGACGACCCGATGGCGATGTACCTCGCGGACCTCTGCACCATTCCGTCGAACCTGGCCGGCAACTCGGCCATGTCGGTCCCCTGCGGACTCGCCCCGGAGGACAATCTCCCGGTCGGCCTGCAGATCATCGCCCCCGCCATGGCCGACGACCGGCTGTACCGGGTTGGTGCGGCGGTCGAGGCGGCACTCGACAACCAGTGGGGACACCCCCTGCTAGAGGAGGCACCGGCGCTGTGAGCAACAAGACCGTCGCGAAGACCGACACCGCCACCACCGTCGGCACCGGCAGCAAGGCCAAGCAGCTCAAAGGCTTCAAGCACACCAAGCCCGGGATCCTGTTCGGCATCGGCGGGAGTCTGTTCGGTGCCGTCGGCGTCGCCAAGGACCTCCGCAAGGCCCGCGAGGAGGGTGACACCCTCAAGCTGGTCAACGCCGCCGTCGCCGCCCTGGCCCTGGTCACCAGCACCGCACTGCTGGTCCGCGAGCTGCGCAGGCTCGGCGACGACGACATCCTGCTCGGCTGAGCATCCATGAACACATGTGACGAAGAGGGGACGCATCAGTGAGCGTCATCGACCTGGTGCCCTACGACGAGGCGCTGGCGGCGTACGACCCGGTGATGGGCCTGGAGGTCCACGTCGAGCTGGGCACCGCCACCAAGATGTTCTGCGGCTGCTCCACCGAGCTGGGCGCCGAGCCCAACTCGCAGGTCTGCCCGACCTGCCTGGGCCTGCCCGGGTCGCTGCCCGTGGTGAACGCGGTCGGCGTGGAGTCGGCGGTCAAGATCGGCCTCGCGCTGAACTGCGAGATCGCCGAGTGGTGCCGCTTCGCCCGGAAGAACTACTTCTACCCGGACATGCCGAAGAACTTCCAGACCTCGCAGTACGACGAGCCCATCGCCTTCAACGGCTACCTGGACGTCACGCTGGAGGACGGCGAGGTCTTCCGCGTGCAGATCGAGCGCGCCCACATGGAGGAGGACACCGGCAAGTCCTCCCACATCGGCGGCGCGACCGGCCGTATCCACGGCGCCTCGCACTCGCTGCTGGACTACAACCGGGCCGGCATCCCGCTGATCGAGATCGTCACCAAGCCGATCGAGGGAGCGGGCGAGCGGGCACCCGAGGTCGCCAAGGCGTACGTGGCCGAGCTGCGCGAGGTCATCAGGGCACTGGGCGTGTCCGAGGCCCGGATGGACAAGGGCCAGATGCGCTGCGACGTCAACCTGTCGCTGCGGCCGCACGGGCGCGAGGAGTTCGGCACCCGGTCGGAGACCAAGAACGTCAACTCGCTCCGCAGTGTGGAGCGGGCCGCGCGCTTCGAGATCCAGCGGCATGCCGCGGTCCTCAACGAGGGCGGCAGCATCGTCCAGGAGACCCGCCACTTCCACGAGGAGGACGGCAGCACCACCGCCGGGCGGATCAAGGACAACGCCGAGGACTACCGCTACTTCCCCGAGCCCGACCTGGTGCCGGTGGCACCGTCCCGCGAGTGGGTGGCGGAGCTGCGGGCGGCGCTGCCTGAGATGCCCCGGGTGCGCCGGGAGCGGTTGCAGGGCGAGTGGGGCATCTCCGACCTGGAGATGCAGTCCGTGCTCAACGCCGGTGCGATCGAGCCGATCCTGGAGACCATCGCCGCGGGCGCGCCCGCGGACCAGGCCCGCAAGTGGTGGATGGGCGAGCTGGCCCGGCACGCCAACGAGACCGGCGCCGAGCTCGGCGCGCTGCCGATCACCCCGGCGCAGGTCGCCCGGGTGTCCGAGCTGGTGGCGGCGGGCTCGCTGAACGACAAGCTGGCCCGCCAGGTGATCGAGGCGGTGCTGGCCGGCGAGGGTGGCCCGGACGAGGTCGTCGCCAAGCGCGGCCTGGCCGTCGTCTCGGACGACTCGGCGCTGGGCGCGGCCGTGGACGAGGCCATCGCGGCCAACCCCGACGTCGCCGCCAAGATCCGCGACGGCAAGGTCGCCGCGGCCGGCGCGCTGGTCGGCGCGGTCATGAAGGCCACCCGCGGCCAGGCCGACGCGGCCCGGGTGAAGGAACTCATCCTCGAACGGCTTGCCTGAGAGGATCAACAAGCACAGCCTCGAACGGCTTGCCTAGGCACTGAAGGTCCTAAGGACTAAGGCACTGCCTGCGCCTACTTAGGCGCCTGAGGCCGTCCCGCCCCTCCGGGTAGGACGGCCTCAGTGCTGTCTAAGGCCCCGCTGAGCTGGAAGATCGGGCAGGCTCCCGATGCCCTGCACCCCCCTGGGAGAGGAATCTTGAGGTCAGCAGGGAAGAGCGAGACAGACCTTCACCAGGGGAGCAGCAGATGTCCAGCAGCGAGTTCTACATCGAGTCCTTCAAGATCCGCGAGTCGGAGCTGCGTCGCGCGGCCGAGCAGCACCGCCTGCTGGCCGAGGCCGAGCAGGGTGCCGCAGCGGCGAAGGATGCCGGGGCACACGACCGGAAGGGAGGGGGATCGAGCTTCCGCTTCCGGGGCGTACGCCGTTCGCGGCGCGCGTCGGCTCCCAGTGCCTGCTGAGTGACGCCCCCGGATTGTCGGAGGCGTGTGCGATGCTCACTGTTGTGGAGCGTATATCGGTGAGTCCCGTGTTCGTCGGCCGCTCCGCCGAAATGGCGGAGCTCTCGTCGGCGCTCGAGCGGGCAGGGGAGGGGCAGCCGCAGGCGCTGCTCATCGCGGGGGACGCCGGGGTCGGCAAGACCCGGCTGCTGGAGGAGTTCGTCTGTGCGGCTACGGCGCGGGGGGCCGTAGCCGCCGTCGGCGGATGTGTGGAGATCGGCGCGGACGGCCTGCCGTACGCGCCGATCGCCGCCGCCCTGCGCGCGCTCCACCACGAGCTGGGCACCGAGGTGGAGCAGGCGGCCGCGGGCAGCGCGGGCCGGCTTGCGCAACTGCTGCCCGAGCTGGGCCACGCGGTGCCGGAGGCCCATGACGAGTTCGGCCGGGCCCGGCTGTTCGAGCACACCGCCCAGCTCTTCGAACGGCTCACCGCGGACCGCACCATCGTGCTGGCCCTGGAGGACCTGCACTGGTCCGACCGCTCCACCCGGGAACTGCTGGTCTACCTGCTGCGCTCGCTGCGCGGCTCACGGCTGGTCATCGTCGCCACCTACCGCAGCGACGACCTGCACCGCCGGCACCCGCTGCGCCCCTTCCTGGCCGAGCTGGAGCGGCTGCGCACGGTGCAGCGGCTGGAACTGCCCAGGCTGGGCCGTGCCGAGGTCGCCGACCAGCTGCTCGGCATCCTGGCGGACACCCCGGACGCCGCACTGGTGTCCAAGATCTTCCTCCGCTCCGAGGGCATCCCGTTCTTCGTGGAGGAGCTGGCCGCGAGCTACCAGGGCGGCTGCTCCAGCGGCCTCACCGAGTCGCTGCGCGATCTGCTGCTGGTCCGGGTCGAGGCACTGCCGGAGCCGGTGCAGTCGGTGCTGCGCGCCCTCGCGCTGGGCGGCTCGGCGGTGGAGTACGGGCTGCTCCAGGCGGTGCTGCCGCTGCCCGAGGACGAGCTGATCGGCGCCCTGCGCACCGCGGTGGACGCCAACATCCTGCGCCCCACCATGGACGGCGACGGCTACCGCTTCCGGCACGCCCTGGTCCGCGAGGCCGTCGCCGACGACCTGCTGCCCGGCGAGGGCGGCCGGATCACCCGGCGCTACGCGACCATCCTCAGCGAGCAGCCGCAGCTGGTCCCGGCCGTGGAGCGGACCACCAGGCTGGCGAACTACTGGTACAGCGCCGGCGATCCGGCCCGCGCGCTGCCGGCCGCCCTGGACGCGAGCCGCGAGGCCCGGCGCCGCAACGCCTTCGCCGAGCAGCTGCAGATGCTGGAGCGCGCCCTGGAGCTGTGGGACCGGGTTCCCGAGGAGGTCCTGGCCGATCTGCGTCCGGCCGACTACGCCGAGTCCTATCCGGCCTGCAGCTGCGACGAGGACCCCGACGGCGCCTGCTGCGAGCGGCTGCGCTACCTGGACGTGATCGCCGAGGCGGCGGTCGCCGCCCGGCTCTGCGGGGAGCGCGAACGCTGCCTGAACCTCTGCAAGCTGGCGCTGCGTCAGATCGACGACCGCAAGGACCCGTCCAGGGCGGCCTGGTTCTGGGGCCAGCGCTCCCGGGTCCAGTTCCTCAGCGACGCCGGCGACAACGGCCGCAAGGATCTGGCCAAGGCCCGCGAGCTGGTCGAGAACGGCCCGCCCAATGCGGTGCAGGCGGAGGTCTTCGCCCGCTTCGCCGCCTGCGACATGGTCGACTGGCCCGAGGCCGAGGACATCGGGCTGGCCGAGCGTGCCATCGCGATCGCCCGGGAGATCGGCGACGAGCCGGTGGAGCTGCACGCCCGGGTCACCCTGGGCACGCTCCAGGTGATCCTGGGCAGCGAGGAGCAGGGCCTGGCCGAGCTGCGGCACGTACTGGGCCGAGCCGTCGCGCTGCATGAACCGGACCTGATGTCCCGTGCCTACGTCAACCTCTCGGACGTCTACGAGGGACTGGGCCACTCGGAGCAGGCCGCGGAGATCGCCCGTGAGGGCTGCGAGATGGCCCGGGCCAACGGGCTGCTGGGCGCCTCCGGTTCGCTGCTGCGCGGCAACTGGATCGAGCCGCTGATCTCGCTCGGGCGGTTGGAGCAGGCCGAGGAACTGCTCGGCAGCGCCTCGCGCGACATGGACACCCGCACCCTGGGCACCTTCCTGAACCGGCTGCACGGCCTGGTGGCATTGCTGCGCGACGACCTGCCGACCGCGACCGCCCATCTGCTCAACGCCAGGGCCGACCTGGCCGGTGTCCGGGCCCAGAGCTGGCTGCCGCTCAGCGAGCTGGCGATCCGGCTGGCCGCGGCCGAGGGCCGCTTCGAGGCGGTCAGGTCCGAACTGCTGGCCGCCGTCGGCCAGGGCTTCCCGTCCGGGAAGTCCCGCTATGTCTGGCCGCTGCTGGTGCACGCCACCGCCGCCGAGGCCGACTCGCGCGGGCTGCCGGCCCTGGAGGCCGACCGGCCGGCGGTGCTGGCGCAGATCCGCGCGGCCGCCGGCCAGCTGCTGCGCGGCTGGCCGCTGGCCAAGGGCTTCGCGCTGCTGCTGGACGCCGAACTGGCCCGCGCCGAGGGCGATTTCCGGGCCGAGCCGTACCTTCGCGCGGTGGCGGTGCTGGAGCCGATCGGCGTTCCGTACCCGCTGGACCTGGCCCTGCTGCGGGCCGCCGAGGCGGAGGCGCTGGAAGGACGGCGGCCCGAGGCGGCGGCGCTGCTGCGCCGCGCCGAGGAGCAGGCCGCCCGGCACGGCGACGTACGGCTGCAGTCGGCGGCGCAGCGCCTGGCCGAGCGGGCAGGTCTGCGCGCCGAGCCGGTCCGGGGCGAACCGGAGGAGGCCGCCGCCGTACTGTCCGGACCGGGCGGCGCCGCCTTCCATCTGACGCCGCGTGAGCTGGGTGTGCTGCGGTTGGTGGCGCTGGGGCGGACGAACCGTCAGATCGCCGAGGAGCTGTACATCTCGCCGAAGACGGCGAGCGTGCATGTCTCCAACATCCTGGCCAAGCTGGAGGTGACCGGACGGGGCGAGGCCGCCGCCATGGCGCACCGGCTGCACCTGGTCCCGGTCGGCGCCTGAACGGTCCCGGGTGCCGGCGCCGCCGGAAAATCATGAGGCGCTGTCGCAGGGGTGTGCGATGCTCGGGACCGTGGAGCGGATATCGGTAAGCCCCCGGTTCGTCGGCCGCAACTCCGAGCTCGCGGCGCTGGAAGCCGCGCTGCGCCGGGCCGAGGCCGGGCTGCCGCAGGCCGTGCTGATCGGCGGCGAGGCGGGGGTCGGCAAGACCCGGCTGCTGGAGGAGTTCCAGCGGTCCGCGCTGGCCCGCGGCGCGGTGGTCGCGGTCGGCGGCTGCCTGGAGGTCGGCGCCGAAGGCCTGCCGTACGCGCCGTTCGCGTCGCTGCTGCGCCGGCTGCACCGGGAGTTCGGCGAGGAGCTGGCGCAGGCCGCCGAGGGCAATGAGAGCAGTCTGGCCCGGCTGCTGCCCGACTTCGGCGAGGCCCCGCCGGAGGCCCACGACGCCTTCGCCCGGGCCCGGCTGTTCGAGCACACCGCGCGGCTCTTCGAGCGGCTGACCGTGGACCGCGCCCTGGTCCTGGCCGTCGAGGACCTGCACTGGTCCGACCGCTCGACCCGGGAGCTGCTGGCCTACCTGGTCCGCACCCTGCAGGGGGCCAGAGTCGTCGTCCTCGCCACCTACCGCAGCGACGACCTGCACCGCCGCCATCCGGTCCGGCCCTTCCTGGCCGAGCTGGAGCGACTGCGCACGGTCCAGCGGTTCGAGCTGCCCAGACTGGGCCGGGCCGAGGTGGCCCGCCAGCTGGCCGGCATCCTGCACCCCAGGATCCCCGGCGAGGACCTGGTGCGGTGGGTCTACGACCGCTCCGAGGGAAACCCCTTCTTCGTCGAGGAGTTGGCCGTCTCCGAGCAGCAGGGGGCCGGGCGCTGCCTCACCGACTCGCTGCGCGACCTGCTGCTGGTCCGGGTCGAGGCGATGCCGGAGGAGAGCCAGGGCATCCTGCGGGTCCTGGCCGAGGGCGGCTCGGCGGTCGAGCACCGGCTGCTGGCCGCGGTCGCCGGGCACCCCGAGGACGAACTGACCGAGGTGCTGCGCACCGCCGTGGGTGCCAACATCATCCAGCCCAGCGCCGATATGGACGGCTACTGCTACCGCCACGCCCTGGTCCGCGAAGCGGTCTCGGACGACCTGATGCCGGGGGAGCGCAGCCGGATCAACCGCCGCTACGCCGGCGTCCTGGCCGAGCATCCGGACCTGGTCGCCGCCGACCAGCGGGCTGCCCGGCTCGCCGACTACTGGTACCACGCCCGCGACGCCGCACTGGCGCTGCCCGCCGCCCTGGAGGCCGGGCTGCAGGCACGCCGCCGCAACGCCTTCGCCGAGCAGCTCAGAATGCTGGAGCGGGCGCTGGAGCTCTGGGACGACGTACCGGAGCAGGTGCTCGCGGGGCTCGTCGGCGTCGAGCCGACCGACTCGACCTACCCCGTCTGCACCTGCCCGCCCGGCGCCGCGCACGGCTGCGACCGGCTGCGGATGACCGATGTGCTGGCCCAGGCCGCCGTCGCCGCCATGTACACCGGCGAGCACGACCGGGGTCTGCGCTTCATCAAGAAGGCGCTGCGGATCGTGGACGAGAACGAGGACCCGCAGCGTGCGGCCTGGTTCCTGATGCAGCGCGGACGCGCGGTCCGCTACCGCTCCGGCGGGACCGAGCGCGAGGACATCAGCCGTGCCCTGAAGCTGGTCGGTGACGGACCGCCGACCGCGGTCCTCGCCCATGTCCTCAACCGGCTGGCCACCGAGGGCACTCTGGACCACGCGAGCCCCGAGGACCTGGTGACGGCCCGCCGGGCCGCCGAGGTGGCCCGCGCGGTAGGCGCCCGGGCCACCGAACTGCACGCCCGGCTCACCCTGGGCAGCCTCTACCGGACCTTCGACGACCACGAACGGGCGGAGGCCTCCTTCGAAGGCATCGCCGAGGAGGCGGCCGCCACCGACGACCTGGAACTCCAGTCCAAGGTCTACATCAACCTGTCGCACCACTACGAGTCCGAGGGCCGGTCCGCCCGCGCCGTCGACGCCGCCCGGGCCGGGCTGGCGCTGATCAGGCGGAACGGGATGGCCGCCTACAGCGGCACCATCATGCTGGGCAACCTCGCCGAGCCGCTGCTGTCACTGGGGCAGTTGGAAGAGGCCGAACGGCTGCTCGCGGAGGAGCCGTTCGGGGCCGGGCGGGAGGCGCACCGCGACTTCCTGGAACGGCTGCGCGGCGAACTGGCGCTGATGTGCGGGGACACCGCGCGGGCCGCCGCCCTGCTGGAGACCTCGCTGGCCATCGGCGCCAACTGGCAGCCGCAGAAGTACCTGCCGACTGCCGCACTGGCGATCCGGATCGCCTGCCAGGAGGGCCGTTTCGGCGATGCCAGGGCCGAACTGGCCGCCGTCCTGGACAAGGGCCTGGCCCGGGGCTACGAGCGGAACACTTGGCCGCTCCTGTTCCACGCCGCCACGGCCGAGGCCGACGGTTTCGAACTGCCGGGTTCGGCCGCGGAGCGGCCGGCGGCGTTGCAGCGGATCCGCGCCGCGGCCGCCGGGTTGAGCACGGTGCATCCGCTCTCGGCCGCCTGGGCCCCGATGCTGTCGGCCGAACTGGCCCGAGCCGAACGGGACGACAGCACGGAGTTGTGGCTCACCGCGGCGGAGGCGGTGCGCGGACTGGAATCGCCCGGCCCGCGCGCCGTGGCGCTGTACCGGGCGGCGGAACGGCTGGCCGCCGACGGGGACCGCGGCGCGGCCGCCGAAGCCGCCGCCGAGGCGCTGGAACTGGCCGAACGGCAGGGCGAGCTGTGGCTGCAGCAGTCGCTTCGGCAGCTGGTCGAGCGGGCCGGCCTGCGTACCGGTCAGCCCGCCCGGCCCGCCGCGGAAACGCCCGGCGAGGGGGGTGCTTCGGCGTTCCATCTGACACCGCGTGAGCTGGGTGTGCTGCGGTTGGTGGCGCTGGGGCGGACCAACCGTCAGATCGCCGAGGAGCTGTACATCTCGCCGAAGACGGCGAGCGTCCATGTCTCCAACATCCTGGCCAAGCTGGAGGTCACCGGACGTGGCGAGGCCGCCGCCCTGGCCCACCGGCTGCACCTGGTCGCGCCGCGATAGCCTCGCCGTCATGGCCCGCTACCTTCTGCCCTACCCGCCCGAGCAGCTCGCGCCCCTGCCCGCCGGGGTGTCCGCCGACGACATCGCCGTCTGGGACGGCGCGTCGCCGCCGCCGGAGCAGCAGGTGCTCGACGGCGTCGAGTTCTATTGCCTGCCCTATATGCGGCATGCGGCCGCGGTGGCCCTGCTGCCCCGGCTGCCCGCGCTGCGCACCGTGCAGACGCTGACCGCCGGAGTGGACGACGTGCTGCCGCACCTCCCGCCGGGGGTGACCCTGCAGAACGCCCGCGGTCTGCACGACGCCAGCACCGCCGAGTTGGCCATGACGCTGATCCTGGCCTCGCTGCGGGGCATCCCGCAGTTCGTCGGGAACCAGGCCGACGGGGTGTGGGACCAGCACTTCCGTCCCGCGCTGGCCGACCGCACGGTGCTGATCGCCGGCTACGGCTCCATCGGCGCGGCACTGGAGGCGCGGCTGCTGCCGTTCGAGTGCGCGGTCGTCCGGGTGGCGCGCAGCGCGCGTTCCGCGCCCCTCGGCCCGGTGCACGCCCTCGACGAGCTTCCCGCGCTGCTGCCGACCGCCGATGTGGTGGTACTGCTGGTTCCGCTGACCGGGCAGACCCGGCACTTCGCCGACGCCGCCTTCCTGGCCCGGATGAAGGACGGCGCCCTGCTGGTCAACGTGGCGCGCGGCGCCGTCGTGGACACCAAGGCCCTGCTCGCGGAGCTGGAATCCGGCCGCATCGGCGCGGCCCTGGACGTCACCGATCCCGAACCGCTGCCTGCCGACCATCCGCTCTGGCACGCCCCCAACACCCTGATCACCCCCCATGTGGGCGGCCCCAGCACCGCCTTCCTCCCCCGCGCCCTCAGACTCCTGAACGCCCAGCTCGCCGCCTTCCGTCCTTAGGGCCGGCCCGGAGTTCCGGCGCGGGGCCGTGCTCGGTCAACAGCGCGCGCGAGAACCGTCCACGGACAGCGAGCTCGCGGCAGACGCCCCGTCCCGCGCCCCTACTGCGCCCCCAACCCTCCCGCACGCCTGGCCATTCGGCTGGTTCCCATCCCCAGTTCCCAACCCCGGAGGGCCCCCGCACCGCACTCCGTTACTCTGAGTTGAGTATGGATGTCGTAGAGTGACGAGAGTGGTGTAAGGTCCCGACCGGGAGAGCCGGTACGCGGGAGAGCCGGTACGGAGCGATCCGTGTCGCTGCTCCGCCCGCACCCGGGGCCGGAGGGGGAGTTACCGGTGATGAGTACCAAGACCGTGCTGCCCGGCCCACCCTGGGCCGAGGAGCATTCCGTGCCGAGATTCAGCGTGCAGGATCCCATCGCTTCCGTCGCGGGCTTCGTGGACCCGCAAGGGCTGCTCGCCGGCAGCCTCTCCGCGTACCGGGCCGAGGAGCACGAGGAGCCGCGCGACGAGCCCCAGCCCGCCGCCGGCGGCTCCCGGCTGCCGCGGCTGCTCATCCTGCTGCTCTGCCTCGGCTACCTGATCGGCTCGGCCTCGGGGTGGGGCTCGCCGGGCCTGGCCGACTTCATGGGGGACTTCGGCCTCTCCGGCGCCGCCTTGACCGCCTCGCTGTCCTGCCTGGTGTACGGCTGCACGGCCGCCGGCCGGCACCGCCCGGCCTGGCTCTGCTTCGGCCTGTCCTCGCTGATGGTCGCGGTCGGCAACGGCGTGTGGGGCTGGTACGAGGTGGTGCTCAGGGTCCCCATCCCGACCCCCTCGATCGCCGACTACGCCTTCCTGATGTTCGCCCCGCCGGCCATCCTGGGCCTGCTGCTGCTGGCCAAGCGGCCCCGCAACGCCGCGGGTTGGCTCTGCCTGGCGCTGGACGGCTGGCTCATCGCCGGCTCCCTGCTGACCCTCAGCTGGAGCCTGGCGCTGGCCCGGACCGCCCACGGCGACTCCGGCAGCCCGCTCCGGCTGTCCATGGCGCTGGCCTACCCGGTGCTGGACATCCTGCTGGTCAGCATGGTGCTGGGGCTGCGCTTCCGCAGCCGCGACAGCAACCGTGCGGCCGTCCACACCGCGATGGTGGCCCTGGCACTGACCGTACTCTGCGACGCGCTGTTCACCAGTCAGGCGCTCCGGGACGCCTACCACTCCGGCCAACTCCTGGACGCCGGCTGGTTCACCGGCAGCATGCTGCTGGCCTGGGCCCCCTGGGCCAGGCCCAGCGGCGGCGGTGCCGCGGCGGCCGGGGGCCGCCCCAGGGTCGCCTCCACCTTCAGCGCGCTGACGCCCTACGCCGCGGCCGGGGTCTGCACCGTGGGCCTGATCTACAACGCCTTCGCGCAGCGCCAGTTGGACCGCTTCGTGCTCATCGTGGCCTGCACCGTGGTGTTCGCGCTGATCCTGCGTCAGGGCATCATGCTCCTCGACAACCTGTCACTGGCGCAGAAGCTCGCGCACCAGGAGAACCACTTCCGCTCGCTGGTCCAGGGCTCCAGCGACGTCATCATGATCGCCGACCCGGACGGCGTGCTGCGCTATGTCAGCCCCGCCGCGACCGGCGTCTACGGCCGTCCGGCCGAGGAACTGGTCGGCACCCGGCTGCCGGAGATGGTCCACCCGGACGACCTCGGGCATGTGCTGTGGGAGGTGCAGCGCTACCTGGCGCAGAGCCCCGCCCAGGAGCCGACCGCCAGGATCGAGTGCCGGGTGCGCTCCGGCGCGGGGGAGTGGCTGGACGTCGAGTCCACGGTGAACCGGTACCGCGACGGCCTGATCTTCAACTGCCGCGACGTCTCCGAACGGGTGCGGTTGCAAGCGCAGTTGGAGCACAACGCGTTCCACGACGCGCTCACCGACCTGCCCAACCGGGCGCTGTTCCTGAACCGCGGCAGAACCGCACTGGGCCAGCCGCACGCAGACGGCGTCGCGGTGCTCTTCCTGGACCTGGACGGCTTCAAGGCGGTCAACGACACGGCCGGGCACCAGGTCGGCGACGAACTGCTGGTCCAGGCCGCCCGCAGGCTCCAGGACACCGTCCGCACCGGCGACACCGTGGCCCGGCTGGGCGGCGACGAGTTCGCGGTGCTGCTGGCCGGGCTGGACCAGGAGCAGGCGGTGGAGGTCGCCGAGCGGCTGCGCGCCGCGCTGTCCGCGCCGTACTGGATCGGCGGCGAGGAGCTGGCGGTGGCCGCCAGCATCGGCATCGCCTTCGCCGAACCCGCGGGCAGCCCGGGGGCCGTCCCCACGGATGAACGCAGCACCCCGGCCAGACTGCTGCGCAACGCCGACCTGGCGATGTACCAGGCCAAGAAGAACGGCAAGGGCCGGGTCGCCGTCTACGACCCGAAGCTGCGCACCGAGCTGCACCGCCGGACCGAGTTGGAGCAGCGGCTCCGACTGGCGGTCCGCGAGGGCCAGTTCGCGCTGCTGCACCAGCCCGTCGTCGACCTGGAGACCGGTGAGGTGGTGGCGCTGTCCGCGCAGGCCCGCTGGCGTTCGGCGCAGGGCCTGCTGCTCACCCCGGCCGAGTTCCTGCGGGCGGCCGAGGGCGGCGACCGCGCTGCCAGGTTCACCCGCTGGATGGTGGAGCAGGCGCTGCAGCTGTCCGCCGAGCGCCGGGAGCGGCTGGGCGCGACCGTGTCCGAGCTGCCGGTGGCGCTGCGGCTGCCCGCCCGCAGACTGGCCGCGCCGGGGCTGGGCGAGACCATCGAGGCGATACTGCTGCGCAGCGGCCTGCCGGCGGAGTCCTTACTCCTGGAGATCACCGAGGTCGAGGCGGCGGACATCCGCGCCCACCGCCCCGAGGAGCTGGTCCGGAGGCTCACCGCGCTCCGCAGACTCGGCATCGGGCTGTGCCTGGACGGGTTCGGCGGTCCGGGGGCCCCGCTCAGCGGGCTGCGGCGGCTGCCGGTGGACCTGATCAAGGTGGACCGCAGTCTGGTCGACGGCATGGTCGAGTCCGCCTTCCTGCGGACCCTGGCCACCTCGGTGCTCGGACTCGGGCGGGAGCTGGGCCTCACCACGGCCGCCGAGGGCGTGGACCACGCGGACCAGGCGGCGCTGCTGCGCGAGCTGGGCTGCCGCCGCGGCCAGGGCCAGTACTTCTCCGGGCCGCTCCCCGACGAGCAGCTGGACGCCGTGCTCTGCGGCCCCGGCTATGCCGTGCCCCGGACGGGCGAATCCCGCGGTGACCTGCGGATTCATCGGCCCGGCCACCCCCGTACACACTCTGACCAGCAAGGACGTTCCCGTGGCGGTCATCTCGCGCTGGGTCCGCATGATGAGACGTCCATCCCACCGGCTTGACACTCCGGACGCCTCCGGAGGAAGGTCGAGCCATGCGCACCCGAATTCTCGTACTTGGCGGGCGCGTCGGCTGATCCGCGTGGCTTCCGTTTCCACGGTCCCACGGAATCACTCAGGCCGACGCGCCACCCCTCGCATGCCCATGGGCACGAGGGGTTTTTTGTTGCCCAAGCCGCGACATCCACACCCGCCAGGTACTCCTCCGAGAAGGAATCAGCAGATGACTGAGCAGGCAGCCGCCGCCCCGCAGCGAGGCGAGACGTCCCCCGTCGCCGAGCCCATGACCGGGGCCCAGTCGCTCATCCGCTCGCTCGAAGCGGTCGGCGTCGAGACCATGTTCGGACTCCCCGGCGGTGCGATCCTGCCGGCCTACGACCCGCTGATGGACTCGGTCAAGGTCCGTCACATCCTGGTCCGCCACGAGCAGGGCGCCGGCCACGCCGCCACCGGCTACGCCCAGGCCACCGGCAAGGTGGGCGTCTGCATGGCCACCTCGGGTCCGGGTGCCACCAACCTGGTCACCCCGATCGCCGACGCCTACATGGACTCGGTGCCGATCGTCGCCATCACCGGGCAGGTCGCCAGTGCCGCGATCGGCACCGACGCCTTCCAGGAGGCGGACATCTGCGGCATCACCATGCCGATCACCAAGCACAACTTCCTGGTCACCGACCCGGCCGAGATCCCGCGGGTGATCTCGGAGGCGTTCCACATCGCCGCCACCGGCCGCCCGGGCCCGGTGCTCGTGGACATCGCCAAGGACGCGCTGCAGGCCCGGACCGTGTTCCGCTGGCCGCCGGAGCACCAGCTGCCCGGCTACCGTCCGGTGACCAAGCCGCACGCCAAGCAGATCCGGGAGGCCGCCCGGCTGCTGACCTCCGCCAAGCGCCCGGTCCTCTACATCGGCGGCGGCGTCATCAAGTCCGGGGCGACCGCGGAGCTGCGGATCCTGGCCGAGCTGACCGGCGCCCCGGTGGTCACCACGCTGATGGCGCTGGGCGCCTTCCCCGACAGCCACGACCAGCACCTGGGCATGCCCGGGATGCACGGCAGTGTGGCCGCGGTGACCGCGCTGCAGAAGGCGGACCTGCTGTTCGCCGTCGGCACCCGCTTCGACGACCGGGTCACCGGGCGCCTGGACACCTTCGCCCCGCACGCCAGGATCGTCCACGCCGACATCGACCCGGCCGAGATCGGCAAGAACCGCACCGCCGACGTGCCGATCGTCGGCGACGCCCGGGAGATCCTGGCCGACCTGATCCAGGCCGTCCAGGCCGAGTTCGCGAGCGGCACCGCCACCGACTACGCGGAGTGGTGGCAGCAGCTGAACAGCTGGCGCAAGACCTACCCGGTCGGCTACGACGCGGCCCCCGACAACATGCTGAGCCCGCAGCAGGTGATCGAGCGGATCGGCCAGCTGGTCGGCCCGGACGCGATCTACGCGGCCGGCGTCGGGCAGCACCAGATGTGGGCCTCCCAGTTCCTGAGCTTCGAGAAGCCGGCCACCTGGCTGAACTCCGGCGGCGCGGGGACGATGGGCTACGCCGTCCCGGCGGCCATGGGGGCCAAGGCGGGCATGCCGGACACCCCGGTGTGGGCGATCGACGGCGACGGCTGCTTCCAGATGACCAACCAGGAACTGGTCACCTGCGCCCTGAACAACATCCCGATCAAGGTCGCGGTCATCAACAACGGCTCGCTGGGCATGGTCCGCCAGTGGCAGACCCTGTTCTACGAGCAGCGCTACTCCAACACCGTGCTGCACAGCGGCCCCGAGCACGACGGCGTCGCCCAGCCCGCCCAGGGCACCAGGATCCCGGACTTCGTGAAGCTGTCCGAGGCGATGGGCTGCGTCGGTCTGCGCTGCGAGCGCCCGGAGGACCTGGACGCGGTGATCCAGCAGGCGATGGCCATCAACGACGCCCCGGTCGTGATCGACTTCATCGTGCACCAGGACGCCATGGTCTGGCCCATGGTCGCCGCCGGCACCAGCAACGACGAGATCCTGGCGGCGCGCGACGTCCGCCCGGACTTCGGCGACCAGCTCGACTGAGCACCCCGACAGACCGACAGAGACCAAGGGATCAGGAACCATGTCCAAGCACACCCTCTCCGTCCTGGTCGAGAACAAGCCCGGCGTGCTCGCCCGCATCGCCGCCCTGTTCTCCCGCCGGGGGTTCAACATCGACTCGCTCGCGGTCGGACCGACCGAGCACCCCGACATCTCCCGGATGACCATCGTCGTCAACGTGGAGGACCTGCCGCTGGAGCAGGTCACCAAGCAGCTCAACAAGCTGGTCAACGTCATAAAGATCGTCGAGCTGGACCCGGACGCGGCGGTCCGCCGCGAGCTGGTCCTGGTCAAGGTGCGCGCGGACAGCGAGACCCGCTCCCAGATCACCGAGATCGTCCAGCTGTTCCGCGCCAAGACCGTGGACGTCTCCCCCGACGCGGTGACCGTCGAGGCCACCGGCAGTTCGGACAAGCTGGAGGCGATGCTGAAGATGCTGGAACCGTACGGCATCAAGGAACTCGTCCAGTCCGGGATGGTCGCCGTGGGCCGCGGAGCAAGGTCGATCACCGACCGTTCCCTCCGCGCGCTGGACCGCAGCGCCTGACTGATCCTCCGCAGACGGTTCCCGCGCAGTTCCTCGCGCCCCTGGCCGGTTGCAACTGAGCCGGTTGCAGAACGTCAGGGGCGCGGGGAACTGCGCGAACAGCAACCCCGCACGACGCGCGCCAACCCTGAGACGCTGATCTCAACATTCGAGAACAAAACCCACGAGACGCCGAGCGGCGTAACGTGTCCCTAACCCAAGCAACCCCCCGCAAGGAGAAGCCAGCGATGGCCGAGCTGTTCTACGACGACGACGCCGATCTGTCCATCATCCAGGGTCGCAAGGTCGCGATCCTCGGCTACGGCAGCCAGGGCCACGCCCACGCGCTCTCCCTGCGCGACTCCGGCGTCGACGTCCGCGTCGGCCTGCTGCCGGAGTCCAAGTCCCGCGCCAAGGCCGAGGAGCAGGGCCTGCGCGTGGTCACCCCCGCCGAGGCCGCCGCCGAGGCCGACGTCATCATGATCCTGGTCCCGGACCCCATCCAGGGCGACGTCTACAAGGAGGTCGTCGAGCCCAACCTGAAGGCCGGCGACGCCCTGTTCTTCGGCCACGGCCTGAACATCCGCTACGGCTTCATCAAGCCCCCGGCCGATGTCGACGTCTGCATGGTCGCCCCCAAGGGTCCGGGCCACCTGGTCCGCCGCCAGTACGAGGAGGGCCGCGGCGTTCCGTGCATCGTGGCCGTCGAGCAGGACGCCACCGGCAAGGGCCTGGAGCTGGCGCTCTCCTACGCCAAGGGCATCGGCGGCACCCGCGCCGGCGTCATCAAGACCACCTTCACCGAGGAGACCGAGACCGACCTGTTCGGTGAGCAGGCCGTCCTCTGCGGTGGCACCTCGGCGCTGGTCAAGGCGGGCTTCGAGACCCTGGTCGAGGCCGGCTACCAGCCCGAGATCGCCTACTTCGAGTGCCTGCACGAGCTGAAGCTCATCGTCGACCTGATGTACGAGGGCGGCCTGGAGAAGATGCGCTGGTCGGTCTCCGAGACCGCCGAGTGGGGCGACTACGTCACCGGCCCCCGCATCATCACCGCCGACACCAAGGCCGCGATGAAGCAGGTGCTGGCCGAGATCCAGGACGGCACCTTCGCCAACGCCTGGATCGCCGAGTACAAGAACGGCCTGCCCAAGTACAACGAGTACAAGAAGGCCGACAGCGAGCACCTGCTGGAGACCACCGGCAAGAAGCTCCGCAAGCTGATGAGCTGGGTGGACGAGGAGGCGTAGGCTTCCCCCACGTCGGCTGCGGGGGTGCGCCTGCCCGGGCACCCCCGCACCTTTGTACGGTTCGTAAGGTCCCGGGCGGGTGATTCCACCGCAAGGGCGCGTGGTACGGACCGAACCCTCGCTAGACTCCCGATTGCGCGTCAGGCCCACAGCGTCGTGCGTCTCCAACGCGGCATGCCACCGTTCCCACCATGCCGCCCCTACACGGGTGCCACCCACACCCATGCGGCAGGGGAGATCCGGACAGTAAGGACAACTGTCGTGAGCGCTGCACCCACCCAGAAGCCTGTCGTTCTCATCGCGGAAGAGCTCTCCCCCGCGACCGTGGACGCGCTGGGCCCCGACTTCGAGATCCGCCACTGCGACGGCGCCGACCGGGCCCAGCTGCTGCCCGCCATCGCCGACGTGGACGCGATCCTGATCCGCTCCGCCACCAAGGTCGACGCCGAGGCCATCGCGGCCGCCGGGAAGCTCAAGGTCGTCGCCCGCGCCGGCGTCGGCCTCGACAACGTGGACGTACCCTCCGCGACCAAGGCGGGGGTGATGGTGGTCAACGCCCCGACCTCCAACATCGTCACCGCCGCCGAGCTGGCCTGCGGCCTGCTGATCTCCACCGCCCGGCACATCCCGGCCGCCAACACCGCGCTCAAGGCCGGCAAGTGGGCCCGCAGCAAGTACACCGGCGTCGAACTGGCCGAGAAGACCCTCGGTGTGGTGGGCCTCGGCCGGATCGGCGTCCTGGTCGCGCAGCGGATGTCCGGCTTCGGTATGAAGATCGTCGCCTACGACCCCTACATCCAGGCCGCCCGCGCCGCGCAGATGGGCGTCAAGCTCATGTCGCTGGACGAGCTGCTGGAGGTCTCCGACTTCATCACGGTGCACCTGCCGAAGACCCCGGAGACCATCGGTCTGATCGGCGACGAGGCGCTGCACAAGGTCAAGCCGACCGTCCGCATCGTCAACGCCGCCCGCGGCGGGATCGTGGACGAGGAGGCCCTCGCGGCCGCCCTCAAGGAGGGCCGGGTGGCCGGCGCCGGCCTCGACGTCTACTCCAAGGAGCCGTGCACCGACTCCCCGCTGTTCGCCTTCGACAACGTGGTCTGCACCCCGCACCTGGGCGCCTCCACCG
This sequence comes from Streptacidiphilus carbonis, assembly GCF_000787775.1. Lineage (GTDB taxonomy): Bacteria > Actinomycetota > Actinomycetes > Streptomycetales > Streptomycetaceae > Streptacidiphilus > Streptacidiphilus carbonis. The sequence continues at coordinate 108,094 of NZ_BBPM01000002.1, read as the reverse complement.
ACGAGGCGCAGGAGAAGGCCGGGATCTCGGTGGCCAAGTCGGTCCGCCTCGCCCTGGCCGGCGAGCTGGTCCCGGACGCGGTGAACGTCCAGGGCGGCGTCATCGCCGAGGACGTGCGCCCCGGCCTGCCGCTGGCCGAGAAGCTCGGCCGGATCTTCACCGCGCTGGCCGGCGAGGTCGCCGTCCGCCTCGACGTCGAGGTGCGCGGCGAGATCACCCAGCACGACGTCAAGGTGCTGGAGCTGTCCGCCCTCAAGGGCGTTTTCGAGGACGTCGTCGCCGAGACGGTCTCCTACGTCAACGCCCCGCTGTTCGCCCAGGAGCGCGGCCTCGAGGTGCGGCTGACCACCACCAGCGAGAGCCCCGAGTACCGCAACGTGATCACCGTGCGCGGCACCCTGACCGACGGCCGCGAGGTCGCCGTCTCCGGCACGCTCACCGGTCCCAAGCGGGTGCAGAAGATCGTCGGCGTCGACACCTTCGACGTGGACGTGGTGCTCACCGACCACATGGCCTTCTTCCGCTACGACGACCGCCCGGGCGTCGTCGGCGCGCTGGGCCGGATCCTCGGCGAGGCCGGCATCAACATCGCCGGCATGCAGGTGTCCCGTGACGACGAGGCGGGCGACGCCCTGGTGTCGCTGACCGTCGACAGCGAGATCCCGCAGCCGCTGCTGACCGAGATCGCCGCGGAGATCGGCGCCAAGTTCGCCCGCTCGGTGAACCTCAGCGCCTCCTGACCCCGGCACCACCGCACCACCCCGGCGCCCGGCCCGTCCTCCCGACGGTCCGGGCGCCACGGCGTTCCGCGGTCAGGACCCCGTCGGCGGAGCGCCACGCGCCGCCGCGTCCAGGTCGGATCTCAGCCGGGCGGCGTCCTGGGCCGTGTGTCCCGTCGCCCCGGACGACGCCTGCTGCACCACCTGGCCCACGGTGATCTGCAACTCCCGGCTCCACTCGGTGTAGTAGCGGGTGGTCGGCCGGGGCAGCGCCCGGCCGAGGGCCGCCAGCACGATCGGCGCGGGCGCCACATGGGGGCTGGCAGCGCTGCCGCAGCGGCTCTCGGCGGCGGTCGGCAGGGCGCCGGCGTCCAGCGCCGCGGCCCTCGTCGGCGCGAGACCGCCGACCGCGTAGAGGCAGCGCTCGGAGGCGGCGTCGGTCAGCCACTGGATCACCTGGAGCGCGGCCCGGGCGTTGGGGCTGCTGGACGAGACCGCCAGGTCCTGCCCGCCCAGCGTGGTGGGGAAGGGCAGTTGGGCCGCCGCGAAGTGCTGCGCCACCGGCACCGGCGCGGTGCCGCCGGGACCCCTGTCGTCGCTGGTCGGCCGGTAGGAGGCGACCTGGTCGTAGGCGATCGGCCAGCCGCGCATGAACAGCGCCCTGCCGGTCTCGAAGTCCCGCAGGGCCTGGTCCTCCTGGTAGGTGCCCTCGGCGGGCGCGGCGGTGCTGCTGGTGAACAGCGAGGCCAGGTCGTCCAGTCCGCGGCTGAGCGCTGCCTGGCTTCGTACCGTGCCGTCGGTGTTGAAGGCCTCGGGATCCTCCGACCGGATCAGCTCCAGGGCGTTGACGCTGGCACCTTCGTAGGGCGCGAACTGCCCGACGTAGCCGTCGGTCAGGCCGGTCCCCGGATGTGCCTTGACGGTGGCAGCGGCCAGCCGCTCCAGGTCGGCCACCGAGTGCACCGAGGCCACCTGGCCGGCACTGACGAGATCGGTCCGGTAGTAGAGCAGCCCCGCGTCGGTGGTGAACGGGAGTCCGTACAGCCGGCCCTGGTAGCGGGTGGTGGCCAGCGGCAGCGGCAGGTAGCCGGAGGTGTCCCCGGTGTCCGCGCCGATCGGCCGGATGAGTTTCCCGGCGGCGAACTCCGGGATCCACTGGCTGTCCAGGTTGTAGATGTCGTAGCCGCTCGGCCCGCTGCCGCCGCTCTGGGCCGAGGCCAGCATCTCGCTGTGGACCACGTCGGCCCCGCCCGGGATCAGCACCAGTTGCAGATGGATGTGCGGGTGCTTGTCGGGATTCGCCTCCCACCAGGCCACCAGCTGCTGGTAGATGCCGGTCTCGTCGGGGACCGCGGGCGCGTTGCCGGGACCGATGCTGCTGTCGGAGCCGGAGACGATCCGGATCGTCGGGACGACGTCGCGGTCGGCCGGCAGCGCCGGCGTTCCGCCGGTGCACCCGGCCAGCCCGGCTGCGGTCCCGGCCAGCGCCAGTAAGGCGGTCAGGACCCGTCCGACGGCAGGCATGCCGCTCACCCCGGTCACCCCGTCACCCCCCTGACAGTCGGTCGAAGATCTGCGCCAGCAGCTGCCGAGGGTCGCCCTGGTCGGCGGCGTCGCAGGTACCGCCGGAACGGTTCGCGACCAGGGTCAGCGACGGGGTGCACCCACCCGGCCCGTAGGCCAGTACGTACACCGGGACGGCGGGCCGGGCCGACCCGAGCGCCTGCAGCGCCGAAGCGGCCGACCCGCCCCCGGGGTCGCCCTGCGGATAGCCGTCCCCGTTGGTGAGCAGCACCACGGACGGCTGCGGGACGTCGCCGGCCGGGGTCCCGGCCGGCGGCGGCTGCGCCAGCGGCCCCTTCGCCGCGGCGGCCAGCAGGTCGTAGTTGGCCGACGGCTGCTTCGGCGAGGCCAGCGCGGCGATCTCCACGTTGAACGCCTGCCGATGGCCGCTGTCGGCGGCGGCCATCCCGGACAGGGTCCGGTACAGCTGCTCGGGCCCGGGACCGGGGAAGGCCCAGAGGCCGAAGGAGTCACGGCTGGTCAGCGAGGTGCCCGCGGTGCCGAGGGCGGAGCTGAGGGCCGAGCCGATCCCGGGCAGGTAGGGGGCCATCGAGTCGGAGTCGTCCACCCCGACCAGGATCCGGGCCGGCGCCCGCGCGGCGTCGAACACCGAGGTGGTCGAGGCGCTCTGGGCGACGGTGGGCACGGTGGGGGCGGCCGAGGCGCAGGAGGGATCGCTGCCCACCACCCCGTTCACCGCGGAGAACACCCCGCCGCTGCCGTAGGGACCGCAGACGGTCGGGCGGATGCCGTGGTCGAGTAGGACCGAGGCGCCGTCAGGACCCCTCAGCCAGTGCTGGAAGTCGACGGCCCCGGCACGCGCCGGGGTGTCAGGGCCGGGCGCCAGCGCCGACCCGTTCCAGTCCAGCAGCTCGAACGGGAACTCCAGCGCCATGGTGTCCTTGGGGTACAGCGCCAGCAGGTGCAGCCGGCGTGCCGACTGGCATCTGCTGCCTTCCACGTCACCGGTGTTCTCCGCGATCATCGCCGCCTCCGACACCAGGTAGGCGCTCTTTCCGGCCGAACCGGACTGCGCCGCCTGCTGGGCCGAGCACAGCAGGTCCTCGCTGTCGACGGGAAAGACCGGGCGATGGCTGACCGCCCTCCGGTCGGCACTGCCGCTGACGCCCTGGTAGAGCCGGAACAGCTGGAACAGCCCGGTGTCGGAGCGGTCGGGGCTCGGCAGCGACAGGCTCAGGCCGTGTTGCGCCAGGGTCTGGTAGAGCGACTGCCAGGTGAGCCCCTGCTGGTCGGTGCCCGGGATCGCGGAGTCCCGCTCCACCGCCACCACCAGCGGGGAGTAGCCCACCGTCCCCAGCGCCTTGACCAGCGGCGCGGTCCCGGCACCCGCGAGCTGCCGCACATCGGCGGGGGAGTCGGGTATCCACACGTCGGGACGCGGCCCGATCGCGGCCAGCGCGCTGTCGGGCCAGCCGGCCCGCACCGCGGCGACGGCGGCCTGGTCGTCCTTGGCGGCGTAGACGACCAGGTGGGTGCTGAAGCAGCGGCCGGGCTCCTGCTGCTCGAAGGCGTCGACGGCGGCGGTGACGGCGGTGTAGCTCTCCTGCGAGACCAGTACCCGGACCTGGCGGGGCACGGCGCAGGCGGGCCGCTCCTCGATGAAGGCGCGGTACCCGAACGGAACCGCGACGGGCAGCAGCATCAGCACGCAGATCCCGGCCGCGGACCAGGCGTGGCCGCCGACCCATCGGCGCAGACTCCCCAGCCGGAGCAGGACGCCCGCGACCAGCGCGTTGAGCCGGGAGACATCGGTCGGCACCACCGCGATCAGTACCGCCAGGACAAAGCTCCCGCAGCCGAACTCGATCCCGGCCGCCGCCCTGCCGACGCCCACGAGCGCCGCTCCCAGCACACTTCCGATCGTGGAGACGGCGCCGATCAGGGCTATCCGCACTTTGGCCTGCGTACCCGCCATCCCCCACCCCCGCTGCGCAATCCACGGCAGTGAGGAGTATTGCCCGTTCTTCGCTTCGTGCACAGGCGTTTGCAGCCGATGTCCATCGCGAGGGCGTCTCAGATAGTAGGAAATCCAAGTAGTTCTGCAGACAGTCGCGACCGCCTGTCGTACCGTGAGGATGTCGGACGATCCGCCGTATCCTCGGCCGGCTCCGACCGGCCCCTGTCGCGGGTGATCCTCGCGCGGCCCACCATCGCCTGTCTCCGCGCACGATCGGAGTCCTTCCATGGACCAGCCGCGCCCCACCCAGACCCGCAAGTCCCCCGCCGCCGAACGGGCCAAGGCCATGGCCGCCCTGCAGCGGGCCCTCGACCGCCGCGACAACGGCGGCTCCACCGGCCACCAGTAGGCGTACCGGCACACCGGAACGAAGTCCATATTCCGGACGGCAACTGCCCACCTGTTGGGCTCCGGAGTAGGGTCGCAGACATGTCTCGCACACTCCGCCTCGCAGTGATCCCCGGTGACGGCATCGGCCAGGAAGTCGTGGCCGAAGGACTCAAGGTCCTTTCCGCCGCCCTTCCCGCCGACACCAAGGTGGAGAGCACCGAGTACGACCTCGGCGCGCGCCGCTACCACGCCACCGGCGAAACCCTGCCGGACAGCGTGCTGGAGGAGCTCAGGAACAACGACGCCATCCTCCTCGGCGCCATCGGCGACCCCTCCGTGCCCTCCGGGGTGCTGGAGCGCGGGCTGCTGCTGAAGCTGCGCTTCGCCTTCGACCACCACGTCAACCTGCGCCCGGGCAAGCTCTTCCCGGGTGTCGCCTCCCCGCTCGCGGGCGACCCGCAGATCGACTTCGTGGTCGTCCGCGAGGGAACCGAAGGCCCCTACGTCGGCAACGGCGGCACCCTGCGCACCGGTACGCCGCAGGAGATCGCCACCGAGGTCAGCCTGAACACGGCGTTCGGCATCGAGCGGGTGGTCCGTGACGCCTTCGCCCGCGCCCAGGGCCGTCCGCGCAAGAAGCTCACCCTGGTCCACAAGAACAACGTGCTGGTCCACGCCGGCCACCTGTGGACCCGCGTCTTCAACCAGGTGGCGACCGAGTTCCCCGAGGTCAGCACCGACTACCTGCACGTGGACGCGGCGACGATCTTCTTCGTCACCCAGCCCGAGCGCTTCGACGTGATCGTCACCGACAACCTCTTCGGCGACATCATCACCGACCTGGCCGCAGCCGTCACCGGCGGCATCGGCCTCGCCGCCAGCGGCAACATCAACCCCAGCGGTGAGTTCCCGTCCATGTTCGAGCCGGTGCACGGCTCGGCCCCGGACATCGCCGGACAGGGCAAGGCCGACCCGACCGCCACCGTGCTGTCAGTCGCCATGCTGCTCCAGCACCTCGGCCTGACCGACGAGGCCGCGAGGATCGAGACAGCGGTCGCCGCGGATCTCGCCGAGCGCGTCGGCCGGCCGGCCCGTTCCACCAGCGAGGTCGGCGACGCCCTCGCAGCGCGCGTAGCCGGCTGACCGGCCGGCACCGCGCAAGGACCTCCACGAGCGGTCCGGAAGCAGCACTGTCGGTCACGTCCGACAGCACGCGCCTTCCGGGCCGTTTCGTCATATGCCGAGCGGCCTCCGAAGGTGCGACTATCGACCTTGGAAGGGCTCATTGGACAATGGGTCCTGTTCCACCATGACGACCCGGTGAAGGACGTAACGCCATGACCTCCCCGATGGAGCCCATCGAGATCGAGCTGAAGCCCTCGGCTCACCCGCTTTCGGACGCCGAGCGCGCGGCCCGCCTGGCCAACCCCGGCTTCGGCCGTTACTACACCGACAACATGGTGACCATCCGCTGGACCGAGGGCCGCGGCTGGCACGACGCCCAACTCGTCCCCTACGGCCCGATCGAGCTGGACCCGGCCACGGCGATCCTGCACTACGGCCAGTCGATCTTCGAGGGGCTCAAGGCCTACCGGACCGCCGACGGCGGCGTCCAGACCTTCCGGCCCTACGCCAACGCCGCCCGCTTCCAGGCCTCCGCCCGCCGGCTGGCCATGGCAGAGCTGCCGCAGGAGACCTTCGTCGCCGCGGTCGAGGCACTGGTCCAGCAGGACCAGGCGTGGGTCCCGAGCGGCGGCGAGGCCAGCCTCTACCTGCGCCCCTTCATGATCGCGACCGAGGTCGGCCTGGGCGTCCGCCCGGCCAACGAGTACCTCTTCATGCTGATCGCGTCCCCGGCCGGGGCCTACTTCCCGGGCGGCGTCGAGCCGGTCTCGGTCTGGCTCTCCGAGGAGTACGTCCGCGCGGCGCCCGGCGGCACCGGCGCGGCGAAGTGCGGCGGCAACTACGCGGCGTCGCTGGTTGCCCAGGCCCAGGCCGCCGAGCAGGGGTGCGACCAGGTGGTCTGGCTGGACGCGATCGAGCGCCGCTGGATCGAGGAGATGGGCGGGATGAACCTATACTTCGTCTTCGGCGAGGGCGAGGACGCCCGGATCGTCACCCCCGAGCTCTCCGGCTCCCTGCTGCCGGGCATCACCCGGGACTCGCTGCTCACCATCGCGGCGGACCTCGGCTACGCCACGGAGGAGCGGAAGATCTCCACCGACGAGTGGCGCGACGGGAACGCGGACGGCACCCTCACCGAGGTCTTCGCCTGCGGCACCGCCGCGGTCATCACCCCGGTCGGCTCGGTCAAGTCCGCCCGCGGGGACTGGACCGTCGGCGACGGCACCCCGGGCCCGGTCACCCTCAAGCTCCGCGAGACCCTGCTGGCGCTCCAGACCGGGCACCGCGAGGACACCCACGACTGGATGCACCGAATCGCCTAGAGAACCCTGGGGGGCGCGGGGAACTGCGCTGCCGACCGAGCACCTCCGTAGAGGGCTGGTCGCGCAGTTCCCCGCGCCCCTTGTCGTAGATGGTCCCGAATAGTGAGACCTTCCCGCAGCGGAGTCCCCGCTGTGCCAAACTGCAGAGGTGTCCTCGCTCGCGCTCATTATCGGCAGCAGGCGCGCCGGTCCGCAGTGACCGCTCCACCACGCAAGACCCGTGGCAGGAACGGACACCGTGTCACATGACCCGCGCGCAGACCTCTCGCATCCGCGAGGGGTCTTTTTGTTTGCCGACCAGCCCCCACCAGGGGCGGGTCCGACGGACGAACGGCGCCCGCGGCGATTGGTGGACAGTGGAGTCGGCCCCCCGGCAGGCATAAAAGCCTGCCGGGGGCCAACCAAGCCCCCGGACAGGAGACCCCAGGCAATGACCCTCAGCGACGACTTCCACGTCTTCGACACCACCCTGCGCGACGGTGCGCAGCGCGAGGGCATCAACCTCACCGTCGCGGACAAGCTGACCATCGCCCGCCATCTGGACGACTTCGGCGTCGGCTTCATCGAGGGCGGCTGGCCCGGCGCCAACCCCCGCGACACCGAGTTCTTCGCCCGCGCCGCCGACGAGCTGCAGCTCGAGCACGCCCAGCTGGTGGCCTTCGGCGCCACCCGCCGGGCCGGCGGCGACGCGGCCACCGATGCCCAGCTCGCCGCACTGGTCGCCTCCGGCGCGCCCGTGGTGACCCTGGTCGCCAAGTCCCACGACCGCCATGTCGAGCTGGCCCTGCGCACCACTCTGGACGAGAACCTGGAGATGGTCCGGGACAGCGTCGAGTTCCTGCGCGCCCAGGGCCGCCGCGTCTTCATCGACTGCGAGCACTTCTTCGACGGCTACAAGGCCAACCGCGACTACGCCCTCGCCGTGGTCCGCACCGCGCACCGGGCCGGCGCCGACGTCGTGGTCCTCTGCGACACCAACGGCGGCATGCTCCCGGCCGGCGTGAACGCCATCGTCGCCGATGTGATCGAACAGACCGGCGCGCGGATCGGGATCCACGCCCAGGACGACACCGGCTGCGCGGTGGCGAACACCCTGGCCGCCGTCGACGCCGGGGCGACCCATGTGCAGTGCACCGCCAACGGCTACGGCGAGCGGGTCGGCAACGCCAACCTCTTCCCGGTCACCGCCGCGCTGGAACTCAAGCACGACCGCCGGGTGCTGCCCGCGGGCGCTCTGCAGGAGATGACCCGGATCTCGCACGCCATCGCCGAGGTCGTCAACCTCACGCCCTCCACCCACCAGCCCTACGTGGGCATTTCCGCCTTCGCCCACAAGGCGGGGCTGCACGCCTCCGCGATCAAGGTCGACCCGGACCTCTACCAGCACACCGACCCGGCCCTGGTGGGCAACTCCATGCGGATGCTGGTCTCCGACATGGCCGGCCGGGCCTCGGTCGAGCTCAAGGCCAAGGAGCTGGGCTACGACGTCTCCGCCGACCGGGAGACCGTCGGCCGGGTGGTCGAGACCGTCAAGGCCCGGGAGCTCCAGGGCTACACCTACGAGGCCGCCGACGCCTCCTTCGAGCTGCTGCTGCGCGACGAGATCAACGGCAACCAACGGCGGTTCTTCACCCTGGAGTCCTGGCGCGCCATCGTCGAGCAGGCCGCGGACGGCAGCCAGGCCAACGAGGCCACGGTGAAGCTGCAGGCCAAGGGGGAGCGGATCATCGCCACCGGGGAGGGCAACGGCCCGGTGCACGCCCTGGACATGGCCCTGCGGGCGGCGCTGGAGCGCTTCTACCCGCAGCTCGCCGCGCTGGAGCTGGTGGACTACAAGGTCCGGATCCTGGAGGGCGAGCACGGCACCCGCTCGCAGACCCGGGTGCTGGTGACCACCAGCAACGGCCAGGACGAGTGGTCCACGGTAGGGGTGGCCGAGAACGTCATCGGCGCCTCCTGGCAGGCCCTGGACGACGCCTACACCTTCGGCCTGCTCCGCGCGGGTCTGGAGCCCTGAACCGGCACGGGAACAACTGAGGGGCCGTCACGCAGCTGCGTGACGGCCCCTCAGTTCGTCCGGCTCAGCGGAGTCGGGCGAGCAGGGCGTGTTCGACCAGGGTGATCAGTGCCGATTTGGCGCTGTCGCGGCGGCGGGCGTCGGTGGTGATGACCGGGGTGTCGGGGCCCAACTGCAGTGCTTCGCGGACTTCTTCGGGGTTGTGGGTCTGGTTTCCGTCGAAGGCGTTGAGGGCGACGACGAAGGGCAGTCCGCTGTTCTCGAAGTAGTCGATGGCGGGGAAGCAGTCGGCGAGGCGGCGGGTGTCGACCAGGACGACGGCGCCGATGGCGCCGCGGACCAGGTCGTCCCACATGAACCAGAAGCGGTCCTGGCCGGGGGTGCCGAACAGGTAGAGGATCAGGTCCTCGTCCAGGGTGATCCGGCCGAAGTCCATGGCCACGGTCGTCGTGGTCTTGTCGGCCACGTGGCTGAGGTCGTCGATACCGGCCGAGGCGCTGGTCATCACGGCCTCGGTGCGCAGCGGGTTGATCTCGGAGACCGCGCCGACCAGGGTGGTCTTGCCCACCCCGAAGCCGCCCGCCACGACGATCTTCGCTGAGGTGGTCGTGCGGGCTCCGGTGGCGGCCGGTACTCCATTGGCGGGCGCCATAGGCGCGGTGGGCCTAGAGCTTGCGAAGTCCACTGAGCACCCTTTCGAGCAGTGTCACGTCTGGCGTGCCGCCGGATTCGCCTCCGGCAGCGGGTTGGTGGATCGCGACCAGGCCGGATTCTGCCAGGTCGGCGACGAGGATGCGGGCCACGCCCAGGGGCATGGACAGTAGTGCCGAGATCTCGGCGACGGACTTGATCTCCAGGCAGAGGCCGCAGATCCGCTGGTGCTCGGGGAGCAGCGTGCCGATCCGCTCGGGCGCCGCGGTGGTGGAGACCAGTGCCTCGATGGCGAGCTGGTAGCGCGGGCGGGTCCGTCCGCCGGTCATGGCGTAGGGCCGGATCAGCGGCTCCTCGTCCATCTCCGGCTCCTGGACCGGCTGCCGGCTCCAGTCGTCCGCGTACGCGGGGCGGCTGCTGTAGCCGGACCCGGTGCCGCTGTTGGTGGGCGCATTGGGCTCGGGGTTCCCGCGGGGGACCGGTCCTGAACCGTTGGAGTAGGGGTTCTCCTGGTACGGGTTTCCGCCGTAGCCGTTGCGCTGCTCCTGCTCATAGCCGGGGTAGCCCGGGGCGTAGCCGCCGCCGGGACCACCGAACGCATCGTGGCCTGTACCGGGATAACCGGTTCCGTACTGGCCGTTCTGGTCCTCGGGCGGTGTCACGGGTCCTCCTCACAGTTGAGCGACAGGGGCATTGCGCTTGCTGTACCAGTGCGGGCGTCGGGCGGAGGGGCATGTGGGCCTCAGTGGAGCAGGCTGCCCTGCAGCTCGGCGCGGAGTGCGGGGGTGAGTACCGTTCCGGCGCGGTCGACGAGGAGGGCCATTTCGTAGCCGACCAGGCCGATGTCGCTGTCGGGGGAGGCGAGGACGGCGAGGGAGGAGCCGTCGGAGACGGCCATGATGAAGAGGAAGCCGCGTTCCATCTCGACCACGGTCTGGGTGACCCGGCCGCCTTCGAAGATGCGGGAGGCGCCCTGGGTGAGCGAGGTCAGCCCGGAGGCGACCGCGGCGAGCTGATCGGCGCGGTCCCGCGGGAAGCCCTCGGACATCGCGAGCAGGAGGCCGTCGGCGGAGACCACCACCGTGTGCGACACCCCGGGGGTGTTGTCCACGAAGTTGGTGATCAACCAGTTGAGGTTCTGTGCCGCCTGGGACATCTGGCTCATCTAACGCTCCGGGTGGTTCGGGCCGCCGAAGAGTCCGGCTGCCCCGTGCTGGTCGGGGGAAGGGGTGTCGCCCGCGTTGTGTCCCTGCTGGATGCCGCGGCGCAGGTTGGTGAGCCGGCCGCGGACCTCCTCGGGCGAACGGGACAGCTGCGGGGAGGCATCCGGTACTGCGCTGCTGGGTTCCTGGACATTGCCGGGAAGCAGGTTCTGGCGGGGTACGCGACGCGGGAGGCCGGCCGGGGTGGTGCCCCCGGCGACGGGCTCCGCGGGCGGAGCAGGGGGCACCGAGGCGGACGGCATGGCCGGTGCGGCCTGGTCGCCGTCCTCGCGGGCCCCGGTGAACCAGTTGGGATGCTCACCGGCCGCGCGGTCGCCGATCGCCCGGCCGCCGCCGAGGGCCTGGCCGGGACGGCGGGTCGGCAGGCCGCTGGCGGTGCCGGCCGACGGAGCCTGGACGGGGGAGGAGGGTCGCTGGGGCAGGGCCGCCGGGGCGTTGGCCGCTGCCGGGCGGGAGACGGGGGGAAGGGGAGCCACGGGCGCCTCGGGGGCAGGTGCTGGGGCGGATTGCGGGGTCTCCGGGTAGTACGGGTGTCCGTACTGGGGCTCGGAGGGGCTGTCGGGGTACTGCTGATGACCGTACTGGTCCGGGGGGTACGCCGGATACTGCTCGGGGGCGTACTGGTCCTGACCGTACTGGGCGGCGCCGAACTGCGCGGTGTCGTACTGCGCGGTGTCGTACGACCGTTCGGGCTGGTACTGGTCCTGGCCCTGCTGGGGGTACGGCCGGCCGTTCGGGTTCCCGTTCCCGTTCGGGCCGCCGGCGCCGTACGAGTCGAAGTCGGCGGCGGTGTAGCTGCCGGCCTCGTAGCCGGCGTCGGGCGCCGGGTAGGCGGCGGCGGCCGGCCGGGCGTCGAAACCGTCGAACTCGGGGACGTAGGAGTCCGGGTAGGGCTCGTACGCCTGGGCTGCCTGCGGCTGCGGCTGCTGCTGGGCAGGGGCGGGAGGCTGCGGGGCGGCCGGCTGCTGGGGCCCCCGCGCCGCGGGCGCGCCCCCGGCCGGACCCTCCAGCGCCGCCTGCTCACGGCGCTGGCCGAGTCGCATGGTGCGCTGCATCAGGTCGGGGGAGCCGGCGCCCGGGGTGCCCACGGCGGGGCGGTCGTAGCGGCTGTCGTCGAAGCCGAGTTCGCTGGCGGTGCGCTCACCGGGCTCCGGGTACGCGCCCGTTGCCGCGTCGGGCTCGCCGTAGATCCGGGAGACGGTGAACTGCTCCTCGGGCTCGGCGGCCCGGGGCAGCTGGGTGAGGTGGTCCGGGACCATCACCAGCGAGGTGGTGCCGGCCGATTCGCCGGACGGGCGCAACTGGACCCGGATCGCGTGCCGCTCGGCCAGCCGGCCGACCACGAACAGGCCCATCTGGCGGGAGACCGAGGCGTCCACGGTGGGCGGGTCGGCCAGCTTGGCGTTGATCTCGGCGAAGTCGGCGGCGGTGAGGCCGATGCCCTTGTCGTGGATCTCGATCAGCACCCGCTGGTCGGGCAGGCGGGTGGCGGTGACCTTCACCCGGGTCTGCGGGCTGGAGAAGGTGGTGGCGTTCTCCAGCAGCTCGGCGAGCAGGTGCACCAGGTCGGTCACGGCGGGGCCGATGACATCGGTCTCGGGTATGCCGCTGAGCTCGATGCGCTCGTACTGCTCCACCTCGGAGGCGGCCGCGCGGAGCACGTCCACCAGCGGGATCGGGTCGCTCCACTCGCGTCCGGCCGACTCGCCGGCGAGGACCAGCAGGTTCTCGCCGTTGCGGCGCATACGGGTGGCCAGGTGGTCCAGCTTGAACAGGTTCTCCAGCTGGTCCGGGTCCGCCTCGTTGTTCTCCAGGTCGGTGATGAGCGCCAGCTGGCGCTCGATCAGGCTCTGCGAGCGGCGGGACAGGTTGGTGAAGATCGCGTTGACGTTCCCTCGCAGCATGGCCTGCTCGGAGGCCAGCCGGATGGCTTCGCGGTGGACGTCGTCGAATGCCCGGGCGACCTCGCCGATCTCGTCGCGGCCGCTCAGCGGGATCGGCTTCACCGTGGTGTCGACGCGCTCCGGGTCGGTCTTGGAGAGCTTGCGGACCAGGTCCGGCAGCCGCTCGGCGGCGATGTCGGTGGCGCTGTCGCGCAGCGTGCGCATCCCGCGCACCATGGAGCGGCCCATCAGGTAGGCGAGCGCGCCGGCGATCAGCACCAGGGCCAGCGCCTCGGCGGCGATGGTGATGGCCTGCTGGTTGGCGTCCTGCTTGGCCTGGTGCGCGGAGGCCACCACCTGGTTGGTGATGGTCTTCTCGACCGTGCGCTCTTCGCTGATCTTCAGGCTGGCCTGGGTGAACCAGGACGCCGGGGTGATCCCGGACGGCTTGAGCGACTTCGCGCCGGTCATCCCGAGCAGGGTGGTCTCGCCCGCGGTGAGGTCCTGGCTGATCACGGTCTTCTGGTAGAGCGCCAGGTCCTCGGGCACGCCGGAGAGCTTGACCTGCGCCTCGACGGTCTGGGTGACCCGCGCGGCCACCTGGATGGCGACCGAGAGATCGGTCGGCATCTTGTCGTACATCAGCGCGATGGTGACCAGGTTGCGCTCGGTCGCGGTGGATTCCTTGGTCAGGGTCAGCGCGTAGAGCTCGCGGCCGCGGCTGTTGATGTTCTTGTCACCGAAGGCGAGCTCGTTGTCCAGGCCCAGCAGCCCCAGGTAGATGTTGGAGTACGCCACCTCGGTGTCCACCGGGTCGTAGGTGGTGCTGGTGACGTTGTTGCCCTTGGTCCGCAGGTTGTTGAGGTTCTTGCTGACCTGGGTGCGGAAGTCGTTGAGGTCGGTGGTGATCTGCAGGTCCGGCTTGACCTGGGCGGCGTCGGCGTTCAGCACCGCGATGTCCGCGTCGGTCTGCTTGCGTGCCGCCAGCAGCTTGGGGTCGTTCTGGATGCCCTGCATCTGCGGGATGACCGCGAGGTCCCGCTCGGTCTGCATGTCGTCGCCGACCGTGGCGGCGTCGCGGACCAGGATGGCGACCTTCTCGTTCTGCCCGGCGGTGTTGGCGAGGTCCAACTGGTCCTTGACGCGCAGCCCGGCGAAGACCAGCCCGGTGATCACCGGGACCAGCACGATGGCGGTCAGCCGGGTGGGCACGCGCCAGTGGCGGAAGGCCCAGCTGGAGCCACCGCCGTCCACGGGCTGGGACTCGGCCTGCCGCGGTCCTGGGTCTGCCTGCTTCTGCCTCACTCGACAACAACCTCTCGGCCGGGGCGGCCATTTCTGACGTGCTACTGATCTGCGCGGATCGCTGGAATTTCAGCACGTACGCGGGGTACGGGCCAAACACCCCTGGTGGGTCCGCTTGCTGAGGGTAAATGGGACATAAGTATCCCATTGCGGCGAATGCGCACTCCTTGGTAGGCGTTCCGTGTGCATCCGCTCACCTGTGGTGATTCCGGTGGATGAATTGCGTGTCGAACCGTTATGAGGCGGCTCAGCGGAGTCGGGCGAGCAGGGCGTGTTCGACCAGGGTGATCAGTGCCGACTTGGCGCTGTCGCGGCGGCGGGCGTCGGTGGTGATGACCGGGGTGTCGGGGCCCAACTGCAGTGCTTCGCGGACTTCTTCGGGGTTGTGGGTCTGGTTTCCGTCGAAGGCGTTGAGGGCGACGACGAAGGGCAGTCCGCTGTTCTCGAAGTAGTCGATGGCGGGGAAGCAGTCGGCGAGGCGGCGGGTGTCGACCAGGACGACGGCGCCGATGGCGCCGCGGACCAGGTCGTCCCACATGAACCAGAAGCGGTCCTGGCCGGGGGTGCCGAACAGGTAGAGGATCAGGTCCTCGTCCAGGGTGATCCGGCCGAAGTCCATGGCCACCGTGGTGGTGGTCTTTCCGCTGACGTGGGTGAGGTCGTCGATCCCGGCGCTGGCCGAGGTCATCACGGCCTCGGTGCGCAGCGGGTTGATCTCGGAGACCGCGCCGACCAGGGTGGTCTTGCCCACCCCGAAGCCGCCCGCCACGACGATCTTCGCCGAGGTGGTGGCCCGGGTCGGAGCGGGCGGCGCCGGCGCGAAGGGCGCCGCGGGCCTAGAGCTTGCGAAGTCCACTGAGCACCCTTTCGAGCAGTGTGACGTCCGGGGTTCCGCCCGTTTCGGAGGCGGCTGCCGGTTGGTGGATGGCGACCAGGCCGGCTTCGGCCAGGTCGGCGACGAGGATGCGGGCCACGCCCAGCGGCATCGGGACCAGCGCGCTGACCTCGGCGACCGACTTGACCTCGCGGCACAGCTGGACGATCCGGGCGTGCTCGGGGAGCAGCGTGCCGGCCCGGTCCGCCTGGGCCGTGGTGGAGATCAGCGCCTCGATGGCGAGCTGGTAGCGCGGCCTGGTCCGTCCGCCGGTCATGGCGTACGGGCGCACCAGCGGCTGCCGGGCGCCCCCCTGCGGCGGCTGGGAGCCGTGCGACCCGTGGGGGCCCTGCTGGCCGCCGTACGAGCCGCCGCCGTACGCACTGCCGTACGGACCGGTGGAGCCTTGGGGCGGGGTCATCTGTCCTCCTTGAGCTGCAGCGGTCCGTTGTGCCTCTCCGCGGCGGGGTGGTGGTGCGAGGGTGTGCCGTCCCTGCGTCGCATGGACGGCCTCAGTGGAGCAGGCTGCCCTGCAGTTCGGCTCTGAGAGCCGGCGTCAGCACGTCGCCGGCGCGGTCGACGAGGAGGGCCATTTCGTAGCCGACCAGGCCGATGTCGCTGTCGGGGGAGGCGAGGACGGCGAGGGAGGAGCCGTCGGAGACGGCCATGATGAACAGGAAGCCGCGTTCCATCTCGACCACGGTCTGGGTGACCCGGCCGCCTTCGAAGATGCGGGAGGCGCCCTGGGTGAGCGAGGTCAGCCCGGAGGCGACCGCGGCGAGCTGATCGGCGCGGTCCCGCGGGAAGCCCTCGGACATCGCGAGCAGGAGGCCGTCGGCGGAGACCACCACCGTGTGCGACACCCCGGGGGTGTTGTCCACGAAGTTGGTGATCAACCAGTTCAGATTGTGTGCCGCTTGGGACATCTGACTCATCCGAATCAACGCTCCTGGGGGTTGGTGCCGTACGGGCCCGCGTTGCCGCCGGGGTTGGGCTGGTTGGAGCCGCCTGAGCCTGCCTGGCGTCCCTGCTGGATGCCGCGGCGCAGGTTGGTGAGCCGGCCGCGGACCTCCTCGGGCGAACGGGACACCTGCGGCTGGGGGCCTTCCGCCGGGGCGGACTCGGCGGTGCCCGGGACCAGGTTGGCCTTGGGCACCCGGCGGGGGAGGCCGGAGGGGAGCACCCCGCCGGCGCTGGGCTCGCGGACCTGCTCGGCCCGGCGCCACACCTCGTCGTTGGCGGAGGTGCGCCACTGGCCGGTGGCGCTGGCGCCGGAGGGCATGCCCTCGGCGACACCGCGCTGCGGCATCGGCCGCTGCGGCGGGGTGCCGAACGGCGCGTCGGCGCCGGGGGCGGAGGTCCCCGGGCGCTGCCATGCCTCGGACTGCTGGGGCGCCTGCTGCTGGGGCGACGGCACGGAGCCGGGACCCTGCTGGACCGGCGGCTGCGGGGCCGAGGTGCCGGGCCGCTGGAACCGGTTCTGCGAGGGGCGCTGCGGGGCCGATGCCTGCGGGGCCTGCTGCTCGGGCGCCCCGGGCCGGTCCTGCTCCGGGGTCTGGGCCGGCGCGGTCACCGTCACGGCCCGCATCCGGTCGGCGCGACCGCTGCGGAACCAGTTGGACTCCATCGCCTCGAAGATCGGCGAGCTGCCCGCACCGGCCTCGGCCGGCGGCAGTGCCCGGGTCAGCGGGTGGCTCGCCGCGTCGGCGGCGGGGAGCGCCACCGGCTGGGCGGGCGCCTGCTGCTGCGGCGGGACCTGCTGGGGCGGGACCTGCTGGGGCGGAGCCTGCTGCGGCTGCGGCCGCTGGGGCTGCTGCGGTGCGTAGGACTGCGGCTCGAAGGACTGCGGCTCGACCGGCCGCGGCGGCACCGGCTGCGGGGGGACCGGCCGGGCCGGCTCCTCGTCGAAGTGCGGCCGGGCGAACTGCGCGGTGCTGTCCATCTCGCCGGGGCCCGAAGGCTGTCCGGTCGGCGCGGTGGGCCGGCCGGCCTGCGGCTGCGGGCGACCGGACGGGGCCGGCGATCCGTGCTGGGGCTGCTCGGACCACAGGCCCTGCTCGTCCAGCGGCTGCATGCCCTGCGGCACGCCCTGCTGCGGCAGGGGTCCCTGCGGGCCGCGCTGCTGCGTTCCGGGGCCCTGCGGCGCCGGGCCCGACAGGAACGGGTCCTGCTGGGCCTGCGCCGGCTGCGGCTGACCGCCCGGGCGGCCGGGCGCCGGGGCGCCCATCGGCGAGGAACCCTGCGGCAGCCCCGGGGTGTCGCTGCGCCGGGGCAGGCCCGGCTGGGTCGGAGCGGGCTGCGGGGGCAGCGAGGGACGTGCGCCGGGGCCGCCCGAGGGGCCGCCGCCCAGCGGCGCGCGACCGGGAGCCTGGGGCACGCCGCGCTGCTGCATGCCGACCGGACCGCCCGGTGCACCGGGGCCGCCCTGGCCGGGGGCGCCCTGCGGGCGCTGCTGGCCGGGACCGGCCGCACCGCCGCGGCGCTCGGCCGCGTTGGTGACGTCCACCGGCAGCATGACCAGTGCGGTGGTACCGCCGGAGTCGCTGGGGCGCAGCTGGATCCGGATGCCGTGCCGCAGCGAGAGCCGACCGACCACGAAGAGGCCCATGCGGCGGGAGACGGAGACGTCCACCACCGGCGGGTTCGCCAGCCGCTCGTTGATCTCGGCCAGGTCGTCGGGGGAGAGGCCGATGCCGGTGTCGTGGATCTCGACCAGCACCCGGCCGTCCGGCAGGGCGTGGCCGGTGACCCGGACCCGGGTCTGCGGGCTGGAGAACGAGGTCGCGTTCTCCAGCAGCTCGGCGAGCAGGTGGACGAGGTCGTTGACGACCCGTCCGGCGACGTCGGCGGTGGGCACCGAGGCCAGTTCGATCCGCTCGTACTGCTCCACCTCGGAGGCGGCGGCGCGGAGCACGTCGACCAGCGGGACCGGGCGGGTCCACCGGCGGCCGGGGTCCTCACCCGCGAGGACCAGCAGGTTCTCACCGTTCCGGCGCATACGGGTGGCGAGGTGGTCCAGCTTGAAGAGGCTGGCCAGCTGGTCCGGGTCGGCCTCGCGGCTCTCCAGCTCGGAGATCATCGACAGCTGGCGCTGGATCAGGCCCTGGGAGCGGCGCGAGAGGTTGGTGAACATCGCGTTGATGTTGCCTCGCAGCAGAGCCTGCTCGGCGGCGAGGCGGACGGCCTGGGCGTGCACCTGGTCGAAGGCCCGGGCCACGTGGCCGATCTCGTCGGTGGTGTTGATGCCGATCGGCTCGACCGAGGTGTCCACGTCCTGCGGGTCCGACTCGGACAGGGTGCGGACCAGCTCGGGCAGCCGGTTCTCGGCGACGTCCTCGGCCGCGTGCTGCATCCGGCCCAGCGTGCGGACCATGGAGCGGGCCACGATCACGGCGCCGACGATGGCGACGAGCAGGACCAGGCCGATCAGCACCGCGTTGACGATCGCGTCGGTCCGTGCCGAGCTGCTCAGACTTGCGGTCTGCTGGTTCAGGCCGAGGACCAGGACGTTCTCGCCCTGTCCCATCAGCGTGATCTGGCTGCTGGCCTCGGCGTCCCAGTCGGTGTACTGGGGGAGCTTGGGATACGCGGACAGGCCCTCGGGGGTCGCCAGGACGGTCTTGGCGAGCTGCTCCGACTTCTGGACGTTGATGTTGTTGGCCCAGGTCGCGGTGAAGGACTGGGCAGCGGTCTTGCCGCCGAGGTAGAGGCTCGTGAAGGCCTGCTGGGCGCTGGCGGCGTCGGTCCGGGCGCTGGCGGCGTAGGCCTGGTCACCGCTCTGCAGCTTCTGCGGGTTCGAGGCGAGCGCGGCGCTGATCACCGCCCGCTGGATCGACATGTCCTCCTTCCACAGCGAGAACTCCTGCAGGGCACGGGTGCTCTGGATCAGCTGGGCGTTGCTGGAGGCCAGGGCGATGTCCTGGCTGAGCGTCAGCAGCGGCTTGATCAGTCCGTCGTAGGCGTTGACCGACTGCAGGATGTTGGTGCCGCCGAGGGAGAAGGAGACTCCCCGGATGTTCATGAGCTGCTGCAGGTTGGTCTTGATGGTGAGGATGTCGATGGCGTTGCCGGGCAGCGAGGCCGTGTCCAGGCCGTTGGTGAGGGAGTTGAAGTTGATGATCCGGGCGGCGGTGATCTTCTGTGCCGCCTGGATGGCGTCCGCGGTCTGGTCACCGGTGGCGGTGGAGATGCCGGCCGCGGTGTCGCGCTCGTCCTCCAGCGCCGTGGCGAGCAGGGTCGCGCTCTGGGCGACCGTACCGAGCTGGGACGCCTTGGCGAGCTGCTGCTGGGTCTGCAGCGACGACTGGATGCGGAAACCACCCAGCACCATGGCCGCGATCACCGGGAGGATCAGCAGCGCGGTCAGCCTGGTCCGGATACGCCAGTTGCTCAGGGCGTAGCGCTTCATGCCGGTGACCCTGGTCGGAGTGAGCCGGCCTATTCGGGCCTTCGCGGCATCGGCCCGCCCGTCGCCCGCCGCCGTCTTCGTCCGAAGCGCCTCGCGCCCCTGGTTCTGCCGGCTGCCGGCGGACCCGCCCTCTCGGCCACCGTCGGTCGAGTTCGCCGTCGGAGGCGCCGCGGGCGGCGCCTGCTGCTGACGAACGGCTGCTTCGCGGTCCGCCGGGTCGCCCGGGCCGCCGCCACCCCTCTTGATACGTCCCTGCACTAGCGTCGCAACCTCTGGACCAGGCGCCCTGTCCACGCGTACGCGGAAGCAGGACGGTGTCGAGTTTCGGGCGGGCCCGGGTCCTGTTTCAACAGACCCTGTTGTGTGCCCGTGCCGCCGTAGGAGTGGGCCCCGGCGCTGGCAGTAGCGCAGTGGAGGGGCGGCCTCCGGCGGTCCGTGGAATTTCAGCACAGTGCCGCACCTGCAACAAGGGGCGACACAGGGTAGCCATTTCGGTTACTCTCTGCCGCTCTCCCTTGACAGATTGTGCTCCGATCCCCCTGGAATACCGCACGTTTCGGACAGGAGTGGGATGCCGCGTGCCCGAACGGCGTTACGCCCCGTGATGGTTTTGTCCGGTCTGCCACAGGATGTCTGTTTGTCGCAACAGGGCACAATGTCGTAACTGTCGGAACTTCATGAGCCAGAAGTGAGCAAACTCACAGGAGTTGAGGTAGTGCGAAGAGGCTCCGGTGTGGAATGAGATCCTGATGCGCGACCGATCTTCCGCCCTTCTGCCCCTGTGAGGTAGTCCGCGTGTCCACCAAGACGACGATGAGCTTCCGTCCGACCGCCAACCCGCGCCGGACGACTCTCGCCTCCCTGCCCGTCGACGGCGCCCCCGCCCTGCGCAGCTCCGCGACCGAGCAGTCCCAACTGCCTCAGCAGACCGCCAACCCCCGGCGCACCAACCTGATGGTCGCACCGGTACGGGACGAGCAGCAGTAGCCGGCCGGTCGGGAAGAGCCGACCGGGTACCACCGAGGGCCCTGCCGGGGAAACCGGCAGGGCCCTCGGCGTCCCGGCGGATAGGCTGGCGGCACCACCATCCGCGAGCCCGAAGAGGACAGCAGCCACCGTGCGTATCGCCAGGTTTTCCAGTGAGGGGACCGTTTCCTTCGGTGTCGTCGAGGGGGACGCCGCCCGACCGGAGGAGCTGACCCTGCATGTGCTCTCCGGCCACCCCTTCGGCGACCTGCAGCCCACCGGCCAGGTACTGCCGCTCAAGGACGTGCGGCTGCTGCCCCCGATGCTGCCCAACAAGATCGTCGCGGTGGGCCGCAACTACGCCGCGCACGCCGCGGAGCTGGGCAACGAGGTCCCCGAGGTCCCGCTCACCTTCTTCAAGCCCTCCACCGCCGTGGTCGGCCCCACCGAGAACATCGCCTACCCGCCGTTCTCCTCCGACGTCCAGTACGAGGCCGAGCTGGCCGTGGTCATCGGCCGGATGTGCCGCGACGTGCCGCACGAGCGGGTCCCCGAGGTGGTCTTCGGCTACACCTGCGCCAACGATGTGACCGCGCGCGACGTGCAGCAGCGCGAGGGCCAGTGGGCCAGGGCCAAGGGCTTCGACACCTCCTGCCCGCTCGGCCCCTGGATCGAGACCGAGCTCGACCCGGCCGACCTGGCCGTCACCTGCACCGTCAACGGCGAGCTGCGCCAGGCCGGCCGCACCTCGCAGATGGTGCGCTCGGTCGCGGACCTGATCGCGCACATCACCGAGGCGATGACATTGCTCCCCGGCGACGTCATCCTCACCGGCACCCCCGCGGGTGTCGGCCCCCTGAACGTCGGCGACGAGGTCGCCGTCTCCATCGAAGGCATCGGCACTCTCACCAACAAGGTGATCAAGCGTGGCTAACTCCACCCCCGGCGCAGCGGCCGACCCCAGTGTGCGGGTCCGCTTCTGCCCCTCCCCGACCGGCAACCCGCACGTCGGCCTGGTCCGCACCGCCCTGTTCAACTGGGCCTTCGCCCGGCACAACGGCGGCACCCTGGTGTTCCGGATCGAGGACACCGACGCGGCCCGCGACTCCGAGGACTCCTACAACCAGCTGCTGGAGGCCATGCGCTGGCTCGGCTTCGACTGGGACGAGGGACCCGAGGTCGGAGGGCCGCACGCGCCCTACCGGCAGTCGCAGCGGATGGACGTCTACGCGGACGTCGCGGCCAAGCTGCTGGACTCCGGCCGCGCCTACCACTGCTACTGCTCCACCGAGGAGCTGGACGCCCGCCGCGAGGCCGCCCGCGCGGCCGGCCGGCCCTCCGGCTACGACGGCCACTGCCGCGCCCTGAGCGACGAGCAGGTCGCGGCCTACCGGGCCGAGGGGCGCAGCCCGATCGTCCGCTTCCGGATGCCCGACGCGCCGATCACCTTCACCGACCTGGTCCGCGGCGAGCTGACCTTCACCCCGGAGAACGTGCCGGACTACGGCATCGTCCGGGCCAACGGCGCACCCCTCTACACCCTGGTGAACCCGGTGGACGACGCGCTGATGGGGATCACCCATGTGCTGCGCGGCGAGGACCTGCTCTCCTCCACCCCCCGTCAGATCGCGCTCTACGGCGCACTGGCCGAGCTGGGCATCACCACCGGCCCGGCCCCGCAGTTCGGACACCTCCCCTATGTCATGGGCGAGGGCAACAAGAAACTGTCCAAGCGCGACCCGCAGGCCTCGCTCAACCTCTACCGCGAGCGCGGCTTCCTCCCCGAAGGGCTGCTCAACTACCTGGCCCTGCTGGGCTGGTCGCTGGCCGAGGACCGGGACCGGTTCTCGATGGAGGAGATGGTCGCCGCCTTCGACCTCGCCAAGGTCAACGCCAACCCGGCGCGGTTCGACCTCAAGAAGGCGGAGGCGATCAACGCGGAGCACCTGCGCGCCCTCGCGCCCGCCGAGTTCGTCCGCCGGCTGGTCCCCTACCTCACCGCGGCCGGGCTGTTCGCCGCCGAGGGCCCGACCGACGCGCAGCTGGACCTGCTGATCGCGGCCGCCCCGCTGACCCAGGAGCGGATGGTGGTCCTCGGCGAGGTGGTCGGCATGCTCGGCTTCCTCTTCGTCGCCCCCGAGGACTTCGCCCTCGACCCGGCCGACGCCGAGAAGGTGCTCACTCCGGACGCCGCACCGGTGCTGGAGGCCTCCATCGCCGCGCTGGACGGGCTGGAGGGCTTCGACCCGGACGACATCCAGGCCGTCCTGCGCGCCGCCCTGGTCGAGGGCCTGGGCATCAAGCCCAAGTTCGCCTTCACCCCGCTGCGCGTCGCCGTCACCGGCCGCCGGGTCTCGCCGCCGCTCTTCGAGTCGATGGAACTGCTCGGCCGGGAGGAGACCCTGCGCAGGCTGCGGGCCGCGCTGGAGCTGACCCGGGCCTGACCGCCCGGTCCTGCCCGGCGGGCACATGCCCGCCGGGCAGGACTTATCGATTTTGGTGCGGTGCCCCCCATCGGGTAACGTTCTTCTTGTTGCGCCGCCCGGGAGGGACGGGGAGAGGACCAGAAACTCTCACCAAGATCACCTGGACAGCCAATGGGGTATGGTGTAATTGGCAGCACGAGTGATTCTGGTTCATTTAGTCTAGGTTCGAGTCCTGGTACCCCAGCGCAGTTCCCTTACGAGATCCACTCTCGTGAGCCCCCGTTGTGTAGCGGCCTAGCACGCTGCCCTCTCACGGCAGTAGCGCCGGTTCGAATCCGGTCGGGGGTACGCACCACGGCAGTACATCGAGCAGTACCAGATCAAGCCCCCGTTGTGTAGCGGCCTAGCACGCTGCCCTCTCACGGCAGTAGCGCCGGTTCGAATCCGGTCGGGGGTACCAGATCCTCCACCCTCACCATCGGGTCGACGCAGCCGGAAGGCTCCGGTCCCCGAGGCGACGAAGCAGGATCACCAAAGCTTGCCCCCGTTGTGTAGCGGCCTAGCACGCTGCCCTCTCACGGCAGTAGCGCCGGTTCGAATCCGGTCGGGGGTACGTGACGACAGCCCTCCGGCTCCTGCCGGAGGGCTGTTCACAGGGGTTGAAACCCCTTTGGGGTATGGTGTAATTGGCAGCACGAGTGATTCTGGTTCACTTAGTCTAGGTTCGAGTCCTGGTACCCCAGCAACGCAAACCGAAGGCCCGCAAGGGCCTTTTTGTATGTTGCGAGCGCATTTTGAGAGGCCGGCAGCGCGCATGGCTCAGGCGAAGAAGCAGGGCAGCAGAAAAGCAGTACGACCGCCACTGCTGGCGCTGCACCAGGTGAGCCGCCGTTACGGCGGCCGGGTCGCCCTGCAGCCGGTCAACCTCGACCTGGCCGCCGGCGAGTGCGTCGCCCTGGTCGGCCACAACGGATCGGGCAAGTCGACCATGCTGCGGCTGGCCGCCGGACGGGACACCCCCACCAGCGGCACCGTGAGGCTCGACGGCGTCCCGATGGACGAGAACGACCCCCGGGTCCGGGCCAGGCTCGCCGTGGTCGGCGATGTCTCGGCCTGCTACCCGGATCTGACGGTGCGTGAGCACCTGGCGCTGGTGGCCGTGGCGCACGGGGTGGAGGAGCCGCTGCACTGGGTCGACCGCGCCCTCGCCGACCGCGGCCTGGCCGAGCACGCCGAGGCGCTGCCCGGATCGCTCTCCTCCGGCCAGCTCCAGTCGCTGCTGCTGGCCTCCGCCCTGGTCCGCCCGCGCGACCTGCTGATCCTGGACGAGCCCGAGCAGCGGCTCGACCCCGGCGCCCGGCAGCGGCTGGCCGACCTGCTCAAGGCCGAACTCGCAGACGGGGTCGCCGTGCTGCTCGCCACCCACCACCCCGACCTGGCGATGCACGTCGCCGACCGGGTGCTGCTGCTGGAGGACGGCGTGCTGCTGGCCCAGGGCACCCCGGAGGCCGTACTGCCGACGGCATTCCCCGGCACGGCGGCCGGGGGAGCGCGGTGAGCCTCGCCGACGACGGCGCCCCGTCCGGGTCCACCCCGTCGGAGCCCATCCCGTCCGAGTCCACTGCGGCAGAGTCCGTCGCGTCCGAATGGGTGGACTGGACCGACGACACCCTGGACCTGCTGCGCGCCCTGCGCGCGCCGCACCGCCGTTCACGGGCCGGCCAGATCGGCTACACCGTCTACGTCGGCCTGATGATCGTCGTCGCCTGGGGCGGGATGTTCTCGATCGGGGCCTTCGCCAACGCCTCGATGGGCACCGACTACACCGCCCACGGCGCCCAGCTGCTGGCCGCGCTGCCCGCCGCGGTCTGCGCGTTGAGCCTCGGTCTGATACTGGTGGTGGCCAGGGACGCGCTGTGGCGCGGCCCGGTGGTCGCGCCGCGGGCCACCGTCGACTGGCTGCTGGCCCAGCCGCTGCGACCGGGACCGGTGCTGCGGCCGTGGTTCTGGACCTCCTGCGCCGTCGCGCTGGTGCCCGGGCTGCTGGCGGCGGCGGCCTCAGGGGTGGCGCTGGGGCTGATGGACCGCACCGGCTTCCTGCCGGCCTTCGGCTGGGCGCTGTTCGGCGGGCTGTGCGTGCCGCTGCTGGCGACCTGCTGCGCCGTCGCGGTGGAGCGCTACCAGGGGGCGGCCCGCTTCGTCCGCAGGGCGACCCCGGTGGTCGCGGTGCTGGTGCTGCTGCTCGGTGTGCAGAGCGCCATGGCCTGGAACGGGCACGGTTCCACGCTGCTGGAGCGGATCGAGATGTGGTCCGGCCCCTGGGGCTGGCCGGCCCTCGCCGGGCTCACCCCCACCACGGCGGCGGTGCCCGGCGGCTGGGCGGCGCTGGTCCCGCTGGTGCTGCTGACGGCGGTGGCGCTGGTGCTCGCGTACCGGGCGGCCCCGGGGATCCCGTTGAGCAGTCTGCGGCACCGGGCGCGTACGGCGGCCGGGGTCGCCGCGGCGCTGCGGACCGCCGAACTGCGTTCGGCCCGCATGGTGCTGGCCCAGTCCGACCAGCGGGCCCGCCGGGTCCGGCTGCGGATCCCGCCGCCCACCCGGCCCTGGCTGGCCGTCCCCTGGCGCGACCTCACCGCCCTGCTGCGCGCCCCGTCCCGGCTCGGCCGCGCGGTGCTGTTCTCGGCGCCGGCGCTGCTGCTGGCGCCCGCCGCGCTGGCGGCCAGCGGTGTCGACCGGCTGCTGACCATGGCCTGCTCGGTGGCCTTCGGCTACCTGGCGGTGGCCCAACTCGCGGAACCGGCCCGGGTGGAGGCCGACGATCCGCGCCGGGCCGGCTGGTCGCCGTACCCCTACGGCGAGCTGATGCTGCGTCACGCGGTGGTCCCGGCGCTCGCCGGCGTGGGGCTGGCGGCGGTCGGCGCCGTGGTGGCCTCCCTGGCCGGAGCGGGCGACGCGGTGTGGCTGGCCCCGGTCGCCGCCCTGCCGCTGACCGCGGCGGCGATGGTGAACGCCTGCCGCGGCCCGTCCCGGCAGGAGCTGATGTACTCGCCGACCGGGATGGGCAGCATGGGCCCGTTCATCTTCCTGGCCTGGTACGCCGCGGGGCCGGTCACCCTGGTCCCCGCTCTCGCCCTGGCGTTCGGCCTCGGCCACGGGCCCAGCGCCCCGCTGGCCGTCATCTGGTGCCTGGTGTTCGCCGCGGTGCTGCTCTACTGGGCCTACCAGCGGGCACTCACCCTGTCCGGTCGGCACCGCCCCAAGGACTGAGCAGCACGGCTGCGGGTCAAGACGCGGACAAGAATTCGAGCAACATCCCAGGGATCCTCCGGGGTTCGAACAGCGATCGCTTAACGTTCTTGTATGACAGCGACTGCCCCGGTGGCACGCCGACCCCGGATCCCCCGGCAGTCGCCCCTGAAGCGGACCGCGGCCCGGCCGGTCTCCGCGCTCCGCGCCGCCGCACCGGCCCTGCTGGGATACTGCGCGGTCCGCGCACTGGGTGTGCTGATGCTGCTGGCGGTCGGGGCGGACCGGCGGCGGCCGGTGCTGAAGCGCGTCGGCGGCCTGTGGGACGCCGGCTGGTACGTCCGCGTCATCGAGCACGGGTACACCTCGGCGGACGGGCTGGTCGGCCGGCACGGCATCCCCTACAGCCCGCGCGCCTTCTTCCCGCTCTTCCCCTGGCTGGGCGAGGCGGTCAGGACGGTGCTCCCGGTGAGCGCCGGTACCGCGCTGGTGCTGGTCTCCTCGGTGAGCGGCATCGGCGCGGCCTGGGGCGGATACGCCGTCGCCAGGATCTGCCACGGCGAGCGCACGGGTGTGGTCGTCGCGGTGCTCTGGGGCGTGCTGCCGCTGGCAGTCCTGGAGAACACCGCCTACTCGGAGGCACTGTTCAGCTGCATCGCGGTGTGGACCCTGTACGCGGTGCTGACCCGTCGCTGGCTGCTCGCGGGAGTGCTGTGCCTGCTCGCCGGGCTGAGCCGGCCGAGCGCCATGGCGCTGACCGCGGCGGTGTGCGCGGCCGCGGCTGTGGAGCTCTACCGCTGTCTGCGCGGAAGCGGCTCGGCGCACTGGTGGCGGCCGCTGGCGGCGGCGCTGCTGTCGCCGCTCGGCTGGGCCGGCTACATCCTCTACGTGGGCCGGGCGGAGCACTCCTGGGGCGCGTACTTCCGGCTGCAGCAGGCCTGGGGCTCCAGCTTCGACGGCGGTCTGAGCACCCTGAAGTGGTTCGACCAGGTGTTCCTCAGCCACCGGGCGGCCGAGGGCATCCCGCTGGCCTACGCGGTGATGGCGCTCAGTGTCTTCGGCTACCTGCTGCTGTTCGCGATCGCACTGCTGCACCGCCAGCCGCTGGTCCTGCTGGTCTTCAGCGCCGCGCTGCTGGTCATCGACCTGGGCAACGCCTCGCCCTACCCGCCGCTGGCCCGCTTCCTGATGCCGGCGATCCCGCTGCTGTTCCCGCTGGCGGTGTCGGTCTCCCGGCTGCGGTCGCGGGCCACCGTGCTGGTGGTGCTGGGCGCCGCGGCCCTGGTCTCGGGCCTGTACGGGGCGTTCGTGGTGTTCTACGGCGGCGCGCCGTCCTGAACGGGGGTTTCTGTCCGTTTTCAGCTGCGGCGTATGCGTGGCTGGCCGTGCAGTTCCCCGCGCCCTGGCAGGTGCAACCGGGCCGGTTGCAGACCCCCAGGGGCGTGGGGAACTGCGCGACCGACCGAGCACGGACCCGCAGCTGAGGAGGGCCAGAAGGCCGCCGCAGCCCGCAAGCCGCCTCAGGCCCGCCGCAGCGCCTCGGTGAGCCGCCCCGCCGCCTCGATGATGGCCTGCGCGTGCAGCCGCCCCGGGTGCCGTGACAGCCGCTCGATCGGTCCGGACACGGACACCGCCGCGACCACCCGGTTGGAGGGGCCGCGCACCGGCGCGGACACCGAGGCCACCCCGGGCTCGCGCTCGCCGATCGACTGGGCCCAGCCGCGCCGTCGCACCCCGGACAGCGCAGTCGCGGTGAACCGCGCGCCCTGCAGGCCGCGGTGCAGCCGCTCCGGCTCCTCCCAGGCCAGCAGCACCTGGGCGGCGGAACCGGCCTTCATCGGCAGGGTGGAGCCGACCGGCACGGTGTCGCGCAGCCCGGAGAGCCGCTCGGCGGCGGCCACGCAGATGCGCAGATCGCCCTGGCGGCGGTAGAGCTGGGCGCTCTCGCCGGTGACGTCGCGCAGGTGCGTCAGCACCGGCCCGGCCGTCGCCAGCAGGCGGTCCTCGCCGGCCGCCGCCGAGAGTTCTGAGAGTCGGGGGCCGAGAATGAAACGGCCCTGCATGTCACGGGTCACAAGCCGGTGGTGTTCCAACGCGACGGCCAGCCGGTGCGCGGTCGGCCGCGCCAGTCCGGTCGCTGCCACCAGTCCGGCCAGGGTTGCGGGGCCTGACTCCAGCGCGCTCAGCACCAGAGCAGCCTTGTCGAGAACGCCGACGCCACTAGAGTTGTCCATGCGCTGATATTGCAGTCTCAGATCGCGAGACGCAAGTTCAATTCTCTGGGATCTGCGCCACTCTTGGGAACAGCAGCCCCGAGGACCCCGTCAGGGGCACGCAATGACAACACGTAGACCGACGATGCAGCCGGTCGGAGGGACAGTGATGGGACGCACACTCGCGGAGAAGGTCTGGGACGACCATGTCGTCAGGCGCGCCGAGGGCGAGCCCGACCTCCTCTTCATCGACCTGCACCTGCTGCACGAGGTGACCAGCCCGCAGGCGTTCGACGGGCTGCGGCTGGCCGGCCGCAAGGTCCGCAGGACCGACCTCACCATCGCCACCGAGGACCACAACACCCCCACCCTGGACATCGACAAGCCCATCGCCGACCCGGTGTCCCGGGTCCAGCTGGAGACGCTGCGCGCCAACTGCGCGGAGTTCGGCGTCCGGCTGCACTCGCTGGGCGACGTGGAGCAGGGCGTGGTCCATGTGGTGGGGCCGCAGTTGGGCCTGA
Organism: Streptacidiphilus carbonis; assembly: GCF_000787775.1. Lineage (GTDB taxonomy): Bacteria > Actinomycetota > Actinomycetes > Streptomycetales > Streptomycetaceae > Streptacidiphilus > Streptacidiphilus carbonis. The sequence goes on along the minus strand of NZ_BBPM01000002.1, from coordinate 79,324 downwards.
CCCAGCCCGGCACCACGGTGGTCTGCGGCGACTCGCACACCTCCACCCACGGCGCTTTCGGCGCACTGGCGTTCGGTATCGGCACCAGTCAGGTCGAGCACGTGCTGGCCACCCAGACCCTGCCGCTGGCCCCCTTCAAGACCATGGCGATCACGGTCGAGGGCGAGCTGGGCGAGGGCGTGACGGCCAAGGACCTGATCCTGGCGGTGATCGCCAAGATCGGTACCGGCGGCGGCCAGGGCTACGTCCTGGAGTACCGCGGGTCCGCCATCCGCAGCCTCTCCATGGAGGCCCGGATGACCGTCTGCAACATGTCGATCGAGGCCGGCGCCCGGGCCGGCATGATCGCCCCGGACGAGACCACCTACGCCTACCTGGAGGGCCGCGACCACGCCCCCAAGGGCGGGGACTGGGACGACGCGGTGGCCTACTGGAACACGCTGGCGACCGACGAGGACGCGGTGTTCGACGCCGAGGTCTTCATCGACGCCGCCGAGCTCACCCCCTTCGTCACCTGGGGCACCAACCCCGGCCAGGGCGCCCCGCTGGGCGCCAGCGTGCCGGACCCGGCCTCCTTCGAGGACCCGCAGGAGCGGACCGCGGCCGAGAACGCCCTGCGCTACATGGGCCTCACCGCCGGCACCCCGCTGCGCGAGGTCAAGGTCGACGCGGTGTTCGTCGGCTCCTGCACCAACGGCCGGATCGAGGACCTGCGGGCGGCGGCGGCGATCGTCGAGGGCCGCAAGGTCGCCGACGGGGTGCGGATGCTGGTCGTACCCGGCTCGGTCCGGGTCGCCCTGCAGGCCATCGACGAGGGCCTGGACAAGGTGTTCACCGCCGCCGGCGCCGAGTGGCGGCACGCGGGCTGCTCGATGTGCCTGGGCATGAACCCGGACCAGCTGGCCCCGGGCGAGCGCTGCGCCTCCACCTCCAACCGCAACTTCGAGGGACGCCAGGGCAAGGGCGGCCGCACCCACCTGGTCTCCCCGCAGGTGGCCGCCGCCACCGCCGTGCTGGGCCACCTGGCCTCGCCGTCCGACCTGACCGACGCCCAGCAGCTCGTGGAGGCCTGAGCACCATGGAGAAGTTCACCACCCACACCGGCCGGGCCGTCCCGCTGCGCCGCAGCAACGTCGACACCGACCAGATCATCCCGGCGCACTGGCTGAAGAAGGTCACCCGCACCGGTTTTGAGGACGGCCTATTCGAAGCCTGGCGCAAGGACGAGGGCTTCGTCCTCAACCAGCCGCAGTACGCGGGCGCCAGCGTCCTGGTCGCCGGACCCGAGTTCGGCACCGGCTCCTCCCGCGAGCACGCGGTCTGGGCGCTGGAGAACTACGGCTTCCGGGCCGTCATCTCGTCCCGCTTCGCCGACATCTTCCGCGGCAACTCGCTGAAGAACGGTCTGCTGACGGTCATCCTCCCGCAGGAGACGGTCGAACAGATCTGGGCCCTGGTCGAGGCCGACCCGACCGCCGAGATCACGGTGGACCTGGAGGCCCGCGAGGTCCGCGCCGAAGGCGTCAGCGCCTCCTTCGAGTTGGACGAGAACGTCCGCTGGCGGCTGCTCAACGGCCTGGACGACATCAGCATCACGCTCCAGCAGGAGTCCGAGATCGCCGCCTTCGAGTCCGCCCGCCCCGCCTTCAAGCCGCGTACCCAGCCCGTCGGCTGAGGTCCTCGCGGAGGTCCTCGCTGCGGCCGTACGGCTGAAGTTTGAGCGTTCGTCACCACGGCCCCCCGGAACGGTCCAAACGACCGAACCGGGGGGCCGTTGACGTGACGCCGGTGACTCTGTGTAAGGTCGAACTGAGGCTCCGGAAGGTGCAACTCCCCGCAGATGGCACAATCAGCACATGAGTCCGGCCGGCCAACCCCCTCGCGACCCCGACCCGGGAGACGCGGCGGAGGCTGTCCAGGTCGAGCTCTACAGGCTTGTGGCCACGCGGCTGAAGGTGGCACACGCCCAGGTGCGTGCCCTGGACGTGTCGGAGCCCACCCGGGCCGCGCTGACCCGTTCGTTGCTCCTGGTAACCGAGGTGGCGAAGCGCGATCTCCCGGAAGCGGCACGGAGGTTGGCCCGTTTCACGGACGCGCTGGACAGCGGGGAGCTCCCGCTTCCGCCCGGGTCCTGAAAGCCGAATCCATTGCGACACAAGGGTGATTCGCAGGTTTGGTATTTGAATTGCCGCATATACATGCCTAACGTGCGAAAAGCCCGGATCGAAACAGAATCATCCGGGCACTGGTTTCCGAAGGGGAAGACGTGAACAAGGCGCAGCTTGTTGAAGCGGTGGCCGAGCAGCTGGGTGGCCGTCGGGCCGCCGCAGAAGCAGTGGACGCTGTGCTCGACACCATCGTCCGTGCGGTGACCGCGGGAGACCGCGTGTCCGTCACCGGGTTCGGTACTTTCGAGAAGGTCGACCGCTCCGCGCGGTTCGCCCGCAACCCGCAGACCGGCGAGCGGGTCAAGGTCAAGAAGACCGCGGTGCCCCGCTTCCGTCCGGGGCAGGGCTTCAAGGACCTGGTCAGCGGCTCGAAGAAGCTCCCGAAGACCGGTCCGTCGGTCAAGAAGGCCCCCAAGGGCTCGCTGACCCCGGGCAAGAGCGGGATGTCGGCCCCGGCCGGCTCCCCGGCGGCGAAGAAGGCGGCGGCGAAGAAGACCACCGCGAAGAAGGCCACCGCCACGGTGAAGAAGGCAGCCGCGGTCAAGAAGACCACCGCCGCCGCTGCCAAGAAGGCCACGGCCGTGAAGGCGGCCACGCCGGCGAAGAAGACCACCGCCAAGAAGACCGCGGTCAAGAAGACCACGGCGGCGTCCAAGGCCCCGGCCAAGAAGACGGTCACCGCCTCGGCGACCCGTCCGGCCGCCAGGAAGGCGACCACGGCCAAGAAGGCGGTCGCGGCGAAGAAGACGGCGGTCAAGGCCACCACGGCGAAGAAGGCAGTCGCCAAGAAGGCCCCCGCCAAGCGGGCCGTCAAGAAGGCCTGACCGCAGGCCGAGCAGTACCCCGCAGTACCAGCAGTACCTGTAGGCGCTGGCAGACGGGCCGGGCACCGGGACCATCCCCGGGGTCCGGCCCGCCCGTCGTCGGAAGGTCTGCTCAGCAGGTCCGCTCAGAAGGTCTGCAGAGTCAGGAACACCACGCGGCGGGCCTCGCCCTCGCCCTCGGTCTCGATCCTGACCCGCTGTCCGGGCCGGAGCAGCAGCAGCCCGCCCGCGTCGAACGCCGCTGCGTCGAACGCCAGCGGGGTGCCGTCGTCGAGCAGCACCGAACCGCTGCGGGTCTCCGGGGAGTACGTGAACGCCGTTGCCTGCATGGCCTCAGCCTAGAGGCTGACCAGCGCGGCCAGCGCGGTGGTCCGCGGCCCGGTGCCCAGCGCCAGCGCCTCGCGCAGGTCGTCAAGGGTGTCCACGTCCCGGCGCACCGAGGGAACGTCAGGGAGCGTCAGCTCATGGGCGCCGGAACGGGAGTGGCGCAGCCGGGAGCCGCCCTCGAAGCCCGGCGCCAGCGGCACCCCGGCGGCCGCCGCCAGCAGCGTGGTGCCGATGCCCTGGGCGTCGGCCAGAAAGGACCGCCGCTGCCCGGCCGCGGCCCGCAGCACCCGGTCGAGTTCCGCCGGACGCAGCGCCGGCAGGTCGGCCGACAGGGCGGCGACCCGGCCGGCCCCGAACCGTTCCCGCGCCGCCTCCGCGCCGTGGGCCAGAGCGGCGTTGAGCCCGGCGCCGGGCAGGTCCGGCAGCAACTCCGCGCCCAGCACGGCCAGCGCCGCCCCGGCGACGCCGTCGTCGGAGACCACCAGCACCCTTGCCACCGACGGACAGGACAGCGCGGCCGCCACGGTGTCCTGGGCGAAGGCCATGGCGAGCTCGGGACGCAGCGCCCCGGTGGCGTCGGCCAGCCTGCTCTTGGCGCGCGCCAGCGGTTTCAGCGGCAGAACCAGGGTCCAGCGGGGGAGGCTCACGAGCGCCATTGTGCCCGGTCGCGGCGGCCGGCACGGGGGGTGCCTCGACAGTCTGTCCGGCCGCGGGAGACACTTGTGCGGTCAGGATCAGCGGAAACTGTGCAAGGAGGAGTGCGCGTGCCCGGCAGGAGTACGAAGGCGGCCCGTCGCAGATACGGATTCTGGTACCGCCTCGCGGCAGCCATCGGAAAGCCGCCGCTGTTCCTGCTGACCAAGCGTGAGTGGAGCGGGATGGAGAATTTTCCGGAGACCGGGGGATTCCTCACCGTGATCAACCACAACTCCTACCTGGACCCGCTGGTCTACGGCCACTTCCAGTACGACTCCGGGCGCCCGGCGCGCTTCCTGGGCAAGGCCGGGGTGTTCAAGGTGCCGGTGATCGGCCGGATCCTGCACGGCGCGGGGCAGATCCCGGTGTACCGGGGCTCCGCCGATGCCGCGCACGCCTTCCGCGCCGCCGTCGACGCGGTCGACAAGGGCGAGTGCGTCGCGTTCTACCCCGAGGGCACGCTGACCCGCGACCCGGGCCTGTGGCCGATGACGGCCAAGACCGGTGCGGCCAGGGTCGCGCTGATGACCGGTGCTCCGGTCATCCCGGTGGCGCAGTGGGGCGCGCACGAGATCATCCCGCGCTATGCCAAGGGCGGTAAGGGCGACCGCAGGTTCCAGCCGTTCCCGAGGCACACGGTCAAGGTCGCCGCGGGCCCCGCGGTGGACCTGAGCGCCTATCAGGGCAAGCCCATCACCGGTCCGGTGCTCCGCGCGGCCACCGACGCGATCATGGACGCCATCACCGCGCTGCTGGAGGAGTTGCGCGACGAGAAGGCGCCCCCCGTACGCTACGACGTGCAACGCGCCGCGACGGAGCAGCGCAAGGAGAGGGAGGCCGGTCGGTGACGACCCGTTGTGCCGTGTTCGGAGCCGGGTCCTGGGGAACCGCCTTTGCCATGATCCTCGCCGACGCGGGCTGCGAGGTCTCGCTCTGGGGCCGCCGCCCCGAGCTGGTGGACGCCATCAACACCGGCCGCTCCAACCCGGACTACTTCCCCGAGCTGGAACTCCCGCCGGGCGTCAGCGCGACCACCGATCCCGCCGAGGCCGCCGCCGGCGCCGAGTTCGCGGTGCTGACCGTGCCCTCGCAGACGCTGCGCGCCAATCTGCGGGCCTGGCGCGGGGTGATCGAGCCGGAGACGGTGCTGGTCAGCCTGATGAAGGGGGTCGAACTCGGCACCGCCAAGCTGATGAGCGAGGTCATCGCCGAGGTCGCCGAGGCGGGTCCGGAGCGGATCGCCGTGGTGTCGGGCCCCAACCTGGCCGGCGAGATCGTCCGCAGGCAGCCCGCGGCAAGCGTGGTGGCCTGTCAGGACGAGGAGGTCGCCAAGCGGCTCCAGGCGGCCTGCCACACCGGTTACTACCGCCCCTACACCGTCACCGACGTGGTCGGCTGCGAGCTCGGCGGCGCGGTGAAGAACGTGATCGGGCTGGCCGTGGGCATCGCCGACGGCATGGGCCTCGGCGACAACACCAAGGCCTCGCTGATCACCCGCGGCCTGGCCGAGACCACCCGGCTGGGCATCGCGATGGGCGCGGACCCGTACACCTTCGCGGGGTTGGCGGGGATGGGCGACCTGGTCGCCACCTGCTCCTCGCCGCTGTCGCGGAACCACACGTTCGGCACCAACCTCGGTCGGGGGATGACCCTCCAGGAGACCATCGCGGCCACCAAGCAGACCGCCGAGGGCGTCAAGTCCTGCGAGTCCGTGCTGGACCTGGCCCGGCGGCACGGGGTGGACATGCCGATCACCGAGACCGTGGTGGACATCGTGCACGGCGGCAAGCCCCCGCTGGTCGCCGTCAAGGAACTGATGTCCCGTTCGGCCAAGCCGGAACGCCACTAGACCCTGGGAGCGGGCGGCTCCCGGAGCGACTGCGTCCGGTCGGCGGAGGCCGGAGCGCAACCGTAACGACCGAACGGTAGTCTCCATGGGGATATGAGCACTGAGTCCTCCACCCCAGTCCCGGCTGCCGAGCCCGATGCCGCCGCAGCCTCCGCCCGCAAGCCGCGTGTCGCGATCGTCTTCGGTGGTCGCAGCTCCGAGCACGCCGTGTCCACGATCACGGCCGGCAGTGTGCTGCGCGCCATCGACCGCTCGGCGTACGAAGTGCTGCCGATCGGCATCACCAGCGACGGCCGCTGGGCGCTGACCGCCGACGAGCCGGCCAGGATGGCCATCACCGACGGGAACCTCCCCAGCGTCGACCAGGTCGCCGAGTCCGCCGAGGGGCAGGTCACCCTGCCGGTCAACCCGGTGTCCCGGGGCGAGCTGGTCTACACCGAGCCGGGGGCCGTCCCCAAGGCGCTCGGCGAGGTCGACGTGGTCCTGCCGCTGCTGCACGGCCCGTGGGGCGAGGACGGCACCGTCCAGGGCCTGCTGGAGCTCTCCGGGGTGCCCTATGTCGGCTCCGGCGTGCTGGCCAGCGCGGTGGGCATGGACAAGGAGTACACCAAGCGGGTGCTGCAGGCCTTCGGGCTGCCGGTCGGCCCGTACACCGTGGTCCGTCCGCGGGAGTGGGCCGACGAGGCCAACCGGCCCGCGGTCCGGGCCAGGATCGCCGAGTTGGGCTTCCCGGTGTTCGTGAAGCCGGCCCGGGCCGGCTCCAGCATGGGCATCACCAAGGTCTCCGATCCGGCCCAGCTGGACGCCGCGATGGCGGAGGCCCGCCGGCACGACCCCAAGCTCATCGTCGAGGCCGGACTGGTCGGCCGCGAACTCGAGTGCGGCGTGCTGGAGTTCGAGGACGGCCCGCGAGCCAGCCTGCCGGCCGAGGTGATGGTCGGCGAGGGCTACGACTTCTACGACTTCGAGGCCAAGTACATCGACTCCAGCGATGTGCAGATCCCCGCGGCGCTGACCGACGACGAGACCGCGCGGCTGCGCACGCTGGCCGTCGAGGTGTTCGAGGCGCTGTCCTGCGAGGGCCTGGCCCGGGTCGACGTCTTCCTGCTGCCGGACGGCGGTTTCGTGGTCAACGAGATCAACACCATGCCGGGGTTCACCCCGATCTCGGCCTTCCCCCGGATGTGGGAGGCGACCGGGGTCGCCTACCCGGAACTGATCGACCGTCTGATCAAGGCGGCGCTACGCCGCAGCACGGGCCTGCGGTAGCCGCGGCGCCTGCATGCCCTGTCGCGCAGTTCCCCGCGCCCCTGATGGTGCAGCGTGCCCACAGCGGGCCGGTTGCAGCACCGGAGGGGCGCGGGGAACTGCGCGACGAGCCCACTACGGCCCGCAGCCGATCGCCGAGCTCAGATGCAGTTGAACTGCGCCCGCGCCGGATCCGCCGGGTCGGTCCTCAGCACCGCCGACGCGAGTCCCCCCAGCGGCGACTGCTGCCCGGCGTAGGAGCCGGGGACGGTCACCTCGACATAGGTCTGCTGGACGATCGTGGTGAACACGTATCCGCCGCCCTTGGCCGTGCCTGTCAGCCAGCACACCCCGTTGACGTCCTGGGCGTCGTGGTTGTCCAGCTTCGGGTCGTACTCGCTGGAAGCGGGGTCTAGAGCGCCGGGGGCGTTCACCCCGCACCGCAGCGTCACGGCTGGATCCCCCCACGCGGCAGTGCTCCCCGGCGCCGGAGCGACGGACCGTGCGCTCTGCCCCATCAGCGTCTTCGGCAGCGCCGCCACCAGTGCCCCGCACCGTGCCGCCGCGCTGCCGCCGGGAGTGGGCGCGGCCACGTGCACGGCACCGCCGCCGGAGGAGCAGCCCGCCAGCAGCAGGGCCGCCGCCGGCAGCAGCGCCGACAGGGCTCGGCGTACGGGGCGAGAGGTCACACCGTGATGCTAGACGCGGCTACAGATTGACCACCGGGCAGGTCAGGGTTCGGGTGATGCCCTCGACCTGCTGGATCTGGGCGACGACCATGCGGCCCAGGTCGTCCATGGTCCCGGCCTCGGCGCGGACGATGACGTCATAGGGCCCGGTGACGTCCTCGGCCTGCACCACACCAGGGATGTCGGCGATCACTCCGGCTACTGCGGACGCTTTTCCCACTTCGGTCTGCACGAGGATGTAGGCGTGTACCACGGTGGACCTCCCGGCGGCTCGTTGCGTGGATGGTGCGCGTGGGGACCGCGCGCGTGGGGCTGTGCTCGCTGAGGGGCGTGCGAGGGCTGTGGTTCCCCGCGAGCGGCCTGCTGAATCCCCGGCGGGGCGGCATGTTGTCACAGCCGCCACCGCGAGGGGGAGGCGTGCGGCCGTAGTGAAGGGCGTACGCTGCGCGCGGGAGTACTCAGCAACCGGGCCGGAAGGACACACATTCACATGCAGGGCACCGTCGGCGAGCTCGGCGAGTTCGGGCTGATCCGTGAGCTGACCGCGAGGCTGCCCCGGACCAGGGCCGTGGAACTCGGCCCTGGCGACGACGCGGCCGTGGTCTCGACCCCGGACGGACGGGTCGTCGCCACCACCGATGTGCTGATCGAGGGCCGGCACTTCCGCCGCGACTGGTCCACCGCCTACGACGTGGGCCGCAAGTCCGCCGCACAGAACCTCGCCGACGTCGCCGCCATGGGCGCGGCCCCCACCGCGCTGCTGCTGGGACTGGTGGCCCCGGCCGAGCTCCCGGCCACCTGGGCGCTGGAACTGATGGACGGGATCAGGGACGAGTGCCAGGTCGCCGGGGCCGCCGTGGTCGGCGGCGACGTGGTGCGCGGCGACACCATCACGGTGGCCATCACCGCCCTGGGCGACCTCCAGGGCCGCGCCGCGGTGACCCGCGCGGCCGCGCGCCCCGGCGACGTGGTGGCGGTGACCGGCTGGCTCGGCTGGTCCGCGGCCGGCTTCACCGTGCTGTCCCGCGGCTTCCGCTCGCCGCGCGCCTTCGTCGAGGCGCACCGCCGCCCGGAGCCGCCGTACCACGCGGGCCCCGCGGCGGCGCAGCTCGGCGCCACCTCGATGATCGACGTCAGCGACGGCCTGGTGGCCGACCTGGGGCACGTGGCCGAGGCCAGCGGCGTCCACATCGACCTGCGGGCGGCCGCGTTCGACATCCCCGCGCAGATGGCCGACATCGGCCAGGCCGTCGGCGTCGACCCGCTGACCTGGGTGCTCTCCGGCGGCGAGGACCACGCCCTGGTCGCCACCTTCCCGCCGGACACCCACCTGCCCTCGCGCTGGCGCGTCGTCGGCGAGGTCACCAGGCCGGCCGGGCTGTCCAAGACCGGCACCGTCACCGTCGACGGCGCCATCTGGGACCGGGTCGGCGGCTGGGACCACTTCAGCGCCTGACTCCGGCCGTGTCATGAGGTGGACGGAGCGGCGTCGACCAGCTGTTTCTGCATAGGCTTGATCCATGCGAATCGGTGTGCTGACCAGCGGTGGCGACTGTCCGGGCCTCAACGCGGTGATCCGCTCGGTGGTGCACCGCGCCGTCGCCGACCACCAGGACACCGTGGTCGGCATCGAGGACGGCTTCCTGGGGCTGATCGAGGGCCGCGGCCGCCCGCTCGCCCTGGACGACGTGCACGGCATCCTCACCCGGGGCGGTACCGTCCTCGGCTCGGCCCGGGTGGCCAGGGACCGGATGCGGGACGGGGTGGCCCGCGCCGCGGAGCTGGCCGAGACCCTGGGCATCGATGCGCTGATCACCATCGGCGGCGAGGGCACCCTCACCGCCGCCCAGTTGTTCAGCGACGCCGGACTGCCGGTCGTGGCCGTCCCCAAGACCATCGACAACGACATCGACGCCACGGACGTCACCTTCGGCCACGACACCGCCGTCCATGTCGCCACCGAGGCCATCGACCGGCTGAAGACCACCGCCGAGTCACACCAACGGGTGATGGTGGTCGAACTGATGGGCAGGCACACCGGCTGGATCACCCTGCACGCCGGGATGGCCGGCGGCGCCCACGGCATCCTCATCCCGGAGCGGCCCTTCGACGTCGAGGAGGTCTGCCGGATGGTCGAGGAGCGCTTCTCCCGCGGCAAGAAGTTCGCCATCGTCGCCGTCGCCGAGGGCGCCGCCCCGCGGCCGGGCACCATGCGCTTCGAGCACGGCGGGACCGACGCCTACGGCCACCAGACCTTCGGCGGCATCGGCACCCGGCTGGCCGGGGAGATCGCCCAGTGGCTCGGCAAGGAGTCCAAGCCGGTGATCCTGGGCCATGTCCAGCGCGGCGGCACCCCCACCGCCCTGGACCGGGTGCTGGCCACCCGCTTCGGCTGGCACGCCGTGGAGGCCGTCCACAAGGGCGCCTACGGCCATATGACGGCGCTGCGCGGCACCGACATCAGGCTGGTGCCCATCGTGGACGCGGTGACCCGGCTGAAGACCGTCCCCGAGGACCGCTGGTCCGAGGCCGAAGCGGTGCTCTAGAGCGCTGCGGATAGGTTGGTCCCATGTCGAGACCGATCCCTCCCTCCCAGCACAGCGCGTCCCGGGACAGCGCGGGCGCCGCACCGCCGCGGGTGCTCACCGTCGCCGGATCCGACTCCGGCGGCGGCGCCGGCATCCAGGCCGACCTCAAGACCATGCTGGCGCTGGGCGTCCACGGCATGAGCGTCATCGCCGCCGTCACCGCGCAGAACTCGGTCGGGGTGCAGGGCTACTGGGAGCTCCCGGCGGAGGCGGTGCGGGCCCAGTTCCGCAGCGTGGTCGACGACATCGGCGTCCAGGCGGTGAAGACCGGCATGCTGGCCTCGGCCGAACTGGTGCGCACCGTCGCCGAACTGCTCGCGGACGTGGACGCGCCGGTGGTGGTCGACCCGGTCGGCGTCTCCAAGCACGGCGACGCCCTGCTGGCCGACTCGGCGGTCTCGGTGCTGCGGGACCGGCTGCTGCCGGTGGCGACCGTGGCCACGCCCAATCTGCACGAGGTGGCGCAGCTCACAGGCATCGGGGTGACCCGCGAGAGCGAGATGCCGGACGCGGCCAGGGCGCTGCAGGACCTCGGCCCGTCCTGGGCCCTGATCAAGGGCGGGCACCTGGAGGGCGAGGCAGCCGACCTGCTGCGCGGGCCGGACGGCGAGGAGCACTGGTACCGCGCGGCCCGCTACGACAACCGGCACACCCACGGCACCGGCTGCACCCTGGCCAGCGCGATCGCCTCGGAGCTGGCGCTGGGCCTGGACGTGCCCGCCGCCGTCGCCGCCGCCAAGGAGTACGTCACCGGCGCGATCGCGGGCGGCTTCGCCCTGGGCGCGGGCATCGGCCCGGTCGACCACGGCTGGCGCCTGCGCTGACGGCGCCGCGGCATGCAGAAGGCCGGCCCACCGTGAGGTGGACCGGCCTTCCGGAAGCCTGAACTAGGTGGCCGCGTCAGCGCGACACCTTGCCGGCCTTGATGCACGAGGTGCAGACGTTGAGCCGCTTCGGCGTCCGCCCAACCACAGCGCGCACCGTCTGGATGTTGGGGTTCCAACGACGACGGGTACGGCGGTGCGAGTGGGAGATACTGTTGCCGAAGCCCGGCCCCTTGCCGCAGACGTCGCAGTTGGCAGCCACGGGAGTCACTCCAAAGACTTCAGATGCACTTACGTTGACAACCCCGGAGGCGCAGTCTTGACGACTGCGCTGCTCACCCAGGGATGGCCCGGAGGGATCCGGGCAACCGGAGCAGCATACATCGGCTCACTCCGTACAACGAAACTACCACGTGAGCCCGGCAGGCTCCGCATCCGTCATGGAACGTCACGGAACGGGCTGCGACTAACCTGCCTGCATATCCCTCGCGCGACCAAGGAGACACCACGGTGCCGGACACCCTCGACGCCCCCGCCGTGCGCACCTGGTGCCGACTGTCCCTGGCCGCGCTCGGACAGGCCCGCGAGGAGATCGACGCGCTCAATGTGTACCCGGTTCCGGACGGGGACACCGGCACCAACCTCTACCTCACCCTGGAGTGCGCCGCCGAGGAGGTCGACGCACTGTTCGGGGGCGGAGCCGAAGCCCCCTCGCTGCCCCAGGTGTTGAAGGCCATGGCGCACGGAGCGCTGCTGGGCGCCCGGGGCAACTCCGGGGTGATCCTGGCCCAACTGCTGCGCGGCATCGCCTCCGAGGTCGGCGCGGGCCCCGCCGACGGCCCGACGCTGGCCCGGGCGCTGCGCCGCGCCGCCGACGCCGGCTACGAGGCCGTCGCCCAGCCGGTCGAGGGGACGGTGCTCACCGTCGCGGCGGCCGCCGCCGAGGCGGCGGAGGAGGTGGTGGCCGCCGATCCGCGGACAGGTGCCGCCGCCGTGGCCGAGGCCGCCTACGAGGCCGCCCGCGCCGCCCTGGTCCGCACCCCGCTGCTGCTCGACGTGCTGGCCCGGGCCGGGGTGGTGGACGCGGGCGGGCGCGGACTGGTCACCGTGCTCGGCGCGCTGGCCGACGCCGTGACCGGACACACGCCGATGGGCCCGCTCGCGCTGGCCGGGACCAGGGCCGCCGAACCGGCTCCGCACGGCGAGCACCTCGCGGTCGAGGGCGGCCCGGCCTTCGAGGTCGTCTACCTGCTGGACGCCGAGGACGCCGCGCTGCCGCCGCTCAAGCAGGCGCTGGGTGAGCTGGGCGACTCACTTGTGGTGGTCGGCGGCGACGGCCTGTGGAACGTCCATGTGCATGTGGACGACCCCGGCGCCGCCGTCGAGGCCGGCGTCGGCGCCGGGCGGCCGCACCGGATCCGGATCACCCACTTCGCCACCGCCGCCGCGCGGGCCACCGCGGCGTCCCGGCCGGACGCCGACGCCCCGGCCGAGTCGCGGGGCGTGGTCACCGTGGTCCACGGCGAGGGACTGGCCGGGCTCTGCGCCGAATCCGGCGCCACCGTGCTGCACGCCGACCCGGACCGGGCGCCGTCCAGCACCGAACTGGCCGCCGCGGTCCGCCGGGCGCACGCCCGCGAGGTGGTGCTGCTGCTGAACGACACCGAGTTGCGCGCCGCCGCCGGGGCCGCCGCCGAGCAGCTGCGCAAGGAGGGCGTGCGGGTCGCCGTCATCCCCACCCGCTCCGCGGTGCAGGGCCTGGCCGCGCTAGCGGTGCACGAGCCGGCCCGGCGCTTCGACGAGGACGTGGTCGCGATGACCTCCGCCGCCGGGGCCACCCGCTACGCCGAGATCGCGGTCGCCGAGGGCGAGTCCTGGACCATGGCCGGGGTCTGCCAGGCCGGGGACGTGCTCGGCCTGATCGACGGCGACGTCGCGGTGATAGGCGCCGAGACGGGCGGGACCGCGGCCGTGGTGCTGGACCGGATGCTCGCGGCCGGCGGCGAGATGGTCACCCTGATCCTCGGCGAGGGCGCGGACGACGCCGTCGCCGACCACCTGGTGGCGCATGTGCGGCGGGCGCACCCGGTCGTCGACACGGTGGTCTACCGGGGCGGCCAGCCGGCTTCTCCGCTGCTCATCGGCGTCGAATGAGCCGGTCTGTCAGTCCGCTGGTGTAGGTCTTGGTGACGGAAGGGAGGTCGGCGACCGTGTCCACGCTCGACGAACCACTGAAGAAGCTGGTCGGCGGCAACAGCGCCAAGGCGCTCGCCGACAGCCTCGACCTGCACACCACCGGCGACCTGCTGCACCACTACCCGCGCCGCTACGTCGAACGCGGCGAGCTCACCAGCCTGGACGACCTGGAACTCGACGAGCACGTCACGGTGATGGCCAGGATCGAGAAGGCCGAGGTCATCCCGTTCAAGGGCCGCAAGGGCAACCGGCTGCAGGTCGTGGTCACCGACGGCCGGGGCCGGCTCACCCTCGCCTTCTTCAACCAGGCGCACCGGGTGCACGAGCTGCGCCCGGGACGGCAGGGACTGTTCGCCGGCAAGGTCGGCGTCTTCAACCGGGTGCGCCAGCTGATCAACCCCGACTACCAGTTGATGGACGAACAGGACCCCCAACGGGACCCGGAGCAGGCGGCGGCCTTCGCCGGACGGCTGATCCCGGTCTACCCGGCCAGCACCAGACTGCCCTCCTGGAAGGTCTCGCTGGCGGTGGACACCCTCCTCGGCGGCATGGACTGGACCGCCCTGGAGGACCCGCTGCCCGACCCGCTGCGGCTGGAGCGCGGCCTGCTGCCGCTGGCCGACGCGTTGCGGCAGATCCACCGCCCGGCCAACCACGCCGAGCGCGTCGCCGCCCAGTCCAGGCTCAAGTGGGACGAGGCCTTCGTGCTCCAGGTCGCGCTGGCCCGCCGCCGCGCCGCCGACTCCGCCCAGCCGGCCGTCCCCCGACTGCCGGTCAAGGACGGCCTGCTGGACGCCTTCGACGCACGGCTGCCGTTCACTCTGACGGAGGGTCAGCAGTCGGTCTCCGCCGAGATCTTCGCGGAGCTGGCCACCGCCCACCCGATGCACCGGCTGCTCCAGGGCGAGGTCGGCAGCGGAAAGACCCTGGTCGGCCTGCGGGCGATGCTCGCCGTGGTGGACACCGGCGGCCAGGCGGTGATGCTGGCGCCCACCGAGGTGCTGGCGCAGCAGCACCACCGCTCCATCGTGGAGATGATGGGAGACCTGGCCGAGGGAGGGATGCTGGGCGGATCCGAACTGGGCACCAAGGTGGTGCTGCTCACCGGTTCGATGGGCGTACCGGCCCGACGCCGGGCCCTGCTCGACATGGTCACCGGGGACGCCGGGATCGTCATCGGCACCCACGCCCTGATCGAGGACAAGGTGCAGTTCCGCGACCTCGGCCTGGTCGTCGTGGACGAGCAGCACCGCTTCGGGGTGGAGCAGCGCGACGCCCTCCGTGCCAAGGCCGAACGTCCGCCGCACCTGCTGGTGATGACCGCCACCCCGATCCCGCGCACGGTGGCCATGACGGTCTTCGGCGACCTGGAGACCTCGGTCCTGGACCAGCTCCCGGCCGGGCGCTCGCCGATCGCCTCCCATGTGGTCCCGGCCCTGGAGCGGCCCAACTTCCTGACCCGGGCCTGGGAGCGGATCCGCGAGGAGGCCGGCAAGGGCCACCAGGCCTATGTGGTCTGCCCCCGGATCGGCGACGCCGAGGACGAACCGAAGAAGCCCGCCGGCGGCGAGGACGACCGCCGCCCCCCGCTCGCCGTCCTCGACGTCGCCGAGGAACTGTCCGGCGGCCCGCTGTCCGGCCTGCGGGTCGAGGTGCTGCACGGGCGGATGCAGCCGGACGCCAAGGACGACGTGATGCGGCGCTTCACCGATGGCGAGGTGGACGTGCTGGTGGCGACCACGGTGATCGAGGTCGGCGTCAACGTCCCCAACGCCACCGTGATGGTCATCATGGACGCCGACCGCTTCGGCGTCTCCCAACTGCACCAGCTCCGCGGCCGGGTCGGCCGCGGCTCCGCCACCGGCCTCTGCCTGCTGGTCAGCGAGATGCCCGGCGGCAGCCCGGCGCGGCAGCGGCTGGACGCGGTGGCGGGCACCCTGGACGGCTTCGAACTCTCCCGCATCGACCTGGAACAGCGCCGCGAGGGCGACGTCCTGGGCGCCGCCCAGTCCGGCGTGAAGTCCTCGCTCCGCCTCCTCTCGGTCCTGGAGGACGAGGAGGTCATCACCGAGGCCCGCGCGGAGGCAGCCCGCCTGGTCACCGAGGACCCCGACCTGACCGCCCACCCGGCCCTCGCCGCCGCCCTCCGCGCCCTGGTCGACGACGACCGGGCCGAATACCTCGAAAAGGGCTGACGGCGCTCTCGCCCCGAAGGGCGCGGGGCTCTGCTTGATCTACTGCGTGCGCGACAAGCCAGAAGCCGACGTGGAGCCCGACTCGGAGCAGTACGCCCCGCCCCGGGCGGCTAGCGTGGTCAACAACAGACCCGCCGCACCAGAGGGACCCGCAATGACCCGCGTAATCGCCGGCTCCGCCCGAGGCCGACGCCTGGCCGTCCCGCCCGGCGAGGGCACCCGCCCGACCTCCGACCGCGCCCGCGAGGGCCTGTTTTCCACCTGGGAGTCCCTCCGCGGCTCCCTGGCCGGCGCCCGGGTACTGGACCTCTACGCCGGCTCCGGCGCCGTGGGCCTGGAGTCGCTCTCCCGCGGCGCGGCCGCCTCCCTGCTGGTCGAGGGCGACCAGGCCGCGGTGAAGGCCATCCTGGCCAATGTCCGCACCCTCTCCCTCCCCGGCGCCGAGGTCCGCTCGGGACAGGTCGAGAAGGTGATCGCCGCGGGCGCCCCGACGCGCCCGTACGACATGCTCTTCATGGACCCGCCCTACGCCGTGACCGACGGCGAACTCCGCGAGATCCTGATCACACTCCGGGCCGGGGGCTGGCTCGCGGACGGCACCCTCGCCACGGTGGAGCGCGGCACCAGGGGCGGTGGGTTCACGTGGCCGGAGGGCTTCGAACCGCTCAGGGAGCGCCGTTACGGCGAGGCTACTCTCTGGTACGGTCGCGCCGCCGCCAGCGACGTCGGGAGCGAGTGAGGTATGGCCGTGCAAGAGAAGACCACTGTCCGCCGTGCTGTCTGTCCGGGTTCCTTCGACCCGATCACCAACGGGCACCTGGACATCATCGAGCGGGCCTCGCGCCTCTACGACGTGGTCCACATCGCCGTTCTGATCAACAAGTCCAAGCAGGGCCTGTTCACGGTCGAGGAGCGGATCCAGATGATCGAGGAGGTCTCCGCCGAGTACGGCAACGTGGTGGTGGAGTCCCACCACGGCCTGCTGGTGGACTACTGCCGCGACCGCGGCATCCCGGCGATCGTGAAGGGCCTGCGGGCGGTCAGCGACTTCGACTACGAGCTGCAGATGGCCCAGATGAACATCGGCCTGTCCGGGGTGGAGACCCTGTTCGTGCCGACCAGCCCGACCTACAGCTTCCTGTCCTCCTCGCTGGTCAAGGAGGTCGCCGCGTACGGCGGCGATGTCTCGCACCTGGTACCGGCGTTGGTGCACCGCCGGCTGGTCGCCAGGATCGCCGAACGGAAGTGACGGGAGTAACCAACGGGCGGTGGCAGTAGAGTTCCTAGCTCCAGTAGTCCATTGCCTCCCTGGAAGACGTGAGCTCAGGTGGACGTGCAGCAGAAGCTCGACGAGATCACCGCGACGGTCGAGAACTCGCGGTCGATGCCCATGTCGGCGTCGATCGTGGTCAACAAGGCGGAACTGATCGCCATGCTGGCGGAACTGCGGGAGGCGCTGCCGACCGAGCTCGCGCAGGCGCAGCAGACCGTGCAGCAGGGCGACCAGGTGGTCGAGGAGGCCCGCCGCGAGGCGGAGCGGATCGTCCGGGAGGCCCAGGGCGAGCGGGCCAGGCTGGTCTCGGCCACCGAGGTGGCCATGCGGGCCCAGGCGGAGGCGGACCGGTTGCTGGCCGAGGCCAGGTCCGAGTCGGAGGAGGAGCGCCGCGAGGCCGACGACTACGTCGACAGCAAGCTCGCCAACTTCGAGGTGGTGCTGACCAAGACCCTCGGCGCCATCGGCCGCGGCCGCACCAAGTTGCGCACCGGAGGGGCCCCGGTCGAGGGCGAGGACGGCGAGGAGTTCGAGCAGGACCAGTTCCGCTCGCCCAGCCCCGAGGTGGACGAGTACGTCGACGTCAAGCTCGCCGCCCTGGAGACCGCGCTCAGCAAGACCCTGGACGCGGTCGGCCGGGGCCGGGACAAGCTGCTCGGCAAGCGGCCGATCGACGAGCTGGGCGCCTACCTGGCCGCCGCCGACGAGGCCACCGGCGTCAAGCAGGGCGCCGAGCGCCAGGCCGCGGTCGCCGCCGAGCTGGCCCAGGCCGGCCTGCTGCCGCCGGACCAGCACCAGCAGCCGCAGTACGACCAGCAGCACTACGACCCGCAGCACCAGCAGCAGACCGACCCGCAGTACTGGCAGCCGGTCGAGGTGGACGCCAACGGCTACCCCTACGCCCAGCCCGGGGTCTACCAGCAGCAGGAGCAGCAGCAGTACGACCCGTACGGCTACCAGCCGCACGTCCCGCAGCAGCAGTCCCAGGAGTACGACCCGTACACCGGCTACGCCCCGCAGCAGCCGCAGCAGCAGTACGACGCCTACGGGCAGCCGGTGCCGCCGCAGCCGCAGTACGCGCCGCAGCAGGCCGGACTGGACGAGACCAGCTTCTTCGACACCGGCTTCATCGACGTCAGCAAGCTGCGCGAGCTCGGCGGCGGACAGCACCACTGAGGCGGCGGCGACGCGGTGGCGACCCGGTGCCGCGCTGCGGCGGGGCTGCGGCGAGCAGGCGGATTGGGACCTGGGCCCGACCTCCGGTAGTCTGACCTCTCCGGCCTGTTCAGCGCCGGGGAGTGTCGGCTGCCCCGAACGTCCCGTACGTCCGAGCCCGCCGTACCGATCACCGCAGTCGTGGCACACGACGTGCGCCGTAGAGAGCAGGAAACCCTGAACCGCCTCGACCACCGCGACCCGCTTGTGTTTGACACACACGAGCTGGGACGTCGGCCTGGGTCGATGCGCAAGGTTTCCCGTTCCCTCCCGGCGCCGGAGGGCCTCGGCATCGAGGTGATCGGCGTCCCCGTAGGCAGCGCTGTCGAGCTGGACCTCCGACTGGAGTCGGTGGTGGAGGGCGTACTCGTCACGGGTACGGTCGAGGCGGAACTCAAGGGCGAGTGCGTGCGCTGCCTGGAGCCGATCGAGCAGTCGCTCGAAGCGGACTTCCAGGAGCTGTACTACTACCCCGAGTCCGCGGACCGTTTCGGTGGCTCGTCCAAGGCCGCCGAGGACGACGACGAGGACGAAGAAGCTTCCCGACTCGAGGGCGACCTGTTCGACCTCGAGCCGGTGCTGCGTGACGCGGTGGTGCTCGCACTGCCGCTGCAGCCGGTGTGCCAGGAAGACTGCCTGGGCCTGTGCTCCGAATGCGGGGCGCGGCTCACGGACGACCCGGACCACCACCATGAGGCCGTCGACCCCCGGTGGGCGGCTCTGCAGGGACTCTCGGCTCTCGGATCTGAGGCCGGAAGCGAAGACAGCGGTACCCGTGAGGGTGCTGCCGAGAACCAGGAGAAGTAGCCGTGGCTGTTCCGAAGCGGAAGATGTCGCGCAGCAACACGCGCCACCGCCGTTCGCAGTGGAAGGCTGCGGTCCCCGCCCTGGTGGCTTGCGACCGCTGCCACGAGCCCAAGCTGGGCCACATCGCGTGCCCGAGCTGCGGCACGTACAACCGCCGTCAGGTCCTCTCGGTCTGATCGGCTGGTGACACACACGATGTCAGCGTCTGCGCTGCAACACGCCGACACCGGGTATGCCGTCCTGGAGGGGCGGCTCGGGTACGAACTCGAGCCGGCCCTCCTGGTACGTGCTCTCACGCACCGC
The DNA here is from genome assembly GCF_000787775.1 of Streptacidiphilus carbonis. GTDB lineage: Bacteria > Actinomycetota > Actinomycetes > Streptomycetales > Streptomycetaceae > Streptacidiphilus > Streptacidiphilus carbonis. Next base: position 60,122 of record NZ_BBPM01000002.1, on the reverse strand, counting down.
TCGTACGCGTACGAGAACGGTGGCCTGCCCACCAATGAGCGCCTGGAGTTCCTGGGCGACTCGGTGCTGGGCCTGGTGGTTACGGACACTCTGTACCGGATCCACCCCGACCTCCCGGAGGGGCAGCTCGCGAAGCTGCGCGCCGCGGTGGTCAACTCGCGCGCCCTCGCCGGAGTGGCCCGCGGTCTGGAGCTCGGCTCCTTCATCAGCCTCGGGCGCGGCGAAGAGGGCACCGGGGGACGCGACAAGTCCTCCATCCTCGCCGACACCCTTGAGGCGATCATCGGCGCCGTCTACCTGGACCAGGGCCTGCAAGCTGCCGACGAGCTGGTGCACCGGCTGTTCGACCCGCTGATCGAGGAGTCCTCCAACCTCGGCGCCGGGCTCGACTGGAAGACCAGCCTGCAGGAGCTCACCGCCTCCGTCGGCATCGGCGTCCCCGAGTACGTCGTCTCCGAGTCCGGACCGGACCACGAGAAGACCTTCATCGCCGCGGCCCGGGTGGCCGGCGAGGACTACGGCACCGGCAGCGGCCGCTCCAAGAAGGAAGCGGAGCAGAAGGCCGCGCAGAACGCCTGGCACTCGATCCGCGAGAAGCACGGCCTGGCCGAGCCCGAGGCGGCGCCGGAGCAGACCGCCACCACGCCCGCGGACCCCTCCGCAGGTGCCTGAACTTCCCGAGGTCGAGGTCGTCCGGCGCGGCCTCGACCAGTGGGTCAGTGGACGAACCGTCAGCTCCGTCACGGTTCTCCACCCCCGTGCGGTGCGCCGCCACACCGCGGGCGCCGAGGACTTCGCCGCCCAGCTGGCCGGCCGCACGCTGGGCCCGGCCCAGCGCCGCGGCAAGTACCTCTGGCTGCCCATCCCCGGCACCGGCACCTCGCTGATCGGCCATCTCGGCATGAGCGGTCAGCTGCTGATCCAGCCCGAGGCGGCCCCCGCCGAGACCCATCTCCGGGTCACCCTCCGCTTCGACGACTCCGTCGACACCGAACTGCGCTTCGTCGACCAGCGCACCTTCGGCGGCCTGGCGGTCGAGGACGCCGACCCCAGCGACCCGGAGTCGGCCCCGCTGTCGCTGGCGCACATCGCCCGCGACCCGATGGACCCGCGCTTCGACGACAACGCCTTCCTGGCCGCGCTGCGCCGCCGCGGCTCCGGGGTGAAGCGCGCGCTGCTGGACCAGACCCTGATCAGCGGCGTCGGCAACATCTACGCCGACGAGGCGCTGTGGCGCGCCAGGCTGCACTACGAACGCCCCGCCGACACCCTCTCGCGCGCTCAGGCGGCCCTGCTGCTGGCCTCGGCCCGCGACGTGATGGGCGCGGCGCTGGCCGTGGGCGGCACCAGCTTCGACAGCCTCTACGTCAACGTCAACGGCGAGTCCGGCTACTTCTCCCGCACCCTCGACGCCTACGGCCGCGAGAACGAACCCTGCCACCGGTGCGCGGCGCCGATGCGGCGGGCCGCCTGGATGAACCGCTCCAGCTACTTCTGCCCGCGGTGCCAGCGGCTTCCGCGGGCGCGGGTCTAGGTCGTTCTTCGGCTGCGGACCGTAGCCGGCTGGCCGCGTAGTTCCCCGCGCCCCTGACGGTGCTGCAACTGAACCTCTGTGGGGCAGTGCGCCTACACAGGGGCGCGGGGAACTGCGCGACCAGCCCGGCACATGCCGCAGCCGACAATCCGTCAGTCCCCGGTCCCACCGAAGTCGTACACCGTCGTTGAGCGGTACTCCTCGCCCGGCCGCAGCACCGTTGACGGGTAGTCGGGACGGTTGGGGGAGTCGGGGAAGTGCTGGGTCTCCAGGGCCACGCCCGCGTACGGGCCGTAGGGACGGCCGGAGGGGCCGGTCAGGCCGGGGTCGAGGGCGTTGCCGCTGTAGACCTGGATGCCGGGTTCGGTGCTGGAGAGCGTCAGCACCCGCCCCGAGCCCGGGTGCCGGAGCACGGCGACGACCCGCGGAGCGTCCGTGCGGCCGCCGTCCAGCGCCCAGCAGTGGTCGTAGCCGCCGGCGATGGCGAGCTGCCCGTCCTCGTCGTGGATGCGCTCGCCGAGCGCCCGCGCGGTGACGAAGTCGAACGGCGTCCCGGCGACCGGAGCGGGGCTGCCGGGCAGCGGCCGCAGGTCCCGGTCCACCGGCAGGTAGGCCGCTGCGACCAGGGTGAGCTCGTGGTCGAGCACGGTCCCGGTCCCCTCGCCGGCCAGGTTCAGATAGCTGTGGTTGGTCAGGTTGACCACGGTCGGCGCGTCGGTGGTGGCGCGGTAGTCGATCCGCAGCGCCCCGTCGGCAAGGCTGTAGCGCACGGTGGCCCGCAGCGTCCCGGGGAAGCCCTGGTCGCCGTCGGGACTGACCAGGGTGAGCTCGACGCCGCTGCCGCCGGGTACCTCGACCGGCTCCGCCGACCACAGTCGGGCGTCGAAGCCCTGGTCGCCGCCGTGCAGGGCGTTGGGGCGCGGGACGTCGCTCAGCGGCACCCGGTGGGTGCGGCCGTCCAGGACGAAGCGGCCGTCGGCGATCCGGTTGCCGAAGCGGCCGATGGCCGCGCCGAAGAAGGGCGGCCGCTCCGAGAGGTAGCCGTCGAGGTCGGGGTGGCCGAGCACGACGTTCACCGCTTCCCCCGCGCGCCCGTTCGGATCGGGGAGGTGCAAGGTGTGCAGTACGGCGCCGTACTCCAGGACCGTGGCGGTGGTGCCGCGGCCGTCCGTGAGGATCCACCGGTGCACCGGTGTGCCGTCCGCGAGGGCGCCGAAGCTCTCGCGCACGGGGGCGTGGGAAGGGGACTGGGCTGAGGACAGCAAGGGCAGGACTCCTGATCCGGTCTCGCGGCACCTGCCGTGAGGGGGCCGGGGTGCGCGAGCCCCACATTTTCACGCCGCGAACGGCCGCGTCCACGTCGTCCCAGGTCGCCACCGGACGATCCCCGGCCGCGGCGGCGGTCCGGGGGTTCCGAACGCCGCGGTCGCGTCGTCGTGCCGCTTGCCCCGGAAACTCCCCTCCGGCATGGCCCGCTCGGCCTCCCGCACCGCCCGCACCGCGGCCGCCGGTCCCTGCTTCTCCACCAGGTCCAGCACATCGCGCCAGCCCCAGCCGAACCGCTCCACCAGTCGTGACACCCCGTCGCTGACCAGCAGGAAGCGGCGGATCCCGGCCAGCGGCAGACTCGTCGTCAGGGCCTGGTCCGCGGCGGCGGGCTCGGCGCCGGCCACCCAGAAGCCGCCCTCGACGTTGCGCAGCCGGCTGACCGACTCGCGGTCGTACGCGGGCAGACGGTCCACCCTGTCGTCGGTGAGCACCGTCACCTCGCCGTCGCGGTGCTGCACCACCACCGCCGCGTCCGCCAGCACCAGGCAGTCCAGCCGGCCGTCGCGCTCACGGGCGACGGCGACCGTCGCCGACGGGGCGTTGGGATTGGTCGGGTCGCAGTCCGGGTGCAGCGCACGGGTGTTGACGATGGCGCGGCGCAGCGCGGCACGCAGCTCCAGTTCCGGCTCCGCCACCAGCACGGCGGCCGACTGCGCCCCCAGCCGTCCGGCCAGCCAGGCCACCCCGTGCACGCAGCCGTTGGGCAGCCCGCTGTCGGTGGCGCCGTCCAGCACCACCGCGAACCGCTCCGAGGCGATCACGAAGTCCTCGTTCGCGGCCGTGTCCGGACTCGCCTCGCTGGTGTGACTGATCTGCACCGTGCCTCCGTCAGCTGTCGCCCTGCACACAGCCTGTCATGCGCGGAGGCCGCCGCGGGGGCAGCGAGGGTTCAGCGGGAGCTCAGAAGCCGAAGTCCTGGGTCCACCACGGTCCGCCGCCGGCGGCGTAGTACACCCCGACGCCCAGCGAGTGGTACGAGCAGTCGAGGATGTTGGCGCGGTGTCCGGCGCTGTTCATCCAGGCGGTCATCACGTCCTGAGGGGTCTGCTGACCCATGGCTATGTTCTCGCCGCCGAGGTTGGTGATGTCGAGCTTCTTGGCCCGGTCCCAGGGCGTCTTGCCGTCCGGGTCGGTGTGGTCGAAGAATTTCCGGGTGGCCATGTCGGCGCTGAAGTCCTGCGCCAGCACGGTCAGCGGGCCCGAATAGCTGAGCGCGCCGCAGCCGTTGGCCGCGCGCTGGACATTGACCAGGGCCAGCACCTGGGCCTCGGCCGTCGCCATGGCCGAGGTCGCACCGCCGGTGGCGGCGGCGACCGGGACCGACGCACTGGCACCGGCGGACGCGACGGCGCCGGTACTGGACGACGGCTGCGCCGAGGCGGAGGCGCTCGCGGAGGCCGTGGCCGATGGCGTGGCGCTCGCCGACGGCTTGGCGGAGGCGCTCGCCGACGCGCTGGCCGGACCGGCCGAGAGGGTGGGACGGGCGGTGTCCCTGGCGCTGCCGCCACCCGGTGCCCGGAAGGAGCCGCCGGACGGTTGCGGGGTCCGGCCGGTGCCGGTGGTGGCCAGCGGCTTCGCGCTCGCCGGGTCCCCGGCCACCACCAGGCTCGCCGGCATGCCCGGCGGCAGCGGCAGCACACCGCTGAACACCCCGCCCGCGCCGACCGCCATCGCGGTGGCGGTCACGGCGAGCAGGGTGCGGGGCATCCGGCTGCGTCGCCGCCGGCGCGACGGGCCGGCGGCGCGGCGTCGTGTCTTCGCCGCATGCGCACCCCGGCGGTGCGAAGCCGGTTCGGGGCTGTGCGTCTGAGATCCCTGCGCGTGACGGGGCATGGCAGGTGCCGTCCCTCTTTCTCGGCCCCCCGACCGGATACTGGGCTCGCGGTACTGCTCACCCGAACGGGTGATGATGGGGAGCGTAGAGCATAGGGGTGCGTTGCGTGGGAAGTGCGTGGAGACGGCGATGAGAGAATCACGCATATGAGCGAGGGCGTCCGGATGACCGCATGGGTGCGCGGTGCGGTGCAGCAGGTCGGGTTCCGCTGGTGGACCAGATCGCGGGCGTTGGAGATCGGACTGCTCGGATACGCCTCCAACCTGGGCGACGGCCGGGTCCAGGTGGTGGCCGAAGGCAGCCGGGAGGACTGCGGGCGACTGCTCGAACTGCTCCGGCACGGCGACACGCCCGGCCGGGTCGACGGGGTCACCGAGATATGGGGCAGTCCCGAGGGCGGCTATCCGGGCTTCGCCATCCGCTAGTCCGTCCGCCGCTCGAAAGGCGCACGTGCCGGTGTCATGTGGTTGCGCTTGTGGCCGGTCCGTGGTTGACTCCGCACCGAGCAGTGATCGACCGGCCACCGGGGGTCACTCGACGGCACCACAGCCCGCAGTGTGGCGAAACCACTGCTTCGGCGACGTGGTCGGCGTAGCACGCTGTGATCGTGTTGACCCTTTTCGCGTTTGGTGAGACGCTGGAAACCCGCGCACCCGCACGTACAGCCCAAGGCGTTCGGCCCCGTTCCGCCTTGCTAGGGCTGGCCTCGAGTGCGTGTACACCAACCACGACCCCACCTTCATCGGTCGGTCACTCAGCGTGGAGGACCATCCATCATGGCAAAGGCGCTTCTCGGTTACGTCGGTGGCCCCGACCCCCGCGTGCTCTCCGAGATGCGACGTCTCCAGCAGCGTGTCCAGGACCTGGAATCCGAGCTTGTTCGGATGCAGGCCGAGAACGACGCGCTGTCTGCCGTCGCGGACCACGAGCAGCTGCTCCGCAGCATCGACGCAGCCCAGCCGGTGCCCGCCTACTCCTGATCCACCCCACCGTCCCAGGGTCCGCAACTCCCTGGTCCGGTCCGATCCGGCGGCACCGCTGACAGATAGTGCAAGGGACGCCCCTCGTGGCGTCCCTTCGTCATGTCACCCCGTTGCCCGTTTCCCGGTTCCCGGTTCCCCTGTGATTCTGGGATGCCCCCTGCTTGCGCAGGTGAAACCAGCTGGCGCGTCCCCTGGTCGGGGCACGCGGCCCGGATAGAGTGCCGGACAGGCAGTGCCTGTCCGGCAGGCTCCGGCAAGCATGGTTCTCCCAGCGGAAGGTTCAGGGCGTGCATCTCAAGAGCCTCACGCTGCGCGGGTTCAAGTCCTTCGCCTCGGCGACCACGCTCCGCTTCGAGCCGGGGATCACCTGCGTGGTCGGCCCGAACGGCTCCGGCAAGTCCAATGTCGTCGACGCGCTGTCCTGGGTGATGGGCGAGCAGGGCGCCAAGTCACTGCGCGGCGGCAAGATGGAGGACGTCATCTTCGCCGGCACCAGCGGACGCACCCCGCTGGGCCGCGCCGAGGTCGCGCTCACCATCGACAACGCCGACGGTGCGCTGCCCATCGAGTACAGCGAGGTCACCATCTCGCGCACGCTGTTCCGCAACGGCGGCAGCGAGTACGCCATCAACGGCAGCACCTGCCGGCTGCTGGACATCCAGGAGCTGCTGTCGGACTCCGGCATCGGCCGGGAGATGCACGTCATCGTCGGCCAGGGCCAGCTGGACTCGGTGCTGCACGCCGACCCGATGGGCCGGCGCGCCTTCATCGAGGAGGCCGCCGGGGTCCTCAAGCACCGCAAGCGCAAGGAGAAGGCGCTGCGGAAGCTGGACGCGATGCAGGCCAACCTGACCCGGGTGCAGGACCTGGTCGGCGAGCTGCGGCGGCAGCTGAAGCCGCTCGGCCGGCAGGCCCAGATCGCCCGCAGGGCCGCCACCATCCAGGCCGATCTGCGCGACGCCAGGCTGCGGCTGCTCGCGGACGACCTGGTGACCCTGCGCCGGGCGGTCGAGGAGGAGGTCGCCGACGAGATGGCGCTGCGGCTGCGGCGCTCCGGGGTCGAGCAGGAGCTGACGGCGCTTCAGCAGCGGGAGGCGGTGCTGGAGGCGCGGGTCGCCCAGTTGGGACCGCGGGTCGAGCAGTGCCAGCAGACCTGGTTCGAGCTGTCCGCGTTGGCGGAGCGGGTCCGCGGCACGGTGGGCCTGGCCGAGGCCAGGCTCCGGCACGCCCGCAGCCCGCAGACGGAGGAGCGGCGCGGCCGGGACCCGGAGGAGATGGAACGCGAGGCGGCCAGGATCCGCGAGGAGGAGGCCGAGCTCAAGGAGGCGCTGGAGGAGGCCTCCTACGCGCTGGCCGAGACGGTGGAGCGGCGCGGGGAGCTGGAGCGGGAGCTGGCCGGCGAGGAGCAGCGGCTGCGTGCGGCCGCCCGGGCGCTGGCCGACCGCAGGGAGGGGCTGGCCCGGCTGCAGGGCAAGGTGGCCGCCGCGCGTTCGCGTGCGGTCGGGGCGGGCGAGGAGATCGGCAGGCTGGCCGAGGCGCGGGACGGCGCCCAGGAGCGCGCTGAGGCGGCCGCCGAGGAGTACGAGCTGCTCAAGGCCCAGGTCGACGGCCTGGAGGCGGGCGACGACGAGGCCGAGGCGCAGTTGGTCGAGGTTCGGACGGCGTTGGCCGAGGCGGAGGAGGCGCAGTCGCGGGCCCGCGAGGACCTGTCCGCGGTGGAGCGCGAGCGGGCCGGGCTGACGGCGCGTCGGGAGGCGCTGGCGCTGGGGCTGCGCCGCAAGGACGGCAGCGGGGCGCTGCTCGCGGCGGGGGAGCGGGGCGGCGGCGGTCTGGACGGGGTGCTCGGTTCGGCGGCCGCGCTGCTGGCGGTGCGCCCGGGCGCGGAGGCTGCGGTCGCGGCGGCGCTGGGGCACGCGGCCGACGCGGTCGCGGTGGACGGCGTCGGAACGGCCGTCGAGGCGCTGCGGCTGCTGCGCAAGGAGGACGCGGGCCGGGCCGGACTGCTGATCGCCGGTGGTGCGGCCGACCCCGGGGGACGCGACGGGATCGGCGCGACCGGGGGAACCGGCGGTGGGACCGGCGACGATCTCGCCGGATGCGTCGACGGCCCGGTCGAACTGGTGGGCGTGGTGCGCGCGCTGCTGCGCGGCTATGTGCTGGTCGCCGGCCTGGCGGAGGCCGAGGCCCTGGTCGCGGGCCGCCCCGGGCTGACCGCGGTCACCGCCGAGGGCGATCTGCTCGGCCGCGGTTTCGCCTACGGCGGCTCCGCCGCCGCGCCGAGCCTGCTGGAGACCCGGGCCGCCGTGGACGAGGCAGCCGCCGCACTGGAGGAGCTCTCGGCGCGGCGGGAGGCGCTCGCGGCCGCGCTGGAGCAGGCCACCGCGGGCCGACGGGAGCTGGCGGCCGAGGCCGAGGAGCTGGCCGCCCGCCGCCGGGCCGCCGACAAGGAGAAGTCCGCGGTGGCCCAGCAGTTGGGGCGGCTCGGCGGGCAGGCCCGCGGCGCGGCCGGCGAGGCCGAGCGCCTGAGCGCCGCGGCGGCCAAGGCCGAGGCGGCGCTGGAGCAGGCGGAGGGAGAACTCGCCGAGCTCAGCGAACGGCTGCTGACCGCCGAGGAGGTGCCGGCCGACGAGGAGCCGGACACCGGCGAACGGGACCGTCTCGCCGAGGCCTCGGCGCAGTGCCGGCAGGCCGAGATGGAGGCCCGGCTCTCGGTCCGCACCCATGAGGAGCGGGTGCGCGGCCTCGCCGGACGGGCCGACTCGCTGGACCGCGGTGCCCGCGCCGAACGCGAGGCCCGGGCCCGCGCCGCGCAGCGGCAGCAGCGGCTGCGGGCCGAGGCGCTGGTCGCCACCGCTGTAGGCGACGGCGCCCGGCAGCTGCTCGCCGCGGTCGAGGGGTCGCTGGAGACGGCGGCGAGGGAGAAGGAGCAGGCCGAGCAGGAGCGCTCGGTGCACGACACCGAGCTGGCTCAGCAGCGGGTCCGCAGCCGCGAGCTCAAGGCCGAACTGGACCGGCTCACCGACTCGGTCCACCGCGACGAGGTGCTGCGCGCGGAGAAGCGGTTGCGGATAGAGCAGTTGGAGGTCAAGGCGCTGGAGGAGCACGGCATCGAGGCGGACGGCCTGCTCGCCGAGTACGGTCCCGACCAGCCGGTGCCGGCCGGCGTGGAGCCGGATCCGAGCGGCGGTGCGGGTGCCGCCGAGGCGGCGCGGCCGCGTCCCTACGACAGGGCCGAGCAGGAGAAGCGGCTGCGTGCCGCCGAGAAGGCGTACACCCAGCTCGGGAAGGTCAACCCGTTGGCGCTGGAGGAGTTCGCGGCGCTGGAGGAGCGGCACCAGTTCCTCAGCGAGCAGTTGGAGGACCTCAAGACCACCCGCCGCGACCTGCTCACCGTCGTCAAGGAGGTGGACGAGCGGGTGGAGCAGGTGTTCACCGCCGCCTACCATGACACCGCGGCGCAGTTCGAAGGCGTGTTCTCACGGCTGTTCCCTGGCGGTGAGGGGCGGCTGGTGCTGACCGACCCGGACAACATGCTGACCACCGGCATCGAGGTGGAGGCCAGGCCGCCGGGCAAGAAGGTCAAGCGGCTCTCGCTGCTCTCCGGCGGCGAGCGCTCACTCACCGCGGTGGCCCTGCTGGTCTCCATCTTCAAGGCCAGGCCCAGCCCGTTCTATGTGATGGACGAGGTCGAGGCGGCCCTCGACGAGACCAATCTGCGTAGGCTGATCGGCCTGATGGAGGAGCTGCGGGACAGCTCCCAGCTGATCGTGATCACCCATCAGAAGCTCACCATGGAGTGCGCCGACGCGCTCTACGGGGTCTCCATGCGCGGCGACGGCATCTCCCAGGTGATCAGCCAGCGGCTCCGCGACGAGCCCCGACGCCCCCCGCGTCGGGTACTCCCCGCCCAGCAGGCCGCCGAGACCCTCCACCCGCCAGCGCAGTAGGTACTACTCCAGCGGTGCGGTCGCCGACTGCGCGAGGTAGCCCAGCAGCAGTACCGCGCCGAACAGCGCCAGCGGCAGCAGCGCGGCCCGGAAGACGCCCGCCCCCGACGCCCCGTCAACCCGTCCGACCAGCATCCCCAGCACCACCGCCGTCAGCGCGGGCGCTACGGCGGTCAGCAGCTGGACGGCGGCCAGCGACACCACCACCGGTGTGCCGGCCGCGCGGACGGACCGCAGCAGCAGGAGCCGGTGGTGCAGGGTGCCGCGCGCGGGAGAGGTTGGCATGACGGACATGATGCCCGCCGGATCGATGCCGGTTCCGGCTCCGGGCTGAAGGCCGCCGAAACGCGCACATCATCAGCAGAGTGTCGTTTCAGTGACAAAGGCCCCCGGTTGGGCGCTGTCCCTCCGACTTCGCAGAGCCGTACCCGATACTGGGGGGCGTCATGGAATACGTAATCATCGCTGTAGTCATCGCCGTGGTGCTCATCGGAGCCGCCACCGGTCTCGTCGTCAACGGCAGGCGCCGCAAGGAGCTGCCACCGCCGTCCACCCCGGCCCGGATCGGCGAGCCGCAGGTCGGCGAGGACGCCGCACCGCCGCGGGAGGCGCCGGCCAGGACCGTCGAGGAGGTCCCGCTACCGGAGGCCGCCGCCCCGGAGGCGCCGGCCGTCCGCGAGCTGGACGTGCCGGAGCCGACCGCCGGACGGCTGGTCCGGCTGCGCTCGCGGCTGGCCCGTTCGCAGAACTCGATGGGCAAGGGCCTGCTGGCGCTGCTCTCCCGGGACCACCTCGACGAGGACACCTGGGAGGAGATCGAGGAGGTGCTGCTCACCGCCGACGTGGGCGTGGCCCCCACCCAGGAGCTGGTGGAGCGGCTGCGGGCGCGGGTGAAGGTACTCGGCACCCGCACCCCGGACGAACTGCGCACCCTCCTCCGCGAGGAGCTGACCACCCTGGTCGACCCGAGCCTGGACCGCACCCTGCACACCGCCCGGCACACCGACGGGGACGCTCCGCGCCCCGCCGTGGTGCTGGTCGTGGGGGTCAACGGAGTGGGCAAGACCACCACCAGCGGCAAGCTGGCCCGGGTGCTGGTCGCCGACGGCCGCACCGTGCTGCTCGGTGCGGCGGACACCTTCCGTGCCGCCGCCGCGGACCAGCTGCAGACCTGGGGCGAGCGGGTCGGCGCCCGCACCGTCCGCGGACCCGAGGGCGGCGACCCGGCGTCGGTGGCCTTCGACGCCGTCAAGCAGGGCATCGCCGAGGGCGCCGACATCGTACTGGTGGACACCGCCGGGCGGCTGCACACCAAGACCGGTCTGATGGACGAGCTCGGCAAGGTCAAGCGGGTCGTCGAGAAGCACGGTCCGGTGGACGAGGTGCTGCTGGTGCTCGACGCCACCACCGGCCAGAACGGCCTGGTCCAGGCGAAGGTCTTCGCCGAGGTGGTGGACATCACCGGGATCGTGCTGACCAAGCTGGACGGCACCGCCAAGGGCGGCATCGTGGTCGCGGTCCAGCGTCAGCTGGGGGTCCCGGTGAAGCTGATCGGCCTGGGCGAGGGCGCGGACGACCTGGCGCCGTTCGACCCGGCCGGCTTCGTGGACGCGCTGATCGGCTGAGTCCCGCTTCCGTCGGCACCCGTTCGACCAGCAGTACCCGTTCGACCAGCAGTTCCCGTTCGACCAGCGCTGTGGCCGTCGCCTTCTCCCAGGGCGGCGGCCACAGCCGTGTTCAGTGCCGTCCGACCAGTTCCGCCACGCCCCGGTGGCAGGCGTACGCCAGCGTGCCCAGCAGCAGTCGGGCCTCCGGCGGCCGCGCCGTGGTGTCCAGCGAGGGCCGGCGCAGCCAGCGCGTCATCGGGGTGGGCGGCGCCGGTACCGACGCGCCGGCGCCGTGGCAGACCAGGTCGAGTTCGGCGTCGTCCCAACCGGTGCGGTAGAGCAGGTCGGGCAGCACCTCGGCGGTGTGCGGCGCCACCAGGAACAGGGCGCGGGACCGGGGAGCCAGCAGCACCGGTCCCGGCCTCACCCCCATCCGTTCGAGCCGGACCAGTGCCTGGTAGCCGACCGCCTCGGGGACGTCCAGGGCGTCGAAGCGGAGCCCGGTGCGCAGCCGCAGCTCGGCGCCGGGACGGCGCAGCCAGGCGTCGCGCAGCTCGGTGGGGCCGCTGCCGGGCGGGAGTTCGACCGTCCCGGCGTCGACCGCGGCGCCGATCCCGGCGCCCGCGTCGTCGGCACCGGCACCGGCGTCGGCGCCCGCGTCGGCCAGGGCCACGGTCCAGCCCCAGCGCAGGGTGTACTCGGCCGCGGTCTGGCACCGGGTGGCGCGGGACCTTCCGCGCGGTCCGAGCGACCGTCCGTTGAAGATCGGGTTTCCGAACAGGCTGTCCAAGTCCACTCACCACCAACCAGAATCGAGTCCCGATGGTTACGCCGCGACGTGCGGCAGGGCGTGCAGTTGTGGGTCGTGCGCCCGCTCCTCGGGGTGGGAATCGCTGATCTGATTGCCGGTGTCCCGGGAATGGGGGATGGTCGTATCCGAGAGCGGAAGGCCTCCGAGATCCAGTGAAGCGCCTGGGGCAGAGCCGAAGTTCACCCTTAGGGGTGGCGAAGGGTGGCGTTTCCCGGGGCTTACTCGCCCGGATGGCGGAAAGCGCGCTAGGTTCGCTCCGCAGGCAGTCGGCTTCTCGCCCGAGCGGTTATGCCAATGGCAATGATCGTGCAGGGAAAGGTCTCTGACTGATCATCAAGTCAGAGCGTGCGTCAGTTCGAATGCTTGGCAGGAGCAGGCCTCGGGCGTCCCGGTCGGGTCGCAGGGGCACCACAGCGGGTGAGCCCGGGATGGGGGCGTTCCGGTGGGCGAGAAACAACCCAACGAGCAGTTGACGACATGGTTCGTCCGAAGCGGTTGGTCCAAGGGCGAACTCGCCCGGCAGGTCAACCGGCGCGCCCGGCAGATCGGCGCCAGCCACATCAGCACCGACACCTCCCGGGTGCGGCGCTGGCTGGACGGCGAGAGTCCGCGCGAACCCATCCCGAAGATCCTCTCGGACCTCTTCTCGGAGCGCTTCGGCTCCCTGGTCGCCATCGAGGACCTGGGCCTGAAGGCGATGCCCAACCTCGCCCCCGGCTCCGGGGTGGACCTGCCCTGGAACGGCAGCCAGACGGTCCAGCTGATCTCCGACTACTCCCGCAGCGACCTGATGCTCAACCGCCGGGGCTTCCTCGGCACCTCGCTCGCGCTGACCGCGGGCTCCGCCCTGATCGAACCCATGCAGCGCTGGCTCGCCCCCACCCCCAGCGGCATGCCCACCACCGCCCTCACCGCCGCCCGCGAGGGCCGCGCCCCCACCGGCAGGATCTCCGCCCCCGAGCTCGCCCTGCTGGAGTCCACGGTGCGGATGTTCCGCGAGTGGGACGCCCAGAACGGCGGCGGTCTGCGCCGCAAGGCGGTGGTCGGCCAGCTGCACGAGGTCTGCGACCTGCTCCAGGAGACCTACCCGGCCGACACCACCCGCAGACTGTTCCAGACCACCGCGCAACTGGCGCACCTGGCCGGCTGGATGTCCTACGACATCGGCATGCACCCCAGCGCGCAGAAGTACTACGTGCTGGCACTGCACGCCGCGAAGGAGGCCGGGGACCGGCCCTTCGGGGCGCTGATCCTCTCCGACATGTGCCGGCAGATGATCCACCTCAACCGCAGCAGCGACGCCCTGGAGCTGATCCACCTGGCCCAGTACGGCAGCCGGGAGTCCGCCGGACCCCGGCAGCAGGCGCTGCTGCACGCGATGGAGGCGCGCGCCTACGCCAACCTCGGCGAGGTCAACAAGTGCTACCGCGCGGCCCGGCTGGCCGAGGACTCCTTCGGCGACATCGCCACCACAACGACCGAGGAGCCGGACTGGCTCGCCTTCTTCTCTGAGGCCGAGCTCAACGCCGAGAACGCGCACTCCTACCGCGACCTCAGCTACCACGCGGGCCGCAGCGAGGTGTACGCGCTGCAGGCGCAGCCGGTGATGGAGCGCGCGGTCGAGCTGTTCTCGCAGGACGACAAGCACCAGCGCTCCTACGCGCTCAACCTGATCGGCATGGCCAGCGTCCACCTGCTGCAGAAGGAGCCCGAGGCGGCCGCCTCCTCCGCCCAGCAGGCGGTGGACATCGCGATGCGGATCCGTTCGGAGCGGGTCAACACCCGGCTCCGCAAGACCACCGAGGCCGCGCTCGGAGAGTTCCGTGACGTCGGCGACGTGGTCCGGCTGCGGGACCGCATCGACACCGACCTCCCCGAGTTCACCCGACCCCAGGCCGTCTGACAACTGTCCTCCCCGCGGCCGGCGGTGCCGGTGGACCGACTGTTTTCGGCCACCCGCAGCCCGGCGGCACAGACTCCGACCGCGGAAACCCCCTCGCACTCGGCTCCCCCACGCCAGATCTGCACAGGGTTTTCCGCGGTCGGTGACGTTGTGGGGTGCCTGCGTAGCGTCCGTGTGCGTCCTGGTTCGGTTGTTCACCGCGGTGTAACACGCTCGTGAGGTTCGTCACCGCCGCGAAACATGCTCACGCATCGGCCGAAACCGCCCTCCGTCAATCTCCTCAACAACAGCCGACGCCTCCGGGGGCACGGGACGGATACCCGGGGGACGGAGCGGCTCAACACTCGAGGAGACGCCGATGCCTACCGGCTTCAGCGGCGGAGACACCGCTTTTGTACTCATAAGTTCGGCACTGGTCATGCTGATGACCCCAGGGCTCGCCTTCTTCTACGGCGGCATGGTCCGGGTCAAGAGCACACTGAACATGCTGATCATGAGCTTTATCGCACTGGGGATCGTCACGGTCCTCTGGGTGCTCTACGGCTTCACGCTCAGCTTCGGCACAGACTCGTTCCACGGCCTCATCGGCGACTTCTCGATGCTGGGCATGCGGCACATCGGGATGAACCAACTGAGCGGAACGATCCCGGTCTATGCCCTCGCGGCCTTCCAGCTGATGTTCGCCGTCATCACCCCGGCCCTGATCAGCGGTGCCATCGCGGACCGTGCCAAGTTCTCGGCCTGGGCGCTGTTCCTGGCCCTGTGGGTCAGCGTGGTCTACTTCCCCGTCGCGCACTGGGTGTTCTACTTCAACGGCGGCCAGGGCGGCTGGCTCGGTGACCGGCTGCACGTGCTGGACTTCGCCGGCGGTACCGCGGTCCACCTCAACGCCGGTATGGCCGGTCTGGCCCTGACCTTCGTGCTGGGCAAGCGCATCGGCTTCAAGAAGGACCCGATGCGTCCGCACAGCCTCCCGCTGGTGATGCTCGGCTCCGGTCTGCTGTGGTTCGGCTGGTTCGGCTTCAACGCCGGATCCGCGCTGGCCGCCAACGGCCTGGCCGGCCTCGCCTTCATGAACACCCAGATCGCCACCGGTGCGGCCATGATCGGCTGGCTGGCCTTCGAGAAGATCAAGCACGGCTCCTTCACCACCCTGGGCGCCGCGTCCGGCGCGGTCACCGGCCTGGTCGCGATCACCCCGGCCTGCGCCTACATCAGCCCGCTCGGCTCGATCGCGCTCGGCCTGTTCTGCGGAGCGCTCTGCGCCTGGGCGATCAGCCTCAAGTACCGCTTCGGCTTCGACGACTCGCTGGACGTGGTCGGCGTCCACGCGGTCGGCGGCGCCACCGGCGCCCTGCTGATCGGCCTGCTCGCCACCGGCCACGGCGGCGCCACCTACCAGGGCCTCTTCTACGGCGGCGGCTTCACCCAGCTGGGCCGCCAGGCCCTGGGCGTGGTCGTGGTCGGCGCCTACTCCTTCGTACTGGCGTTCATCATCGGCAAGGCGGTCGACAAGACCATCGGCTTCCGGGTGGCCGAAGAGGTCGAGGTGGCCGGGATCGACCAGGCCGAGCACGCCGAGTCCGCGTACGACTTCAGCGCCGTGGGGGCGGCGCTGTCCAAGGCGCTGGCACCGGCTGTCCCGTCGTCGAACAGTGCGGCCGGCAGCGATGACGAGGCGGCTCCCGCAGGAACGAAGGTCGAGGCATGAAGCTCATCACCGCAGTGATCAAGCCGCACCGACTGGACGACGTCAAGGAGGCCCTGCAGGCCTTCGGGGTCCACGGACTCACCGTCACCGAGGCCAGCGGGTACGGTCGGCAGCGCGGCCACACCGAGGTCTACCGGGGCGCGGAGTACACCGTCGACCTGGTGCCGAAGGTCCGTGTCGAGGTCCTGGTCGAGGACGACGACGCCGAAGGCCTGATAGATGTGCTGGTCAAGGCGGCCCGAACCGGCAAGATCGGGGACGGCAAGGTCTGGAGCGTCCCGGTGGAAACCGCCGTCCGGGTGCGCACCGGAGAACGCGGTCCCGACGCGCTGTAGGGCAAGCTGAGGCGCGAAGGCACCGCACACAAGGCAACGACGACGAGACAACTCGCAAGGGCGGGGGAGTCGGGCTCAGGCCCGGCTTCCCCTTCCGGCGTTCACCTTCGCATCAGGGAGCACCGTTGACGGATCGGCAGCAGGCAACGCCAGGCCAGCAGACCCCCAGCGAACCGTCGTCCCCTCCGTCACCCGCGCCCGAGCCGGCGGGCTACGCCGCCCAGCGGCTGCACCTGCTCCGCGAGGACGGCCGGACCGGCGCGGCCCGCCGGTCCGCCCTGGCCGAGCTCACCGACCGCTGGCTGGCCGGCCTCTTCTCCACCGCCGCGGACGGACTGACCGGTGTGGCGCTGGTCGCTGTCGGCGGCTACGGCCGGGGCGAGCTGTCCCCGCGCAGCGACCTGGACCTGCTGCTGCTGCACGACGGCAGCGCCAAGTCCGGCGTCAACGCCCTCGCCGAGCAGTTGTGGTACCCGGTCTGGGACAACGGCATCGCACTCGACCACTCCGTCCGCGACCTGTCCACCGCCCGCAAGGTGGCCGCCGACGACCTCAAGGTGCAGCTGGGCCTGCTGGACGCGCGCCATGTCGCGGGCGACCCCGGCCTCACCGCCGCCATGCGCTCGGCGATCCTCGCCGACTGGCGTGCCGGCGCCGTCAAACGCCTTCCCGAGCTGCACGTCATGTGCCGCGAACGCGCGGAGCGCCAGGGTGAGTTGGCCTTCCTGCTGGAGCCCGACCTGAAGGAGGCCCGCGGCGGTCTGCGCGATCTGACCGCGCTGGACGCGGTGGCCGCCTCCTGGATCGCCGACGCCCCGCGCACCGGCCTGGCCGAGGCGGGCGCCAGGCTCCGCGACGTCAGGGACACCCTGCACCTGGTCACCGGGCGCGCCACCGACCGGCTCAGCCTGCAGGAGCAGGACGCCGTCGCGCTGGAACTCGGCGTCCTGGACGCCGACATCCTGCTGCGCCAGGTCTACGAGGCGGCCCGTACCGTCGCCTACGCCTCCGACGTCACCTGGCGCGAGGTGGACCGGGTGCTGCGCGCCCGCAGTGGCAGCAGGGTCCGCCGCACCGTCCGCTTCGGCTTCGGCTCGGGTGCCCCGGCCGCGCGCGGCACCGCCGAGCGCAGCCCGCTCGCCGAGGGCGTGGTGGAGCAGGACGGCGAGGCGGTGCTCGCCCACGCGGCCCGGCCGGCGAACGATCCGGTGCTCCCGCTGCGCGCCGCCGCCGCGGCCGCGCAGGCCGACCTGCCGCTGGCGCCGTCCACCGTGCGCCGGCTGGCCGCCGAGACCAGGCCGCTGCCGGTGCCCTGGCCGGACGAGGCCAGGGACCAGCTGGTCACCCTGCTCGGCGCGGGCGAGAGCGCGGTCCCGGTCTGGGAGGCGCTGGAGGCCGAGGGCCTGATCGCCCGGCTGCTGCCGGACTGGGACCGGGTCCGCTGCCGTCCGCAGCGCAACGCCGTGCACCGCTGGACGGTGGACCGGCACCTGGTCGAGACGGCGGTCCGGGCCGCCGCGATGACCCGCCGGGTGGCCCGGCCCGACCTGCTGCTGGTCGCCGCGCTGCTGCACGACATCGGCAAGGGCTGGCCCGGTGACCACTCCGAGGCCGGCGAGGTGATCACCCGTGATGTCGCGGTCCGGCTGGGCTTCCCCAAGGACGACGTGGAGGTGCTGGCGCTGCTGGTGCGGCACCATCTGCTGCTGGTGGAGACGGCGACCCGGCGCGACCTCGACGATCCGGCCACCGTCGCCGCGATCACCTCGGTGGTCGGCAGCACCGGCGTGCTGGAACTGCTGCACGCCCTCACCGAGGCGGACGCGCTGGCGACCGGCCCGGCCGCCTGGAGCAGTTGGCGCGCCACCCTGGTCGCCGACCTGGCCGACCGGGCGGCGGCCGCCCTGGTCGGCGACGGCGGCCAGCCCGAGACGGCGGCGCCCGAGCCCTCGGCCGAGGAGGAGCGGCTGGCGGTCGAGGCGGCCCGGACCAACGGCCCGGTGCTCTCCGTGCACGCGGAGGCGGAGCACCCGACCGACCCCGGCAGCGAGCCCATGGGCGTCACCCTGACCCTGGCCCTGCACGACCGCCCCGGAGTGCTGCCCACGGTGGCGGGGGTGCTGGCGCTGCACCGGCTGACGGTCCGTTCGGCCGCCATCCGCGAGCTCGATCCGATAGGAGCGGGCGCGGTCCTGGCGCTGACCTGGCAGGTGGCAGCGGAGTACGGCGAGGTCCCGGAGGCGGCCAGGCTGCGGGCGGACATCCGCCGCGCCCTGGAGGGCGGCCTGGACGTCACCCGCCGGCTGGCCGAGCGGGACGCGGCAGCCCCCCGCCGTCGCGGCAGCGCCGCGCCGCCGCCCCGGGTGACCGTGGCCCCCGGCGGGTCGGCCAGCAGCGCCACCGTCCTGGAGGTCCGCGCCCATGACGCCCCGGGCCTGCTGCACCGCATCGGCCGCGCCCTGGAGGACATCGGCGTGCGGGTCCGCACGGCCAGGATCTCCACCCTCGGCGCGGACGCCGTCGACGCCTTCTACGTCACCGGCCCCGACGACCTCCCGCTGCCGCCGTCCCGGGCCGTCGAGGTGGCCCGCTCGGTGGAGCGCGCGCTGTCCTGACCGGCGGTCTCCAATGGTTCCGCCGGCGCCGTGACGTCCGTGACGTCCGTGACGTCCGTGGCGTCCGTGGCGTCCGGGACGGGCTCCGCGCCGGGGCCCGGCAACTGCGCCCGGGTGCCGATCCGGCGCGCGGGCGCCCCGGCCCAGATCTCGTAGGGGCCGGTCGAGGTGGTGAGCACCGCGTTGGCGCCCACCACGGTGCCGCGGCCGACCGTGAGCACACCGCGCTTGCACAGCACCTTGGCGCCGGAGCAGAGCACCGCTCCGTCCTCCACCACCACGCGCTCCATCAGGCTCTGCTCCTGCGGCACCCACGGGTCCGCCCGGCCGATGGTGACCCCGTTGTAGAGGGTCACCCCCGCGCCGAGGGTGGTGTAGGGGTGCAGCACCGTGCCGAAGCCGCGGTGGAAGACGACCAGCCCCGGTCCGACCTCGGCGGCGGCGGGAACCTCCACCCCGTAGAGCGCGAGCACTTCCTGGACGGCGCGGCGCAGCAGCGGATGGCGGCGGCGCTGGATCAGCGAGGCGACGAGCGACATGGATCCATGCTGCGCACTCCTGGACCACGGCGGAGGGCGGACGCGCCGCTGTCAGTCCATCGGATGATCCCTGACCGGGGTGGGAACGTACTTCGCGCGTGCGGATACCCTGGGGGGCGACGACTCCATCCGTTCCCGAGCCACGAGGACCCGCGACCGACGTGTTCGATACCCTTTCCGACCGCCTCGCAGCGACGTTCAAGAACCTCCGCGGCAAGGGACGCCTGTCCGAGGCGGACATCGACGCCACCTGCCGTGAGATCCGCATCGCCCTGCTCGAAGCGGACGTCGCGCTGCCGGCCGTCCGCGCCTTCATCAAGCAGGTCAAGGAGCGGGCGCTGGGCGCCGAGGTCTCCGGTGCGCTGAACCCCGCCCAGCAGGTCATCAAGATCGTCAACGACGAGCTGGTCAACATCCTCGGCGGCGAGACCCGCCGGCTGCGCTACGCCAAGACCGGCCCGACCGTGATCATGCTCGCCGGCCTCCAGGGCGCGGGCAAGACCACCCTGGCCGGAAAGCTGGGCCACTGGCTCAAGGAGCAGAAGCACACCCCGCTGCTGGTCGCCTGCGACCTGCAGCGCCCCAACGCGGTGACCCAGCTGGGCGTGGTCGCCGAGCGGGCCGGCGTCGCCATCTACGCACCCGAGCCGGGCAACGGAGTCGGGGACCCGGTCAAGGTCGCCAGGGACTCCATCGAGTTCGCCAAGCAGAAGCAGTACGACGTCGTCATCGTCGACACCGCCGGCCGCCTGGGCATCGACGCCGAGCTGATGCAGCAGGCCGCGGACATCCGCGCCGCGGTCGACCCGGACGAGGTCCTGTTCGTCGTCGACGCCATGATCGGCCAGGACGCGGTCACCACCGCCCAGGCCTTCCTCGAAGGCGTCGACTTCACCGGCGTGGTGCTCTCCAAGCTGGACGGCGACGCCCGGGGCGGCGCGGCCCTGTCAGTGGCGCACCTCACCGGCCGTCAGATCATGTTCGCCTCCAACGGCGAGAAGCTGACCGACTTCGACGCCTTCCACCCGGACCGGATGGCCTCGCGCATCCTCGGCATGGGCGACATCCTCAGCCTGATCGAGCAGGCCGAGAAGACCTTCAGTCAGGACGAGGCCGCCAAGATGGCCTCCAAGCTGGCCAGCAAGGGCGGCAAGGAGTTCGGCCTGGGCGACTTCCTGTCCCAGCTGGAGCAGGTCTCCAAGATGGGCTCGCTGTCCAAGCTGCTCGGGATGATGCCCGGCATGGGGCAGATGCGGGACCAGATCAACAACATCGACGACCGGGACGTCGCCCGGGTCGGCGCGATCATCAAGTCGATGACCCCGTCCGAGCGGGACGACCCCAAGCTGATCAACGGCTCCCGCCGGGCCCGTATCGCCAAGGGCTCCGGGGTCCACGTCTCCGAGGTCAGCAGCCTGGTCGAGCGCTTCTTCGAGGCCCGCAAGATGATGTCGGCGATGGCCGGCGGCAAGGGCATCCCCGGGATGCCAGGCATGCCCGGCATGGGCGGCGGCGGGGCCCGCAAGGCCAAGCAGCAGAAGCAGGCCAAGGGCAAGAAGCAGTCCGGCAACCCGCTGAAGCGCGCGGCCGAGCAGAAGGCGGCGCTGGAGCGCAAGGCCGCGAGTACGCAGGACGGGGCGGCCTTCGGTCCCGGCGCGGCGAAGCTGCCGGAGAACTTCGAACTCCCCAAGGAGTTCAAGGACCTGCTCTAGGACAGGCCCTGCGGCCGGAACGGGCTCGGGCCCCGCCCGGATGCGCGATGATGTCGCGTATGCGAGTGGAGATCCGAGCCCCCCGACTGTCCGACGCCGCTGTCTACGCCGCAGCGGTGCGCCGCTCCGCCGAGTCCATCGGCCGCTGGAACCCGGTCGAGCCGGACGGGCTGGTCGACCTGGTGCGCCGTCAGGGCGAGGGACTGCGCACGTTCCTCTTCTTCGACATCGAGGACGGCGGCCTGGCCGGCAGCTGCAATGTCGCCAACATCGTCAAGGGCCGCTTCTGCAATGCGAGCCTCGGCTACAACGCCTACCTCCCCTACAACGGCAGCGGCCGGACCACCGAGGGGATGCGGCTGGTGGTGGACCGCTGCTTCGCCCCGGAGAGCTCCGGCGGCCTGGGCCTGCACCGGCTGGAGATCAACGTCCAGCCCGAGAACGAGCCCTCGATCCGGATGGCCAAGCGCCTCGGCTTCCGCCACGAGGGCTACACCCCGCGGATGCTCTTCCTCCAGGACGCCTGGCGCGACCACGAGCGCTTCGCGCTGACCGCCGAGGAGTGGGCCGGCATCTGACGGCGCGGCTGGTCCTCACTCGGGGTCTATGTCCGTATTATCCAAAATGTGACGACTCCTGTGCCGCCCCGTCAGAACCCCGACGAGATCTGGCGTTCCGAGGGCGCTCCACCGCCGCCCCCGCCGAGGCGCAAGCGGTCCGGCGGCGGCTGGATCAGCATGGTGCTCACCGCCCTGGTGGTGTTCCTGCTGATGGACACCCTGCTCAGCATCTTCGGCGGCGGTGGCAGCACCAATGTCACGTACACCGAGTTCAGCAGCCAGTTGAACGCCGGCCATGTCTCCGAGATCTACGCCAAGGGCGACAGCATCCAGGGCAAGCTCAAGGAGGCCCAGCCCAAACCGAACGGCGCCAAGGGCAGCTACACCGAATTCAACACCCAGCGGCCGGTCTTCGCCGACGACAGCCTCTGGGCCACGTTGACCGAGCAGGGCGTCACCGTCGACGCCGAGCCGGTGGTCAAGGAGCGCAGCTTCCTCGCCAACCTGCTGATCTCGATGGCCCCGATGCTGCTCCTGGTGGTGCTGTGGATCGTCATCGCCCGCAGAATGGGCGGCGGGGGCATGGGCGCGCTGGCCAGGAAGCCGCCGCCCAGGCCGGTCACCGCGGAGCCCGGCAGCAGACGCACCAGCTTCGACGACGTGGCCGGGATCGACGAGGTCAAGGGCGAGCTCACCGAGGTGGTCGACTTCCTCAAGCGGCCCCAGGAGTACCGCGCGATGGGCGCCAGGATGCCCGGCGGCGTGCTGCTGGCCGGGCCGCCCGGCACCGGCAAGACCCTGCTGGCCCGGGCCGTCGCAGGAGAGGCCGGGGTGCCCTTCTTCTCCGCCTCGGCCTCCGAGTTCATCGAGATGATCGTCGGGGTCGGCGCCTCCCGGGTCCGCGAACTCTTCGCCGAGGCCCGCAAGGTCGCCCCGGCGATCATCTTCATCGACGAGATCGACACCATCGGCCGCGCCCGCGGCGGCGGCCAGGCCATGGGCGGCCACGACGAACGCGAGCAGACGCTCAACCAGATCCTCACCGAGATGGACGGCTTCTCCGGCTCCGAGGGTGTCGTCGTGCTGGCCGCCACCAACCGGGCCGAGGTCCTGGACAAGGCGCTGCTGCGCCCCGGGCGGTTCGACCGGACGGTGGTGGTCAGCCCGCCCGACCGGGAGGGCCGCGAGGCCATCCTGAGGATCCACACCAGGGAGATCCCGTTGGCCGAGGACGTCGACCTGGGGCAGGTCGCCCGGACCACCCCGGGCATGACCGGCGCCGACCTCGCCAACCTGGCCAACGAGGCGGCGCTGCTCGCGGTCAAGCACAAGGCGAAGGACGTCAGCGCCCGGAACTTCTCCGAGGCGCTGGAGAAGGTGCAACTGGGCGCGGTCAGGGCACTGGTGATGCCGGACGAGGAGCGCCGGCGCACGGCCTACCACGAGTCGGGCCACGCGCTGCTCGGCATGCTCCAGCCGGGTGCCGACCCGGTCCGCAAGATCACCATCGTCCCCCGCGGCCGGGCCCTCGGCGTCACCCTGTCCACCCCGGACGCCGACCGCTACGCCTACACCGAGGAGTACCTGCGCGGCCGGATCATCGGCGCGCTCGGCGGGATGGCCGCCGAGCAGGTGGTCTACGGGGTGATCACCACCGGCGCGGAGAGCGACCTGGAGCAGGTCACCGACATCGCCCGCGGCATGGCCGGCCGCTGGGGCATGAGCAGCGTGGTCGGCCGCCTCACCGCGATCCCCGGTGACAGCCAGGGCGCGTACGGCCTCTCCGCGGCCCCGGCCACCCTGGACGCGGTCGACGGCGAGGCCCGCCGCATCGTGGCCGAGTGCTACGAGGAGGCCTGCCACAAGCTCGCCGAGCACCGCCCCAGGCTCGACGCCCTCGCCGACGCCCTGATGGAGCACGAAACCCTCGACGAGGAGGCCGCCTACCGCACGGCGGGCATGCCCCGCTTCTCGAAGCAGAAGCAGACCTGAAGCACCCGCCTACCGCACCCGCCTACCGCACGCGCTCGGCCAGCGTGTACCTGAAGACGTTCAGCATCCGCACCGACCCGTCCCCCCGCCGGTACGGATGCAACGCCTCCACCACTTCCTTCTCCACCTGCCGGGTGCCGGAGTATTCGGCCGCAGCGTCGAACACCCCCATCGACAGCAGCCCCCGCACCGCACTCTCCAGATCCGGATAGGCGAACGGACACAGCACCCGCCCCCCGCCGCCCAGCCGCAACCCGGCCCGGGCGACCATCCGCTCCACCGCCCCCGGCTCGCTCAGCGCGAACGGCGCGTACGGCGCCCGCCGCAGCGGGTCCGCCAGCCGCCGGGCCACCCGCAGCACCCCCGCGCTCTCGCACCGCTCCGGCGGCCCCCAGGTCGCCAGCGCCACATGGCCGCCCGGCAGGGTGAGCCGGGCCGCGTCGCGGACCAGGGACAGCGGATCGGCGATGCAGGAGAGATGCTCGAACGCGGTCACCAGGGAGTGCGCCGGAGGCTGCGCGCCGGCCCCCTCCGGTGCGAGCTCCCGGTAGACATCGCTCATCACCCGGAGCGAGCGGTCCTGCGCCAGCGACCGCAACTCCGCCTCGGGTTCCAGCCCGACCACCTCGGCCCCGCGCCCGGCGGCCAGCAGCAGCGCCAGCCCCGAGCGACAGCCGAGTCCGAGCACGCTGGTCGCGGGCCCCACTTCCAGCCGCTCGTACACCGCCTCGTACAGGGGTACGAGCATGCGTTCCTGGATCTCCGCCCAGTCCCGCGCCCGTCGGCGTGCCTGCGTGCGGTCCGATGCCGAGCCGTTCGCCGTGCCGTTCGCCGTTCCGCTTGCCGCGCCACTCGCCACTGAAACGGAAGCCATCATTCAGGCTCCTTCAATCGGGCCTGCCGCGAGGCGTGAGGGTCGCCCCGCGCTTGGTCTCGCCGGGAGATCGCTCAGAGTCTCCGACTGACTACAGCCAACTCCGCCGACGCCCCGGAGTCCAGAGCGCGCGGGTATTGACTCCAACAATCCGGCGCCTGCCGCGGCGCCCGGCGGCCCCGTGCTTATCGATTACGGGTCACGCCCGTCCTCCCCGTACGATTCGCCCATGGCAAAGGCTCCCGTTCTCACACCCCAGGCGGACGATTTTCCCCGCTGGTACCAGGATCTGATCAACAAGGCCGAACTGGCCGACAACGGTCCGGTGCGCGGCACCATGGTCATCCGACCGTACGGCTACGCGCTGTGGGAGCGGATGCAGCAGGAGATGGACGCGCGCATCAAGAAGGCGGGCGCGCAGAACGCCTACTTCCCGATGTTCATCCCGCAGTCCTACCTCACCCGCGAGGCCGAGCACGTCGAGGGCTTCGCCCCGGAGCTCGCGGTGGTCACCCATGGCGGCGGCAAGGAGCTCGACGAGCCGGTCGTGGTCCGGCCCACCTCCGAGACCATCATCAACGAGTACTTCTCCAAGTGGGTGCAGAGCCACCGCGACCTCCCGCTGCTGATCAACCAGTGGGCCAACGTGGTCCGCTGGGAGCTGCGCCCGCGCGTCTTCCTGCGCACCACCGAGTTCCTCTGGCAGGAGGGCCACACCGCCCATGCCAGCTACGAGGACGCCCGCGCGTACGCCTCGCACATCCACACCGAGGTGTACGGCGACTTCATGACCAATGTGCTCGGCATCGACGTGGTGCTGGGCCGCAAGACCGCCAAGGAGCGCTTCGCCGGCGCGATCAACACGCTCACCCTCGAGTCGATGATGGGCGACGGCAAGGCGCTGCAGATGGGCACCAGCCATGAGCTGGGCCAGAACTTCGCCAAGGCGTTCAACACCCAGTACCTCTCCAACGGCTCCGAGCGCGAGTACGTCTGGCAGACCTCCTGGGGCACCTCGACCCGTATGGTCGGCGGCCTGATCATGTCCCACGGCGACGACAACGGCCTGCGGGTCCCGCCGCGGCTGGCGGCCACCCAGGCCGTGGTGCTGGCGATCAAGGGCGACGACGCCGTGATCGCCAAGGTCCGCGAGATCGGGGCGGCGCTGGAGGCCGCCGGGGTCCGCGTGGTCGTGGACGACCGCACCGACACCCCGTTCGGCCGCCGTGCCGTGGACTGGGAGCTCAAGGGCGTCCCGGTCCGCATCGAGGTCGGCCCGCGCGACCTGGAGAACGGGACGGCCATGCTGGCCCGGCGCATCCCCGGGGGCAAGGAGCCGGTCGCGGTGGACGCCCTGGCGGCGCTGGTCCCGGGCATCCTGGAGGAGGACCAGGCGCTGCTGCTGCGCCAGTCCCGCGAGCGCCGTGAGTCCCGCACCGTCGAGGTGGCGAACCTCGCCGAGGCCGTCGAGGCCGCGGCGACCGGCTGGGGCCGGATCTCCTGGGCCGAGCTCGGCGACGAGGGCGAGCGCAAGCTCGCCGAGCAGGGGGTGTCGGTGCGCTGCATCGTCGCCGAGGACGGTTCGGTGCCGGACGCCGACGACCAGCCCGGCAATGTCGCCATCGTGGCCCGCGCCTACTGAGGCAACGCCTGACGTACTCGGCGGAGGGCATTTCGTCTCGCCTGCTGAGACCGTGGCAAGCCGATTTACGTAGTCCAACCGGTCCGCCGCTTCCCCGGGAAGTGGCGGACCGGTTTTTCACTTCTGTATGTCCTCGCTCAAGTTCCCTCTCTGACCAGCAAGATGACTATCCGTCAGAGGACGGCTGCGGACCGCTCTCGGAGCGCTCCCAAACCCGTGACCTATGCGTCTCCTGGAGAAACCGCGTTTGCCGGAACATCGGGGGCTGCTCCCTCGTTGGCGTTGCGTGAGCACGACACAACAACCACTGGTCCTCGCGGCCGAGCTGGCCCTCGCCTGGGGCGACATCCAGCGCCACCACTCCGACCTGCCCAGTCTCGCGGCCCCGGAATCGCTGATCGGCGAATCCTCTTCGGCCTGCGGCACTGAACTGGGCTTTGAGCGACTGCTCCACGAGGCCGCCCACGGCCTGGCCGCCGCACGCGGCATCCGCGACACCTCGCGGGCAGGGCGCTACCACAACCGCCGATTCCTGGCCCTCGCCGATGAGCTGGGCCTGGACCACACCGCGGACCCCCATCCCAGCAGCGGATTCTCCCTGGTCACCATGCGCCCGGAGACCCGTGAGCTGTACGCCGGCACCATCGAGCGGCTGCAGCTCGCCCTGGGCGCCCACGCCGCCGCGACCAGCGGTCCGGTGCTGGACCGGGCCCGCAACTTCCGCGGCCCCGCCACCAGGCACGGCTCCTCCGGGGGCGGCGTCCGGGTGAAGGCGGTCTGCGACTGCGGGCGCAACGTCCGAGTGGTGCCGTCGGTCCTGGCCCAGGCCGCGATCGTCTGCGGCGCCTGCGGCCAGCCGTTCCGGATCGCCGACGTCACGCCGCCCCGGGGCTGACCGGAGTCCCGGGCGGCGGTCGGACGAAAGTCGGGCGGCGGCCGAGCGGCGGCGCGGTAGGGCGACGTCGTGCGGCGGCCCCGGGCCACAGCTGCGGGCGGCACCGGCGGTAAGCCGGTCCGCCGCGCTATGGCACAATGGACAGCTGAGTACTCGGCAGCCGAGCAGGACCCCTCTCTCCTCCGGCTGACGTGTCCGTCGAGCAGCCAGCAGCCGCAACCCCACGTGGAATGCGCGGCTGCTCACCCACGTCAAATCCAGGAGAACCACTCCCGTGGCAGTCAAGATCAAGCTGAAGCGTCTCGGCAAGATTCGCTCCCCGCACTACCGCATCGTCGTCGCCGACGCCCGCACCAAGCGTGACGGTCGTGCGATCGAGGAGATCGGCATCTACCAGCCGACCTACGACCCCTCGATCATCAAGGTCGACAGCGAGCGCGCGCAGTACTGGCTGGGTGTCGGCGCGCAGCCGACCGAGGCCGTCCTCGCGATCCTCAAGCTGACCGGTGACTGGCAGCAGTTCAAGGGCCTGCCGGCCCCGGCGCCGCTCAAGGTCGCCGAGCCCAAGGTCACCGACTTCTCGCACCTGTTCGCGAAGGCCGTCGCCGGCTTCGAGGACTCCACCACCGGTGTGGCCATCACCCCGAAGGCCAAGAAGTCGGACAAGAAGGACGAGGCCGCCGCCGAGTCCGACGCTGCTCCGGCCACCGAGTCCTGATCATGCTCGAGGAAGCCCTCGAGCACCTGGTGAAGGGCATCGTCGAGAATCCGGACGAGGTCCAGGTGCGTTCGCGTGAACTGCGCCGGGGCCGCATCCTCGAGGTGCGGGTGCACCCCGAGGACCTCGGCAAGGTCATCGGCCGGGGCGGCCGTACCGCGCGTGCTCTGCGCACCGTGGTCACCGCCCTCGGCGGTCGCAGCGTCCGCGTCGACCTGGTCGACGTCGACGGCGTGCGATAGGTCATAGGGCACCACTCGGGGCCGGCCAGGACATCGTCCTGGCCGGCCCCGAGCCGTTTCGCTCTGCATTTCTCTTCTCGTCACGTTTTTCGTCTGATTTTCGTCTGTCCACAGGAGAACGATCACCGTGCAGCTCGTCGTCGGCCGGATCGGCCGTGCCCATGGCATCAAGGGCCAGGTAACGGTGGAGGTGCGCACCGACGAGCCCGAACTGCGGCTCGCCCCCGGCGCCGTGCTGATGACCGACCCCGCCTCGGCCGGACCGCTCACCGTCGCGGACGGACGGGTGCACAGCGGGCGGCTGCTGCTCCGGTTCGAGGGCGTCAACGACCGCAACGGGGCCGAGGCCCTGCGCGGCACCATGCTGATCGCCGAGATCGACCCCGAGGACCGCCCCGAGGATCCGGACGAGTACTACGACCACCAGCTGATCGGCCTGGCCGTGGTCCTCGCCGACGGCACCCCGGTCGGCGAGCTCGCCGAGATCGCACACCTGCCCTCGCAGGAGCTGCTAACGGTGAAGCGCCCGGACGGCTCCGAAGTGCTGGTGCCGTTCGTCACCGAGATCGTCCCCGAGATCGACATCGACAACCGGCGCATCGTGCTGACCCCGCCGCCCGGCCTGATCAACACGGACGAGGCCGAGGTGGCCTCCGCGCGTGACGGTGACAGTGACAGGGACGCCGACAGGGACGCCGACAGGGACGCCGACGGGGGCGCCGGCGGGGCCGAAGCCGCCGCTGACAGCGCCGACTCGGAGTAGCAGGGGTCCGCCGTGCGTATCGACGTCGTCACGATCTTCCCCGAGTACCTCGAACCGCTGAACGTCTCCCTGGTCGGCAAGGCCCGCGCCCGCGGCCAACTGGACGTGCGGCTGCACGGACTGCGTGAGCACACCAGCGATGTGCACCGCACCGTGGACGACTCCCCGTACGGAGGCGGCCCCGGGATGGTGATGAAGCCCGAGCCCTGGGCCGCCGCCCTGGACGGCATCGTCGCCTCGGCCGGTCCCGGGGACGGCGAGGTGCCGACCCTGGTGGTGCCCACTCCCAGCGGCCGCCCGTTCACCCAGGAGCTCGCCCAGGACCTGGCCGGACGCCCCTGGCTGGCCTTCGCGCCGGCCCGCTACGAGGGCATCGACCGGCGGGTGGTCGAGGCGGCCGCGGAGACCATGCCGGTGGTCGAGGTCTCCATCGGCGACTATGTGCTGGCCGGCGGCGAGGTCGCGGTGCTGGTGATCGTCGAGGCGGTGGCCCGGCTGCTGCCCGGAGTCCTCGGCAACGCCGAGTCGCACCAGGACGACTCCTTCGCCCCGGGCCGGATGGCCGACCTGCTGGAGGGCCCGGTGTACACCAAGCCCGCCGAGTGGCGCGGCCGCGGCGTCCCCGAGGTGCTGCTCAGCGGCAACCACGGGAAGATCGCCCGCTGGCGCCGGGAGCAGGCCTTCGCCCGGACCCTGGCCGTGCGTCCGGACCTGGTGGAGCGCTGGGAGCGCAGCAGCATGGACAAGCACGACCTGCGCGCGTTGGACGCGCTGGGACTGCGGTGGAGCGAGGCCGACGGCCGATTTCTTCGCACGGCCGATGGTGTGGAAGAATAGGCGATTGCTGCCTGTCCTCGGCCGCCCCACGATCCAGCCGATCGTGACGGCCGGCCCGGTGCCCCTGCCACGGGGGAGACGCCGCCAACCGAGCGACACACAGCGCAACCATTTCACACGATTTCCGTGGGTGGCCCGTGGCGCCTGCGATGGAGACACATCATGAGCAACCTGCTCACTGCTGTCGACGCGGCCTCGCTGCGTACCGACATCCCCGCGTTCCGCGCCGGTGACACCGTCAACGTGCACGTCCGCGTCATCGAGGGCAACCGCTCCCGCGTCCAGCAGTTCAAGGGCGTCGTCATCCGCCGCCAGGGCGACGGCATCCGCGAGACCTTCACGGTCCGCAAGGTCAGCTTCAATGTCGGCGTGGAGCGCACCTTCCCGGTGCACACCCCGATCGTTGAGAAGATCGAGGTCGTGACCCGCGGCGCCGTCCGTCGCGCCAAGCTGTACTACCTGCGTGACCTGCGCGGCAAGGCCGCGAAGATCAAGGAGAAGCGCGACCGCTGAGTCTCCTTCCTACCGTGGTGCCTTAGGCTGCTGCGGCGATGGACTCCAATTTCCCGGGGCTCGATGCCCCGCACCCCTGCGCGACGCAAGAAGCGCCTGAGGACCGCGACTGCGCTGCCGACCCGGAGGGTCCGGCGGCCAAGCCGCGGTCCTCTGCTGTTCGCGGAGTGCTGCGGGACGCCGCCCTGCTGGCCCTGGTCTGCGCAGTGGTGCTGTTCCTGGTGAACAGGTTCGCCGCCGAGCCGTTCGGCATTCCCAGCGGCTCCATGGAGGGCACCCTGCGGATCGGCGACCGGGTGGTCGTCGACAAGGTGGTGTACCGGTTCGGCCGCCCGCTCCGCGGTGACGTGGTGGTCTTCGACGGCCGCGGCTCCTTCATCGACGACGGGGCGTCCGCCGGCGGCGACGCCAACGGCGACGACTTCGTGAAGCGGGTGATCGGCGTCGCCGGCGACACGGTGGCCTGCTGCGACAGCAGCGGACGGCTGAGCGTGGACGGAGTGCCGCTGGACGAGAGCGGGTACCTCTACCCGGGCGACACCCCCTCGCAGGTGCCGTTCTCGGTCAGGGTGCCGGCCGGGAAGCTGTTCGTGCTGGGCGACCACCGCTCGGACTCCAGCGACTCCCGGGACCACCTCGGGGACCCGGGCGGTGGGTTCGTTCCTGTCGACAAAGTGATCGGAAGGGTCGACTGGGTGGTCTTCCCGGTCGGACACTGGCGTTCGGTGGACCGTCCCGCTGCCTTTGCGGCGCTGGCGTCGGAACTGCGGAAGGGCGCCGGTCATGGGCAGCAGGGGTAAGAACAGGCCGGCCCGGATCGAGCCGACCCCGGCCGGGGACGGCACGGGTTCCGGTCCCGGTACCGGCGGCGGTCGGGCGGACCGGGGGCGCGCCGAACGCCGTCGCGCCGCCAAACGGGCCAAGCGCCGACGAAAGCGCTCGCTGCTGCGTGAAATACCCCTGATCATCGTGGTCGCCCTGGTGATAACCCTGGCTCTGCAGACCTTCTTCGTGCAGGTGTTCTCGATTCCCTCCGGCTCGATGCAGACCACCATCGGCATCGGCGACCGGGTCGTGGTCAACAAGCTCTCGCCCTGGTTCGGCGCCAAGCCGCAGCGCGGCGAGGTGGTGGTCTTCAAGGACCCCGACAACTGGCTCAAGGACGACCCGGTCCCCAAGAGCGGCGCGGTGGTGACCGCGGTGAAGAACGTGTTCACCTTCGTCGGCCTGCTGCCCTCGGACCGCGACCTGATCAAGCGGGTGATCGGCGTCCCCGGCGACACCGTCGCCTGCTGTGACACCAAGGGGCGGGTGACCGTCAACGGCACCGCGCTGAACGAGCCGTACATCTTCGCCGGGGAGGTCCCGTCCAGGATCACCTTCAAGGTGACCGTCCCGGCCGGGAAGCTCTGGGTGATGGGGGACCACCGGGACATCTCGGCGGACTCGCGCTACCACCTGGCCGACCCGGACGGGGGGTTCGTCCCCGAGTCGGACGTGGTGGGCCGTGCCGTTGCGGTGATCTGGCCGATCTCGCACTGGCGGACCCTGCCGGTGCAGTCGCTGCCGGTCCAGGCGTCCGGTGGCGGGTCCCCGACCGCGGTGTCCCCGGCGTCCGGTCAAAGTCTTCGTCAAGTATCGTCCGCAGCAGCGTCCGGACCGCTTCTCGGGGAACTTCCGCTCGTTATGGGTTTGGCTGCGACTGTGCCCCGCTTTGCGAGGCGCCGCCGCACCCGCACCCGGCCAGAGCGGTGACGGGTTCGGTTCAGCGATACGCGTGGGCATGACCGCCCGCCTGGCGACATGAGGAGACGACGTGGGGGATCTGGGGACCGGCGCCCGCGCGGGTGTCGGCGAGCCCGAGGATTCTGCGGCCACTACCGTTGGGTCCGTGGACGAGACCGGACGTGGAGACGCGGGCAACGACCAGACCGCAGGAGCGGCGGACCCTCACGGGGGCGGCGCGGACGATCTGTTGGACAGCGGGAAAGAGGGAGAGCCGGAGCCGCTCAAGGCGGGTAGACAGCGGAAGCAGCGCTCCTTCTGGAAGGAACTGCCGATCCTGATCGTGGTGGCGCTGGTGCTGGCGCTGCTCATCAAGACCTTCCTGGTGCAGGCCTTCTCCATCCCCTCGGGGTCGATGGAGAACACGCTGCGGATCAACGACCGGGTGCTGGTGGACAAGCTCACCCCGCACTTCGGCAGCAAGCCCTCGCGCGGAGAGGTCGTCGTCTTCCACGACCCGGGCAACTGGCTCTCCGACGAGCCCTCCCAGCAGCAGAGCGGCAACTCGCTGGTCCGCGGCGTCCAGGACGTCTTCAGCTGGATCGGGCTGATGCCGTCGGCCAATGAGAAGGACCTGATCAAGCGGGTCATCGCGGTCGGCGGAGACACCGTCAGCTGCCAGGGCACCGGCCCGGTGTACGTCAACGGCAAGCCGCTGACCGAGCCCTACATCTACCCCGGCGCCACCCCCTGCGGCGACAAGAACTTCGGACCGCTGAAGGTGCCCGCCAACTCGATCTGGGTGATGGGCGACCACCGCAACGACTCGCTGGACTCCCGCTACCACATGGACGAGCCCGGCGGCGGCTCGGTGCCCGACTCCGACGTGGTCGGCCGCGCCTTCACCATCGCCTGGCCGATCTCGCACTGGGCCACGCTGCCCATCCCGTCGACCTTCAACCAGTCCGGCATCAGCACCCAGGCCGGTGCCCTGCTGGTGAACGAGCCGGCCGTGGCCGGACTGATCGGCGCCGTCCCGCTCACCTACCTGCAGCGGCGCTTCCGGCTGCGCCGCCGGCGCGGGCAGGACCGCCCCAGCCAGGATTGATCACCTGGGATTGATCACCGCCACCCCTTGCGAAGGCCTCGGTACCGACCAGTAATCTGCTGGGACGCACCGAGGCCTTCCGCACGTACGGATCGGTACCGGCGATACGTACAACGAGGCTGGGGAGCGGCGACATGGCGGCACGGCGGATACGGCTCGACGGAGTGCTGCAGGCGATCGGCATCACCGTCGGCCTGTTGGGACTGGTCGGCGGATTCGTGCTGCTGGCGGTCCAGTACCGGCCGTACTCGGTGCCCACCGACTCGATGTCGCCGACGGTGAAGCCGGGGGACACCGTGCTGGCCCACCCGGTCAAGGGCAGCGAGGTGGGCCGCGGCGACATCATCGTCTTCAGCGACCCCCAGTGGGGCACCTCGGCGATGGTCAAGCGGGTCATCGGGGTCGGCGGGGACACCGTCGCCTGCTGTGACTCGGCCGGCCGGACCACGGTCGACGGGAAGCCGGTCACCGAGCCCTACCTGAACGCCTCCAGCCCCACCGCGCTGCTGCTGGGCGACCGGGCCTTCAGCGCCAAGGTCCCGGCCGGCCGGCTCTTCCTGATGGGGGACAACCGCTCGGTCTCGCTCGACTCCCGCTCGCACCTGGAGCTCACCGCGGGGACCATCCCCGACTCCGAGGTCAAGGCCCGGGTCGAGGGCACGGTCTGGCCGCTCACGACGGCCAGGACGATCGACCGCACCACCGCTTTCGACGCCGTTCCCGGTACCCGGGCCACCGCCCACGGCCCGCTGGAGCCGCTGGAGTGGGCGATCATCGGTGGTGCCGCACTGGTGTTGCTGAGCGCCGCTGCGGGTACGGTCGTGGGACGGCTGCGCAGACACCGCAGCTCCTGAGCGTACGGAGGTGGCGGGTGGAGGTGCTGCGCCGAAGGGCGGCCCGGGTGCTGCTGCTGGACCCCGCCGACCGGATCCTGCTGCTGCACGGCTTCGACCCGCTGGTGCCGGGGCGCACCTGGTGGTTCACCCCCGGCGGGGGCGTGGAGGGCGACGAGGAGCTCGCCGACGCGGCCCGGCGCGAGGTCGCCGAGGAGACCGGGATCACCGGCATCGCCCTGGGACCGCTGGTGGCCCGCCGTACCACTGCCTTCAGCTTCGACGGGCGCAGCTTCGACCAGGACGAGTGGTACTACCTCGCCAGGACCGGTACCACCGCGCTGGACGCCTCCGGCCAGACCGAGCTGGAGCTCCGTACCGTGGACGAACTGCGCTGGTGGTCGCTGCCGGAGCTGCTGGCCGCCACCGAGACCGTCTACCCGGAGGGCCTGGGGCCGCTGCTGGCCTCACTGCTCGCCGCAGGGCCGCCGGACCGCCCGGTCCGGCTCCCGTGTCCCACCCCGTGGTCCACAATGGACGAACGTACGCACAGCTGAGGGGAACGTGGGGATGAGTGCCGAGGACCTCGAGAAGTACGAGACCGAGATGGAGCTCAAGCTCTACCGGGAGTACCGCGATGTCGTCGGGCTGTTCAAGTTCGTGATCGAGACCGAGCGGCGCTTCTACCTCACCAATGACTACGAGCTGAACGTGCGCTCGGATCAGGGCGAGGTGTTCTTCGAGGTGTCCATGGCTGACGCCTGGGTCTGGGACATGTACCGACCGGCCCGCTTCGTCCGCAAGGTCAGGGTGCTGACCTTCAAGGACGTGAACGTCGAGGAGCTGGCCAAGAGCGACCTGGAGCTTCCCTCGGACGAGGCCGGATTCGGTCCCTGACCGGCGGTCCGCCCCTCCTCTCGTCCGTCTCTCGTCAATGCTCCGCCGTCCGGTTCACTCTTCCGGGCGGCGGAGTTTTTCACACCCCCCGAGCTGTCCACAGGTTGCGGACCGCCCCTGGCCCGACGCCCCCGGAACCGGCAGATTGCCGACCGGAGGTGATCGTGATGACAGCACGCACACAGGCACTGGGCCGCTACGGCGAGAACGCCGCAGCCCGCGCCCTGGCCGCAGCCGGGCTCACCGTGCTGGACCGCAACTGGCGCTGCCGCGAGGGCGAGCTGGACATCGTCGCCCTGGACGGTGACACGCTCGCCGTCTGCGAGGTCAAGACCCGCAGTGAGCGCGGCTTCCAGAGCCCGGCCGAGGCCCTCGACCGGGCCAAGGCGAGCCGGCTGCTGCTGCTCGCGGAGCGCTGGCTCGCCGAGCGCTGGAAAGCCCCGGCACCCGCGGGCGGAGTGCGGATCGACCTGGTCAGCGTGGTGCACACGCCGCGCGGGGCGGCCCGGGTCGACCACATCCCCGGGGTGGTGGGCTGAGATGGCGTTCGCCCACACCGGTTCGGTGGCCCTGCTCGGCGTGGACGGGGTCGTGGTCGAGGTCCAGGCCGACCTGGAGCCGGGGGTCGCCGCGTTCGCCATCGTCGGCCTGCCGGACAAGGCGCTCAGCGAGGCCAAGGACCGGGTCAGGGCCGCGGTGGTGAACTCCGGGGAGAAGTGGCCCCAGCGCAAGCTCACGGTGGGCCTCTCGCCCGCCTCGGTGCCCAAGAGCGGCAGTGGCTTCGACCTGGCCATCGCCTGTGCGGTGCTCGCCGCCGCCGAGGTGCTCGACCCGGCCGCCATCGCCAAGCTGCTGCTCATCGGCGAACTGGGGCTGGACGGCCGGGTCCGGCCGGTGCGCGGGGTGCTGCCCGCGGTGCTCGCCGCCGCCGACGCCGGGTACGAGCGGGTGGTGGTGCCCAGCCAGACCGCGGCCGAGGCCGCGCTGGTGCCCGGGATGAGCGTCCTCGGCGTCAGCACCCTGGCCCAGCTGCTCGGCCTGCTCACCGGGCGCCTCACCGAGGAGGACCAGGAACCCGAGGCAGGCCCCGGCCTCGGCGCCACCCGCCCCGACAACGCCCTGGTCGGCCTGTCCCTGCCCGGCCTCGGCGTCCGCAGCCGCCGCGCCGACGAAGCCGACCACCGCGACCTCGCCGACATCGCCGGCCAGTTCGAGGCCCGCCGGGCCCTGGAGATCGCCGCGGCCGGGGGCCACCACCTCTACCTCAAGGGCCCGCCAGGAGCCGGCAAGACCATGCTCGCCGAGCGCCTCCCCGGCATCCTGCCGCCGCTCACCCAGCAGGAGGCGCTGGAGGTCACCGCGGTGCACTCGGTCGCGGGCCTGCTCCCGGCCGGGCAGCCGCTGCTCGCCGCCGCCCCGTACTGCGCCCCGCACCACTCCACCACCATGCCGGCGATCATCGGCGGCGGCAGCGGACTGCCCCGCCCCGGCGCGGTCTCGCTGGCCCACCGGGGCGTGCTCTTCCTGGACGAGGCGCCCGAGTTCCCGGTCCGGGTGCTGGACGCGCTGCGCCAGCCGCTGGAGTCGGGCGAGGTGGTGGTGGCGCGGTCGGCCGGCTCGCTGCGGCTGCCGGCCCGCTTCCTGCTGATGCTCGCGGCCAACCCCTGCCCCTGCGGCCGGTGGTCGCGCCGGGGCGAGGGGTGCGACTGCACCCCCACCATGGTCAGCCGGTACCAGGGACGGCTGTCGGGGCCGCTGCTCGACCGGGTGGACCTGCGCGTCGAGGTCGACGCGGTCACCAGGGTCGAGCTGATGGAACGCGACGCCACCGCCGAGAGCACCGCCACCGTCGCGGCCCGGGTGCTCGCCGCCCGGGACCGGGCAGCGGCCAGACTCGTCGGCACGCCCTGGCGCACCAACGGCGAAGTCCCCGGCCATGAGCTGCGCACCCGCTGGCGGCTGGCCCCGGGCGCCCTCAAGGACGCCGAGCGGGACATGGAGCGCGGCCTGCTCACCGCCCGAGGCCTGGACCGGGTGCTGCGGGTCGCCTGGACCGCGGCCGACCTGGCCGGCCTCGACCGCCCGGAACGCGACGAGGTCCGTACCGCACTCGCCCTGCGCAGCGGCTTCAGCCGCAGCCTGCCCCGTTGAGCAACCCGATCGGAGACCGGCCCGTGCTGACCGACACCCGCGCGGACGTCCGCGTCGTTCCCGAGGCCGAGCGGCTGGCCCGGACCGTCCTGTGCCGCATCGTCGAGCCCGGCGACGAAGCCGTCGGACTCCTGCTCCAGCGGCACGGGCCGGTCGAGGCCGCAGAACGGCTCAGTCTGGGCCGGGACCTGCCCACCGCCATCGCCCGCCGCAGTGAGGGTTACCGGGCCCGTGCCGCGGGCGTCGATCCGGTGGCGGACCTGGACCGGGCCCAGCGGCTCGGCGCCCGACTGGTCTGCCCGGGCGACGAGGACTGGCCCTCCCAGCTGGACGACCTCGGCCCGGCCCGCCCGATCGCGCTCTGGGTACGCGGCGGTGCCTCCCTGCGGCTGCTCGCGCTGCGCTCCGTCGCCGTCGTCGGCGCCAGGGCCTGCACCGCCTACGGGACCCATGTCGCCACCGGGCTGAGCGCCGATCTCGCCGACGCGGCCTGGGTGGTGGTGTCCGGCGGCGCCTACGGCATCGACGCCTCGGCCCATCGGGGTGCGCTGGCCGCCACCGGTATCACCATCGGGGTGCTCGCCTGCGGCGTGGACCAGGTCTATCCGCGGGGGCACGGCGCCCTGCTCGGCCGGATCGCCGACCAGGGACTGCTGGTCAGCGAACTCCCACTGGGAGCCCATCCCACCAAGCCCCGCTTTCTGCTGCGCAACCGGGTCATCGCCGCGCTGACCCGCGGCACCGTTGTGGTGGAGGCGGCCCGGCGCAGCGGCGCGCTGAGCACCGCGCGACGCGCCCGGGACCTCAACCGCCTGGTGATGGCGGTGCCGGGGCCGGTCACCTCGGAGCTCTCCGCCGGGGTGCACGCACTGCTCCGGTCCGGGGCGGCCTTGGTGACCGACGCCGCCGAGGTGATCGAGCAGGTGGGCGGGATCGGTGTCGACCTGGCGCCGACGCGCCGGGGGCCGGCGGTCCCGCTCGACACCGTCGGCGGGGAGGCGCTGCAGGTCCTGGAGGCGATTCCGGCCGGTCCCTGCGGCGCGCCGGTGGAGCAGCTGGTCCGCGGAGCGGGGTTGCCGCCCGACACCGTGCTCCGCAGGCTGTACGAGCTGGGCTCGCTGGGCCTGGTGGAGCGCGAGGGCTCGCATTGGCGCCTGGTGTGAGCGCCCCCGGCGCGCGCCCGGACCCACCTGATCGAGCGAGTGCCCGTTGTGGATAGCACTCAGAGAGCGTCCGGTCACGCTACGCTCACAACCGCTCGGCTGAACGGGGCCGATGGATCAGCAGAACGGCACAAGACACCGAATGCCCATGTACTCGAACCTCCCCGGGGACGAACCGCTCACCACCGACCAGCGCCCGGCGCCGGTACGTTCACGGTGGGCCGCGTCCCATGCGGAGTCGCACAACGAGTGCATCCCCGGAGCCCGTTCCGGCACGGCGGCCGTCCCCGCCGCTCCGGTCGCGGCACAGCCGAAGCTCCCCGCGCAGAACGCGGCCGAGCCGCGACGGGCGCTCGACGCGCTGTGGCGCGCCTACAAGGCGCAGGGCGATCCGCGACTGCGTGAGCAACTGATCCTGCACTACTCGCCACTGGTGAAGTACGTGGCAGGACGGGTGAGCGTCGGCCTGCCGGCCAATGTGGAGCAGGCCGACTTCGTCTCCTCCGGAGTCTTCGGACTCATCGACGCGATCGAGAAGTTCGACCCGGAACGCGCCATCAAGTTCGAGACCTACGCGATCAGCCGGATCCGCGGCGCGATCATCGACGAGCTCCGCGCCCTGGACTGGATCCCCCGCTCGGTCCGGCAGAAGGCCAGGGCGGTCGAACGCGCCTACGCCACCCTGGAGGTGGCCCTTCGGCGCACCCCGAACGACCCCGAGGTGGCCGCGGAGATGGGGATCCCGCTGGACGACCTGCACACCATCTTCAGCCAGTTGTCGCTGGCCAACGTGGTCGCCCTGGACGAGCTGACGCACGGCGGCGGCGAGGGCAGCGACCGGGTGAGCCTGCTCGACACCCTGGAGGACCCGGCCGCGGACAACCCGGTGGAGGTCGCCGAGAGCCGCGAGCTGCGCCGGCTGCTCGCCCGCGCCATCAACACCCTCCCCGACCGGGAGAAGACCGTCGTCAGCCTGTACTACTACGAGGGCCTGACGCTGGCCGAGATCGGTCAGGTGCTAGGCGTCACCGAGAGCAGGGTCAGCCAGATCCACACCAAGGCCGTGCTCCAACTCCGCGCCAAACTCTCCGACGCCCGCTGAGCGGCTCCGCCGCCTTCGGCGCGGACCGGTCGGTCTAAGCTGTCGCCGTGCCGAAGATCCGAGCCGCCACCCTCGCCGAGCATCGCCGGCTGCAGCGCGACGCCCTGCTGGAGGCTGCCCGCGCCCTGCTGGCCGAGGGGGGTATGGAGGCGCTGAGCTTCCCCGCACTCGCGGCCAGGACCGGCCTGGCCCGTTCCTCGGTGTACGAGTACTTCCGCTCGCGTGCCGCCGTGGTCGAGGAGCTCTGCGCGGTGGACTTCCCGGCCTGGTCCACGGAGATCGTCGACGCGGTGGCCCTCGCCGACACCCCGGCTGGGCGCGTCGAGGCGTATGTCCGAGCACAGTTGGCCCTCGCCGGGGATCCCCGGCACCGTGCCCTGGCGGCCATCTCCGCCGGGGAGCTGGACGACGCCGCCCGCCAGCGGATCCGCGCGTCGCACGGCCAGTTCGTCGCGCTGGTCGTCAGCGCACTGGCCGAACTGGGCCACGCCCAGCCCGGATTGACCGCGTCGCTGGTGCAGGGAATCGTCCAGGCCGCGGTCAAGCGCCTGGAACTGGGCGCGGCCGAGGACCCTGCCGCCATCACCGAGGCGACCGTCGCCCTGGTGCTGCGCGGCGTCACGGACGTACCGGCGGCCTGAGCCCGCGACAGCGGCAGCAGCCTGGACCGCCCCGGACCCACCAGCGCCAGCGGATCCAGATAGCGGTGCCCCCGCAGCAGCCCCCAGTGCAGACAGCTCACCGGGCAGTGGCCGCCGGCGCCGCCGACCGGACCGGAGGTGACGCTGCCGACCACCTGTCCGACCGCCACGCTCTCTCCTTGCCCGACCTCGGCCTTCACCGGCTGGAAGGTCGTCCGCAGCGGCGGGTCGCCGCTGCCGGCGAGGCTGACGGCGACCACCCCGGTACCGGCGACCACCCCGGCGAACGACACCGTCCCGGCCCGCACCGCCCGGACCGGAGTGCCGGCCGGCGCCGCCAGATCCACCCCGCGATGTCCGGGCAGCCAGGGCAGCGGCGGCGGATCGAACCGTCGCAGCACCTGCGCGAGCGATCCTCCGGTGGGCAGCCGCGGCGCCGGCTGTCCACCGGAGGCGAGCGCCCGCTGGCCAGGCGGACCGGCCACGGTCATGGCGAGCCACAGCAGCAGGCCGAGCAACAGGAGCAGCCGCCTGCCGTCGGGCACGGGCGGACGCGAAGGACAGCCGGGCGGTGAGGGAGGAGCGGGCAGCGAGGGAGGAGAGGGAAGAGGAAGAGGAGGAAGGGAGGTCATGGCAGTGACTCTCCTCGCCCGAAACCCTTGGCACAGCGCTCCCATCTGCCCCTGTGGACAACTCGGGGGGTGTGCAGAAGACGCTCACCCGGACGGGTGACAGCGGGCCCCGGCAGCGGAGGTCGCCCGGTGTCCGGCGATTCCCGTACACTTCATTCGCGGCCCAGCGTGCTGGGTCGACTTCGCACGCCCCGCCACCGGTGCCTCGGCCAGTCCCTCGCCCGGTGAAGTGCCACTCGGTCCATCACGGTCCGGCACGGTCGGGGCGTCAGGCGCGGCGGCCTCCCGGCCGGCGCGGAAACCGAGAAACCTAGGAGTACGGCCATGGCCGTCGTCACGATGCGGGAGCTGCTGGAGAGCGGCGTCCACTTCGGTCACCAGACCCGTCGTTGGAACCCGAAGATGAAGCGCTTCATCTTCACGGAGCGCAACGGCATCTACATCATCGACCTGCTGCAGTCGCTGAACTACATCGACCGCGCCTACGAGTTCGTCAAGGAGACCGTTGCCCACGGCGGCAGCGTCCTCTTCGTCGGCACCAAGAAGCAGGCGCAGGAGGCTATCGCGGAGCAGGCCACCCGCGTGGGCATGCCCTACGTCAACCAGCGCTGGCTCGGCGGCATGCTGACCAACTTCCAGACGGTCTACAAGCGCCTCCAGCGGATGAAGGAGCTCGGCGAGATCGACTTCACGGATGTGGCCGCCTCCGGCCTCACCAAGAAGGAGCTCCTGGTCCTCGAGCGCGAGCACACCAAGCTCGAGAAGACCCTCGGCGGTATCCGCGACATGCAGCGCGTGCCGTCCGCGGTCTGGATCGTCGACACCAAGAAGGAGCACATCGCCGTCGGCGAGGCGCGCAAGCTCCGCATCCCGGTCGTCGCGATCCTCGACACCAACTGCGACCCCGACGAGGTCGACTACAAGATCCCCGGCAACGACGACGCCATCCGCTCGGTCACCCTGCTGACCCGCGTGATCGCCGACGCCGTCGCCGAGGGCCTGATGGCCCGTTCCGGTGCCGCCAAGGGCGACGCCAAGGTCGAGACCGGTGCCGACCAGCCGCTGGCCGACTGGGAGCGCGAGCTGCTCGTCGAGGGCGAGAAGAAGGCCGACGAGGCCCCCGTGGCCGACGCTGCCGCCGAGGCCCCCGCCGCCGCCGAGGCCCCCGCTGCCGAGACCGCCCCGGCCGAGACCGCCGCTGTCGAGGCTCCGGCCGAGGCCGCTGCCGCCGTCGAGGCGCCCGCCGAGGCTGCCGCTGTCGAGGCGCCCGCCGCCGAGGCCGAGCAGGCCTGACGACTTCAGGGCGAGGGGTACGGCGGCGACCGCCGGCGTGCCCCTCGCATCGTGTCCGGCGGCCGGCCCCCAGCAGGGGACCGGCCGCCGGCGCGGCCCACTCCACACCATCGTTGAGAAGAGACTGAAGAACAATGGCGAACACCACCGCCGCGGACGTCAAGAAGCTCCGTGAGCTCACCGGCGCCGGAATGATGGACTGCAAGAAGGCTCTGGACGAGGCCGAGGGCAACGTCGAGAAGGCCGTCGAGCTGCTGCGCATCAAGGGCCAGAAGGGCGTTGCCAAGCGCGAGGGCCGCGACGCCTCCAACGGCGCCGTCGTGTCCCTGCTCGAGGGCGGCAACTCCGGTGTCCTGGTCGAGCTGAACTGCGAGACCGACTTCGTGGCCAAGGGCGGCCGCTTCGTGGAGGTCGCCAACGCGCTGGCCGCCCACGTCGCCGCGACCTCCCCGGCCGACATCGACGCCGCGCTGGCCAGCGAGATCAAGCCCGGCCAGACCGTCCAGCAGTTCGTGGACGAGGCCAACGCGGGCCTGGGCGAGAAGATCGTCTTCCGCCGCTTCGCCCAGTTCACCGGTGGCGCCTACGTCGCCGCCTACATGCACCGCACCGACCCCGACCTGCCGCCGGCCATCGGCGTGCTGGTCGAGCTCGACCAGGAGAACGCGGAGATCGCCAAGGACGTCGCGCAGCACATCGCCGCGTTCGCCCCGAAGTTCCTCTCCCGCGAGGACATTCCGGCCGAGGCCCTCGAGAACGAGCGCCGTATCGCCGAGGCCACCGCGCGCGAGGAGGGCAAGCCCGAGGCCGCCCTCCCGAAGATCGTCGAGGGTCGCGTCACCGGCTTCGTCAAGGAGAACTCGGTCCTGGAGCAGGCCTTCGCCAAGGACAGCAAGAAGACCGTCCAGAAGGTCCTGGACGAGGCCGGCGTCAAGCTGGTCCGCTTCGCCCGCTTCCGCGTCGGCGCCTGACCCACCGGGTCTGCGGTGGGCGGCCGATCACGGCGTGCCCATACGATGTGAGTCGTGATGTACGACGAGGAGGCCACGGCCGTGGAGGTATCCGTAGCGATGCTCCCGGCGGTGGCCTCCTCTCGTACGCCTGCTCGCACCAGCTCATGCACCATCAGAAGGAGTCGATGCAGATGACCGCTGAGGAGAGTCCGCGCCGCCGCGTGCTGCTCAAGCTTTCCGGCGAGGCCTTCGCCGGCGGGGGCGGACTGGGCGTCGACCCCGACGTCGTCCACGCCATCGCGCGCGAGATCGCGACCGTGGTCCGCAGTGGGACCGAGGTCGCCATCGTCATCGGCGGCGGCAACTTCTTCCGCGGCGCCGAACTGCAGCAGCGCGGCAT
The DNA here is from genome assembly GCF_000787775.1 of Streptacidiphilus carbonis. Classification (GTDB taxonomy): domain Bacteria; phylum Actinomycetota; class Actinomycetes; order Streptomycetales; family Streptomycetaceae; genus Streptacidiphilus; species Streptacidiphilus carbonis. Next base: position 17,328 of record NZ_BBPM01000002.1, on the reverse strand, counting down.
GGACCGGGCCCGCTCCGACTACATGGGCATGCTCGGCACGGTCATGAACTGCCTTGCGCTGCAGGACTTCCTGATGAAGGAAGGCATCGAGACCAGGGTCCAGACCGCGATCACCATGGGCCAGGTCGCCGAGCCCTATCTGCCGCTGCGGGCGGTGCGGCACCTGGAGAAGGGCCGCGTCGTGATCTTCGGTGCCGGGATGGGCATGCCCTACTTCTCCACGGACACCACCGCGGTCCAGCGCGCCCTGGAGATCCACGCCGAGGTGCTGCTGATGGGGAAGAACGGGGTGGACGGCGTCTACGACTCCGACCCCCGGACCAACCCGGACGCGGTCAAGTTCGACGCCCTGGAATACTCCGAGGTGATCGCCAGGGACCTCAAGGTCGCGGACCTCACCGCGATCACCCTCTGCAAGGACAACAATCTGCCGATGCTGGTGTTCGAGCTGCTGGCCGCGGGCAATATCGCCCGCGCTGTGCGCAGTGAGAAGATCGGCACGCTGATCAGTGGCGAGTCGGCGCAGCACTGAACATCCGAGGGGTTGGTCCTCGCAGGGGATGGACAATCCACCGGGCGTCAGCGAACGTGCCCGGTAACGCGTAGTAGTGCCCGCACAGCAGGAGTCGAGACCGGGTAGCACCGGACAGGAGCACATGGTGATTGAAGAGACCCTCCTCGAGGCCGAGGAGAAGATGGAGAAGGCCGTCGCCGTCGCCAAGGACGACTTCGCCGCGATCCGCACCGGCCGTGCGCACCCCGCGATGTTCAGCAAGATCGTCGCTGAGTACTACGGCGCGGTGACCCCGATCAACCAGCTGGCGTCCTTCTCGGTGCCCGAGCCCCGGATGGCGATCGTCTCGCCGTTCGACAAGAGCTCGCTGCGGGTCATCGAGGAAGCCATCCGCAACTCGGACCTGGGCGTCAACCCGTCCAATGACGGGTCCATCATCCGGGTGAACTTCCCGCAGCTCACCGAGGAGCGCCGCCGGGAGTACATCAAGGTCGCCCGGGGCAAGGGCGAGGACGCCAAGATCTCCATCCGCGCGGTCCGCCGCAAGGCCAAGGAGACGCTGGACAAGCTCAGCAAGGACGGCGAGGCGGGCGAGGACGAGGTGCGCCGCGCCGAGAAGGAGCTCGAGGACGTCACCGCTCGCTATGTCGCGCAGGTCGACGAGCTGTTGAAGCACAAGGAAGCCGAGCTCCTCGAGGTCTGATGAACGACGACTCCTACTGGGGGCCCGATTCCGGCGACGGCAGCGCCGGGGCCCGAACACAGGGCCACGACGCTGCTGCCTTCAGGAACGGACCTTACGGGGGAGTGGGCCCCGACCGGGCGCAGCCCGGCGAGGCGGAGGCCACGGCGCTGATGCCGCCGGTGCTCGACCAACCGGTCCCCCCGCACTGGGGGGGACCGGTGGTCGGCCACTCGCAGCAGTTCCCGCTGCACGGCGGCGGGGGCATGGCGCAGACTCGTTCCATGGCCGCTCAGCATCCAGCACCGGAACGTTTCTCCGGACACTTCCCAGGCGGGCAGGCGCCCCCGGCGGGCGCCGATCCGGCGGCCGAACCGGTGGCGGCCCGCCTGAGCGGGCCGCTGTTCCGCGACGACGCACCCGCGCCGGCGCCTGTCGCGCCCGCGGAACAGACCGCGGTGCTGCCCCCTCTCCGTACCGAGGCGCCGCCGATGAGCAACCAAGCACCGGTCCCCGACCCCTCCGTGCCCGCGCAGGCCCCCGCGACCGGCAAGGCCCCCAAGGGCGGTCGCGACCTGCGGGCCGCGATCGGGGTGGGGCTCGGTCTCGGCGCGCTCGTCGTCGCCTCGCTGTTCATCGTGAAATGGCTGTTCGTCGGGGTGGTCGCGGCGGTCGTGGTGATCGGTATGTGGGAGCTCACCAGCCGGCTGTCCGAGAGCAAGGGCATCCGGGTGCCGCAGCCCCCGCTGGCCGTCGGCGGGGTCGGCATGCTGGTCGCCGCCTATCTCGGCGGCCCGGAGTCGGCGCTGGTTGCGCTGGCGCTGACGGCGCTGGCGGTGCTGGTCTGGCGGATGAGCGAGCCCCCCGAGGACTACCTCCGGGACGTGACCGCCGGCATCTTCACCGCCTTCTACGTGCCCTTCCTGGCGACGTTCGTGATGTTGATGCTCGCCGCCCACGACGGACCGCAGCGGGTGGTGCTGTTCCTGGTGCTGACCGTCTGCAGCGACACCGGCGCCTACGCGGCCGGCTCCCGCTTCGGCAGGCACAAGCTCGCCCCCCGGATCAGCCCCGGCAAGACCCGCGAGGGACTGGTCGGCGCGGTGCTGCTGTGCATGCTGGTCGGCGCCCTCGGGATGAACCTGATGATCGACGGTGCCAGTTGGTGGCAGGGCCTGGTGCTGGGAGCCTGCGTGGCCGTCAGCGCCACCCTGGGCGACCTCGGCGAGTCGATGATCAAGCGCGACCTCGGGATCAAGGACATGGGCACCCTGCTCCCGGGCCACGGCGGCCTGATGGACCGGCTGGATTCGCTGCTCCCGACCGCCCCGATCGTCTGGCTGGTGCTGGTCGGCTTCGTCGGCTCCGGCTGAACGCACCATGTCCGCCGGGCCGGTCTGGGCCGTCCGGGCCCGCACCGTCGGCCAGCCCGGGCCCGGACCCCCGTGACAGGAGTCCGGGCCTCGCCGTTTTCGTGACCGGTCGGCCGACCTGAGACACTGGGGGAATCATGCCTAAGCCACTCCCCGGTGAACTCACCTTTGCCGCGCCGCGCGGCGCCAAGCCCCCGCGCCACCTCGCCGACCTGACCGCCACCGAGCGCCGTGAGGTGGTCGCCGAGCTCGGCGAGAAGCCGTTCCGTGCCGACCAGCTGTCGCGCCAGTACTTCTCCCGGCTGTCGGCCGGTCCGGACGAGTGGACGGACATCCCGGCGGCGTCCCGCGCCAAGCTGGCCGAGGGGCTGCTGCCCGAGCTGATGACCGTGGTCCGCAATGTGTCCTGTGACGACGACAGCACCCGCAAGACGCTGTGGAAGCTCTTCGACGGCGTGCTGGTCGAGTCCGTGCTGATGCGCTACCCCGACCGGGTGACCATGTGCATCAGCTCGCAGGCCGGCTGCGGCATGAACTGCCCGTTCTGCGCCACCGGCCAGGCCGGGCTGACCCGCAACCTCTCCACCGCCGAGATCGTCGAGCAGATCGCGGCCGGGATGCGCTCCATCAAGGCCGGCGAGTTCGGCGCGGACGCCTCGGGCGAGGCCGGTGCTGTGCGGCTCAGCAATGTGGTCTTCATGGGCATGGGCGAACCGCTGGCCAACTACAAGCGCGTGATCGCGGCGATCCGCCGGCTGACCGACCCGGCCCCCGGCGGCTTCGGCCTGTCCCAGCGCGGCATCACCGTCTCCACGGTCGGCCTGGTCCCGGCGATCAACCGGCTGGCCGACGAGGAGCTCAGCGTCCGTCTGGCGGTGTCGCTGCACGCGCCCGACGACGAGTTGCGGGACACCCTGGTCCCGGTGAACACCCGCTGGCGGGTCGCCGAGGTGCTGGACGCGGCCTGGGACTACGCGGAGCGCTCGGGCCGCCGGATCTCCATCGAGTACGCCCTGATCAAGGACATCAACGACCAGGCCTGGCGGGCCGACCTGCTGGGGCGACTGCTCAAGAACCACCGGGCACACGTCAACCTGATCCCGCTGAACCCCACCCCGGGGTCCAAGTGGACGGCCTCCCGTCCGGAGGACGAGCGCGAGTTCGTCCGCCAGTTGAAGCTGCACGGCGTCCCGGTCACCGTCCGCGACACCCGCGGCCAGGAGATCGACGGGGCCTGCGGGCAGCTCGCCGCGGCGGGCTGACCGCCGGTCCGCCGCTGTCTGCGGCGTTTGCCTGGTTGTTCGCGCGGTTCCCCGCGTCCCTGAGGTGCTGCAACTGAACCGCTGCGGGCAAGTTGCACCACCAGGGGCGCGGGGAACCGCGCGACAAGCCCATAACGGCCTGCAGCCGAAGATCCGGCAGAGCCGCCTACGCGGCCAGCGCCGCCGAGGTGAGGGCCGCCGCCCCCGCGGCCGTCGCGGCGGCGACCAGGACGGCGCCGCCGCATCGCACCGCGGCCGCCCGCAGCAGCAGCGCGCCCGGCGCTCCTATCCGGCTGAGCGACGCATAGGTGCCTCGTCGGGTCCGGGCCAGTTCGACCAGCCTGGCCAGCAGCGCGCCCAGCACGCAGACGCCGAGCAGCCCCACCTCGACCAGCAGCAGCGGCCCCTTCGGACGCTGCCCAGAGGCACCCCGCAGCAAGGCCGTCACCACCATCGCGCCCGCGACCGCCAGCACCGCGAGCGGCGCGCCGAGCCGCCAGGAGTCTGCCTGCAGGGCACGTCCGGCCAGCAGCCGCACGGCCCGCGGACGGCCCGTGGCGAGCGCTCCGCCGATCAGGTACAGCAAGGTGGGAACAGCCCCGGCAAGCCCGAGCGCGCCCAGCGCGGCACCGGTCCAGGCCTCGGCCCCCGCGCCCCGCCGCAGCCCGAGGACGGCGACGGCCGCGCCCGCGAGGGCCAGCAGCGCCACTGCCACCGAGTAGAGGACGGGCGGTCGGCGCAGCACCTGGTCCGCGGCGTCGCCCGGCAGCAGGTCGACCGACCGCACGGCGGCGCCGGCGGCGAGGCCGCCCAGCAGCGGGACGACCGCCAGCAGCGCGACCGTCCCGGCGGCGGGCAGATTCGCCCCCGCGCCCAGGGTCGGGTCGAGTTGGCCGTCGGGGGTCAGCTCCAGCCAGTGCTCGCGCAGCACCACGAAGCCGAACAGGGCCAGCACCGCGCCCAGGGCGCAGATCAGTGCGATCTCCCCGGCGAGCACCAGCCGGGTCCGTACCGGGCCGGCTCCGGCGGCGACCAGTCCGGCGACGCGCTCGGGCCGCTGCGCCGGCAGCGACCGGGCCCAGGCGGCGCAGAGGTAGCCGACGGCGGCGAGCGCGGGCAGGCACCAGAGCAGCCGGCTGATCGCAGCCCCGGTGTCCTCGGGGCTGCTCAGCGCCCGGCCCAGGGCACTGAGCAGCAGGGCGCCGACGGTGGCGGAGGCGGCGGCGGTGAGCAGGCAGCGGCAGAGGTCCAGGAATCCGTAGCCGCGCGCTAGACGGAGGTAGGGGAACACTGCTCCACACCCCTCCGCAGCAGCTCGGCCGAGTCCGCGGCAGCCCCGTCGGAGGCGGCTGCCCCAGCGGCATCCCCGGCGGCCGCCGCCATCGCCTGGCGGGCCCGGACCGGTGCGGCGAGTCGGCCGTCCACCATGGTCGCCACCCGGTCCGCGTAACGGGCCAGCCCGGGGTCATGGGTGGCCAGTACCAGGGTGATCCGGTGCGAGCGGGACGCGGTGACCAGTATCCGCATGACCTGGTCCCGGGCGTCGCGGTGCAGCGGGGCGGTCGGCTCGTCGGCGAAGACCACCGCCGGACGGTGGGCCAGCGCGCGGGCGACGGCGATCCGCTGGCGCTCGTCCTGGCGCAGCGCGGCGGGCCGCTGCCGGGCGCAGTCGGCGACGTCGAGCCGCTCAAGCCACTCCGTGGCGGCGACGGTGGCGTCCTTGCGCGAGGCGCCGGCCAGCAGCAGCGGCAGCGCGACGTTCTCACGCGCGGTCAGCTCGGGGACGAGCCGGGGCTCGGGCCCGACATGGCCGAAGCGCTCGCGCCGCAGCCGCTCCCTGGCGGTGCGGCCCAGGGTGTGCACGGGGGAGCTGTTGAACCAGATCTCGCCCTCGTCGGCGGGCAGCAGGCCGCTGAGGCAGTCCAGCAGGGTGCTCATCCCGCAGCCGCGCGGCCCGGTGACGGCGAGGACCTCGCCCTCCCGCACGCCCACGGAGACCCCGCGCAGCGCCGCGGTGCCGCGGATGGTGTGCACCAGCCCTCGTGCCCACAGCACGTCGTTGTCGGGCGGGGCGACGGTCACTGGGATCCTCCCGGTCGTGATGATGGCTCACAGACTAGAACGAGTGATCAGCTTCGGGGTTGCGCACCGCATCGGCTGAACTGTCGTGTCGATCACTCGAACGGTCGGGGAGACGCCGCTGGGCGGCCCCGACCTTACAAGGTCAGGACCGCCCGGCGATGGAGGGTGGGACAAAAAGTTCTGTTTCCCGTATTTACATACGGTTCCACGCCTCGGTCAGCACCGTACGCAGGATCTGCTCGATCTCGTCGAAGGTCGACTGGTCGGCGATCAGCGGCGGCGACAGCTGGATGACCGGGTCGCCGCGGTCGTCGGCACGGCAGTACAGGCCGTTCTCGAAGAGCGCCTTGGAGACGTAGCCGTAGAGGATGCGCTCGCACTCGTCGTCGTTGAAGGACTCCTTGGTGGCCTTGTCCTTGACGAGCTCGATCCCGTAGAAGAAGCCGTTGCCGCGGACGTCGCCGACGATCGGCAGGTCGTGCAGCTTCTCCAGGGTGGAGCGGAAGGCGTCCTCGTTGGCGAGGACGTGCTTGTTCAGCCCCTCGCGCTCGAAGATGTCCAGGTTGGCCAGCGCCACCGCGGAGGAGACCGGGTGGCCGCCGAAGGTGTAGCCGTGCAGGAAGGTGTTGTCGCCCTTGTAGAACGGCTCGGCGATCCGGTCCGAGATGATCGCCGCACCGATCGGGGAGTACCCGGAGGTCATGCCCTTGGCGCAGGTGATGATGTCGGGGATGTAGTCGAACTTGTCACAGGCGAACATCGTGCCGAGGCGGCCGAAGGCACAGATGGTCTCGTCCGACACCAGCAGCACGTTGTACTGGTCGCAGATCTCGCGGACCCGCTGGAAGTACCCGGGCGGCGGCGGGAAGCAGCCGCCGGCGTTCTGCACCGGCTCCAGGAACACGGCCGCGACCGTCTCCGGGCCCTCGAACAGGATCTCCTGCTCGATCTGGTCGGCGCACCAGCGGCCGTAGGCCTCCGGGTCGTCGCCGTGGATCGGGGCGCGGTAGATGTTGGTGTTGGGGACCTTGTGGGCGCCCGGGACCAGCGGCTCGAACGGGGCCTTCAGGGCGGGGAGCCCGGTGATGGACAGAGCGCCCTGGGGGGTGCCGTGGTAGGCCACCGCACGGGAGATCACCTTGTACTTGGTGTGCTCGCCGGTCAGCTTGAAGTACTGCTTGGCCAGCTTCCAGGCGGTCTCGACGGCCTCGCCGCCACCGGTGGTGAAGAAGACCTTGTTGAGGTCGCCGGGGGCGTAGCCCGCCAGCCGCTCGGCCAGCTCCACGGCGGAGGGGTGCGCGTAGCTCCAGATCGGGAAGAAGGCCAGCTTCTCGGCCTGCTTGCGGGCCACCTCGGCGAGCTCGGCGCGGCCGTGGCCGGCCTGGACCACGAACAGACCCGCCAGGCCGTCCAGGTACTTGCGACCGTTCGAGTCGTAGATGTAGGTGCCCTCGCCGCTGACGATGGTCGGCACGGGGCTGTTCTCGTACGACGACATCCGGGTGAAGTGCATCCACAGATGGTCGTAGGCGGTCTTCGAAAGGTCCTTCGTGGCCGGGTCGGCGCTCATCGGGTACCCCAGGTGTAGGTCTGTTTCCGGAGCTTCAGGTAAACGAAGCTTTCGGTTCTCCGCACGCCGGGAAGCGCGCGGATACGTTTGTTGATCAGTTCGAGGAGGTGCTCGTCGTCCTCGCAGACCAGTTCGGCCAGCAGGTCGAACGATCCGGCGGTGACGACGACGTAGTCCACCTCGTCCATGGCGGCCAGGGCGTCCGCGACCGGTTCCATGTCGCCCTCGACGGTGATGCCGACCATCGCCTGCCGGGTGAACCCGACGGTGAGCGGGTCCGTCACCGCGACGATCTGCATGACACCCTGGTCGAGGAGCTTCTGGACCCGCTGGCGCACGGCAGCCTCGGACAGGCCCACGGCCTTGCCGATGCTGGCGTACGGCCGACGGCCGTCCTCCTGGAGCTGCTCGATGATCGCTTTGGAGACGGAGTCGAGGGGAACGCTGCCGTTCCGTTCACGGTTGGCCACGCCCTCACCCTGCCCTATCGTGCGCCCGTTCGCAAGGGATTCCGTTGCACAAAGCCGGAAAACATACTGATTCCATTGTTACTTCTGCTCAGGTCTGCCGATAACCGCAGAGACAGGGATAGGCTGGTGCCGTCGCCGGCATCACCAGCATCAAAGGAGCCGGAGAGCCGGATTCGAGGAGAGGTCCCCGTGAGCGAGCTTCAGACGCTGCGCAACTACATCAACGGCGCGTTCGCCGACGCGGCCGACGGCCGCACCACCGAGGTCGTCGACCCGACCACTGGTGAGGCGTACGCCACCGCACCGCTCTCCGCCGAGGCGGATGTGGACGCGGCGATGGCCGCGGCCGCCGCCGCGTTCGAGGTCTGGCGGGACACCACCCCGTCGGTACGGCAGCGGACCCTGCTGAAGATCGCGGACGCGGTCGAGGCGCGCGCCGAGGAGCTGATCGCCGCCGAGTCCAGGAACACCGGCAAGCCGCTGGGGCTCACCGCCTCGGAGGAGATCCCGCCGATGGTCGACCAGATCCGCTTCTTCGCGGGCGCCGCCCGACTGCTGGAGGGCAAGTCCGGCGGCGAGTACATGGAGGGTCTGAGCTCCTTCGTGCGCCGTGAGCCGGTCGGCGTCTGCGCGCAGGTCGCGCCGTGGAACTACCCGATGATGATGGCGGTGTGGAAGTTCGCCCCCGCCATCGCGGCCGGCAACACGGTCGTGCTCAAGCCCTCCGACACCACCCCGGCCTCCACCGTGCTGCTCGCCGAGATCATCGGGGGCGTGCTCGAAGAGCTCAACCTGCCGGCCGGCGTCTTCAACGTGGTCTGCGGCGACCGGGAGACCGGCCGCCTGATGGTGGAGCACCCGACCCCGGCGATGGCCTCCATCACCGGCTCGGTCCGGGCCGGCATCCAGGTCGCCGGCTCGGCGGCCAAGGACGTCAAGCGGGTGCACCTGGAGCTGGGCGGCAAGGCCCCGGTCGTGGTCTTCGAGGACGCCGACATCGCCGCCGCGGTGGAGGGCATCTCGGTGGCCGGCTACTTCAACGCCGGCCAGGACTGCACCGCCGCGACCCGGGTGCTGGTGCACGAGTCCATCCACGACGAGTTCGTGACCGCGCTGGCCAAGGCAGCCGCCGACACCAAGACCGGCCGGCCGGACGACGAGGACGTGCTCTACGGCCCGCTCAACAACGCCAACCAGCTGGCCCAGGTCACCGGCTTCATCGAGCGCCTCCCCGCGCACGCCAAGGTCGAGGCCGGCGGCCACCGGGTCGGCGAGATCGGCTACTTCTACGCCCCGACCGTGGTCTCCGGCCTGAAGCAGGACGACGAGATCATCCAGAACGAGGTCTTCGGCCCGGTCATCACCGTGCAGAGGTTCTCCGACGAGGCCGAGGCGATCGCCAACGCCAACGGCGTCGACTACGCCCTGGCCTCCTCGGTCTGGACCAAGGACCACTCCCGGGCCATGCGCCTTGCCAAGAAGCTCGACTTCGGCTGCGTCTGGATCAACACCCACATCCCGCTGGTCGCCGAGATGCCGCACGGCGGCTTCAAGAAGTCCGGCTACGGCAAGGACCTCTCCGCCTACGGCTTCGAGGACTACACCCGGATCAAGCACGTGATGACGTCCATCGAGGGCTGATCTTCGTTCGCCGAGAGGCCCCGGCGAAGCCGGGGCACTCTCGCGCAGGCCTTCCGTTCTACCGCCGCACCGCGTCCAGCGCCAGCAGCGCGACGTGCAGCGACAGGCAGGACTCGACCTGGTCCAGGTCGACCCCCAGCACCCGTTCGACCTTGTGCAGCCGGTCGTAGAACGACGGCCGGGACAGGTGCGCCGCGTCCGCCGCCGCGGACTTGTTGCGGCCCTGCTCCAGGTAGATCCGCAGCATCTGGATCAGCTGGCTGCCGTGCTCGGCGTCGTACGCCAGCAGCGGCCCCAACTCCCGCTCCACATACGTCTGCAGCCGGGCGTCGTCCCGCAGAAGGTGCAGCAGCCCGCGCAGTCGGACGTCGGGGAGCCGGTAGTACGAGGCCGAGCGGGCGCCCGACGCGGGGGCGTCGTGCAGGGCCGCGTCGGCCACCTGGGTGGCCTCCACCAGGGTGCGCCGGGCGTCGCGGACCGCGCCGACCGAGGAGCCGACGGCGATCACCGGCTCGGGCTGCTCCGCCTCGGTCACCAGCCGCCGCAGCGAGGAGGCGAAGCCGTCCAGCGCGGCGTGCTCGTCGTCCCGCGGGCCCAGCGAGACCAGCAGGCCCACCGCCTCGTCGTCCAGGGCGCCGACCAGCGCGGTCAGCCGCTTCTCCCGGACGGCGGCCGCCGCGGTCTCGGTGAAGTCGCGCAGCCTGGCCTGGGCCTCCAGCGCCGCCGGAGCGCTCCCGCGACGCTGCCGCAGCACCACCCCGACCAGCCGCCGCCCTTCCAGCGGGACGCCCAGCGCCGAGGCCCGGAGCGCCACGTCCGACACGGTCAGCGCATGGGTCAGGATCCCGGACAGCAGCGTGCGGTGGGTCTGCCGCTCCAGGCTCTCCCGGTCCCGCACCAGCAGCCGGTTCAGCGCCAGGGTGGCGGCGGCCCGCTCCAGCAGCATGGTGTGCCGGTGCGACGCCTCCTCGGGGGCCACGTCCTCCTGCGCCGAACTCGGCGTGCCCAACAGCACCAGCCGCCCCCAGTCGTGTCCGCGCGCCCCCACCGCGGTGACCAGCCAGCCGGTCCGCGGATCGTGCCCGGTCCGGCCCTTCGGCCTGACCCCGCGGGAGCGCGACTCCCAGCCCGCCAGCAGCACCTGGGCGTTCTGCCCCGCCGTGTCGTACGCCAGCACCTGGTGCGACAGGTTCTCCAGCACCACCGGCGCCCCGGCCATCCGGGACACCTGCTGCACCACCTCGACCGGCTCCGCGCCCTCGACCGCCAGCTCGTTGAAGGTCTGGTGGATCTCCTCCGACGACCGCAACTCCTCCAGTTGGGCGTTCACCACCAGCGCGTGCACGGCCTCGGTCACCGCGACGAAGCGCAGTTCGCGCCGCAGCACGATCAGCGGCAGCCCGCGCTGCTCGGCGGCATGGACCAGCGCCCGCGGCAGGCTGTCGAAGTAGCGCCGCCCGAACTCCACCACCAGCCCGGCCACCCCGACGTCGGCCAGCTCCTTGACGTACTGCGCCAGCCCGTCGCGATGCTCCGGAAGCGCGATACCGGTCGTCAGGATGAGCTCGCCGCCCTGCAGCACACCCGCGATGTCAGGCAGCTCGCTGACGTGCACCCAGCGCACGGTGCGCTCCAGGTGCTCCCGGCCGGCCACGACCTCGGGCAGGCCACGGGTGACCACGTCCAGGTCGAGGACGCGGGCGACGGTGGGGAACAACGGGACCTCCGAGGACGATCGAGGAATCCCTTCATAGTGTCAGCCTGACGCGACATGCGGGCAACGAGGTGTCGGCTTCAACAGCCCTGGCAGGGTGTAATGCCGGTAGCGATCTGCCTTGCGGGATGTTGCTTGCCCGGCCGGTCCGAACCGGGGCATCGTACGCACAGTGGGCGCCCCGCCCACGTCACCGCCCAGGAGGAACACATGGCCCGGAACACCGTCGGCACCCGCTTCGACGCCGGGGCCCAGTACCTCGCCGGAGCACTGCGCCAGGGCACCGGCGAGGAGACCTTCGACGTCGTCAACCCAGCCGACGGCAGCCTGGTCCAGCGGGTCGCGCTCGCCTCCGCGGACGACGTGGACACCGCCGTCGCCGCTGCCCGCGCCGCCTACCCCGAATGGTCGAACGCGACGCCCGGAGCCCGCTCCGAGGCGCTCACCCGGCTCGCCGGCATCCTCGCCGAACGCGCCGACGACTTCGCCCGGGTCGAGAGCGCCCAGACCGGCAAGCCGATCAAGCTCTCCACCGAGTTCGACGTGCCCGGAACCGTCGACAACACCGCGTTCTTCGCGGGGGCGGCCCGCAACCTGGAGGGCAAGGCCACCGGGGAGTACTCCGGCGACCACAGCTCCTCGATCCGCCGTGAGCCCATCGGCGTCGTCGGCTCCATCTCGCCGTGGAACTACCCGCTGCAGATGGCCGGCTGGAAGATCCTGCCGGCCATCGCCGCAGGCAACACCATCGTCCTCAAGCCGGCCGAGCTCACCCCGCTGACCTCGCTGATGTTCGCGCAGGCCTGCACCGACGCCGGCATCCCCGACGGCGTGGTGAACGTCGTCACCGGCGCCGGCCGTACCGCCGGCGAGCACCTGGTCTCCCACCCGGACGTCTCGATGGTCTCCTTCACCGGCTCCACCGGCGTCGGCAAGCGCGTCGGCGAACTCGCGGTGCGGACCGTCAAGCGCACCCACCTGGAGCTCGGCGGCAAGGCCCCCTTCGTGGTCTTCGACGACGCCGACCTGGACGCCGCCGTCAACGGCGCGGTCGCCGCCTCACTGATCAACACCGGCCAGGACTGCACCGCGGCGACCCGCGCCTATGTCCAGCGCCCGCTGTTCGACGACTTCGTCGCCGGTGTCGCCGAACTCTTCGAACAGGTCCGCCTGGGCGACCCCTTCAACCAGCAGACCGACCTCGGGCCGCTGGTCTCCTTCCGCCAGCGCGACAGCGTGGCCGGCTTCGTCGAGCGCGCCCGCGGCTACGGCGCCACTGTCGCCGCCGGCGGCCACGCCCCGGAGAAGGGCCACGACGACACCGACCTCACTCTGGGCGCCTACTACCGCCCGACGCTGATCACCGGTGTCGGCCAGGACGCCGAGGTGGTCCAGAGCGAGATCTTCGGCCCGGTGCTGGTCGTCCTCCCCTTCGACGGCGACGAGGAGGGCCTGCGGCTCGCCAACGACACCCCGTACGGCCTCGCGGCCTCCGCCTGGACCCGCGACCTGTACCGCTCGCTGCGCGCCACCCGTGAGATCAAGGCGGGCTGCGTGTGGGTCAACGACCACATCCCGATCATCAGCGAGATGCCGCACGGGGGGTACAAGGCCTCCGGCTACGGCAAGGACATGTCGCAGTACTCCCTGGACGAGTACACGCAGGTCAAGCATGTGATGCAGGACATCACCGCAGTCGCCCGCAAGGACTGGCACCGCACGATCTTCGGCGACCGCTAGCTGGTGGCTGTCGGCTGGTCCGCGCCAACTCCGGTTCGAGTTGGCGCGGACCAGCCGACAGATGGATCTCAGCTGCGTCCTGACGGGAAGTCAGAGAGCAGTGAGAACGTGACTCCTCTCTCGGTGCGTCCGAGAGCTTCTCACTGGCCCGCAGTCGCGGATTCATGACGGCCAAGCCCTGACCGATGCCTCTCGGCACATCGCCAATCTAGGACCACACTTCCCCGTGTTCCGCGAATCTCGCGGTCAATCCATCGAAAGAGTGAGACACATGGATCCGGCCCATTCCCTCGCCGACGTCCAGTACACCTCCTTCTGGCTGGCCGACCCGGCCAGGCCCGAAGCCCTGCCCGCCCTGGTCGGTGACGTCTCCTGCGACCTGCTGGTCGTCGGCGGTGGCTACTCCGGTCTGTGGACCGCGCTGATCGCCAAGGAGCGGGACCCCTCCCTGGACGTCGTCCTGGTCGAGGGCAAGGAGGTCGGCTGGGCCGCCTCCGGCCGCAACGGCGGCTTCTGCGCGGCCAGCCTCACCCACGGCTTCCTCAACGGGCTGGAGCGCTGGCCCTCGGAGATCGACACCCTGGAGCGCCTCGGCCGGGAGAACCTCCAGGCCATCGAGGACACCGTCAAGCGCTACACCATCGACTGCGACTGGGAGCGCTCCGGCGAACTCGACGTCGCCACCGAGCCCTACCAGGTCGACGAACTGCGTGAGGGTGCCGAGCTGATGGCCGCGCACGGCCTGGAGGTCGACTTCCTCGACACCGAGGCGATCCGCGCCGAGGTCGACTCGCCCACCTTCCTGGCGGGTCTCTGGGACAAGGACGGCGTGGCGATGGTCCACCCGGCCAAGCTGGCCTGGGGTCTCAAGCGGGCCTGCTTGGAGCAGGGCGTGCGGATCTTCGAGCACACTCCCGCCACCCAGCTCGCCGAGACCGGTGCCGGCATGGCCGCCCGCACCCCGTACGGACGGGTCCTCGCGAAGCACGTGGCGCTGGGCACCAACATCTTCCCCAACCTGGTCAAGCGGGTCCGGCCCTTCCTGGCCCCCGTGTACGACTTCGCGCTGATGACCGAGCCGCTGACGGAACAGCAGCTCGAATCCATCGGCTGGAAGAACCGCCAGGGGCTGGGCGACTGCGCCAACCAGTTCCACTACTTCCGGATCTCCGCCGACAACCGCATCCTCTGGGGCGGCTACGACGCGATCTACCACTACGGCGGTCAGGTGCGGGAGGAGTACGACCACCGCCCGGAGACCTACGAGAAGCTGGCCGGCCACTTCTTCACCGCGTTCCCGCAACTGGAGGGCATCGGGTTCAGCCATGCCTGGGGCGGGGCGATCGACACCTGCAGCCGCTTCTCCGCCTTCTTCGGCACCGCCCACAAGGGGAAGGTCTCCTACGCCCTCGGCTACACCGGCCTGGGCGTCGGCGCCACCCGCTTCGGGGCCGAGGTCATGCTCGACCTGCTGACGGGCCGGCAGACCGAGCGCACCGAGCTGGAGATGGTGAGGAGCAAGCCGATCCCCTTCCCCCCGGAGCCGGTGAAGTGGGTCGGGATCGGCATCACCAAGTGGTCCCTGGACCGTGCCGACCGCAACGAGGGCAAGCGGAACATCTGGCTCAAGGCCATGGACTCGCTGGGCCTCGGCTTCGACAGCTGACTCGATCGCTGACGACAGCTGACGACAGCGGGCGACGGCAGGCAGCGGAGGCCGAGGCGTTCGGCCCGCTGCTGCTCCGTGCACGGATCGCGGCGCGTACCCAATAGCGGGTACGCGCCGCTCTCCGCATCCGTACGCGCCTTTTCGCCCCGCTTTCGCTCCCACGGACTGAGGATGTTGCCGACATCCGTGTAAGAGCTGGGCCGAATGTCGCTCTCTCTTGTTACCAGCGAGTCCACTCCGGGGCCTCGTCGGGAGGACGTGGAGGGCGAGGAGCGATGGAGAGCATGGAAGAACGGGGCGCTGTCGAATGGCTGAGCGCCGCCGCCCCCGATCCGGAGGCCTGCCGATGGGAGTGGGAGCGCAGCGCCCTGGGTATCGCGCTGCTGCCTGCCGGCCGGCTGTGGGACGTACTGATAGTGCCGGGCGAGCTGGGCCGGATCACCGTCGACGTGCTGCTGCGCCTCGAAGCCGAACCGGGGCCGGTACTCGCGGACTTCGGAGACTTCCGGGTCGGCTTCTTCGTCCCCCCGGGCACCGCGGCCCGCTGGGTGGGGACAGGGGTCCGCACGGCGGGCCCCGGCACCTGGCTGGCTGTCCCCTACCCGGGCCGGGCCGGCCGCGGACTGCGATGGTTGGTGCCCCCGGACGGAAGCGGGACACTCAACGACCCGGTGATGCTGGAGCTGGCCATGCACGAGGCGGCGGCGCTGCTCACCGGAGAGTCCGACGAGTGACGGAGGCGTCCTGCGGGATCCTCCTACGAGGTGTAAGGGCGAATCGGATTCCCCCGACAACCTGCCGATTGAGCCTATGCCCGCGCCGCAACAGAATGTGGATAGCGCGGCACCCTGATGGTGAGATCCCTGTGCCCGCCCGGACTCGGAGGCAGACGTTGAGCAAGCACATCACCCACTGGATCGGCGGCAAGCAGGTCGCCACCGCGGGCGACGCCCCGCGCCGCGGTGACATCTTCGACCCGGCGACGGGCAAGGTCACCGCGCAGGTCGACTTCGCGACCATCACGGAGGTGGACGCCGCCGTCGGCGCCGCCGTCGAGGCTTTCGCCAGCTGGCGCAACACCTCCCTGGCCAAGCGCACCACCGTGCTCTTCAACTTCCGCGAGCTGCTGAACGCCCGCAAGGACGAGCTGGCCGCGATCATCGTCGCCGAGCACGGCAAGGTGCACTTGGACGCGCTGGGCGAGATCGCCCGCGGCCAGGAGGTCGTCGAGTACGCGTGCGGCATCCCGCAGCTGCTCAAGGGCGGCTTCACCGAGCAGGCCTCGACCGGTGTCGACGTCTACTCCATCCGTCAGCCGCTCGGCCCGGTCGCGATCATCTCGCCGTTCAACTTCCCGGCGATGGTCCCGATGTGGTTCTTCCCGATCGCCATCGCGGCCGGCAATACGGTGATCCTCAAGCCCTCGGAGAAGGACCCCTCCGCGGCCCAGTTCATCGCCGAGCTGTGGCAGGAGGCCGGCCTGCCCGACGGCGTCTTCAACGTCGTGCACGGCGACAAGGTCTCGGTCGACCGCCTGCTGGAGCACCCGGACGTCAAGTCCGTCTCCTTCGTCGGCTCCACACCGATCGCCCGCTACGTCTACGAGTCCGGCACCCGGTACGGCAAGCGCGTCCAGGCCCTGGGCGGCGCCAAGAACCACATGCTGGTCCTGCCCGACTCGGACCTCGACCTCGCCGCCGACTCGGCCATCAACGCCGGCTTCGGCGCGGCCGGGGAGCGCTGCATGGCGGTGTCGGTGCTGGTGGCCGTCGACCCGATCGGCGACGAGCTGGTCGAGAAGATCAAGCAGAGGATGGCCGATCTCAAGGTCGGCCCGGGCTGCAACGGCGACTCGGAGATGGGCCCGCTGGTCACCGGCGTGCACCGGGACAAGGTCACCTCCTACCTGGAGTCCGGCGTCGCCGACGGCGCGGAGCTCGCGGTGGACGGCCGCAAGCACCCGATCACCGGCACGGACCGGAACGGCAGCGCGACCGCCGACGGCTTCTGGCTCGGTCCGACGCTCTTCGACCACGTCAAGCCGGGCATGTCCGTCTACAACGACGAGATCTTCGGTCCGGTGCTGTCGGTCGTCCGGGTCTCCTCCTACGAGGAGGGCCTGGAGCTCATCAACAGCAACCCGTACGGCAACGGCACCGCCATCTTCACCAACGACGGCGGCGCGGCCCGACGCTTCCAGAACGAGGTCGAGGTCGGCATGGTCGGTATCAACGTCCCGATCCCGGTCCCGGTCGCCTACTACTCCTTCGGCGGCTGGAAGGCGTCCCTCTTCGGAGACAGCCACGCTTACGGCCCCGACGGCATCCACTTCTTCACCCGCAGCAAGGCCGTCACCTCCCGCTGGCTCGACCCCAGCCACGGCGGCATCAACCTCGGTTTCCCGACGAACGCCTGACGTTCAGCTGCACCGGGTCGGCCTGGCAACGACGTGCGTCGTTGCCGGGCCGACCCGGTTTGACCTTGTTGTGGGTGCCAGGTAGTGTTCTTCGAGTTGCCCTGCGGACAGTGGTGGCGGCAAATCTCCTGATCAAACAGCATGGGCTTGTTTTGCTGTGCCCTTTATCGGGAAAGCGGATGAATTGGCTTGGAT
>NZ_BBPM01000003.1:205739-269558 GCF_000787775.1 Streptacidiphilus carbonis | reverse complement strand
ACTACCGCACCCAGCGCGGACGCTGAGGCTCCGTCAGTGACGCCTACTCGACTACCGGAAGGCCTCTCCCATGCTCGTCCACATCGGATCCGACCACGCCGGCCTTGAACTGAAGGCCCATCTGATCGGGCACCTGCGCGGCCTCGGACACAGCACCCTCGATCACGGCGCGTTCCAGTACCGGCCCGACGACGACTACCCGCCGTTCATCCTGCAGACCGCGATCGCGGTGGCGGCCCGCCCGGGCAGCCTCGGCATCGTCATCGGCGGCTCCGGCAACGGCGAGGCCATCGCCGCCAACAAGGTCCCGGGCATCCGGGCAGCGCTGGCCTGGAACGTGGAGACGGCCAGGCTGGGCCGGGAGCACAACGACGCCAACATCCTCAGCCTGGGCGCCAGGATGCACACGCTCGACTTCGCGGCCGAGCTGGCGACGGTGTTCGTGAGCACGCCCTTCAGCGAGGAGTGCCGGCACATCCACCGCATCGCCATGATCCGCGCCTTCGAACGCAGCGGCGAGGTCCCGGTCACCGCGGACGCGCCCGTCGCGATCTGAGTGGTCCGACCGACCCGCACCCTTTCCCACCTATCCGTCAGGAGCAAGTCACCATGGAACTCGGACTCATCGGTCTCGGCAAAATGGGCGGCAACATGCGGGAGCGCATCCGCCGCGCCGGTCACACCGTGGTCGGCTACGACCGCGACCCCGAACTCGCCGACGTCGCCGGCCTCAAGGAGCTGGTCGCCTCGCTCTCCGCGCCGCGCGTGGTCTGGGTGATGGTCCCGGCCGGCGGCCCGACCCAGGACACCGTGGACGCGCTGGGCGAACTGCTGGAGCCCGGCGACGTGGTCGTGGACGGCGGCAACTCCCGGTGGACCGACGACGAGAGGCACGCCGACGAACTCGCGGCGGCCGGCATCGGCTTCGTCGACTGCGGCGTCTCGGGCGGCGTCTGGGGCCTGCAGAACGGCTACGCGCTGATGTACGGCGGCAAGGACGAGCACATCGCCCGGGTTCAGCCGATCTTCGACGCGCTGAAGCCCGAGGGCAGCTTCGGTTCCGTGCACGCGGGCAAGGTCGGTGCGGGCCACTTCGCCAAGATGGTCCACAACGGCATCGAGTACGCCATGATGCAGGCCTACGCCGAGGGCTGGGAGCTGCTGGAGAAGGTCGACTCGGTCACCGACGTCCGCGAGGTCTTCCGCAGCTGGCAGGAGGGCACGGTCATCCGGTCCTGGCTGCTGGACCTGGCCGTCAACGCCCTGGACGACGACGAGCACCTCGACAGGCTCAAGGGCTACGCCGCCGATTCCGGTGAGGGCCGCTGGACCGTGGAGGCGGCGATCGACCATGCGGTGCCGATGCCCGCGATCACCGCCAGCCTGTTCGCCCGCTTCTCGTCGCGGCAGGACGACTCGCCGCAGATGAAGCTGATCGCCGCGCTGCGCAACCAGTTCGGCGGCCACGCGGTCGAGACCCGGGAGGGGACCTGATGAGTGATCTGACCATCGGCGTCGACATCGGCGGGACCAAGATCCTTGCCGGTGTGGTCGACGGCGGCGGCACCGTCCTGTCCCGGGTGCGCATCCCCACCCCGAAGGACGAGGCCGGTATCGCCCGGGCGATCACGGACGCCGTCGACCGGGCCCGCGAGGGCTGGGACGGCGCGGCCGCGATAGGGGTCGGGGCCGCCGGATATGTGGACGAGAGCCGTTCTGTGGTGCGCTCGTCGCCCAACCTGGACTGGCACGACGAGCCCCTCAAGGAGATGGTGGAGCGGCACAGCGGCTTACCGGTGGTCATCGAGAACGACGCCAACGCCGCCGCCTGGGGCGAGTACGTCCACGGCGCGGCGGCGGACCACACGGTGATGGTGATGGTCACCGTCGGGACCGGGCTGGGCGGCGGGATCGTCGCCCATGACCGGCTCTGGCGCGGCCGGTTCGGCATCGGCGGCGAGATCGGCCACTACCGGGCCGTCCCCAAGGGCCTCCCCTGCCACTGCGGCCGGACCGGCTGCATGGAGCAGTACGCCAGCGGCACCGCGCACACCCGGCGGACCCGCGCGGCGGCGGCGGAGACCCCGCACCGCGCGCGGATCCTGCTGTCGCTGGGGGACGGCACACCGGAGGGCGTCCAGGGTCCGCACATCCAGGAGGCCGCCCTGCGCGGCGACCCGGTCGCGGCGGAGGCCTTCATCCGTACCGGGCAGTGGCTCGGGCAGGCCCTGGCGGACCTGGCGGCGGTGCTGGACCCGGGGGTGTTCGTGCTCGGCGGCGGTGTCAGCGGGGCGGGGGACCTGCTGCTGAAACCGACCGAGGCGGCCTACCGGCTGGCGCCGTCGGGTGCCGGTGAGCGTCCGTTCGCCGAGGTGGTGCTGGCCGGACTGGGGCCGGACGCCGGGCTGGTGGGTGCGGCGGACCTGGCGCGGCGGCCATGAGCGGGTACCCGTGCGGCCCGCGGCGG
Source organism: Streptacidiphilus carbonis (assembly GCF_000787775.1). Classification (GTDB taxonomy): domain Bacteria; phylum Actinomycetota; class Actinomycetes; order Streptomycetales; family Streptomycetaceae; genus Streptacidiphilus; species Streptacidiphilus carbonis. The sequence goes on along the minus strand of NZ_BBPM01000003.1, from coordinate 267,091 downwards.
CGCTTCGGCCGGGGAGGACGCCATGGGTGAGCTGGTGCTGATCCGGCACGGCGAGACCGAGTGGAGCCGGACCGGCCGCCACACCGGCCGTACCGACATCCCGTTGACCGCGCACGGGGAGCAGCAGGCGCGTGCTCTGGCGCCGCTGCTGGCCTGCCGCCGGATCGCCCTGGTGCTGGCCAGCCCGCTGAACCGGGCCCTGCGCACGGCCGAGCTGGCCGGACTGCCGTCGTTGCGGGTGGAGCCCGATCTGCGGGAGTGGGACTACGGCGCCTACGAGGGCGTCACCACGGACGAGATCCACCGCAGCCGGCCGGCCTGGAACCTGTGGAACGACGGGGTCCCGGTCACCGAGGACGGTCGCGGGGAGAGCGCCGAGCAGGTGGCCTGCCGGGTCCAGCATGTGCTCGACCGGGCCGACCGGATCCTGCGCGGCCGCTGCTCGCCCGACCCGGGCGACGTCGTGCTGGTGGCGCATGCCCATGTGCTGCGGGTGCTGACGGCCCGTCGGCTGGATCTGCCGCCCTGCCGGGGCGCGCTCTTCCAGCTGGCCACGGCCAGCGTCAGTTCGCTGGGCACCGAGCACGACCGGCCCGTGCTGACCGGCTGGAACAGCGTGCCATGACCGGTCTGAGCGACGAGGCGATGGGCACCGGCGTGCTGCTCGCGGACCGGACCGGGACGCCGCTGGTGCTGCGCCTGGACAGCCCTGCGGCCCGCGACGCCGCGCTCGCCGGGTATCCCGCGGCCCGGCTGGCCGTGCTGCGTGCGTACGGGCTGCCGGTGCCGCCCGGCGTGGTGGTCACGACGGACGCGGTGGCCCGGTTCAGCGGGGGCGACAGCGAGCAGGGCCGGCAGGCCCTGTGGACCGCCTGGTCGTGGACGTCGCGCAGCACCCGTCCCGCGGTGGTGCAGATCTCCGACGCCGATCCGGACACGCCGCACTGCCCGCTGGGGCCCACCGCGTGCGGCGGGGCCGGCTGGGAGGCGATGCTGCAGGACCTGGTGGACGCGGTGACCGAGGACCATCTGCACAATCCCAGGTCCGCCCTGCGGGCCTGGGCGCTGCTGTTCCTGAGCCCGCCGCCGCACGAGTGGTCGGTGCTGGCGATGACGGTGGGGGCGGTGCCGGGGGTGCCCGGTTCGGACCGGGTGCTGATGTGGGCCAGGCCGTCGGCCAGGCCGGCCCCGCCGGCCGGGGTGCCCCGGCTGGAGGCGCTGGCCCGGCGGGCCCGCGAGGTGCTGGGGCACGAGGTCGACCTGGACGTCCGGATCGACCGGGAGGGCCGCGAGTGGATCGTCGACTGCCGCCGGCACGATCCCGTTCCACCCCGCTGAACCCACTGGACGCTCTGGTAGTACGGACTTTACACAGCACTTGACTGCTTATGACAAGCTCTGTTGTACTGCTGTTAGCTATGCCAATGAGTAGAGGAGCTGGGATGGCTGGGGCAGGAGGCCGGACTGTCGGCATCATCCTCGCCGGAGGGCGCGGAGAGCGGGCGAAACCGATCACGTTGGAATCCGCCGACTACATCCGCAGCAAGGCCCTCATCCCGTTCGCAGGCCGCAGGCTGGTGGAGTGGGTGATCGACTCCTGCCGGGAGCAGGGCATCCGCCGTTTCTACGTGGTCGCCCAGGGCCTGGAGAACCGCAGTCAGATCAAACTGCTGCTGGGCCACGGCGAGCGCTACGGAGTGGAGATCCAGTACTCCCGGGCCCGCTTCGACCGCTACAACGTGGGATCGGGTGCGGCCACCCTGCACAACCTGGAGCAGTGGGACCTGGACGACCAGGCGCTGGTGCTGCCGGTGGACTCGATCTTCGAGTTCTCGCTGTCCGAACTGGAGTGCACCCACCGCGAGAACGGGGCCCTGGTCACCGTCGCCGCGGTGGCGCGGTCGGCGCAGGAGGTCGCCGGGAAGTACGGCGTCATCCAGGCCGAGCCGTCCGGGCTGGTCAGCGGTTTCGTCGAGAAGCCCAGTCTGCAGCGGCTGCGGCGGCTGTTCCCGCACGGCGGCGCGGCCGAGAGCCGGGCGCTGCTGCCGACCAACGCCGGGATGTACCTGGTGGACAGCCGGCGGCTGCGGGCCGCGGCCCGCGACCCGGAGCTGATGCGCCATGCCCACCAGCGGCTGGACTGGGGCCGGGAGTTGCTGCCCTGGCTGGTGGACCACGGGCTGCCGGTGGCCGCCCACCACATCGCCCGGCTGGGCGACCTGGGCAATGTCGAGGACTACCTGGGCACCCTGAAGGACGTGCTGGGCGGCGGGTATCCGCAGATGGACCGGCTGATGACCCGTCCGCACAACGAGGAGCCGCGCTACTGGATCGACCGGACCAGCCTGGAGACCAGGGACGAGATCGTCGGCACCACCCTGGCCGAGAAGATCAGCAGCGGCAGCGTGGTGATCGGACCGGGCGTCAGGATCGGGCGCCATGTGGAGATCGGCCCCGGGGTGCGGATGGACTACACCGACATCGGCGACGGGGCGGAGGTCCGCGAGGGCAGCCGGCTGTGCCGCGCACACTGCGGCGAGTCGTCGGTGATCGGCCCGTACGCCGAGATCACCGACTCCTACCTCGGGCCCATGGTCGAGATCCGGTCCGAACGGCGCAGGCCGGTACGGCTGCGGGACTTCTCCGCGGTCGGCGACGGGGCGCACCTGTGGCCCGGCACGCAGCTGTCGGGGGTGCGCATCTACCCCCGGCTCAGGGTCCCGGCCCTCTCCAACCTCCCCGCCGGGACCCACATCACCAGCTCCGACGACATCCTGCGGTGGGTCTGAACGACTGCCGGGACAACAGCAACCAGGAGGCGCTCATGGACAACCCCGTCGTTGTGGTCGGCGGTGCGGGCCGGGTCGGCCGGCTCGTCGTGCAGAGGCTCCTGGAACGGGGCGCCGCCGTCCGGGTGGTGGACCACGCGCTGCAGCAGGCCAGACGCCACCTGCCGTCCGAGGCCGGGTTCACCCTGGGCGACGTGCGCGACCCCGCCGACCTGGCCGAACCGCTCGCCCGCTGCTCGGCCGTGGTCTACTGCGTGGACCCCGGCACCGCCGACAGCGGCCCCGACGCCCCGCAGAGCACCGTCTACCAGGGCCTGTGCAATGTCCTCGACGCCGCCCGCGCGGCCGGTCAGCGCCCGCACGTGGTGCTGATCAGCCAGCACCACGCCACCCACTGGGGCCATCCGCTGAACGCCTACGGGCGGGTGCTGGAGTGGCGGCTGGCGGGGGAGGAGGCGCTGCGCGAGTCGGGGCTGCCCTACACCGTGATCCGTCCGGGCTGGCTCACCGACGGCGCGGCCGGCCTGCGGGTGCGGCTGGAGCAGGGTGACCGGGGCAACGGCCAGGTGTCCCGCCAGGACGTCGCCGAGGCCTGTGTGCAGGCGCTGTACTGCCCCTCCGCCAGCGGCGTGACCTTCGAGATGTTCAACGAGACCGGGGTGGCCCCCTCCCAGTGGGAGGAGCTGTTCGCGGCGCTCGAGTGGGACCAGGTACCCGTGGCCTGACCCAGTCCCCCTGTCCCTCCCCGCGGCCCCGCCGGACGCCGTTCACGGCGCTTCCGGGAGCCGAGTCGCGCCCAGAGAAATGACTTTGAAAATGACAACTAGTCGGACATCAAGTCAAGTCGAGCTGCTGCCGCCCCCCGAGGACCAGCCGCTGCAGCCGTACGGCGTCACGTCGGGCCGTCCGCAGCCGCTGGGGGCGACCCCGGACGCCGGCGGGGTCAACTTCTCGGTCTACTCCGAGCACGCCACCCGGGTGGACCTGCTGCTCTTCGACCACTGCGAGGACCCCGAGCCCAGCCGGGTGATCACGCTGCACTCCAAGGACCACCGCAGCTACCACTTCTGGCACTGCCATGTCGCGGGCCTGACGGTCGGCCAGGTCTACGCCTACCGGATGGACGGCCCCGGACACACCCGGGAGCTGGGGACCCGCTTCAACCACCGCAAGGTGCTGCTCGACCCCTACGCCCGGGCCAACATCAACTCCCGCTGGGAGCGGATCCGGGCGGTGGGCCCCGAGGACAACGTCGCCCACTCCATGCGCAGCATGGTGGTCGACCTGGAGTCCTACGACTGGCAGGGCGACCGTCCGCTGCACACCCCGCTGGCCGAGACCGTCATCTACGAGGCGCACGTACGCGGCCTGACGGCCTCGCCCACCTCGGGCACCACCCATCCCGGCACCTTCTCCGCGCTGGTGGAGAAGATCCCCTACCTGCAGTCGCTGGGCGTCACCGCGGTCGAGCTGCTCCCGGTCTTCGACTTCGACGAGCGCCAGGTGCTGCGCACCGGCCCCGACGGCCGGCCGCTGCACAACTACTGGGGCTACGACCCCTTCGGCTTCTTCGCCCCGCACACCGGCTACTGCACCAGCCCGCACCTGGCCACCCACATCACCGAGTTCCGGGACATGGTCAAGGCGCTGCACCGGGCCGGCATCGAGGTCATCCTCGACGTGGTCTTCAACCACACCTCGGAGGGCAACGAGAACGGCCCGATGATCAGCTTCCGCGGCCAGGCCAACGAGGCGTACTACCACCTCTGGTCCCAGGACCGGCGGCACTACATGGACTTCACCGGCTGCGGCAACGCGATCAACGCCAACCACCCGGTGACCACGAAGTTCATCGTGGAGTGCCTGGAGTACTGGGTGAAGGAGCACCACGTCGACGGCTTCCGCTTCGACCTGGCCTCCGAGCTCTCCCGGGGCGCCGAGGGGTACGAGATGGACTCGCCGCCGGTGCTGTGGGCGATCGAGCTGTCCTCGGTGCTGTCCGAGTCGAAGATCATCGCCGAGCCCTGGGACGGCGGCGGCCTGTACCAGGTGGGCCACTTCCCGGGGAAGCGCTGGGCCCAGTGGAACGGCCCGTTCCGCGACGACGTCCGCCGGTTCGTGCGCGGCGACGAGGGGCTGGTCGGCGCGGTCGCCAGCCGGATCGGCGGCTCGGCGGACCTGTTCGCGCCGCAGGAGGAACTGCCCACCAACAGCATCAACTTCATCACCTGCCACGACGGCTTCACCCTCAACGACCTGGTCAGCTACGACCGCAAGCACAACTACGGCAACGGCGAGTCTGACGCCGACGGCTCCTACGAGAACTACAGCTGGAACTGCGGCGAGGAGGGCCCCAGCGACTCCCCGGAGATCGAGGCGCTGCGGCTGCGGCAGAGCAAGAACCTGCTGGCCGTCCTGCTGCTCAGCCGGGGCACGCCGATGATCCTGGCCGGCGACGAGTTCCGCAACAGCCAGGGCGGCAACAACAACGGCTACTGCCAGGACAACGAGATCTCCTGGCTGGACTGGGACCAGGCGGAGAAGGAGTCGGACCTGCGGCGCTTCTGCAGCGGCATGATCGCCCTGCGCCGCCACTACCGCGCCGTGCGCGAGCCGGCCTTCTTCTCCGGCCGCCGCAATCACCGGGGCCTGCCGGACGTGGTCTGGCACGGCACCAAGCTGGAGCAGCCCGGTTGGGAGGACACCCACGCCAGGGTGCTCGCCTTCACCCTCGCGGGCTTCGACGGCGACCCGGACCTGCACGTGATCCTCAACATGTACCACCTGGGTCTGGACTTCGAGATCCCGCAGATCCCCGGCCGCCACTGGGCGCGCAAGGTCGACACCGCACTGGAGTCGCCCGAGGACGTCCTGCCCGCCGGGGCCGAAGCGCGGATCTCCCACCGCGGGATCTACCACGCCCAAGGCCGCAGCGTCGTCGTCCTGACGTCGCTGCCTGACGACGGAGGCACCGCCTGATGAGCACTCCCACGGACACCCGCACCTTCTCGGACAGCATCGCCGGCTACGTGACCACCTACGAGCCCACGCTGGACCGGTTCGGCCTGCGCACCTCCAACGGACGCACCGTCACCATCCACCTGGACGAGAACGTCAACTCCCAGATCGTGCGCAACCTCGGCGAGCCGTACCAGGACACCACCGCGGCCACCCGCGACATGCTCGCCGAGGGCCGGTTCGTCTTCGTGTACGGCCTCTTCTACCAGTGGGACGGCGGCGAGCGCGTCGAGGCGCGGATGATCACCTTCCCCGAGCAGGCGCGCGGCGCCTACGTGTTCGAGCACCCCGGCTGGTGGGTGCACCAGGCCTGCCAGATAGCCGACTTCTACCTGCGCGGCCACTTCCCCGACGGGGTCTACGACTGGCGCAACTTCCGTACCAAGCTGACCCTGCACGGCACCCACGTGCCGGACAACGGCCAGGACATCCGCCAGGAGACGGACACCATCTCCCGGCTGGTCTACGGTCTGGCCACCGCCTTCATGCTGACCGGTGAGGAGCGGTTCCTGGAGGCCGCCGAGAGCGGCACCGGCTACCTGCGCGAGCACATGCGGGTCGCCGACGACGACGGCGGCTTCGTCTACTGGTACCACGGCATCGACATCACGCCCTCCGGGCAGCGCAAGGTCTTCGCCTCCGAGTTCGGCGACGACTACGACGCGGTGCCGATGTACGAGCAGATCTACGCGCTGGCCGGGCCGACCCAGACCTTCCGGATCACCGGCGACCCGCGGATCCTCTCCGACATCGACCGCACCGTCACCCTGTTCGACCGGCACTTCCGGGACCGGGAGCGCGGCGGGTTCTTCTCGCACCTGGACCCCATCACCATGGACCCCCGGTCCGACTCGCTGGGCCGCAACCGGGCCCGGAAGAACTGGAACTCGGTGGGCGACCACGCGCCGGCCTACCTGATCAACGCCTATCTGGCCACCGGCCGCGAGGACTTCGCGTCCCTGCTGGCGGAGACCGCGGACACCATCGCGGAGCGCTTCCCGGACGAGCCCAACAGCCCGTTCGTGCAGGAGCGCTTCCACGAGGACTGGAGCCCGGACCGGACCTGGGGCTGGCAGCAGGACCGGGCCGTGGTCGGCCACAACCTGAAGATCGCCTGGAACCTCACCCGGATCCGCTCCCTGGTCGACCGGGAGCAGTACTCGGTGCTGGCCGAGCGGATCGCCGAGATCATGCCCGCGGTCGGCAGCGACCAGCAGCGCGGCGGCTGGTACGACGTGGTCGAGCGGCGCGCCGACCCGGACAGCGGCGCGCACCGGCTGGTCTGGCACGACCGCAAGGCCTGGTGGCAGCAGGAGCAGTCGATCCTGGCCTACCTGATCCTCGCGGGCACCACCGGTGACCCGGAGCACCGCCGGCTGGCCCGGGAGGCGGCGGCGTTCTACAACGCCTTCTTCCTGGACTACGACGACGGCGGCGTGTACTTCAACGTGCTGGCCAACGGCACCCCGTACCTGGTGGGCACCGAGCGGCTGAAGGGCAGCCACTCGATGGCCGGCTACCACGCGCTGGAGCTGTGCTACCTGGCCGCCACCTACACCGGGCTGCTGATCACCGGCGCTCCGATGACGCTGCACTTCCGGCCGCGTCCGGACGCCGACCGAACGCTGCGGGTCAGTCCCGACCTGCTGCCGCCCGGCAGCATCGAGATCGCCCGGGTGTGGATCGGCGACGAGCCCTACCACCACTTCGACGCCAAGGAGCTGACGGTCCAGCTGCCCGAGAGCGACGTCCCGCTGAAGGTGCGGGTGGAGGTCGAGCCGGCCTCGATCCGGCTGCGGATGTCCAGCGAGAGCGACGGCGACACGGCGCACGTCTACTGCGAGGGCGTGATCGACCGCGACGAGCTGGAGAAGTTCCGCCGCGGGCTGGCCGAGGCGCTGGAGGCCAAGCCGCGACGGGTGGAGTTCCACCTCTGCAAGGTCAGCCAGATCTGCCGCCCGGCCATCAACGAACTGCTGTTCCAGCGCGCCAAGATCGGGCTGGAGACGGACTTCGTGATCGCGGGCTGCTCGCTGCCCGAGGTGACCAAGGCGCTGATGGCGACCGACGCCTTCGTGCTGGACAACGACCACCACTGCGACGACCCGGCCTGACCCCGCCGGTTCCCGGGTGCCCGGCGCCGACGCGCGCCGGGCACCCGGGACCGCACCCAACCGTGTCCGCCCGACCTCTCCGAAGGGGCAACGTGTCGACGATTACGTACCTCCGCGAGTCGCGCGCCGCAGAACGCCAGGACGAGATCTCCGCGTACTGCGACGAACTGTTCACCATCTTCGCGCGCTCGGACCAGCGACGGTGGGGCGAGGTCTATCTGCGCGGGCTGCTCAGCACCCCCGGCCGGAAGACCCCGGGCGCCATCTCCGAGCAGGTCCTGGGGCGCCGCACCCCCCAGCCCATCCAACAGTTCGTCAACCAGAGCACCTGGCCGGCCCACACCCTGCGGCAGCGGCTCACCGAGCAGATGTGCGCGGTCGCCCCGCCCCGGGCCTGGGCCCTGGACGAGGTGGTGTTCCCCAAGAACGGAAACCGCTCGGTCGGCGTCGCCCGTCAGTTCGCGCCCACCCAGGGGCGGGTGATGAACTGTCAGCTGGCGCTGGCCACCTCGCTGGTGCACGCCGAGGGCAGCCTGCCGGTCAACTGGCGGCTGCTGATGCCCCGCTCCTGGGACAGCGACGAGGAGCTGCGCGACGGCGCCCACGTCCCCCCGCACGAGCAGAGCCGGCCGCGCTGGCGCTATGCGCTGGATTCGCTGGACGAGATGCTCGGCGGCTGGGACGTGCCCTCCGCGCCGGTGCTGGCCGACTGGCGCTTCGAGCCGGACGCGCGGCAGCTGCTGGCCGGCCTGGAGGACCGGGACCTGCACTACCTGGTCGAGGTGGGCCCGCAGACCATGCTGCCGGTGCGTCCGGCGGCGCTGCGGGCCGCACCGCCGGCCGGGGCCAGCCCGGTGGCCTCGGTCGCCGACGGCCTGGGCCGGCACCTGGACCGGGCGGTGCTGAACTGGCGGCACCACCACGGCGCCCGCTCGTCCCGCTCGCAGTTCCTGGTGGCCCAGCTGGGCCGGTGCGCGGCGGCCCACCCCAGGCAGCCCGCCCGCCCCCGGCACCTGGTGCTGGAGTGGCCCTTCGGGCACGCCAGGCCGCGCCGCTACTGGGTGACCGACCTGTCCGCGCAGCGGCTATCCGAGACCATCGCGCTGGCCGAACTGCGGCACCACTCCGCCCACGGCTGCGACCGGCTGCACCAGGACTACGGTCTGGGCGACTTCGAGGGCCGCTCGTTCCCCGGCTGGCACCACCACGTCACCCTCGTCTCCGCGGCGCGGGGCTTCCACGCCCTGCAACAGCTCCAGTCCGACCAGGGAGGAAACCGATGGACCGGCAGGAAGAGCACGACTACGTCATCGTCGGCGCAGGAAGCGCCGGCTGCGTCCTCGCCCGGCGCCTGATCGAGCGGACCGGGGCCAGGGTGCTGCTGCTGGAGGCCGGCGGCCCGGACGACCGGGCCGTGGTGCACCGCACCGACATCCCGTCGACGGCCTCCATGTGGGACCGGCCCGAGTACGTGTGGCCGTATCTGACGACACCTCAACCCGGGCTGGAAGGACGGCGGATACCACTGCCCCAGGGCCGGCTGCTGGGCGGCGGAAGCTCGGTCAACGCGATGATGTACGTCCGCGGCAACCGCAGGGACTTCGACGGCTGGCAGGCCCGGGGCAACACGGGTTGGGGCTACCGCGACGTGCTGCCGTACTTCACCCGGGCCGAGGCGTTCGCGGACGCGGGCGCCGACGGCGACGGGTACCGGGGCACGGCCGGTCCGCTCAGCGTGGTCGGCTACGAGGACCCCTCGCCGGTGGCCCGGGCGTTCGTCGCCGCGGCGCTGGAGACGGGTCTGGCCGCCGGCGAGGGCGACTACAACGCCGAGCGGCAGGAGGACACCGCCTTCTACTACCAGTCCACCCGGACCAAGGACGACCAGCGCTGCAGCACCTCGGTGGCGTACCTCGGCCCGGTGCTGGCCGACCCGCGGCTGACGGTGCGCACCGACGCGTCGGTCCAGCAGGTGCTGCTGCGGGACGGCAGGGCGGTCGGGGTGCGCTATCTGCACCAGGGCGTGGTCCGGCAGGCGCTGGCCGGCAGCGAGGTGGTGCTGGCCGCGGGCGCGCTGGCCACCCCCAAGCTGCTGATGCTGTCCGGGATCGGCCCGGCCGAGCAGCTGCGCGGGCACGGCATCCGGACCCTGGTCGACCTGCCCGGGGTGGGCCGCAACCTGCAGGACCACCTGCTGGTCGGCATCGCCTTCGAGAGCCTGGTGGACCTGCCCTTCCCGCAACTGCTCTCCGAGGCGGGCCTGGTGACCGCCACCGGGCGGGACTCCGGAGCCGACGACCCGGACCTGCAGTTCTTCTTCGGCCCGGTCCAGTTCGTCGACGACACCTTCAAGACCGACGGGCCCGGATTCACCTTCGCCCCGATCGTGGTCCAGCCGCGCAGCCGGGGCTCGGTGACGCTGGCCTCGGACCGTCCGGAGGACCTCCCGGTGGTCGACCCGCACTACCTGGAGCACCCGGCCGACCTGGAGGTCCTGGTCCGGGGCCTGGAACTGGCCCGCGAACTGGCCGGCCGCCCGGCCTTCGCCCCGTTCGCCGGTCGCGAGCTGGCTCCCGGGGCGGAGGCGCGCCGCAGCGAGCTGGAGGCCTACGTCCGCGCCTACGCGTCCACCGTCTGGCACCCGGTCGGCACCTGCCGGATGGGCGTCCACGAGGACTGCGTGGTCGACCCGGCGCTGCGGGTGCGCGGTGTGGACGGCCTCCGGGTCGTGGACGCCTCGATCATGCCGACCATCACCCGGGGCAACACCAACGCCGCCGCGATCATGATCGGCGAGAAGGCGGCCGACCTGGTCGCCCCCGCCACCCGGCCCGCATAGGGCCTGCACCGAACTCCGGTCCTACCACTGCCGAGTGAGGAACCGAACCATGCCCGAGAGCTTCGACTTCGTCATCGTCGGCGCGGGAGCCGCAGGCTCCGTGATCGCCTCCAGACTGAGCGAACTGTCCGACGCCACCGTGCTGCTGCTGGAAGCCGGCACGGCGGAGGTCACCGACGCGGTGACCAGCCCGCACCGCTGGAACGAGGTGCTGCTCACCGACCTGGACTGGGCCTACATGAGCGAGCCCCAGCCCGGCCTCGGCGGCACCCGGGTCTACTCGGCCGCCGGCCGCGGCCTGGGCGGCACCTCGAACATCTACCACATGATCCACACCCGGGGCCGGGACGCCGACTACGACGCGTGGGCCTACCAGGGCGCGGCCGGCTGGTCCGCCCGGGAGGTGCTGCCGTATCTGCAGCGGCTGGAGAACCAGCAGGACGGCACCAACCCCCGGGCGGGCCACGCCGGACCGATCCAGGTGGTCAACGCCAAGGACACCGGCAGCCCTGTCTCGGAGACCTTCCTCAAGGCCTGCGCCGAGCTGGGGTATCCGACCGTGGCCGACTTCAACGCCCAGGACCTCGGGGCCGGCTGGCACCATGTCGACATCAGGGACGGGGCCCGCAACGGCGCCTACACCGGCTACCTGCAGCCCGCCCTGGACCGGCCCAATCTGACCACCCGCACCGGGGCGCTGGCCGCGCGGCTGCTGTTCAGCGGCGACCGCTGCACCGGGGTGGAGTACCTGCGCGACGGCCGCACCGAGACCGTGCACGCCTCCGCCGAGGTGGTGGTCAGCGCCGGGGCGATCCAGTCGCCGAAGCTGCTGATGCTCTCCGGCCTGGGCGACCCGGAGTGGCTGGCCGAGGCGGGTATCGCGGTGCGCGGCAGCCTGCCCGGGGTGGGCCGCAACTTCCAGGACCACCCGCTGGTGATCGGGCCGATCGGCTATCTGGACAAGCCCGGGCCCGACCCGCTGGGCCAGGTCACCGAGGTCGCGCTGTTCTGCAACTCCGAGCCCCTGCTGGCCGTCCCGGACCTGGAGATCTGCCTGGTCCACCGGGCGCCGTTCGGCGACAGGTTCTTCGCCAACGTGATCCGCCGGGTGCAGACCGGGCAGCCGGTCGCGCCGGTGCAGGAACTGGTGGACCCGCATGTGGTGCTGAGCCTGCCCGGCCTGGTCCGGCCGCAGTCCCGCGGCGAGGTGCGGCTGGCCGGTTCCGACCCGACCCTGCACCCGCGGATCAGCGCCAACTACTACGGCGAGCCGGTCGACCTGGAGCGCACCACCACCATGGTGGAGATCGCCCGGGAGGTCTACCGGACCAGGGCGTTCACCGACGACTGGGGCATCACCGAGGTGGCCCCGGGCCCGCAGGCCACCACCCGCGCCGAGGTGCGCGACTGGGTGCTGGCCAACACCGGTTCCTACTACCACTTCGCCGGCTCCTGCCGGATGGGGGCCGACAGCCACGCCGTGGTGGACCCGCGGCTGAAGGTGCACGGGGTCGAGGGGCTGCGGGTGGCCGACGCCTCGGTCATGCCCTCGCTGGTCTCCGCCAACCCGCACACCAGCGTGGTGATGATCGGCGAGCGCGTCGCGCAGTTCATCAAGGAGGACCTGCGGTCGGTCTGAACTGGTGTTCAGCCGCCCGGACCTGACGTAGTACCAGTCCGTACCCGACGTATCCGGCGTCCCGCCGCCGGAAGGGCGGCGCCCGACCGCCCCCGCCCGGTTGGCTGGACAGACCGCCTCAAAAGCACGAAGGAGAAGTCATCGTGGTTTCCACAAACAGTCCCGGGGTCCAGGCGCCCGCCGCGCCCGCGGACACCGGCCGGAGCAGGGGCCTGCCGCGCGGCGGCGCCTTCTGGCTCGTCGGCCTGGTGTCGGTGCTCCTGCTGATCTCCTCGACGGTCCCGTCACCCATGTATGTGATCTACCAGCAGCGCTGGCACTTCTCGGCAGCGATGATCACCGTGGTGTTCGGGGTCTACGCCCTGTTCGTGCTGGCGAGCATGCTGCTGTTCGGCTCCCTGTCCGACACCGTCGGCCGCCGTCCGGTGCTGGTGTTCTCGCTGCTGCTGATGGTCGTCGCCATGGTGCTGTTCGCCGTGGCCGGCAATGTGTGGTGGCTGCTGGTCGCCCGCGCGGTGCAGGGCGTCGGCGTCGGCATCGCCACCGGCACCCTGGGCGCGGCGCTGATCGAGCTGTCGCCGAGGAGCGCCCCGGCCCGCGGCATGCTGATCAACACCGTGGCGCCCACCTTCGGCATGGCCCTGGGCGCACTCGGCTCGGGCCTGCTGGTGCAGTACGCGCCCTCGCCCACCAAGCTCTCGTACATCATCCTGCTGCTGGTCTTCGCCTGCCTCGGCGTGGCGCTGCTGTTCCTGCCCGAGACGGCGCCCAGCGCCGGCCACGGGTTCCGGATCGTGCCCCGGCGGATCTCCATCCCCAAGGCCGCCCGCCGTCCCTTCGCGCTGGTCGCGCTGACCATCGTCGCGGTCTGGGCCATCGGCGGACTGTTCCTCTCGCTGGGGCCGTCCCTGGTGGCGCAGATGCTGCACAGCAACAGCCATGTGCTCGGCGGCCTGGTGGTCACCGCGCTGGCCGGCGGCGGCACCGTGGCCCAGCTGCTCTTCGGCCGGCTGACCGGGCTGCGCCCGATCGTGCTCGGCGGGGTGCTGCTGCTGGTCGGCCTCGGGGTGGACACCCTGTCGCTTTCCCAGGGCTCGGCCGCGCTCTTCTTCACCGGCACCGCGATCCTCGGCCTCGGCTGGGGCTCGGCCTTCATGGGCGCCTTCCGCTCGATGGCGGCGCTGGCCGACCCGGTGCACCGCGGCGAACTGCTGGCCGGCGTGTACGTGGTGGCCTACCTGGCCATGTGCCTGCCCGCCATCGCGGCGGGCATCGCGGTGCCGCACGCCGGCCTGCACACCACCACCAACGTGTTCACCGCGGTGGTCGCGGTCCTGGTCGTGATCGCCCTCGGCAGCCTGCCGTTCGTCTCGCGGCACCACCGCAGCGGACGCGTCGGCGCCCACCAGCCAGTGGTCCAGCACACCCCCGGACCCTGCTGCCTGGCCACCCACGACGCGGCGGGGAGCACGGTGGCCCCGGTGCCCGTCGGCGCCCACTGACCCCTCAGCCGGCGGCCGGGCGCACCTCCCCGCGCCCGGCCGCCGGCGTTCCCGTTAGGAGAGCCAGACCATGACCGAGACCCCCGCACCGCCCGTGGTCGGACCGGGGCGGCTGTTCATCGCCGGCTCCTGGACCGACGCCCGGGACGGCCGCACCCAGGCCACCGTCAACCCGGCCGACGGCTCCCGGACCACCGACGTGGCCGCGGCCTCCGTCCAGGACCTCGACGCGGCGGTGGAAGCCGCCCGCCGGGCCTTCGACGAGGGACCCTGGCCGCGGATGTCCGTGCACGACCGCGCCAAGGTGCTGATCCGCGCGGCCGAGCTGATCGAACGCGACGCCCAGGAGATCGGCTACCTGGAGACCGTCGACATGGGCAAGCCGATCTCCTTCTCGGTCGGCCACGACGTGCCGATCGCCGCCCAGATGTACCGCTACTTCGGCGGACTGGCCACCAGCGAGCTGGGCGGAGCCACCCGTCCCACCGCCACCCCCACCTTCAGCTACACCCTGCGCGAGCCGGTGGGCGTGGTCGGCGCGATCACCCCGTTCAACTTCCCGCTGCTGCTGTCCTGCAGCAAGCTGGCCCCGGCGCTGGCCGCGGGCAACACCGTGGTGCACAAGCCGGCCGAGACCACCCCGCTGTCGGCGCTGAAGATCGCCGCGCTGCTGGCCGAGGCCGGACTGCCCGAGGGCGTGCTGAACGTGGTCACCGGCCCCGGCACGGAACTCGGCCGGGCCCTGGTGGCGCACCCGAAGGTGGACAAGGTGACCTTCACCGGCTCCACCGCGATCGGCCAGTCGATCGTGCGCTCCGCGGCGGACACCCTGAAGAAGGTCACCCTGGAGCTCGGCGGCAAGTCCGCCAACATCGTCTTCGCCGACGCCTACCTGGACCAGGCCGTCGAGGACGCCTTCTGGGCCGGCTTCTTCAACTCCGGCCAGGTCTGCGTGGCGGGCTCGCGGCTGCTGGTGCAGCGCCCGGTCTACGACGAGGTGGCCGGACGGATCGCGGAGCGCGCCGCAGGGGTCGTCCCGGGCGACCCGCTGGACCCCGGTACCTACTTCGGACCCCTGGGCCACGAGGGCCAGTTCCGCAAGGTCGCCGAGTACGTCGAGGTCGGCCTGGCCGACGGCGCCGAGCTGGCGGCCGGCGGCAGCGCGTACCACTCGGAGCAGCAGCCCAAGGGCCTCTACTACCGGCCCACGGTCTTCACCGGCGCGGACAACACCATGCGGATCGCCCAGGAGGAGATCTTCGGGCCGGTGCTGACGGTCATTCCGTTCGACACCGAGGAGGAGGCCGTGGCGCTGGCCAACGGCACCCCCTACGGCCTGGCGTCGGGTGTGCACACCCGGGACGTCAAGCGCGCCCACCGGATGGCCCGGGCGCTGAAGGCCGGAACCTGCTGGGTCAACACGTACACCCAGTTCGACTCCTCGATGCCGATGGGCGGCTACAAGTCCTCCGGCTACGGGCGCGAGCTGGGCCCGGAGACGATGGAGAGCTACACCCAGACCAAGTCCGTCTGGATCGACCAGCGCGACTGACCCGGTGTGACCGACGAGCACGACTAAGAGGCTCTGATGAGCATCCTGACCCGTCCCCGGCCGGTCCGCACCCGCGGCACGCACCACTGGCTCCGCCCGATGGTGGCCCGCAACCCGGCCCAGGAGCACCGCGTCTCCACCCCGCTGGAGCTGCTGTTCGACCTGTGCTTCGCGGTGGCCGTGTCCCAGGCCGGCAGCCAGCTGCGGCACAGCCTGGGCGCGGGCCACGTCGGGCAGGGACTGATCGGCTACGCCACGGTCTTCTTCTCGATCTGGTGGGCCTGGGTGAACTTCACCTGGTTCGCCTCCACCTACGACACCGACGACGCGCTCTACCGGCTCAGCACCCTGGTGCAGATCGCCGGGGTGCTGGTGCTGGCCGCCGGTGTGCCGCGGGCCTTCACCCTGCACGACTTCAGCACCGTGGTGGCCGGTTACGCGATCATGCGCTGCGGACTGGTGGCCCAGTGGCTGCGGGCCGCGCACAGCTACCCCAGCGGCCGGCGCACCGCGCTGCGCTACGCGGCCGGAGTGAGCTGCTGCTGGGGCGGCTGGGCGGTGCTGCTGCTGGCGTCGCCGCCCGGCTGCAGGCTGGCGCTGTGGCCGCTGATGGCCGCCGCCGAGCTCGCGGTGCCGCTCTGGGCGCGCCGGGCCGGGGTCAGCCCCTGGCACCCCCAGCACATCGCCGAGCGCTTCGGCCTGTTCACCCTGATCGTGCTGGGGGAGTCGGTGCTGGCCTCGACCACCGCGGTCCAGGTCGCCGTGGACGCCCCGCACCCGCCGCTGAGCCTGTACTGCATCGCCGCGGGCGGACTGCTGACGCTGTTCTCGATGTGGTGGCTCTACTTCGCCAAGCCCGCGCACGGCTTCCTGCGCTCCAACAAGGTCGGCTTCGTCTGGGGCTACGGGCACCTGTTCGTCTACGCCGGGGCCGCCGCGGTCGGGGCCGGGCTGGGCGTCGGCGTGGACCGGGTCAAGGGTGCCTCGCAGCTCAGCGAGATCGCGGCGAACCTGGCCTTCTGCGTCCCGGTGGCGCTGTTCCTGCTGATGGTGTGGGTGCTCCACCTCCGTCCGCACGCCACCGGAGTGGCCGGCAACGCCGTCTTCCCGCTGGCCGCCGCGGTCATCCCGTTCTTCGCCCTGACCGGCTTCGCGGTGCTGGCCACCGGTGTGCTGATGGCCCTGCTGGTCGGCGCCGCCGTGGTGGTCTCGTTCACGCCGTCCGACCCGGACCGACCGGACTGACTTGCCGAAGTACCGGCGGTCAGTCCGCGCAGTGCGCGGACCGCCGCCGCCGTCCGGCCGTGCGGGCAACTTCCTTGGCTACACCTGGACTTGACGCATGTTCCGATCGATCAGGAGGACCACCGGTGACTGCCACACCCCCCGCCCCCGTGCACCACTCGTCGATCGACACGGTCCGGACCGCACCGACGCGCGTGCTGATGGTGGTGGCCAACTCGGCCGTCTCCACCACCACCGGATGGAGCGTCGGTTTCTGGGCCGCCGAACTGACCCATCCCTACTTCGAGTTCTCCCAGGTCGGCTACGAGGTCACGGTCGCCAGCCCGGACGGCGGCAAGGTGGAGGTCGACCGGCTCAGCGACCCCCGCGACGCCAGCCGCTGGTCCGCCGACGACCTGATCAGCATGGGCTTCCTGAACACCCCCGAGCTGATGGCGCTGCTGGAGGACACCCCCCGGCTGGCGGACCTGGACCCGGACGACTTCGACGCCATCGTGGTCTGCGGGGGCCAGTCGCCCAGCTTCACCTTCCGCGACAACAAGGACCTGCACCAGGCGATCCGCGCCTTCTACGAGTCCGAGAAGCCCACCGCCGTGCTGTGCCACGGGGTGGCCGCCCTGGTGGACGCCACCCTCTCGGACGGCTCCTACCTGGTGCAGGGAAAGACCGTGACGGCCTTCGCCGACATCGAGGAGGAGTTCTCCGACGAGCGCAACGGTCGCGAGATCACCCCGCGCGAGCTGCGGCTGGAGCCGGCGCTGAAGGCCCGCGGCGCCAACTACGTCCAGGGCGGCCTGTGGAAGCCCTTCGCGGTGCGCGACGGCCGCCTGATCACCGGTCAGCAGCAGTACTCCGGCCGCAAGGTGGCCGTCCTGCTGATCGAGGCCCTGGGCCACTGAGCAGTCCTGGGCCACTGAGCAGTCCAGAGATCCGAGGAGACCACCGATGTCCCAGGAGAACTTCGTGAAGTTCCTCTCCAGCCTGCGCACCGAACCCGCGCTGCTGGAGCAGTACGACCGCCGCAACCTCTCCCAGCTGCTCTTCCACGCCAGGAACGAGGGCTTCGCCTTCACCGTGCTGGACGTCGAGCAGGTGGTCGGGCGGCTGGAGGCGAGCGTCATCGTCGACAAGGACCAGCAGCCCTTCGACGGCAGCAGCACCCTGTGGCGGGCCATGTGGGGCCGGCGCCACCTCGACTACGTGGTCAACCACCTGGTGGCCCGCCACTCCGACCAGGAGCTGGCCGAGATCGCCGCCGGCGGCGCGGGGGGCACCCAGTGAGCGAGTCCAACCTCTTCGCCTTCCTGCGCGAGCTGGACGAGAACCCGGCGCTGCTGTCGGTCCTGGGCATCCAGGGCAAGGACGAGGTGCTGGCCGCGGCCGAGGGCCTCGGCCTGGGCTTCACCGAGCAGGAGTTCGACGCGGGCATCTGGTCGCTGGAGGAGCGGCTGGCCGACCGGCGCGGGGAGCCGTTCAGCGAGAAGTTCACGCTGTGGCACCTGATGTGGGGTCAGAGCTACCTCGAGTACCTGGTCAAGGACCTGATGCCGGCCCTGCAGGAGACCGGCCTGGTGCCCTGAGGCGCCCCGCCGGTCCCGCACCCGAACCCGCACTCCCAGATCCCGGAAGGGCACACACCACCATGGACATCTTCAACCTCGGCGACTTCACGTTCCAGTCCGGCGTCACCGTCCCGGACGTCAAGCTCGCCTACCAGACCGTCGGCACGCTGAGCCCGGCCAAGGACAACGCCATCCTGTTCCCGGCGTTCCTGGCCGCCGAGCCCGACGCGCTGCTGCGCTGGATCGGCCCCGGCCGCCCGCTGGACCCGGAGCGCTACTTCATCGTCATGCCCGGGCACTTCGGCCTGGCCCCGTCGACCTCGCCGGAGAACACCGCCGTCCCGTTCGACCGCGGCGCCTTCCCCGAGGTCCGGATCGCCGACGACGTGATCGCGCAGCAGCGGCTGCTCACCGAGCAGTTCGGCATCACCGAGCTCCAGCTGGTGCTGGGCTGGTCGGTGGGCGCGCTGCAGACCTGGGAGTGGGCGGTGCGGTTCCCGCAGGCCGTCAAGCGGATGGCGTCCATCGCCGGCGCGCCGATGCCTTCGCCGTGGACCAAGCAGTGGCTCCTGAGCGCCCTGGAGGAGCAGATCACCGGCGACCCGGCCTGGAACAACGGCTTCTACAACGACCCGGCCGAGGTGCAGGCCGGCGTGCGCCGGATGGCCCACGTCACCGCGATCACCCTGCCGCCGATCGGCTTCTACCGCGAGGGCGAGGAACTGTGGGCTCCGCTCGGGTTCGCCAGCACCCAGGACGTGGTCAAGCGCTTCTTCGAGGCGTTCTGGGCCCCGCACGACCCCAACGGGATCATCGCCCAGGCCCGAAAGGCCCGGGCGGCCGACCCCGCCCGGGGCGGCGACCTCCCCGCGGCCCTGGCCGGGATCACCGCCAAGACGCTGGTGGTCGCGTTCACCCGTGACTTCATGTTCCCGCCGGAGGAGGGCCGCCGCGACGCCGAGCGGGTCCCCGGCGCCGAGTACCGCGAGATCGTCAGCGCCTACGGGCACCTGGCCACCTTCGCCCTGTCCGAGCAGGACGTGAAGGCCGTCGACGCCGAGCTGCGCGCCCTGCTCGCCGACGGCTGACCCGAAGCCCCACCCCCCGGTGCGGCGGCGGGCCGAACCCCCTCCCGGCCCGCCGCCCCCGACCTGCTTCCCGACCTGACCTGCTTCCCGACCCGACCTGCTTCCCGACCCGACCTGCTTCCCGACCCGACCTGCTTCCTGAACGAAGAGAGGACCGGCATGGAGACCGAGACGCTCTACCTGGGCCGCGAGTGGAACATCGAGCACGACCGGACGGCCAAGGTGACCGGCGCCGAACTGCGCTACGCCGTGGTCGGCAAGGGCGAGCCCGTGCTCTGCATCCACGGCACCAGCGTCGCGGACAGCCTGATCACCCCGCTGCAGTTCCACCCCGAGCTGTTCGACGAGTACCAGTTCATCAGCTACTACCGGGCCGGCTACAACGGCAGCACGCTGGAGGGCGACACCCTCAGCATCGAGCAGGGCGCCGACCACGCGGCCGAGCTGCTGGACCACCTGGGGATCGAGAAGGCCCACATCATGGGCTTCTCCTTCGGTGGTGTGATCGCCTTCCAGTTCCTGCTCTCGCACCCGGAGCGGGCCCACTCGGCGATCCTGCTGGAGCCCTACCTGCCCCGGGAGGCCCCGGACGCGGTGCAGGCCAACATCGACGCCTACATGGGCGCGATGGAGCTGTTCCAGGCCGGGGACAAGCTCGGCGCCGCCTTCGCCTACATGGAGTCGGTCTGCGGCCCCAGCTTCCTCGGCTGCGTCGAGCTGACCGGCCCGCTCAACGTCTGGGAGCGGGTGGAGCAGTGTGTGGACACCACCTTCCTGGTGGACTTCCCCGCCGTCAGCAACTGGGGCTTCGTCATGTCCAAGGCGGACGAGCTGGTGGAGCGCAAGCCGGAGATGCCGGTCCTGGCGGCGATGGGGATGGACAGCGAGTCGGCGATGCCCGGCTTCCGGGAGACCCAGCGGTTCCTGATGTCGTGGCTGCCGCAGGCGGAGCGCCTGGCGGTGCCGAACGCCACCCACGGCATGCAGAGCATGAACCCGCTGGCGGTGGCCCGCGGCGCCCAGCAGTTCCTGCGCAAGCACCCGATGACCTGACCCGACCTGAGCGTTGGAGACCCCATGATCCACCAGTTGATCTTCGCCCACCCCAAGCCCGGCATGTCCGAGCAGGAGTTCCAGCGGTACTGGCTGGAGATCCACGCCCCGCAGTTCGCCAGCCGGATCCCGCAGATCAAGCGCTACCTGATCGACACCAGGGTCCCGTTCGGCCCCGAGCCGGCCGATCCGCTGTGGAGCGGCATCGCCGAGATCTGGCTGGAGAACGAGGAGGAGCAGCTCGCCTCGCTGCAGACCCCCGAGTTCCTCGACGGCGCCCGGCGCGACGAGCCCAACTGGGCCGCGTTCTGGCGCACCGTGGTGCTGGACACCGACGCCCATGTGCTGCGCGCCGAGCCGGTCCCGGACCAGGGCGTCAAGCTCGTGGTCCTGGTCAAGCGGGCGCCCGGGACCGACCTGGAGGACTTCCGCAAGCGCAGCCTGGGCGAGCACGCGCAGACCGTGCTGCGCATCCCCGGCCTGCGCCGGTACCTGCAGAACCACAACCGCGACGGCGCCTACGCCATCGGCGAGGCCGTCCTGGACGCCGCCTACCAGCTCGGCTTCGACAGCCTGGAGGCGCTGGAACTGGCCTCCCGCAGCGAGGAGTTCCGGGCCGCGTTCGACGATCTGGAGTCGTTCGCCGACCCCCGCTACATCCACCGGATGGCCGTACGCGAGCACTGGGTGATCGGCTCCGCCGACCAGTAAGAGACCGAAGGAGACCGTCCGATGACACGTCGCATCCTGATCGTCCTGTCCGAGTACGGCTACTGGGGGGAGGAGCTGATCGGCCCGCTGGAGACCTTCGACGCGGCCGGGTACGACGTCAGCTTCGCCACCCCGACGGGCAAGCGGCCGGTGGCACTGCCGCCGAGCATGGACCCGGACTACGTCGACCCCCCGCTGGGACGCTCCGTCACCAGCGCCGAGACCGCCGCCAAGGTGCGGGCCCTGGACACCTCCGACCGGCTGGACAACCCGCTGGACCTGTCCTCCTGGCTGCCCGACCGGCCGTACCGCAGCCAGCCGGACTTCCTGCGCGCCTGGGAGGCGTACAACGCCCGCCGCGAGCACATCCAGGGGCAGATCGCGGAGCGCTACGACGCCCTGCTGATCGTGGGCGGCAGCGGCCCGATCGTGGACCTGGCCAACAACTGGCGGGTGCACGACCTGATCCTGGCCTTCCACGGGCTGGACCTGCCGATCGCGGCCGAGTGCTACGGCGTGGCCTGCCTGGCCTTCGCCCGCGAGCAGGACGACCGCACCAGCATCATCCGCAACAAGCACGTCACCGGCCACTGCATCGAGTACGACTACAAGGACGGCACCGGCTTCATGGGCACCGACTTCGTGATCGGCCCGCCGCCGTACCCGCTGGAGTACATCCTGCGCGACGCCACCGCCCCCGACGGCGCCTACCACGGCAACTTCGGCCGGGAGACCTCGGTGATCGTGGACTACCCGTTCATCACCGGGCGCTCCACCCCGGACTCGTACCTCACCGGCCAGAAGGTCGTCGAGGTCCTCGAGCAGGGGCTGCGGCAGTGGGGCTTCCGCTCCTGACGCGGAGCCGGCCGCTGCTCCAACCCCCGGGCGGCTGCCCGGCTGCCCCCACGCCCCCGGGCAGCCGCCCCTCCACCCCGGTCCCGACGGGACTCCGTCCTCCGCAGACCGCCCTCGCAGAGAGGTACACCACCATGACCAGCAGGCCCGCACGCGTGGCGATGCTCGAACAGTTCAGGGCCGACGGCGTCACCCATATGTTCGGCAACCCGGGCACCGTGGAGCAGGGCTTCCTCGACGAGCTGCGCGGTTTTCCCGAACTGGAGTACGTACTCGCCCTGCAGGAGGCGGTGGTCGTCGGCATCGCGGACGGCTACGCCCGGGCCACCCGCAAGCCGACCCTGGTGCAGCTGCACTCCGGCGTCGGCCTGGGCAACGGCATCGGGATGCTGTACCAGGCCATGCGCGGCCACGCCCCGCTGGTCGTGGTGGTGGGGGAGTCCGGTCTCGCCTACGACAGCATGGAGGCGCAGATGGCGGCCGACCTGGTCGGCATGGCCAAGCCGGTGACCAAGTGGGCGACCCGGGTGGTCGACCCCCGCTCCACCCTGCGGGTGCTGCGGCGGGCCTTCAAGACCGCCGGCACCGCGCCCTACGGACCGGTGCTGGTGGTGCTGCCCGCCGATGTGATGGACAGTCCGACCGACGAGCCGGTGGTGCCCACCTCCTACCCCAGCACCTCCAGCCTGCCCGAGCCTGCCGCCATCGAGTGCGCCGCGGGACTGCTGGCCGACGCCCGGCATCCGCTGATCATCGCCGGCGACGGCATCCACTTCTCCGGCGCGCACCGGGAGCTGGCCCGACTGGCGGAGGTCTGGGGCGCCGAGGTCTGGGGCGCCGACTGGGCCGAGGTCAACCTGCCGGCCGACCATCCCGCCTACCACGGCCAGCTCGGCCACATGTTCGGAGAGCTGAGCGCCAAGGTGACCGCCGCCGCGGACGCGGTGCTGATCTGCGGCACCTATGTGCTGCCCGAGGTGTACCCGCTGCTCCAGGGCGTCTTCGCGGACGACGCCCGGGTGGTCCATGTCGACCTGGACAGCGGGGCCATCGCCAAGAACTTCCCGGTCGACCTCGGCCTGGTGGCCGACCCCAGGCAGACCCTGGGCCGGCTGGCGGCCGCACTGGACGGCCGGATGTCCGAGGTGCACCGCGAGCAGGCCGCCGAGCGGCTGCGGGTGTGGGGCGAGCGCAAGGCCGCGGCACAGGCCGAGGTGCGGGCCAAGGACGAGGCCGACGCGGCGACCCAGCCGCTCACGGCCGCCGGGTTCGCGCTGGAGCTGGCCAAGCAGCTGCCCGAGGACTGCATCCTCTTCGACGAGGCGCTCACTTCCTCACCCGAGCTCTTCCGCCACCTGCCGGCCAACCGGCCCGGCCAGGTGCAGACCACCCGGGGCGGCTCGCTGGGCGTCGGCATCCCCGGCGCCATCGGCGCCAAGATCGCCAACCCGGAGAGCACCGTCTTCGGCTTCACCGGCGACGGCGGCAGCATGTACACCGTCCAGGCGCTGTGGACCGCGGCCCGCTACGACATCGCCGCCAAGTTCGTGATCTGCAACAACGGCCGCTACCGGCTGCTGGACGCCAATATCGAGCAGTACTGGACGGCGCAGGAGATCAGCCACCACGCCTTCCCGGAGATGTTCGACCTGTCCCAGCCGGAGATCGACTTCGCGTCCCTCTCCCGCTCGCTGGGCGTGCCCGCGGTCCGGGTCGAGAAGGCGGACGAGGTCGCCCCGGCCATCGCCCAGGCGCTCGCCCACCCCGGCCCCTTCCTGATCGACCTCGTCGTCGCCCGGGCCTCCTGAGAGGAGTTGGACGCTGTGACCGTTCGTCTTCACGGCCAGAAGATCGCAGTGCTCATGGAGAGCGACTTCTACGAACCGGAGATCCTCTACTACCAGCGGCGCTTCGCCGAGGAGGGCGCCGAGGTCCACTTCCTGACCCGGCTCTGGGGCAACCAGCAGATCACCTTCACCGGCCATGAGCACCGGATGCCGTTCACCGTGGAGGAGTCCTTCGAGGAGCTCGACGAGTACGCGCTCAAGGACTACTCGGCCGTCATCGTGCCCTCCGGCATCGTCGCCGACCGGCTCCGCTACACCGAGGACCCGGCCGTGCTGCCGCCGGCCACCGCGCTGCTGCGTCGGGCGTTCGCCGACCCGGCCATCGTCAAGGGCATCATCTGCCACGGCATGTGGCTGGTCGCCCCCGTTCCGCAGGTGATCCGGGGCCGCCGGGCGGTGGTCCACAACAACCTGCTCGGCGACCTGAAGAACATGGGCGGCGTCTATGTGGACGAGGACGTCGTCGTCGACGCGGACCTGGTCACCGCCCGCACCGGCAACCACTGCCACCTCTTCGCCCGGACCATCATCGACGAACTCGTACAGCGCAGCGGCTCGCCTGTCCGGCAGCCGGCCTGACCCCGCATCAGGGGTCCCCACCTTGACTGCAGGGCGACGACAGCACGGTGTGCGCCGGTCCTCCTGCGGAAGGAGACCAGCGCTCGTGCCCAAGGCCCCGTCCACCCGACCCAACAGCCCGACCCCGCCGGCGGCCCAGCGCCACACCGCCGCCCGACCCCCGCAGCCCCCGGCGCTGCCGCAGTCCCAACTCCAGTCCCGCACCCCGCCCGTCGGCCGGATCCCGGTGCTGGACGTCAGCCCGGCCGTGGACCGGGGCGCCCGCCCGGCCAAGTCCGTGGTGGGCGAGCCCTTCGAGGTCAGCGCCACCGTGTTCCGTGAGGGCGACGGCGCGGTGGGCGCCAATGTGGTGCTGCGCGACCCACTGGGCCGCAGCGGCCCGTGGACCCCGATGCGCCTGCTCGACGAGGACCAGGACCGCTGGGGCGCCGAGGTGGTCGCCACCGCGCCCGGCCGCTGGACGTACACCGTCGAGGCCTGGAGCGACCCCCTCAGCACCTGGCGTTCGCACGCCGAGATCAAGATCCCGGCCGGCATCGACACCGCGCTGGTCCTGGAGGAGGGCGCCCGGCTGCTGCTGTGCGCCGCCAAGGGCGTGCCGCCGGGCGCGCAGCGGCTGCTGGTCGAGCGGGCCGCGCAGACCCTGCGGCTGAACGAGCTCTCACCGCTGGTCCGGCTGCGCACCGCACTGGACCTGGAGCTGACCCGGATCCTCGACCGGTACCCGCTGCGCGAACTGGTGTCCGTCTCCCGGCCTGCCGCGCTGCAGGTGGACCGGGAGCGGGCGCTGTACGGCTCCTGGTACGAGTTCTTCCCCCGCTCCGAGGGCGCGGTGGTGGACCCCAGCGGTCGCCGCGCGCCGGTGTCCGGCAATCTGCGCACCGCGGCCGAGCGGCTGCCCGCGGTGGCGGCGATGGGCTTCGACGTGGTCTACCTGCCGCCGATCCACCCGATCGGCCGTGCCTACCGCAAGGGCGCCAACAACAGTCTGGAGGCCGGCCCCGGTGATGTGGGCTCGCCCTGGGCGATCGGCTCGCCCGAGGGCGGCCACGACGCGGTCCACCCGGACCTGGGCACCATCGAGGACTTCGACGCCTTCGTGGCCCGGGCCGCCGGGCTCGGCATGGAGGTGGCGCTGGACTTCGCGCTGCAGTGCTCCCCGGACCACCCGTGGGTGGAGAAGCACCCGGAGTGGTTCACCCGCCGCGCCGACGGCACCATCGCCTACGCCGAGAACCCGCCCAAGAAGTACCAGGACATCTTCCCGATCAACTTCGACCAGGAC
Organism: Streptacidiphilus carbonis; assembly: GCF_000787775.1. Taxonomy (GTDB): domain Bacteria; phylum Actinomycetota; class Actinomycetes; order Streptomycetales; family Streptomycetaceae; genus Streptacidiphilus; species Streptacidiphilus carbonis. The sequence goes on along the minus strand of NZ_BBPM01000003.1, from coordinate 241,413 downwards.
TTCGAGGGTCTGGTCGCGGAGAGCTTGCGGCTGCTGCGGCACTGGATGGCGCACGGGGTGCGGATCTTCCGGGTCGACAACCCGCACACCAAGCCGGTGGTGTTCTGGGAGAAGGTGCTCGGCGAGATCGCCCGCACCGACCCCGACGTGCTCTTCCTGGCCGAGGCCTTCACCCGCCCGTCCATGATGCGCACGCTCAGCAAGGTCGGCTTCCACCAGTCCTACACCTACTTCACCTGGCGCACCGGCAAGCAGGAGCTGACCGAGTACCTGACCGAGCTGTCCGGTGAGACCGCGTCCTATCTGCGGCCCAACTTCTTCCCCAGCACCCCGGACATCCTGCACGCCTACCTCCAGGAGGGCGGTCGTCCCGCCTTCGCGGTCCGGGCCGTGCTGGCCGCCACGCTCAGCCCCAGCATGGGCGTCTACTCGGGTTACGAGCTGTCCGAGAACGCCGCGGCGGCGCCCGGCACCGAGGACTTCCTGGACTCCGAGAAGTTCCAGCTGCGGCCGCGCGACTGGTCCCGTGCCGACTCGCTGGCGCCGCTGCTGACCACCCTGAACAGGCTGCGCCGCGAGCACCGGTCGCTGCAGCTGCTGCGCAACCTGCGGTTCCACGAGACCGACAACGACCAGATCCTCGCCTACAGCAAGCGCCACGGCGAGGACACCGTGCTGGTGGTGGTCAACCTGGACCCGCACCACGCCCACCATGCCACGGTGACGCTGGACCTGGCCGAGCTCGGCCTGGCTCCGGACAGCCGGTTCGACGTCCATGACCGGCTCGGCGGAGAGCGCTACCGCTGGGGCGCCGACAACTACGTCCGGCTGGACCCCGCCCGACAGCCGGCCCACATCCTCACGGTCCACCAGGAGCCCTGACATGCCCGTCGCCGTATGCGAGTCCTGTCTTGCCGCAGAGCACGGCCAGACCCTCCGGGCCAGCCGGATCCTGGGACCGCTGCTCCCCGCGCTCACCCCCTGGCTGGTGACCCGGCGCTGGTTCACCCAGGAGGGCCGGTGCCTGGACGGGCTGCGCCCCTTCAACGAGTCGGTGCTGGTCGACGGGGACGACGCGGTGCTGCTGCACTCGCTGGTCGCCGCGCAGCACTCGGGCACCCCGGACCGGGTCTACCAGCTGCTGATCGGACTGCGCCGGACCCTTCCGCGGCACCTGGTCGACGCCGCCGTCGGCCGGGCCACCGGCGGCCCCTGGGACGGCTGGTGGATCTTCGAGGGCACAGCGGACCCCGAGTTGATGGGGGCGCTGCTGCGGGTCGCCACGGAAGGCGCCTCGGCGCCCGCGCTGCAGTACACCCCGACCGGCATCGCCGCCGTCCCGCTGGGGCTGCCGGCCCGGGCGATGTCCGTGGAGCAGAGCAACAGCACCGTGGTCTACGGCAACCAGTTCCTGATCAAGTGGTTCAGGCAGCCCGAGCGCGGCGTCCACCCCGAGGTCGAGCTGCTCGGCGCGCTGACGGCCGCGGGCAGTGCGCACACCCCGGACCTGGCCGGCTGGCTGCACACCGAGGGCCGGGCGGGGGAGGGGTTCGTCCTCGGCATCGTCGAGGAGTTCCTCCCCTCGGACGGCGACGGCTGGGACCTGGCGGTCCGTCAGGCCGCGGACTGCATCACCGGGGCCTGCCCCGGTGTGCCCGCAGCCGGGGGCTTCGCCGAGGACGCCCGTGCCCTGGGTGAGGCGGTGGCCCGGGTGCACCAGGCCCTGGCCTCGACCCTGCCGACGAGCCGGCTCGGACCGGAGCTGGTACTCAGTCAGGCCGAAGCCATGCGCCGGAGCCTGAAGGAGGCCGTCGAGGCGGTGCCCCGGCTGGAGGTCTACTCCGGCCGGATCGGCCGGCTGTACGACGAGTACGTGCTGGTGGCGGCGCGGGGGCGGGGCATCCAGGCCCAGCGGATCCACGGCGACCTGCACCTGGGCCAGGTGCTGCGGACCTCCGCGGGCGGCTGGACGGTCATCGACTTCGAGGGCGAGCCGGCCCGTCCGGTGGCCGACCGCGCGCTGCCGCAGCCGCCGTTGCGCGATGTCGCCGGAATGCTCCGGTCCTTCGACTACGCGGCCCGGCAGGCGCTGTCGCTGGTCTCACCGGTCCCGGTCGACCGTGCGCAGACCCCGGTGGAGGCCTCCGAACGGCTGCGGCGCTCGCGCCGGGCCAACGCGTGGGCGGTCCGCAACCGCCGCGCGTTCAGCACGGGCTACGCCGCGGCGGGGGGAGTGGACCCCCTGTGCCACCCCGTCCCGCTGCGGGCCTTCGAGGCCGACAAGGCGGTGTACGAGGCCGTCTACGAGGCCCAGCACCGCCCTGACTGGCTGTCCATCCCGCTTTCCTCCATCCGCCGTCTGGTGCACGGTCTCTGACGGCCTTTCGGCAGCCGGCTGTGCGTGGCCTGTGGCGCAGTTCCCCGCGCCCCTGACATTGCTGCAACCGACCCACTGCGGTTCCGGCCACGGTCGGTCGGAGAGCCGCTAAGCCTCAGGCCGGCTACGCGTGCGGGAAGCCTGGGTGTGGCTTCCGGCCCCGGTCCGGTCCGAGCGCTGGACGGCGTGCGCCGAGACCCCCAGCGCCGCCGGAATCCCCATCTGCGCCAGCGCGTGCTGGTACGCCGTGATGGCCTGCGGACCGTGGCCGTGGTGCTGCCACAGATCGCCGATGCGCCGCCACACCTCGGCGGAGAGCCTGCTGGCGGGCAGCAGCGCCAGCTGCCGCTCGGCCGTGCGCAGGGTGTCCTGCGCATGCGTGCCCTCGCCCTGGGCGAACAGGGCCTCGGCCAGCACCGTGCGTGCCTCCGCGGCCTGGTACGGCGGCTGGTTGCTGAGCAGCCCGATGGCCCTGCTGGCGTGCTCGCCGGCCCGGGCCGGCTCCCCCAGCCGCAGCGACGCCTTGGCCAGGCCGATCTCGCCGCGGGCCTGGTCGTGGGTGGTGCCGATGGCGACCAGTACCCCCAGCGCCTGTTCGATCAGCTCCTTGGCATGGTCGACGTCCACCCGGTCCGACTCCAGCAGCAGTTCGCCGCAGGTCTCCTTCAGCAGCGCCTGGTTCCGGGCGCTGTCGGTCTCCGCGAGCAGCGCCAGCGCGCGTTCGGCCAGGATCAGTGCCTCGTCGGGGCGGTGCCGCGCGCGGGCGACCAGGGCGGCGTTCCAGTAGACCCCGCCACGGGCGACCTGGGAGCCGGGGTGCTCGTCGTCGCTGATGAGTCGGAGGGCCAGCAGATGGGCCCGCGTCAGGTCCCCGCGGATCCGGTAGCAGTCGATCAGGACCGCCCCCAACTGCAGGTGGTCGTCGGTCGAGCCGAGTCCCAGGCGCTCCAGTTCGCGCATCGCCCGCTCGCCGATCTCCACGCTCAGTACGTAGTCCCCGGTGTCCCGGTAGCAGCGGCACAGCGCCAGGGCGAGCCGGCTCCACTCGGCCGAGGCCAGCACCGTCGCGGAGTCCTCGAACAGCGGCGACAGCAGTGAGATGGCGGCCTCCAGCCGCCCCAGCCGCTCCAGTGCCAGCGCCTGGCCGATCCGGGCCCGGCGGGCGGTGGCGGCGTCGAGATACGGCGTGGCGGCCAGCGCCTCGCTGTAGGCCTGCAGCGCCTCGCCGTCGTCGCCCCTGCGGAGTGCCATGTCCCCGAAGGCGATCTTCAATTCCAGCTCCTTGGCCTGGTCATCCTCCTGGCCGGTCCGCAGATAGCCCACCGAGGTGCCGACCCGCTCGGCCAGGGCTTGCAGGACCCCCTCCGACGGGACCCGCTTGTTGGTCTCGATCAGCGAGATGTAGCTGGCCGAGATGTCGGGGGTCACCAGGTCCTGCTGGCTGAGACCCCGCCTCTGGCGCAGCATCCGCAGCCGCTGCCCGAGGCTGTCCGGGGTGCGATTCGATCCCTCAGTCATAAGTCCGATCCACCGCTGGGGGCTTCCTGCTGATATGAGTGGAAGCCACTCTTTTGTTAGTGTACATGTCAATTCGCCTGGTGCTCACCTGCCCATGGCTGATGGCCCGTCGGGCGATGCCGAGCCGCGGCCGGGATGCCGGCCGAGTCGGTGGAAATCGGACTACCTGTAGCGTACATGCCAAGGCGTGCATGTCCTTCTACACCAGGGACGCCGCAGGGGCGGCGCCGGATCCCGATCCGGCCACCGCCCCTGAACGGATGTCACTTGGTCGTACGGGAAGCCACGGTGCGGTTGCCGAGCGGCACGGGCATCGGATCGGCTCCGGCGGACGTCAGACCGTCCTGGTAGGCCAGCACGGCTTCGGAGGTGTAGCCGTGGCGGTGCCATACGTCGCCGAGATCGCGGTAGAGCTTGGTGGTCCACCTCGCACGCGGCAGTTGGCGCAGTTGCTGGAAGGCCTTCTGGAGGGTCGCTTCTCCCTCGGCGGTCCGTTCCGTGAGGAACTGCGCCTCACCCATGGTGAGCAGGATCTCCACGGTCAGCTCGTTGACCTGGTTGTCGAAGATGCCCAGCGCGTGCTGCGCCTGCTCCACGGCCGCCTCGAAGTGGCCGCGGAGCAGGGCGACATGGGCCAGTCCGCCTTCGCTGTCGCCGAGGTCGAAGTTGCCGCCCAGATCGGCGAGGGACTCCCTGGCCTGCTCGAACAGATTCTCGGCGCGGTCCAGGTCACCGCCCTCGGAGCGGATGAGCAGCCCGCCGTAGAGCACCTTCAGCCGGGCCAGGTGCCGGGGGTTGTCCCCTTCGGCCATGAGTCCGAGGGCGCGTTCCACCAGCGCGATGGCTTCGGGGCGTTGGCCGCGGGACTCGGCGATCAGACTGGCATTCCAGTAGACCATCCCCCGGGCCGTGCGTGAGCCGGTCTCCTCGGCCTGGGTCAGGAGTCGGTCGATCAGCAGCTGGGCCCGGGTGTTGTCGCCGCGCTGGAGGTAGGAGCCGGCCAGGTCCACTCCGAGCATGATGTGGTCGTCGGTCACATCCAGGGCGAGCTGGTCGAGTTGACGCAGTCCGCGCTCGCCGATGTCCACGCTCATGCCGAAGTCCCCGGTGCGCCGGTAGCAGCGGCACAGGGCCACGGTGACCTCGGCCCACTGGGTCGATCCGGGGACCACGGCGGGATCGTCGGCGATCTCGTGCAGGATGGACAGGGCCGCCTCGAAGCGGTCCAGCTTCTCCAGAGCCGTGGCCTGCCCGATCCGGGCGCGCAGCAGCAGCTCGGGGCCCAGCGTCCCGGACTTGGTGAGCACATGGTTGAAGCTCTGCAGCGCCTCCTGCTGGGACCCGTTGCGCAGGGCCATCTCGGCGAAGCCCAGTTCGAGCCGGAGGTTGGTCAGCTCCGTCTCGTCGCGGCCGGAGCGCAGGTACTCGACGGACGATCCGAGCCGTTCCGCCAGGGCCTCCAGGACCGCGGGCGACGGACGCCGTTTCCCCCCCTCGATCAGCGACACATAGCTTGTGGAGATCTCCGCGGTGGCCAGGTCCTGCTGGAGCAGGCCCCGGGTGAGGCGCAGTTCGCGCAGGCGGCGGCCGATCGCGGAGGCGTCAGTGCCCTGCGGTTGCTCTTCAGACACGGCGGGGACCTCCTGGTCGCGAGCTGAGGGGGCGTACGTAAGGGGTATGCCCGTTCACAACCACTGCATACATGACTGGCAGAAGTCAGGCAAGTCATCCACTTCTCGAAGAGCGATCCGCAGGCCGGCGACGACGGATGGATTGGCTTGAGTTTCGATAGTGATCGCCTAGAGAATTTACTTGACTACACTTGTCAGATATTGTTGACTAGCCGTGTCAAGCAACGCAACTCCATCCAATCCGAGGAAGATCATGAAGCGGTTTCTCTGTGTCATGGCCACAGTCGTCGCCGGCTTGGTTCTGATGGCCTCGATTGCAACTCGCACCGCCGTGCTCTCCGGATCCACAGCACCGGGCTCGACCCCCAGTCCGACGCAGGTCGTGCGCATTCACCACGACACGGGCGGCAGTGGGTGCTGCTGAACGACATCGCGACGACAGGCGCGCCGAGTCCGCCCGATGGGGCGCAATCGGAATTCCCCAGTTCCATTTCGGGCGGCCGTGTCCGGGTGAAACTGGAGGCAACCTGTTGATTTTCTGAGAATCTCACCGGGCGGGTTGTCGGATCTGCGGAGCGTCCTCCCGGTCCGGCGAAAATCCTGACGAAATGCGTGCTGGCGCTGTCAGGTCCCTGGCGGATAGGGTGTGGCTTCACCGGCTGACGGCCCTGGTCAGCAGATTATTTGGTCGGGGCGGGGTGGTGACGGCCTCGCGCGGGAAGCGCGCCGCACTGCGGCTGATTCCGATTTCCGGTCCCAGGGGAGAGGGTTTCATTGTTCCGGGGGAAGCGCCTGAAGGCGGCCGTTGCTGCGGCCGCCTTATCCCTGATCATGACAGCGTGTGCCGGACGTGCCGGACCGGCAGCGGACGGCATGGTCATCGCGGCCTGGGGGGTCCCGCAGAATCCGCTGGTCCCGGGGGACACCTATGATTCCTACGGCATCAAGGTCGTCGACAGCTTTCTGACCGGCCTGTTGACCTACGACCCGAAGACCTCGGCCCCGGTCTACGAGAACGCCGCCTCGATCACCACCCGTGACCAGCAGCACTTCACCGTCAAGCTGAAACCGGACTGGACATTCAGTGACGGGTCACCGGTCACGGCCTCGTCCTATGTGGATGCCTGGAACTACACCGCGCTGGCGAGCAATCATCAGATCAACAGCGGCTACTTCGACTGCATCCAGGGCTATGCGGCCGTCGCCCCGGCTTCGGGCAAGGCGGCCGCCACCACCATGTCGGGGCTGAAGGTGGTCGACTCCACCACCTTCACCGTGGCGCTCAACGAGAAGTTCTCGACCTGGCCGCAGACGCTGGGCGACTTCGTCTTCGATCCGCTGCCGGCCTCGTTCTTCAAGGACCCGTCGGCCTGGGAGCAGCACCCGGTCGGCGACGGCCCCTATCGGATCTCCTCCTACACCCCGAAGGAGGAGATGGTGCTGACGCCCAGCCCGGGGTACCGGGGTCTGCAGAGGCCGCAGAACAGCGGGATCGACTTCAAGGTCTATACCGATCCCAACGCCGCCTATGCGGATCTGCTCTCCGGCAAGCTGGACATCGACGACGACCTGCCGCTCGGGGAGCTCGACAACGCTGCGAAGGATCTGCATGGCCGATACATTGACCTACCGTCAGCCAGTCTGTCGCGACTGGCCTTTCCGCTGTATGCCAAGGGTTGGAGCACGGCCGCCTCCGCCGGGCTCCGCCAGGGGATCTCGATGGCGATCAACAGACCGCTGATCATCGACAAGATCCTGCACGGAACGATGACCCCGGCCACCGACTGGACGGCCCCTGGGGTGAGCGGATACGCGCCGGGGCTGTGCGGCAGTTACTGCACCTACGACCCGGTTCGGGCCAAGCAGCTCATCGACGCGGCCGGGGGTCTTCCCGGCGGGTCGATCACCATCAGCTACAACGCCGACGGCGGCAACCAGCCCTGGGTCGACGCCGTCTGCAACAGCATCAACAACGTGATGGGCGACGAGCACGCCTGCGCCGGCCGGCCGGTTCCCACCTTCGCGGAGCTGCGCGACCAGGTGACCGGCCGGCGGATGACCGGGCCCTTCCGCGACTCCTGGGAGGAGGACTACCCGCTCGCCCAGGACTTCCTCCAGCCCGCCTACACGGGCGACGGCGCCGACAACGACTCCGGGTTCCGGAGCGGCAGCTTCGACTCGCTGGTCGACGAGGCCAATGCGGCACCCGATACCGCCACTGCCGACCGGCTGTACCAGCAGGCCGAGAAGCAGCTGGTGACGGTCATGCCGGTGATCCCGCTCTGGTACGAGAACAGCGTCGCCGGCTATTCGGCCGCCGTGTCAGACGTGGCGATGGACGGCTTCCGTACCCCGGTCTACTACGCCGTCAGAAAGTAGCTGCGCCGGTGCCTCGCGTCCGGTCCGGCTCCCGTCTCCGGTCCGGCTCCCGTCTCCGGACCGGTCCCGGTCCTCGGCCGGGGGCCGGTCCAGCAGGGTGAGTGCCGGTCCGGTCATCGCCGTGGTGACCAGGGCGACGACGACCAGGGCTTCGAACAGTGTCCTGCCGATCAGCCCGTCCTGGTAGCCGATGGACAGCACGACGATCTCGGTGAGCCCCTTGGAGTTCATCAGCACGCCGAGCCGGGTCGACTCGCGCAGCGACGAGTGGAAGGCCAGGCCGACGCCGGTGACCGCGGCCAGCTTGGTGAGCACGGCGGCGGCGAGCAGCAGCAGGACCAGAGGGATGAAGCCGGCTCCGCCGACCGCCGAGGTCACGTCGATCTGCTGGCCCATCCCCAGGAAGAAGCAGGGCAGCAGTGCCGCGGCCATCGGGCGGATCCGCCGCAGTACCTCCGAGCTCGGGCCGGTGGAGGGCCAGGCGGCGCCGAGCAGCAGTCCTCCGAGGAGCGGGTGCAGCCCCAGCGCGGAGGAGGTGCCCGCCGCCAGGCAGAGCAGGGCCAGCATCGGGCCGAGCCCCCACCGCCTCCCGTCGGACCGGCCGGGCGGGCGGCTGTGCCGGCGATGGATCACCAGCACGGCGAACGCGGCCCCGGCCACCCCGGCGACGGTCCGCGCCGTCCCGATCAGCCCGGTCAGGTGCAGGGCCAGGGCCAGCAGGCACCAGCAGACCCCGTCGCCGACCGAGGCGGCGGCCAGGCTCAGCCGTCCGGCGGTGGTGTCGGCCATGCCGCGGTCCTGCAGGAGCCGGGCCAGGACCGGCACCGCGGTCACCCCCAGCGTGCAGGCCAGGAAGACGGTCAGGGCGGCGGGGGTCCCGTGCGGTCCGGCCAGGTGGTCGCCGTGCAGGTACGGACCGAGGGCGAGAGCCGCCAGGGCCGGGGCCAGCAGCGAGGCGGTGGTGATCCACAGCAGCGGTCGGCCCGTGGCCGGCCTGCCGCGGCCGGGCGCGGTCAGCTCGTTGCCGATCTCGAAGGCGTAGAGCGCCAGGCCCACCTGCGCCAGGCCGTTGACCGACGGCAGGACGTCGGGTCCGAACAGCGCTCGGTGCAGCGCGGGCAACGCGTGGCCCAGCAGCGAGGGGCCGAGGGCCACCCCGGCCAGGATCTCCCCGACCACCGGTGGCTGGCCAAGCCGGGCCGCGGCCGTCCCCGCCACCCGGCTGAGCCCCAGCAGGACGGCGAGTGCGAGCAGCAGGCGCGTGGTGCTGTCGAGTCCTGTCATCCCGGGCCCTTCCGGCGGGGCTCGGTCTGCCCGGAGCCGCCCATTACTCTCAGCTTGACATAAAGTAATGTATCTAGTTGTGTATCCGGTGTCCATGGTCCTGTTTCACCGGACCGGACACCCGGTGCGCGCCGATGGTCCCCCGTCCGTCCGGCGCGCACCGCTCCCGCCTGCCCTGGAACCCCTGGAATCCCTGGAACTTCTGGAACTGTTTGACGGTGACGTCGTCCGACGCGGTCCCAGCAGTGACATCTGTCATCGGTTTCGGTGACGGTCCGCCCGGCCCGGTGCGCACTCCGGGCCCGACGCTGGAGGCATGGACAGTGCGGAGAAGGTGATCGAGGCCGTCGGGGTGCGCCGCCGCTACGGGGCTGGGTTCGAGGCGGTGCGCGGGGTGTCGTTCGAGGTGGCGCGGGGTGAGCTGTTCGCGCTGCTGGGGACCAACGGGGCCGGTAAGACCTCGGTGATGGAGCTGCTGGAGGGTCTGGCCCGGCCCAGCGGCGGTGCGGTGCGGGTGCTGGGCCGGGATCCGCACCGGGAGCGGGCCCGGGTCCGGCCCCGGACCGGGGTGATGCTCCAGGAGGGCGGCTTCGCACCGGATCTGACGGTGGGACAGACCGTGCGGATGTGGGCCGGCTGCGTCAGCGGCTCCCGTCCCGGGCACGAGGCGCTGGAACTGGTGGGGCTGGCGCAGCGCCGCGACGTCAGGGTCGGACAGCTGTCGGGCGGTGAGCGGCGCCGGCTCGACCTGGCGCTGGCGCTGCTGGGCCGGCCGGAGGTGCTGTTCCTGGACGAGCCGACCACCGGTCTGGACACCCAGGGGCGGCACGACACCTGGGAGTTGGTGCGCGAGTTGCGGGCGGGGGGCACGACCGTGCTGCTGACCACGCACTACCTGGAGGAGGCCGAGGCGCTCGCCGACCGGCTGGCCGTGCTCCACCAGGGGCGGGTGATGGCCTGCGGCACGCCCGCGCAGGTGACCGGCGCGCGGCCGGCCCGGATCGGCTTCGGGCTGCCGACCGGCTGGCACCTGGGTGACCTGCCGCCGCTGCCGGAACTCGCGGTGCTGGCCCACGAGGAACGCGAGGGCCGGGTGCTGCTGCACACCGACCGGCTCCAGTACTCGCTCTCGGCACTGCTGCGCTGGGCGGACGAGCACGACGTCGCCCTGGACCGGCTGGACGCGCGGACGGCGTCGCTGGAGGAGGCCTTCCTGGCCATCGCCGGCGCGGGCCCGGCGGACGGAGCCGGGCGATGACCGCGACCCCGGCCCGAGGCAGACTGGCGGCCCTGGGCCGGGCCGAGGCGACGCTGCTGCTGCGCAACCGCACCGCGCTGGCCACGGCCCTGCTGCTGCCGGCCCTGATGGTCGCGGCCTGGCGCCCGGCCATGCGCGGACTCGCCCCCGGCGGGGCGGCCGCGACCGCTGACGCCGACGAGTTGCTGGTGAGCAGCGGCATCGGCTTCATCCTGCTGTTCGTCGTCTACTACAACCTGGTCGCCGCCTATGTGGCGCGCCGCGAGACCCTGGTGCTCAAGCGGCTGCGCACCGGCGAGCCGACCGACCTGGAGATCCTGGCCGGTACCGCGCTGCCCGCCGCGGCGGTGGCGGTGGCCCAGTGCCTGGCGCTGGTCGCGGCCGGGACGGCGCTGCTGCACCTGCCGCTGCCGCGCCGCCCCGAGCTGCTGCTGGTCGCGGTGGCGCTGGGGGTGGTGCTGATGGCCGCGCTGGCGGCGCTGTCCACCGTGATCACCCGGAGTGTGGAGCTCGCCCAGCTCACCACCACGCCGCTGCTGGTGGTGTCCGCCCTCGGCTCGGGGCTGCTGCTGCCGCTGTCGTCCATGCCGTTCCCGCTCGGGGAGGTGTGCCGATGGCTGCCGCTGACCCCGGTGCTGGACCTGGTCCGGGCCGGCTGGCTCGGAGGGACCCCGTCGGCCGCCGAACTGGTCCGCGAGCTGGGCGCGGTGCTGGCCTGGACGCTGCTGGCCGTGTTTGCTGTACACCGGTGGTTCCGCTGGGAACCGCGCCGCTAGGAGGAGACGGATGGCCAGGCTGACGGGCTGGTGGGACCGGCGCAGCGATCCGGCTCGGATCGAGCTCTACACCCGCTCCTCGTTCCACCTCTTCGCGCTGATCGAGCTCTCGGCCCTGCTCGGCCCGATGGTCCAGGCGCACGGGCCGGCCGGGGTGAAGGTCGTGCTGAGCGCCCTGGTGCTGGTGCACGCGGCGCTGTGCGCGCTGCTGTCGGCGCGGGGGCTCGACTGGATCCTGTCCCGGCGCGAGCGCCCGGTCCGGCTGCTCGCCGCTGTCGTCGCGCTGTCGGCGGGAGGGGCACTGGCCGCGGCGATGGGGCACCGGGCCGGGGCTATCCCGGACGGGAGCCAGTCGGCGGTGGTCGCGGTGGGGCTGCTCGCCTTCGGCCTGGGCGCGGCCGTCCTGGGCGTGCGGGGGATCCGCGGGATGCTGTCCTGGCTGCTGGGCGCGGTGGCCGGCACCGCCCTGGCGGCGGTGCTGCTCGGCCTGGACCTCTCGTCCTGCACGGCGCTCACCCTCGCGGTGCTGATCACCGGTGCCTCCATGGTCTTCACCAGCGGCTGCTCGTTGTGGCTGGTCAGCGTGGTCTGGGAGTTGGACGCCGCCCGTGAGGCGCAGGCGCAGCTGGCCGTTGCCGAGGAACGCCTGCGGTTCGGCCGCGATCTGCACGACGTGATGGGGCGGAACCTGGCGGTGATCGCGCTCAAGAGCGAGCTGGCGGTGCAACTGGCCCGCCACGGCGATCCCGACGCGGTGGAGCAGATGACCGAGGTGCAGCGGATCGCCCGCGAGTCGCAGCGCGAGGTGCGCGAGGTGGTGCGCGGCTACCGGGGCGCCGATCTGGCGGTGGAACTGGCCGGGGCGCTGTCGGTGCTGCGCGCGGCCGGCATCGACGGGCAGGCGCACGGCGACGGCGGGGGCGGCCTGCCGGCCCAGGTCCAGGCCGCCCTGGGCTGGGTGGTGCGCGAGGCGACCACCAATGTGCTGCGCCACAGCGAGGCGCGCAGCTGCACCATCCGGCTGACGGCGGACGCCTCGGCGGTGCTCTCGGTCGACAACGACGGGGTGCCGGAGGCGGCGGGTACCGCCGCGGGCACCGGGGCCGGGACGGGCCTGGCGGGGCTGGCCGAACGCCTGGCGGCGCTGGGCGGCAGCCTGGACACCGAGGTGCGGTCCGGGGTCTTCCGGCTGACGGCCCGGGTCCCGTTGCCCGGACCTCCGTCGACCGCGGAGGGAACGGACGGCGCCCTGGTCGCGGCGGACCCCCGGGGAGCGGCCGTATGAGCGGGCCGATCCGGGTGCTGCTGGCCGACGACGAGCATCTGATCCGGGGCGCGGTCGCCGCACTGCTCTCCTACGAGGACGACCTGCGGGTGGTGGCGCAGGCCGCGAGCGGCGCCGAGGCGCTGGCGATGGCCAGGGCGCACCGGCCGGACGTGGCGGTGCTGGACCTGCAGATGCCCGGCGGGGTGGACGGGGTGGCCGTGGCCGCCGAGCTGCGCACCGTCCTGCCGGACTGCCGCACGATGATCGTCACCAGCCACGGCAGGCCCGGCCACCTCAAGCGGGCGCTGGCCGCCGGGGTGCGCGGCTTCGTTCCCAAGACGGTGTCGGCCCAGCGGCTGGCGGTGATCATCCGCAGCGTGCACGCCGGCGGGCGGTACGTGGACCCGGAGTTGGCGGCCGACGCGATCAGCGCCGGCGACTCGCCGCTGACCGCGCGCGAGGCGGAGGTGCTGGAGCTGGCCGCGGACGGCGCCCCGATCGGCGACGTGGCCCGACGGGCCTCGCTCTCCCCGGGCACCGTCCGCAACTACCTGTCCTCCGCCACCGCCAAGCTGTCCGCCGACAACCGCCACACCGCGGTGCGCATCGCCCGTGAACGGGGCTGGCTGTAGCAGCGGGTGCGGCAGGACGGGTGCGGCGGGAACGGGGGCTCAGCCCGCGGTCTGCGCCGTCCGGCCGCCGCTGCCCAGCGGCTGGATCCGGTACAGCGCCGAGCCGTGCGCGGGCAGCGTGGCCGAGACGCCGGTGCCCTCGATGCCGGTGAAGCGGCCCGCCCAGAGGTCCCGCACCAGGGCGTTGCCGCCGAAGCCCAGGTCGGACCAGGAGGCGGCGACGGTGGCCGGCGCCGGGCCCAGGTTGAACAGGGCGACGGTGTAGCTGCCGTCGTGGTTGCGGGCGGACCAGACCTGCTGGTCGGTGGCCTGCGAGAGCGGGACGGCGGCCGCGGTGTCGTGCTGGTCGACGGCGACGACCTCCCGGTTGCCGAGCAGCCCGAGGTCGTTTTGGTCCAGCCGGGTGAGGTCGGTGCCGAGCAGCAGCGGGGCCTTCTCCACCGCCCAGAGCGTCAGTTGGGTCTGCCGCTCGTCCGGGGTGAGCCCGTCGCCGGCGCCGTTGCCCACCTCCAGCGAGTCCAGGTCGTTCCAGCCGCCCGGCGAGGCGTAGCGGGCCCAGGCGGGCGCGTCCTTGAAGCGGCCGGCCATCCGGGCCCAGCTGGTCAGGCCGGGAGTCGTGCAGTGGTAGCACTCGATGTCGCCGTCGATCCGCCAGCCGTTGCTGGTCGACTTCCAGGTGCCGATGTCGGCGATGCTCAACGAGTTGGACAGCTCCAGGTGGATGCTGCGGTGGGTGTTGACGATCGCCTGGTGCCAGGCCTCCATGTCGGGCCGCTGGTCGCCGGGGACCAGACCGCCGCCGGGGCCGACGAAGTCCATCTTGACGTAGTCCACGCCCCAGGAGGCGAACAGGTCCGCGTAGCCCTGGATGTAGGCCGTGGCGCCCGGCTTGCCGTAGTCGATCCGGTAGGAGTCGTTGTGGGTGTTGCCGGGCTGGGTCGGGTCGGCGATGTCCTGCAGGTGGTACGGGGTGCCCTTGATCGGCAGGTTGGCGTCGTAGGCCGCCTTGGGGACGCCCGGGGTGAGGTAGATGCCGAACTTCAGCCCGAGCCGGTGGACGTACTGTGCGACGGCCGGGATGCCGTCCGGGAAGGCGGTGGCGTTCCAGGCCCAGCGGCCGTAGGCGTCCAGGTGGTCGGACCAGCCGGCGTCGATGTTGACGTACTCGTAGCCGTAGCGCTGCAGGTTCTGATGCATCGCCAGGGCCTGGGCCTCGATGTTCGCCTCGGTCGGATGGCTGCGGATGGCGCTCCAACTGCTCCACCCCATCGGCGGGGTGGGCGAGGTGCGGATCAGCGACAGGTCCGGACCGCGGGTGGCCGGGGAGCCGGCGGCGGACGCCTGGACGGTGCCTCCGGCGAGGGCCAGCGCGGTGGCGGCGGCGAGAACGAGACGGGTGGGGACTCGCACGGCGAACTCCTTCAGGTCATATACATGAACAGGGATTGGGTCCGTGAATCCGCAGACACCGTTGTACGCGCCGTCCGACGGCCCGGTCAATGCACGGGTCGGAGGTTTCCATTGTTGATGTTCCATCACCTGACGGGTCGAATATGGTGATGCGGCTTTCACCAGCGCTGATGCCCAGCCTTGTTGACGTCACATCAACTTCCTTCTACCGTCGCCCACCGAGAGATCCGATGTCTGGTTCAGGAGGGTGCCATGAGCAGCGAGCTGTCACGCAGAGGAGTTCTCGGGGGAGCCATGGCCGGGGCCGCCGGTCTGGCCGTCGCGGGGACCGGGGCCGCGCCGCCCGGGGCCGCCGCGGAAGGCGGTACGGCGGGTGCGGCGAGTGGGGGCCACGGCGCGGTGCCGGGCGGGATCCATGCGCCGGAGAGCTCCTGGCGCGAGCTGCTGGCCGATTCCGACCCGGTCTGGCAGAGCATGCCCAGGACCTGGTACGAGGGCCCGTTCCTGGGCAACTCCCGGCTGGGCTCCGGCATCTACGCCGAACCGGGCGCCAACGCCGTGCGCTTCATGGTCCAGCACAGCGAAGTCCAGGACCACCGGCCCGAGTTCGGATCGCTCTTCGGTCTGGGCAGGCTGCCGATCGGCTACTTCACCCTGGATCCGGTGGGGACTGTCACCGGCGTCGACTGGCGGCTGGACCTGTGGAACGCCGAGCTCTCCGGCACGGTGACCACCACCGCCGGGGTGCTCACCCTGCGTGCGCTGATCCACAGCGCCCGCGGGGTGCTGGCCGTCCAGGTCACTCCCGGGCCGGGCGAGTCCGGGTTCGGCTGGACCTTCCACCCGGCGCGGGCGATCAGCCCCAGGGCCCAGTTCAAGCCACTGCCCGCCGGCTACGCGGCCAATCCGCCGGCCACCGTCGCGGTGCACGGATCCGGCCGCGCCGCCGCGAACGCCGCCGTGCAGACCCTCACCGCCGGCGGCGGCCACACCACCGCCTGGCAGGAGGTCGTCCGCGGCGGCAGCCGCACCCTCTACGCCGCCGTCGCGCACTCCTTCCCCGCCGACGGCCACACCGACGCCGCGCTGCGCACGGTCCGGGACGCCTCCACGCATCCGCTGGACGCCCTCGCCGCGGACCACCGGCACTGGTGGAACCGCTACTACCAGCGCTCGTTCCTGTCCATCCCGGACGCCAGACTGCAGTCCTTCTACTGGATACAGCTCTACAAGGTCGCCTCCGCCTCCCGCCGGGACTCCCCGGTGATGGCCACCACCGGGCCGTGGCTGGAACCCACGCCCTGGCCGGCCAGCTGGTGGAACCTCAACGTCCAGCTGGAGTACTGGCTGATCAACGGCTCCAACCACCCGGAGCTGGACGCGCTGACCCGCTCGCTGTCGGAGTACCGGGAGAACATCCGCGGCCAGGTGCTGCCGCAGTTCCGGTCCGACTCGCTGGTCATGGCGCGCAGCCAGGACATCACCCTCACCCACGGGGTGGACGACGGCTCCGGCACCTACACGGTCTCGGTGCCGGGGGAGGACCCTCCCACCCCCGAGGTCGGCAACCTCACCTGGGCCCTCCACAACGTCTGGCTGGGGTACCGGCACAGCATGGACGAGTCGGTGCTGCGCGACGTCGTCTTCCCGATGCTGCGCCAGTCGGTCAACTACTACCTGCACTTCCTGGCGCTCGGCGCGGACGGCCGCTACCACCTGCCGAAGACCTTCTCGCCCGAGTACGGCGTGGACACCCCGGACACCAACTACGACCTGGCACTGATCCGCTGGGGCTGCGGCACGCTGATCGACTCGGCCCGGCTGCTGGGCGTCGACGACCCGCTGCTGCCGCGCTGGCAGGACGTGCTGCGGCGGCTGACTCCGTACCCGGTCGACGGCAACGGCTTCATGATCGGCGCCGGCCAGCCCTTCGCGATGTCGCACCGGCACTACTCGCACATGCTCTCGGTCTACCCGCTGTACCTGGTCAACTGGGAGCAGCCGGAGAACCGCGACCTGATCCGCACCTCGGTGGACCACTGGATCAGCTTCACCGGCGCGCTCCAGGGCTACAGCTACACCGGCGCGGCCTCGTTCGCGGCGCAGATGCTGGACGGCACGGCGGCCGCCGGCTACCTGGCCGACCTGCTCGCCAAGTACGTCAAGCCCAACACCATGTACCTGGAGAGCGGCCCGGTCATCGAGACCCCGCTGTCGGCAGCCCAGTCGCTGCACGACATGGTCTGCCAGAGCTGGGGCGAGGTGGTCCGGGTGTTCCCGGCGGTGCCGGACGGCTGGCCGGATCTGATGGTGCACCAGTTCCGGACCCAGGGCGCCTTCCTGCTCAGTGCCTCCCGCACCGGCGGCGCAACCCGCTGGGTCCGGGTCCACAGCGAGGCGGGCGCGCCGCTCACGCTGCGCACCGACATCCCCTCCGACGCGGTCGAGGTGCGCGGCGAGGACGGCAGGCCGGTGAGCTACCAGAACCTCGGCGGCGGCACCCTGCGGATCCCGCTGGAGCGGGGCCGGTCGGTGCTGGTGCTGCCGGTGGGCACCGATCCCGACCTCACCGTGG
Organism: Streptacidiphilus carbonis; assembly: GCF_000787775.1. Taxonomy (GTDB): domain Bacteria; phylum Actinomycetota; class Actinomycetes; order Streptomycetales; family Streptomycetaceae; genus Streptacidiphilus; species Streptacidiphilus carbonis. The sequence continues at coordinate 224,306 of NZ_BBPM01000003.1, read as the reverse complement.
CCCCGGTCCCGCCCACCGCGCCGGCGCCGCGCTGGGGGCTGCCGAACGGGTGAATAGTGTGACCGGAGGGTTAGCATTCGTGCGCGCACGGTGACGATCACGGTCGATCGCCTGGTGTGTCCCCCCGCACCCGGGCCTCGGGCCCGTGGTCCGCACTCGGCGCGGAGGTTCAAAATGATGCGAATGCAACCGTTGGCCACCATAGGGGCGGCCGTCGTCTGCGCGGTCGGACTGGGCGCGCCCGTGGCGGTGGCCTCCAGCGGCGGCAGCGCGGCGACGATCGCGCTGTCGCCGACCCGGCTGGAGCCGGGGCGGACGGTGTCGATCGACGTCGACTGCTCCGCCTACGACACCCCGCGGCCCTCGGGAGTCTCCTCGCAGGCCTTCAGCTCCACCGTGCCGCTGCACCCGGTGGCCGGCGTGCTGGGCCACTTCTCCGCGGCCGCCACCATCCGCACCTCGGTCAAGCCCGGCACCTACTCGGTCGCCGGCTCGTGCCAGCCCGACGACGCCCGGTCCTCGGGGTTCGTGACCACGCTGACGGTGGTCCGCGGCGACGACGCGCGGGAGTCCGAGCGTCCGCGCCGGGAGCGCGAGGGCGTCGTCGGCCCGGTGCGGACCGGGGTCGGCGGCAGCACCTACTCGGCCAGCCCGGCCCAGATCGCCGCCGGTGCCGCGCTGGTGCTCGGCGCGGGCGGGACGGCGGTGTGGCGGCGGCGGCGGAGCGGGCGCGGCGGCGCGGATGGGGTCTCCTGACGATCCGGCCGCTGCCTCCCCGGAGGCAGCCTCCCCACGGGCGAGGAAGGCCGGGTTCCCCAGACTGGCCGCCGTGATGCTCCTCGGGGTGGCGCTGATCTACCACGGACTGATGGGCGGGGCGCCGCCGCAACCCACCTCGGCGGAGGCCCTGGCCGCCCACCCCGACTGGGCCGACGCCCCGCCGACGGCGCCGCTGCCCGCCTCGGTGCCGCTGCGGATCCGGATCCCGGCGATCTCCGTGGACGCACCGCTGACCGGACTGACGTTGGACGGGCAGCACCACCTGGTGCCGCCGCCGGACGGGCAGCGCAACCTGGCCGGCTGGTACACGGGCGGCACCGCCCCGGGCGCCGCCGGCGCCGCGATCGTCGCCGGCCATGTCGACAACGCCCACGGCCCGTCGGTCTTCTACGGCCTGGGCTCGCTGCACCGCGGCGACACCGTGAGCATCCTGCGGCGGGACCGGCGCACCGCGACGTTCCGGGTCGACGGCATCGACGTCTACTCCCGCACGTCCTTCCCGGACCGCAAGGTCTACGGGCCGACGCCCTACCCCGAGCTGCGCCTGATCACCTGCGGCGGCGGCTACACCCGGGCCAGCGGCTACCTCGGCAATGTCGTGGTCTTCGCCCACCTCGTCCCCGCCCCCTCGCCGTAGGCTGGTGGGATGCGAAAGATCGTGCTCACCTTCTCGATCTCCCTCGACGGATTCATCGAGGGCCCGGAGCGGCAGATCGACTGGCACCGGGTCGACGCCGAGGTGCACCAGCACTTCAACGACTCGCTCAGGCGGGCCGGCATGTTCCTGGACGGCCGGGTCACCTATGAACTGATGGCCGGGTTCTGGCCGACCGCCGATGCCGCCCCGGAGGCGTCGTCGGAGGTGGCCGAGTTCGCCGGCATCTGGCGCGACATGCCCAAGATCGTCTACTCGCGCACCCTGGAGCACGCCGACTGGAACACCACTGTCGTCCGGGAGGTGGTGGCCGAGCAGGTGCTGGCCCTGAAGGCGCAGCCGGGCGGCGACCTGGTGCTCGGCGGCGCGGACCTGGCGGGGGCCTTCCGGGAGCTCGACCTGATCGACGAGTACCGGATCTACGTGCATCCGGTGCTCATCGGGCGGGGCAAGCGGCTGTTCCAGGACTCCGACGTGTTCGCCTCGTTGCGGCTGGTGGAGACCAGGGCGTTCGGGAACGGCGTGGTGATGCTGCGGTACGAGCGCCCCGTCTAGAGGTACTGGTGCGGGTTGTGCATGGCTTGTCGCGCAGTTCCCCGCGCCCCTCAGCATGTGCAACTGATGCAGTTGCAGCCCCTCGGGGGCGCGGGGAACTGCGCGACGAGCCGGCTACGGTCCGCAGCCGAAGATCCGACAGGGCCTCAACCCCCGAACGCCTCGCGGTGCTGCCCGCTGAGCGCGGTGTACCACTCGGCGTTGAGCTTGATGTGGGCCCGCTCCTCGTCGGACAGTTCGCGCCTGACCTTGGCCGGGACGCCGGCCACCAGGGAGCCCGGCGGGATCCGCATCCCCTGCGGCACCAGCGCGTTGGCTGCGATCAGCGAACCCGCGCCCACGACCGCGCCGTTGAGGACGGTGGCGCCCATGCCGACCAGGCAGTCGTCCTCGACGGTGCAGCCGTGCAGCACCGCGTTGTGGCCAACCGACACCCGGGCGCCGACCGTCGCCGGGAAACCGAAGTCGGCGTGGACCGAGCAGTTGTCCTGGATGTTGCTGTCCGGACCGAGGCTGATCGTCTCGCAGTCGCCGCGCAGCACCGCCCCGTACCAGACGCTGGATCCTGCGGCGAGGCGCACCGAGCCCAGTACCGTCCCGGTCGGGGCGACGAACGCCTGCGGGTCCACCTCCGGGGTGCGTCCGGCGACGGCGGCGATCAGCGGTCGGGCTACGGGTTCGGTCATGGGGTGCTCCCGGATGGTGAAAGAACGAAGGCTGCAGTGCACGCTACCGGCAGCCGAACCCTCCCCAGCGGCGAGACTGCTGTCCATGACGTCTCGACGACCCGACCGGCACCGCTACCGCTTCACCACCGTCTGGGACCTGCCCGCGCCGCCGGCCCGGGTCTACGCGGTGCTGTCCGATCCGCGCACCTACCCGGTGTGGTGGCCGGAGATCCTGGAAGTACGGCAGTTCGACGGGAGCACCGGCGCGATGCGCTTCCGCTCGCTGCTTCCCTATGTGTTGCAGGTGACCGCCCATGAGGCGCGGCAGGACCCGGCGGCCGGGGTGCTGGAGGCGCGGCTCACCGGAGACCTGGAGGGCCGTACCCGATGGACCGTCACCACCAGGGGCGACGGCGCGGCGGTGGCCGTCTTCGACGAGGACGTCGAAGTGCGCAAGCCGCTGATGAGACTGCTCGCGGTGCCCGGCAGGCCGGCCTTCAGGCTCAACCACGCGGTGATGATGAGCAGTGGAATGACCGGCTTGACGCGGTATCTGGCCGTGTGCGACATCCTGGGCATTGGTCTTGACCAATGATCCGGGAAGCCCCTACTGTCGCCTTAGTGCAGGGTCCTTTAAAAAATAAGGGCTCATAAATACGGGCACCGGCTCACAGGCGGAGGACAGGGTGGGGACCACACAGGCCGCGCAAGGGAACGGGGCCGCCGTCGCGGACGCGCCCGAGCCCAAGTACTGGCATCTGCGCACCGTCCTGGTGCGGGCGCTCGACTCGGAGTTCAGCGCCGGTGAGGTGCTGCCCAACGAGCGGGACCTGTCCGCGCGCTTCGGGGTGGCCCGGGCCACCCTGCGCCAGGCGCTGGACCAGTTGGAGCTGGAGGGCCGGCTGGTGCGCCGCCGCGGCATCGGCACCCTGGTCGCCGCCCCGCGGATGGGCGTCCCGGTCGCCGGGACGACCGGCCGCGACAGCTGGCGGATCGTCGACGCCGGCTACGCCCCGGCCCCGGCCGCCGTCGCCGCCACCCTCGGCGTCCCCGCCGACGAATCCGTGCACGCGGTCCGCAGGCTGCGGCTGATGCACGGCCAGGCCATCGGAGCGGAGACGCTCTACGTGCCCGAGACGGTGGCCTCGCATGTGCCCGCCATCTTCGCGAGGTCCAGCATCGCCGACTCCAGCCGGGCCCGCTCGGTGCTGCGCCAGCTGCAGCGGCTGGAGCTGGACGGCGAGTCCCGCTCGGTCGAGCTGGGCGTCGCCGAGGAGCAGCAGGCCCGACTGCTGGAGCGCCCGCCGGGCACCCCGGTGCTGGTGCTGACGACCCGTTACCAGGCCCAGGGCGGCACGGTCGCCGTCGCCGTCTCCACCTACCGCGCCGACATGTGCCGACTGACCTTCGGCGCCTCCGGCGTCGTCGACGTCGCCCCGGCCGAGCCGGTCGCCGCCGAGGTCCGCACCGCCTCCTGATCCACCGAGAAGAGCTGCTCCTCAGCGTGTTCGAGGGCCAGCCGCAGGGCGCCGGTGGCGATCACGTCGTCACCGAGCGCCGACAGCCGCACCTCCGGGGGCCGCAGGCACATCCGGGTCAGTTGCTGGCGCAGCGGTTCCAGCATCCCGTCCAGACCGGCCGCCCAGCCGCCGATGACCACGATCTCCGGGTCGATGGCGAGCACCAGCGCGGCCACGTCGCGCACCAGCCGGGCCAGGAAGCGGTCCCGGACGTCCAGGGCGACCTGGTCGCCCTGCTCGGCCAGCCGCAGCACCCGGGCCACCGCCGCCTCGTCCAGCGGGTCGATCGGCTTGCTGGGCGCGGAGAGCAGCTGGGCCGGGTTGGACTCGCGGCCCAGCAGGTGCAGTGAGCCGATCTCGCCGGCCGCGCCGCCGAATCCCCGGTGCAGCCGGCCGTTGATCAGCGATCCCGCGCCGGGGCTGAGCCCGGCCAGCACGAAGACCACATCGCCCATGCCGGCGGCGGCGCCCTTCCAGTGCTCGCCGATGGCGGCGAGGTTGGCGTCGTTCTCCACCAGGACCGGGCAGCGGAACGAGCGGCGCAGCCGCGCCCCCAGCTCCAGGCCGGTCCAGCCGGGCAGTGCCGTCCCCAGCCGCACCACGCCCTCGGCGTCCACCACGCCCGGCGTGCCGACGCCGACCGCCCACAGGGTGTCCCTGGACACATTGGAGCGCCGCAGCAGCTCGGCGACGGTGGCCCGGACCAGGCCCAGCCGCTCGGTGGCGCCGGTGGACTCGTCGATGGGACGGGCGTAGGAGCCGATCAGCCGGCCGGTCAGGTCGGCCAGCGCGACCCGGGCGCCGTGGGTGCCGATCTCGATGCCGAGCAGGTGGCCGGCCTCGGCGCGGAAGCGGAAGTGGCGGGCCGGACGTCCGCGCTGGCGGGTGCTGTCACCGCGGCGGGAGTCGGGGTCCGGATGGACCTCGACGACCAGTCCGGACTCGATCAGGCCCTCGATGACGCCCTCGACGGTGGGGCGGGACAGGCCGGTGTCGCCGACCAGTTGGGTGAGGGTCAGCGCGTCGCCGCCACGCAGGGCGTGCAGGGTCACGGCGGAGTTGATCCGCCGCAGCAGCGACGAGTCGCCGCCGGTGAGCTGTGCCAACTCTCCGCCTTCCCTCTCCTTCGAGCCGCTCTCCTTCGAGTACCCGGGGGTAGCCGGATGGTATCCGGGGGGTGCGCGCGCTCGCGAGCGTTTCTGCAGCTCATGAACGGCTTCGGTATCAAATGGCAACACTGCGCAAAGATTCGGCCAGTCTGGCGAAGGCGCGCTGGATATCCGGACGGGTGAGGTGGGCGTAGCCGAGGACGAAGCGGGTGGCGTCCCGGGGCCGCTCCTCGGCGCAGTAGTCGCTCAGCGGGCGCAGCCACACCCCGGCGGCCGCGGTGACGGCCTCCGGCAGTGGGAAGGGGAACTCGGCGATCAGGTGCAGCCCGGCGGCGATGCCGCTGACCCGGACCCCGGGGACGGCCGCGGTCAGCGCCTCGATCAGGGCGTCCCGGCGCTCGCGGTAACGGCGCTGGCACAGCCGCAACTGCCGGTCGTAGCGGCCGGAGCGCAGGAAGGCGGCGAAGGCGGCCTGCTCGGCGACGGCGTTGCCCAGGTCGGTGACCCGCTTGGCCTCCACCAGTTCGTCCAGCAGGTCGGCGGGCGGCACCATCCACCCCAGTCGCAGCCCCGGGGCCAGCGACTTGCTCACCGAGCCGGTGTAGAGGACGAGGTCGGGGGCCAGGCCCTGGAGCGCGCCGACCGGGGCCCGGTCGTAGCGGAAGTCGCCGTCGTAGTCGTCCTCCACCAGCAGGCCGCGATCGGCCGCCGCCCAGGAGAGCAGCGCGGCCCGGCGCGCGGGGGAGTGCACCACGCCGGTGGGGAAGTGGTGCGCGGGCGTGATCACCGCCGCGCGGGCCCCGCTGGCGGCGAGCGCGCCGGGGTCCAGGCCCTCCGCGTCCACCGGGACCGGGACCGGACGCAGTCCGGCGGCGGTCAGCAGCGGGTACTGGGGCAGGCTGCCCGGGTCCTCCAGGGCGACCGTCCGGTGTCCCCGGGCCCGCAGCACCCGTCCGAGCAGGGTCAGCGTCTGGGCGACGCCCGAGCAGACCAGCACCCGCTCGGGCGCGACGACCACCCCCCGGCGCCGGGCCAGCAGCTCGGCCAGGGCGGCGCGCAGCTCGGGCAGGCCCTGCGGGTCCGGGTAGTCCAGGGCCGCGTCGGGCAGGGCGGTCAGGGCGCTGCGGTGGGCGGCGGACCAGGCCGCGCGGGGGAACAGGGCGAGGTCCGGCAGCCCGGGACGGAAGTCGGTCACCGGCGGCGGCACCGGCTGAGGCGCGGCAACGGCGGGCGGGGACGGGGTGGGGCTGAGCGCGGCGACCCAGGTGCCGGAGCCCTGACGGCTGGTCAGGTAGCCCTCGGCGATGAGCTGCCCGTACAGCTCGCTGACCAGGCTGCGCGACACCCGCAGGTCCCGGGCCAGGTCCCGGGTGGACGGCAGCCTGGTCCCGGCCGTGAGCCGCCCCTCCCGCACCGCCTGCCGCAGCGCGGCGCCCAGCTCCCGGCCACGGCCGCGCTGCGGACCCGAGGCGGCCGGGAGCAGCAGCTCCCAGGCGGGGGAAGCGGGGGAAGCGGGGGAGTCGCTGGGGGAAGTGGTCCGTGAACTCCGCATGGGAGTGGACCTTAATCCGGACCACTGCGGCCGGGAAGCTGCTTGCATGAACCGACCACCCCTCCCCTCCGCCTCCGGCGCGGTCCTCGCGGCCGGCGCCGCCCTCCTCGTCGGCACCAGCTTCGTCGCGATGAGCCTGCTCGGCGGCTATCCCGGCCTCGGTGGCCAGGGACTGCGCTACGGCGCGGCGGCCGTGGTACTGCTGTTCCTGGCCGCCCGCGGCCCGCGTGGGCTGGCCCCGGCCCGTGAGCTGCCGCTGCGGCTCTGGCTGCGGCTGGCACTGCTGGCGGCCACCGGAATGGTGGGCTTCAACCTCGCGGTCCTCACCGCCGAACGCAGCGCCGAACCGGCCGTGCCCGGCGTCGTCGTCGGCTGCGCCCCGCTGGCCATCGCGATCCTGGCACCGCTGCTGGAGCGCCGCCGCCCCTCGCCGCGGATCGCCGGCGCGGCCCTGCTGGTGGTCGCCGGGGCGGCGGTGGTCCAGGGCTTCGGCCGCACCGACGCGGCCGGTCTGGGCTTCTCGCTGCTCGCACTCCTGGGCGAGGTCGCCTTCGGCCTGGTCGCCGTCCCGCTGATCGCTCCGCTGGGCCCGCTGCTGCTCTCCGGGTGCGCGTGTGCGGCGGGCTCGGTCCAGGCCCTGCTGCTGGGGCTGGCGCTGCAGGGGCCGGCGGCGCTGCGGGTGCCGACCGTGGCCGAGGCCCTGGCCCTGGCCTGGATGGCGCTGCCGGTCACCGTACTGGCCTTCTGGGCCTGGTACACCGGGGTCGAACGGCTGGGACCCGAGCGGGCAGGGCTCTTCAGCGGCGTCATCCCGGTCGCAGCGGCGGGGGCCGCGCCGCTGGTGGGGACGGGGACGCTCGGCCTCGGCCAGATCGCGGGAAGCGTGTTGGTCGCCTGCGGGGTGGTTGTCGGGACTCGGGTGCGGCGTGTGCCGGACTTGTCGCGCAGTTCCCCGCGCCCCTACCGGGCTGCAACCGAACCACCGGGAGCAAGTCGCACCATCAGGGGCCCGGGGAGCTGCGCGTCAGAAGGTGGTCAGCCGACGGCGTCGATGGCTTCGACCAGCCAGGTGTAGACGGCCCGGCGGGAGGTCGGCGCCGGTTGGTCCTGCAGTACCGCGAGCAGTCGGCGATAGCTCTCCAGCCGTTCGTCGTAGCCCGGGTCGAGCTGGGCCCCGACCCGGGCCCGGACGGCTGCGAGCCGTTCCGGGCCCGGGTCGCCGAGCAGGCGGTCGACCACTGCCGCCGCCTCGGGCGAGTCGGGCGCAAGCCCCTCCCGCAGGGCTGCGCCCACCGTGCGGTCCAGGTTCTCCGCGAAACGGCCGTGCCGCTCCGGCTGGGAGCTCTGCTCCACCGCACTCCGGACGTGCTGCTGGAAGCCCGGGTCCGACATCAGCTCCGCCAGCTCCAGCCAGGCGTCCGTCTGCTCCTGGGTGGGGTCGTCCGGCAGGTGGTGTGCTGCGCCGCGGAGCCGGGCCTGGAGCTCGGGTCCGCCGTCCAGGCCCGCGCAGGCGCGGGCCGCGAAGTCGTCGATCATCTGCTGCCGTTCCTGCGCCGACAGCCGCGCCATACGGTTCAACCGGTCCATGTTCTCGGGCTCCTCCCGATCTCCTGCCGCGATGGCGGACAGCACCGCGCGGCGCAGCCGCAACGTGGCGATCTGCGTGTCCAGGGCCGCGACGTGGGTCCTCGCGACCTCGGCCACCGTGCTCTCGCGGTCCAGCACCCTGCGGACCTCGGCGTGGCTGAGGCCCAGCTCGCGCAGGGTGGCCACCAGTTCCAGCCGGGCCACCCCGGCCGGATCGTAGAGCCGGTGTCCGCCCGCGCTCCGGGTGGCCTCGACCACCACCCCGGCCTCGGACCAGTAGCGGATGGTCCGGACCGGCAGCCCGGTACGATGTGCGAGTTCACCGATGGTCAGCAGCGGTGCGGCTGCGTTCTGCGTGCCGTCCATGGCCCAGAGTCTGCGACCTCCAGCCGCTGGAGATGCAAGCCCCTCCCTCACAACAGGACGAACTGGCCGTCAGGCCCTTCCTCGTGGTGCAGCAGCACTGACGCCGGGCGGCGGGAGCGGTCCGGGACGGGGAGTACGCCGGCCGCGGACAGGTCGGCGGTGCCGATTCCGTCCGCCGCGGCCTTGGCCGTGACCGCGGTCAGGGCCGGGCGCAGTTCGGCGAGGAGGGTCAGGACGGTGACCAGGTCGACGAGGTCGGCGGTGTACTGCTGGGGCCAGCCGGTCAGCCCCAGGGCCTCCAGGGTTCCCGGCTGGGCCTCGGGGTCGGCGCAGCGCTCGGTGAACCAGCGGGCCAGCACCGGTTCCCCGGCGGCGTGGAACTCCCAGGCGCTGCGGGCGACGGGGGAGAGGCGGCCGCTGCCGATCAGCAGGGAGTCGTCCTCGGCGTCGTGGTCCAGGGCGTCCGGGAGGCCGGTGACCCGTTCCCGGACGAAGGGGCGGCGTCCGCCCGGCATCCGCAGCGGGCCGAGGCCGGCGGCGGAGCGTTCGCCGAAGGTGTGCAGCCAGAGCACCCGCCGACCCAGTTCCAGGCCCTCCGCCCAGAGGCCGGCGTCGGCGGGCAGGGGTACCGGCACCTCCTCGCCGGTGCGGCCGACCGGGTGCGCGGTCACCGCCGCGATCCAGGCGAAAAGGTCCTCGGCGCCGACCGGAACGCCCAACTTCCGCCGCAGCAGCGCGGTCAGACCCGGCGTCAGATTGGGCTCGGTGCCGCCGGGGCGGCGGTAGAGCGGATGGATCCGGCCGGTGCCCTTGGGGCGGGCGCCGTCCGGCAGCTCGGCCGAGAAGGCCACGGCGGGGCCGCCGGGAGCAGCCCCGGCCGCGTCGGGGGGCTGGACGGCGGCGAAGAGCTGGCGTCCGTCCGCCACCCGCCACAGCTCGGGCCGGGGCTGGTCCAGCAGCCGCTGGTCGGCCAGCAGCCACTGCCGGTCGAACGCGCCGTGCCGGATCCGGACCGGCTCCGGGGCGGGACCGGGCTCCTGGGAGAGCCGCCGGGTCGAGGTGGCCTGGCCGGCCAGCTGGGGTACGGCGCTGTCCACCGTCCGGGACCGGGTGGGCCGGAACAGCTCGGCCCGCTGCCGCGGGTCGGCCCCGGCCAGCCGGTGCCAGCGCGCGGCCAGCACCTCGGGATGCGCGGACCTGACCCACCCCCGCCCCACCCGCAGCCCGGGCACCGACCACGGCATCAGCTCACTGAGAAGCGGCACACCGGCCACCTGGCACCTCCCGTCGGCCATGCTACCGAGCTGCCCCGCCCGCAGGCGTGCGCATGGTCTGCCGCGCAGTTCCCCGCCGCCCCTGACCATCTGCAACCGGCTCAGTTGCAGCCCTCAGGGGCGCGGGGAACTGCGCGATCAACCACGCACGACCCCAGCCGAGTCGCCTCAGCAACCACCTGTTCGCCGCCGCCCTCCCGGTGCCGGTCCGGGCGGTGGTGCGGAACCGGTAGGTGAGTCGCCACGTCAGACGGCCATGACTCGAACAGTGAACCGAAGGGTGCTCCTCGGTGCCGTCGCGGCACTGCTGGCGGGGTGTGCGGCGCAGGGCGGGGCTGCCTCCTCGGCCGCACACCCGGCATCCCCCTCTGCCTCTCAGAGCGCCGCCACACCGCAGCAGGACGCCCGGGCCGACGTGTCCGCGAGGCTGCGTGGCTTCGTCGCGCCGCCAGGCGCCCTGCAGTTGACGGCTGCCCCCGCCGGATCCGCCGCCGTGTTCTACGCACTGCCGACCGGTGCCAACACTGTGGTCGCGACCGCGTACTGGACCTATCCGGGCACCCCGCAGCAGGCCGTCGGCTGGTTCACCGCGCATCCCCCGAAGGGCAACTGGGGCATAGGCAGAGGCAGCACGAACGGTGTACCGGACGAGCTCACCTTCGGTTGGCCCGGCAGCGCGCTGCTTCAGTCACGCGCGACGGACGTCTCCTTTGCGGCGTACAGGGGGGCCACGCTGATGCGGGTCGAGGCCGAGGACACCTGGCGTCCCGCCCATCCGGCGGCGGCGACGGTCCCGACCGGAGTGACCCGGCTGGTGGTCACCGCGTCCAGGAGGTCCAGCCCCGCTCCTCTCCCGTCCTGGTCGCCGGTGACCGTGACCGACCCGGGACTGGTGGCGAGGACGGTGCCCCTGGTCGATGCGCTGCCCACGGCGCCGGTCGGGGTGTTCTCCTGCCCGGCGGATTTCGGCGCGGAGATCACCGTCGACTTCTACCGGGGCAGCGGAGCGGACGCCGCGTCGCCGGTGGCCGTGGCTGTCGACACGCTGACCGGGTGCCAGCGGAGCACGTTGAGTGTGCGAGGCGGGTCCCAGCAGGTCGCACTGGAGGGCGCCGGGCCGCAGACGCTGGCGCTGCTGAAGCTGTCCTTCCCGCCGTTGTCCGGATGACTGGCACCTGATCCACCGGGCGTGCGAGGCTCGGTGCATGACCGACCTGCAGATACGTACTGCCACCCGCGCCGACGTCGTCCCGCTGCTGGAGTTCTGGAGGAGCGCCGCCGAGGGGACGAGCATCAGCGACGACGAGGCCGGCGTGGGCCGGCTGATCGCCCGGGACGCCGATGCGGTGCTCATCGCCGAGCGGGACGGGCGGATGGTCGGCACCGTCATCGCCGGGTGGGACGGCTGGCGCTGCCATCTGTACCGCCTGGCGGTCGACCCCGGTTCCCGCCGCCAGGGGATCGGCGGCGCGCTGCTGGAGGCCGCCGAGCAGCGCTTCACCGCGCTCGGCGGGCGTCGTGGCGACGCGATGGTGCTGGAGCGCAACGAGTTGGGCCAACGGGCGTGGCGTGCCGCCGGCTATGCGCCGGAGTCGCAGTGGCGCCGCTGGGTGAAGAAGTTCTAGGGGTCGGTTGTCCGTCATCGGCGTCACTCGTGGGCGATGGCGTCCAGGACGTTCAGCCGGGAGGCGCGCAGGGCCGGGCCCAGGGCGGCCAGTAGGCCGACCAGGGCTGCGCCGAGGACGACGGCGATGACGGTGGTCCACGGTATGGAGAGGGACTGCATGCCCTTCAGGGAGAGCAGGTGCTGGGCCGCCAGCCCCCAGAGCAGTCCCAGGCCCAGACCGAGCACCGCGCCGAACAGGGCGATGACCACCGACTCCAGCCGCACCATCCGGCGCAGTTGGCGGCGGGACAGGCCGATGGCGCGCAGCAGGCCGATCTCCCTGGTGCGTTCCACCACGGACAGCGCCAGGGTGTTGACGACGCCGAGCACCGCGATGATGATCGCCAGCGCCAGCAGGCCGTAGACCAGGTTGAGCAGGACGTCGATCTGCTGCCGGATCAGTTTCTTGTAGTCGGACTGGTCCCGGACCTGGACCTGCGGGTCCTTGGCGATCGCCGTTGTGATCGCCGCCTTGACCTGCGCCTTGTCCGCGCCCGCGGCGACGTCGACGAACACTCCGTCGTCCTGCACCCCCGGGGCGTACTGCTGGACTGTGGCGGTGCCGGCGACCGGGCTCTTGCCGATGCCGGTCAGACTGTTGTTGTCGACGTTGTTGACCGCCCCGACAGTCAGCGGCACCTGGGTGCCGTTGGGGAACAGCACCGTCAGTCTGCTGCCGAGGGCCAGGTGGTGGTCGTCCGCGTAGGTGGAGGCGATCATCACCGCGCCCGGGGCGGTGGCCGCCGCGACCGTGCCGGAGCGCAGCGACAGGTGCACCACCCGGTCGAGGCCGCTGGTGCTGCCGAGCATGTTCACCTTGGTCCGGCTGCCGTCGGGGGCGATCTCGGTCACCGGAACCGCCTGGGTGCGTACCAGCAGGCCCACCCCGGGGACGCCCTGGACGGCCTGGGCCACCTCCGCAGGGAAGGGCTGGCCCTGTCCGTTCTGGACGATGAAGTCCGCACCGATGGTCTTGTCGACCTGGCTGTCGAACGAGGCGCCCATCGAGGAGCCCACCACGGACAGCGCGGCCACCAGCGCCAGGCCGATCATCAGCGCCGAGGCGGTGGCGCTGGTCCGGCGGGGATTGCGCAGCGCGTTGCGCTGGCTCAGTGCGCCGATGGAGCCGAAGACCCGGGGGAACCAGCCGCCGAGCACCCGGATCACCGGCCGGGCCAGCAGCGGCCCGGTCATGATCAGGCCGATCAGGCTGAGCAGCACGCCGATCCCGAGGAGGCCCGCCGCCGTCCCGGCCGCGTGCAGGGTCCCCGCGGCCACCAGCGCGGCCGCGCCCAGCAGCACCACCGTCCCGCCGAGCACCGCCCGCCGCCGCAGCGGCGCGCCGCGGCCCGGGGTGTCCGCCTCGCGCAGCGCGGCCATCGGCGACACCGAGGCGGCGCGCCGGGCCGGCAGGTAGGCGGAGACCGCCGTGACGATCACGCCCACCGCGTAGGCGGCCACCGGAGTGGGCCAGCGGAAGGCGATCTCACTGCCCTTCAGCTCCATGCCGACCCCGCCGATCAGCTTGATCAGCAGTTGCGCCAGCCCCACCCCGACCAGCAGCCCCAGGGTGGAGCCGACCACCCCCAGCAGCACCGCCTCCACCATCACCGAGCGGTTCACCTGCCGTCGGCTGGCCCCCAGCGCCCGCATCAGGCCGAGCTCCCGGGTGCGCTGCGCGACCAGCATCGAGAAGGTGTTCAGGATCAGTGAGATGCCCACCAGCACCGCGATCCCGGCGAAGCCCAGCAGCGCGTCCTTGATCACGGACAGGAAGGTGCCCAGCTGCTGCGACGAGTCCTTAGCCGTCTGGGCGGCGGTCTTGACGTCGTAGCCGCTGCCGACCACGGGTTCGACCCGCTGCTTCAGCACGTCGTCCGAGACGCCCGGGGCGGCGGTGACGTCCACCGAGGTGAGCAGGCCGGCCCGGCCGAGCAGGCGCTTCTGCGCGGTCGCGGTGTCCAGGAAGACCAGGGTGGCGCCCGGGTTGGTGGTGTTGAAGGTCGCGATGCCGGTGACCCGGATCGGGAAGCTGCCGGGCCCGGCGATCACCCGCAGCTGCTCGCCGAGGGTCAGATGGTGCTTGCGCGCGGTGTCGGCGTCGATGACCGCCTGGCCGTCGCCGGCCGGGGCGCTCCCCGAGGTCAGGTCCACCACCGAGCGGGAGGTCGGCACCCAGTTGACGCCGATGGTCGGCGCTCCGCCGATCGAGCCGATGTTGTGGTCGGCCGCGTCCACCAGCACGATTCCGGACACGCCGACCCCGGGCCGGGCCGCGGCCACGCCCGGGACCGCGGCGACCCTGGCCACCAGCGCATCGGACAGGGTGGCCACCGAGCCGGAGAGGTCCTGCCGGCCGGTGGCCAGCTCGGTGTGCGGGGTGACGCTGACATCGGGGGCGGTGTTGCGGAACAGCCGGTCGAAGGTGCCGCTGATGGTGTCGGTGAACATCAGCGTCCCGGCCACGAAGGCCACCGACAGCAGCACGGCCAGCAGCGAGAGCAGCAGCCGGCCCTTGTGGGCCAGGAAGCCGCGCAGCGTCGCCTTCAGCATGGTGCGCTCACCTTCCCCTCGGTCAGCGGTTCCCGGACGACCGGCCGTCGATGGACGGGCCGTCGACGGATTGGCCGTCGAGGCGGCCCATCCGCTCCAGCACCGCGTCCGCCGTCGGCGCGGTGAGCTGTTCCACGATCCGACCGTCCGCCAGGAACAGCACGATGTCGGCGTAGGAGGCGGCGACCGGGTCGTGGGTGACCATCACCACGGTCTGCGCCAGCTCGTCCACGCTGCCGCGCAGAAAGCCCAGCACCTCGGCGCCGCTGCGCGAGTCCAGGTTGCCGGTGGGCTCGTCGGCGAAGATGATCTCCGGTCGGGAGGCCAGCGCCCGGGCCACCGCGACCCGTTGCTGCTGCCCGCCGGACAGTTCGGACGGCCGGTGCCGCAGCCGGTCCCCGATGCCCAGCGTCTCGATCACGCGCTTCAGCCAGTCGGGGTCGGTGCGCCGCCCGGCGATGTCGGCGGGCAGGGTGATGTTCTCCTCGGCGCTCAGCGTGGGCAGCAGGTTGAACGCCTGGAAGACGAAGCCGACGCTGTCGCGCCGCAGCCGGGTCAGCTGCCTCTCGCCGAGCGCGGTGATCTCCGTGTCGCCGATCCAGATCCGGCCCGAGGTGACCGTGTCCAGGCCGGCCAGGCAGTGCATCAGGGTGGACTTGCCGGAGCCCGAGGGGCCCATGATGGCGGTGAAGCGGCCCCGCCCGATCTCCACGTCCACCGTGTCCAGCGCCACCACCCGGGTGTCGCCCGCGCCGTAGGCCTTGGTCAGCCGCTCGGCCCGGGCGGCAGCGGGCGCAGTCGCATGCCCGGACGCGGGACTGCCGGGCGATGGGGTCCCGGACGGCGTACGCCCGGACGGTTCCGGTTCGGAGATTGCAGGCATCGACCCACCCCCAGTCGGTCCGCCGCCGGATGTGCGGCGCCTGAGAGGAGCCTAAGCGGGGGCACTGACAATCGCATCCTCCTGCAGGACGCCCCGGTTGCGGATGCCCCTTACATGCAGTCGGCCGGTGCTTTCCGTGCGACCTCTTGACAGTGCCCTAGCAAAAGGCCACGATCCTTGCCAGCAGTTAGGAAACCTTCCTAACGATAATCCGACCAGGAACTGAAAGGTCGTCATGGCGAAGACCCCCACACGCTCCGTCGCCCTCGCCGCAGCCGCAGCCATCGCCCCCGCACTGGCGCTGCTCGCCGGTGCCCTCCCGGCCCACGCCTCGGGTTCCTTCCCCACCCACTACTCCGCGCCCTACCTGGAGCTCTCCAGCAGCAGCGCCGGCGACATGGCCGCGGACCTGAAGGCGAGCGGCGACAAGTACTACACGTTGGCCTTCCTGATCCCCAAGTCCGGTTGCACGCCCATGTGGGAGGACGGCAACAGCTCGCTCGGCGCGTTCACCTCGCAGGTCAACTCGCTGAAGTCGTCCGGCGGCAATGTGATCGTCTCCTTCGGCGGCGCGTCCGGCGGCGAGATAGCCCAGACCTGCACCTCGGTCAGCAGCCTCACCGCCGCGTACGCCAACGTGGTGAAGACCTACGGGATCACCCGGCTGGACTTCGACATCGAGGGCGACTACCTGAACAACACCGCGGCCAACTCCCGCCGGGACCAGGCGCTGGCGGCGCTGCAGAAGTCCAACCCCTCGGTCCAGGTGGACTACACCCTCCCGGTCGACCCCACCGGCCTGGAGTCCAACGCGCTCACCCTGCTCAAGGACGCCAGGAGCAAGGGCGTCAACGTCAACCTGGTCAACATCATGACCATGGACTTCGGCGACGGTGAGAACGCCCTCAAGGACGCCGAGTCGGGCGCCAACGCCACCGAGAAGCAGCTCGCCTCGATCTACGGCACCAGCTCCTCGGCGACCTGGAACAAGATCGGTCTGACCCCGATCGCCGGGAAGAACGACGACAACGAGAACTTCACCCAGGCCAACGCCGCAACCCTGGAGTCCTTCGCGGCCTCCAAGGGCGTGCAGGAGCTGGCGTTCTGGGAGGTCGACAGCTACGACAAGGCCGTGAAGTACGCCTACTCCAAGGTCTTCAACAAGATCACGGGCTGACCGCCCACACCCCGCCGAGGGCGGGCGCGAGACAGGAGCGGGCCGTGGTCCGGAGGGGGACACGGTCCGCTCCCCCGTGCGCGGAGCCCACCAGCCCGGCCGGGAGCGCGCCCAGCAGCGGCGCCCCGGCGACGACCGGCAGATCGGCCAGATTGCAGCGGGCGGCCAGGTCCGGCTCGGCCGGCCAGGCGCCGATCACCAGGCCGAGCAGCGGTACGCCCCGGTTCCGCAGTGCCTCGGCGGTCAGCGCGGTGGTGTTGAGGGTGCCCAGGCCGGCCGTGGTCACCAGCAGCACCGTGCAGGAGTGGCCCAGCGCCGCCAGCGCGGCCGGCACCTCGGCCAGCGTCGAGCCCTGCTCGTCGTAGCGGACCAGCAGCCCGCCCGCGCCCTCGACCAGGACCAGGTCGTGGTCCAGGGCCAGCCGGGCCGCCTCCTTGGCGATCTGCTCCGGCGATACCGGCGGCAGTCCGCTGCGTGCGGCGGCGGTGGCCGGGGCCAGCGGCTCCGGGTAGCGGCCCAGCTCACTGGTGGTCAGCGGGCCCGCCAGGCGCACGACCTCGTCGGTGTCGCCGGGCTCGTCCGGGCCGACCCCGGTCTGCGCGGGCTTGAGCACCGCGACCCGTCGTCCGGCGCCCAGCGCCAGAGTTGCGACCGCGGCCGTCACCACGGTCTTGCCGATCTCGGTCCCGGTGCCGGTCACCAGCATGATGGTCATCGTGGATCAGCCCTTCCCGGCGGCGGCGGCGACCCCCGCGCAGACCGCGGCCAGATCGTCGTCGCCGGTCACATACGGCGGCATGGTGTAGACGAGGTCGCGGAACGGGCGCAGCCAGACGCCCGCACGGGCCGCGGCGCGGGTGGCCGCCGCCACGTCCACCTCGTGGTCCAGCTGGACCACCCCGATCGCGCCCAGCACCCGGACGTCGCGGACGCCGGGGAGCGCTGCGGCGGGCGCGAGCCCGGCCCGCAGCCCGGCCTCGATCCGCTTGACGTTCGAGGCCCAGTCCTGGCTCAGCAGCAGCTCGATGGAGGCGTTGGCCACCGCGCAGGCCAGCGGGTTGCCCATGAACGTCGGCCCGTGCGCCAGCACCGGGACCTCGCCGCCGCTGATCCCCGCGGCCACCGCGCCGGTGCACAGGGTCGCCGCCAGGGTCAGGTATCCGCCGGTCAGAGCCTTGCCCACGCACATCACATCGGGGGAGACCCCGGCGTGGTCGGCGGCGAACAGCGCGCCGGTGCGGCCGAAGCCGGTGGCGATCTCGTCGAACACCAGCAGCACACCGTGCCGGTCGCAGAGCCGCCGCAACTCCCGCAGCAGCGCTGGGGAGTGGAACCGCATCCCGCCCGCGCCCTGCACCACCGGCTCGACGATCACGGCCGCGGTCTCGTCGGCGTGGCGGCCGATCAATTCGTCCAGGTGGGCGGCGTAGCCGGGGTCGACCGGGGCGTCGAAGCCGTTGGCGCCAGAACTCCGGACAGGCCCTGGGGCCGGGGGTGCGTCGGCGAAGATCTGACGGGGCAGCACCCCGCTCCACAGCTGGTGCATCCCGCCCTCGGGGTCGCACACCGACATGGGGTGGAAGGTGTCGCCGTGGTAGCCGCCGCGCCAGGTCAGCAGCCGCTGCTTGGCCGGGCGGCCGACCGAGCGCCAGTACTGCAGGCACATCTTCGCCGCGACCTCGACCGCGACCGAGCCCGAGTCGGCGAGGAAGACATGCTGCAGCGGCTCCGGGGTGATCTCCACCAGCCGGGCGGCCAGCCGGACCGCCGGCTCATGGGTGAGGCCGCCGAACATCACATGGCTCATCCGGCCGAGCTGGTCGCGGACGGCCTCGTCCAGCACGGGGTGACCGTAGCCGTGGATCGCCGCCCACCAGGACGACATCCCGTCGATCAGCTCGTCCCGGCCCTCGACCGGCTGGGACATCCGCAGCCGCACCCCGCGCGCGGACTCGACCGCGAACGGGGGGACGGCGGCGGGCATCGCGCCGTAGGGATGCCAGACGTGGGCGCGGTCGAGTTCGAGCAGCCGGTCCGGGGCGAGCCTGGACGAAGCGGACATCTGGGTCGCCGGGGGCAGCGGGCGCAGCGGGGTCACGCGTTCGGGGGCAGATCGGTGCCCGCGCCGCGGCGGCGCACCGAGACCAGGTCCCGGCGCAGGCCGGACGGCTGGTCGGGCAGCTCGGGGCCGGCGGCGGGCACGGCGGCGGCGGGGGCGGCAG
>NZ_BBPM01000003.1:202061-205390 GCF_000787775.1 Streptacidiphilus carbonis | reverse complement strand
GGCGGCGGCGGGCGCGGCAGCAGCCGTGGCGAGGTCGGCCGCCGCGACGTCGGCGGGGGCCGCGGGGTCGGCGGCGCCATCGGCACGGTCGCGGGCCAGGGTCTTCTCGTCCGAGCCCTCCACCACGAAGCCCGCGTCGGCGATCATGTCCAGGTCGGCCTGGCCGGCCTGGCCCTCGCTGGTCAGGTAGTCGCCCAGGAAGATGGAGTTCACCAGGTGCAGCGCCAGCGGCTGCAGGCTGCGCAGATGCACCTCGCGGCCGCCCGCGAGCCGGACCTCGACGTCCGGGCAGACGAAGCGGACCATCGCCAGGATGCGCAGGCAGCGCTGCGGGGTGAGGTTCCACTCCTTCCCCAGCGGGGTGCCCTCGAACGGGATCAGGAAGTTCACCGGCACCGAGTCCGGGCTCAGCTCCCGCAGGGCGAAGACCACGTCCACCAGGTCGGCGTCGCTCTCGCCCATGCCCGCGATCAGGCCGGAGCAGGCGGACAGCCCGGCGGCCTGCGCCTGCTGCACGGTGTCCACCCGGTCGGCGAAGGTGTGGGTGGAGCAGATGTCGGTGTAGGTGTCCTCGGACGTGTTGAGGTTGTGGTTGTAGGCGTGCACGCCGGCGTCACGCAGCCGCTCCGCCTGCCCGTCGGAGAGCAGGCCCAGGCAGGCGCAGATCTCCACCTCCTCGTTCTCGGCCCTGATCGCCGAGACGGTGTCGGCGACCCGGTCCACATCCCGGTCGGTGGGGCCGCGCCCGCTGGCCACCAGGCAGACCCGCTTGGCGCCGCCGGCCAGGCCCGCCCTGGCGGCCGCGGCGGCCTGATCCGGCTTCAGCCAGGTGTACTTGAGGATCTCGGCCTTGGACCCGAGCCGCTGCGAGCAGTAGCCGCAGTCCTCGGGGCAGAGCCCGCTCTTCAGGTTGACCAGGTAGTTGAGCTTCACCCGGCGGCCGAACCACTGGCGGCGCACCCGTCCGGCGGCGGCCACCACGTCCAGCAGGTCCTCGTCCGGGGTGGCGAGCACGGCCAGGGCCTCCTCCCGGGTCGGGAGTTCGCGGCGCAGGCCCTTGGCGACGAGGGTTTCGAGCAGATCCATGGTCGTGATCCTGCCTGGCGGGAGGGGGTCGCCGCCACTGCGGAACCCGCCAGAAGATCTCGCCGAGGATTGGCCCGGAGGTCACAGAACCACCAAAAACACCCGCCTCCCGCACCCCCTGATCAAGACACAGGAGGACCCCATACACTCATCCGCATGACCACGACGGGGGAGCAGGCGGGGGCA
The DNA here is from genome assembly GCF_000787775.1 of Streptacidiphilus carbonis. Lineage (GTDB taxonomy): Bacteria > Actinomycetota > Actinomycetes > Streptomycetales > Streptomycetaceae > Streptacidiphilus > Streptacidiphilus carbonis. The sequence goes on along the minus strand of NZ_BBPM01000003.1, from coordinate 204,118 downwards.
GCGCACAACCCACCCCAGGGCCGCCCGTCCAGCCATCGGCGCCGGCGCCGCCACCCCCGGAGGATGGCGCTGGTCGGCTTCCTCGTGGTGGCCGCGGCGGGAGCCACCTGGGGCGAGGTCGCGTTCCTGGGCCCCTCGCACCTGGACCAGCAGTCGGCCGCCGACGGGATCTCCCAGGACACCGCGGGGCAGGGGAGCGGGACCGCCGCCTCGGGCAGCGACGCCAACGCCAACCTGGTCGACTTCATCCTGCCCAAGAAGGTCGACTACCCGGTCACCGCGACCAGCCCACAGGGCTACAACGGGACCCGGTACGCCGTGCTGGACCAGCGCGGCGGCCCCTGCGGGCCGGCCTTCGCCGCCGGCGCCCCGGCGGCCGCGACCACCCACTGCACCGGGTTTCTGACGGCTGATTACGTACGCGACGGCAAGCCGGCCGAGTACTCGTCGGTGACGGTCCTCTACTACCCGGACCGCGCGACGGCGGCCAGGGCAGCGAAGGCGCTCGCCGCCGGGCAGACCGCCCAGGCCGCGCTGCAGTTCCGGCAGCCGGGTGGGGGCCTCGCCGCGACCGACCCGCAGCCCGCCTCGACCGCGACCACGATCACCGGCGCGACCGGAACCACCGGCGGCACCACGGCCGGTTCCGGTGGTCAGCCCCGGTCGGGGGCGGCCAAGGCGGTCACCCCGTCGGCTCCGGCGAGCCCCACGCCCTCCGCGTCGGCGCCCGCGACGGTCGAGGATCCGGCCGACGCCGCCACCGTGGTCCATGTCGCCGCCGTCGGCCAGGCCGTGACGGTGGTCCAGACGGCCTTCCAGAACAGCGGCCCGCCGACCGCCGATCTGCAGACCCCCACCTGGTACCTCTCCTACGCCCTGGCCGAGGCGCTGGCCTGGGAGCCGGGCCCGTCGTCCGCCGCCACGGCGCAGTGAGGCCCGGCGTCACCGGGGCCGGGCGGTACTGAGGCCGAGGTCACTGCGGTCGGCGGCCTCGCGGCCGGGCGCCGCGCGTAGGATCGGCGCCGTGGACAGCGAACCCAAGCCCGAGCCCGCCGGGTACTGCGACACCGCCGACCGTCAGGCCCCGGCGGCCTCCCCGTCAGTGCCGGCCGTGCCCGGCCGGGCGGTGGCCGACTGCGTGCTGTGCGGGGAACCCAGCGAGCACCCGGCCGAGGTGTCCGGTGCCCCGCTGTGCCCGCTCTGCGAATGGCAGCAGGCCCAGCGTGGAGCGTGCTCGGGATGACGGTCGAGTCCGTCGGGTCCGCGGAGCCCACCCGGGTCGCCGACCCCTTCGACTGGCTGGACCAGGCCGCGGCCCGGCGCCGCAGCGCCGGCCTGGTACGCACCCTGCGCCCGCGCGCCGCCGAGGAGCCCCTGCTCGACCTGGCCGGCAACGACTACCTGGGCCTGGTGCGCCACCCCCGGGTGACCCGGGCCGCCGCCGACGCCGCGCTGCGCTGGGGCGGCGGCGCCACCGGCTCCCGTCTGGTCACCGGCACCACCGCGCTGCACGCCGAGTTGGAGGCGGAGCTCGCGGACTTCTGCGGCGCCGAGGCCGCCCTGGTGTTCTCCTCCGGCTACACCGCCAACCTCGCGGCGGTCACCGCGCTCACCGACGCCGACACCGTCATCGTCTCCGACGCGCTCAACCACGCCTCGCTGATCGACGGCTGCCGGCTGTCCCGGGCCCGGGTGGCCCGCGCCGCGCACCGCTCCCCGGACGCGGTCCGGGCCGAACTGGCGGCCCGAACCGAGCCGCGGGCCCTGGTCGTCAGCGACTCGGTCTTCTCGGTGGACGGGGACGCCGCCCCGCTCGCCGCCCACGCCGCGGCCTGCCGTGACCACGGCGCGGCGCTGCTCGTCGACGACGCGCACGGGCTCGGGGTGCTCGGCCCCGGCGGCGCCGGCGCGCTCGCCGCCGCCGGGCTGGCAGGGGCGCCGGACGTGGTCGCGACGGTCACCCTGTCCAAGTCGCTGGGCTCGCAGGGCGGCGCCGTGCTCGGTCCGCGCCGGGTGATCGAGCACCTGATCCAGGCGGCCAGGACCTTCATCTTCGA
>NZ_BBPM01000003.1:195418-201772 GCF_000787775.1 Streptacidiphilus carbonis | reverse complement strand
CCGGCCTGGCGCCGGCCGCGGTCGGCGCCGCGCTCGGCGCGCTGCGGGTGCTCCGGGAGGAGCCGCAGCGCGCCGAGCGGGCCCGGGAGGTGGGCCGCGAGCTGTCGGCGCGGCTGTCGGCGGCCGGGCTGGACGCGTCGGTGCCCGACGCCGCCGTGGTGTCGGTCCGGGTCGCGGCCCCGGAGACGGCCCTGGCCTGGGCCGCCGCCTGCCGGGAGCAGGGGGTGCTGGTCGGCTGCTTCCGCCCGCCGTCCGTTCCCGACCGCTGGTCCCGGCTGCGCCTGACGGCCCGCGCCGACCTGACCCCGGATCAGATCGAGCACGCGGTGCAGGTGCTGGTCAGGGCCGAACCGTCACGGTGAGTGCGGCGGTGTGGTCGCCGTTCCGACGCTCCGTCCGGAACTGCACGAACAGCCGCCAGTCCCCGGCCTCGGGGAAGGTGCCGCGAAAGGCCGTCCCCCGGCCGGGCAGCGGGGTGAACGGGACCAGCGCCAGGTCGCCCGGGTGAACCGCCGTCAGCTGCGCCGGCGCGCCGTCCAGCGGGACCGTCGGGGAGCTGCCGGGCGGCGCGTCCACGGACAGCCGCAGCACGACCGGTCGGCCGGCGACCGGGCTGCCGCTGAGGTGCACGGTGAAGCCGTCGACCGAGGCGGTGTCCGAGGGCGGGTCGAGCGGGCTGGTCTCCCAGGCGCCCGGCACCTGCAGTGAGCGGCCCAGCAGCAGTCGCCCGGAGCGGCCCGCGGGCTGCCTGCTGGTGCTCGGCGCGAAGGACAGGTAGATCCGCCAGCGGCCCGGGTCCAGCTCGCCCAGCGGCGCGCTCCACACCCCCTCGCCGAGACCGGCCGGGACCACCCGCCGGAAGCCGGTCAGGTCGGAGCGGACGGCGTAGGCGCGGGCCGTGTCCGGACCGCCGCGGAAGGTGGTGACTGCGCTCCCGTCCGGGGCGAGCACCCGGAACAGGTAGTCCAGCGAGCGGACGGCGCCGGTGGGCTGCTCGGTCACCGAGTCGAGCCAGTAGCCCCCGGCGGTCACCGCCAGCCCGGCCGTGGTGACCGTCGGTCCGGCGGGGGCGCCGGCGGTCGGCTCGGGCGAGCGGGGGGACTGGAACGACCCGGGCGTCCCGGGCAGCCGGGCGCCCGGGACGGCGGGTGCGTCACCGGTGGCCGGCTGCGCGGCGCAGCCCGCCAGAAGCAGCAGGCCGACGGCGGGGAGGAGGCGGGCGATGGGGGACCATCGATGATCGGACATGCCCTGCCTAACGCCGCCGAACCCGCCACGGCACGCCGTCCCGGCGCACCGCCCCTGGACGAGTGGCAGGTCAGCGAGGTGGGATGGACCCATGACCGACACCATTCGCTGGGGCATCCTTGCCACCGGCGGCATAGCCGCAGACTTTGCCCGCGACCTGAAGCTGCTCCCCGACGCCGAGCTGGTCGCCGTCGGCTCGCGCACCGAAGCCTCCGCCCGAGCCTTCGCCGACCGCTTCGACATCCCCCGGGCGTACGGCAGTTGGGCCGAACTCGCGGCGGACGACGACGTGGACGTCATCTACGTCGCCACGCCGCACCAGGTCCACTACGAGGCGACCGCGCTGTGCCTGGAGGCCGGGCGCGCCGTGCTGTGCGAGAAGCCGTTCACCCTCAACGCCGCCGACTCCCGGTCGCTGGTGGAGCTGGCCCGCAAGCGCGGGGCGTTCCTGATGGAGGGGATGTGGATGCGCTGCAACCCCGCGATCAGGAAGATGCTCGACCTGGTCGCGGACGGGGCGATCGGCGAGGTCGGCATCGTGCACGCCGACTTCGGGTTCCCCGGCCCGACCGACCCGCTGCACCGGCTGCGCAACCCGGAGCTGGGCGGCGGCGCCCTGCTGGACCTGGGCGTCTACCTGGCCTCCTTCGCCCATCTGGTGCTGGGAAAGCCGGACACCGTCACCGCCCACGCCTCGCTCTCCCCGGAGGGCGTGGACCTCAACACCGGGCTGGTGCTGGGCTACGACTCCGGCGCGCTGGCGACGTTGAGCTGCGGGATCGTCGCCAGCAGTCCGGGCCGCGCCTACATCGGCGGATCGCTGGGCCGGATCGAGCTGCCGCCGCTGTTCCTGCGCCCCGACTCCTTCCTGCTCTACCGCAACGACGGCGACGAGGCGCAGCCGGAGGAGTTCAGCCTGCCGCGCACCGGCATCGGCTTCGCCCACGAGGCGGAGGAGGTCATGCGCTGCCTGCGCGCCGGGCTGGTCGAGAGCCCCCTGGTGACCTGGCAGGACACCGTGGAGGTGATGGAGATCCTGGACACCGCCCGCGAGCGGATCGGTGTCCGCTACCCGGGCGAGTAGCCGCGCCGCGGGCGCCGGCGCGTGCTGGTCCGGTCCGGGTCAGCGGATGCGGCCGTACCAGACGGCGCTGGTCCAGATCCTCTCCAGCTTCACGTACGAGCCGGTGTACGGGGCATGCCAGACCTTGCCGCCGCCGGCGTAGATGCCGACGTGGTAGACCGAGCTGCCGGAGTGGAAGAAGACCAGGTCGCCGGGGCGCAGGCCGGCCTTGGAGATGTGCTGGACGCTGTTGTACTGGGCCTGTGCGGTGCGCGGCAGGGACTTGCCCGCGTGCTTGAACGAGTAGTAGGTCAGGCCGGAGCAGTCGAACCGGTCGGGGCCGGCCGCGCCGTAGCGGTAGGGGTCACCGTGTTTTGACGCCGCGATGCTGAGGGCTTTGGCCTCGATGGTCGCGGCGTCGGCAGGTGTGTTCACCAGCAGGGTGCTGCCGGCGAAGGCGGCGACGGTGAGGGCCGCGGTGACCCCGGCCCGCCGGCGGCGGGGGCGGTTGGGCACGCGGGCGGGGTTGGGCACGCGGGCATGGTTGAGCACGGACGCAGTCATGTGCTTCCTTCCGGAACCGCCTACGAAAGTTCTCCCTGTCGGGTTCGGGCTCCGAAAGCTGCCCGTCCGCCGCGTGGGGCCACGCGCCGGAATTCACCCCGAGGGACGGTCGTGCCGTCCCGGCCTGATCGGGTCTCCCGCTCTCGCCTGTCAGGTGTGTGGGCACCTGGCGTCCGACCGGTGGCGAGACTCGGCGTCCGGCCGGACCGCCCCGCCACGGCGGCGGGGACTTCTCCGTTCGGCCGACAGTATTGGCACGTTTTTATGGGGCCTTCACGTTGCAACAGCCTTTTGTGACTCTTGTCACTTTCTGTTTCCCATGCGTCGACAACATGAACGATCAGCACTCCGACGATCATTTAGTGGGATTGTTCAGGGAGGTTGACAGAAGTCACATTCGACCCAGAAGAATCGTCTGACCTGCATCTATGTAGATGGGAATGCCGGATTCCGGGGGCGATGACGCGCCATTTCCTGTGTCCGGTTCTGATCCGTCCGGGTGGGTCGGCAAATGACGGAGCCTCATATTCCGCCGACGGGATTCCGTTTATGCGAATGTCCTGGCGTGCGCACGCCACGGCTGTGCGCACGATAGGAGAACGCGTCGGAACGCGTTCGGTCGACGCGCCCTCTCACCGGATCCCCTTTCGTTCCGCTAACGTGTCGGCACACGATCCGGACCCCGGGCGCGGATCGGCCGAAACGGCGGCGGGCAGAGCGGCCCGTGTGCGACGCCGTTCCCGGTCGGTACCCCCGCCGCGGTTCCGGGAGGGATCGGCGGCCCATTCGCGGCACAACGGCGTGCCCGCGTCCCACTCCCCAGGCAGCATGCATGGGACGCCCCGCAAGAGGTGCACGCCGATGAGACTCACCCCGCACGAGCAGGAACGACTGCTCATCCATGTGGCCGCGGACGTGGCCCGGGCCCGGCGTGGGCGCGGGTTGCGGCTCAACCACCCGGAGGCCGTCGCGATCCTGACGGTGCATGTGCTGGAGGGCGCCCGGGACGGGCGCACGGTGGCGGAGCTGATGGAGTCCGGGCGCAGGGTGCTGACCCGCGCGGACGTGATGGACGGGATCGCGGAGATGATCCAGGACGTCCAGGTCGAGGCGACCTTCCCGGACGGCACCAAGCTGGTGACCGTCCACGAGCCGATCGCATGAGCGCCGGACCCGGGGTCCCCGAGACGCCCCGACCGCCCGACGCGCCGCTGATCCCCGGTGAGGTGCTGCTGGGCGACGGGGACATCGGGCTGAATCTCGGCCGCGCGGTGACGGTGCTGGCCGTGGTCAACGCGGCGGACCGGCCGGTCCAGGTCGGGTCGCACTACCACTTCGCCGAGGCCAATCCGGGCCTGGACTTCGACCGGGCAGCCGCGCACGGCCGACGGCTGAACATCCCGGCCGGCACGGCGGTGCGCTTCGAGCCCGGAATCCCGGCCGAGGTGGAGCTGATCCCGCTGGGCGGCACCCGCGAGGTGCTGGGCCTGCGCGGCGAGACGAAGGGGAGCCTCGATGACTGAAGCCTCGAAGAGCGGCGACGCGACCGCGCGCCCGGCCGCCGCTGCCGCGTTGACACTGACCCGGCGCCGGTACGCGGACCTCTACGGCCCCACCGCCGGGGACCGGATCCGGCTGGCGGACACCGCGCTGCTGATCGAGGTCGAGCGGGACCTCAGCGCGGGCGGCGACGAAGCGGTGTTCGGCGGCGGGAAGGTGATCCGCGAGTCGATGGGCCAGTCGCGGGCCTCACGTGCCGAGGGCACCCCGGACACCGTCATCACCGGCGTGGTGGTGCTCGACCACTGGGGTGTCGTCAAGGCCGACGTCGGCATCCGTGACGGGCGGATCACGGCGCTGGGCAAGGCGGGCAACCCGGAGACCATGGACGGGGTCCACCCCGACCTGGTCATCGGTCCGGAGACCGAGGTCATCGCCGGCCAGGGCAGGATCCTCACGGCGGGGGCGGTGGACGCGCATGTGCACCTGATCTGCCCGCAGATCTTCGAGGAGGCCCTCGCGTCGGGTGTCACCACCCTGCTCGGCGGTGGGACCGGTCCGGCCGAGGGCAGCAAGGCGACCACGATCACCCCCGGCAGCTGGCACCTGGCGCGGATGTTCGCCGCCGCCGAGCACTACCCGGTCAACTTCGGGCTGCTGGGCAAGGGCAACACCGTCAACACCGAGTCGATGCACGCGCAGCTGCGGGCCGGCGCCCTCGGCTTCAAGATCCATGAGGACTGGGGGGCCACTCCTGCCGCCATCGACGCCTGCCTGGGCGTGTGCGAGCAGTCGGGCGCCCAACTCGCGATCCACACCGACACCTTGAACGAGGCCGGGTTCGTCGGCGACACCCTGGCGGCGATCGCCGGGCGCGGGGTGCACGCGTACCACACCGAGGGCGCCGGCGGCGGCCACGCGCCCGACATCATCACCGTCGTCTCCGAGCTCAACGTGCTGCCCAGCTCGACCAATCCGACGCGCCCGCACACCCGCAACACCGTGGACGAGCACCTGGACATGCTGATGGTCTGTCACCACCTCAGCCCCACCGTGCCGGAGGACCTGGCCTTCGCCGAGTCCCGGATCCGCCCCTCGACCATCGCCGCCGAGGACGTGCTGCACGACCTGGGCGCGATCTCCATCATCAGCTCCGACTCGCAGGCCATGGGACGGGTCGGCGAGGTGGTCATGCGAACCTGGCAGACCGCGCACGTCAACAAGGTGCGCCGGGGGTCCCTGCCCGGCGACGGGCGCGCGGACAACCTCCGGGCCCGCCGCTACGTGGCGAAGTACACAATCAACCCGGCCGTGGCCCAGGGCCTGGACGGTGAGATCGGGTCGGTGGAACCGGGGAAGCTGGCCGACCTGGTGCTGTGGAACCCGGCGTTCTTCGGCGTCAAACCCGACCTGGTGATCAAGGGCGGCCAGATCGCCTGGGCCCAGATGGGCGACGCCAACGCCTCCATCCCCACCCCGCAGCCGGTGCTGCCGCGGCCGATGTTCGGCGCGATCGGCCGGGCCCCGGCCGCCAACTCGCTGAACTTCGTCACCCGGAGCGCGTTGGACGACCACCTGCCCGAACGGCTGGCCGGGGACCTGGGCATCGGCAAGGCCTTCACCGCGATCCGCAACACCCGCGGCGTCACCAAGGACCACCTGCACGAGAACACCGCCAGGCCGCATGTCACCGTCGAGCCCGACACCTTCACCGTCCGCATCGACGGCGAGGTGGTCGAGCCCCAACCGGCGGCCGAACTGCCGATGGCCCAGCGCTACTTCCTCTTCTGAATCCGAGTCCGAGTCCGAATCCTCCTTCGAAGCCGGCCGACCATGAACCCAGCCCTGCTCGTCCTCGCCGACGGACGCTTCCCGGCGGGCGGCCACGCCCACTCCGGGGGCGCCGAGGCCGCCGTGAAGGCCGGACGCATCCATGACACCGCCACGCTGCGGGCGTTCTGCAGCGGACGGCTGCACAC
>NZ_BBPM01000003.1:91188-195352 GCF_000787775.1 Streptacidiphilus carbonis | reverse complement strand
GACGCATCCATGACACCGCCACGCTGCGGGCGTTCTGCAGCGGACGGCTGCACACCGCCGGGCTCACCGCCGCCGCGCTCGCCGCGGCGGCGGCCGGCGGCCGGATCGACCCGCTCGACCTGGACGCCGCCGCGGACGCCCGCACGCCCTCGCCGGCGCTGCGGGCGACCTCGCGCCGGCTGGGCCGGCAGCTGATCCGCGCCGCCCGTACGGTCTGGCCGGATCCGGCGCTGGAGCAGCTGGCCGCGGACCGCCCGCGCGGTGCGCACCAGCCCGTCGTCCTCGGCCTCACCGCGGCGGCCGCCGGGCTCACCGCGGCCGACGCCGCCTCAGCCGCCGCCTACGAGAGCGTCTCCGGGCCGGTCACGGCCTGTGTGCGGCTGCTCGGACTCGACCCGTTCCAGGCCACCGCCGTGCTGGCCCGGCTCGGCACCGAGCTCACCGAGGTCTCCGCCCGCGCGGTCCGGGCGGCGGCCGAGGCGGGCGGCGCCGGGGACGTAGACCTGCTCCCGGCCGCCTCGGCGCCGCTGCTGGACCTCTGCGCCGAGCAGCACGCCGCCTGGGCCGTGCGCCTCTTCGCCTCCTGACCCTCTCCTGACCCTCCCTCAGCAAGGAGACACCCCGTGCACCGTGACCACGATCTCCCCGCCGCCCTCCCCGGGGCCGAGCCGCTGCGTGCGGACGGTCGCCGCCGTGCCCTGCGGATCGGCCTCGGCGGGCCGGTCGGCTCCGGCAAGACCGCCACCGTCGCCGCGCTGTGCCGGGTGCTGCGCGACGAGTTCTCGCTGGCCGTCGTCACCAATGACATCTACACCACCGAGGACGCCGAGTTCCTGCTGCGCAACGCCGTCCTCCCGCCGGAACGGATCACCGCCGTGGAGACCGGCTGCTGCCCGCACACCGCCATCCGCGACGACATCTCCGCCAACCTGGAGGCCGTCGAGGACCTGGAGGACGAGGTGGGACCGCTGGACCTGGTGCTGGTCGAGAGCGGCGGCGACAACCTCACCGCGACCTTCAGCCGGGGGCTGGTCGACCACCAGATCTTCGTCATCGACGTCTCCGGCGGTGACAAGATCCCGCGCAAGGGCGGTCCCGGCGTCTGCACCTCCGACCTGCTGGTCGTCAACAAGACCGATCTGGCCCCGCTGGTCGGGGCGGACCTCGGGGTGATGGACCGCGACGCGAAGGCGCAGCGCGGGGAGCTGCCGGTGGTCTTCTGCTCGCTGGCGGCGGAGGACGGGGTCGCGCCGATCGCCGACTGGGTCCGGGGCCGGCTGGTCGAGTGGACGGGGTGACCAGGGGTCCGGCTGTGCCGGCGGCGTTCGGTTCGTCCGTACGGGCCACCGCGCGGATCGCGGCCGAACCGGACGGCCGCGGCGGCACCGCGCTGCCGCTGCTCGCCGGCGACGGTCCGCTGGCACTGCGCCGGACCTCGCACCCGGAGGGCGGCGGCGCGGCCCAGGTGACCGTGGTCGGGGCGATGGCCGCCCCGCTCGGCGGGGACCGGATCCGGATCGAGGTCACCGTCGCGGCCGGGGCCCGGCTGCGGGTCACCGGCGCCGCCGCCACCGTCAGCCTGCCCGGGCGGATCCCGGCCCCGGCCCACTACGACCTGGACCTGTCGGTGGCCGAGGGCGGGGAGCTGGAGTGGCTGCCGGAACCGGTGATCGCCGCGCACGGCAGCGAGCTGCGGATGACTACCAGGGTGACCCTCGCCCCCGGCGCCCGGCTGCTGCTGCGCGAGGAGCAGGTCCTCGGCCGCAGCGGGGAGGAGCCGGGCCGTCTCACCGCCCGGCTGACGCTGCGTCACAACGGCCGCACCGCCCTGGACCAGCAGACCGACCTCGGCCCCGGCGCCCCCGGTTGGGACGGTCCAGCGGTGCTGGCCGGTCATCGCGCCGTCGGACAACTCTTGTTCTGTGACCAGGAGTTGGCGGACAAGCCAGTCAATGCCAGGTATCTCGCCGAAGATACGGCGGAGGCCGCGCTGCTTCCGCTGGCCGGCGCGCCGGCGCTGCTGGTCACCGCCGCCGCCCCGGACGGCCTGCGGCTGCGCCGACTGATCGATAAGGTGCTGCGGTGAGCATCGAGAACGGGCGGGTCCCGCGCCGAGCGGCCCGGATCCTGGTCCTGGACCCTGACGGCGCGGTGTTCCTGCAACTCCACGACGACATCGAGGTGGGGCTGCACTGGGTGCTGCCCGGCGGCGGCCTGGACGAGGGCGAGGACGAACTCGCGGGCGCGCTGCGGGAGACCGTCGAGGAGACCGGCTGGACGGACGTCGTCCCCGGTCCGGCGCTGTGGATCTGGGAGCACGACTACACCCGGGCGGGTGTGCCGACCCGCCAGCGCGAGGTCATCTTCCTGGGCTCGGCCCCGCGCCGGGACCCGATCGGCGACCTCGCCGAGTCCTTCGCCCACGACGGCATCATGACCTGCCGCTGGTGGACCCCGGACCAGCTCGCCGACTGTCCCGACCTGCTGTGGCCCCCGCAGCTGGTCGACCTGATGGCCGACCTGCGCCGCGAGGGCCCGCCGGCCCGCCCCGTCGATCTGGGCTACATCCCCAACAAGCCGCGCTGAGCGGACCGGCGGGGGGCGCCCGGCTGCGGTTCAGCCGTGGTGGCCGCCGCCGCCCATGTCGAAGCCGCCGCCGTGGTGACCGCCGCCGCTGTGGCCGAAGCCCCCGCCGTGGTGGCCGCCCCCGCCGCCGTGGTGGTGGCCGCCGTGGTGGTGGTGGCCGCCTCCGTCCACGGTGAACGGCAGGGCGGCGTCGGCGCCCCGGCTGCCCGCGTGCGGACGGCCCTTCGGACGCGCGCCGTTCCGGCTGCCCTTGATGATGCTGCTGATGAACAGCAGGATTCCCAGCCCGGCGAAGACACCCACGACAATGATGAAACCCATGATCGATCATCCCCCTGAACCGCGCTCCGACCGGTCGCCGGGGTCGCGTGAACAGATGGTGCCCAGCCGTCCGTACGGGCTCACCTGATTTGATCGAATCCAGAGGTTCGGGGTTTCAGAGCGGTTCGCCCATCGGGCCGATCTCCGCCTCCAGCGTCTCGGCCCAGTGCGCGGCGAAGTCCGGTCGGCTGCCGTCCGCGTCGGTGAAGCCGTACTCCTTGGAGAGGCCCCAGGTGGCGAGCGCGCGGCCGGTCCTGGCCAGGATGTCTGGGTCGGCGGCGAGGGCGACCACCGCGCGGCCGAGGTAGGCGGGCGACTCGGAGTAGGCGAAGTGCGGGTCCTTGGCCGCGCCGTCGCGCCAGTTCGCCTCGGTCACCCCGAAGTGGTCCAGCAGTGCCTCGGAGCGCAGGAAGCCCGGGGTGAGCGCGACCGCCGCGACGTCGAACAGGCGCAGCTCCGCCGCCTGCGCGACAGCCAGGCGGATCACCGAGGACTTCGCCAGGTCGTAGAAGAACGAGCCGCGGTAGCGGGCCGAGTTCCCGTCGGTCACCTCGACCACCAGGCCGCGGCGGCGTGCGATCAGCAGCGGCAGCGCGAAGCGGCTGGTGATGATGTGGGTGTCGACCGCTCGACGCAGCAGCCGGAAGCCCTGGTCCAGGTCCTGCTCCCAGAGCGGGTGCGACCAGTCGGTGAGCGGGTCGCCGCCCCAGACGCAGTTCACCAGCACGTCGAGGCGGCCGTCCTGCTCGTCGGAGATCCGCTCGACCAGCGCCTGGACCTGCTCCGGACGGCTGTGGTCGGTACGGACCGCGATGCCGGTGCCTCCGGCGGCCGTGACCAGTTCGGCGGTCTCCTCGACGGTCTCCGGGCGATCGAGGTCCGACCGGCCGGAGGTGCTGCTCCTGCCGCTGACGTAGACGGTCGCCCCGGCGGCGCCCAGCTCCACGGCGATCCCGCGCCCGCCGCCGCGGGTGCCCCCGGCGACCAGGGCCACGGTGCCGGGGAGGGACCGGGACTGCTTCTGATGGGTGGTCATGCCTGCTCCGATCGCCCGCCGTACACCGTCGGAGGGCACGCTACTCCGTTCCCGCCGCGTCCCGTCGTCGGTCGGGCCGTGCATCCGGGGCCGGAAGCGCTGCCAGGCGTGCCTTCTGCACCTTGTTGCATAAACGGCCCGGCCCGGTCTACCGTGGGCCGACATCCCCCGTGCGAGGAGGCTCGGACATGAGCGCTTACCCCCATCTGCTGCGCCCGTTGGACCTGGGCTTCGTCACGCTCCCCAACCGGGTGCTGATGGGGTCGATGCACGTCGGGCTGGAGGAGGCCGAGCGCGGGTTCGAGCGGATGGCCGAGTTCTACGCGACCCGGGCCCGGGGCGGGGTGGGGCTGATGGTCACCGGCGGCATCGCGCCGAACGAGGAGGGCCGTCCCTGGTCCGGCGGGGCGAAGCTGACCACCGAGGCGGAGGCCGAGCAGCACCGGGTGGTCACCGACGCCGTGCACCGCGAGGGCAGTCGGATCGCCATGCAGATCCTGCACTTCGGCCGCTACGCCCACCACCCCGACCTGGTCGCCCCCAGCGCCCTGCAGGCGCCGATCAGCGCGTTCACCCCGCGTGCGCTCACCGGGGACGAGGTCGAGCGGACCGTCGAGGACTTCGTCCGCGCCGCCGAGCTGGCCAGGTACGCGGGGTACGACGGGGTGGAGGTGATGGGCTCGGAGGGGTACCTGATCAATGAGTTCATCGCCGCCGGGACCAATCGGCGCACCGACGGCTGGGGCGGGAGCTACCGCGACCGGATCCGCTTCCCGGTGGAGATCGTGCGCCGGGTGCGCGAGCGGGTGGGGGCGGACTTCATCCTGATCTACCGGCTGTCGATGCTTGACCTGGTGCCCGGCGGGTCGACGTTCGACGAGGTGGCCGAGCTGGCCAAGGAGGTCGAGGCGGCCGGAGCGACGCTGATCAACACCGGGATCGGCTGGCACGAGGCCCGGATCCCGACCATCGCCACCTCGGTGCCGCGCGGCGCGTTCGCGTGGGTGACCAAGAAGCTGATGGGGTCGGTCGGGATCCCGCTGATCACCAGCAACCGGATCAACACGCCGGAGCTGGCCGAGGAACTGCTGGCGGACGGGGCCGCCGACATGGTGTCGTTGGCGCGTCCGCTGCTGGCCGATCCCGAGTTCGTCGCCAAGGCGGCCCGGGGGCAGGCCGAGACGGTGAACACCTGCATCGGCTGCAACCAGGCTTGCCTGGACCACACCTTCAGCGGCCGGATCACCTCCTGTCTGGTCAATCCGCGCGCCTGCCACGAGACGGAACTGGTGCTCACGCCGACCCGGACCCGCAAGCGGGTCGCCGTGGTCGGGGCCGGCCCGGCCGGGCTGGCCTGCGCGGTGACGGCCGCCGAGCGCGGCCACGCGGTGACGCTGTTCGACGCGGCCGCGGACATCGGCGGTCAGCTGAACACCGCCCGCCGGGTGCCTGGCAAGGAGGAGTTCGACGAGACGGTCCGCTACTTCCGCAGTCAGCTGGCGCTGCGCCAGGTGGAGCTGCGGCTCGGGGCCGAAGTCGGCGCGGAGACGCTGCTGGAGGGCGGCTTCGACGAGATCGTGCTGGCCACCGGGGTGGTGCCGCGGGTGCCGGAGATCCCGGGAACGGACCACCCCAGCGTCGTCGGCTACCTGGACGTGCTGCGCGACGGCGCGCCGGTGGGGGAGCGGGTCGCGGTGCTGGGCGCCGGCGGGATCGGCTTCGACGTCGCCGAGTTCCTGACCCACGATCAGGACGCCGACTTCTACCGGGCCTGGGGCATCGACACCGGGTACCGGGAGCGGGGCGGGCTGGGCAGCCCCCGGCGCGGCCCCGCGCCGCGGACCGTGCACCTGCTCCAGCGCAGGACCAGCAAGGTCGGCGCGGGGCTGGGGAAGACCACCGGGTGGATCCACCGGACCGAGCTGAAGCACCGGGGCGTGGTCATGGTCGCCGGGGTGACCTACGACCGGATCGACGACCAGGGGCTGCACCTGACCACCGCGGACGGCGAGCGCCAGGTGCTGGCGGTGGACACGGTGGTGCTGTGCACCGGGCAGGAGCCGTGTCGTGACCTGCACGCGGCCCTGCAGGCGGCCGGGGTCGAGGCGCATCTGATCGGCGGTGCCGACGTCGCCGCCGAGTTGGACGCCAAGCGGGCCATACTGCAGGGGACCACCCTCGCCGCCGCGCTGTAGCCCTGTGCACCCTGCGCCGCAGCCCGCCCCGCAGAAAGAAAGCCGTAGCCCTCACCGATGTCGCTGCCGCACGCCATCCTCACCGCCCTGCTGGAGCGGCCGTCCTCGGGTCTTGAGCTGACCCGGCGGTTCGACCGGTCCATCGGCTACTTCTGGTCCGCCACCCATCAGCAGATCTACCGCGAGCTGGGGAAACTGGAGCAGGGCGGGCTGATCGAGGCGGTGCCGCAGCCGCCGTCCCGGGGGCAGCGCAAGGAGTACCTGGTGCTGCCGGCCGGGCGGTCCGAGCTGACCCGGTGGGTGGGCCAGGCGCAGGACCCCAAGCCGATCCGCGATCCGCTGCTGCTGCGGCTGCGCGCCGCAGCGGTGGTCGGGACGGAAGGCCTCGACGTCGAGCTGCAGCGCCATCTGGTGGAGCACCGGCGGCAGTTGGACGAGTACCTGGAGATCGAGCAGCGGGACTTCCCGGCCGGCGGCGGCTCCGGGGGCCGCTCAGGCGGCGGCGACCGGCTGCACCATCTG
The DNA here is from genome assembly GCF_000787775.1 of Streptacidiphilus carbonis. Lineage (GTDB taxonomy): Bacteria > Actinomycetota > Actinomycetes > Streptomycetales > Streptomycetaceae > Streptacidiphilus > Streptacidiphilus carbonis. The sequence goes on along the minus strand of NZ_BBPM01000003.1, from coordinate 188,692 downwards.
GTGCTGAAGGGCGGGATCGCCCTGGAGACCTTCTGGGTGGAGTGGCTGGTCGAGGCGATCGCCGACCTGGGCGGGGAACGGCCGGAACGGAGCTGACTACGCGGCCCGGCCGCGGCGCCGGGCCGACCGCAGCGCCCGGCGCAGCACATGGACGGCCGGGGGGACGGAGCGGATCGCCGCGGCCAGCGCGGGAAGCGGGTCGTCCAGGGCGGTCCAGGCGAGCTCCCGGGCGCTGGGGCGGCTCGGCGGCGCCCACTGCGGCTCGGCGGGGAGTTCGGCCGAACGCCGGCCGGCCCTGGCGGCCGCCCTGGCCGGGAGGTCGAGGGTCTCCACCGTGAAGGCCCTGCCGCTCACCGGGGTTCCGTAGCCGGCCGCGCCGAGCCGCCCGCGGCGGCCGGTGAGGTCCAGGTGCAGGGCGCGGGCCAGGTCGATGCCCCGGTCGGTCTGGAACAGCCGGAACTGGGCGCCGACCCTGGGATTGAAGTCCAGCAGCTTGTAGCGGCCGTCGCGGCGGTCCAGCCGCCAGTCCAGATCGCACGCGCCGCGGTAGCCGACGGCCCGGCAGAGGCGTGAACTGAGCTCGGCCAGACCGGGGTTGGCAGTGCTGTAGGCGTACGCGGTGACCCCGCCGCGGGCCGGCCAGGCGCGCACCTTGACCCCGGTGCAGACCAGGTCCGCGCTGCCGTCGGGCTCGCTGCCGCAGTACAGGTGGCAGATCCAGTCCTCGGAGTCGGCGGCCGGGATGTACTCCTGCAGCAGCACCCGGGGCAGCTCGCCGGTCCAGTGCGCGGCCAGCCGCTCCAGCGCCGCCGGATCCTGCAGCACGGTGCTGGAGCCCACCGCCGGCAGGCTGAGCCGGTGGAAGGCGTCCGCGTTCTTGGCCACCAGAGGGAACGTCAGTTCCTTTGCCGCAAGCTCCAGTTCGTCGCGGGTCCGGGGCAGGCGGGAGCCGGGGGTGGGGACGCCGTGGCGGGTGCAGAGCTCGTGCAGGGTCTGCTTGCCCGCCAGCGCCCGGGGCAGTCCGGCCGGGACGGCGGGAACCGTCAGCAGGCCCTCCAGTCGCGGCGCGTGCTCGGCGAGCAGGATGGCGGCCTCGTCGTCGGTGGGGAGGGCGACGGCGGCGCGCCCCCCGCGGTCGGCCAGCCGGCCGGCGATCCGGGTCAGCCCGTCCAGCAGCCGCTCCGGCGGCTCCGAACCGGTGGTGGGCCAGACGAACCGTCCACGCAGGTGGTGCGAGAGGGCGGCCGGTGTGCGGCGGTCCTCGGTGACGGCGTACACGGGCACGCCGACCCGGCCCAGGCTGCGGATGGCGCCGACCCCGCCGTGGTGCAGGGGATAACGTCCGATCTTCACGACCAGAATCGGCGTTCGAATGTCAAAAATTCCGTCAGCGAACAGATCTGTCGCCATGCCCCCTGGTTCCCCCTCAGTATCACGTGCCCCCCGAGGCACGGATAGCCCTCTCGCACCCCGGTCCATTGCAGCAATGGATTGGCGATTGCGCAATCAGGTGGGCTGGGGTGTTGGCAGCAACCCGTATTCGTTGCAGGATAGATCGGCGACCACGGCAGGGGCGGACCGAACGGCGGGACGGCTGGGGAGGCAGTGGCGCTGTGCAGGGGGGATTTTCAGTCATGGGCGGAAAGCCGACCATTGTTGTGATTGGCGCGGGTCCTTACGGCCTGGCCACCGCCGCCCACCTGGGCCGACTGGGACGGCCGGTCAGGGTGTTCGGCGGGGTGATGGACAGCTGGCACTCCAGGATGCCGGCCGGGATGTACCTCAAGTCGACTCCGCAGGCGTCCAGCCTGTCCGCGCCCGAGCCGGGCAACGGGCTGGAGGACTTCTGCCGGATCGAGGGGGTGGAGCCGTTCGACGACTTCCACCCCATCCCGGTGGAGGACTTCGTCCGCTACGGCGAGTGGTTCCAGCGCCGCCTGGTGCCCGAGGTGGAGAACGCCAAGGTGGTGCGGGTCGATCCGCTGCCCAAGGGGTCCGGCGGTATGTTCCCGCGCTTCCTGGTGGTCCTGGACAGCGGCGAGGAGGTGGCCGCCTCCGCCGTGGTGGTGGCCAGCGGGCTGGTCGGCGCGGCCCATGTGCCGAGGCTGCTGCTGGAGTTGGCGGAGAAGGAGCCCGAGGTCACCGGCCCGGTCTCGCACGCCTCGCAGCATGCCGACTTCGCCGCGTTCGCCGGACGCCGGGTGGCCGTGGTGGGCGCGGGACAGTCGGCACTGGAGAGCGCCGCGCTGCTGCGTGAGCAGGGCGCTGAGGTGACGCTGCTGGTCAGGGGCCAGCGGGTGGTGTGGGGCGGGCCGCCGGCGCCGGGCCGCTCGGTGGCCAGGCGGATGGCCCAGCCGGACTCGCCGCTCGGCGAGGGCTGGTCGCATGTCGCGGTCAGCCGGCTGCCGCTGCAGTTCCGCCGGCTGCCCGCGGCCACCCGGCTGTGGGTGGTGAAGCAGGTGCTGGGCCCGTTCGGCTCCTGGTGGCTGAAGGACCGGGTGGACGGCCAGGTGCCGATCGCGACCGGACGCCGCATCAAGTCGGCGCAGCTCAGCGGCGGCGAGGTGGTGCTCAGCCTGGAGACCCCGGTGGCGGCTGCCACCCGCTCGGCCGCGGCGGGTCCCCACGACCGGACCCTGGTGGTCGACCATGTGCTCGCGGCCACCGGCTACCGGCCCGACGTGGACCGGCTGGACTGGCTGGCGCCGGAGCTGCGGCACCAGGTGCGCCGGGTGCCGGGCAGTGCCTCGCCCGACCTCGACCCCTGGTTCCGCTCCAGCGTGGCCGGACTGCGCTTCACCGGGCTGGCCGCGGCACCGACCTTCGGGCCGCTGATGCGCTTCGTCGCCGGGACGGATTTCGCTGCTCCCAGGCTCGCCGCCGGACTGTCCTGAGGTCGGGCCTCCCCGGCGGACCCGTGCATTCCGGATGTGAACGTGATCGTAAGAAGTCGTAAAGGGTCAATGGTGGGCATGTTTTCGGCCCGGGGCCAAAATATGCCCTGACTTATGAGTAATCACTATCGCGGCGGACGACCTCCCGGTACCGTCGTGCACGGTAGGGCGGGGTCTGGGGGAGTTCTGGCGGCAGGCGGGGGTTTGCAGCCGAAGGACACTCCGGAAGCACATGACCGAGGAGAATTACGTGCCGTGGCCTTGTGCCGCGGGGGGAGCACAGGGGGGAACCAATGAGTGTGTCCACTGCTGGTCCGACGACGGCCCTGACACCGGTCTCGCGGACGGATTCGACCACCGGTTCGGCCGGTTCGGCCGGTTCGGCCATGGATTCGATGACACGGACGGCCCCGGCGGCAGCCGAGCGCCGCAGCACGGTCAGCCTGGTCGTCCCGGCCCGCAACGAGGCGGCCAACATCGCCTGGGTGCTCAGCCGCGTCCCCGACTGCGTCGACGAGGTGATCCTGGTCGACGGCGAGTCCACCGACTCCACCCTGGAGACCGCTCGCGCCACCCTGCCCTCGCTGCGGGTCGTCCCGCAGCAGGGCGCGGGCAAGGGCAACGCCCTGCGCACCGGGTTCCTCGCGGCCAAGGGCGAGTACATCGTGATGATCGACGCCGACGGCTCCATGTCGCCGCGGGAGATCCCGCGCTACATCCACTTCCTGGAGAACGGCTACGACTACGTCAAGGGCTCCCGGTTCATGGGCGGGGGCGGCTCGCTGGACATCACCGCGCTGCGCCGGATGGGCAACCGGGCGCTGCTGGCCCTGGTCAACGTGATGTACCAGAGCACCCTCACCGACCTCTGCTACGGCTTCGCGGCCTTCAACCGCAATGTGCTGGACCGGCTCGACCTGCGCTCCTCCGGCTTCGAGATCGAGACCGAGATGACCGTGCGGGCGCTGCTGGCCGGCCTGCGGGTGGCCGAGGTCCCGGCGCTGGAACTGCCGCGCCGCACCGGGCAGTCCAACCTGCGCACCTTCTACGACGGCCAGCGCGTGCTGAAGACCCTGCTGCGCGAGCGCAGCGGTCGCGGATTGGCCGACCCCCGCTTCGAGCCGGTGCAGGCGCTGCGGTGAGCGGCAGGCCCTTACTGGATCCGGCGCTGGCGCCGATCGAGGTGGTCGACCTCGATCTGCCCGCGGCCGGCGCCGCGCCGCGGCTGCGCCGGGCCGGCGGCGACGAACCGGCGTCGCCGACTGGTTCGGTGCTGGCGCTGGTCCGCAGCGCCGGACGTCCGATCGGAATGGTCCAGGCCGACCTGGGGCCGTCCGGAGCGGGCGATCCCGCGGCCGCGCTGGCCGAGTTGGCGCACCGTCAACTCGCCGCCGAGCTGGCCGATCCTGCCGCCCCCGCGCCGCGGCCGACGGAGCAACCGCTGGTCACCGTGGTGATCGCGACCAGGGAGCGGCCGCAGCTGCTGGCCCGCTGCCTGGAGTCGCTGGCGGCGCAGCGCTATCCGCGCTTCGAGACCGTCGTGGTCGACAACGCGCCCGCGACCGACGCCACCAGGGACCTGGTCAAGGAGCGCTTCGGCGACACCGTCCGCTACGTCCGGGAGCCGCTGCGCGGCCTGGCCTCGGCGCACAACGCCGGGGTCGCCGCGGCGCTCGGCGAGATCACCGCCTTCACCGACGACGACGTGGTCATCGACGCGGGCTGGATCGAGGCCCTGGTCGCCGGGTTCGCGGACCCGGCGGTCGGCTGCGTCACCGGGCTGATCCTGCCGGCCGCGCTGCACACCGCGACCCAGGTGTTGCTGGAGGCGCACGGCGGGTTCGGCAAGGGCTTCCGGGCCCGGCGCTTCCAGGCCGACCGGCCGCCGGCCGACCAGCCGCTGTTCCCGTTCACCGCGGGACGCCTCGGCTCCGGCGCCAATATGGCGTTCCGCACCGGGGTGCTGCGGGAGCTCGGCGGCTTCGACGCCGCGGTCGGCACCGGAACCCCGGCCAAGGGCGGTGACGACCTGCTGTCCTTCTTCCGCGCGGTGGTGCACGGCCACGCCCTGCTCTACCAGCCGGAGGCGCTGGTCTGGCACCACCACCGGGACCGCGCCGAGGACCTGGACGCCCAGGCCTTCGGCTACGGCGCCGGGCTCGGCGCCTACCTCGCCGCCGCGGTCGCCAATGAACCCCGGATGCTCCCGGCGCTGCTGCGCCGGGTGCCCGGCGGGGTGCGCCACGCGATCGCGCACACCGGGGCCGACGCCACCCCGGCGGACTGGCCCGCGCGACTGATCCGGCTCCAGCGCCGAGGGATGCTCTACGGTCCGATCGGCTACCTGCGGAGCCGACGCATCGTCAGAAAGGCGCAACGAGATGTCCGTTGAGTTCAGCACCGACTACCTGCAGGGGACCTCGGGCCGATCGTCCGAACCCCTGCACGTCGTCCTGCGCCGACTGGTCGCAGCGGTGGACGCCGGGCAGGCGCTGCCGGCCTTCCTGCACGCGGCCGGCGCCTCGCAGATCGTCGCCGACCGGCTGCAGGGCACGGTGGTCCGGCCCCGGCTCCTGGCCACCGCCACGACCGCGGCCCGCGGCAGGACCGGCCTGGCCGCCTGGCACGTGCTGCTCAGGGACCTCGCCGTGGTCCTGGCCGAAGCCGCGGTCAGCGACACCGAGCAGGAGGCGGCCGGGATCCTGCTCAGCGTGCGCAGTTCGATCGAGGGGCTGCGCCGCGGGATGAGCGGCCGCGCCGCCAGGCTGCACTCCGGCGCCCGGCTCCGACTGCCCACCGGCTTCGAGGAGCACGGGCTGAGCCCCGAGGACGCCGTGGCGCTGGCCGCGGGCTTCGCCGGGCTGCGGCCCGACCGGGACCGGCCGCTGCTGGTGCTGGGCCTGCGTTCGTGCGGGGCCTACCTGGCGCCGTTGCTGGCCGCAGCGCTGGGACGGCTGGACTACCGGCATGTGGTGACCAGGACCACCCGGCCCGGCGGTCCGCTGCTGCCCGAGGAGACCGGGCTGCCGGAGGCGGTACGGCGGGTCGGCGGCCTGGTACTGCCGGTCGGCGGACCGCCGCGTACCGGCAGCAGCCTGGCCACCGTGATCGCCACGCTGTCCGGGATCGGCTTCGCTGCCGGGCGCATCCTGCCGGTCTACCCGGCCCTGGACGAGGGGGACCGGCCACCGATCATGCTGCACGGCCACACCGTGGTGGCACTGCCCGCATCGCGTTGGGCCCGGGAGCGAGAGACCGACTGAAGGTGAGTTGATGAGCACGCTGCGCCGGTCAGAGCGGCGGTCCGCACACGCCCGCCCGGGAAGGCGAATCCTGGGCGGCGACCCGCTGCTGCGCAACGGCGCACTGCTCACCCTCGCCTCGCTGTCGACCTCGGCGCTGGGCGCCGCCTACTGGTCGCTGGCGGGGCTGCGTTACGACGTGGCCACGGTGGGCCGCAACTACTCGGCGATCTCGATGATGATGTTCCTCGCCGGGGTCTCCCAACTGAACCTGGCCGACGTCCTGGTGAGGTTCACCCCGGCCGCCGGCCGGGCCACCCGCAGGCTGATCCTGCTGGCCTACCTGGCCGCCGTCAGCACCGCGCTGGTCGCCTCGACCGGTTTCGTCCTGCTCGTGCCCAGGCTCTCGCCGGGGCTGTCCTTCCTGCACGGACCGCTGCTGGGCCCGGTGTTCGTGGTGGCCACGGTCAGCTACACGGTCTTCTCGCTCCAGGACGGGGCGCTGACCGGGATCCGCCGGGCCGGCTGGGTGCTGGCCGAGAACGCGCTGTTCTCGATGGCCAAGCTGGTGGCGGTGTTCCTGCTCAGCCTGGCCGCCGCGGTCTACGGGATCCTGGTCTCCTGGACCGTAGCGCTGCTGGTGTCGCTGGTCTTCACCAATGTCTACCTGTTCGGCTTCGCGCTCCCGTCCCGGGACCGGGCGGCGAAGGCGCTGCGAGCGTCCGGCCCCGGCCCCGAGCCGGTGGCCGCGCAGGAGAGCACCGGGGGAGTGGTCCGCTACACCGGGCTCACCTATGTGGGAGGCCTGCTCTGGCTCGCGGTCTCCAACCTCCCCCAGGTGCTGATCCTCAACACCATGGGCGCCAGGGACAGCGCCTACTTCTCCATCAGCTGGGTGATCACCACCATGCTCTACGTGGTGAGCACCAATATGGGCTCCTCGCTGGTGGTCGAGTCGGCCGGCGATCCGGCGCGGCTCGGCCAGGCGGTGCGCAAGGTGCTGCGCAGCACCGGGGTGCTGCTGCTCGGCGCGGTCGTGCTGCTGATCCTGGCCGCTCCGCTGGTGCTGCGGCTGTTCGGCCCGGACTACCCCCGGCACGCCACCACGCTGCTGCGGCTGCTGGCACTGTCGGCGCTGCCCAACCTGGTCACCGCCACGGCGCTGGCGTCGTTCCGGGTGCACCGCCGACTGGGCCTGTTCGTGCTGGTGTACGCGGTGCTGTGCGCCGGGATCTTCGGCCTGTGCGTGGCGCTGGTGCACCGGATGGGGCTGCCCGGCATGGGCATGGCCTTCCTGGTGGCGCAGCTGGTGGTGGCCGGGACGCTGCTGGTGTTCCGCGGCAGCTGGATGCCGGACCCGACGGACGAGGGGCCCGTGGACGCAGGGCCGATGGAGGACGCGCCGATGGAGGACGTGGAGACGGCGGAGGGCGCGAAGCGATGAGTGCGCGGACGGGCACGGCCGGGGCGGGGATCCCGCTGGCGGAGCGGATCCCGGTACTGCTCTACCACGCGGTGACCGAGGACCCGTCGGGCTGGATCGCACCGCTGACGGTCCGTCCGTCGGTCTTCGCGGCCCAGCTCGACGCGGTCGTGGACAGCGGGTGCACCCCGCTCACCGCGACCGGACTGGTCGACGCGCTGGCCGGCCGCCGGCCCCTGCCCGAGCGCCCGGTGGTGATCACCATCGACGACGGCTTCGCCGACCTGCCGCGCAGCACCGCCCCGGCGCTGGCCGGGCGCGGGCTCACCGCCACCGCCTACCTGACCACCGGCGCCATCGGCCTGCACGGTCCGGACAGCGGCTGCCTGCTGCCGCCCGCACCGATGATGACGGCGGCTCAGGTGAAGGAGACCGCCGACCACGGCCTTGAGATCGGCGCCCACACCATCACCCATCCGCAGCTGGACACCCTGCCCGGGGCCGCGGTGCGGCGCGAACTCTCGGTGCCCAAGGCCGCCCTGGAGGACCTGCTGGGCCTGCCGGTCCCCGCCTTCGCCTATCCGCACGGCTACAACAGCCGCTCGGTGCGCCGCCAGGTGCGGGCAGCCGGCTACACCTCGGCGACGGCGGTACGGGACGCGCTGAGCTCCAAGGGCGACGAGCCGTACCGGATCGCCAGGATCATGCTGCGCGCCGACGACACCGCGGCGGACGTCGCCGCCTGGCTGCGGGGCACCGCTGCGCCGGTCGCGCCGTACCCGGACCAGCTGCGGACGGTCGGCTGGCGCTGGTACCGGCGCGGGCGCCGGCTGGTCCGCGGGACGCGGTTCGCCGGCTGAGCCGGCCGATTACGTGAGCGCGCTGATCACCTGAGCGCGCTCACCTGACCAGCGCGCTCACTTGAGCCGCACCGGCTGGTGGAAGTACGGGTCCCGGCCCGCCGTCGTGAAGCCGGCCAGGGCCGGGGCCTGGTCCAGGGACAGGTCGCAGTCCGGCCCGGGCACACTGGAGTCCCACTGCACCACCGCCCGTACGCCCGGCAGTTGCTGCTGCACCACCTGCGGCACCTGCTGGTACCACTGCTGCTGCGCCGCGGGGTGCGCCGGATCGGCGGCGGTTCCGTACTCGGCCAGCATCAGCGGTTCGGTCGCGGAGACGGCGGTCCGCAGCCAGGTGTAGGTCGGCAGCTGGGTCTGCGCGAAACTCTCCCAGGCGGGGACCGACTTGCAGCGGTAGTAGTTGTACTGGTCGTAGCCGATCCAGTCGACATAGGCGTCGCCCGGATACATGGCCTTCATCAGCGCCCGGTGCGGCAGGTAGCCGGTCACCGTCCAGACCCAGATCACATTGGTGATCCCCAACTGCTGGAAGCGGTCGTGCAGATGGCGGTAGGCGGCGACGAACTCGGCGGGGGTGCCGTCGGCCGGGGTGCGGGTGTCCATCTCCTGGTCGAAGGCGAGCAGCACCGGTCGGCCGTAGTCCTTGATCCGCTCGGCCTGCGGGTCGATGACGGTGGCGTCGTAGTCCCCGGCGGCGATCTTCGACCAGCCCAGGTGCCGGCTGGGGGTCCTGCCGGTGTCGTCCCAGACGTCGGACTCCCAGGACAGCATCAGCATCCGGGTGGCCCCGAGTGACTGCTCGTCAGGAGTGAGCAGTTGGCCGTCGCTGCCGGTGCCCATGTCGTGGTACGTGTACACCAGGTCGAGCCGGCGCCCGATCCTCTGCTCGAAGGACTGCACCGCTGCGGCCTCGCCCTGGGGACCCGGCGGGACGTAGGCGCCCCACCAGGCCCCGCACGGCGGCACCAGCAGCCGTGACGCGGCGCAGGGCGAACCGTCGCCGCCGCGCAGCTGCTGCGCCAGCAGCAGCGACAGCAGGAGCAGCAGCGCGACCACGCCCGGCACCAGGGCACGCGCCGGAGGTCTGGTCACCCGGGATCCGCCGGGGCCCGTCCGACCGGGGCCAGCGCGGTCACCGTGGTCAGCGCCGCCAGCACGATCAGGGTGTGCGGTCCGCTGAACCGGCCGGCCAGCATCAGCGACGTCGCGGCGACCACCAGGGCGGACAGGCTGATCATCAGCACCAGCAGGAAGCCCTCGGCCGCGCCGCCCCGGCTGGGCCGCAGCGCCCGGACCGCCGCCGAACCAGGGCAGAGCAGCACGAACAGCAGCACCGCGGCGACCCGCAGCGGCGCGTCGTCGGCCACCCGGTCCACGCACAGCAGCGCCAGCCAGCCGGAGCCGGCCAGCAGCAGCCGGTACGGGCTCAGCAGGTCGGAGAGCGCGGCCTTCATCGGTTCACCGTCCCGGCGTCGGGCACATAGGCGTACACCTTGCCGTCGCTGTTCTGCAGGATCAGCCGGAACGAGGGCGACGCCGCGACCGAGGCCGCGATCCTGTCGTAGGAGCCCGGCGGCAGCAGTCCCTGCATGGTGACGTCGGACTGCTGACCCCGGCTGAGCAGCAGATAGGCGTGGCCGGTGGTCCCGACCCAGGCCATGCCCTTGGCGATGTAGCCGGCCGGGTCGGCCAGCAGCGCGGACAGCGGCGTGGTGGTGTCGTCGGCCAGCCACCAGTAGGCGTAGTGGTCGTAGCCCGAGTAGGCGTCCGGGAAGTTGCTGTCCGGAGCGACGATGTAGGACCCGGGCGGGGCCTGCGCGTACATGGCGTCGACCAGCTCGGTCTCGGGCTTGGGGAAGTAGTCGATCCGGTCCTTGCCGGTGTAGCTGGGGACGAACACGGCGGCGAGCAGTCCCAGCACGGTGAGGGTGACCGCGGCGGCCGGCACCGGGCGGGGCCGGTGGGAGCGCCACCCGGTGATCCGGCCCTCCGGGACGGCGCGCCGCAGCCGGGCGGCGACCGGTCGGCGCGGCGAAGCAGCCCGCACCGGATCGGCGGTCCCGGCGTCGGCTTCCGCCAGCAGCGCCTCGGGGCGCCGCCGCAGCGCCGCCGCGGCGAAGAAGGCGAGGCCGGGGAGCGCGAACATGAAGACCCGGAAGATCATCTCTCCGCCGTAGGAGTTGGCCACCACCAGCGGCATCGGCGCGACCGCGACCAGCATCAGCGGCAGTGCGGTCCGCCGCAGCGACGGGTGCCGCACCACGCCGACCACGGCCAGCAGGGCGACGATGCCGGACAGGCCCCGGTCCATCCAGGAGACGATGACCGGCCCGGTTCCGGTGGGCGCCGTGCCGTACCCGGCCTGGGAGTTGGCCAGTAGATCGCCGAAGGTCCGCTCCATCGCCGGGAGTTGCAGCTTGAAGAAGGCCAGCGCCGAGGTGGCGTCCCAGGCGGCGGGCACCACCAGGGCCAGCGCGACCAGCCACCAGTTCCGGTAGCGGCGGGTGAGCAGCAGCATCATCAGCCCCACCGCCAGCACCACCGGGGTGAGCTGGTGCGCCATGGCGATCGCCGCGACCGGCGGCGCCAGCAGCAGCAGCCATACCAGCCGCTCCCTCCGGGGCAGTTGGGCCCGGGGGGCGGCGCCCAGCGGGTACGCGGCGTCGGCGTCGCCGTGCCGGCCCAGCGGCGCGGTCCTGGCCAGGTTGCGCAGCACCAGCGCCAGCACGCCGAGGAAGAGGAAGAAGGCGAAGGCCTGCGGGGAGAAGTAGTCCTGACCCACCCAGTTGCCCAGGTAGAAGATCCACACGGCGGTCCACACCAGCCGGCGGTCCCGGCTGAACACCCCCAGTATCAGCACCAGCGGCACCAGCAGCAGCAGGCTGGAGACGAAGGGCGCCCAGGCGGCGTAGGACAGGGCGGTGCGCAGGCCCAGCAGCTTCACCAGTGCGGTGTTGCCCGCGAAGAACCCGGCCCACTGGTCGTAGGGGGCCATCGCGGCCAGCCGGTTGCTGAGGTCCAGATGGCCGCCGTTGGCGCTGAGCCGGTCGATGATGTCGATGTGCTTCCAGGCCCAGGCGTACAGCGGGGACGCGTAGACCAGGGCCTGGGTGGCGCGTTGCAGCGCCAGCAGCGCCACGGTGTAGACCGCGGGCCACAGCGGACTCCGCGACGGCCGGTGCAGGGCGAGGGTGAAGCCGAGGACGAGCAGTCCCAGGGACGTCCAGAAGCTCCAGGGGACCGCGGCGGCCAGGCCGAAGCCCCCCAGATCCCCCACTCTGGCGCTGGTGGCGGGGATGGAGGACCCCCACAGCACGAGCGCGGCGACCAGCGGCAGCGCGACCACCAGCTGACGGGCCACTTGACGCCGGGTCACCAGCCGGGCGGTGCCGGTGAGGTAGCCGAGTCCGGTGAGCAGCACGCCGAGGGTGAGCGCGAGCAGGGTGCTCAGCGGCGGGCTGCCGCCGCCGGGGCGCAGCGCCCGGCCCAGCGCTCTGGGGATCGCCGTGCGCAGATAGGCCCGCTCGGTGGAGAGCGCCGCTCGGGCGCCCGCCATCCGGCTCACCGCCGCCTTGGACTGGCCCTCCCGCCAGCAGCGCGAGGTGAAGTAGCGCCAGGTCCCGCGCACCGCGCCGACATGGTGGTGCACCACCGCGTCCGGACGGTAGAGGATCACGCCGTCCCCGTAGTGCCGGCCGACCCGGATGCAGAGTTCGGTCTCCTCGCAGCCCAGCGGCAGCGTGCCGGTCCGGCCGAGGTCGGTGCTGAAGCCGCCCACCGCGTCGAAGGCCTCGCGGCGCAGCGACATATTGGCGCCGATCATATTCCTGATCGGCGCGGAGTGCTCCGGCAGCCCGGTGTACGAGCAGCCGACCACCCAGTCGAACTCACGGGGGAACCAGGCCGGCCGCCCCGCCTCCCAGTAGGGTTCGATCCCCCCGCCGACGCCGAGCACGGCCGGATCGGCGTAGCCCGCCATCAGTTCGGCGGTCCAGCCGGTCTCGGCGACCGCGTCGTCGTCCAGGAAGGCCACGACGTCGCCGCGGGCCCGCTCGATCCCGGTGTTGCGGGCCCCGGACAGACCGGGCCGCCCCTCGCTGGGGACCACCTCGACGTCCGGGAACGCCTCCACGGCCCGCTGGTACAGCTCGCTGTTGTGGTCGGTCACCAGGACCACCTGCTGCGGTGGCCGGTCCTGGTCGCGCAGTGACTGCAGCGAGGCCGACATGACCTCCCAGCGGTCCATCGTGTAGGCGCAGACCACGACGGTCAGCGTCAGTGCGTCCGTGTCGACACGGACGGCGGGCGCGCCGTCGGCCGTGTCGGTGGTGGCGGTTGTCGTGCCTGCTGTGCTCTCCGGTCGTTCCGCGGTGTCCGCGCTGAAGTCCTGCATCGATCGCGTCGTCCCCCCACAGGCCCACGTCGTTCCCTGAGCCGCAGTCTCCCCGCACACCAGCATACGGAGCGGGGCCGTGGAGAACGACCCGCTTGCGGCTGTCAGATATCTTGTCAGTTTCCTGTGCGCTTGTGTACGGTCGATCACGGAACGTGTCGGGGGCGCCGTTCCGTCGCGCGGGGGGATCGCACATGCACCATCCGAACGTGAGTGTTTCCGTCGTCATCTGCGCCTACACCGAGGACCGCTGGGAGAGCGCGGCAGCCGCGGTGGAGTCGGTGCTGCTCCAGTCCCACCGGCCGCTGGAAGTCCTGTTGGTGGTCGACCACAATCCGGCCCTGCTCCGCAGGTTGACGGAACGTCACTCCGGCTCCGACGCGGTGTCGGTCCTGGCCAACGCGGAGGGCCCGGGGCTGTCCGGCGGCCGCAACACCGGCGTCCGGGCCGCCCGCGGCGAGGTCGTCGCCTTCCTGGACGACGACGCGGTCGCCGAACCCGACTGGCTGCGCTGGTTCGCCGACGGGTATGCCGACGCCGAGGTGATGGGCGTCGGCGGGCTCACCCTGCCGGTGTGGGCGTCCGGCCGAAGACCCGGCTGGTACCCGGAGGAGTTCGACTGGGTGCATGGTGCCACCTACCGGGGCATGCCGACCGGCCGGGCCAGGGTGCGCAACGTCCTGGGCGGCAACGCCTCGTTCCGGCGCAGTGCCATGCTCTCGACGGGCGGGTTCGACGCCGCGATCGGGCGTGGGGCGGACTCGGGCGCCGGGGGAGCGCGAAGGCCGCTGGGCGGCGAGGAGACGGAGCTGTGCATCCGGATCCAGCAGGCCGATCCAGGAGCGGTGTTCCTGTTCGACGACCGCTCGGTGATCCACCATCAGGTCCCCTGCAGCCGAGAGACGTTCGGCTACTTCCGCAGCCGCTGCTGGGCCGAGGGCCTGTCCAAGGCGCTGGTCGCCGGAAGCGTGGGGGCCGTTGACGGGCTGGCCACCGAACGCCGCTATGTGACCCGGACCCTGCCGTCGGGCATCGGCCGCGGTCTGGGCCGGGCGGCCCGCGGCGACCTCGGCGGTCTCGGCTGCGCGGCGGCGATCACCGTGGGCGGGCTGGTCACGGCCGGCGGCTACGCCCTGGGCACGCTCCGGCGCCGGCGGCCGCGATGAGGCCGGCCGCCCGCTGCACCCCCGTTCCGGTGCTGATGTACCACTCCGTCAGCGACGTCCCCGGACCCGGCACCAAGGCGCTGGCCGTGCGCCGGGCCGCGTTCGAACGGCAGCTCACGGTGCTGGACGAGCTCGGCCTGACCACGGTGACCGTCGCCGAACTGGCAGCCCACTGGCGCCGCCGCGCCGCCGGGCTGCCCGGCCCGCCGCTGCCGGCCCGTCCGGTGGTGCTGACCTTCGACGACGGCTACGAGGACTTCCACTCCGCGGTGCTCCCGGCACTGCGCGAGCACGGTGCGACGGCGACCCTGTTCGTCACCACCGGCTGGCTCGCGGACGCCGGCGAGGAGCGGGCCGGACGCCCGCTGGGGCGGATGCTGTGCTGGAAGCAGCTGGACGAGATCGCCGCCGAGGGCGTCGAGGTCGGCGGCCACAGCCACAGCCACCCCGAGCTGGACCAGCTGGACCCGATCGCGTTGCGGGAGGAACTGGTCCGCAATCTGGGGCTGTTGGAGGACCGGTTGCAGCGCCCGGTGTCCAGCTTCGGCTATCCCTTCGGCTACTCCGACCGCCGGGTCCGCGATGCCGTCCGCGCGGCCGGGTACCGCGCGGCCTGCGCGGTCTCCAACGCGGTGGCCTCGCCGGACCGCCAGAGCCCGTTCGCCCTGTCCAGGCTCACCGTCAGCGAACGCACCACCCCGGAGGCCTTCCGCGGGCTCGCCCAGGGGCGAGGGGTCTCCCGACTGCTGCGGCGGGAGCGGGCTCTCACCAAGGGGTACGCCGTCGTACGCGGGGTGCGGCGGGGGCTTCGGCGGGACCTTGAGTACGGACCGTAGGCGCGACTGACCCACAGCGGTTCAGTTGCAGCCCCATAGGGGCGCGGGGAACTGCGCGCCCAGCCATGCAGGTTCCGCACCCGAAAACCCTACGCGGCCGCGGCCTTCGCCTGCTCGAACAGACTCTGCACCGAGTCGTCGAACAGCGCCGCGTAGGAGGTGTCGTCGGTGTCGCCGCCCTCCTCGTAGCCGCCGATGACGCCGATGATGCTGCCGGTCCCGGTGGTCGCGTTGTAGTTCTCGACCCACCCGCTGCCGCTGGTCCCACCCGGGTACCCGGTGCAGTTCACCACCAGCTGGCTGGAGCTGTAGGCGCTGCTGCTGCAGGTCCCGCTGATCGGCTCGTCGGTGTCCGAGGGGTAGCCGGTGATCTGCACGGTGGTGTCGGTCACCCCGCTGGTGTCCAGGCTGTAGGCGCCGACGACCGACTGCAGGCTCTTCCCGTTCAGCGGCTCGACCACCGCGAAGGCCACGTCGTCGTCCTCGGACTGGTTGTCGGTCCAGGCCGAGCTCTCGATGACGTCGGTGATCTTCCACTCCCCGTACGGCGCGGCTCCGTCGTGGTAGCCGGGAACGAAGATCGAGCCGCTGCTGCCGCTGCTGAGGCAGTGCGCCGCGGTGACGATCAGATTGCCGAGCGGGCTGTCCACCACGCTGGCCGTGCAGCTGTGGCCGTCCGAGATGCTGCCGGAGAAGATCGCGCCGACCTGGCTGGGCTGCTCGTCGCTGGTCAGCACAACGGACTCGCCGGTGGTGGTGAGCGGCGCGGTGGCGACGGTCTTGCTCGCACTGGCCGAAGCCGACGCCGACGCGGAGGCCTTCGCACTGGCGGACGCAGCCGGGGTCTTGGCGGCCGCCTTGGTCGCCGCCTTGGTCGCGGCGGAGCTCGTACTGCTGTCCGACGACGTGCTCGCGGCGGCACTCGCTGACGCGCTCGCGCTACTCCCCGCACCGGACGTCGCGGTCATCGAGACCTTGGCGTTCATGGACCGCAGCAGGTTGACGCTCGCGCCCGCCGTCCCGGTGGTCGCCATGACGATCCCGCCGGCCACGGCTATCCCTGCGGTGATCCCCAGCAGGAGGCGGCGTCGGGACCTGCGTCCGGAACGGTTCCGGGCGGGACGACTTCCTGGTTCGGCGTTCTTCATGGGCTACTCCTTACCTTCGGCGCCGGATCCGATACCTGTGCGGAGGCATCACCACGCGGGGCATCGCACCGGACAGCACCACTCGATGCTGGTAGGCGCTGCTGAGACAGCCGTGTGAGGAATCTGAGAACTGTCTGATGGTCGTCGCGGGTCTGGACAATTACCTCTGCTAATGAGATAAAATTCACACATGGTCGAGCGCGATCAAGCCAAGGAAGCGAACGAACTCGCCGAGGTCCTCGGGGGCCTTCAGCGGATGATGCGCCGCGTGCTCCGCCAGGAGCTTTCCGGGGCCCGGCTCCGCGGTGCGCAGGTGGAGCTGTTGCGCCTGGTCAAGCGCCGTCCCGGGATCGGGGTCGCGGCCGCGGCCAAGGAGCTGCACCTCGCCGGGAATTCCGTCTCCACCCTGGTCAACCAGCTGGTCGCGGCCGGGTTCCTGGAACGCGAGGCCGACCCGAGGGACCGCAGGGCCGCGCTGCTGACCGTCACCGCGGCGGCCCGGCAGCGGATGGCGGAGTGGGAGGCCCGACGCGGTGAACTGATCCGCCGCCACGTCGCCGGGCTCCCGCCGGAGGACCGGGACGCCCTGGCCGCAGCGCTGCCGGCGCTGCGCAGGCTCACCGAAGGACTGCACAGCGAAGTGGAGGGGACATGAGCACACTGCTGCCTGAGAACTCACCCGGCGACGCTGCCGAAGCCGCCGCAGCGGTCTGCTGCACCGGGCTGGACTACGCCTTCGGCAGCACCAAGGCGGTCGACGGCCTCGACCTGACGGTGCGCACCGGCGAGGTCTTCGGACTGCTCGGGCCCAACGGGGCCGGCAAGACCACGGCGATCCGGGCCATCACCACCCTGCTCCCGGTCCCGACCGGGATGATCACCGTCTTCGGCCACGACGTCGCCACCGATCGGATGGCGGTCCGCCGCCTGCTCGGCTACGTCCCCCAGCAGCTGTCCGCCGACGGCGGCCTGACGGGGCGTGAGAACATCTCGCTGTTCGCCAGGGTCTACGACGTACCGCGCCGCGAGCGCGCCCCCAGGGTCGCCGAGGCACTGGCTGCGGTCGCCCTCACCGACGCCGCCGACCGCCTGGCCGGGACCTACTCCGGCGGCATGGTCCGCCGCCTGGAACTGGCGCAGGCGCTGGTCAGCGCCCCGCGCCTGCTGATCCTGGACGAGCCCACCATCGGCCTGGACCCGATCGCCCGAACCAGCGTCTGGGAGCGGATCGACGAGATCCGGCACGCCACCGGGATGACCGTCCTGGTCACCACCCACTACATGGACGAGGCCGAGCAGTACTGCGACCGGGTGGCGCTGATGCACCGCGGCCGGATCCGCGCGCTCGGCACCCCCGACCAGCTCAAGGCCGATCTGTCCGGGGTGCTGGAGGCACCCACCCTGGAGGACGTCTTCCGGCACCACGCGGGCCAGGGCCTGCACGGCGGATCGTCCGCCGACACCAGCGACGGAGAGGACTTCCGCGATGTCCGCAGCACCCGCCGTACCGCCGGCCGTGTCGGCTGAGACCCCCGCCGCGGGCGCCGCCCCTGGCTCGTCCGCCTCGCTGTCGCTGCTGCTGGTGGCGCCCCGCGCGCGCACCGGCTGGCAGCTGGTGCCGGCCCGGGTCCTCGCCATGTGCATCGTGGAGCTGCAGAAGCTGCGCCACGACCGCACCGAGCTCTACACCAGGGCGGTGCAGCCGGCCCTGTGGCTGCTGATCTTCGGCGAGACCTTCACCCGGATCCACGCCATCCCCACCGGCGGGGTCCCCTACCTGGACTTCCTGGCGCCCGGGATCATCGCCCAGTCCGCGATGTTCATCGCCATCTTCTACGGCATCCAGATCATCTGGGAGCGCGACGCCGGAATCCTCACCAAACTGCTGGTCACCCCCACCCCCCGGGCCGCCCTGGTCACCGGGAAGGCCTTCGCGGCCGGGGTGAAGGCGGTGATCCAGGCCCTGGTGGTGGTCGTCTTCGCGGCAATCCTCGGCGTCGGGATGACCTGGAACCCGCTCAAGCTGATCGCCGTCGCCCTGGTGGTCATCCTCGGCGGGGCCTTCTTCTCCTGCCTGTCCATGACCATCGCCGGCATCGTGCTGAGCCGGGACCGGCTGATGGGCATCGGCCAGGCCATCACCATGCCGCTGTTCTTCAGCTCCAGCGCGCTCTACCCGGTCACCATCATGCCCGGCTGGCTGCAGGCGGTCAGCAAGGCCAACCCGCTCAGCTACCAGGTGGACGCCCTGCGCGGGCTGCTGCTCGGCAGCCCGGCTCACCTGGGCACGGACATCGCGGTCCTGGTGGTCGCCGCCGCGCTGGCCATCGCGGCCGCCTCGGCCCTGCTGGGGCGGCTGGCGAAGTAGCCGCCGGTCACGGGCGCGGTCGCTCCTCGTGATCGGGCGCGTCCCGATCATGGCCCTGCTGGTCCCAGCCCGGGTCGTCCCACCGGGGGTCGTTCCACCAGTCGTCGTCGCGGTCCCTGGAATTGGCCAGGACCGCGGCGACCGGCGGGATCACCATGGCCACCACGCACATGCCGATCGCCGCGCCCACCGAGTAGAAGCGCACCACTCCCCACGCCATGACGAACAGCCCGATGCAGACGCTCATCATGACGAAATAGCGGACGTGGCGCCGGTGAGCCTGCACATGTCCAGGCTACGACCACGGCACCGCCGAAGCGACGGCGCGAAGCCGTGCGAACGGGTGGCGCGGTGCGGACGGCGCGCCGACGGCGCGGGTGGCGCCCACGGGCGCCGGCCGGGACTTACGGTGTGACGGATCAGTCCATCCACCGGCGAGCGGACAGGAGTGCCCCAGGCGTGGCGGAGACCAGGCTCAAGAAGAAGCTCTACGAGCGTGAACTCTTCCGGCTGCAGACCGAACTGGTGGTCCTTCAGGAGTGGGTCCGCAGCACCGGCGCCCGGGTGGTGGTGGTCTTCGAGGGCCGCGACGCCGCGGGCAAGGGCGGTGCGATCAAGCGAGTCACCGAGCACCTCAGCCCGCGCGTCGCCAGGATCGCCGCGCTGCCCGCGCCCACCGAGCGGCAGCGCACCCAGTGGTACTTCCAGCGCTACATCGAGCACCTGCCGGCGGCCGGGGAGATCGTCCTGTTCGACCGCAGCTGGTACAACCGCGCCGGGGTCGAAAGGGTGATGAACTTCTGCACCGCGGACGAGTACCACCGCTTTCTGCACCAGTGCCCGATCTTCGAGCGCGGGCTGGTCGAGGACGGTGTGCACCTGCTCAAGTACTGGTTCTCGGTCAGCCTGGAGGAACAGGAGCGCCGCTTCCGGGCCCGGCGCGACGACCCGATGCGCCGCTGGAAGCTCTCCCCGATGGACCTGGAGTCGATCACCCGCTGGGAGGACTACTCCCGCGCGAAGGACGAGATGTTCGTCCACACCGACATCCCCGAGGCCCGCTGGAACGTGGTCGAGAGCGACGACAAGCGCAGCGCGCGGATCAACATGATCGCGCACCTGCTCGCCGCGGTCCCGTACCACGAGATCCCGACCGAGCCCATCAGGTTCCCCAAGCGCCCGCCGTCCCGCGGCTACCAGCGGCCCCCGCGCGACGAGCAGCAGTACGTCCCCGACCTCGCCGCGCAGCTGACGGCCAAGGAGGGGTAAGGGGTCTCCGGCGAAATTTCGGCTGCGGACCGCAGCCGGCTTGTCGCGCAGTTCCCCGCGCCCCTTACGTTCTGCAACTGGACCGCTGCGGGCACGTTGCACCATCAGGGGCGCGGGGAACTGCGCGACAAGCCACGCAGACGCCGCCACTAGGACATCGGCGGTTCGGAAGCTTCCCCTTCAAGGCGGCCGAGACGGCGGATGTTGTCCTGGTCGTCGGGCTCCTGGCTGGGTTCGCTCTCGAACCAGGCGTCCAGGATCTCGGTGAGCAGCGGCGCCGAGGTCAGCCGCAGGCTCAGGGCCAGGACGTTGGCATCGTTCCAACGCCGGGCGCCGCGAGCGGTGTAGGAGTCGGTGCACAGCGCCGCCCGCACGCCGGACACCTTGTTCGCGGCGATCGAGGCCCCCGTCCCGGTCCAGCAGCACACCACCGCCTGCTCGGCCCGGCCCCCGGCCACATCCCGCGCCGCCGCCTCGCTGCAGTACGCCCAGTCGTCCCGCTCGTCGGCACACAGCGCACCGTGCCGGACCACGGAGTGCCCCCGCCGCTCCAACTCCGCCACCACCAGCCGGGCCACACCCTCGTCCATGTCCGACGAGACCGAGATTCGCATACCCCGACCTTAGCGCCGGAGGCGTGACACCGAAGGCCGCCTCCGCCCGCGAGTGGGGGGCGCGGGCGAAGGCGGCCGGTGTCGGTCAGCCCATGGCGGTGAGGCTGAAGCTCTGGGCGGCCCCGCCGGTGCAGGTCCACTGCTGGAGGCGGGTGCCGTCGGCGGTGGAGACGCCGGTGACGTCGAGGCATTCACCGGTGGCGCTGCGGGGGCTGAAGGTGTAGCTGCCGTCCGCCTGCTGGACCGGCTTCCACTGCTGGTTGGTGCCGCCGCCGTAGGACCAGAGCTGGATCGGGACGCCGTCACCGGTCGCGCCGGAGCCCCCGGTCACGTCCCAGGCCTCGCTGGTGGCGTTGCGGGTGACCACCTTGTAGTAGCCGCTGTCGGTGGGCTGGAACTGCCACTCCTGGTTGGTGTTGCCGCTGCCGCAGGTCCACTGCTGGACGGCGGTGCCGTTCGCGGTGCCGCCGCCGGTGGCGTCCACGCACTTGCCGCTGTTGGTGCTCACCACCTGGTACCAGGCACTGGAGTTGATGGTTCCGCCGCCGCCGCTGGTCAGCGGCGGCCAGGTGAAGGTGGCCACGGCCTTGGCCGGCAGGGTGTAGCTGAAGGACTGCCCGTTCTCCGAGACGTTGAAGGTGTGGGCGTTGGCGGTGTCGGAGTTCAGCACCACCAGCGCGGTCGACCCGTCGGGGTTGCGGAAGGCTACGTCCTCCACATTGCCGCTGCCGAAGGTGTTGGAGTCCAACCGCACCGCGCCCGGCTTGACGAACTTGCTGGCCTGGCCCAGGACGTAGTACTCGGCGTTGTAGGCCGCACCGCCCGTGCTGTTGTTGACGGTGACCACCCCGGTGCAGGTGGTGCAGTTCATCGACGGGCCGCCGCTCGGGTCGAGCGCCATGTTCCAGGTGACCACGGACTTGGCCCAGTTTCGGGTGGCGCCGATGATCAGGTTCTCGGTCTGCCAGTCCAGCGAGTCGGAGAAGGTGTTGGCGGTGTTGGCCGACTGGCTGCCGGAGCACTCGGTGAAGTACGTGTCCTTGGTGGGGTAGGAGTTGTGCACGGTGGTCTGCGCGCTCGGATTGCCGCCGTAGCAGTGCCAGGCCACCCCGGCGGTGTACTGGGCGGCCGCCGAGTTGCCCAGGATCGTCGACGGGAAGGTGGTGTCGTCCCAGTTGTGGTCGTAGGCCAGGATTCCGGTGCTGAGACCGGCGGCCTTGATCGCCGGTCCGAGGTAGTCGGCGATCAGTGTCGCCTCGGCGCTCGCCGTGAAGGTGGAGCCGGGGTAGTTGGACGGCGAGTACTCGGGCTCGTTCTGCGGGGTGATCAGCGAGACCGGGACCCCGGCCGCCTGGTAGGCCTGCAGGAACTTCACCAGGTAGTTGGCGTAGGCCTGGTAGTCGGCGGTGTTGAGGGTGCCGCCGATCATCGACCCGCTGGTCTTCATCCAGCCGGGCGGGCTCCACGGGGTGGCCATCACCGTGGTCGACGGGTTGAGCTGCAGGGCCTGCTGCAGCAGCGGCAGGATGTAGGCGTTGTCATGGGCGGTGGAGAACTGCGACAGGCCGGTGTCGGTCTGCCCTGCGGGCACGTCGTCGTAGCTGTAGAGCGAGCGGGCGAAGTCCGAGGCCCCGATCGGCTGGCGCAGGAAGTCCAGGCCGATGCCCTGGGCCGGGTCGAACAGCTTGGACATGATGGTGTTGCGCTGCGGGGAGTTGGCGATCAGCCAGGCCGAGGAGTCGGTCAGCGAGGCCCCGAACCCGGTCATGGACTGGTACGTGGTGGCCGGGTTGACCGTGATCGTCTGACTGGCCGAGCCGCCGCCGGCGGCGAACGTCGCGCCGGTCTGCGGTGCCAGCAGCTTGCTCTGGTCGGCGGTGGTCTCCCAGACCGACACGGCGGTCCCGGCCGCGGTCGCGGCATGGGCCGCGCCCAGCCCCACGACCGAGCCCGAGACCAGCGCCGCCGCGGCCAGCGAGGCCGGGATGAACCTGATGCGGGACACGATGCTCCTTCCTCAGTTCCTCAGCGTTCCTGAAACAAAATGAAACTATTCCTGGAACCCAATTGAAACAGAGCAAAGCCTCCTTGACAGAGTGCTGTCAATGCATTGCGCAAGATGCCCGGTTCCGGAACCTGGCAGGGCATGCATGAGACTCATCTATGAAACGAAATTCTGTAACAGAAGGTCCGACAGCCCAGGCCTCTGGCCTATTCGTGCGCGTACATGACATGCTGCAGGTGGCGCCCCGTCAACGCCCGGTGCGGGGCGCCACACGCGTGCGCTGCCCGGCATCCTGGGAGAAATGCGTCGGCCCCGCCGACGGGGGATGCGGCGGGGCCGAGCGATCAGCGCTAGCTGACATGCCGTCCAGTATGCCGGGTCACGGGCCGAGTGTCAGCCGAGTCACAAAAGAATCACGAAGCGATCTGTTGAGGCGTCAGATTCTTCCTGCTCAGACCCGCCTCCGGGTTAGCCTCCGGAGGTCGACGGATCAAGGAACGGGGTGGGTGCGATGGCCGAGGTCGTGTTGCGGACCGAGCGGCTGGTCCTGCGTGGCTGGCGGGACGAGGACCTGGAGACGCTGGTGGAGTTGAACTCCGACCCGGAGGTCATGCGCTACATCGGAGAGGGAAAGGTCCTCGACCGCGAGCAGAGCGCGGCGGCGCTCGCCAGTTTCCGGGAGAGGTGGGCCGAGCAGGGCTTCGGCCTGTTCCCGGTGGAACTCGCGGAGACCGGTGAGCTCACCGGATGGGTCGGCCTGAACGTCCCCCGCTTCCTGCCCGAGGTCATGCCCGCCGTGGAGATCGGCTGGCGGCTGCTCCGCCGCCACTGGGGCCGCGGCATCGCCACCGAGGCGGCGCGGGAGGTGCTGCGCTTCGGCTTCGAGGACGCCGGTCTGGAGCGGGTCGTCAGCATCTGCCATGTGGACAACGAGCCCTCACGCCACGTCATGGAGAAGCTGGGCCTGCGTCAGCAGCGCCTCACCGCCGTCCCGGCCCACGGTCGACCGGTCCGGGTACTGGCGATCTCACGCGAGGAGTACGCACGTCAGGGCTGAGGCGCCACCAGGCCGGCCTCGTAGGCGATGATGACCAGTTGGACCCGGTCGCGGGCGTCGAGCTTGGCCAGCAGCCGGGTGAGGTAGGTCTTCACGGTGGCGATGCTGATGACCAGTTCGGCGGCGATCTCGGTGTTCGACAGGCCGCGTCCGACCAGGGTCAGTACCTCGCGCTCCCGCTCGGTGATCCCCTCGGGTCCGCGCGCCGGACGGGTCCGCGCCGGAGCGGACGGGTCCGGGCGGCCGGCGAACTCCTCGATCAGCCGGCGGGTGACGCTCGGCGCGATCAGGCCGTCGCCGGCCGCCACCACCCGGACCGCGGCGAGGATGTCCTCCAGCGCCATGTCCTTGACCAGGAAGCCGGAGGCCCCGGCCCGCAGCGCCCCGTACACGTAGTCGTCGTCGTCGAAGGTGGTCAGCACCACGACCCGGGTCGCGCCGGAGCCGCCGGTGACCAGTCGGGTGGCCTCGATCCCGTCCATCCCCGGCATCCGGATGTCCATCACCACCACGTCCGGGCCGACCTCCTCGACCAGGGCGACCGCCTCCGCCCCGGTCCCGGCCTCGCCGACCACCTCGAGGTCCGGGGCGTCGGTGATGACCATGCGCAGCGCGGCCCGTACCAGCGGCTGGTCGTCGGCGAGGACCACCTTGACCGTCATCGGACCTCCGCCGGCACCGGCAGTCGGGCCGCCACGCGGAAGCCTCCGCCGGGGCGGGGCCCGGCGCGGAAGTCGCCGTGCAGCAGCGCGGTGCGCTCGCGCATACCCACCAACCCGTACCCGGCGCCGGAGGCGCCGGTCCCGCCGCCCCCGGGGCCGTGGTCAAGGACCTCGATGGACAGCTCCTCGGGGCCGTGGTCGATGGTCACCCGGCAGGAACCCGTCCCCGCGTGGCGCACCACATTGGTGATCGACTCCTGGACGATGCGGTAGGCCGACAGTTCGATGTCCAGTGGCAGCGCCCGCCGTTCGCCGTGCCACTCCAGCTCGACGCGGACCCCGGCGGCCGTGGTCGACTCCGCCAGCCGGTCCAGATCGGCCAGCCCCGGGGTCGGTCGCAGCCGCGAGTCCTGTTCGGCGGAGGCCGGTTCGCTCTCCCGCAGGGCGCCGAGCAGCCGCCGCAGACCGGACAGCGTCTCCCGTCCGGCGCCCTCGATGGCGCCCAGCGCCTCCCGCGCTGCCGCCGGCTGGGTCTCCATCACCCGTCCCGCCGCCCCCGCCTGCAGCGCGATGATGCCGATGCTGTGGGCGACCATGTCGTGCAGCTCCCGCGAGATCCGCAGCCGCTCGGCCGTGACCGCCTGGGCCGCCGCCTGAGCCCGCAGCGCCTCCGTGTGCTCGTGGTTCTGCCGCGACGAATCGCCGATCAGCCAGGCCACGACCACGGTCAGTGCGGCGGCCAGCATCACCGAGGTGCCGACGACGAAGTCGAGCATCAGCCGGGTGCCCGCATAGGCCACCAGCACGCCGACCGCCAGCGCGGCGGCGGTGGCCGACCTGCGTCGCGTCCCGCCGGCCGCGATGAAGCACAGCGCGACGTCAACGGGCAGGAACTGCAGGAAGTTGATCCCCGAGGAGTTCTGCACCATCGCCCCGGCCACCGATCCGAGGAGCAGCAGCGCGAACGCCGTCATCGGCCGACGGCGCAGCAGGACGCAGCCGGCCGCGGCCAGGACGGCGGCGACGGCGAGGTCCAGCTGGTTCCCGACCGGTCGCCACAGCGGGGAGTAGCCGCGGGGATAGAACGGCCCCTCACCGGGCAGCCGGAACAGCACGGTGATCGTGTAAGCGGTGGCCGCGCACCAGGCGAGGGCCGTCCATGCGCCCGGTGGGACGCGCTTGAGCAGGGGGAGGGGCGGAGTCGGCGGCATGGGCCGATGCTATCCGCGGCCGTCCGCCCCGGTCATCGGACCAGGGTTGTACAGCCGCGGGCCGATGCCGCCCGCGGGAATGCCGACGCCGGTCCGATGCCCGGCACCGGTCCGACCGGGCAGCGTTGCCCCCGTGATCGAAGTCAATGAACTGACGAAGCGCTACGGCCGCACGACCGCCGTCAACAACCTCACCTTCACCGTCCGCCCCGGCCAGGTCACCGGATTCCTGGGCCCCAACGGCGCGGGAAAGTCCACCACCCTGCGCATGATCCTCGGCCTGAACCGGCCCACCAGCGGCAGCGTTACCGTCCAGGGGCACCCGTTCCGGGACCGCCCGCGCGGACTGCGGCACATCGGCGGACTGCTGGACGCCGCCGACGTCCACGGCGGCCGCAGCGCCCGGGCCCACCTCGCGGTGCTGGCCCGCAGCAACGCCATCCCGTCCGGCCGGGTCGAGGAGGTCCTGGGCGAGGTCGGCCTGTCCGACGCGGCGCGGCGCCGGATCGGCGGGTTCTCCCTCGGCATGAAGCAGCGCCTGGGCATCGCCGCCGCGCTGCTCGGCGACCCGCCGGTGCTGCTCTTCGACGAACCGCTCAACGGCCTGGACCCGGAGGGCGTGCTCTGGGTGCGCGGCCTGTTCCGTCGGCTGGCGGCCGAGGGCCGCACCGTACTGGTCTCCAGCCACATGATGCGCGAGATGGAGAACACCGCCGACCAGCTGGTGGTCATCGGCCGCGGCGAGTTGATCGCCGAGGAGCCGCTGACCGACTTCGCCGCCCGCGGCACCGGGCTGAACGTCACCGTCCGGACCCCCGACCCGGGCCGGCTCACCGACCTGCTCACGGCCGAGGGCGCCGCGGTGCGACCCGACAGCGACGGCAGCCTCTCGGTCACCGGGGTGGACGCCGCCCGGATCGGCGAACTCGCCTTCGACCACCGGGTCCTGCTCCACCAACTGGCCACCCGTACCGCCTCGCTGGAGGAGGCGTTCATGGAACTCACCGCCGACAGCGTCGAATACCTCGCCGGAGACCCCCGATGACCGCACTCGCAGCCGCCCGCCGCGCCACCGCCCCCGCCCCCGCCGCCGACGAGCCGCGGGCCCGGTTCCGCGACCTGCTCGCCGCCGAGTGGCTCAAACTGTGGACCCTGCGGTCGAACTGGTGGGCCATCGGACTGAGCGGACTGGCCCTGATCGCCATGAACGCCAACGGCGCGCTCGCCGACTACACCTACTGGGCCAACTACTCCCAGGACGTGCGGGACGGGTTCGTGCCCTACGGGTCCCTCAGCGACGCCTTCACCAACAACGCCGGCATCTGCCTGCTGCTCGCCGCCGGCTGCATCGGCGCCATCAATGTCACCGGGGAGTACTCCACCGGACTGATCCGGGTGAGCATCGCGGCGGTGCCCGCGCGGCGCTCGCTGCTGGCCGCCAAGATCGCCGTGGTCTCGGCGGTGATGACGGCCTACGGCTTCGTCGTCGCGTTCGCGTCCTTCTGGATCACCCAGGCCATCCTGTCCGGACGGCACGCCGGGGTCTCGATCAGCCAACCCGGCGCAGTGCACGTGATCGTGGTCTCGGCACTGCTGGCACCGGTGAGCGCGCTGGTCGGGATGGGGCTCGGCGCACTGATCCGGCACAGCGCGACCACGATGGTGACGGTGATCGTGCTCCTGCTGCTGCTGCCCAACCTGCTCACCGACAACCACCGCTGGGAGGCCGACCTCAGCCACTCGCTGCTGCTGCGCGCCTGGCAGCGGCTGAAGGAGACCGGCCCGCAGTCCCTTCCGCCCGGGCTACCCGGCTACCACCTGGCCACCGTCGCCGGCTCCTGGACCGTCTACGCGGTCTGGCCGCTGGTCGCCGTGGCGATCGCGCTGACCGTGGTGCACCGACGCGACCTGTGACGCCCGACGCGTGAGCCACGACGAAGGTGCGTGCCCGGCGAACCGGGCACGCACCTCACAGGTCACCGCGAACGGTCAGTTGTGGCCGTAGCGCTTCTCCTTCTTCCGCGACACCGGCTGTGACACGGACGGCATCAGCATCTGCTCGGTGTTCTCCATCGCCGGGTCCTGGGCGTACTGCCCGGGCTGGGCGGCGGTGGCGAGAGTCTTCTGCTGCTTGCGTTCGCGGTTCTTGACCTTCGACATGGGATGTCTCCTGCATGGTCTCGGATGCACAGCACCTGCATGGGGCAGGTGCGTTTCCCACCGTGGCAGCACCCGCTCACACCCGCATCTCGAACAACTACGCAGCGTCACCGCCCTGCAGGGGTGGCCGGTTCGCTCCGGGCCGCAGTGGCGCGGCCGTTGAGCGGATCATGCGTCAATGTCCGCAGTGGATACGTGATTTGGCGATGGCAGCGGCGAGGAGCGCGCTGATGCCGATCGAGACGGCGATTCCGGCGAGCGCCGAATCCGGCACGGTCCGGGTGAGCAGCAGCACCACCCAGAGAGCGCTCAGCACCACGGCCGAGCCGACTCCCGCGAGCAGATAGGCGCGGCGTTCTCTCGATGTTCCCTGAATGTCCATGTCCCCAGCCTGCTCGCCCCGGCCCCCGTCCCATGAGCAGCGAACGATGGAACCCGGCCGTCAACCGAACGGTGGACCGCGGGCGGCGTCGGGGCGGCACACTGTCCCCATGACCGTCTCGCTGCACCACATCGTCGTCGACGCCGTCGACCTGCCCGGGCTGGCCCGCTTCTGGGCGCAGGTGCTGGACTGGCAGATCCTCTCCGAGCGGGAGCGCGAGGTGGTGGTCGGGCCGGCCGTGGACGCCCCGACGGGGATCTGCTTCATGCCTGCGGCCGAGGGCAAGACCGTGAAGAACCGGCTGCACCTCGACCTGAACCCGGGGCCGGGGGAGCGGGAGGCGGAGATCGCCCGCATCCTGGCGCTGGGGGCCAGACGGGTGGACGTCGGCCAGCTCGGAACGGAGTCCTGGACCGTGCTGGCGGACCCCGAGGGCAATGAGTTCTGCGTGCTCCGTGAGAAGCGGACGCTGGTGGCTTGAGCCGACCCGCCCGGCGCACTGGTGGATCTTCCCAGGTGCGGAGGGTGCCTCGGTCGCGCAGCCTTGATCCATGGAGAATCCCGACCCCATCGTCATCGTCCTCCCCCCGGAGACCGGGCCCGACGGCACCGGCCGAAGGGTCCAGCTCGGCCACAATGTGGTGGCCCTCGCCGAGAGCCGGGCCGACGTCGAGAAGCTGCTGGACATGGCCGGCCTCACCGAGTGGTTCGAACTGGACCCCACGATCGTCGAATGGCGGCTCGGCGGCCCCGACGACTGGCCCTCGAAGGAGTCCGTCCCCGGTGGCTCCTGGCCCTCGGCCGGCGGTCAGACCGGCTAGAGCGTGGCTGGTGCACACCGCTGACCAGGCGCGACGCCTGGCCCCGGCTTACGGTGGTGTCCATGAGCAGCACCGCAGAGATCCAGGCGGACGTCCTGAAGTCGATCCGCAGCTACCTCAGCGCCGGCGTGGTCTTCCAGCCGACCGCCACCGATCTGTGCCGCTTCAAGCCCTACGGCCGGCAGGCCACCGAGCAGGCCCTGTGCGCCCTCGCCGACGCGGGCGCCATCGGCATCGCCATGCCCCAGGGCCACCCCCGCCGGGTCACCTGGGTCGCGACCAACTGACCCGGCGCCGGTCAGATCGCGTAGGTCCAGACGGTGATCATGTACGCGCCGTACCAGCAGCCGAAGAGGGTGGCCGCGGCGAGGGCGAGGACGGCGGTGCGGGTGCGGCTCCGGGCGAGGGAGCGGGCCAGCGGGACCAGGAATACCAGGGCGGGGAGCAGCAGGCGGAGCTTCGAGTGGTAGTAGTTGCTCTGGCAGAGGGTCAGGACGACGATGCTGGTGCCGTAGACGACCAGCGGGGGCCAGCTGCCGCGCTGCCAGGTGACCAGGGTGGCGCAGACCAGGGCGATCAGCAGGACGGCGGTGCTGACCGCGACCCAGCCGTCACCGCTGGACAGGGTGTGCACCAGGAAGTCCCGGATGGCGCGGCCGTTGTCCCACTGGGTGCCCCAGCCGGCGCCCTGGATCCGGAACCAGGCGTCGGCGTGGCCGACCCGCAGGGCCACCCAGAGCAGGTAGAGCGGGGTCCCGGCGCAGCCCAGCAGCAGGCCGACGAGCGGGCGCCGGCTGAGCCTGCGCTCGCGCACCAGGTGCAGCAGCACCGCCACGCCGAGCGCCGCGACCGCGGCCACGGCGGCCGGCCGGGTCAGGCCGACCAGCAGGGCGAGCAGGCCGGCGGTGAGCCAGGCCCTGCGGTGCGCGGCCAGCAGCATCCCGGCGGCCAGCGCCAGGAACAGCGACTCGCTGTAGGACATCAGGAACACCAGGGACATCGGCTGCGCCCCGGCCAGCAGGGTGATGGCGATGACCGCTGTGCGCCGCCCGTACAGCCGGCAGAAGAGCAGCAGTGTCACGATCAGCGCGGCGATCAGGGCCAGGTTGGCGGTGACGATGCCCGACACGGGGACGCTGAGGCGGGTTACCTCGTGCACGGCCCGGACCAGCATCGGGTAGAGCGGGAAGAACGCCAGGGTGTTGCCGGTGAGCTTGCCGGACGGGTCGTAGCTGTAGCCGTGCGGGTAGCCGTGGGTGGCGATGTCCAGGTAGAAGCCGCCGTCCCAGGTGGTCAGCCGGTTCTGCAGACTCGGACCGCCGGCCGGGATCATCGCCGACAGCACCAGCAGGTGCACGGCGGTCGTCACGGCGTAGACCGCGAACGCGGGCCGGACCAGCACAGCGATCCTCCGGGCCCGGCCGCGCTGCCGGGTCGCGGCGTGCTGGGGTGCCGGGGCGTCTCCGGCGGGGGCGGCGTCCGGTTCGGTGGTGCTGCTGGTCATCGTCTGGCGTGCCGATCGGGTCGAATGGAGGTTCGAGGCGGGGGCGTGTGTGTAGGCGCTCCCTGGATCCTGGGAGCACCTTTTCACATACGGCCGGGAGACACGGGGCAACCGGTCCCAAAACGGCGGAGCGGGGATTTCACCTGATCGGGCGAGCCGTCCCGGACCCGGGGCCGCGCGAGGTGTGCGCGATCTAGCGTGAGGAGCGAGACCACCTCGTTGGGACCGCTCGACGAAAGGCCCGGCCCGCATGGATCAGCCCTTCATCCTCCCCGACTTCTACATGCCGTACCCGGCACGGCTCAACCCGCACCTGGCGAGCGCCCGCGAGCACTCCAAGGCGTGGGCGCGCGAGATGGTGATGATCGAGGGATCGGGGATCTGGGACGAGGCCACCTTCGACGCCCATGACTACGCCCTCCTCTGCGCCTACACCCATCCGGACTGCTCGGCGGAGGAGCTGGCGCTGGTGACGGACTGGTACGTCTGGGTCTTCTTCTTCGACGACCACTTCCTGGACATCTTCAAGCGAACCGGGGACATGGCCGGGGCCAAGGCCTACCTGGACCGGCTGCCGCAGTTCACGGAGGCGCGGAGCAGGGACGCCGAGGGGGAGGGCCCGCGGCCGGCCAACGCCGTCGAGGCGGGGCTGGCCGACCTCTGGGCGCGGACGGTGCCCTCGATGTCGGCCGACTGGTGCGAGCGGTTCCGCGAGAGCACCCGGGCGCTGCTGGAGGAGTCGCTCTGGGAGCTCGGCAACATCAACGAGGGCCGGCTGTCCAACCCGGTCGAGTACATCGAGATGCGGCGCAAGGTCGGCGGCGCGCCCTGGTCGGCGGATCTGGTGGAGCACGCCGTCTGCGCCGAAGTGCCGGCGCGGATCGCGGCGGCGCGGCCGATGCAGGTGCTGAAGGACACCTTCGCGGACGGGGTGCACCTGCGCAACGACCTCTTCTCGTACCAGCGCGAGGTGGAGCAGGAGGGCGAGCTCGCCAACTGCGTGCTGGTGCTGGAGAAGTTCCTGGGCTGCAGCACCCAGGCGGCGGCGGAGGCCACCAACGACCTGCTGACCTCGCGGCTGCAGCAGTTCGAGCACACCGCGCTCGCCGAGGTGCCGCCGCTGCTGCTGGCCTCCGGCATCGACCCGCAGGCCTGCCTGGGCGTCGGGCGGTATGTGAAGGGCCTGCAGGACTGGCAGTCCGGCGGGCACGAGTGGCACCTGCGCTCCAGCCGCTACATGAACGGCCACGCCGAGGCCGCGGCCGAACGGGCGGCGGACCCGGGCAGCGTGACCGACGCGGCAGCCGCGGCCACCGACGACACGGCCGCCCTGCTGCTGGCCGGCCCGCTGGGGATCGGCACCTCGGCGGCCCGGCTGCTCGGCTCGCTCGCGCAGTCGCTGCCGCGCCGACTGCGGCAGCACGGCAACGTCCCGCACCGGCCGGTCGGGCACCTCCCGGTGCCGGACATCACCATGCCCTACGAGCTGCGGATGAGCCCGCACCTGAACGCCTCCCGGGCGCACACCCTGGAGTGGGCGGCCAGGATGGGGTTGACCGGCACCGGCGTCTGGACCGAGGAGCAGATGCGGGGCTACGACCTCGCGCTCTGCGCCGCCGGGATCCACCCCGACGCCACCAGGGAGCAGCTCGACCTCACCAGCGACTGGCTGAGCTGGGGCACCTACGGCGACGACCTCTACCCGGTCCTGTTCGGCCGCAGCACCGACGGCGGAGCCGCCGCCAGGGCCTGCACCGAGCGGCTGGCGCTGTTCATGCCGCTGGAGCCGGGCGCAGCCACGCCTCCGCCGGCCAACCCGCTGGAGCGCGGACTGGCCGACCTGTGGATCCGCACCGCCGGGCCGATGGAACCGTCGTCCCGGCGCCGGTTCCGGCACACCGTCGAGTCCATGACGGACAGTTGGCTGTGGGAGCTGGACAACCGACGGCTGAACCGCATCCCCGACCCGGTCGACTACGTCGAGATGCGCCGCAGGACCTTCGGCTCGGACCTGACCATGAGCCTGTCCAGGATCTCGCACGGCAGAACCGTTCCGCCCGAGGTCTACCGCAGCCGTCCGGTGCGCGCCATGGAGAACTCGGCCGCCGACTTCGCCTGCCTGCTCAACGATGTCTTCTCGTACCAGAAGGAGATCCGGTTCGAGGGCGAGATCCACAACGCGGTGCTGGTCGTCGAGAACTTCCTGGGGTGCGACCAGGAGGCGGCGGTCCTGGTCGTCAACGACCTGATGACGGCCAGGATGGAGCAGTTCCAGCACATCGTGGAGCTGGAACTGCCCACCCTCTACCAGGACTTCGACCTCTCCCGGGAGGCCAGGAGCACCCTGGACGGCTACGCCGCCGAGCTGAAGGACTGGATGGCCGGCATCCTCAACTGGCACCGCGGCTGCCACCGCTACGACGAGGCCACCCTGCTGCGCCACGCGGGCGCTCCCGTCGTTCTCCCGGCGGCGGCCGCCCTCCGCCCGACCGGCCTGGGCACATCGGCCGCCGCCCTCGCCGACACCCTCCGAGGAGGTCCGGGCGTCGTCCGGCTCCCGGCCCAGCGGGGACTGACCTCCCGGCGCTGACCGCAGGCGCTGACCGCCGGCGACGGCCTCGCCGCGACGGCCCCTCAGTCCCGCGGGCCGAGCGACGAGAGCGCGTCGAGGGCGCGGTCGACGTCCGCCGAGGTGGTGTAGAGGTGGAAGGCGGCGCGGAGGTTGCCGGCGCGGTTGGACATGACCACTCCGGCGCGGGCCAGTTCGGCGGCGGCGGTGCCGAGGCCGGGGGTGGAGACGATGGCGGACTCGCCGGGGACCGGGCAGTGGCCGAGCTCGGCGAGGCCGGCCCGGAAGCGTGCGGCGAGAGCCAGGTTGTGGGCGCCGATCCGGGCCGGGCCGAGCTCCTCGATCAGGGCGAGGGAGGGGGCCGTTCCCGCGAAGGAGTGCCAGGCCGGGGCGACGTCGAAGCGCCGGGCGCTCGCGGCGAGGTGGACCGTGTCGTAGCAGTCCGCCCAGGGGTCCTCGCCCGCGTACCAGCCGGGGGCGATCGGGCGCAGCGTGGCAGCAGCCTCGGGGGACACCGCGAGGAAGGCGCTGCCGCGCGGTGCCAGCAGCCATTTGTAGGCGCCGCAGACCAGGTAGTCGACCTGGTCGCCGCGGATCGGCAGCCAGCCCGCCGCCTGGGTGGCGTCCACCAGCAGCCGGGCTCCCTGCGCGGCGGTCGCGGTCCGGAGCTCGCCGAGGTCGGCGACCCGGCCGTCCGCCGACTGCACGGCGCTGACGGCGACCAGCGCCGTCGCCGGGCCGACCGAGGCGGCCAGCTTCTCCAGCGGGACCGCTCGGACGGCGAGGTCGCCGCGGCCGTGGAACGGCTGGGTCAGCGAGGTGAAGTCGCCCTGGCCCAGCAGCACTTCGGCCCCGGCCGGCAGCGCCGCCGCGACCAGCGCGACCAGCGACGAGACCTGTGCGCCGATCGCCACCTGCTCGGGCCGCACCCCGACCAGCCGCGCGAAGGAGGCCCGGGAGTCGCCGACGGGGGCGTCGTACGCCACCGGGTTGGCGCGACCGGCCGCCCACTCCGCGAGGTCCGCGACCAGCGCGGAGCGGGTACGGGCGGGCAGCAGGCCCATCGAGGCGGTGTTGAGGTAGGCGGTCTCCGGCGCGAACTCGTCCGGTGCGAGGGAGGGGATCTGCTCAGAGGTCATGCCACCAGCATTACCTCCGCGGATCGATAAGACAATGACGATTGTTTCGGCGCCGACCCAAGAAGGTCTTATATCACCTGGGCTCTTCCAAGAAGCGGCAGCCCTACGGCGACAGGCCGAAGGTGATCCGGTAACCGGCCTCCCCGGTCGCCGTGAAGGTGCTGGTGGCGTCGTCGTCGCAGTAGGAGTAGGCGAACGGCTCGGCCCGCTTGAAGTCGGCCGCGTAGTCCACCGGCCACTTGGTGGGGTCGCAGGCCGAGCGTGCCGCCCACTGGCCCCGGCAGCAGTACTGGTCCGTCCCGAACACCCCGCACGGCGATTCGCAGCCGACCACCGCCCCGCCGGCGTGGATCTGCAGCGGGGCGGGGCAGACCACGGGCTTGGTGCAGCCGGCGGCCGAGCAGCCGTCGGCGCTGATCGCGTCCTTGGAGCTGCCGCCGACCTGGTTGATCCACATCGGCAGATTGGATCCGTCGACCATGCTGACGTCGTAGAAGTCCAGCCCGCTCCAGGCGTTGAGGTTGAACTCGGCCAGCGTCGCCGGGATGGAGCCGTAGCCGGGGCACTGGAACCTGCCGTCGCAGTCCCCGGTCTGGCAGTGGCCGGATCCGGCGGCGTTGAAGGAGCACCCGGTGCGGCCCCAGAAACGGCCGTTCCAGTGGTCGGGGACGGAGACGGTCAGCGACTGACCCGGCTTCAGCACCCAGCCGGTGGTACTCAGCGCGGGCTGCGCGGTCTGCTGACCGGCCGCCACCCAGATCGTCTGCGAGACGGCGTTGACGAAGGTGACGCTGCGGTGGCCGGCAGCTGCGGGCGACGCGGGTACGGAGGCGGTCCGCGTCCGGGAGGCAGCAGCAGCGGTGGCGGCGGGACGGGCGGTCGAGGCCGGGGCGCCGGCGGAGGGGTGGGTCGGCGAGGCGGCGGCGCGGGGGGACAGGGATGCGGGGGGGGGCCGCGGACAGGGACGGGGACGGAGCGGCGTCCGCCCCCGGGACGGACGGCTGCGCCACCGCCACGGTGGTCGGAGCCGGCCCCGACTGCGCGGATGTGGTGCTGATGACCACGGCGAGCACCGCCACTCCGGTGGCGGCCAGCGCCGCCCACCACTTCCACCGCATCCACGTTCCGGAACTACGTCCTCTGGTTCCCATGTATCGGAGACGGGCGAGGTCCCACAGGACAACAGAAATCCCGTAGGTTTCCGTTGTCCGCGGCGGCTCACCCCGTCTCCTGTACAGCGGGGCGCCGCACACCGGGCGAAGGGACACGGAACGAGATGACCTCAGGCGGGACGACCTCAGGCGGACGGAGCAGGAGGACCGGCGCGGCGAGCGCGGGCACGGTGCTGGCCGCCCGCGGGGGCGACGCCCGGGCC
The DNA here is from genome assembly GCF_000787775.1 of Streptacidiphilus carbonis. GTDB lineage: Bacteria > Actinomycetota > Actinomycetes > Streptomycetales > Streptomycetaceae > Streptacidiphilus > Streptacidiphilus carbonis. Next base: position 153,594 of record NZ_BBPM01000003.1, on the reverse strand, counting down.
CTGGACCTGCTGGTGGCCGAGTCGCTGCCGCTGGTCTACAACATCGTCGGCCGAGCCCTGGACGGGCATCCGGACACCGACGACGTGGTCCAGGAGACCCTTCTGCGGGTCGTCCGCGGGCTGGGCGAGTTGCGCGAACCCGAGGCGTACCGGTCCTGGCTGGTCGCCATCGCGGTGCGCCAGGTCCGCGACCGGGAGCGGGAGCGCAGCAGTTCCCGGAGCCGCCAGGCGGGTCTGGACACGGCCGAGGAGATACCCGACCCGGCCTCGGACTTCACCGCGCTCACCGTGCTCAGGCTCGGCCTGACCGACCAGCGCCGCGAGGTCGCCGAGGCGACCCGCTGGCTGGACGAGGACGACCGGGCGCTGCTCGCGCTGTGGTGGCTGGAGGAGACCGGCGAGATCGGCCGGTCCGAACTGGCCGAGGCGCTGGGGCTGTCGGCGCGGCACACCTCGGTCCGGGTCCAGCGGATGAAGGAGCAGATGCAGACGGCGCGGACCATCGTCCGCGCGCTCCGGGCCGAGCCGGGCTGCCCGGGTCTGTACGAGCTGACCCGGACCTGGGACGGTACGCCGGGAGCGCTCTGGCGCAAGCGCCTGGCCCGGCACATCCGTGACTGCGCGGTGTGCGACGGGCAGAGCCGGTCGCTGTTCCCGGTCGGGCAGTTGCTGGGCGGGCTGCCGCTGCTCCCGGTGCCGCCGGCGCTGGCCGACTGGGGCGCGCGGGGCGCGCAGAATGCGCAGAGCGCTCTGCCGCACACCGCGGCGCTACGCCGCGGGCACCGCGCGGCATCGAAGGGCGGCCGGGCGCTGCTGCACGGACGGGTGTTCGCGGTCTCGGCCGCCGCCACCGGGGTCGCAGGCGTCGCGGTCGCCGCGCTGCTGGTGGCGGGCCTGGGCACTGGCCCGGCCGCGGACACCGGGCCGGTTGCCGCCGACCGGTCCGCCGCGGCGGCGACCGCGCCTGACGTACCGTCACCGACCACGCCGTCAGCCCCGCCGTCTCCCGCGGCGACGCACAGCCGCACCGCCTCCAACAGCGCGAGCGCATCGCGCAGCGCCGCGCCCGGTGCATCGAAGGCCCCCGCCGTCCAGGCGCCGGTCGTCCCGGCGAGTTCGTCCAAGAAGGGGGTCAGCGCCTGGAGCTTCAGCGGCGTGAACAGCGCGCTCACCCAGTCCGGGGCCAGTTGGTACTACACCTGGTCCACCACCCACTCGGGCATCACCACCCCGACCGGTGTCGGCTTCGTGCCGATGATCTGGGGATCCGGATCGGTCACCGCGACCGCGCTGGCACAGGCGAAGAGCGCCGGTCCCTACCTGCTGGGCTTCAACGAGCCCGACATGTCCGCCCAGTCCCATATGACGGTCGATCAGGCACTGCAGTTCTGGCCGCAGCTGGAGGCCACCGGGAAGGTGTTGGGCAGCCCCGCCGTCGCCTACGGCGGCGACACCGCCGGGGGCTGGCTGGACCGGTTCATGAGCGGGGCCAAGGCCAAGGGCTACCGGGTCGACTTCATCGCCCTGCACTGGTACGGCGGCGACTTCACCACCACGGACGCCGTCGCCCAGCTGCGCGGCTACCTCCAGGCCGTCCACGACCGCTACCACCTGCCGATCTGGCTCACCGAGTACGCGCTCATCAACTTCTCCGGCGGCACCAGCAGTTACCCGACCGGCCCGCAGCAGGCCGCCTTCGTCACCGCCTCCACGAAGATGCTCGCCGGTCTCGACTACCTGCAGCGCTACGCCTGGTTCGCTCTCCCCGCCTCGGACACGGCGGCCAGTACCGGGCTGTTCCGCAGCGGTCCGGTGGCCACGGATGCCGGACGGGCGTTCGAGAGTGCGGGCGGATAATGCGGTAGTCGTTCCCGCCGCAGGAGGAACCATGTCCGTCGCATCCGTGCCAGCATCCGTCCCCGCATCCGGATCCTCCTTCGCGCGGCTGCGCGCCGAGGAGTACGGCTATCTCGACCGCAAGGGCCATGTCTACCTGGACCACACCGGGGCCGGGCTGCCGGCGGAGTCGCAACTCACCGCCCACGCCGCGCGGATAACCGGCGACTGCTTCGGCAACCCGCACTCGGAGAACCCCACCGCCGCCGCCTCCGACCGGCTGGTCGCCGAGACCCGCGCGGCCGTGCTGCGGCACCTCAACGCCGATCCGGAGGAGTACGCGGCGGTCTTCACCGCCAACGCCAGCGGCGCCTGCCGGGTCGTCGGCGAGGCCTACCGGTTCGGCCGGGGGAGCCGGCTGGTGCTGCCGCTGGACAACCACAACTCGGTCAACGGCCTACGGGAGTTCGCCCGCGCCAAGGGCGCGCGGACCGTTTATGTGCCTTTCGACGGGCCGGAGTTGCGGATCTCGGAGGAGGCCCTGCTGCGGAGCCTCAGCCCGCGCTCACGCCGCCGCCCCGGTCTGCTGGCCTATCCCGCGCAGAGCAACTTCACCGGTGTCCAGCACCCGCTGGAGTGGATCGCGGCAGCCCAGCAGCGGGGCTACGACGTCCTGTTGGACGCGGCCGCCTACCTTCCCAGCAATGCGTTGGACCTGAGCCGGGTGCGCCCCGACTTCGTGACCGTCAGCTGGTACAAGGTCTTCGGCTACCCGACCGGCATCGGCTGCCTGGTCGCCCGGCGCGGGGCGCTGGCCGGGCTGCGCCGGCCCTGGTTCTCCGGCGGCACCATCCAGGTCGTCAGCGCCCAGGGGGAGTGGCACCGGATGACCGACGACGAGACCGCGTTCGAGGACGGCACCCTCAACTTCCTCAGCATCCCGGACGTGGCGACCGGGCTGGCCCACGTCCGGGGCATCGGCATCGACGCGATCCACGAGCACGTCATGGGGCTGACGGCGGGACTCCTCGAGGGCCTGCGCGCGCTGCGCCACGGCAACGGGGCGCCGATGGTCCGCCTCTACGGCCCGGAGACCACCGAGCGCCGGGGCGGCAGCGTCACCCTCAATGTGCTGGCCCCGGACGGTGCCGTGGTGGACGAACGGATCGTCAGCAGGGAGAGCAGCGCCCGCGGCATCTCGCTGCGGACCGGCTGCTTCTGCAACCCCGGTGCGGGGGAGGGCGCCTTCGGCATCCCGCGCCGGCTGCTGGCCGGTGCGGTCCGGCGGACCACCGGCACCATCGACGACTACCTGTCCCGGCTCGGACTGCCCTCCGGTGGCGCGGTCCGGGTCTCGCTGGGCCTCTCCTCCAACCAGGCCGACGTGGACGCCTTCCTCGGCTTCCTGGCCGATTCCTACCGGGACCGGCGAGTGGGGGACGAACAGCTCAGCCCGCGGCTGCGCTGCTGACCTCCGGCCCGCGGACCCCGGCCCGGGTCCCTGCCGCCCGGGCCTGCGGGCAGCGCCGGGCCAGCACCGCCCAGGCCCCGGCCAGGAACAGCACGGTGAAGCCGGCCAGCCAGACCCAGCCCCGTGCGGTCGGTCCGCCGAAGGTGTCCCCGTAGGAGGACAGCAGCGGTGGCCCGAGGGGGGAGCGGCCGTGCGCCCAGAGCGCGTCCAGGCCGATCCCGCTGCCCAGCGACTCGAACGCCCAGCGGTTGGTCATCGCCCAGCTCAACGCCCGACCGGGCCACGCCATCTGCGGCACCGGGACGAAGGCGCCGGAGAACAGCACCTGCGGGAAGCAGAGCAGCGGCAGCATCAGCGTCGCCTGCCCGGGCTCCGACACCGCCGCCGACGCCAGCAGACCCATGGCCAGCGCGGCGGCCGAGGCCAGCACGGTGGTCGCGAACAGCGACCCGTAGACCGGCCAACCGGCCGCCGGCAGCCGGTCCAGCGCCCGCAGCACGACCAGCAGCAGCGCGTCGGCCGCCGCCAGGACCGGCAGGAGCACGGTCGCCTTCGAGAGCACATAGGGACCCAGCCGAAGCACCGTCAGCCGCTCCCGGCGGACGACGGCCACCTCGGTGCAGATCTGCAGCAGGCCGTAGGTGAGGCCGAAGAAGAAGGCTCCGAAGGCGATCCAGAAAAGGATCATCCCCGAGGTGGCGGGACTTGGGTCGGACGCGTCGAACGCCCCGGTCCGGAACAGCATCACGAACATCGCCACGATCATCACCGGCGAGCCGGCCAGCACCGCGACCGACAGCCGGTTGCGGAGCATGATGTCCGCACTGCGCCGGGTGAGCAGCGCCCACTGGCCGAACGAGCCGAGCGGACGCGGGCCGCCGGGGCCCGGTGCCGGGTCGGGTCCGGTCCCTGCCAGGTCCTGGACGACGTAATCCTCGGCGTCCCCAGCGTCCCCAGCGTCCCCAGCGTCCCCAGCGTCCCCAGCGTCCTCGGTGTTCTCCGTGACCGCCCCGTAGACCTCCTCGACGGTGTCGACGCCGAAGCGGGTACTGAGCCCCTCCGGTGGGCCCAGGTGGACCAGGCGCCCGTCCGGGCTCAGAAAGCCCACGCTGTCGCAGCCGGACAGGTCCGCCGGAGTGTGGGTGGTGAGCACCACCGCCGTGCCCTGCCTGCTCAGCTCCCGCAGCAGGGTGATGAGTTCGGCGCCGGTCGCGGGGTCGAGACCGGACGTCGGCTCGTCCAGGAACAGCACCTCGGGCCGGGTCAGCAACTCGACCGCGATGCTGGCACGCTTGCGCTCGCCCCCGCTCAACCGTCCCACTCGCAACCCGGCCCGCTCGGTCAGCCCCAGCGCGCCGAGCACCCGGTCGACCGCGGCCCGCACCTCGGTGCTCCCGGTCCCGGACGGCAGCCGCAGCCGTGCCGCGTACTCCAGTGTCCGGGCCAGCGGGAGATCCCGGTGGATGATGTCGTCCTGCGGAACGAACCCCAGCGCTCCCGGCGCCGCGGTGACCGAGCCGCGGTCGGGGGCGCGTACCCCGGCGAGGACCTCGAGCAGCGTGGTCTTCCCCGCACCGCTGCTCCCCGCCAGCGCCAGCAACTGCCCGGGCAGGACCGTCAGCGATATCCCGCGCAGGATCTCCGCCCCGCCCCGGGCGGCGTCCACCCCCACCCGCCGGGCCGTGATCCGGGCCGCACCGGACCTGACCGTCCCGCCCTGTTCCTGCATCTGACTCCCCGTCACCTCTGCCGCCGTCGGCTGCCGCTGCCGCTGTCGCTGCCCGGTCCGATCGGGCCCAGAGCCTATCCGTTGTACGGGCCGGCCTCCGCGGGGACGTCCACCACGGTGAGGTAGAGCGTGGCCGAGGCCAGGAACGGCCCCTCGGTGAGATGCGCCAGCCAGCGCTCGGCCTCGTCGGGACGGAAGTAGCCCGCGGCCACCGCGCGTTCGGTGTTGCGCCGCAGACCGAGCACCTGGTCGGCCTCCCGGACGTCCCGGAAGACCGAGACGACGGGCAGCACGGCCGAGACGGTGAAGCCGGCGTCGACGGCCAGCCGGGCCGACTGCCGTCCGAGCGCGCCGTTGCGGACGATCCGCTCGGCGATGTGGCGGGTGTAGGCGCGGGAGAGCTGCAGTTCGGGGTGGTCGACCGCCAGCGTCTCCCAGTCCGGCTCGGCCATCACCAGCCTCCCACCGGGTCGCAGTACCCGCCGCACCTCGGCCAGCACCCCGGCGGGATCGGCCACATGCTGCAGTACCCGGTCGGTGTGCGCCCGGTCGAAGCTACCCTCGGCGTACGGCAGCGCGTGGATGTCGCCGCGCTGCAGCGACACCTGGGGCAGCCCTGTGGTCCTGGCCCGGGCCCGGTCGAGCATCTCGGCACCGGAGTCGATCCCGAACACCGCCCCGGACGGCGTCACGGCCTCGGCCAGCGCGGCGAGGTCGGTCCCCGGACCGCAGCCCAGATCGAGCACGGCCTGGCCGGGACGCACCGCCAGCGCCTCCACCGCCAGTTGCTTATAGGACTGGACGAACTCCGTGGCGGCGAGCCGGTCCTGGTAGCCGACCCGGTCCGGCACCGCCGTCTCGAAGAGCTGCTCGGCCACCCGTGCGGTGGAGGCGAGCTCCAGCTCCAGCGTCTCCTGTCCCAGCAGGGTCAGCCGGAAGGGGAGTTGACGCCCCTGCAGCTCCATCCGCTCGATCAGCCCCTTGGCCTCAAGCCGGGCGAGCGCCCCCGACAGGCTCCCGCGCCCGAGCCGGGCCCCTGTCAGTTTCTCGATGGCGGTGTTGATCCCGTACCCGTGCAGCGGGCCGTCGGCGAGGACGAAGAGTGTGAGCATCTGGGCATCGTTGGTGCGCACGGCGGCACCCTCCCCTCAATGGCACGCGACGCGTGCTAGTGGTGGGAGCAGTATGCACCAGGCAGACGGGCTACAGATACAGCCCGTCGCCCGCCGGTGCGGGGGTCGGCAGCAGGATGCCGGGGCCCTGGCGGAGGGCGTACAGCTCGGCGAGGGTCGCGCCACCCGACGGGGTCGGGGCGGCGGCGGACAGCCAGTCGCCGGCCTCGGCCTCGGTGAGCGGACCGACCTCGATGCGGGCCAGGCAGCGGCCCGGGCGGACCACGGCGGGGTGGAGGCGTTCCAGGTCCTCGTTGGTGGTGACCGCCACCAGGACCTTGCGGCCCTGGCCGAGCAGACCGTCCGTCAGGTTCAGCAGTCGGGAGAGGGCCTGGCCGGCGGCGCGTTTGGCGCCGCCGCGGATCAGTTCGTCGCAGTCCTCCAGGAGCAGCAGGCGCCACTGCTCCTCGGCGCCGTCGTCGCTGCCGCCGTGGTGGGGGCGCTGCGGGCCGAGCGCGACCTCGATCAGGTAGCCGGGGTCGGAGAACAGCCGCTCCGGGTCGAGCACGCATTCCACCGAGCACCACTCCCGCCAGGCGCGGGCCAGGGTCCGCAGCGCGGTGGTCTTGCCGGTGCCGGGCGGGCCGTGCATCAGCAGCAGCCGGCCCATCACCTGGTCGGGCTGAAGGCTCATCAGGCCGTCGAAGGAGTCGACGACGCTGCGGGTGTAGTTCCCGCGTACCGCGTCCCAGCCCGGGGCCTCGATCCTGCGCCGGGCCCGGACCGGGCCGCGACCGGCGGCGAGGTGCCAGAAGCCCATGGCGACGACGTCCTCCTCGGTGGGCTTCTCCTCCTCCGCGCCCTCGACGGCCTGGGCCAGGACCTCCTTGGCGAGTTCGTCGTCGGTGGCGGTGACGGTGACGTCCGCGTTGACCGTGCCGCCGTTCCGCCACCAGGACGCCTTGAGGGTCCAGCCGGGGCCGTCGGCCAGCAGCACGGTGCGGTTGTCCGCCTCGCTGCGGCGGATCACCCGCGCTCCGGGCGGCAGCAGCGTCGCGTCCGGCCTGGCCGGACTGATCGAGGCGGACCTGGCCCAGGGCTGGGAGCCGGTGGCGAAGGAGGCGAGGGCGAGGGCGTCCACGACGTCGCCGGGGCCGTTCCCGTCGTCCAGGCTGATGCGTAGCGGCAGCAGGTCGGCGGGCTCGACGGAACCGGCCGTCCCGTCGCTCGGACCGGCCTGATGCAGAAGAGTCATGCAGGAGATGATCCGCTACGAGCAGGCTTCGGCACAGCGCTTTTCGCAGTCGATCACCGGGGCGGGGCCGAGCCCGGAGCCCCCAGGTGCCGTGGGAAGCCGTCACGAGGGGGCGCCGAGGGGTGGCTCGGCTGGGTCGGACGCCCTTCAGGGCCTGTCGGCCAGGAAGACCGCTGCGACGTGCCTCACATCAAGCCATCAAGGTGACGCAGCGTCAATAGCGATGCCAGGATTCATGAGTTGAACACATCAGACGAGTGACCGCGCACGATCCTGCAAGAACCGGTCCACCGCGACCGCTGCTGCCCGCCCGGCCCGGTTGGCGCCGACGGTGCTGGCGGAGGAGCCGTAGCCGACCAGATGGATCCGGGCGTCGGCGACCGCCCTGGTCCCGTCCAGGCGGATGCCGCCGCCGGGGGAGCGCAGGTTGAGCGGCGCCAGGTGGCCCACCTCGGGGCGGAAGCCGGTGGCCCAGACGACGGCGTCGAGGCGTTCGGTGCGGCCGTCCGGCCAGACCGCGCCCTCCGGGGTGAGCCGCTCGAACATCGGCAACCGGTTCAGTGCGCCCAGCTCCCTGGCCCGGAGCAGCGCCGGCGACGGCGGCAGCCCGGTGACCGAGACCACGCTGGCCGGCGGCAGGCCGGCGCGGACCCGGCGCTCCACCATGGCGACGGCGGCGCGGCCCAGCTCCGGGGTGAACCGGTCCTCGCGGAAGACCGGCGGCCGCCTGGTCACCCAGAGGGTGTCGGCGACGGCTGCCGTCTCGGCCAGGACCTGGATCGCCGAGGCCCCGCCGCCCACCACCAGCACCCGCCGGCCTGCGAACTCCTGTGGGCCGAGGTAGTGCGAGCTGTGCAGCTGCCGGCCGCGGAAGTCGGCGGCGCCCGGGACCGCCGGGATGAACGGCCTGGTCCAGGTCCCGGTCGCGTTGACCAGCGCCCGCGCGGTCCACTGCCCGGCGTCCGACTGCACCAGCAGCCGTCCTTCGCCGGCCTCACGTACCGCGTGGACCCGGACCGGGCGCAGCACCGGCAGGTCGTGGGCGCGCTCGTAGGCGGCGAAGTACTCCGGCAGCGCCTCGCGCGCCGGGCGCTGCTCGGCGAAGGGCGGCAGCGGCATGCCTGGCAGCTCGTGGAAGCCGTGCACGGCGGCCATGGTGAGGGTCGGCGGCCGGTGCGCCCAGGCCCCGCCGGGGGCCGGGTCGGCGTCCAGGACGGTGAAGCCCCTGCCTGGCTCGAACCCGCGGCGGCGCAGATGGAAGGCGGCCGACAGCCCGGCCTGCCCGGCGCCGATCACCACGACGTCGGTTCGATGCTGTACTGCTTCCTGGTCAACCATCACACCGGTGCAACAACGGTCACGGTGAGCTGCTTCCCACACGATTCGCAGTACGCCGGGTCGTACCCGAGAGGGAGAGCAGAGTGCGTTCGGACCCTGAGATTCCTAGGGGTAGGCCGGGTCCTCTGGGCGGATCACCCGAGCGCCGCCTCCTTCTAGCGTTGGATCCATGGAGCGTATGACGGGACCGACGCAAACGACGGAACTGACGGAACAGGCGAGCATCGACCGGCGGGTACTGGCGCAGCGGGACGCGGACGGGTGGCTGTTCCTCGTCGAGGCGGCGCAGACCGGATGGGCATCACTGCGAACGGCCTGGCAGTCGGTCGTGCGCCCGGGCCGGCAGCCGCCCGCACGGGTGCCCCCGGCCCGCGTGGCGGCGGCTCGCCTGCCCGCCCCAGGCGGAGGTGCCCCGCGATGAGCTGGATCCAGCAGCTGCTGGTTCAGCTGCCGCCCCCGGCGGTGTACGGGGCGGTGGCGGCGGTGGTGCTGGCCGAGTCGGTGCTGCTGCTCAGCGCGTTCGCGCCGAGCCTGACCACGCTGCTGATCTCGGGATTCCTGGCGCGGACCGGCACCGTGCAGCTGCCGCTGGTGATCGCTACCGCGGTGGCCGCGGTGCTGGTGGGGGACCTGCTCGCGCAGCGGACCGGACGGGCGCTGGGACCGCGGCTGGGCACCGGCGCGGTCGGCCGCCGGATCCCCAGGGGGATGCTGACCCGGACCTACCGGCTGCTGGCCCGGCGCGGCGGGGCGGCGGTCTTCCTCTGCCGCTTCATGCCGGTGGTACGGACGCTGGCGCCGCACCTCGCCGGCGCGGCCGGGCTCAGGTTCCGCAGGATCGCGCCGTACAGCCTGGCCGCGGGGGCGCTCTGGGCGACCGCCGAGTCGATGACGGGGTACGCGGTGGGGGCCTCGTACACCCGGCTGACCTCGGTCGGACCGCTGCTGGGTGCGGGCGCGGCGGTGCTGCTCGCGGCGGCCGCGCTGGTACTGCGGCGCAGGTCGCTGCGGGAGCAGCGGGGGGCTGCCGACGTCGTCGTAACGCTGCCGGTCGAGGAGGTCGAGGTCAGGGAGCTGGTGATCGGGCCGTAGCCGGCTGGGCGCGCCACCCCTGGTGGCTGCAACCGACCCACAGTGGTCCGGCTGCAGCCCCATAGGGGCGCTGGGAACTGCGCGACAAGCCCTGCACAGCCCGCACCCCGACGATCCGTCAGATCCCGGTCAGCCGCCCCCGGGGTGCAGCCAGCAGGCGACCGTGCGGTCGCCGTCGGCGCGGTCCGCGGGGACGGCCAGCGGCGGCAGCTCGGTGCGGCAGGGGTCGAAGGCCTTCGGGCAGCGCGGGTGGAACGCGCAGCCGGTGGGCATCGACCGCAGGTCCGGCGGCGAGCCCGGGATGCCGCTGAGCTCCCGCCGCTCCCCGCGCAGCGGCGGGAAGGCGTTGAGCAGGCCGTGGCTGTAGGGGTGCAGCGAGTCCCGGTACAGCTTGGCCGCCGGGGCCTCCTCCACGATCCGGCCGCCGTACATGATGGCGATCCGGTCCGAGAACTCGACCAGCAGCGACAGGTCATGGGTGATGAACAGCACCGAGAAGCCCAGACGCTCCCTCAGATCGACCAGCTGTCGCAGGATCTGACGCTGCATCACCACATCCAGCGCGGTCGTCGGCTCGTCCATGATGACGACCTGCGGCTCCAGCGCCAGCGCCATGCCGATCATCACCCGTTGGCGCATGCCGCCGGACAGCTGGTGCGGGTAGCTGCCCAGCCGGTCCGGGGAGATGCCGACCAGCTTCAGCAGTTCCTTGGCCCGCTCCAGCCGGGCCGACTTGCTCATCCTCGGTTCGTGCGCCGCGATGACGTCCATCAGCTGGGAGGCGACGGTGTGCACCGGGTTCAGCGAGTTCATCGCGCCCTGGAAGACGATCGAGGTCTCGGCCCAGCGGAACTGCCGCAGCCCGGCGTCGTTCAGCCGGAGCACGTCCACCGGGTCGCCGCCCGGCTGGTGGTAGACGACCTTGCCGCCGGTGATCACGCCGGGCGGGGGCAGCAGCCGGGTCAGGCCGTAGGCCAGGGTGGACTTTCCGCTGCCGCTCTCGCCGGCCAGGCCGAGCACCTCGCCGCGGTGCAGGGTCAGGCTGACGTCGCGGACCGCCTGGACCGATTCCTTGCCCAGGCCGTAGTCGACGCACAGGTTCTGGATCTCGAGGACCGGCTCCTTGCCCGCGGGCGTGCGCGGGCCGGGGGACTTGTAGCCCGGGGTCTGGGTGCTCACTGTGCTACGTCCTCACTCGTGCTGGTGGATCCGACCAGGCCGGAGGTGCCGGTGGCGGAGCCGCTGCCGGTACCGGACCCGGCTGCGGTCTCCGGCTCCTCGTCCGGGATCGGGATGACGACCGGGGTGAAGCCGACCCGCATCCGCACCGGGCGGCCGTCGGCGCCCTTGGCCCCGCGCTCGCCGTTGTTGCGCAGCCGCGGGTTGACGAACTCGTCGATGCCGAAGTTCACCAGCGACAGCGAGGTGCCCAGGATGGCGATGGCGAGCCCGGCCGGCACGAACCACCACCAGGCGCCCTGGGCCAGCGCCTGCTGGCTCTGCGCCCAGTAGAGGACGGTGCCCCAGTTCCAGTCGGCCAGTCCGGGGACGCCGATGAAGGCCAGGATGATCTCGCTCATCACCGCGTAGATCATCGTTCCGATGAAGCCGGAGATGATCACCGCGCTCAGGTTGGGCAGCAGTTCGAAGATGACGATGCGCCAGGTCGACTCGCCGGTGGCGCGGGCCGCCTCGATGAAGTCGCGGCGGCGCAGCGACAGGGTCTGCGCGCGCAGCACCCGGGCGCCCCAGGCCCACGAGGTGAAGCCGATCACCAGGCCGACCACGGTCTCGCCGCCGGTGGGCAGGCTGGAGGTGATGATGATGATCAGCAGCAGCGCCGGGATCACCAGGAAGACGTTGGTCAGCGCGGACAGCAGGTCGGAGGCGAATCCGCCGAGGTAGCCGGAGGTCACCCCGATCAGCACGGCCAGCACGCTGGCGACCAGGCCGGCCAGGAAGCCCACGTACATCACGCTGCGGGTACCGTCGACGACCTGGCTGAAGATGTCCTGGCCGAGGTGGGTGGTGCCGAACCAGTGGTGCCAGGACGGCGCCTGCAGCAGGTCGTTGCTGCGCGCACTCGGGTCGTAGGGCGTGATGTAGGGGCCGACGATCGCCAGGACGGTGAAGAACAGCAGCAGCCCGGCCCCGACGGCGGCCTTGGGGCTGGACAGGAAGCGCAGGTGGCGGCGCTTGGACCGGGAGGAGTCCGGCGCGGTCGCGCCGGGGTCCGTGGGGGCGACGGCAGTCACATTGGACGCGGCGGTGGCCATCGCTCAGCCCTCCTTGCGGGTGCGCGGGTCGAGGATCAGATAGGCGATGTCGGCCAGCAGGTTGGCCAGCAGCACCGCCAGGGTGATGCACAGGAAGACGCCCTCCATCAGCGGGTAGTCGGTGGAGCCGACGGCCTGCAGCATCTCGTAGCCGATGCCCGGGTAGTTGAAGACGATCTCCACCAGCACCGTGGAGCCCAGGATCTGGCCGATCGCCAGCGAGAACCCGGAGACATTGGGGAGCAGCGCGTTGCGGGCCGCGTAGCTGAACATCACCCGGCGGTCCGACAGCCCCTTGGCGTGGGCGACGGTGATGTAGTCCTCCGAGCCGACGGTGACCATCATGTTGCGCATGCTGAGGATCCAGCCGCTCATGGTGGTGATCACCAGCATCCCGAGCGGCAGCCAGCTGTGCTCGATGGCGCTGCCGATGAAGGTGGTGTCGGCGTGCGGGATCAGCCCGGGGTCGTAGCCGCCGGAGACCGGGAAGCTGCTGCCCACCGCGATCACCGTGGCCACCGTCAGCAGGCCCAGCCAGAACGCCGGGATCGAGGAGATGAAGGTGGTGACCGGCAGCAGGAAATCCAGGCGGGAGCCGCGCAGCCAGCCGGACAGCACACCCAGGAGGGTGCCGATGAGGAAGCTGATGACGGTCGCCGCGCCGGCCAGGCCGATGGTCCAGGGCAGTGCGTTGCCCAGGATGGTGGAGACCGGGGTGGGGAAGTTGGAGAAGGAGATGCCCAGGTCGCCGTGGGCCAGTTTGGCCAGGTAGGCGGTGTACTGGTGCCAGAGGCTCTGGTGCTTGTTCAGCCCGAACAGGATGTAGAGCGAGGCGATCGCGTGCGAGTCGATCTGGCCCCGGTTCTTGTTGATCAGGGCCATCACCGGGTCGCCGGGTATCAGCCGGGGGATGAAGAAATTGATGGTGATCGCGGCCCAGGCGGTGAAGACGTAGAACGCCAGCCGCTGCAGGAAGTACTTCACTCGGTCACCTCCGCGGGGGTCTCGGCCTTCGCCGGTGCCTCGGCCTTCGCCGGTGCCTCGGCCTTCGCCGGTGCCTCGGCCTTCGCGGGGGCCTCGGCCTTGGCGGGACCGTGCTCGGCGTCGAACAGCCAGCAGGCGGCCCAGTGCCCCGGGTCGCCGTCGACCGGCAGCCGCGGCGGCAGCTCGGTGCGGCAGATGTCCATGGCGTGCGGGCAGCGCGGGTTGAACCGGCAGCCGGCTGGGGGGTCGATCAGGCTCGGCGGCTCGCCGCCCGAGGAGTCCTCGGTGTCGTCCGGGGTGCCCTCACCGACGATGCGGTCCGGGTCCGGAGCCGAGTGGATCAGCAGCTGGGTGTAGGGGTGCGCGGGGTTCTGGGTGACCGTCTCGCTGTCGCCGCCCTCCACCATCCGCCCCGCGTACATCACCAGGGTGTCGTCCGCGAAGTAGCGGGCCGAGGCGATGTCATGGGTGATGTAGAGGATGGCCAGGTGCAGCCGCTCCTTGAGGTCGCGCAGCAGGTTGAGCACACCGAGCCGGATCGACACGTCCAGCATGGAGACCGGCTCGTCGGCGAGCAGGGCTTCGGGATCGGCCGCGAGGGCTCGGGCGATCGCCACGCGCTGGCGCTGGCCGCCGGACAGCTCGTGCGGGAACTTGTCCAGGTAGCGGGTGGCCGGGGTGAGCTGGACCCGCTCCAGCAAATTCTCCAGCGCCTGCTGGAGCTCGACCGAGCCGCTGCCGGCGTTGTCGTGGATCCGCAGCGCCCGGGTCAGGTGGTAGCGGATGGTGTGGACCGGGTTCAGCGAGGCGAACGGGTCCTGGAAGATCATCTGGACCTTGCGGTTGTACGCCCGGAAGCGCCTGCCCCCGCGTACCGTCACCGACGTCCCGTGCAGCCGGATGTCGCCGCCGGTGCGCGGGTACAGCTGCGCGAGCAGCCTGGCCACGGTGGACTTCCCGGATCCCGACTCGCCGACCAGGGCGGTGACCCGGCCGCGGCGCAGCGTCAGGGTGACGTCGTCGACGGCGTGGACCACCCGTGGAGCACGGGTCATGGCCTGGCGTCCCACTCTGCGCACGGGGAAGTGCTTGGTGAGTCCGTCGGCCTCGAGGACGGTGTCGTTGTCCGGCGGCGCCGGTGGCTGATCTGACGTATGAGTCAGCGTCATCCCGGTATCCATTCGTGGTGGGTCGGGTGCCCCCGGTCCCGTCCCGTGGGGAGACGGGACGGGACCGGGGCGCGGGGGACGATCTGCGGGGGGACGGGGTGGTCGGGCGGCTGCTACTTCGCCGGCTTCAGCGAGAGCACGACCTGCAGCGCGTTGGGGATGGTCGGCTGCCCGCCCGCGTACACGTTGGAGTCGTCCGGCCAGCCGGTCCAGTTCTTGGTGGAGTACTCGGCGCCCACGTTGCCGGCCGAGGTCGGGATCATCGGCGTCTGCTGCACCATGATGTCCTCGATGGTGCTGAGGGCCTTGGCGCGGGAGGCGTCGTCGGCGGCGTTGGCGTAGTCCTTCAGGGCCTGCGTGGCCTGCGGGCTGTTGAAGCGGCCGTAGTTGCCGTTGGGGCTGTCGGTGCCGATGGGCTTGAGGTTGGCGCCGTCCATGATGTTCTCGTAGAAGTCGTACGGCGTGGAGCCGCCGTTCGTCCAGTGCATCGCCGCCTGGAAGTTGCCGGCGCCGATGGCCTTGGTCCAGGCGTTCTCGTCGGCCTTGTCGATGGTGGCCTTGATCCCGATCTGGGAGAAGTTGTCGGCGATGATGCTCAGGTCGGTCTGGTAGTCGGACCAGCCGGCCGGGTCGGTCAGGGTGATGGTGACCGGCTTGCCGCTGGGGTCGACCAGGGTGCTGCCGTTGTACTTGAAGCCGGCGGCGGTGAGCTTGGCCTTGGCGCCGGCCACGTCCACCGAGGCGGTCTTGCCCGCGTACTGCGGGGCGATGAACGAGTTGCCGGCCGGGGTGGGCAGCCCGGTGACGCTGTTGACCAGCGGCTTGAAGTAGCCCGACTCGCCCTGGTTGAAGATGTCCTCGCGGTTGATGACCATCGCCATCGCCCCGCGCAGCGCCGCGTTGTCGAACGGCTTGACGGTGGTGTTGATCCACAGGCCGTCGGCGCTCAGGTTCGGCGGGAAGAACAGGTGGTTGTGGGCCGGGTCCTTGGCGGCGTAGATGGTCTTGGCGTTGGGGATGAACACGTAGGACCACTCGGCCGCGCCGCTGGTCAGCGCGGTGGTCATGGTGTCGTTGCCGGAGTACGAGGTGTACTGCAGCTCCTTGACCGCCGGCGCGTCCTGCCAGTAGCCGCTGGACCGAGCGTCCAGGATGGCGTTCTGGGTGTTGATCGACTTCAGCGTGTACGGGCCGGTGCCGATCGGGTTGGAGACCACGTCCGTGGTCGGGTCCGCCATCGCGGACCACTGCTTCTTCTGGATCACGAAGGTCTTCAGCACCTTGGCCTGGGTGACGAACTGCGAGGTGTTGAAGTTGACGGTGACGGTGCTGCCGCTGGCGCTGGTGCTGGCGATGTCCAGCGCGTTGAAGTTGAGGGCGGGCTTGTCCTTCAGGATCTGGAAGGAGTAGGCCACGTCGTCGGCGGTCATCGCGGAGCCGTCGGAGAACTTCACGCCGTCACGCAGGGTGAAGGTGACGGTCTTGTAGTTGTTGGTCCAGTCCCACTTGGTGGCGAGCCACGGCTTGGCCGGGTCGGCGGGCTTGGCGTCGTTGGGCATCGCCATGGGCTCGTAGATCATGAAGCGGTAGCCGAGGGCCGCTGCCGCCGAGGAGTTGAGGTAGGGGTTGTTGTTGGCGGTCAGCGTCGCATCGGGCATGCCGATCTTCAGGACGGTGGCGCCGCCGGAGGAGCCGTTGTTGCTCTTGGTCCCAGGGTTGCTGCTGCTGCACGCGGCGAGGCAGGTTATCGCCAGGCCGCCGGCGAAGAGTGCGGTTGCGGTGCGGTTGACGCGCATTGATCCCCACTTCGGAAGATGTCGGTTTGAGGGTGTGGCTCACTGCGACAGGGCGCCGGTGGCGGTCCTGCCTGCTCAGGGTGGTGCTGTGTGGTTGTGCGGTTCGGCGTCAGATCCGGGGACGGGTGGAGTCCCGGACGATCAGGTGGGTGGGCAGTACCTCGGCCGCGGTCGGCAGCGGTGCGCCCTTGAAGTGCGCGAGCAGCATCCGGGCGGCGGCGTCGCCCATCTCGCGCAGCGGTTGGTGCACGGTGGTCAGCGCCGGTTCGCTGTAGGAGGCCATCTCCACGTCGTCGAAGCCGACGACGGACACGTCCTGCGGGACCCGCAGTCCGGCCTCGCGCAGGGCGAGGAGCGCTCCGGTGGCCGAGAGGTCGTTCTGGGCGAACACCGCGTCGAACGAGCCGCCGTCGGACAGCAGCCGGCTCACCGTGCTGCGGCCCTGCTCGAAGGTGAAGTCGCCGAGGAGGACGTGCTCGGGCGGCAGGGGGTGGCCTGCCTCCGCGTACTCGTCGGCGAATCCGGCCAGCCGGTCCTGGACGCAGCCGAAGCTCTCCGGACCGGTGACCACGACCGGCCGCAGCCTGCCGAGTTCCAGCAGGTGGCGGGCGGCCGCGGCGCCCCCGGCGCGGTCGGTGGTGGCGACCGAGGGGAACAGCGGCTGGTGGCCGCGGTCGTCGATCAGGACGACCGGGAGGCCTGCCTCATGCAGTTCGGTGATGTAGTCGAGGGTTCCCTCGGGTTCTATCACCAGGAGTCCGTCGAAGGATTTCGCCGAGACCTGCTGGGCGAAGCGGCGCAGCGACTCCTCGCCGCGGTTGCAGGTGAACAGCAGCAGGCCGAAGCCCTCCGCCTCCACGACGTCGACCACGCCCTGGAGCACTTGTCCGATCCAGGGCCAGGTCAGCGAGGGCACCAGCATGCCGACGACCTGGGTCCGTCCACGGGCCAGGCCGACCGCTCCTGCGCTGGGGACGTAGCCGAGCTCGGCGATCACCTGGCGGACCCGGGCGGCCGTGGCCGCGTTGAGCTCGCCCTTGCCGTTGAGGACCCGGGAGACCGTGGTCTTGCTGACCCCGGCGTGCTTGGCCACGTCGGCGATGGTGATCGGCACGTCCGCCTCCGTTCGTCATTGATCGGTGGGGAACCGGTTCCGTAACCGGTTTCGTCGGGGAGTCAAGCAGGGTAATCTGCGTCACGTCAATCACGTTCCGGCAACAAAGAGTTAACTCGCCGACCGAGCAGAGAGAGCGCTCTCCGCTTGCTCGGAGCTTGGCCCCGGCTGCGATTGCTGTCAAGACTCGAAGCCAGCGGTGTTGCAGGGATGTGACCTGGCTTCACCTCTCGGAGACAAGCACGCCTTCCAATAGGGCTCTTGACGGTCGGGGAGGACGGGCGCAACACTCCCCATGTGCGAGAGAGCGCTCTCCCGTTCGCTGTGCTGCAGTAACCCACCACGCCCCGACTTGGAGAACCATGACGACCAGCCTCGACCGCTCGTCCGCGTCCGCGCCCGAGCCGCGCTCCGACGCGGGCTCCCGCTTCCCCGTGGACTTCCTGTGGGGCGTCGCCACCTCCGCGTACCAGATCGAGGGCGCCGCCTCCGAGGACGGCAGGACCGCCTCGATCTGGGACACCTTCAGCCGCGTGCCCGGCGCCGTCCACAACGGTGACAACGGAGACGTGGCCTGCGACCACTACCACCGGATGCCCGAGGACGTGGACCTGATCGCCGGCCTCGGCGTGGACTCGTACCGCTTCTCGCTGTCCTGGCCGCGGATCCAGCCGGGCGGCCGCGGGGCGGTCAACCAGCGCGGGATCGCCTTCTACGACCGCCTGGTCGACCGGCTGCTGGAACGCGACGTGCTGCCCTGGGTCACGCTCTACCACTGGGACCTGCCGCAGGAGCTGGAGGACGCCGGCGGCTGGCCGGCCCGCGACACCGCCTACCGCTTCGCCGACTTCGCCGAGATCGCGATGAACCGCCTCGGCGACCGGGTGCGCTGGTGGACCACGCTCAACGAGCCCTGGTGCTCGGCGGTGCTGGGCTACGACACCGGCCGGCACGCCCCGGGCCGGCAGGACTTCGGCGACTCCATGGCCGCCGTGCACCACCTGCTGCTCGGCCACGGACTGGCCGCCCAGCGGCTGCGGGAGACCGCGCCGGAGCCGATCCAGGTGGGCATCACCCTGAACACCACCCACGCGCTCCCGGCCACCGACGCCGACGCCGACCGCGCCGCCGCCCGGCGCGCCGACGGCTTCGGCACCAGGATCTACACCGACCCGCTGGTGCTGGGCAGTTACCCGACCGACGTGGTCGACGAGCTGGCCGCGCGCGGGGTGCGGCTGCCGGTGCAGCACGGGGATCTGTCGGTCATCGCCCAGCCGTTGGACTTCCTCGGCGTCAACTACTACACCACCCACTACTTCTCGGGCAGCCCGGAGGAGGACGCCGAGGCGTCCGCCGAGGGTCCCGCCGAGAGCTCGGGCGAGGGTTCGGGCGAGCAGGCCGCCGACGGGGTGGCGCTCACCCGGGTGGTCCCGCAGGGCTACCCGGTCACCGCGATGGACTGGGAGATCACCCCCTTCGGCCTGACCGGCATGCTGACCAGGCTCGGCGCCGACTACCCGGGCGTCCCGCTCTACGTCACCGAGAACGGCGCGGCCTTCGACGACCGTCCGGACCAGGACGGCGAGGTCGAGGACGCCGACCGCACCGCGTACTTCGCCGAGCACATCGAGGCGGTGGCCGCCGCCCGCGACGCCGGCGCCGACGTCCGGGGCTACTTCGCCTGGTCGCTGATGGACAACTTCGAGTGGGGCTACGGCTACGACAAGCGCTTCGGCATCGTCCACGTCGACTACCCGACCCAGAAGCGCACCGTCAAGCAGAGCGGCCGCTGGTTCCGCGACAACATCCGCCGCAACCGCCAGGGCTGACGCCGCCTCAGCCTTCGTGCTGCCGCAACCGATCCATCCCCGCATCCCCGCCCCTGAGAGGATCCCCTGTGCGCATCGAGCTCCGTGACGGCGTGCTCCACACCGACGGCGCCCCCGGCCTGCTCGCCACTGCCGACTATCCGTACTACCGGGACAACCCGTCGGTGTGGCGGGAGCGGCTGCGGAGCCTTCGTGACGAGACCGGCATCCGGGTCGTCACCAGCTACATCCCCTGGCGGCACCACCAGCCCGAGCCGGACGTGCTGCCGGACTTCACCGGCGCCACCCGCCCGGACCGGGACCTGCTCGGCTATCTGCGGATCTGCTCCGAGCTGGGCCTGAGCGTGATCGCCAAGCCGGGCCCGTTCATCCACGCCGAGACCAACTACGGCGGCCTGCCGGACTGGATCTGCCCGGCGCACAACCCCGAGGTCGAGCCCATCCTCGACGCCGAGGGCAACCCCAACCTGTGGCCGGGGTCGCGGCTGGGCCCGGACGGCAGGGTCGAGCGCTGGCCGCTGCCGGCCCCGCTGGGCGGGCACTTCACCGCCCGGGTGGGCGACTGGATGCGGGCCGTCGGCAAGGAGGTGCTGCAGGCCACGATCGCCCCCGACGGCCCGGTGGTGATGGTGCAGATAGCCAACGAGGGCCTGTTCACCGACGGCGCCCTGCCGCTCTGGTCCTACGACTACAGCGCGTCCGGCCTGGCCTTCTTCCGCAGCGGGCTGAGCGGGTACTACGGCAGCCTGGACGCGTACAACCAGGCGCACGGCACCGGCTACGGCGACTGGGCCGAGGTCGAGCCGCCGCGCGAGCGCCGCAACGCGTCCACGGTGCAGGAGCAGCTGGCCCGCGCCGACTGGGGCCGCTACCACGCCGACCTGCTGGCCGAGGCGTACCACGGCTGGACCGAGGCGCTGGCCCCGGGCGTTCCGGTGCTGGTCAACCTCAACCCGCCGGCCGAGCACGACCACTCCTTCGACGGCTGGCTCTCCCGGGTCCGCCCGGAGCGCTGGAACGGCATCCACTACGGCTTCACCAACTGGATGGGCGTGGTCTCCACCGACCACGACTCGCACGCCCGCTACGTACTGGCCGCCAAGCGCGCCCCGGGGCCCAACCTGGAGGAGAACTGGGGCTTCTCGGAGCTCTACGACCGCGCGTACGCGGCCGGTGCGACCAGCTTCCACCAGAGCCTGCTGGCGCTGGCGGCCGGCGCCACCGGGATCAACGTCTACACCGGCGTGGCCACCTCGGGCTGGGGCGCGGACATGGACGTCATGCACACTCCGCCCTACCCGGACTGCCCGCCGATCGACGCCCAGGGCCGCCCGACCGACAAGGCCGGCACGGTCCGGATGCTCGCGGACTTCTTCGAGGTCCACGGCGCGGAGTTCCTGGCGGCGCGTCAGGTGGCCGGCCCGACCTGGGCGCTGTACGCGCCGTACGCTGCGGTGTCCGCCTGGACGCCCTCGGACCGGTCGGCCGAGCCGGTCGGCGGGGCCGCCTGCGGGCGGGCGCTGCGGGCCTTCCACGAGCGGATGCGCACCGAGGGCCAGGACTACCGGATCGTGGACCTGGAGTCCGTCACCGCCGAGGCGCTGGCGGACCACCCGCACCTGGTGCTGCACGGCGGCGCGTTCATGCACCGCCGGGTGCAGGAGCTGCTGACCGGACATATGGCGGCAGGGCACCGGGTGGACCTGCTGGGCGGGGAGGTTCCGCGACTGGACGAGCTGCTGCGGCCGTGCACGGTGCTGGCGGAGGCACTGGCCGGGACCGGCGCGGGCCCGACGGACGGTCCGCTGCTCGACGGGCCGCAGGTGGTCACCGGCAACGCCGACGCCTACTGGCGGACCGTAGCCGGGTCGGAGGACACCGGATACCTCACCGTGCTCATCCAGAGCGACAACGAGGGCCCGGTCACGGTCCACCTGCCGCTGGGCGCGGGCCGCAGCGCGGAGGTGACCGTCCAGGGCGCGAAGGGCGGCGCGGGGATCCTTCGGATCGTGTCGGGGGAGCTCGGCGACTTCCTGCTCACGGGGCTGAACTCGTTCCTCGGCTCGGCGGTCGTCCCGATGGTCGCGGTGGACGGCGAGAAGGTGCTGGGGCAGGTGCCGGCCGATCTCGCCCGGGTCGGCGGGAGCCTGCGGGTGCTGACCCACTGAGTTCGGCTGCGGCGTCTGCCGGGCTGGGCGCGCAGTGCCCCGCGCCCCTGGATAGGAGCCTCTTTCCCGCGGTGGGTCAGTGGCAACACCTCAGGGGCGCGGGGAACTGCGCGCCCAGCCGTTTACGGTCCGCAGTCGAAGAACTGCGTAGACCCGCTACCAGCCCGCCCCCGGCAGGAGCTCGCGGACGGCCGGGAGGGCCGCGTCCAGGACGGTGCCGAACCAGACCGAGAAGGGCTTCTCGGCCCGCAGGGCCGCCAGCTCCGTCGGGGTGACCAGGCGCACAGCCGCGACCTCGTCGGGGTCCGGCCGCTGCTCGGGGGCGGAGATGCCGACGAAGAGGTGGTTGTACTCCTTCTCGACCAGCCCGGTGGTGCGGTCCGGGTGGTTGTAGGTCACCGTGCCCGCCTGCTGCAGCCGTACCGGCGCCGCTCCGAGCTCCTCCGCGGTGCGCCTCGCGGCGGCCGCGAACGGGGTCTCGCCGGGGTAGGGGTGCCCGCAGCAGGTGTTCGACCAGACACCGGGCGAGTGGTACTTCGCCAGGGCCCGCTGCTGGAGCAGCATCCGGCCCTCGGTGTCGAACAGGAATACGGAGAAGGCCCGGTGCAGCTGCCCGGGGGCCTGGTGGGCGGCGAGCTTCTCCGCTGTCCCGATGGTCCGTCCCTGCTCGTCGACCAGTTCCAGCAGGATCTCGGTCGCGGTCAGGGTGGTCGGTTCAGTGGTCGACAATGCAGGACCTTTCGGCGTGGGTCGAGCGGCAGGCGTGGCAGGCGTGCCCATTGCTTCGGAACAGTCTGCCGTACCGGCCGGGCGAGGTCCCCGACATACCCCAAGGTTGTAGCCCGGTGCCGCCGTCCGGGATGATGATCGTCGCCCCCTGTTTGTGGCCGGATCCCCCGAAGCGCCTACGATCGCAACGGCACGTCCACCTCCAGGCGGGCTCCCGTACATCATCTAGGACCGGAGACACCATGATCGGCCTCGTTCTGGCCGCAGGCGCCGGACGCCGTCTGCGCCCGTACACCGACACCCTTCCCAAGGCCCTGGTGCCGGTGGACGGCGAGCGGACCATCCTCGACCTGACCCTGGGCAACTTCGCCGAGGTCGGTATCAAGGACGTGGCCATCGTGGTCGGCTACAAGGCCGAGGCCGTGTACGAGCGCAAGGCCGCCCTGGAGCAGAAGTACGGCCTGACCCTCACCCTGGTCGACAACGACAAGGCCGAGGAGTGGAACAACGCCTACTCGCTGTGGTGCGCCCGCGAGCTGTTCCGCGAGGGCCTGCTGCTGGCCAACGGGGACACCGTGCACCCGGCCTCGGTGCAGCGGACCATGCTGGACGCCAATGAGCGGCTGACGGCCGCCGGTACCGCGCCCGGCGTCCTGCTGGCGCTGGACACCGTGAAGAAGCTGGCCGACGAGGAGATGAAGGTCGTCGTCGACCCGGCCACCGGGGTGCGCCGGATCACCAAGCTGATGGAGCCGGCCGACGCCACCGGCGAGTACATCGGCCTCACCGTGATCAACCCGCACGCCGCCGACGACCTGGCCTCGGCGCTGCAGGCCACCTTCGAGCGGGACCCGCAGCTGTACTACGAGGACGGCTACCAGGAGATGGTGGACCGCGGGCAGCGGGTCGACGTGCAGCCCATCGGCGAGGTGTCCTGGGTCGAGATCGACAACCACGACGACCTGGCCAAGGGACGGGAGATCGCGTGCCGGTACTGACCCGACTGGTTCCCTCCCCGCTGGTCGTCGACATCAGGGCCGGGGCCCTGAACGACCTCGGCTCGATCCTCGCCGACCAGCGCATCTCGGCCTCCGGCCGGCTCGCGGTCACCGTCAGCGGCGGCTCGGGCGCGGCGCTGCGCGAGCGGCTGGCACACCAGCTGCCCGGCGCCGAGTGGTTCCCGGTGGCCGGCGGCACCCTGGACTCGGCCGTGCGGCTGGCCGACCAGATGCGCTCGGGCCACTACGAGGCCGTGGTCGGCCTCGGCGGCGGCAAGATCATCGACGCGGCGAAGTACGCAGCCGCCCGGGTCGGCCTGCCGATGGTCGCCGTGGCGACCAACCTGGCCCACGACGGAATCTGCTCCCCGGTCTCCACCCTGGACAACGACGCGGGCCGGGGCTCCTACGGGGTGCCCAGCCCGATCGGCATCATCGTGGACCTGGACGTGATCCGGCAGGCCCCGCCGCGCTTCGTGGCCGCCGGGATCGGCGAGGCGGTCTCCAACATCTCCTGCATCGCCGACTGGGAGCTGTCCTACCGGGAGACCGGCGAGGCCGTGGACGGCCTCGCCGCGGCGATGTCCCGGACCTCGGGCAACATGATGCTGCGCCACCCGGGCTGCCTCGGCGACGACGACTTCCTCGGCGCGCTCGCCGAGGCGCTGGTGCTCACCGGCATCTCCATGAACGTGGCCGGCAGCAGCCGTCCGGCCAGCGGCGGCTGCCACGAGATCAGCCACGCCCTGGACATCCTGTACCCGACCCGCTCCGCCCAGCACGGCGAGCAGGTCGGCCTCGGCGGCGCCTTCGCCACCTACCTGCGCGGCGACCTGGACCTCTGCGCGCAGATGGCGGCCGTGCTGGCGCGCCACAGCCTGCCGGTGACGGCCGACCAGATCGGCTTCACCGACGAGGAGTTCATCGCCGCGGTGCACTACGCTCCGCAGACGCGCCCAGGACGTTTCACCATCCTGGAGCACCTCGACCTCGACCCCACTGCCATCCGGGACGCGTACACCGACTATGTCAAACACGTCAGCACCTCCGCGTAACCACGGCGAGCACGACGGCAAGGGCGGCAAGCCGACCCTGGCGGAGTTCCGCGCCGTCGCCCACCCCGAGGGGATGCTCCAGCGCCGCTCCGACGAGCACTGGGCCGGCCGCCTCTACATGCGCAAGATCTCCTCCAGGATCACCCGGCACCTGGTCAATGCGCCGGTCAGCCCCAACCAGCTGACCTGGCTGATGATGCTCACCGGCATCCTCGGCGGCGCCGCGCTGCTGGTCCCCGGCCTGACCGGGGCGGTCCTCGCCGCGCTGCTGATCCAGGCCTACCTGTGCCTGGACTGCGTCGACGGCGAGCTGGCCCGCTGGCGCAGGCAGACCTCGACCACCGGCGTCTACCTGGACCGGGTCGGCCACTACATGTCCGAGGCCGCGCTGCTGACCGGCGCCGGACTGCGGGCCGCCGACCTGTTCAAGCACGTCGGCGCGGTCAACTGGATGTGGGCCTTCCTCGGCACCCTGGCCGCGCTCGGCGCGATCATGATCAAGGCCGAGACCGACCTGGTGGACGTCGCCCGGATCCGCCGCGGCCTGACCGCGGTCAAGGACTCCGCCGCCGTGCCGCGCGCGGCCGGCGTCGCCACCGCCCGCAAGCTGGTCGCCGCCCTGAAGTTCCACCGCCTGATCGGCGGCGTCGAGGCCTCGCTGGTGCTGCTGGCCGCCGGGATCGCCGACTTCGCCCAGGGGGACCTGTTCTTCACCCGCCTCGCGGTCGCGGTCCTGGCCGGGATCGCGATGCTCCAGACCGTTCTGCACCTGGTCAGCATCGTGCTGTCGAGCAGGCTGAAGTGAGCGCCCCGCTGCGGTTGGGCGCCGTCGTCCTCACCCAGGGCACCCGCCCGGTCGAGCTCAAGGCGCTGCTGGACTCGGTCGCCGCCCAGCGCGGCCCCGCCGTGCAGACCGTGGTCGTCGCCAACGGGGTCCCGCTCGCCGACCTGCCCGAACTGCCGGAAGGCGTCCGCGGCGTGGAGACCGCGGAGAACCTCGGGATCCCCGGCGGGCGCAATGTCGGCATCGAGGCCTTCGGCCACAACGGCTCCGACGTCGACGTGGTGCTCTTCCTCGACGACGACGGGCTGCTGCCGCAGGACGGGGACGCCGAGCGGATCCGCGCCGCCTTCACCGCAGAGCCCCGGCTGGGCATCGTCAGCTTCCGGATCGCCGACCCGGAGAGCGGGGAGACCCAGCGTCGGCACGTGCCCCGGCTGCGCGCCGCCGACCCGATGCAGTCCTCCAAGGTCACCACCTTCCTCGGCGGCGCCAGCGCGGTCCGCAGCGAGGTGTTCGCGACCTCGGGCCAGCTGCCCGGCGAGTTCTTCTACGGGCACGAGGAGACCGACCTGGCCTGGCGCGCGCTGGACGCGGGCTGGGACATCGAGTACCGGGCCGACATCCTGCTGCACCACCCGAAGACCCCGCCCAGCAGGCACGCCGTCTACAACCACAACATCGCTCGGAACCGGGTCTGGCTGGCGCGGCGCAACCTGCCCGCGCTGCTGGTGCCGGTGTACACCGGGGTCTGGCTGCTGCTCACGCTGGCCCGGCGCCCCTCGGGGCCGGCGCTCAGGGCCTGGTTCGCCGGCTTCGCCGAGGGCTGGCGCACCCCCTGCGGTCCGCGCCGGCCGATCCGCTGGCGCACGGTCTGGCGGATGACCAGGCTGGGGCGGCCCCCCGTCATCTGACGGTGCGACCAGGGTGACGGGTGTGACGTGGGGGCGGGCCGACGGGGGACCTGCCGGACCGACAGGTGCGACGGATGCGTCCGACGGGGCCTCTGAGGCCTGTGGGACGGCTGCTCGGGAAGCCCCGGTGAACGTACGATGGCGGGAACTGCGCCATTTGGTGTCGGTTGCTGCTTATGTGCTGCCGAGCCCCCGGGCGCATGAGAATGTCGGGGTGTGACTGAGTACGACGTCCGCGAGGACACCGCGCTGAGCAGCGCCGCACTGGCAGAGCGCTACGGACTGGCCGTCAGCGGCCGGCGGCCCCCGCTCATCGAATACACCCGGCAGCTGTGGTCCCGGCGCCACTTCATCGTGGCCTTCGCCACCGCCAGGCTGACGGCGGCGTACACGGCGGCGCGGCTGGGGCAGATCTGGCAGGTGGCGACGCCGCTGCTGAACGCCGCCGTGTACTACCTGATCTTCGGCCTGCTGCTGGGGACCAACCGCGGCATCCCGAACTTCATCGCGTACCTGTGCACCGGCGTGTTCGTGTTCCAGTTCACCCAGTCAGCGGTCCTTTCGGGCACCCGTTCGATCGCCGACAACCTGGGACTGATCCGGGCGCTGCACTTCCCGCGGGCCTGTCTGCCGATCGCCTTCACCGTGATCCAGCTGCAGGAGCTGCTGTTCTCGATGGGCGTCCTCGGTGTGATCGTGCTGGCCACCGGCGAGCCGTTCACCCTGCGCTGGCTGCTGATCCTGCCGATCCTGTTCCTGCAGTCGGTGTTCAACGCCGGACTGGCGATGTTCATGGCCCGGATCGGCGCCAAGACCACGGACATGGCCCAGCTGATGCCCTTCCTGATGCGCACCTGGATGTACACCTCCGGAGTCTTCTGGAGCGTCACCACCTTCACCGCGCACGCCCCGGGCTGGATCGCCGCGATTCTCAACGCCAATCCCGCGCTGATCTTCAACAACCTGATGCGCTACGCGCTGATGGACTCGGTGTCCTCGACCAGCCTGCCGCACCACGTCTGGCTGTCGTCGCTGGCCTGGTCGCTGGTGGTCGGGATCGGGGGGTACGTCTTCTTCTGGAAGGCCGAGGAGGAGTACGGCCGTGGCTGAGGACTCCGACCGGCGAGTCCCCACGGTGATCGTGGACCAGGTGCACATCGTCTACAAGATCTACGGGACCGGCGCCGGACGCGGTTCGGCCACCTCGGCGCTGTCCCGGATGGTGCGCCGGAAGTCCTCCCCGGCCATCTCCGAGGTGCACGCCGTCCGGGGAATCAGCTTCACCGCCTACAAGGGCGAGGCCATCGGCCTGATCGGCTCCAACGGCTCGGGCAAGTCGACCACCCTGTCGGCGGTGGCCGGACTGCTGCCGACCGCGTCGGGCGCCATCTACACCGACGGCCAGCCGTCGCTGCTGGGCGTGAACGCGGCGATGATGAACGACCTCACCGGTGAGCGCAACGTGGTGCTGGGCTGCCTGGCGATGGGCATGTCCCACGCCGACGTCCGCGGCAAGTACCAGGGCATCGTGGACTTCTCCGGCATCAACGAGCGCGGCGACTTCGTCTCGCTGCCGATGCGCACCTACTCCTCGGGCATGGCCTCCCGGTTGCGGTTCTCCATCGCCGCGGCCAAGACCCACGACGTGCTGCTGATCGACGAGGCGCTGTCGACCGGGGACGCCGCGTTCCAGCGGCGCAGCGAGCAGCGGATCAAGGAGCTGCGGGAGTCGGCCGGCACGGTGTTCCTGGTGTCGCACAACAACAACTCGATCCGCGACACCTGCGAGCGCACCATCTGGCTGGAGAGCGGTGTGATCCGGGCCGACGGCTCCACCGAGGAAGTCGTCGCCGACTACGAGAAGTACATGAAGAACCGCCGGTAGTCGGTGCCGCGGTGCGATGGTGCCGCGGTGCGGCGGTGCTGGGGAGTCAGCCCTGCCGGCCCTGGTTGCCGTAGCGGTGGGCCAGGTTGGGGTCGTCCAGCCACCAGGGCCGCATCATGTCCTCCGGCTCGGCCAGCACCCCTTCGGTGCGCTGGCGCTGCTGCCGGATCTCGGCCTCCTGGTCCAGCTGGGCGTCCACCTCGGCGGTGCGGACCCGCTCCTCGCGGACCACCCGGATGATCAGCGCCACCAGGAAGGGCACCCCGGCGATGTCGCCGAGCCCCCACAGCACCGCGCCGCCCCAGGACTGGTCGGTCCGCGCGGACATGCCCCAGGGCCGGTTCAGGGTCTCCCAGTAGTGCGGCAGCAGCAGGTTCGAGCCGAACACCAGGACGAAGCCCAGCGCCGCGTCGAAGATCACCTCGGCGACGGTGATGGTGATGCCGAGCAGCGGGTGGTAGTGCCGGGCCACCGGGTCCAGCTGCAGCCGTGGCCAGAAGTAGGCGAGGCCGAACAGCACGAAGGCGACATGGAAGAGGATGTTGAACCCGGTGGTGGTCAGTGACAGCCGGTACCAGGGGCTGAAGTAGAGCAGCCACGGCGGCACGATCAGCAGCACCGTCGACACCAGCGGGAACATCAGCACCTGGGCGGCCCGCCCGCGCATCGCGGCCCGCAGCCGTTCGCGCCGGCGCTCCGGCGCGGCCTCGACCAGCACGGTCACCGGCGCGCCCATGGCCAGCAGCAGCGGCACCACCATCAGCAGCAGCACGGACTGCACCGCGCGGTCGGTGAACAGCACCTTCTCGTAGACGCCCACGCCGGAGCAGGTGGTGAAGACCCACAGCGCCATGCCCAGCAGATAGGCGAAGACGCGGCCGAAGGACCAGGACCCGCCGCCGCGCCGGATCCGGGCGACGCCGTAGAGGTAGCCGGCCGTCCCGAGCACCGCCAGGGCCAGCACCACCGGCTCGGCCTGCCAGTCGCTGAACACCCGGCCCAGCGTCCAGGCCGGGGGCCCGGAGTAGCCGACGCCCGCCAGTACCGCCATCGCCGTCGCCCTCCTCAGTGCTGTCGGCTGTCGACCGCCCTCCGGCTGCCGCCCACCATCCGGCCGCCGCCAACCGTCCGGCTGCCGCCCACCATCATGACCGACGCCCTCCGGGGCGCCCGCACCGACCCGGCGCTGTCACTCGTGGGAGTTCTTGTGCGACCGCTGTGCGCTGTGACGCAATGGTCGGTACACCGTCACCGCACTGCGCTCTCACCCTCACCGGAGGTTCGCATGAGTTCGGCGTTACGACTGGCATCACCCCTGGTCCTAGCCGTGGCCCTGGTCGCCACGGCAGGCACGGTCCCGTCGCCCGCCGCCGCGCCGTCGGCCGCTCCCGCGGCGAAGCAGCCCGAGGCGGCCGGTTACGGCGGCGCGGTCGCCAGCGTGTCCGCGGAGGCGACCGACATCGGCGTCGCCGTGCTCCGCAACGGCGGCAACGCCGTGGACGCGGCCGTCGCGGCCGCCGCCGCGCTGGGCGTCACCGAGCCGTACTCCTCCGGGATCGGCGGTGGCGGGTACTTCGTCTACTACAACGCCCGCACCCACCGGGTCAGCACCCTGGACGGCCGGGAGACCGCCCCGCGGACCGCCGACCAGAACCTCTTCATCGGCTCCGACGGCAAACCGCTGGCCTTCGCCGACGCCGTCAGCAGCGGGCTGTCGGTGGGGACCCCCGGCAGCGCGCAGACCTGGGCCCGGGCGCTGCAGCTGTGGGGCACCCGCTCCTTCGCGGACTCGCTCAAGCCGGCCGA
This sequence comes from Streptacidiphilus carbonis, assembly GCF_000787775.1. Lineage (GTDB taxonomy): Bacteria > Actinomycetota > Actinomycetes > Streptomycetales > Streptomycetaceae > Streptacidiphilus > Streptacidiphilus carbonis. Next base: position 124,257 of record NZ_BBPM01000003.1, on the reverse strand, counting down.
GAAGCTCGCGGACCACGGCTTCGTCGTCGACGCGACCTTCGCCCAGCAGACCGCCGACAACGCCACCCGCTTCGCGGCCTTCCCGGCCACCCGCGCGCTGTTCCTGCCCGGCGGCAGGCCCCCGGCCGTGGGCAGCGTGTTCCGCAACCCCGACCTCGCCGCCACCTACCGCGAGCTGGAGCGCCAGGGCACCGCCGCGCTCTACCGGGGCGACCTCGGCCGGGAGATCACCGCGCTGGTGCAGCATCCGCAGGTGGACCCGGCCTCGGGCTGGAACGCCCGTCCAGGGAAGCTGTCGACGGCGGACCTGGCGGCCTATCAGGTCAAGCAGCAGGCGCCGACCGAGGTCGGCTACCGGGGCCTGGACGTCTACTCCATCGCGCCCTCGTCGAGCGGCGGCACCACCGTCGGCGAGGCGCTGAACATCCTGCAGGACTTCGACCTCAAGGACGCCTCCTCCACCCAGTACCTGCACGACTACCTGGAGGCCAGCCGGATCGCCTTCGCCGACCGCAACCGCTGGGTGGGCGACCCCAGCCAGGTCGACGTACCGACCAGGGCCCTGCTGTCGCAGCGGTTCGCCGACTCCCGCGCCTGCCTGATCAAGCCGGACTCCAGCCTGACCAGCCCGCTGGCCCCGGCCGACCCCCGGCACCCGGCGCGCGGCTGCTCCACCGCCGGCACCCCGGCGCCCACCACCTACGAGGGCACCAACACCACCCATCTGACGGTCGCCGACCGCTGGGGCAACGTGGTCTCCTACACCCTGACGATCGAGCAGACCGGCGGCAGCGCGATGACCGTGCCGGGCCGCGGCTTCCTGCTCAACAACGAGCTGACCGACTTCGACTTCGCCGCCCCGGTGGCCGGCGTGCCCGACCCCAACCTGCCCGCGGCGGGCAAGCGCCCGCGCTCGTCCATGTCGCCGACGATCGTGCTGAGGAACGGCAGGTTCGACTTCGCGCTGGGCTCGCCCGGCGGCGCCACCATCATCACCACGGTGCTGCAGACCCTGCTCGGCCATGTCGACCGGGGGCTGTCGCTGGAGCAGGCCATCGCCGCGCCCCGGGCCAGCCAGCGCAACGGCGCCGTCTCCGACGTCGAGCAGGCGTTCCTGGACTCGCCGGACGCGGCGGCGCTGACCGGGCTCGGCGAGGTGTTCTCGTCCAGGCCCGCGGAGATCGGCGCGGCGACCGGGATCCAGGCGCTGCCGGACGGACGGCTGCAGGCCGCGGCCGAGCCGGTGCGCCGCGGCGGCGGTGCCGCGGCGGCGGTGTGGCCGGTCGGACCGCAGTAGCGGGCCGCTGTCAGTGGCGGGCGGTAGGTTGTCCATGGCCCACCGCCCGTCCGATCCACCGCCAGGAAGCAGAGCTCCCGATGACCGTCCGCGTCGCCACCTGGAACATCAACTCGGTCAACGCCCGGCTGCCCAAGCTGCTCGAATGGCTGGGCTCGGCCGCGCCCGACGTGCTGTGCCTGCAGGAGCTGAAGTGCGCTGCCGACGCCTTCCCCTACGAGGCGGTGCGCGAGCTCGGCTACGAAGCCGCCGCGCACGGCACCGGCCGCTGGAACGGCGTGGCTGTGCTGTCCAAGCTGGGCATCGAGGACGTGGTGCGCGGCCTGCCCGCCCAGCCGGGCTACCTGGCCGACCCCGCAGCCGACGCCGAGCCCTCGCTGCTGGAGCCGGAGCCCGAGCAGGAGGCCCGGGCCATCGCCGCGACCTGCGGCCCGGTCCGGGTCTGGTCGGTGTACGTTCCCAACGGCCGCGAGGTGGACCACGCCCACTACGCCTACAAGCTGCAGTGGCTGGCGGCGCTGCGCGACGCGGTCCGCGAGGACACCGCGGGACCGCGTCCGTTCGCGGTGCTGGGCGACTTCAACGTCGCGCCCACCGACCAGGACGTCTGGGACATGTCCAAGTTCGTGGGGGCCACCCATGTCACCGCGCCGGAGCGGCAGGCCCTCGCCGACCTGCGCGACGTCGGCCTGGCCGACGTCTTCCCGCGCGCGCTCAAGTACGACCACCCCTTCACGTTCTGGGACTACCGGGGGCTGGCCTTCCCCAAGAACTACGGCATGCGGATCGACTTCACTTACGCCAACAAGCCCTTCGTGGAGGCGGTCAGCGACTCCTACGTCGACCGCGAGGCCCGCAAGGGCAAGGGCACCTCGGACCACGCCCCGGTCGTGGTCGACCTGGCGCTGTAGGCGGTGGCGATCCCGGTCGCCAGCAGGTACTGACCGACGAGGTAGGTCAGCATCACCCAGAAGTCCGCCGCCGGCGGCTGCGGCCAGTGCGCCAGCGCACTGGCGATCAGCGAGTCCGACAGCAGGAACAGCCCGCCGCCGAGGCCGGTGCGCAGCCCGGCGCAGCCGGAGGTCACCGCGGTGCCGGTGAGCAGCAGGCTGTAGCAGGCCAGCGGAATGCGAAGGCCGGCGTCCAGGTCCGGCCAGAGCAGGGTGATCAGCACGGCCCAGGCCACCGCGTACGGCACCGCCGTACGCAGCAGCCGTCGGCGGTCGCGCAGGGCGCCGCCGCGGACGAAGCGGGTGACGTAGCAGGCATGGGCCACCGCGAACCCGCCCATGCCCAGCAGGAACCAGGTCCCGCCGAAGATCAGGAAGGTGTCCCCGGCGCAGGACGCCAGCAGCGCGCCCAGCAGCAGCCGGGGCGCCGCCGCGGCCACGGCGGCGGCGAGCAGCAGCATCAGCAGCGGCTTGCTGACGTCCCGGGCGATGCCCCAGCCGAGCAGGATGAACACCAGGTGGGCGACGGACAGCCCGGCGTACGCCCGCAGCCTCACGCGGCGACCTTGGGTTCCGGGACCGGGGACTGCCGGTCCGTCAGGTCGGCCGGCTGCCAGCCGGGGCCGCGGAACAGGTACCCGGCGCGCTCGCGCCAGTTGCGCGCGGCGGCCAGGTCGCGGCCGATCGCGGCGTACTCGTGGGTGGCCACCCGCAGCGGGTTGAAGGTGCTGATGTTCTTGGTCAGGCCGTAGACCGGCCGGTCGCCCTCGGCGGTGAAGCTGCCGAACAGCCGGTCCCAGACGATCAGGATCCCGCCGAAGTTGCGGTCCAGGTAGCCGCCCTGCGAGGCGTGGTGCACCCGGTGGTGCGAGGGGGTGTTCAGCACGGACTCCAGCGGGCGGGGCAGTTTGCCGATCCGCTCGGTGTGGATCCAGAACTGGTACACCAGGTTGACGGAGGAGCAGAACGCCACCGCGGCGGGGGAGACCCCGACCAGCACCAGCGGCAGGTAGAAGATCCCGAAGGTCAGGTCCGTCCAGGGCTGCCGCAGCGCGGTCGACAGGTTGTAGTGCCGGCTGGAGTGGTGCACCACGTGCTGCGCCCAGAGCAGCCGCACCCGGTGCGTGCTGCGGTGCGACCAGTAGTAGCAGAAGTCCTGCCCGAGCAGCATCAGCGGCACCGTGGTCCACCACAGCACCGGCACCCGCAGCGGCGTCAGCGCGTACACCAGGTTGTACAGGGCGAATGCGGGGATCTTCCACCCCAGGTTGGTCACCAGGCTCCCCAGCCCCATGGTCAGGCTGGTGGCGGTGTCCTTCCCGGTGTACCCCTGCTCGTCCTCGTCCGGATGGACCAGGAACGACACTATCTCCACGACGGTGAGCAGGACGAAGGCGGGCACGGACCAGAGCACGGCATCGGGCAGGTTCGGCATGAACGGGAGCGTAGAGCCGCAGAGAACCCCTGTACAGAGGTTGTTACCGGTCCGTAGGGTGCCCGATGGCTAGGCTGGTCGCGATCGGACCGAAGGAGGGTCGGTGGCGGCGCACCCGATTGAGCGTGTTGAGTTCCCTCGGGGCTATGCGGTGTTCTTCGGGGCCGACGGAAAAGTGATCATGGTCCCGCGAAGCCAGGAGCACGCCGACGCGTTGAAGTCCATCCAGTACTACTCTGCACTGTCGCTGGGACGTCGGGCCAAGGTGACGTCGCAGGTCTACATCAGCCTTCCAGCTGAGGAGAGCTCCGCCCCCGACCTGGCTGTCTTCCTGGAGGATGCCCGGCTGGTGGCCCAGCGCTATAGCTTCGAGGACGTGCTGCTGATCGCCGAGGTCGTCTCGACTCCTTCGGTGCGCAAGGACTACGACGAGTGCACGGAGAAGTACGGTCGCTACGGCATCCCGATCTACCTGATCGTGGACCCGTACGCCCGCGAGGTCGTGCTGCACACCGGGCCCCAGGCCTCCGGATACAGCCAGGCGCTGACCCGGAAGTACGGGACCGGCAGCCTGCCGATCACTCTCGACGACGGTCGTGTGTTCACCCTCGACCTGGATGTGCTGCTCCCGGCGAGCCCGCAGGCCTGAACCCGGCTCGTCCTCCCAGGGGCGCCCGGGCTGGGCGCCCCTGGGATTCCGCTCACCACACTCTGACGGATCCGCCCTTGGCGAAGGCCGGGCTGGTGGCGCCCGGCGGGGGCGCGGGGAGGGGTTGGGCGACCTCGGCGACCAGGGGGCCGGTCTTGGCGGCCAGGGCGTCCAGCGTCGGGAGGTCGAAACCGTACACGCGGGCGGCGTTGGCGCCGACCATGGCGGCGACCTCGGGGTAGGGGAGGCCCGCGTAGGCAGTGCGGAGGGCCTCGGTGGTGTAGGGGTAGGTGCCCTCGTCGTGGGGGAAGTCGCTGCCCCACATGATCTTGTCCAGGCCGATCCGCTCGCGCAGCGGAACCTCGTGCGCGCGCATGAAGCTCGCGCCGACGAAGCAGTTGGACTCCCAGACCGCGCGCGGTCCCGCGCCCATCGCCTCGGCCAGCCCCGTCCCGAACTTGGACTCGGCCGTGGCGGCCCTGGTCGCCGCCCCCACCAGCCGTCCGTGGTAGTAGTCCAGCATGTCCAGCACCCCCGGGATCCACCCCGAGCCCTGCTCGGTGAGGACCAGCCGCAGCCCCGGGTGCCGGCGGAACGCGCCGCCGAACACCAGGTGCCACAGCGCCCGGTGGGAGAACCAGGTGGTCTCCACCATGAACACCGCCCGGGCGGCCGGCTCCTCGCCGAGCACCGGTCCGGCCGAGCCGCCGTGGTGGTTGACCGGGACGCCGAGCTCCGCGCAGACCGCCCACAGCGGGTCGTACGCCGTCGAATACAGCTCCGGGACCGGCGACCCCGGCGGGACGCCGGGCAGGACCACCCCGCCGGTGAGCCCGGCGGCGTGGCAGCGACGCACCTCGGCGGCGGCCGCGTCCACATCGTTGAGCAGTACCTGGAAGGTCCCGGCCCGGCGGCCGGGCGCCAGCGCGCAGAAGTCGGCCATCCAGCGGTTGTGGGCCTGCAGTCCGGCCCAGCGCAGCCGGTACTCCTCGGGCGTCGGCACGGCGGCCGTCAGCGAGGTGCTGGGGTAGAACGGCGGGACGGTGTTGGGGAACACCACCTCGGCGACGATGCCGTCCTGCTCCAGCTCGGCGAGCCGGCGGTCGGAGTCCCAGTTGCGGTCGGCCTCGGCGGCTTGGAGGTCGGCGAAGGGGTTGACGTAGGTCGCGGCCCAGGCGTCGAACACCTCGTGGAACCGGGAGTCCAGGTAGGGGCGGTAGTCCAGCAGGTCGGCGCCGGCGTGGCAGTCGGCGGAGATGACGGTGTACCGCTCCGGGGTCTCCTGAGGCTCTGTCACAGCGTCCTCCCCTCGGTCGGTGCCGCCGTGCCGATGAACGGGAAGTCGTGGCCGGTCAGCCAGTGCCGGCCCACCTCCCGGGCGGGCGCCCAGGCGGCCTCGACCGCCGACTGGTCCTCGGGCTGGCCGAGGTCGGCCGGGGTGGGGCCGATCCGCCGCGCGATCGGGGCGAGCCTGGCGGTGTCGAAGCCGAAGACCTCGGCGCAGGACAGCCCCAGCATCCGCCGGGTCTCCCCGATCGGGATGTCGTGGAAGGAGGTGCGCATCCACTGCCGGGTGTTCGGCCAGGTGCCCTCGGGGTGCGGGAAGTCGCTGCCCCAGCAGATGGCGTCCACGCCGATCTCGTAGCGGTGCGCCAGCTCGCGCCGCTTGGTGTTGGTCGCGGCGATGAAGCAGTTGCGGTCGACGTAGGCGCTCGGCGCCATGGTCAGCTCGGAGAACGGCGACAGCTTCTTGCCGCCGTGCGCGCCGAGGTAGAGCCGGTCCATGAACCACAGCAGATTGGGCAGCCACCAGCAGCCCGACTCGGCCACCCCGAAGCGCAGCCCGGGGAACCGCTCGAACACGCCGGACCAGAGCAGGAACCACAGCGGACGGGAGGGCCAGAAGGTCACCTCGGTGACATAGATCCCCAGGTGGTCGCCGTACTCATGGCGCGGGGCCGCGCCCGAGTGGGTGACCACGGGCATCCGCAGCTCCTCGCAGACCGCCCAGACCGGATCGTAGCGCCGGTCGTGATAGGGGGCTTTGTCGACCCACATCGAGGGGATCATCACAGCGCGCAACCCGGAGGCGTGCGCCCGGCGCACCTCCGCGACGACCGCCTCCACCTCGCCGGTGATCGGCAGCAGGGCCACCCCGGCATGGCGCTCCGGTACCGCGCTGTCGGCGATGAACTCGGCCAGCCAGCGGTTGTGGGCCTTGGCCCCGGCCATGCCCAGCACCGGGTCCTGGTCCCCGCTCAGCCCGAGGCCGACGCCGAAGGGTGCGGCGGTGGTGCTGTCCACGGCGTCCGCGTCGGGGAACACCACCTCGCCGGCGACCCCGTCGCCGTCCAGCTCCTTGTCGCGCTGCGCCGCGTCCCAGCCGCCGCGCAGGCCCTCCTCGTGCTCCTCGAACCACTTCCGGGCGAAGGCCTCGTTGCGCACCCCGAGCCGGGTCGCGGACTCCCTGCGCTGCGCCGCCTCGGCGAGGAACCCGTCGAAGGCCTCGTGGTGCGCGGCCTCCAGGTAGGGGCGGTACTGCTCGGTCGGCAGCCCGGCGTGGCAGTCCGAGGAGACGATCAGATAGGGCTCGGTGTAAGGGTTCTGACCAGTCGTCATCAGTCATCTCCGATGATGAACTTCTCCAGGTACGCGGGGTTGCTGCGCTCCAGCATCGACTGCGAGCGGGCCCGGATCTGCCGGTCGCTGTGCTCGCTCGCGGGCAGCATCCAGAAGCGGTCGGCGCGGATGCCGTCCACCACCGTCCCGGCCACCTCCTCGACCGGCGTGAACTCCACCTGCTGACCCGCCGCCTCCATCGCCGCCTCCCACTGCGCGAGGCTCCGGTACGGGGTGCGGCGCGGACGCTCCTTGGCGAAGCGCTCCGGCCGGTTGCGGTGCGACTCCCACAAGCCGGTGCGCAGCATGTGTGGGCCGGGGAACAGCACCGAGGCGCTGACCTGCGCCTGCTCGGCGCGCAGATGGGCGTAGAGCGACTCGGTCATGGTGACCACCGCCGCCTTGGTCACCGCGTACACCGAGGCGGTGGGCAGCGGGGCGATCCCGCCGTCCCCCGAGGAGGTGTTGACGATGTGTCCGGGCGTCCCGGCCTCCAGCATCCGGGGGACGAACGCCTGGATCCCGTGGAAGACGCCCCAGACGTTGACCGCGAAGGCCCACTTCCAGTCGTTGGGCTCGTGCTCCCACATCCGGCCCTCGGCGCCCGAGCCCACCCCGGCGTTGTTGCAGAGCACATGCACCGCACCGAAGGCCCGGTACGCCGCGTCGGCCAGGCCGACCACGCTCTCCCGCTCGGAGACGTCCACCACCTGCCCGACCGCCTCCGCGCCGCGCTCGCGCAGTCCGGCGACGGCCTTGTCCAGGGCCGGCTCCTCGACGTCGGCGAGGACCACTCTGAGCCCCTCGGCGGCGAACCGCTCCGCCATAGCCAGGCCGATGCCGCTCGCGGCGCCGGTGACCACGGCCACCCGTCCGGGAAGCAGCTCCATCACTCACCACCGCCCGGTACCGGCGGCGCGTCCAGCACCTGCATCGGGTCGTCGTAGCGCTGGTGGACGTAGGGCAGCAGCGCCTGTGCGCTGACCCGCTCGACCACCCGGCCGCGCTGGTCGGAGGTCTTCTCGCCGATGGTGATCTCCAGCAGCCGGCGCACCGGCAGGTCCGCCACCGGGTCGAAGGCCGACTCCCGCAGGATCACCTCGCCCTCGACGGCCTCCAGCCGCCGGACCCGCTCGTTGCGGGTGCAGTGCACCAGCACCGGGTCCAGGTCGAAGCCCTCGCCGTCGACGGCGGGCAGGAACTTCAGGTAGAAATCGAGCTTCTGCACCGGTTCCGGGACCGGCAGTTCGCCGGTGACCCGGCCGACCACCTCGACGAAGGTGATGCCGTGCCGGGTCAGCGTGGCCCGGACCCGGTCGCCGTCCGGGTGGCCTTCCCGGTCCACCGCCACCTCGCCGAGCTTCTTGGGCTCGCCGAACACCTCCCGGCCGCCGATCAGCGCCCGCTCGGTGCTCATCGGCATCACCAGCGGGTACCAGCCGCTGTGCGCGCCGTGCTGCGCGCTGACCGCGAACGACCCCGCCCCCAGCGGCGATCCGAACAGGTCGACCTGGCTGATGTTGACCCGGACCAGGGCCCGCTCGGCCGGCTTCAGCGGCGGCGGCAGCACCTGGGCCACCGCGTCCGGGTCGCTCTCCCAGACGGCGACGACGCCGGTGGACCAGATGTCGGGGAGGACGGCTCGGCTGCTCCTCGCCGCGGCGATGTCTGCTTCGGTGCGCGGACCGTAACGTACGCGTGCCATGAGTGGTCTCCCTTGCTGCGTTGAGGTCTGTAACACTGTTACTCCGAAACGCGTGAAGGGTAAAGGCCGAAGGGCAAAGGAAGATGACGGACCGTCAGTCGATAGATCGGGAAGGCGTGCTGCTGGCCGCCGAGGCGCTGGTGCGGGACCGGGGGCCGTCGGCGCTGACCATGCGCAAGCTGGCCGCGGAGCTGGGCGCCGCCGTCACCGCGATCTACTGGCACGTCGGCAACCGGGAGGCGCTGCTGGACGAGCTGGTGCAGCGCACCGTCCGTGAGATGGGCCAGATCGAGGCGCGCGGGTCGGACCCGGCGGCGCGGGCGGAGTCCGTCGCGCTGGCGCTGCGGCGCAAGCTGCGGGCGCGCCCCCACCTGATCGCGCTGGTGCACGAACGGGGGCTGACCGAGGTGATGATGCTGCCGGCGCAGCGCGCCCTGGTGCACGAGGCCCATGCCGCCGGGCTGCGCGGCGCCGCGGCGGCCGAGGCGGTCCGGGTGCTGCAGTTCCATGTCGTCGGCTTCGTCCTGGTGGAGCGCAACCGCGAGCGCGCGCCGCGGCAGCGGCCGGGTGAGCCGGAGCTGTGGGGCGCGGAGACGGCGGAGCAGGACCCGGCCCTGGCCGCCGCGCTGGCCGGGGCGCCGGACCCGGAGCGGCTGTTCGAACTGTCCACCCGCGCGCTGATCGCCTCGCTCTGGCCACGGCCGGTCGTGGGAGGTCAGGATGGGTTCCGCCAGGGTTTTCCGCCGCCGATGGAGTGATCAGCGCGCGCCGCGGGAAACAAGAACGTCTTCGCTGTGTTACGCCCGACGTATTGCCAGGATTACGTTGATCGTCCTACGGTCTACGCACGTAGACAGACGGGTGGACATGTCTGCCCGTCGGTAGAAGGTGAGGGTGTGTCATGTCCGACCCCGCTCAGAGTTCCTCCCAGACCGTCCGCGCCGCACTCGTCCAGACCAAGTGGACCGGCGACAGCGCCTCCATGATCGACCTGCACGAGCGCTACGCCCGTGAGGCCGCCGCCCAGGGCGCCCAGATCATCGGTTTCCAGGAGGTCTTCAACGCCCCCTACTTCTGCCAGGTGCAGGAGGAGGAGCACTACCGCTGGGCCGAGGCCGTGCCCGAGGGACCCACGGTCACCCGGATGCAGTCGCTGGCCCGTGAGCTCAGCATGGTCATCGTCGTCCCGGTCTACGAGGTCGAGCAGCCCGGGGTGTACTACAACACCGCGGCCGTGATCGACGCCGACGGCAGCTACCTCGGCAAGTACCGCAAGCACCACATCCCGCAGGTCAAGGGCTTCTGGGAGAAGTACTACTTCAAGCCGGGAAACCTGGGCTGGCCGGTGTTCGACACCGCCGTCGGCCGGATCGGCGTCTACATCTGCTACGACCGGCACTTCCCGGAGGGCTGGCGCGCGCTGGGCCTGGCCGGGGCACAGCTGGTCTACAACCCCTCCGCCACCAGCCGGGGCCTGTCCGCCTACCTGTGGCAGCTGGAGCAGCCGGCCGCCGCCGTCGCCAACGAGTACTTCGTCGCCGCGATCAACCGGGTCGGCGTCGAGGAGTACGGCGACAACGACTTCTACGGCACCAGCTACTTCGTGGACCCGCGCGGCCAGTTCGTCGGCGAGCCGGCCTCCGACAAGGAGGAGGAACTGGTCGTCCGCGACCTGGACTTCGGCCTGATCGAGGAGGTCCGGCACCAGTGGGCCTTCTACCGCGACCGGCGCCCCGACGCCTACGGCCCGCTCGCGGAGGCCTGAACCGACCATGCCCGATCAGAGCCGCGCAGCCGAGACCCGTACCCTGCACCAGCGCCACCGCGCCGTCACCCCCGCCTGGCTGGCCACCTACTACCGCGAACCGATCGAGCTCACCCACGGCGAGGGCCGGCATGTCTGGGACTCGGCCGGCAACCGCTACCTGGACTTCTTCGGCGGCATCCTCACCACCATGACCGCCCACGCCCTGCCCGAGGTCACCAAGGCCGTCGCCGAGCAGGCCGGCCGGATCATCCACTCCTCCACGCTCTACCTCTCGACCGGCATGGTCGAGCTCGCGGAGCAGATCGCCGAGCTCTCCGGCATCCCGGACGCCAAGGTCTTCTTCACCACCTCCGGCACCGAGGCCAATGACGCCGCGTTGCTGCTGGCGACCGCCCACCGGCACTCCAACCAGGTGCTGGCGATGCGGAACAGCTACCACGGCCGCTCCTTCACCACCGTCGGGATCACCGGCAACAGCTCCTGGTCGCCCACCAGCCTCTCGCCACTGCAGACCCTCTACGTGCACGGCGGGGTCCGCACCCGGGGCCCGTTCGCGCACCTGTCGGACGCCGACTTCATCGCCGCCTGCACCGAGGACCTGGAGGACCTGCTGGGCCAGGTCGGCGGCAGCGTCGCGGCGCTGATCGCCGAGCCGATCCAGGGCGTCGGCGGCTTCACCTCCGGGCCGGACGGACTCTTCGCCGCCTTCAAGCGGGTGCTGGACCGGCACGGCATCCTCTGGATCTCGGACGAGGTGCAGACCGGCTGGGGCCGCACCGGCGAGCACTTCTGGGGCTGGCAGGCGCACGCCGAGGCCGGTCCGCCGGACCTGCTGACCTTCGCCAAGGGCATCGGCAACGGCCTGTCGATGGGCGGCGTGGTCGCCCGTGCCGAGGTGATGGACTGTCTGGACGCCAACTCGATCTCCACCTTCGGCGGCAGCCCGATCACCACCGCCGGCGCCCTGGCCAACCTGCGCCACCTGCTGGAGCACGACCTGCAGGGCAACGCCCGGCGCACCGGCGCGATCCTGGTCGACCGGCTGCTCGCGGCCGGACTGCCGGTGGTCCGGGAGGTGCGCGGCAAGGGGCTGATGATCGGCGTCGAGCTGGTCGACGCGGCCGGCGAACCCTCGCCCGCCGCGGCCGGCGCCACCCTGGAGCACGCCCGTGAGCTGGGCCTGCTGATCGGCAAGGGCGGGCTGTCCGGCAATGTGCTGCGGGTCGCCCCGCCGCTCTCGCTCACCGGCGCTGAGGCCGTCGAGGGCGCCGACCTGCTGGTCGAGGCGCTGCGCCGGGCCCAGGCCGAGACCCTCGCCCCGGAAGTCCCGGAAGCCCCCACAGCCCCCGCAGCCCCCGCAGCCCCCGAAGGGAGTCGACCCGCATGACCCTGCCCCGCACCGTCATCCGCAACGGCCTGGTCGTCACCGCCGCCGAGGAGGTCCACGCCGACGTCCTGATCGAGGGCGAGCGGGTGGTCGCGCTCGCCGCGACCGGCAGCTCGGCGGCCCAGACCTGGACCGCCGACACCGAGTACGACGCCACCGGACGCTACGTCCTCCCCGGCGGGGTCGACGCGCACACCCACATGGAGATGCCCTTCGGCGGCACCAAGGCCGCGGACACCTTCGAGACCGGCACCCGGGCCGCCGCCTGGGGCGGCACCACCACCATCGTCGACTTCGCCATCCAGTCGGTGGGCGGCTCGCTGCGCGACGGCCTGGACGCCTGGCACGCCAAGGCCGAGGGCAACTGCTCCATCGACTACGGCCTGCACATGATCATGTCGGACGTCACCGAGGACTCCCTCAAGGAGATGGACGTCCTGGTGGAGGAGGGGGTCACCTCCTTCAAGCTGTTCATGGCCTACCCCGGCGTCTTCTACAGCGACGACGGCCGCATCCTGCGCGCAATGCAGCGGGCCGGCGGCAACGGCGGCCTGGTGATGATGCACGCCGAGAACGGCATCGCCATCGACGTGCTGGTCGAGCAGGCGCTGGCGGCCGGCCGCACCGACCCCCGCTACCACGGCGAGGTCCGCCGCGAACTGCTGGAGGCCGAGGCCACCCACCGCGCCATCCAGCTGTCCCGGGTGGCCGGCGGCGCGCCGCTCTACATCGTCCACGTCTCCGCCGAGCAGGCAGTCGCCGAGATCTCCGCCGCCCGCAGGCTGGGTCTCAACGTCTTCGGCGAGACCTGTCCGCAGTACCTGTTCCTGTCCACCGACAACCTGGCCGAGCCCGGCTTCGAGGGCGCCAAGTACGTCTGCAGCACCCCGCTGCGGCCCCGTGAGCACCAGGCCGCGCTCTGGCGCGGGCTGCGCACCGACGACCTCTCGGTGGTGTCAACCGACCACTGCCCGTTCTGCTTCAACGGGCAGAAGGAGCTGGGCCGGGGCGACTTCTCCAAGATCCCCAACGGGATGCCCGGCGTAGAGAACCGGATGGACCTGCTGCACCAGGCGGTCCTGGACGGCCACCTCTCCCGGCGCCGCTGGATCGAGCTGGCCTGCGCCACCCCGGCCCGGATGTTCGGCCTGTACCCGCGCAAGGGCACCATCGCCCCCGGCGCCGACGCCGACATCGTCATCTTCGACCCGAACGAGCGGTACACCATGTCCGCCGCCACCCACCACATGAACGTCGACTACTCGGCGTACGAGGGCAAGCAGATCACCGGCCGGGCCCGCACCGTGCTCTCCCGCGGCGCCGCGGTGGTGCACGACGGCGAGTACGTCGGCCGTCCCGGCCACGGCACCTACCTGCCGCGCGGCACCTCGCAGTACCTGATCTAGATCCGGATCGAGCCATCGATCCGACTCCCTCTCAGCTGATGCCATCTCAGGACAGGAGCCACAGCATGGACTTCGGCCTCGTACTACAGACCGACCCACCCGCGCAGCTGCTCATCGACCGGATGAAGCGGGCCGAGACGGCCGGGTTCGGCCACGGCTGGACCTTCGACTCGGTGGTGCTGTGGCAGGAGCCCTTCGTCACCTACGCCCGGATCCTCGCCGAGACCGAGCGGATGACGGTTGGCCCCATGGTCACCAACCCGTCCACCCGCACCTGGGAGGTCACCGCCTCCCTGTTCGCCACCCTCAACGACACCTACGGCAACCGCACCGTCTGCGGGATCGGTCGCGGCGACTCCGCGATGCGGGTGGCCGGCCGCAAGCCGGCCACCCTGGCCCGGCTCAGCGAGGCGATGCACGCCATCAAGGAGCTGGCCGAGGGCCGGGAGACCGTGGTCGACGGCACCGCGATGCGGCTGCCCTGGGTCAAGGACGGCTCGCTGCCCGTCTGGATGGGCGCCTACGGCCCCAAGGCACTGGAGCTGACCGGACGTCAGGCCGACGGCTTCATCCTGCAGCTCGCGGACCCCTTCCTCACCGAGTGGATGGTCAAGGCCGTCCGCAGCGCCGCCGAGCAGGCCGGCCGCGATCCCGGCACGGTCTCCGTCTGCGTCGCCGCCCCGGCCTACGTCACCGACGGCAGCGCCGGGCAGCTGGCCCACGCCCGGGAGCAGTGCCGCTGGTTCGGCGGCATGGTCGGCAACCATGTCGCCGACCTGGTCAGCCGCTACGGCGAGCACTCGGACCTGGTGCCGGAGGCGCTGACCGACTACATCAAGGACCGGGCCGGCTACGACTACAGCCACCACGGCCGGGCCGGCAACCCCGACACCGCCTTCGTCCCGGACGAGATCGTGGACCGCTTCTGCCTGCTGGGCCCGGTCGAGGCGCACCGGGAGAAGCTGGAACAGCTGCGCGCCCTGGGCGTCGACCAGTTCGCCGTCTACGCCATGCACGACGCCGTCGAGAGCACCATCGACGCCTACGGATCCGAGATCATCCCTGTCTTCAGCTGAATCGAGGGCCCACGTTGTCTGCAACCGCCCAGCCCGCCGACCTGACCCACAGACAGATAACCGCCCCGGACGGACGGGTGGAGCTCGCACCCGGCGTCGTCCTGGACGACCCGCGCTTCGCCAACGGCGACCTGCTCCCGGTCCCGCTGGAGAAGCGGCGCTGGACCACCTACAACTACATGGCCCTGTGGATCGGGATGTCGCACTGCATCCCGTCCTGGACGCTGGCCTCCGGCCTGGTCGCGCTCGGCATGGACTGGAAGCAGGCGGTGTTCACCATCGGCCTGGGCAATCTGATCGTGCTGGTGCCGATGCTGCTCAACGGCCACGCCGGCACCAAGTACGGGATCCCCTTCCCGGTCTTCGCGCGCGCCTCGTTCGGAGTGCGCGGGGCCAACCTGCCGGCGATGATGCGGGCCGCGGTGGCCTGCGCCTGGTTCGGCATCCAGACCTGGATCGGCGGCTCGGGCATCTTCGTGCTGGCCGGCAAGGCCTTCGGCCACGGCTGGGCCGACGCCTCCACCATCGGCGGCTACGCCTGGACCCTGTGGCTGTCGTTCCTGCTGTTCTGGGTGCTGGAGATCGCCATCATCGCCCGGGGGATGGAGACCCTGCGCCGCTTCGAGAACTGGGCGGCGCCCTTCGTCATCGTCGGCGCGCTCGCGCTGCTGGCCTGGATCATGGTCAAGGCCGGCGGCCTCGGCCCGCTGCTGGACCAGCCGTCGGCGCTGGGCTGGGGGAGCGGCTTCTGGAAGGTCTTCTTCCCCTCGCTGATGGGCATGATCGGCTTCTGGTCCACGCTGTCGCTGAACATCCCCGACTTCACCCGCTTCGGCGGCAGCCAGCGCGCCCAGCTCTGGGGCCAGGCGCTGGGCCTGCCCACCACGATGACCTTCTTCGCGCTGCTCTCGGTGCTGGTCACCTCGGGCTCGCAGGCCGTCTTCGGCGCCCCGATCTGGGACCCGATCCAGCTGGCCGGGAAGATGGACAGCATCCCGGGCACCCTGTTCGCACTGCTGGTGGTGCTGATCGCGACCATCTCCACCAACATCGCGGCCAATGTGGTCAGCCCCGCCTACGACCTGTCACACCTGATGCCACGCTTCGTCAACTTCCGTACCGGGGCCCTGATCACCGGTGTCATCGGCATCGTGATCTTCCCGTGGAAGCTCTACTCCAACCCGAACGTCTACATCTTCACCTGGCTGGGCACCGTCGGCGGCCTGCTGGGCACGGTCTCCGGCATCCTGATCGCCGACTACTGGATCCTCCGGCGCACCAGCCTGCACGTGGACGAGCTCTACCGGCACAGCGGACGCTACTGGTACGCCGGCGGCTGGAACTGGCGGGCAGTGGTGGCGCTGGTGGTGGGCGCGGTGCTCGCGGTCGGCGGCTCCTACTCGGCGCTGGACGCCAAGGGCGTGAAGCAGGGGCCGTTCCCGGTGCACGGCCTGATCCCCTTCCTCAAACCGCTGGCCGACTACGGCTGGGCGGTCGGCCTGGCCTCCTCGATGCTGCTCTACACCCTGTTCAGCCTCGACCGCCGCGAGCGCCCCTGACCCCCGTGGCCCGAGCCGCTGGCGTCCCCCGAGCCGCTGCCGTCCCCCGAGCCGCTGCCGCCCCGCCTCGCCGTCGGGGCGGCAGCCCTGTTGTCACCCCCGGGCCGTAGAATCCTGAGGATGAAGGCAGTTCCCCCGCTCGACGCCGACGACGTCCGCCGCATCGCCCTGTCGCTGCCGCAGACGGTGGAGAAGGAACTGTGGAACCATCCGACCTTCCACGTCGCGGGCCGGATGTTCGTCACCGTCCCCGACGACGGGACGTCCTTCGCGGTGCGCTGTCCGAGGATCGACCGCTATGAGCTGATCGCCTCCGAGCCGGACAAGTTCTGGGTGCCGCCGCACGAGGCCAACTCCTCCTGGGTGCGGGCCCGTCTGGCGGCGCTCGACGATGTGGACGAGCTCCGTGACATCGTGGTCGACTCCTGGCGCCAGGCCGCCCCGGCGGAGCTCGCGGACCTGCTGCTTCCGACGGATCCCGGGCCGCGGGGCTGAGGTCCGGACGGGCTGCCGTCAGCGGCGTTCGGTGAGTGCTGATGTCGCGACGTCGAGGAAGTCCTGGACGTGCCGGTGCTGCCGGCCCTCGGCCACCGCGAGGCAGAGCTCGAAGGTCCCGGTGTCGGTGACCGGGCGGTGGACCAGGTCCGGGCGGGCGTAGTAGCGGGCGACGCTGCGCGGCACCAGGGCGATGCCGACGCCGGCGGCCACGAGTTCGAACTTCTCCTCGATCGTCGTGGCGCGTCGGGTCGCGGGGTCCAGCACCGGCTCGCCGTCGAGGTCGGCCCGGACCAGTCGGCGCCGCCGCGCCAGCGGATGGCCGGTCGGTAGGCAGGCGACCTGGGGCTCGCTGCCGATCGGGACGGTGCGCAGGCCCTCGCCGTCGAAGGGCCGCCGCAGATAGCCGATGTCGGCGCGGCCGTCGCGCAGCGCCTCGGCCTGGTCGTACCACTTGAGGTGCAGCAGTTCGATCTCCACCCCGGGGTGGGTCTGGGTGTAGGCGCGGACCGCGGTCGAGAGGGTCAGCCCGGGGGCGAAGCCGATGGCCAGCCGGTCGGCCCCGCGGGCGGCGCCGTGGGTGCGCTGGGTGGCCGCGTGGGCGGCGGCGAGCACGCCGGGTGCGTCCTTCTGCAACTGCTCGCCCGCCGGGGTCAGCCGTACCGCGCGGGTGGTGCGCTCCAGGAGCGCGCAGCCGAGCTCCTGCTCCAGCGCCCGGATCTGACGGCTGAGCACCGGCTGGGCGATGTGCAGCTGCTCGGCCGCCCGGCCGAAGTGCCCCAGCTCGGCGACGGCCGTGAAGTACCGCAGCTTGCGCAGGTCCAGATCCATGCCTCCAGGGTATCAATCTTCCGGAAGAGGTATTGGACCGGCGCGGACCGACCGGCGCAGGGTGGGAAGCACGCGGCGACCGGGCAGAACGTTCGCCGCCCGTCTGGAGGTCTGCTTTCCATGATCGTCATTACTGCGCCCACCGGTTCCGTCGGCAGCGGCGTCGTCGGGAACCTGCTCGGCGGTGACGAGCCGGTCCGGGTGGTCGTCCGCGACCCGGCCAGGCTCGCCCCGCAGGTGCGCGAGCAGGCCGAGGTCGTCGTCGGCTCGCACAGCGAGGCCGACGTCGTCGACCGGGCGTTCGAGGGCGCCGACAGCGTCTTCTGGCTGGTGCCGCCGAACCCGCGGGCGCCGACCCTGCTGGACCACTACACCGGCTTCAGCCGTGCCGCCTGCGACGCGTTCAAGAACCACGGGGTCGAGCGGGTCGTGGTGGTCTCGGCCCTCGGCCGCGGATTCCCCGGCTGCGCCGAGAACGCCGGGCTGGTCTCGGCGTCGCTGGCGATGGACGACGCCATCGCCGCCACCGGCGTGGGCCACCGGTCGCTGACGCTCCCCGGGTTCATGGACAATGTGCTGCGCCAACTGGAGTCGATCAGGAGCCAGGGCGTGTTCTCCTTCACCGTCCCCGGCGACCTCAAGCTCCCCAGCTGCGCCGTCCGCGACATCGCGGCCGTCGCCGCCGGCCTGCTGCGGGACCACTCGTGGAGCGGGTCGGGGTCCGTCCCCGTGCTCGGCCCCGAGGACATCTCCATGAACGGGATGGCGCAGACCATGTCCGAGGTGCTGGGACGTCCGGTGCGCTACCGGCAGACGCCGGTCGAGGTCTTCAGGGCCACGCTGCTGGAGCACGGGATGTCCGAGGCGATGGTGAAGGGGATGGTCGACATGATGGTCGCCAAGGCGGCAGGTCTGGACACGGTCGAGCCGCGCACCCCGCAGGGGAGCAGTCCCACCAGTTTCCGCCAGTGGTGCGAGGAGGTGCTCAAGCCGGCCTACGCGGCCTGAGCCGGACCGAGGCAGCCGCCGGGCCGCCCGGGCACCGGCCGTCGCCCTCGGTCTGACGGCCGGTCGGGCGACGGTGCGTCGGACGAGAGCGGGTCACGCGGGAGCGGGTCAGCCGACGGTGCGGCTGAAGGCGTGGGTGTGGCCCAGCTCCCGGAAGCCCAGTCGGGCGTACCAGCGGCGGGGCCAGTCGTCGGCGTCGGCGACCAGGAAGAACAGCGGGCAGTCGGCGGCCAGGTCGAGGGCGGTCCGCAGCAGCGTGCCGGCGTAGCCGCGGCGGGTCCGGTCGTCCAGGGTGACCACCTCCTCGATCTGGCCGATGCCCCGCTTCCGGTCGAGGTAGACGTCGGCCGAGGCGGCGACCTGGTGCCGCTCGTCGCGGACGGCCAGGAAGCGGACCTCGTCGGCGCCGCGCAGCCGGGCGCTGCGGCGCTCGACCAGCTGGTCGATCATCGACTGCTCCGCCTCGGGCATCCAGGCCCTGGTCTGCCGGGCCACGGCCGGCCGCAGGTCGGCGAGCGACACGGTCTCCGCCCGCGGCAGGCCGGGTTCGGCGGCCGCGCCGGGGCGGGCCATCACCAGCTCCAGTTCATGGCTGTAGCCCGCCGCGGTCAGCACCGGCAGGCAGGCCGTCCCCAGCCCGTCGTCGAGCACGCTGACGCGGCGGTGCGGCAGCCGGCCCAGCGCCTGGTCGGCGAGGGCCGGCAGTCCGGCCGGGTCCAGGGGACCGTCCACGATCAGCTGGTTGTGCTCGTGCGATCCGGGGAACTCCGGGTCCTGCACCACGATGCCGCCGGGGAACTCGGTCAGCAGGGCCGCCTGTCGTCGGGCGAAGTCCATCCGGAAGGCGGTGGTGCGGCCGAGGTCGTCGGTGGTGTCTGCGGTCGTCGACATCGGATCAGTCTACGGACGGTGGGTTGTCGTCCGGTGTTCACACGGGAGGACGATGGTCGGAAGGGTCCGGTGCACCGATCGTGCACTCCCGACCCACCCACTGGAGGACACCATGCATCCGGAGGACACCACCCACGAGGACAGCGGCCACCCCGACGATCCCTGCGAGCAGCACTCGTTGGACCGGCGCAGGATGCTGCTCGGCGTCACCGCCGGGGCCGCGGCGATCACCCTCGCCCCGGTCGCGTTCGGGCCGGCCGGGTCCGCGCAGGCGGCTGACGGCTCGTCGGCGGCCGCTGCGACTCCGGCTCCCGGCACCACCGTCAGCCGCACCGTCGGCGGCCATCTGGAGACCGGCGCGGCCGACTTCGTCTACCTGCCGGTCGAGGTCCCCGAGGGGGTGCAGCAGATCGCGGTGCAGTACTCCTACTCCAAGCCCGCCGTCCCGGCCGGCACCCCGGCGAACTCCTGCGACATAGGCGTCTTCGACCAGCGCGGCACGGCCCTCGGCGGCAAGGGCTTCCGCGGCTGGTCCGGCGGCTTCCGTACCTCCTTCGCGATCAGCAACACCGAGGCCACGCCCGGCTATCTGCCCGGACCGGTGAGCGCCGGCACCTGGCACGTGGTGCTCGGCCCCTACCAGGTCGCGCCGCAGGGGATGGACTACCAGGTCCAGGTGACGCTGACCTACGGCGAGCCCGGGGCCGCCTTCGTCCCGCACTACCCGCCGCAGCGCGCCAAGGGCCGGGGCCGGGCCTGGTACCGGGGCGACGGCCATCTGCACACCGTCTACTCCGACGGCAGGCGGCTGCCCTCCGAGGTCGCGGCCGGGGCCCGGGCGGCGGGGCTGGACTTCATGGTCTCCACCGACCACAACACCAGCTCCTCGCACGCGGTCTGGGGTGTGTACGCCGGCCCCGACCTGCTGATCGTCACCGGCGAGGAGGTCACCACCCGCAACGGCCACTGGCTGGCGCTCGGCCTCCCGGCGGGCGAGTGGATCGACTGGCGCTACCGCTCCCGCGACAACGCCTTCGCCCGCTTCGCCGGCCAGGTCCACCGCTCCGGCGGACTGGTGGTCCCGGCCCACCCGTACTGCCCCTACATCGCCTGCCAGTGGAAGTCGGGCTACGACGACGCCGACGCCATGGAGGTCTGGAACGGTCCCTGGACCTACGACGACGAGTCGTCGGTGGACACCTGGGACGCCAGGCTGGGCGAGGCGGTGCGTGCCGGCCGCCGCTGGACCCCGGCCATGGGCAACAGCGACGCCCACAGCGTCCCGCAGGTCATCGGGCTGCCCCACAACGTGGTCCTGGCCGACGATCTGACCACCCAGGACGTGCTGGCCGGGATCAAGGCGGGCCGCAGCTGGATCGCCGAGTCCTCGGCGGTCGGCCTCGATTTCACCGTCACCGGCGGCGGCCGGCAGGCCGGGATCGGCGGCACCCTCACGGCGGCGGCCGACGCGCCGGTGGACGTGCGGATCGACGTCTCCGGCGTGCCCGGCGGCACGGTCCGCTTCATCACCGACGAGGGCCAGATGCACCAGGAGTCGCTGCCCGCCTCCGGCAGCGGCACGGTGGTCTGGCGCACCACCACCTCGCTGGCCGCCTACGTCCGCGCCGAGGTCCGCCACCCGATGGCCGACGGCAGCCCGGGCCAGGGCAACACCATGGGCCCGGCCCTGGTCTGGGGTGCCATGGCGGCGCTCACCAACCCGGTCTTCCTGCGCGTCCGCTGAGCGACGACGGCGGCCCCGCCCTCACTCAGGAGGGCGGGGCCGCCGTGGTGCCGTTGCGGTGGTGCTCAGATTCCGTCGGCTCAGATCCCGTCGCCGGGCTCACGCGCGGTCTCGGGATCGTACCGGCTGAACGGGGTGTCGATACCCGCGGTGGAGCCGTAGCCGGGTTCCTCGCCCGGCGGCGTCCGCGGCGGAGCCGGCTTCGGAGCCTGCGGCGCGGCCTGCGGCGGAGCCGCCACCTCGCCGCGCCATCCGCCGGTCTCGGCGCCCTCGTTCTCGATGAACCTGCGGAAGTTCTCCAGGTCACCGTGCACCCGGCTGCGGATCAGGCCGAGCTTGTCGCCCGCCTGCTCGGCGAACCCCTCGGGTTCGAACCTGAGCTGCAGCATCACCCGGGTGTGGGTGTCGTCCAGCCGGTGGAACGTCACCACTCCGGCCTGCTCGGGGCCGTCCAGGGAGTGCCAGGCGATCCGCTCGTCCGGACGCTGCTCGCTCACCTCGGCGTCGAACTCGCGCTCGACTCCGGCGATCTTCGTCACCCAGTGCGTACGCACCGGCGTGAGCTGGTCGATCCGCTGGACGCCCTGCATGAAGCGGGGGAACTCCTCGAACTGCGTCCACTGGTTGTAGGCGGTGCGGACGGGAACGGCCACGTCGGTGGACTGCTCGACGGTCGTCACGTCGCATCACTCCTCACTGTCATTGCGTCTGGACTGCATTCCGTCCGATCGCCTGTCCACGATCCACGGCGTGAAACAGCCGCAGTCCGGATTCCCTCCTGTTCCAACGGGTGCGCGATTGCTGGGCGCCCGCAGGGGTAGCCGTCGACTGCGGCCGGCCGGTCGCCCCGACCGACCGGAGGTAGGCATGGCTTCAACTCCATTGCGCGGCACAACATCGGCGGCACGCCGAGCCGCCCTGACGGGTGCCGCAGCCGCAGCCGCGCTCGCGCTCTCGGCCTGCACCTCCTCCGGCGGTCCCGGCTCGGCGGCCGGGACACCGTCCGCCGGCGCATCGGCCTCCGGGACCGCCGCCGCCACCGCGACAGCAACGGCGCCGAGCGGCTCCGCCCCGGCGCCGACGGGCTCCGGAAGCGCCGCGGACGCGAGTGCCCTGCAGGCCGACGCCCAGGCCACCACCTCGGCAGGTTCGGCCAGGATGACGCTCGACGAGACGGCGCAGAGCGGCGGCAAGGCCGTCACCATCCACGGCAGCGGCGTCACTCAGCTCAGCGGCGGCGGAAACGGCCAGTTCACCCTCAGCACGAACGGGCAGAGCGTGCAGCTACGGGTGCTGGACAAGGTGGTCTACGAACTGCTCCCGGCCTCGGTGCGGAGTGGGACCGGCGGCGGCAAGCCGTGGATCAAGATCGACGCGAGCAAGGCCGGCGGCGGCAACACCGTCAGCGCACCGGACGCCTCCCGGCAGCTCGGCTTCCTCAAGGGCGCCAAGAACGTGACCGAGGTCGGCACGGAGACCGTGGGCGGTGTCAGCACCACGCACTACCTGGTCCGGGTGGACCTCAGCCGGAACCAGGGCAGTCTGGGCGGGATCTCCCTGCCGTCCGACGTGCCGGTCGACGTATGGGCCGACGCCCGGCACCACATCGTGCAGAAGAAGGTCACCCTCTCGGTCTCGGCGAAGGCCTCGTCCTCGGCCGCCCCGCAGCAGGTCTCCTCGGTCACGACCATTCACCTCGGCGACTTCGGGACGCCGGTCGAGGTCACCGCCCCTCCGGCCGGCCAGACCACCGACCTGACCGCATCGGTCGGCTGACGCCCGCCGCCGACGGCGGTCTTGTGCGTTGGCGGGCGACGGGGTATCAACAGCTGGTAACTGACGGATCGTCAGAAATGATTCGTACGGCAGCCCGCCCCTGGGGGATCCCCGATGCCCGCGACCGACCCGAGCCCCACCCTCCTCGACGCCGTGCACGCGCAGCGCGGGCGGCACGGCCCCGGCCTGGTCGGGGACGGTTTCGGATTCAGCCACGACCAGGTGTTCCGGGCCGCCTGCGCCCGGGCCGCACTGCTCACCCGGCTGCTCGCCGAGCAGCGGGCGGCCCACCCGCATGTCGGGCTGCTGCTGGACAACACCCCCGAGTACGCCTTCTGGCTGCAGGCCTGCGCCCTCGCCGGGGCCACCGCCGTCGGCATCAACCCCACCCGACGCGGTCCCGACCTGCTCCGCGACATCCGGCACACCGACTGCGCCCTGGTCGTCACCGGACAGCGCAGGCTCCCGCTGCTGAACGGCCTGGACCTGGGGACACCCGTCCTGGACAGCGACGGGCCGCACTACGCGGCGCTGCTCGCCGACCACCTCGACGCCGAACCGCCCGCGCGGCGCCCCGCGCCCGGCACCCGCGTCCTGCTGACTTTCACCTCGGGGTCCACCGGCGCGCCCAAGGCAGTGATCTGCAGCCAGGGGCGGCTGGCCCGGGCCGGGGACAAGGTCCGCGAGATGTACCGGCTGACCGCCGACGACACCGGCTACGCCTGCATGCCGCTGTTCCACGGCAACGCCACCATGGCGCTGTGGGCGCCGATGCTGCTGGCCGGCGGCACGGTCGCGCTGCGCCCCACCTTCTCCGCCTCGCACTTCCTGGACGACGTGCGCCGCTACCGGGCCGGCTACTTCACTTATGTCGGCCGCGCCGTCTCCTATGTGCTGGCCACCGAGGAGCGCCCGGACGACGCCGACAACCCGCTCCGGCTCGGCTTCGGCACCGAGGCGGGGGCGGTGGACGCCGCGCGGTTCGAGGCGCGGTTCGGCTGCCGGCTGGTGGAGGGCTACGGCTCCTCCGAGGGCGGCTGCAATCTGCGCCAGGACCCGGCGGCCCCGCCCGGTGCCGTCGGCCGGGTCGGATCGGGGCCCGACGACGACCTGGCCGTGGTCGACCCGGCGACGGGGGAGGAGCGCCCGCGCTCCCGCTTCGACGCCTCGGGCCGGCTGCTCAACGGCGCCGAGGCGATCGGCGAACTGGTCAACCGCACCGCGCGGGCCGGCTTCGAGGGCTACTGGCGCAACCCCGCGGCGGACGCGGCGCGGGTCCGCCACGACTGGTACTGGACCGGGGACCTGTTCCACCGCGACGCCGGGGGATGGTTCCACTTCGCCGGGCGCAGTGAGGACTGGCTGCGGGTGGACAGCGAGAACCTGGCCGTCGCCGACATCGAGAACATCCTCGGCCGCTGGTCGCAGGCCGAGGCCGTGGCGGTCTACGCGGTCCCCGACCCGGTCGCGGGCGACCAGGTGATGGCGGCGGTGCAGCTGCGGCCCGACGCCGACCACGCCGACACGGCAGCACTCGCCGCGCGGCTGGCCGGGTTCCTGGCCGCCCAGCCCGACCTGGGCACCAAGATGCCCCCGCGCTTCGTCCGCATCGTCGCCCGGATGCCGGCCACCGCCACCCACAAGACCGCCAAGACCGGGCTGCGCGCCGAGCGCTGGCGCACCGAGGACCCGGTGCTGTGGCGGCCGTACGGGACGGCGGCGGGCGGCGGCGCACTGGAGTACCGCCCGCTGACCGGCGACGACCTGGAGAAGATCGACGCACTGTTCGCCGAGCACGGACGCACCGCCTGGCGCTGACGGCCGTTCCGCCCGCGGCAGGTCCGCCTGCCGGCCGGACCGGCTGTCGGCCGGTCAGGCCGCCGCGTACGGAGCCAGCACCACCCGGATGACCTCCTCCAGCCGGAGGTAGGCGTCGCCCAGGGTGCTGCGCCCGGTGACCCAGGCGACCAGCTCGCTCTGCCAGGCCGCGTCGATGATGTGCGGCACCACGCTCCGCGCCGCCGCCGGCACCTGCGGCATCACCGCCAGGAGTGAGGCCCGTCCGGCGTTGGCCATCTCGTCCACCGCCTCGCTGGCGAACGGGTCGGTGGACACCGTCACCGCCACAAGCAGATGGGCCAGGTGCGGCTGCCGCTGGAAGGCCCGCATGCCCCGGTGCACGAAGCGGACGACGCGGTCCGTCCCGGCCAGGGGGGCGGGGGAGCCGCGGAGCTCAGCCGCGAGATCTGTCATCAGCATCCCGCGCCAGTCCGAGACCGCGGCGGCCAGCAGATGGTCCTTCGAGGAGAAGTACCGGTAGGTCGTCCCTAGGGCGACCCCTGAGCGTTCGCTCACCTGTTTCATCTGGACGCGCTCGACGCCGATCTCGGCTACCAGCTCGATCGCGGCCCTGATCAGGTGTTTCCGGCGTTCCAGTTGGCGGGGAGACATAGCCTCGACCGGCCTGGGGGACAGGTCTACCTTGGACACCCCGCCATGATACCGGGAACGGCGTTGCAGGTGTATGACGCCGCATCAGGTCACCTGACCGGCGTGGACCCGGGATCCGGGTCCACGCCGGTACTCCAACTCTCCGGGGAGCGATCCCCCGAACCCCCGCGCCAGGCCCCGGGGTGGCAGGCCCACGGCCCGTGGGGTGAAACGGTGTTCTCGTTCGAGGATCCGCCGGATTCAGGAAAGCGTGATCTTGCCGTTGGCGACGGCGATGGTCTCCGCGGACAGGGGGGAGGGCGCCGGCCCCTTGGCGACCGTCCCGTCGGCGATGTGGAACGCGCTCCCGTGGCACGGGCAGTTGATGGTGCCGCCCGAGACGCTGCCCACGGTGCAGCCCATATGGGTGCAGACCGCCGTGAACGCCTTGAATTCGCCCGCGGTCGGCTGGGTCACCACGACCTTCTTGTCGGCGAAGACCTTTCCGCCGCCCACCGGGATGTCCGAGGTCGCCGCGAGGGCGGTGCCACCGCCCGAACCGCCCGCCGCCGAGCTGCTGCCGCCGCCTCCGGCCGCCGGCGCGCTGCTGGTGGCGCCGCCCGCCGCCGCGGTGGTCGGGTCCGCCGCCGGGGTGCTGGCCCCGCCCGCCGCGCTGGCGCTGCCGCCGCTGCTGCTCGAACCGCACGCGGCGAGGACACCGGCGGCGCCCACCACCCCGACGCCCGCGAGCACGGTCCGACGGGCGGTGCTGGTCTTCGTGGACTCTTCGGCCATGGTTACTCCTGTACAGAGCTGAGGCTGGTGGGGCTGACGCCCTCTGTCGGGAGTCCATACGCACCCGCCGTACCGGAGGTTCACGGTCCGGGCATCTTTTTGACTGATTGACAGGTTCAGCGCCGCTTCTCGCGGACCAGTGCCTCCTGCACCACCGAGGCGACCAGCCGTCCGTCCCTGGTGTAGAACTCGCCCTGGGCCAGCCCGCGCCCGTCCGACGCGGAGGGGCTGCGCTGGGCGAACAGCAGCCACTCGTCGGCCCGGAACGGCCGGTGGAACCACATCGCATGGTCCAGCGACGCCAGGTTGATCGTCGGCGGCTCCTTGCGCAGCGAGCGGGGCAGCTGCAGATGCAGTGCGGCGGTCGAGGCCAGCGTCAGGTCCGAGAGGTAGGCCAGCGCGCAGACGTGCAGCAGCGCGTCGTCGGCGGCGATCTTCGAGGCGGACTTCAGCCAGACGAACTGCTCCTCCACCCCGGTGGTCCGGCCCGGCAGTCCCTCGGTGCCGGGCGGCATCAGCCGCATGTCCAGGGTCAGCCGCCCGGTGGTCGCCCAGTAGCTCTCCGGACCGCCCTCGGCCCAGGCCGCGTAGGGGTCGGGCAGCCCCTCGGGGCCGGGCAGCAGGGGCATCTCGCGCTGCCGTTCGGGGCTCTCCTCGGGGCGCTTGAAGGAGGCGGAGAGGGTGAACACCGCCTCGCCGCGCTGGATCGCGGTCACCCGCCGGGTGGAGTAGGAGTGGCCGTCGCGCAGCCGCTCCACCTCGTACACCAGCGGGCGGCGCGGGTCGCCGGGGCGCATGAAGTAGCCGTGCAGCGAGTGCACCGGACGCCCGGCCTCCACCGTGCGGCCGGCCGCCACCAGCGCCTGCGCGGCGACCTGCCCGCCGAAGGCGCGCAGCGGCGCGCCGGCGTGGCACCAGCCGCGGAAGAGGTTGAGGTCGAGGTCGTCGAGGCGCAGCAGATCGACGAAGTCGGAGATCACACGGGGCTGACCGGAACCGGAGTCGGTGGCCATCGGAGCTTCTGCCATCGGAGCATCCTGTCAGATCGCCCCGGGCCAACCCGTGTGACCTGCGGCACCTTGACGGACGGACAGGTGCGGGCCGATGCGGCTACCGGGCGAAGTCCCCGTTCAGCCGTCGGAAGTCCCAGCTGGTCAGCGTCTCGGGGGCGAGCCGCAGCCAGCCGTGCCGCCCGTCGTGGTACATGGCCTCGCCGAAGCCGTACTTGGCGGCGAAGAGCTTCTCTGCCCCGGCCAGCTCGTGCGGACCCCGGTAGTCCAGGCCGGTCCTGGGGGCCTCCGCCACCTGCTCCACCGAGCCGGTCAGTTCCACGCCCCGCAACTCGCCGTAGTCCTCGCCGCTGTCGACCACCACGGCTACCCTCGGCTCGCGCTCCAGCTCGCCCCAGCGCCGGCTGCGGGTGATGGAGTACAGCCACAGCGCCGATCCGTCCCAGACGAACCACAGCGGGGTGACATGCGGCCGTCCGTCGGCGGAGACCGTCGCCACCCGGCAGGTCCGCTGCCCGCGCAGGTACGCGTCCCGCTCGTCGTCGGTCATCATCACGCGCCTGCCGTGCCGTTGCTCCCGCATCCTGCCTCTTCCCTCCGACGCGGCCGACCGGGACGATGGCCCGGGCCGACAAGTAGAACGTGTTCTCAAATGATGCGCCAGGGCTGCGACCGGAGGAATGCGCATGCGGACTCACTTCACCACCCTCCGCTATGAGGAGGAGGACCACGTCGCCCTGGTGACGCTGGACCGTCCCGAGGTCCACAACGCCTTCGACCTGCGGATGATGCGTGAGATCCGCGAACTGTGGCGCGGGCTGCGGGAGAACGACGAGGTCCGGGCCGTCATCCTCACCGGCGCCGGTGACCGCGCGTTCTGCACCGGCCTGGACCGCTCCACGCTGGACGGCGCCGGGCCCGGGGCCGGTGGCCACGAGGGCGACGGCGGCCGGCCCATCGGCGTCCGCGGCGGCACCCCGCTGCACTTCGACGACCCGGGCGACTGGCTCAGCCCCAAGACCTCGGGAGACCTCTGGAAGCCGGTCATCGCCGCTGTCAACGGAATGGCCTGCGGCGGCGCGTTCTACCTGCTCGGACAGGTGGAGTTCATCATCGCCGCGGAACACGCCACCTTCTTCGACCCGCACACCAGCTTCGGCATGGCCTCGGTGTTCGAGTCGATGGCGATGCTGCAGCGGATGCCGCTCGGCGAGGTCATGCGGATGCAGCTCACCGGCGCGCACGAACGCCTCTCCGCGCAACGGGCACACCAGATCGGCCTGGTCCAGGAGGTCGTCCCGGGTCCCGAACTCCTGGACGCGGCCCGCCGGGTCGCCGCCCTGATCGCCTCGCAGCCGCCGCTCGCGGTCCAGGCCACGCTGCGTGCCGTCTGGTACGCCCAGGAGCTCGGCTACCGGCAGGCGCTGGAGGTCGCCAAGACCCTGGTGACCCTCGGCGACGACCCCGCCTCCCTCGCCGAGGGCCAGGCCGCATTCAACTCGGGCGCCCGAACCCCCTGGCGGCTGCGCTGACCGCCCGGCCGCTGCGCTGAGCGCCGCGTTGGGGATAGGGTCCGGGGCATGGCTCCGTACTCACTCGCCGTCCTTCCGCCGCCCGTCCGCTAGCGGGCGGCCCCTTGGCTGATCGCCGTCGCCCCTGGTCGCACTGCTGACCGAGGGGCCATCGGTCCGGTGAGCGCTGCCCGCGTCCTGACCCGCCGCGGACCACAGCGACCATCTCCGGAGCCCTGTCATGCCTGCTCAGCCTTCTTTGCCGTCCCTTCCCGCACGCCGTCGCGGCCGCACCCGGGTCCATGCCCAGGACGCGGACACGCCGTCGGCCGGACCCACGCCTGCGGCCCGCCGCCGCGCGCTGATCACCATCGGCCTCGCCGCGGCCTCCTGGGGCAGCGCCGGCGCCGCCGCCGCGATCCTGCACCGCAGCAGCGGCCTCGGGCCGATCGCCGTCTCGTTCTGGCGCTTCGCCGTCGGCGCACTGCTGCTCGCTGCCGCCAGGCCGTTCCTGCACCGGCGCACCGGTGGCAGCGCACGCCCGAGGACCGCCGTCCTGATCGGCACCGGCATCCTGATGGCGTCCTTCCAGACCTGCTACCTCGCCGCCGTCGACCTTGCCGGACTCGCCCTCGGCACCACCGCCACCCTCGGCGCCGCCCCGGTGCTCACCGCCCTGGGGGCGCGGGTGTTCTTCGGGGAACGGATCGGCCGGCGCGGCGTCGCCACGATCGCCCTGGCGGTCACCGGCCTGACCCTGCTCGCCTTCGGCGGTGACACCTCGTCACATGCGACCGCCCCGCTCTGGGGCCTGCTCTGCGCCCTCGGCTCGGCGGCCGGCTCGGCGGGGATCAACCTGCTCACCCAGGCCCAGGCCCGAACGCAGGCCCTAACGCAGGCGCAGACGCAGGCGCAGGGCGGGGACGGCCGGCACCGCGACAGCGGGACCTACGACGCCTACGACCGCGCCCTCAGCGGCTTCGCCGTCGGCGCGCTCGCCCTGCTGGCGCTCTCGGCCGCGACCGGACCCCTGCTCCCCTCCGCACACCACCTGGGTACGGCGGTGGCCCTGCTCGTCTACCTGGGCGCGGTGCCCACCGCGCTGGCCTACTCGCTCTTCTTCGCGGCCATGACCGTGGTCCGGGCGACGGCGGTGTCGGTGGTGATGATGCTGGAACCCGTGGCCGCCCTGCTCCTCGGCATCACCCTGCTCGGCGAGCGCCTCACCCTCCCCGCCGCAGCGGGCACCGCCACCCTGCTCGCCTCGGTGGCCCTGCTCCGCGACTGACGGCTGTTCCGTCGCGGTCGCTCTCGGCCGTGCACGGGCCCGCCGCCCCGTGGAGGTGACGGCGGGCCAGTGGGAGCGGGCGCGCAGGCTGGGCCCGGCGCCTGGAAAGGGTTCGGTCGGTGACGGACCCCGCCCCCCGCGACGGTCCCGTCCCGGCCCCCGTTCCAGCCTCCGGGCCCCGGGGCCTACCCCAGGGCCGCCAGGTGGGCCTTGTAGCCGGCGCCGTAGGCGGTCGCGGTGCCGTCGTAGTTGCTGATCAGGGACGGGCCGGAGGAGCAGTCCCAGGTGTTCCAGGTCCAGGCCAGGTAGGAGGCGCCGGCGTTGTCCAGCCAGGGGAGCAGGGTGTCCAGGTAGCCGTGGGCGCAGTCGTTCTCGCCCAACTCGCCGGTGACCAGCGGGACCTGGGCCAGTACCGGGGAGATCTGGCTGGTCCAGCAGGAGCTGTTGCTGCAGGTGTTGAAGTTGTACGAGTGCCAGGAGGCGGCCAGGTCGTGGTCCGGGTCGGTCGGCTCGTAGGTCAGCCACTGGGTGAGGTCGTTGGAGTAGGCGAGACCGCCGAGCATCAGCACGTTGCTCGCGCCGGTGCCGCGTACCGCGTTCACCATCGACTGCATCCCGGCTACCTGGTAGTTGATGCCGGAGCAGGTCCCGCCGTCCCGCCAGCAGGTCCAGGCCTGGGCGGTGGTGCTGGTCGCGCGGTCCGGGTAGGGCTCGTTGAAGAGGTCGAAGACCGTCGAGTTGTCGCCCTTGAAGGTGTTGGCGACCGAGGTCCAGAACGGGATCGCCTGGGCCGCGTCCGGCATCGGCTTCTGGCAGGTCGCGGTGGCGGTGGAGCAGGCGGACGAGTTTCCGCTGTAGACGCCGTCGGTCCAGTGCAGGTCGAGGATGGCGACCAGGCCGTTCTGGTGCAGCAGGGTGACGTAGGCCTTGATCGCGTTGATGTAGTTCGCGCCGGAGTAGGCGGCCAGGACGTTGGACTCGCCGTTCCAGCAGTCCTCGTTCAGCGGCACCCGTACGGCGTTGATGTGCCAGCTCGCCATCGCGGCGACGGAGGTCTGGTCGACCGGTCCGTCGAAGATCCCGGTGCCCTGGACGCAGGCGAACTCCGCCCCGGAGCGGTTCACCCCGTGCAGGGTGACGGTGCTGCCGCTGGCGTTCACCAGCTTGTTGCCGGAGACGTGCAGGGCGGGCGCGGTTCCGTTGGTGGGCGGCGCGGTCGTCGGCGGCGCGGTGGTGGGAGGAGCCGTCGTCGGCGGTGCGGTGGTCGGGGGTGCGGTCGTGGGCGGCGCCGTGGTCGGGGTGGCGCTGGGCGTGCCCGGCCCGCCGCAGGCCACGCCGTTCACGGCGAAGCCGGTGGGTGCCGAATTCGTGTTCGAGTAGCCGAAGTTGGCGTTGGTGGTGACCGAGCCGCCGGCGGCGATCGTGCTGCTCCAGCTGGGCGCGGCGACGGTGACCGTGTGGCCGGTCTGGGACCAGGTGCCGTTCCAGCCGCTCTGCAGGGTCTGGTTGCCGGTGGTGGTGTAGGTCAGCGTCCAGGACGGGATGGCGGAGCCGCCGGTGTCGGTGATGGTCGCGGCGGCGGTGAACCCGCTGCCCCAGTCGTTGCCGACCGAGTAGCTGACGCTGCATGACACGGCGGTCGCCGCGGCGCTGGACGCGGCCAACGGCAGCAGCGCCGCTGTGAAGCCGGTGACCGCGGCGGCCGTGCCGAGGAGGAGTGTGGTGCGGGATCGCATGGGGGAGCACCCGATTCCGTTGAGTGGGTGGGGTGCTCGCACTGGTTGCCGGGCGTCAAGGTAGCGGATGGATTGCGTTCATGACAGCCCCACAGCGAGACTTTTCTGCTCATCGTCAAGGGTCTTGACGCGCTGTCAGCTCGGGCCCCACCATCGGGAGCGCTCCCACTGGTTGCCGCCCGTCGGCAGAAGGTATGTCCCCGGCCATGCCCTGCCCTGAATGGGAGCGCTCCCAGTACTCCCACCCCCTCACCGGCTAGTGATCACGATCCACCCCACCCGAAAGGACCGTGAAAGTGCCACATCCCTCCCGCCCGCTCGCCCGCTTCCGAACGGCCGCGGCAGCGGCCGCCCTCGGCGCGGCCATGCTCGTCCCCATCGCTGCCACCAGCCAGTCCGCGAGTGCGGCGGTCACCCACGTCGCCAACCCCTACGTGGGGTCCACGCCCTACCTGAACCCGGACTACGTCTCCGAGGTCAACGCCCAGGCCGCCGCGGACGGCGGGACCACCGGTACGACCGAGGCGAAGGTCGCCGGCTACCAGACCGCCATCTGGATGGACCACATCGGCGCCATCGCCGGCGACAGCACCCACCTGGGTCTCCAGGCGCAGCTCGACAAGGCCGAGGCACAGGCCGCGAGCAGCTCCACCCCGGTACTGTTCGAGGTCGTGGTCTACGACCTCCCCGGCCGTGACTGCGCGGCGCTCGCCTCCAACGGCGAGATCCCGGCCACCGCGGCCGGCCTGACCGAGTACGAGTCGCAGTACGTCGACCCGATCGCCGCGCTGCTCGGCAGCAGCACCTACAGCAACCTGCGGATCTCCACGATCATCGAGCCGGACTCGCTGCCCAACGCCGTCACCAACCAGAGCAAGACGGCCTGCGCGACGGCAACCCCGTACTACGAGAGTGGTGTCGAGTACACCCTGAACAAGCTGCACGCCATCCCCAACGTCTACACCTACCTGGACATCGGCCACTCCGGCTGGCTCGGCTGGTCCAGCAACATGGGCCCGGCCGCCCAGGAGTTCGCCAAGGTCGCCAAGGCCACCACCGCGGGTGTGGCCAGCGTGGACGGCTTCATCAGCGACACCGCCAACACCACCCCGACCGACGAGCCGTTCCTGCCCAACTCCACGCTCCAGGTGGGCGGGCAGCCGCTGGACTCGGCCAACTTCTACCAGTACAACCCCTACTTCGACGAGCACACCTACGACGAGGCGATGCACGCCTCGCTGGTCTCCGCGGGCTTCCCCAGCAGCGTCGGCATGCTCATCGACACCTCCCGCAACGGCTGGGGCGGCTCCTCCCGACCCACCTCGCTGAACTCCAGCCCGACCGACGTCAACTCCTACGTGACCGCCAACAAGGTCGACCAGCGGCCGTTCCGCGGTGACTGGTGCAACGTCAACGGTGCCGGCATCGGCTCGCGGCCGACCGCGCAGCCGTACGGGGCCAGCGACCCGATCATCGCCTACGTGTGGATCAAGCCCCCGGGCGAGTCCGACGGTGACTACCCCAGCGGTACGCACACCCACGGCGACCCGCACTGCGACCCCAGCGGGACCCAGACCGACGGCAACGGCGGCACCTACCCGACCGACGCCATCCCGGGCTACGACATCCCGGCCGGCAACTGGTTCGCCGCGCAGTTCCAGCAGCTGGTCACCAACGCCTACCCGGCGCTGGGCGGCACCTCC
>NZ_BBPM01000003.1:20011-90548 GCF_000787775.1 Streptacidiphilus carbonis | reverse complement strand
CCGCCTCGTCCGCGACCGTCACCGGCACCACCTCGGCGTCGAGTGGCGGCGGCGCCGGCTGCACCGCGACCTACAGCGTCAGTAGTGACTGGGGCGCCGGCTTCAACGCCAACGTCACCGTCACCAACACCGGGACCAGCGCCACCAAGTCCTGGACGGTCACCTGGACCTGGGGCGGCAACCAGACCGTCTCCAGCATGTGGAACGCGGTCTACGCCCACTCCGGCTCGGCCGTCACCGCGACCAACGAGCCCTACAACAATGTGATCGCCGCCGGGGGCAACACCAGCTTCGGCTTCGGGGCGACCTACTCCGGCACCAACACCGCTCCCACGCTCACCTGCACAGCGAGCTGACCGGGCAGTTGCACCTGCCCGACCAGCGGTAGCAGGCTGCGGCGCGGCCCCACTCCCCGGGGCCGCGCCGCAGCCGTCGGCCGGACCGGCGGCGCACCGCCGGAAGGCCGTCCGGGCAGCCTTCCGTACGGGCGTCCGACCAGCCGTCCGACCAGGCGCCCGTGCCAAGATCAAGCGGATGGCCTAACCCTTTCCGGTCGGATGTAATGTGGGGCCGCACAAGCACAGACCGGCACAGCTGCGGGAGGCCCCCACCCGCCCGGCCTCAAGGGAATCGGCCCTGATGGAACTCGCGTACATCCCCAGCCCGTCGCAGGGCGTCTGGCACATCGGCCCGCTGCCGATCCGCGCGTACGCGCTGTGCATCATCCTCGGCATCGCCGCCGCCCTCTGGCTGACCCGCCGCCGCTGGATCAAGCTCGGTGGCAACCCCGACGACGTCGTGGACATCACCCTGTGGGCGGTCCCGTTCGGCATCGTCGGCGGTCGGCTCTACCACGTGATCACCGACCCGGAGCTGTACTTCAAGTCCGGTGAGCAGCCGATCCGGGCCCTCTACATCTGGGACGGCGGCCTCGGCATCTGGGGTGCGGTGGCGCTGGGGGCGCTCGGCGCCTGGATCGGCTGCCGCCGCCGCGGCGTCCCGCTGGCCGCCTTCGCCGACGCGCTGGCGCCGGGGCTGATCCTGGCCCAGGCCATCGGCCGCTGGGGCAACTACTTCAACCAGGAGCTCTACGGCGACCCCACCACGCTGCCCTGGGGCCTGAAGATCACCTACATCGACAGCAGCGGCCAGACCGCCCACGGCGTGTTCCAGCCGACCTTCCTGTACGAGTCGCTGTGGGACCTGGCCTGCATGGCGCTGCTGCTCTACGCGGACCGCCGCTGGAACTTCCACTCCGGACGCCTCTTCGCGCTCTACGTCGCCTGCTACACGGCCGGCCGCGGCTGGATCGAGTCGCTGCGCACCGACCACGCCAACCACATCCTCGGCCTGCGGCTCAACGACTGGACCTCGCTGATCTGCTTCCTGGTCGCCGTCGGCTATCTGATCGTCTCCCGCAACCGCCCCGAGCCCGAGCGGCGACTGGGCAGGTCCGGACTGGCTCCGGAGGGCCCGGCGCCGGACGACGCCGCCATGGACGACGTCGCCTCGGAACCCGCTGAAACGACCGCAACGGCCGAACCGTCCGAACCCTCCGATGACGCGGCCGACGAGCCGGCGGGGGACGCGGAGAAGCACACCCCGCGGGTCTGACCGATCGGCGGGACGTACGACGACGGAGGGAGGCGTGGCGCCGCGGGCGCCACGCCTCCCTCCGTCGTGTCCACCGGACTCGGAGCTCAGCTGCCGATCGGGTCCAGCTGCTCCGCGGCCGGCCGCAGCAGCCAGACGTCGCCGCCGGGCTGCGCGGAGAGCTCGGGCAGCGCCCTGAGCGCGGTGCGGTCGCCCGCGTCGGCGGCCGCGCGGATCACGTCGTTGGCTGCGAAGGCCTGGAAGTCCAGCTCCGGGTAGGTCCAGGCGGCGGCGCCGGTCGCGGCGGGGACCACGAAGTCCACGGACTTCAGCAGGTTGCCGCCGGAGGGCGTGGTGTAGTGCCACAGGTCGACGCCGACGTGCTCGCCGATCTGGGCCAGCCGGGTCAGTGCCAGCAGGTTGAAGTCGGAGTAGTGGTAGCTGGTGGCCCGGGCGAGCTCCAGCGGCTGGCCGCCGTCGGCGGCGAGCTGGACGTCCAGGCGCTTGCTCTCGGCGCCCTGCACGATGCTCCTGGCCAGGGCCTTCTGCCCGGTCGCCAGTGCCAGCGCGGCCTCCTGCATGTCGAAGAAGGACCCGTGGTTGTTGGTCGCGGCGGCCTCGTCCTTGCCGTTCTGGCTGGTCTGCAGCCAGCTGAGGAACCGGCTGTCCCAGTCGGTCATACCGGTGTGGTCGGCGCTGGTCCAGCCGGGGGCGCCGGTGTCCAGGATCGCGGTGGCGTCCAGGACGTCGGTGAACTGCTGGGAGAAGTCGATGATGCCGATCCCGCGGCCGTCGACCTTGCACGGGATGAACTGGGTGTAGTTCAGGCTCGGGTTCATCCTGCTCGCGGGGTCGACGAACCAGGTCCGCAGGTCCAGCGCGGCACGCTCGGCGTAGTCGGCCTTGCCGGTGTAGTACCAGGCCAGGGTGAGGGTGTAGACGGCGTTGAACATCTCGCCGCGCTCTTTGTGGTCGGTGATGGTGTCGATCGCGGGGTTGCGCACCCCGTCCTTCTGCACGTACGGGCAGCCCCACGGGTTGGCGGCGGTCTGCGGCTGGCTGGGCCACCAGTAGGGGGCCTCGCTGAGGTAGTCGTGCTTGTCGCCGCTGGGCGCGGTCTGCGGCTTGTCCGTCACCGACCAGGGGCCCTGGGTGAGGTAGCCGTCGGCCTGGCCGGTGAGCGTCCGCAGCTCGCCGCGGAGTTGCGGGACGCCGGCTCTGACCAGCAGCCGGGTCAGCGCCAGCCGGTTGCCGTCGAGGACGACGGTGCGGGGTACGGGGGCGGGGCGGAGGCCCGCTGCTGAGGCGGACGCCGGGGCCAGCAGGGCGAGGACGGTCGCGCCGACGGCGACCAGTGCGGCGGTGATGCGGCGGCTCATGGGACTCCTCGTACGGTGGGAGGAAGTTCATGTATATGACCGATGGTCATGAATGTGTCCGCAGCGAGGATAGGCAGCAGCCCCGGCCCCGCACAATGGGGCCGACAGGATCAGACGTGACGACTTGTCAGAACGCGTCCAGGCCTAAGCATCGGAGTCACCGTCGGACCCACCCGCGACCGGCCCTCCGGCCCGGCCCCGGTCCTGCCGACGGGACCAGGGGCCTGCCGTCCGGCCCGCCGACCGGCCCGCCGACCGGCCCGCCGACCGGCCCGCCGACCGGCCCAGCCTCGGGCCTGCCGTCCGTCCCGGCCTTTGGCCCGCTGTTCGGCCCGGCTTCCGCTCCGCCGACCGGCCTGGCCTCGGGCCTGCCGTCCGGCCCGGCTTCCGCTCCGCCGACCGGCCTGGCCTCGGGCCTGCCGTCCGGCCCGGCTTCCGGTCCGCCGCCTGGCCTGGCCTCAGGCCTGCTGTGCGGCCTGGCTTCCGGTCCGCTGTCTGGCTTGGCCTCGGGCTGGCCGTCAGGCCCGCCGACGGGACCGGCCTCGGGCCTGCTGTCTGGTCTGGCCTGGCCTAGGATCCGCTGTTCGGCCCGGCTTCCGGTCCGCCGTCTGGCCTGGCCTCCGGTCCCCCGACTGGCCCGGCTTCAGGCCTGCTGTGCGGCCTGGCTTCCGGTCCGCCGACGGGACCGGCCTCGGGTCTGCCGTTCGGCTCGGCCTCGGGTCCGCTGTCCGGCCTGGCTTCCGGTACGCCGACCGGTCCGGCCTCCGGCCCGCCCGCGGCCCCGCCCGTGCCCGCGCCCCCGCCCGCGCCCGCGGCCTCGCGGCGGTGGCGGCGCCAGGCCCAGACGCAGAGGGCGATGACCACGATGCCGCCGACCACGGCGGCGGCCACCGTGCCCGCGGTGTGCGCCACCTTGGTGTACGCGGATCCGGCCAGGTACCCGAGCAGGGTGTAGCCGATGCCCCAGATGAGCCCGCCGGCGGCGTTGAACAGCAGGAACCGCCGGTACGGCAGCTGTGACAGGCCGGCCAGCGCCGGCACCATCGCTCGGAACAGGGCCACGAAACGGCCCAGGAACACCGCCGCCGGGCCCTTCTCGCGCATGAAGGCGCGCGAGCGCTCGATCCGGTCCTGGTGCTTCACCGCCAGCCGGGTCCGCAGGAGCGCCGGGCCGAACCGGCGGCCCACCTCGTAGCCCACCGAGTCGCCGACCACGGCGGCCAGCACCACCACCGCCATCAGCGCGGGCAGGTTCACCCCGTGGTGCGCGCTGGCGATCACCCCGCCGATCACCACGGCGGTCTCGCCGGGCAGCACGAAGCCGAAGAAGAGGGCGTCCTCGGTGAACACCAGAGCGGCGACGACCAGGTAGACCAGCGGTCCGGACAGGTGGAGCAGCCAATCGGTGATCGCGCCCATCACGCCATCATAGGAGGCCGGTCACGGGGGACAGTTGGAGACTCGCGGGTCGCCCGTGCTCCTGGTGCAGGTGCTCCACATGGTGGACGGCCTGGTCCAGCAGTTCGGCGACATGCGAGTCGTAGAGGGCATAGACCACGCTGCGGCCGCGCCGCTCGCCCACCACCAGGCCCTGCTCGCGCAGCACCCGCAGCTGGTGCGAGCAGGCGGACTGCTCCAGGCCGACCTCGGCGGCCAGTTCGGTGGCCGCGCAGGCGCCCTCGCGCAGTCGGGCCAGGATCAGCAGCCGGGAGGGCGTGGCCAGCGCCTGCAGGGTTCCGGCCACCCGGGCGGCGGCCGCCGGGTCGAGGCGCCCGGGGCGCCGATCCTGCTGGTCATCCGGCTGGCCCATGCACACATCGTACTCAGTGGCATGTCACCGGCAGCTCCAAGACTCCCGGTAGCATCGAGCCGTAGTGATTGGATGTTGACCGGCCGTTGCGGAGGAGGGGGAGAACCGTGTCGTTGATGTCGATGCTGTCGGTGCTCTTCGCCGTCCTGGCGGCGGTGAGCAACGCCATGGGCACCGTGCTCCAGCGGCGGGCCGCACTGATCGTCCCGCAGTCGGACGGGTTCCAGCTGCGGCTGATGTGGGACCTGCTGCGCACCCCGATCTGGTTCTTCGGCATCCTCGGGGTGATCTTCGCGGCGATCTTCCAGGGCCTGGCGCTGGTGACCGGCCCGCTGGCGGTGGTCCAGCCGATATTCGTGCTGGAGCTGCCGTTCGCGCTGCTGATCTCCGGGCTGGTCTTCCGTAAGGCGATGGTGCGGCGCGGCTGGCTGTCGGTCGGCTGCATCGTGGTGGGCCTGGGCACGGCGCTGGCCGCGGCCTCGCCCAGCGGCGGGGAGCAGCAGCCCCCGGCTGCGCTGTGGATGCTGGCGCTGGTCTGCTGCGGCGGAATGATGGTGCTGCTCGCCGGGGCGGCGCTGAAGCGGCCGGTGGGTCCGGCCAGGGCCGCCTGCCTGGGGACGGCGGCTGCGATCGGCTATGCGCTCACCGCGGCCCTGATGAAGTCGGCCACCGACACCCTGGACCACGGCGGCGTCAAGGCCTTCTTCACGGCCTGGCAGACCTACGCCTTCGCGGCCGTCGGCGTCTGCGCGCTGTTCCTGCTGGAGAACGCCATGCAGGCCGGCCCGCTGGTGGCCTCCCAGCCCGCGCTGACCCTGGGCGACGCGCTGATCAGCCTGTCGCTCGGGGTGACCCTCTACGCGGAGTCGGTCCGGGTCGGCTGGTGGCTGGTGCCGGAGATCTTCGGCGTCGGCCTGGTGCTGCTGGGGGTGGTCGGGCTGTCCCGCTTGCAGTCCGGGACCGGTTCGGGCGCGGAAGGTGCCCAGCCGCAGTCGAAGCGGGACTCCTCGGTGGACGTCGCCGGATCCGCCTGACCGTCAGCGGCCCCTGGTCTGACACCATGGTGCCGAGTGCGAGCAGCGATTCGACAAGCAGGGAGTCCGTATGTTCGAGCTGGGTACTGACGGTCCCTCAGTGATCGTCGCCGGACTGGACGGTTCGCCCTCCTCCATGCGCGCGGCCGCCTATGCGGCCGGGCTGGCCCGCCGGCAGGGCTCGCTGCTCTCGCTGGTCTACATACAGCCCATCGGCACCATGGGCGGGGCGGACGTGGGCGTCGCGATCAACCAGGCCGGGCGCGAGGTGGCCGAGGACCTGGAGCGGCAGATCCGCGAGGGCATCGACGAGGGCAGCCACCGCGGCAGCATCCGCTGGGAGTTCCACACCGCGCCGGGCGACGCCTACGCGGGCATCGTGGAGCACGCCGACCGGCTGAAGGCCGACGCGGTGGTGATCGGCGTCTCGGAGAAGGCCGGGCACCGCCTCCTCGGCTCGGTGGCGGTACGGCTGGTCAAGGCGGGCCGCTGGCCGGTCACCGTGGTGCCGTGACCGGCCGACGGCGGGGCGCGCCCGTCGCTCAGGCCCGCTGGATGTCCGGCTCCAGGTAGATCACCCGGGCGATCGGCACGGCGGCCCTGACCCGGGCCTCGGCCGCGTCGATGGCCCGGGCCACCTCGGCGGCGGTGTCGTCGTGCCGGACCGCGATCTTGGCAGCCACCAGCAGCTCCTCGGGGCCGAGGTAGAGGGTGCGCATGTGGATCACCCCGGTCACCACGTCCCCGTCGACCAGAGCGGCGCGGATCGAGGCGTTGTCGGCCGCGCCGGCGCCCTCGCCGAGCAGTAGGCTCTTGGTCTCGATGCCGAGCACGACCGCGATGCAGACCAGCAGGGTGCCGATGCACAGCGTGCCGACGCCGTCCCAGACTCCGTCCCCGGTGGCCAGGCTCAGGCCGACCCCGAGCAGTGCCAGCGCCAGGCCGATCAGCGCGCCGAAGTCCTCCAGCAGCACGATCGGCAGCTCGGGCGCCTTGGCCCGGCGGATGAACTGCACCCAGCTCTGGGTGCCGCGCAGTTCGCCGGACTCCTTCACCGCGGTGCGGAAGGAGTAGCCCTCCGCGCAGATCGAGAACACCAGTACGCCCACCGGCCAGTACCAGTGGTCCAGCGAGTGCGGGTGCCGGACCTTCTCGACCCCCTCGTACAGCGCGAACAGCCCGCCGACGCTGAACAGCACGATGGCGACCAGGAAGCCGTAGACATAGCGCTCCCGGCCGTAGCCGAAGGGGTGCTCCTCGGTCGCCGCGCGCTTGGCCTTGCGCCCGCCGAGCAGCAGCAGCGCCTGGTTGCCCGAGTCGGCGACCGAGTGCACCCCCTCGGCCAGCATCGAGGAGGACCCGCTGAAGGCGAACGCCACGAACTTCGCCACCGCGATCGCCAGGTTCGCCCCCAACGCCGCCACGATCGCCCTGCTACCGCCGCCAGCACTCATGCGTTCCGCTGTCCCCTCGACCGTTCTTACCGCGTTCTAACCCTGCTCGACCGGTGCAGCCTATCGGCGCACCAGCCCGGACAGGACCTTGCCCTCGGTGGACAGGATGCCGCTGCGGTAGTCGAACCGGGGTGTGGCCGAGAACATGAGCCACTGGTACTTCATGTTCTCGGCGAACCAGTAGGCCGGCGTCAGGTCGCCCGGGCGCGTGCCGCGCACCGTCACATCCTCGGAGACGGTGTAGCCCCCGGCCACCCGCTGGTTGGCCCGCATCCCGGCGAAGTCGCGGTAGGCGGCCCGCTTGTAGCCGGCGTCCCCGGTCAGCCGCCACAGGTCGAACGCGGCGTTGGCGTACTCGGGGCGCAGCCGGCTGCCCTTGTCCACGGCCGCCAGACTCGCCGGGTCCACCGTCTCCGGCAGCACCGGATACCGGGCCAGCACGTCGGACCAGGTGCGGAAGTAGGACTGACCGCGCTTCAGGTCGCCGCCCTTGGCGAGCAGGCCGGCGTAGAAGGCCCCCAGCTCGGACTGGGCGGTGCCGCCGGCCGCCTCCCCGGTGGCGGAGTCGACGGACCTGAACCACAGCCGGCCGCCGACGGCGACCGCCTGGTGCTTGATGATGGCGGCCGTCAGCTGCCGGTACCAGGAGCC
This sequence comes from Streptacidiphilus carbonis, assembly GCF_000787775.1. Taxonomy (GTDB): domain Bacteria; phylum Actinomycetota; class Actinomycetes; order Streptomycetales; family Streptomycetaceae; genus Streptacidiphilus; species Streptacidiphilus carbonis. Next base: position 82,627 of record NZ_BBPM01000003.1, on the reverse strand, counting down.
CAGCTGCCGGTCGCCGAGCAGGGCCGAGCCGCCCCACAGGTACTCGTAGAAGGAGTCCACCGGCGGGTTGGGCGCGACGGCGGTGGCGTCGATCCAGCGGCCGGTCTCGGTGTGGATGGTGGACCCCAGCAGCCCCAGCGAGCTGCGGCGGGAGATGACGGCCCGGTAGGCGCGCATCGAGGCGTCGAAGTAGCGGCCGTCCCCGGTGAGGTCGGACAGCAGGCCGAACTCCATCACATTGGTGCAGGCCTCGGCCAGCGGCACGGCGGTGCCGGAGACCGCGCCGGTGCGCAGGTTGACATGGGTGTACGGGATGCCGGTCGGCGACTTGGTGAAGGCCGGCAGCAGCCGGTCGGACAGTTCCCTGGCCCGGGCCAGCAGGCTGGCCCTGCCGGTCGCCAGATGGCCCGCCAGCAGCCCGCCGACCAGCCGGATCACCGCCTCGAACAGCTGCACCTGGCAGTTCTGGGCCGGGTCCAGGTGGGCTTCGATCCAGTCGCAGCTGCGGGCCAGTTCGGCGTCCTCGCCCATCAGGTAGAGGGTGTCCAGGGCCTCCACCATGGACAGGCCGAAGGTGTGCCCGGCGGCGAAGAAGTCGTGGTGGCGGCGGCTCACCGGGCACACCTCGTCGTAGCCCCAGGCGTGGGCGGTGTAGCCCCGCCAGCCGTGCAGGAACTCGGCGTGCACCTCGGCCGCTGCGGCGCGGTCCGTGGGGTGGGTGCTGCCCGAAGCGGGGGCCGCGGCGGTGGCGGTGCCTGGAAGGAGCGCGGTGACGGCGGTGCCTGCGACGGCGGTGCCCAGCACGGTACGGCGGGACAGCGGACGAAGAGGGAGCAGGTCACGGTGGGGTGAGGGGTTCTGGGGCATGGCTACAGGACTAAGCCTGCCAAGGTACCGTGACGGCCATTGGCTCAGGGCGGCGTGGCGTCCGACTGCACCCTGCTGGGCTGCGAGGATGTCCTCCGGGGGGCGCGCGGCGCATCACTCGAAGGAGTGAGGGGCTTCGCCTTTCTGACGCATTATCAGATGAAGTGTTATCAGGAGGATCAGATGGACCGGCCGGTGTTGCGCCATGCCGAGCCGGTGATGGGAACCGTGGTGTCCTTCGACGTGAGGGCGCCGGACGGTGCCGCCGCGGATGCTCTGCGGCGGGCCGTCGACTGGCTGCACCGCGTCGACGGGGTGTTCTCCACCTACCGTCCGGACAGCCAGATCAGCCGGCTGGGGCGCGGGGAGCTGACGGTCGCCGACTGCGACCCCGAGGTCGCCGAGGTGCTGGCGCTGGGCGCGGCGGCCGAGCGGGCCGGCGACGGGTTCTTCTCGGTACGGCCCGGCGGGCCGGACGGCGCCCTGGACCCCTCCGGGGTGGTCAAGGGCTGGGCGGTGGAGCGGGCCTCGCGGATCCTGCTGGAGGCGGGCTCGACGGACCACAGCGTCAACGGCGGCGGGGACGTGCAGACCGCGGGGGAGGCCGAGCCGGGCCGCGGCTGGAGTCTGGCGGTGGCCCATCCGCTGCACCCCGGCGCGTTCGCGACCCTGGTCCGCGGCAGCGGCATCGCGCTGGCCACTTCGGGGACGGCCGAGCGGGGCGCGCACATCCTGGATCCGCACACCGGCCGTCCCGCGTCCGGCGGGCTGGCGTCGGTCTCGGTGGTGGGGAAGTCGCTGACCGCGGCGGACATCGCGGCGACGACGGCCTTCGCGATGGGCCCGGCCGGGCGGGAGTGGCTGGCGTCGCAGCCGGGGCTGGAGGGGTTCGCCGTCACGGCGGACGGCCGGGCGTGGTGGACGCCCGGCTTTCGCGCGTACGTGCCGGAAGGGCTCGGTGGGTGAGCACCGGCCACTTCTGAGGGATCTTCGGGTGCGGACCGTAGGTGGTCGGGCGCGCAGTTCCCCGCGCCCCTACGGGGCTGCAACTCACTCGCTGTGGGTGAGTTGCACTCCCGTAGGGGCGCGGGGAACTGCGCGACCGACCAGGCAGGTGCCGGAGCCAAGAGCCGTCAGAGGCAACCGCTAGTGGCCGGTCCGGAGCGACTCGGTGTGGGCGCGGATCTCGTCCTTGCTGAGGTAGGAGTCGGTGTACTCGAAGTCCCGCAGCGTCCCGGCGCGGCCGCGCAGGAAGCCCATGCGCACGAAGTCGTCCCCGGCGGTGGCGTTGAGCAGCCAGTTGGTCATCACCCTGACCTTGGCGACATTGGTGCGCAGCGCCATCAGGTGGTAGCCGCGGGCCACCCCCTGCGCGGCGACGCCGGTGAGCTCCACGCCGACCGGCTTGGACACCGCGTCGGCGCCGCCCAGGTCGACCACTAGGCCCAGGTCCTTGTGGAAGTAGGGCTTGGCCTCCTGCCCGCGCAGCGCGGCGACGACATTGTCGGCGACGGTCTTGCCCTGCCGCTGGGCGTGCTGCGCGGTGGGCGGGCAGACCGAGCCGTCGCCCTTGGCCAGGTCCGGCACGGCCGCGGCGTCGCCCAGCGCGTACATCCCCTCGAACTGCGGGACCTTCATCTCGGCGGTGGTCACCAGCCGCCCGCGCACGGTCTCCGAGTCCAGGGTGGCGATCAGCGGACTGGCGGCGACGCCGGCGGTCCAGATCAGGGTGCGGGAGGGGACCACCCGGCCGTCGGTGAACTTCACCGAGTCCTCGCCGACCTCAGCCACCGAGACGCCCAGGGAGACCTCGATGCCGCGCTTGCGCAGCACGTCCAGCGCGGTGGCGCCGAGTTTGTCGCCCAGCTCGGGCATCAGCTTGGGGGCGATGTCGATCAGGTGCCACTTGATCAGGTTGGGGTTGAGCCGCGGGTAGCGCTTCACCACCGAGGACGTCACCCGCTGCAGGCAGGCGGCGGTCTCGGTGCCGGCGTAGCCGCCGCCGACCACCACGAACTGCAGCCGGGAGATCCGCTCGTCCCGGTCGGTGGCGGCGTCGGCCAGGTCCAGCTGGCTGATCACGTGGTCGCGCACGAAGGCGGCCTCGGCCAGCGTCTTCATCCCGCGGGCGTGGTCGGGCAGGCCGGGGATGTCGAAGGTGCGGGTGACGCTGCCGGGGGCGAGCACGATGTAGTCGTACTGCTCGTTCACGATCTCGTCAGTGATCTTCCGGATCACGCAGACCTTCGCCCGGGGGTCCACCCCGATCGCCCCGCCGGGGATGATCCGGGTCCGGTTCAGCATCCGGCGCAGCGAGACCGCGACCGACTGCGGGGTCAGCACCCCGGCGGCCACCTGCGGCAGCAGAGGGAGGTAGAGCTCGTAACTGAACGGGGCGACGATGGCGATGTCGGCCTCGCCGGGGGCGAGCTTGCGCTCCAGCCTCCGGGCGCACTCGACGCCGGCGAAACCGCCGCCGACCACCAGGATCCGAGGTCGTTCCATGGGTTCATCCTTCACAGGTGCGGTCACGTCGTGCGATCAGAGTGTTGTGCGATCAACTGGGTGGTTCTGTAGCACTACCTTGCCCGCCACACTCGCATGCACACCCTGGGCCTGCCACCGGGCGCGGGCCGGCGGGTGGAGGGGGAGGGCGGGCGCGGCTGGGTAGGGTGGGGCGCATGTTGTCTGAGCTGCGGGCCGTCCGGTATGTGACGCCGCTTCGGGAGGGCGGGTCGCTGCCCGGCCTGGTCGAGGCGCGCGGCGTGGGCGGCGATCCGGGCCTGTGGGTGGCCAAGTTCACCGGCGCCGCGCAGGGGCGCAAGGCGCTGGTCGCCGAGGTCGTCTCCGGCGAGCTGGCCCGCCGGCTCGGGCTGCGGGTGCCCGAGCTGGTGACGGTCGAGGTCGATCCGGTGCTGGTGGTGGGCGAGCCGGACGAGCGGGTGCAGGACCTGGTGAAGGCCTCCGGCGGCACCAACCTGGGAATGGCCTTCCTGTCGCGCGCCCTGGGCTTCGACCCGCTGGCCTTCCCGGTGGACCCGCTGACGGCCGGACGGGTGCTCTGGCTGGACGCGCTGATCGGCAATGTGGACCGGTCCTGGCGCAACCCCAATCTTCTGGTCCGGGCGGGCGAGCTGTGGCTGATCGACCACGGCGCCAGCCTGATCTTCCATCACAACTGGCCCCGCGCCGCGGCGGCCGTGGACAAGCCCTACGACGCCTCGGACCACGCGCTGCTGCGGTTCGGCCCCGACCTGGCGGCGGCCGACGCGGAGCTCGCCCCGCTGGTGACCGAGCGTCTGCTGCGGGAGGTGCTGGCCCTGGTCCCCGAGGTCTGGCTGGACGGCGAACCGGGCTTCGGCTCGGCACAGGAGGTCCGCGAGGCGTATGTCGCCCAGCTCGCCGGACGGGTGTCGGGCGGACGCGACTGGCTCCCGGAGGCAGCGGCATGAGCACGAGCGAGTACGTCTACGAGTACGCCCTGGTACGGGTGGTGCCCCGGATCGAGCGCGGCGAGCAGCTGAACGCCGGGGTGCTGGTCTACAGCCGCCAGGCCGGGCTGGTGCGGGCGGTGATCCACCTGGACGAGGCCAGGCTGCTGGCGCTGGACCCGCAGGCGGACGTGGCGGCGGTGCGCAGCGCGCTGGCGGCCGTCGCCGGGGTCTGCGCCGGCGGGGCAGAGGCCGGGCAGGCGGGGGAGGACGACCCGGGCCGCCGGTTCCGCTGGCTGACGGCGCCGCGCAGCACCGTGGTCCAGCCGGGACCGGTGCACTGCGGCCTCAGCGCGGACCCGGCGGCGGAGGCCGACCGGCTGCTGGAGCTGCTGGTGCGGTAGCTGTTCCGGTGCGGCCGAGGAGAGCTGCTCCGACCTGGACTGTTAAGATTGCGCAGCGTGACCGCCAAGCCGAAGATCCCCAATGTCCTCGCCTCCCGCTACGCCTCCGGCGAGCTGACCCGACTGTGGTCCCCGGAGCACAAGGTCGTCCTGGAACGGCAGCTCTGGCTGGCCGTGCTCAAGGCGCAGGCCGATCTGGGGGTCGACGTCCCGGCCGGGGCCGTCGCCGACTACGAGCGGGTACTGGACCAGGTCGACCTGGCCTCCATCGCCGAGCGCGAGCGGGTCACCCGGCACGATGTGAAGGCCAGGATCGAGGAGTTCAGCGCCCTGGCCGGGCATGAGCAGATCCACAAGGGCATGACCTCGCGCGACCTCACCGAGAACGTCGAGCAGCTGCAGATCCGGCAGTCCCTGGAGCACGTCCGGGACCGCACCGTGGCGCTGCTGGTGCGGCTGGCCGCGCTGGCGGCCGAGCACGGCGAGCTGGTGATGACCGGCCGTTCGCACAATGTGGCCGCCCAGGCCACCACTCTCGGCAAGCGCTTCGCCTCGGCCGCCGACGAGGTCCTGGTGGCCTTCCGGCGCCTGGAGGAACTGATCGCCCGTTATCCGCTGCGCGGGATCAAGGGTCCGGTCGGCACCTCCCAGGACATGCTGGACCTGCTCGGCGGCGACCAGGACAAGCTCGCCGACCTGGAGCGCCGGGTGGCCGGCCACCTGGGCTTCCAGCAGGGCCTCACCAGCGTGGGCCAGGTCTACCCGCGCTCGCTGGACTACGACGTGCTCTCCGCGCTGGTGCAGCTCGCGGCCGGGCCGAGCAGCCTGGCCAAGACCATCAGGCTGATGGCCGGCATCGAGCTGGTGACCGAGGGCTTCAAGGAGGGCCAGGTCGGCTCCTCGGCGATGCCGCACAAGATGAACACCCGCTCCTGCGAGCGCGTCAACGGCCTGGCGGTGATCCTGCGCGGCTACGCGTCGATGGTCTCCGAGCTGGGCGGCGACCAGTGGAACGAGGGCGACGTGTCCTGTTCGGTGGTGCGCCGGGTAGCCCTGCCGGACGCCTTCTTCGCCTTCGACGGCCTGGTCGAGACCTTCCTGACGGTGCTTGACGAGTTCGGCGCCTTCCCCGCGGTCATCGCCGCCGAGCTGGACCGCTACCTGCCCTTCCTGGGCACCACCAAGGTGCTGATGGGCGCGGTGCGGGCCGGTGTCGGCCGCGAGGTCGCGCACGAGGCCATCAAGGAGCACGCCGTCGCCGCGGCCCTGGCCATGCGGGCCGGGGTACGGGAGAACCAGCTGGTGCAGCGGCTCGCCGAGGACGAGCGGATCCCGCTCGACCGGGCCCAGCTGGACGCGCTGCTCGCCGACCGGCTGTCCTTCACCGGCGCGGCGGCCGGCCAGGTCGCGGCGGTCGTCGCGCAGGTCGAGACGGTCGCGGCGCGCTACCCGGAGGCGGCGAAGTACACCCCGGGCGCGATTCTCTGACGGCCCGTCGACCTGGTCATGCGGAAGGTCCCCTGCTGGGGGGAGAGCAGGGGACCTTCCGGGCGGGGATCGGGAGTCCAGGGGGGAGTGGTGCCTCCCGGTCCGGCCGCAACCTACGCCTACCCCCACTGGGGGGACGAAACCTTGAAGCCGCCTCAGATTCCAGAAATCATCGCGCCCCGGTGAATCAGCACACCGCGACGGGTCATCTCGCTGCGATCCCGGGGAAGACCGCCTCGTCCAGGAAGAGGCCGACCGCCACCGCCACCGGGATGGCGATGAGCGCGCCGATCACGCCCATCAGCGCGCCGCCGGCCAGCACCGCGAGAATGGTGACCAGCGGGTGCACCTCGACGGCGAACTTCATCGCCCTGGGCACGATCAGGTAGTCCTCGGCGACCCGGAAGACGATGTAGAACACCGCGGTGGCGATCGCCACCGGGAAGGACACCACCAGCGCCACCAGGGACACCACGATCCCGCCGATGGTCGAGCCGACCACCGGGATCAGGTCCATCAGGCCCACGAAGACCCCCAGCGCCGCCGGGTAGGGCACGCCCATGATCTGCAGCCAGATCAGCGTGGCAAGCCCGGCGATCACCGAGGTGGCCACGTTGGCCAGCATGTAGCGCCCGGTACGCTGCAGCACCTCGTCGGTCATGGCCTCGGCCCGCTCCCGTCGGCTGCCGCGGACGAAGCGCAGGCAGAACCGCTTCAGGGTGGGCAGGCCGGCCAGGAAGTACAGGGTCAGCGTGATCACCAGGAAGAACCCGGTGAGCGTGCTGATGAGCAGCTGGCCGGCCCCCATCAGGCCGTTGACGACCGTGCCCGCCCCGCCGCCGCTGAGCTGCGTCTTCACCTTGGTGCTGATGTGGTAGCGGTCCTCCAGCCGGCCCAGGAAGGAGTGGTGGTCGTGGAGCTGCTGCAGCCAGGTCGGGATGGCCTTCACCAGCGCGTTGACCTCGCCGGTCACCGGGGGGACGAAGAGCGAGACCAGCGAGCCCAGCACCACGACCAGCCCGACGATGACGATCAGCACCGCCCAGCGCCGCCGCATCCCCCTGGTGGTGAGCAAGGCGACGATCGGCTCCAGGCTGACCGCGATCACCAGGGAGAGCAGCACCAGCATCAGCACGTTCTGGATCTTCAGCACGGCCTGGACCAGCAGATAGGCCGTCAGGAGGCCGAGCCCCAGCCGCAGTCCGACGGTGAACCAGGAGCGCGGCGCGGCCGCCTGCGGCGCGGGACGCCGCGGCGCCGGGACCTGCTGGCCGGCCTCCTGCGGCTCGGCCGGCTGTGGGCCGGTCGACTGTGGGCCGGTCGGCTGCGGCTCCGGGGTCTGCGCCGGCGCTGCGTCGGCTCGATCCGTGCTCACCGGTACTCCTTGAGGTCGGGGCCTGGTCGCCGCCGGGTGCAGGCACCTACCCCGAATGGCCGGGTGCATCCGTGCGAACGGTAGCAACGCGGGGAAGGGTGTGTCGTTGGGTTTCCTCAGGAAAGCGGATCTTGGGAGCACCGAATGACGATCGAACTGAGTCTGGCACTGCCCGGCGGCCGGCTGCCCGGCCCCGGCAACCATCCGGCCGGGCCCCGGTTGCGGCGCGGGCACGACGCCTGGTTCCGGGAGCGGATGGCCGCCGTCGGACTGCCGCTGGAGCACCGGCTGTTCCGGGAGTGCGAGGGCGTCAGCCTGATGTGCCGGGTACTGCCGGGCGCCGACGAGGACCGGCTGCTGGGCATCTGCCTGGCGGCCTCGGTACTGTTCCTGCTGGACGATGTGACGGACGGTGACTCCGCGGAGACCTCCCAGGCCGAGCGCTATCTGGCGGTGCTGGCCGGAGCCCCGGCCGACGGGGGGTCCGCGCATCTGCGACTGCTGGCGCAGACCCTGGAGCGGGTCCGCCAGGGCGTCTCGCCGACGCTGTGGGCCCGGTTCGTGGCGGGCTTCTCGGAGGTGGTGCGGACCGCCGCGACCAAGTCGGCCGCGCCGGTCCCGGACTACGCCGGCTATCTCGCGGTGCGGCGCGCCGACGCCGCGTTCGACCTGGTGGGAGTGGCCATCGCGCACGGCCTGGGACTGGAGGGCGAGCGCGACCCGGGGCCGTCCGAGACCGAGCTGGCCGGCTTCCTGGACGCCTGCTTCGAGCACACCATCCTGGTCAACGACCTGCTGTCGTACCGCAAGGAGTACCTGCTGGACGAGCCGATGAACGCGCTGGGCGTACTGTGCCGCACCCGCGGTCTGGACCTCCAGCAGGCGGTGGACGAGCTGTGCGCCCGGCTGGCCGCCGCCGAGGACGCCTTCTTCGCCGAGGCCGGGCGGCTGCGGCGCGGGTACGGCGATCGGCCGGGGCTGGAGCCGTACCTGGAGGCCTGGGGGCTGATGCTGAGCGGCAACCTGGCCTGGTCGCTGTCCTGCCCGCGCTACAACGGCCGCGACGGCGGCCGGCGCTGGGAGGGCGCCGCCGACGAGCTGCCCGCGGTGATGGTGCTGCACCCGGACCGGACCGAGTTCCGGGACGCCCCCCGGGCCGCGACCCCGGTCAGTGCCGCTGCAGCCGCTCCAGCTCGCGGCGGTCCCGCTTGGTAGGCCGACCGGTGCCGCGGTCGCGTACCGCCACCAGCACGACCTCCTCGCGCGGCGGCCGCGGCGGGCTGGCGTCCACATAGCACTCGGCGGCGACCGGCGCGCCGACCCGCTTGCGCACCACCTTGGCGACGGTGACGATCCGCTCGTAGCCGCCGCTCTCGCGCACCCGCACCTCGTCGCCGGGCCGCACGGTCTGGGCCGGTTTGGCCCGCTCGCCGTTCACCCGTACATGGCCGGCCTTGCAGGCGGCCGCGGCCAGTGAGCGGGTCCTGGTCAGCCGCACCGACCAGATCCAGCTGTCGACCCTGACCGGCCCCTGGTCCCCCTGGTCCGTAGTCATGCCACGACTCTAGCGGCCATGACTCCATCGGCCGGGGCGGCAGCGGCCGATCAGTCCAGGTAGTCGCGCAGGACCTGGGAGCGGGAGGGGTGGCGCAGCTTGGACATGGTCTTGGACTCGATCTGGCGGATCCGCTCGCGGGTGACCCCGTAGACCTTGCCGATCTCGTCCAGGGTCTTCGGCTGGCCGTCGGTCAGGCCGAAGCGCATCGAGACCACGCCGGCCTCGCGCTCGGCGAGGGTGTCCAGCACCTCGTGCAGCTGCTCCTGGAGCAGGGTGAAGCTGACCGCGTCGGCCGGGACGACTGCCTCGGAGTCCTCGATCAGGTCGCCGAACTCGCTGTCGCCCTCCTCGCCGAGCGGGGTGTGCAGGGAGATCGGCTCGCGGCCGTACTTCTGCACCTCGACGACCTTCTCCGGGGTCATGTCGAGTTCCTTGGCCAGCTCCTCCGGAGTGGCCTCGCGGCCCAGGCTCTGCAGCAGCTGGCGCTGCACCCGGGCGAGCTTGTTGATGACCTCGACCATGTGCACCGGGATGCGGATGGTGCGGGCCTGGTCGGCCATGGCGCGGGTGATCGCCTGCCGGATCCACCAGGTCGCGTAGGTGGAGAACTTGAAGCCCTTGGTGTAGTCGAACTTCTCGACCGCGCGGATCAGGCCGACATTCCCCTCCTGGATCAGGTCCAGGAACAGCATGCCGCGGCCGGTGTAGCGCTTGGCGATGGAGACGACCAGCCGGAGGTTGGCCTCCAGCAGGTGGTTCTTGGCCCGGCTGCCGTCCTCGGCGATGATCTCCAGCTCGCGGCGCAGTTCCGGGGTCAGCTCGTCGTCGCCCTCGGTCATCGCCAGGGCGAGCAGGCCGGCCTCGATCCGCTTGGCGAGGACGACCTCCTGCTCGGCGTTGAGCAGCGGGACCTTGCCGATCTGCTTGAGGTAGTCCTTCACCGGGTCGGAGGTTGCCCCCGCGACCGTGACCAGCTGGGCGGGAGCGTCGTCCTCGTCCTCGTCGGAGACCGTGAAGACCTCCTGGCCGGTCGGGCCGGCGACCTCGGACAGATCAGCCTGCTCGGGCTGGTCTGTCTGCTCCACGGCTTCCGGCATTTCCTCGGAATTCTTCCCGGCGGCTTTCGCGGGCTTTTTCCGTGCGGGCGCGGAAGTCTTGGCAACGGCCACCATCAGCGCTGTGCCTCCCTCATAGGACCTGCTCGAGGCTGCGCAGGACACGCATCCGGCACTGCACACCAAGCAGCACCGATGGGTTTATCGGTGAAGGACGGATATTCGTTACATCGGCGAAAGAGTGATGTGTGGCACACCCGCCCGGGTCACCCGAACAGCTGTGTTCCCCGGTTCTGGCCGGTGAAACGGTCCGGGCCGGCCCGAGACGTAGCGGAACGGTGGCTGAGGTGGACGCCTGGTGACGGGGGTGCGGCCAGTCGGGTAAGGATCGCGCCGGTGTCTCGACGGCCGTCCCACGCCTCGGGACACTGCCGATGTGGGTAACGACACTCTGCTTGCTCTGGTGGTCGTCACGGCGCTGGCCTTCGACTTCACCAACGGATTCCACGACACGGGCAACGCCATGGCGACCTCCATCGCCACCGGCGCCCTCGGTCCCAGGACAGCGGTCGCGCTGTCCGGGGCACTCAATCTGATCGGTGCCTTCCTCTCGCTGAGCGTCGCGGCGACGATCGCCAGCGGTCTGGTGGCCACCAACCTCGTCACACTCACCGTGGTCTTCGCCGGACTGGCCGGCGGCATCATCTGGAACCTCCTCACCTGGTTCCTGGGGATCCCCTCCAGTTCCTCGCACGCCCTGATCGGCGGGGTGGTCGGTTCGACCATCGCCGCGGCGGGCGGCCACGCGGTCAAATGGCACGGACTCCTCCAGAAGGTGATCATCCCGGCCGGGCTCTCCCCGGTCATCGCCGGGCTGGTCGCCGCAACCGGGACCTGGCTGGTCTACCGGATCAGCCGTGGGGTCCACCCCAAGGCCCGCAGCCACGGCTTCCGGATCGGCCAGATCGGGTCGGCGTCGATGGTCTCGCTGGCCCACGGCACCAACGACGCACAGAAGACCATGGGCATCATCACCCTGGCGCTGATCGCCAACGGCAGCCTGCACTCCGGTGCCAAGGCGCCGTTCTGGGTCATCCTCACCTGCGCCCTCGCCATCTCCCTGGGCACGTACATGGGCGGCTGGCGGGTCATCCGCACCCTCGGCAAGGGACTGGTGGAGATCGAGTCGCCGCAGGGCATGGCCGCCGAGTCCTCCTCGGCCGCGGTGATCCTGCTGTCCAGCCACTTCGGCTACTCACTGTCCACCACCCATGTCGCCACCGGATCGATCCTCGGCACCGGCGTCGGCAAGAAGGGCGCCGAGGTCCGCTGGAACGTCGCCGGACGGATGGCCGTGGCCTGGCTGTTCACCCTGCCGGCCGCCGGTCTGGTCGGCGCGGGCGCCTACGGGCTCGCCCATGTCATCGGCGGCAACGCCGGGATCGTGGTGGTCCTGGTACTGCTGCTCGCGGTGGCCGGGCTGATCTACGTGCGGTCCCGCCGGACCGCGGTCAGCCATGAGAACGTCAACGCGGAGTGGACCGGTTCGGTCGCGCCGCCGACCGAGGCGCCCAAGGAGGTCGCGGCGGTATGAACGACTGGATCAATCTGAGCGCCCTGTGGCAGATCGTGGTGGTGGGCCTGCTGGCCGGCGCGGGGCTGCCGGCGCTGTTCGCGGTCGGGCTGCGCGCGCTGAGCCTCCCCGGCGCGGGCGGCGCGGCCGGCACCACCAGGGCCGGCGCGGACGACGACGACCGGGTGGTCGGCGGCAGCCCGCTGGGACTGGCCGTCGCCGTGCTGTGCTTCGCCGTGGTCCTGGCCGCAGTGGGCTGGGGCATCTACCTGATCGTCGCCGCGACCTGACACCAAGAAGGGACCAGGCAGATGCCCTTGCCTCCCGTACTCTCATCCATCGTCGGCTGGCTCCGCGCGGGCTACCCCGAGGGTGTGCCCGAGCGTGACTACGTTCCGCTGTTCGCGCTGCTGGCAAGCCAGTTGACCGACGACCAGGTCTTCTCGATCGTCGATGAACTGGTCGGCGGCAGCGACCCGATCACCGCCAGAACCATCCGCGAGGCGGCCGAGGCGACCGCGAACGGCCCGCTGGCCGACGCCGATGTGGCCCGGGTCCGGGCCCGGCTCGCCGCCGGGGGGTGGCCGCTGGCCCGGCCGGAGGGCTGAGGGTTTCTACGGCTGCGGACCGTAGGTGGCTGGCGGCGCAGTTCCCCGCGCCCCTGTGCTGCAACTGAACCGCTGTGGGGGCGTTGCACTATGCAGGGGCGCGGGGAACTGCGCGACAAGCCACTTACGGTCCGCAGTCGACCTAGTGCAGCAGCATCCGCTGCATTCGGGGCAGGGCGATCCGCAGTCCCAGTGCGCCCATCAGCAGCAGGTAGACGACCGGGACCAGCAGGGCCGGGCCCGGCTCGCCCAGGGCGGGGAGCCGGATCAGCTGGATGCTCTGGTAGAGCGGCAGGCACTCCACCGCGATCTGGACCGGCCGGGGGTACACCCCCAGCGGGTAGAAAGTGGTCGCGAACAGGAACATCGGCAGCATCGCCAGCTGGATGAACTGGAAGTCCGCCCAGCCGCGCAGGAAGGTGACCACCGCGAGCCCCACCGAGGCGAAGGCGAAGCCGACCACCGCGGCCCCGGGGATCACCAGCAGGATCCAGGCCGACTGGACCAGGCCGAAGGCGCCGACCACGGCCAGGAAGCCGGCGGTGACCAGCACCCCGCGCAGCAGCGCCCAGCACACCTCGCCGACGGCGACGTCGTGGACGGTCATCGGGGTGGCCAGGATCGAGTCGTAGACGCGCTGCAGCTTCAGCTTGGCGAACATGTTGAAGGTGGTCTCGTTCATCGCGCCGTTCATCGCCGCGGTGGCCAGCAGGGCCGGCGCGACATAGGCCGAGTAGCCGATGCCGCCGGTGGACCCGCCGCCCGGTCCCGACCCGTCCAGGCCGGGGACGTGGCCGACCAGTTGGCCGATGCCGACGCCGATGGTGAGCTGGTAGAGCATCGGCTCCAGCACCTCGGCCAGCAGCAGGTACCAGGTGTGGCGGTAGATGAGCAGATTGCGTTCGAGCAGGAGCAGGGCGGGCACGGGGGCTCCTCTATCCGTTCAGCCGGCGGGTGAAGGTGCGGCGGGCGGCCAGCCAGCCCATCAGGACCAGGGCGGCCAGGTAGCCGGTGTGCATCGCGCTGCCCCCGGCGGTGGCGGTACCCGCGACGATCGAGCGGCACAGGGCGATGCCCTGGTGGAGCGGGGTGCAGGCGACGACGCCCTGCAGCGGGCCGGGGAGCTGGTCGGTCGAGAAGAAGGTGCCGGAGAACATGTAGAGCGGCATCAGTACGAAGCGGAACACCCCGTTGAGCCGGGCCTGCCGGGTGACCGTGACCGACCAGGCGGCGACCGGCGCGCAGAAGGCCATCCCGGTGAGGGTGGCCGCCGGTACCAGCAGCAGGGCGCGCAGCGGTCCGGTGATGCCGAACGCGGCGACGACGGCGGTGAACGCGGTGGCGCTCAGGGCCAGCCGGAAGGCCATGAACAGCAGATGGCCGCCGAGGATGTCGGTGGGCTCCATCGAGGTCGCCGCCGCGGCGCGGTAGCTGCCCTGCGGGCGGGCCGCCTGGAACACCGGTCCGGCGGCCTCGATGTAGCCGGTCTGCATGGCCATCGCGGCCAGCAGCCCGGGGGCGAAGAAGGCGACGTAGGAGCCGCCGTGCAGGTAGCCGCTGCCGCCGCGGTCCACCAGCTTGCCCAGCCCGGCGCCGATGGCGGCCAGGAACAGCAGCGGGTTGGCCACGCTGATCACCACGGTGCCGCGCCAGGTGCGGCGGTAGCGGTGCAGCCGGTAGCCGAACTCCCGCAGAGCCGGGGGCGGGCCCGAGTGCGGCGCGGGGGGTGCGGCGGCGGGTCGGACGGTGGCCGTGGCCATGGGGGCGTCCCTTTCGCTTTCGGTGCGGCTAGTCGACGAGGGTGCGGCCGGTCAGGGTGAGGAAGACGTCCTCCAGGCCGGCCCGCCGGACCAGCGCGGTGATCGGCACGATGCCCCGGACGTGCACCCCGGCCAGCGCGGTCTCCCCGTCCTCGGTGTAGAGCAGCAGCCGGTCCGGCAGCGGCTCCAGCCGGTCGGCCAGGCCCTGCAGCTTCTCCGCCGTCACCGCCTGCTCGCCGGGCGGGACCCGGATTTCCAGCACCTCGCGGCCGGCATGGGCCTCGATCAGTTCACGCGGGGTGCCCCCGGCGACGATCCGGCCGCCGTCCATGACCACCAGGCGGTCGCAGAGCTGCTCGGCCTCGTCCATGTAGTGGGTGGTCAGGATGAGGCTGACGCCTTCGGACTTGAGCTGGTAGAGCCGTTCCCAGAGCAGATGGCGGGCCTGCGGGTCCAGGCCGGTGGTGGGCTCGTCCAGGAGCAGGATCTCCGGCTCGTTGACCAGGCCGCGGGCGATGGTGAGCCGTCGCTTCATGCCGCCGGACAGGGCCGAGACCTGCTCGCCCGCCTTGTCGGTGAGCCGGGCGAACTCCAGCAGCCGGTCGGCGCGTTCGCGCACCACCGCGCGGGGCAGCCCGAAGTAGCGGCCGTAGATCAGCAGGTTCTCCCGGACCGTCAACTCCTCGTCCAGGGTGTCCTCCTGGGGGACCACCCCGATCCTGGCCCGGATCTCGGCGCCCCGGGTGGCCGCGTCCAGGCCGAGCACTCGGAGCGAGCCGCCGCTCAGCGGGGAGACGCAGCTGATCATGCGCATGGTCGAGGACTTGCCGGCCCCGTTGGGGCCCAGGAAGCCGAAGGCCTCGCCGGGGGCCAGGGCGAAGTCGATGCCGTCCACGGCGGTGAAGCCCGAGGGCTGGTAGACCTTGCGCAGCCCCTCCGCCTCCACCAGCGGCGTTCCCTGATGCTCTGTCAACGGTCCCGGTCTCCCCTGGCTGGACGGTGCGGCGGTCATTCCGGCAACTGAGAAGCTAGGGGTTGTCGACAGTTTTCAGCAATCTATTTACAACCATCGGGAAATACTCAACGATTTGACGGTACATCGCTCATCCGTTGCTCACCCACCCGTGAGGATCACCCATGGCACTGTCACGACGGACATTCATGGCGTCCGTGCTCGGAGGAACAGCGGTAGTCGCCGTCACCGGAACCCAGCTGCTGCGCACGGCGGACGCCGCGGTGGCCCCCGCCGGTCCGGCGGGCGACGTGGTCGGGAAGATCACCGTCGGCTACCAGGGCTGGTTCGCCTGCGCCGGGGACGGTGCGCCGATCAACGGCTGGTGGCACTGGAGCCAGAACTGGTCGCAGGCGCCGTCGCCCTCGAACAACGCCATCAAGGCCTGGCCGGACATGCGCGAGTACACCCACGGCTACCAGACCGGCTACGCCAACCTGAACAACGGCCGGCCGGCCACCCTGTTCTCCTCCTATGACCAGCAGACCGTGGACACCCACTTCCTGTGGATGCAGCAGAACGGCTGCGACACCGCCGCGCTCCAGCGGTTCAACCCCAACAGCAGCGAGGGCCCGACCCGCGACGCGATGGCCGCCAGGGTGCGCAGCTCGGCGGAGGCCTACGGCCGCAAGTTCTACATCATGTACGACGTCACCGGCTGGACGAACATGCAGTCCGAGATCAAGGCGGACTGGACGAACAAGATGTCCGCGCACACCGCGTCCGCCGCCTACGCCCGGCAGAGCGGCAAGCCGGTGGTGTGCATCTGGGGGTTCGGCTTCAACGACGCCAACCACCCCTGGGACGCCGGAACCTGCCTGGACGTCGTCAACTGGTTCAAGGGCCAGGGCTGCTACGTGATCGGCGGGGTGCCGCGCGAGTGGCGCACCGGCACCGGCGGGTCCAGGGCCGGCTACCTGGGCACCTACCACGCCTTCAACATGCTCTCGCCGTGGATGGTCGGCGCCATCGGCACCGCCGCGGACTCCGACTCGGTCTACCAGAACATCAACGTCCCGGACCAGGCGGACTGCAACGCCAACGGCATCGACTACCAGCCCTGCGTGCTGCCCGGCGACGTCTCGGCCAACCAGCGCGCGCACGGCGACTTCATGTGGCGGCAGTTCTACAACATGGTCAGGGTCGGCGCCCAGGGCATCTACATCTCCATGTTCGACGAGTACGGCGAGGGCAACCAGATCGCCAAGACGGCGGAGACCCAGGCCGGCGTCCCGGCCGGGTCCGGGCTGCTGGCCCTGGACGCGGACGGCACCGCCTGCTCCTCGGACTACTACCTGCGGCTCACCGCCGACGGCGGGCGGATGCTCAAGGGCCAGATCGCGCTGACCGCCACCCGGCCGACCTCGCCCACCGCCTCCGGCGGCCCGACCACCCCGCCGCCCACCACCCCGCCGCCCGGCACCGACCTGGCCCTGCACCGGCCGACGTCGGAGAGCAGCCACACCCAGGTCTACGCCAGCGGCAACGCGGTCGACGGCGACCCCAACAGCTACTGGGAGAGCGCCAACAACGCCTTCCCGCAGTGGATCCAGGTCGACCTGGGCAGCGCCCAGCCGGTGCGGCGGCTGGTGCTCACCCTGCCGCCCTCCTCCGCCTGGGGTGCCCGGACCCAGACGCTGTCGGTGTCCGGCAGCGCCGACGGCTCCTCGTTCGGCACCCTGGCCGGCTCGGCCGGCTACACCTTCGATCCGGCGACCGGGAACACCGCCGCCGTCACCCTGCCCGCCGGCGGCAGCGCCCGCTACCTGAGGCTCACCTTCACCGCCAACACCGGCTGGCCCGCCGGGCAGGTCTCCGGGCTGCAGGCGTACACCTCCTGACTGACGCTCAACTCCACTGAAAAATCTGAGAATTGCGTGATCCTGGACCAATCCTGGTGCGTAACAGCTACGAACGCCTCGCGGAACGCCCGGGAGAGGGCCTTCCTCCGCGATCGAAGCTGCTTCGAAACAGGGGGAACCAGGAACCATGGACCGGTGGACGACCGAGAGACAGTACGGGCGGTACGAGGACGGCTACCGCGCACTCGTCGACGACGAGTGCGCGACCTGCCACGGCACCGGGCGCGCCCCGAGCGGCGCCCCCTGCCTGCCCTGCGGGGTGCCGCTGTCGCGCAAGCAGCGGAAGATCGCGGCCCGGCTGCGGCTGACCCCGCGGCGGCTGCACCTCTGCCGCTGACGGCGCTGACGCTGCCGCCGACGGGTTGGGGTGTTCGGGGTCGGATGGCCGGGCAGTCGTCATTGTCATGTCACTGTCTATTCTTTCGGGATCCCCACCATGGTCCAGTCCGGTTGCGCGGCAGGGGCCGCGCTCCGCCACCGTCCAGGAGGAAGCATGTCCCGTCCCACCCGTCGTGCGCTCCCCTTCCTCGCGCTGCTCGCCGCGGCGCTGCTGGTGCCCGCGGCCACCGGCAGCGCCGCCGACACCGGTTCCCTCGGCGAGGCTGGTGCCACCACCGTGGGCCTGCACAACACCTACGACCCCAGCGCGTTCCCCTACCTCGCGGACGCCCTGGACACCGGCACCTCGATGATCGAGCTCGACGTCTGGGACGACTTCATCACCAAGGAGTGGAAGGTCAGCCACTCCAACCCGCTGGGGAACAGCAACAACTGCGTGGACGCGAGCAGCGCCTCCCAGCTCTACAGCGGCGGCGCCAACAAGGACCTCGGCAGCTGCCTGGACGACGTCAGGGTCTGGCTCGCGGCGCACCCCGGGCACGCCCCGCTGATGATCAAGATCGAGCTGAAGGCCGGCTTCCAGTCCACCTACGGGCTCGGCCCGACCCAGCTGGACTCGACCATCGCGGCCCACCTCGGCAGCGACGTGTTCCGCCCGGCGGACCTGCTGGCCAGGCCCGGCGGCGGCAGCTACGCCTCGCTGGACGAGGCGGCCAAAGCGAACAACTGGCCCAGCCGCAGCGATCTGGCCGGAAAGGTGATCCTGGAGATCATCCCCGGCACTGTGGAGGAGTCCAACCCCACCGACACCCTGTGGACCGACAAGGAGTACGCCCAGCACCTGAACGCCCTGTCCGCGGCAGGACAGTTGGGCCAGGCCCAGATCTTCCCCGCGGTCCACAACGCCCAGGCCGGCGACCCGCGCACGCGCTACTCCGACACCAGCCTGCGGCCGTGGTTCGTGGTCTTCGACGGTGACGCCTCGACCTACCTCAACGGCAGCATCGACACCTCCTGGTACGACACCAACCACTACCTGCTGGTGATGACCGACGCCCAGAACGTCCCCCCGGCCATCGACGACACCAACCCGACCGAGGCGCAGGCCGAGGCCAAGGTGGCGCAGCTCGCCGCCGCCCACGCCAGCGTCGTCTCCAGCGACTGGACCAAGCTCCCCGCGGTCCAGTCCGAGGCCCTGCCCCGCGGCTGACGCCGGGTCAGGAAGTCGTGCCGGCTGGAGGACCCGCTGCCGGCGGGCCCTCCAGCACGCTCGGCTGCGCGGCGAACTCGATCTCGGGGCCGAAGCGCTGCTCCAGGCCTTCGGCGAGGGCGCGCAGCGCGGCCCCGCCGTCGCCGTGGTAGGAGGAGCCGTGCATCACGGCCAGGGTGACCGGCTCCAGGTCGGCCAGTGAGCGCAGGGTCCGGGCGGCGGCGGTGAGGCAGGAGGTCTGCCGGAAGGCGGCCTCGGCGTCCAGCGCCTGGTCGACCAGGTCCGCGCCGGTGACCGCGGGTCCGTCGCCGACCTGGGTGAGCAGGTCGCCGCAGAACAGCGTGCGGGTGGTCTCCTCGAAGAGCACCCGGGCCTCCCAGTTGTGCGGCACATGCGGCGTGTTGAGGTGCCGCACGGTCCGCCGGCGGACCTGCTTGCCGCCCAGTTCGAGCAGTTCGCCGTGGGCCATCGGGACGGGCCGGCGGTCCGCCAGGTCGTTGAGCGAGACCAGGCAGCCCAGCAGTCCGTGGGCCACCTCGGCCCTCGGTGCGGCGGCCAGGAACTCGTTCATCGCCCCGCACTCGTCGGACTCGACGTGCCCGAAGGTGATCCACCGCAGCGACTCCAGCGGCACCACCCGGGCCACCGCCTCCGAGACCAGCGGGAAGAGCCGGCGCATCCCGGTGTGGAAGAGCAGCGGTTCCTCCGCGTCGACCAGGAACTGGTTGAAGGTGAAACCGGCCGGCTCGGCCACCTCGGGGATGTAGGTGGAGATCCGGTAGATACCGTCGGCGATCTCGTCCGTACGCGTCTCCATGTCCCGGACGCTACTCGGGGTGCCGATGCCTGGCGAGCGTTGCCGATGAGTTCCGGTCCCTTCGCGGATCGGTACCGGTGGAAGGCAACCAGAGGAGGCAGCTATGCAGGGGTCCACGCGGATCGAGGGATCGGTGGCACTGGTGACCGGGTCCAACCGGGGGATCGGGCTCGCGATCACGGAAGCGTTGCTGGATCGCGGCGCCGCCAAGGTGTACGCGGCGGCGAGGGACGTCAGGACGCTGGAGGGGTTGCGGCGGCGGCACGGCTCACGGGTGGTGGCGTTGGAGCTGGACGTGACCGACGGCGGGCAGGTCGCCGAGGCCGCGCGGCGGGCGGTGGACGTCGATCTGCTGTTCAACAACGCGGGTGCGTTCGAGCCGACGGCGCTCACCGACGAAAGGATCGTCGAGGTGGCCCGGCGGGAGATGGAGGTCAACTACTTCGGGGCGCTGCGGATGCTGCGGGGCTTCGCGGACACGCTGGTGCGGCGCGGCGGCGTGCTGGTCAACGTCGGTTCGGTGGCCGGGCTCAGCAATGTGCCGCTCCAGCCCACCTACAGCGCCTCGAAGGCCGCCCAGCACTCGCTCACCCAGGCCGCCCGGGCCCTACTGGCGGCCGACGGGGTGACCGTGCACGGGGTCTACCCCGGGCCGACGGACACCGAGATGACCCGGGACCTCCCGCCCGGGTTCGAGAAGGCCCAGCCGGAGCAGGTCGCCAAGGGGATCCTGGACGGCGTCGAGGCGGGTGAGGAGTACGTCTTCCCCGACCCGTTCGCGGCGGGCATCGGCGGGCAGTTCCACTCCTCCCCGAGGGGTCTGGAGCAGCAGCTGGCAGCCCTGGTCGCGCCCCCGGAGTAGCGGAGCGACAGCGGAGGGGAGTGGCCGGGCCGGCGCAGGCCGCGAACCGGTCGGCGACCCCGGTGCGGGCGGGCGGGCACCCATGACCTCCGGGACACGCCCGACCGGCCCACCCCGGGTGCCTGAAGCGGCGCGACGGGGGCAGTCTGGAGGCATGAGCGACGACAGCGCATCCGGGCAGCAACCCTCGGAGCACCATCTGATCGAGGTGGCCGGCTATCACGCCGACACCCGTTTCCGGCTCGTCAGGTTCAAGGGCATCGGCTGGGAGCCGCTGGCGGAGGGCGAGTTCGAACTGAGGGTGCGGCAGGTCTTCCCCGACATCGACCTGGACGATCCGGACCAGGTCTTCTGGACCGACCGTCCGAGGGAATGGCCCAGGTAGTCGGCCCGGGCAGCGGGCCCCCGCGCGGTCGGCTGCGTGGCACTCCGCTGCCTGCGGAGTGCAAGAGGTCAAGGTCACACGCAGCTGATCTGCAATCAGCGGTTAACCACCTCTAACCTTCGAACATGACGGTCTCACCCCAAGGGCTCTCCCTGGCCGCCGAGTTCCCGGACGCGAGCCGGGAGCAGTGGCAGCGCCTCGTCGAAGGCGTCCTCCGCAAGTCGGGTGCGGAGGACGTGTCCGGCGTACGGGCCGAGGAGCGGCTCAGCACCCGGCTGCAGGACGGCATCACGGTCCGGCCCCTCTACACCGCCGCCGACGCCCCCGCCGTGAGCAGCGGCTATCCCGGCCTGGCGCCCTTCGTGCGCGGCGGCCGGGCGCAGGGGTCGGTGCCCGGCGGCTGGGAGGTACGGCAGCAGCACGCCCAGCCGGACCCGCGCCGGGCCAACGAGGCCGTGCTCGCCGATCTGGAGAACGGCGTGGGCTCGCTCTGGCTCACCGTCGGCCCGGCCGGCCTGCCGGTCGAGGGGCTGCCGACCGCACTGGAGGGGGTCTACCTGGACCTGGCGGGGGTGGTCCTGGACGCGGGCGGCGAGACGACCGCCGCCGCCGAGCAACTCTTTCGGGTGTACCAGGAGCGCGGTATTTCCCCGCGCGCTCCCTGGGGCAACCTGGGCGCCGATCCGCTGGGCCTGACCGCCCGCACCGGCGACGCCGGCCGCGCCGACGCGGCCGCCCTGGAGGAGGCGTCCGCGCTGGCCGCCCGCTGCGTCCGCGACTTCCCCGGCCTGCGCGCGCTGACCGTGGACGCCCTCGCCTACCACGACGCGGGCGGCTCGACCGCCGAGGAGCTGGGCTGCTCACTGGCCACCGGGGTCGCCTATCTGCGCGCCCTGACCGCGGCCGGGCTGACCGTCGATCAGGCGGCCGCGCAGCTGGAGTTCCGCTACGCCGCCACCGCCGACCAGTTCACCACCATCGCCAAGCTGCGTGCGGCCCGGCGGCTGTGGTCGCGGGTCGCCCAGGTCAGCGGTGTCACCGGGGAGGCCGCCGCGCAGCGGCAGCACGCCGTCACCTCGTCGGTGATGGCCACCGAGCGCGACCCCTGGGTGAACATGCTGCGCGGCACCGTCGCCTGCCTGGCCGCCGGGGTCGGCGGCGCGGACGCGGTGACCGTGCAGCCCTTCGACAGCGCCCTGGGCCTGCCGGACGCCTTCGCCCGCAGGATCGCCCGGAACACCCAGGCGATCCTGGTGGAGGAGTCGCACCTGGCCCGGGTGATCGACCCGGCCGGCGGCTCCTGGTACGTGGAGAGCCTGACGGACGAGCTGGCCCTGGCGGCCTGGGCCTGGTTCCAGGAGATCGAGCGGGCCGGCGGCCTGGCCGCCGCGCTCGCCTCCGGCCTGGTGGGCGAGCGGATCGCGGGCACCTGGGCGGCCCGCAGCGAGGAGCTGGCGCACCGGCGCGAACCGGTGACGGGCGTCAGCGAGTTCCCCGACCTGGCCGAGGCCCCGGTGCGGCGTGAGCCCGCGCCGGCCCCGCCCGGCGGCGGCCTGCCCCGGGTCCGCAGCGCCCAGGCCTTCGAGGCGCTGCGCACCCGCTCGGACCGGCAGCTGGCCGCGACCGGGGCCAGGCCCCGGGTGTTCCTGGCGACCCTGGGCCCGGCGGCGGTGCACTCCGGCCGCTCCTCCTTCGCCGCCAACCTGTTCCAGGCCGGCGGCATCGAGACGGTGCCCGGCGAGGGCGCCGGGGCCTTCCGCGCCTCCGGAGCCGCCGTGGCGGTGCTCTGCTCCAGCGACCGGCTCTACGCCGAGCAGGGCGAAGCTGCGGTGGCCGAGCTCAGGGCGGCCGGGGCGCGACGGGTGCTGCTGGCGGGCAGACCGGAGGCGGTGGCGGGGGTGGACGGCGCGGTGTTCACCGGATGCGACGCGGTCGCGGTGCTGACTTCGACGTTCGACCTGATCGGAGCGGTGTGATGATTCCTGACTTCAGTGGGATCGAGCTGGGCGACGGCGGGACCGCCGCCACCGAGGCGGACTGGCGTGCGGCCTGGCAGCAGGCAGCCGGCAAGGATGTCGAGGAGCTGGTCTGGGAGACCCCGGAGGGCATCGCCGTCAAGCCGCTCTACACCGGCGCGGACCTGGCCGGGGCGGACTTCCTGGAGACCTACCCGGGGATCGCCCCGTTCCTGCGCGGCCCGTACCCGACGATGTACGTCAACCAGCCGTGGACGATCCGTCAGTACGCCGGGTTCTCCACCGCAGAGGAGTCCAACGCCTTCTACCGGCGCAATCTGGCGGCCGGTCAGAAGGGCCTGTCGGTCGCCTTCGACCTGCCCACCCACCGCGGCTACGACAGCGACCACCCCCGGGTGACCGGCGACGTCGGCATGGCCGGGGTGGCCATCGACTCCATCTACGACATGCGCCAGCTGTTCGACGGCATCCCGCTGGACCGGATGTCGGTGTCGATGACCATGAACGGCGCCGTGCTGCCGGTGCTGGCGCTCTACATCGTGGCGGCCGAGGAGCAGGGGGTGCCGCCCGAGAAGCTGGCAGGGACCATCCAGAACGACATCCTCAAGGAGTTCATGGTCCGCAACACCTACATCTACCCGCCGCAGCCCTCGATGCGGATCATCTCCGACATCTTCGCCTACACCTCGCAGCGGATGCCGCGCTACAACTCGATCTCCATCTCCGGCTACCACATCCAGGAGGCCGGGGCCACCGCCGACCTGGAGCTGGCCTACACCCTCGCCGACGGCGTGGAGTACCTGCGCGCCGGGCTGGCGGCCGGGATGGACGTGGACTCCTTCGCGCCGCGGCTGTCGTTCTTCTGGGCCATCGGCATGAACTTCTTCATGGAGATCGCCAAGCTGCGGGCGGCCCGGCTGCTGTGGGCGAAGCTGGTGAAGCAGTTCGACCCGCAGAACCCCAAGTCGCTGTCGCTGCGCACCCATTCACAGACCTCGGGCTGGTCGCTGACGGCCCAGGACGTCTTCAACAACGTCACCAGGACCTGCGTGGAGGCGATGGCCGCCACCCAGGGCCACACCCAGTCGCTGCACACCAACGCCCTGGACGAGGCCCTCGCCCTGCCCACCGACTTCTCCGCGCGGATCGCCCGCAACACCCAGCTGATGCTGCAGCAGGAGTCCGGCACCGGCCGGGTGATCGACCCCTGGGGCGGCAGCGCCTACGTCGAGAGGCTGACCGCGGACCTGGCCGAGCGGGCCTGGCAGCACATCCAGGAGGTGGAGGCGGCCGGCGGGATGGCCAAGGCCATCGACGCCGGCATCCCCAAGCTGCGCATCGAGGAGGCGGCGGCCCGTACCCAGGCCAGGATCGACTCCGGGCGGCAGCCGGTGATCGGGGTCAACAAGTACCGGGTCGCCACCGACGAGCGGATCGACGTGCTCAAGGTGGACAACTCCTCGGTCCGGGCCCAGCAGGTGGAGAAGCTGCGCCGGCTGCGCGCCGAGCGCGACGAGCAGGCCTGCCAGGACGCCCTGCTCGCGCTCACCGCTTCGGCCCGGGCCGGGGCCCGCAACGACGGCACCCTGGACGGCAACCTGCTGGCGCTGGCCGTGGACGCGGCCCGGGCCAAGGCCACCGTCGGGGAGATCTCCGACGCGCTGGAGGCGGTGTACGGACGGCACGCGGGCCAGATCCGTACCATCACCGGTGTGTACCGCGAGGAGGCAGGGGCGACCGGGTCCGTGGAGCAGAGCCGAGCACTCGTGCGGGCGTTCGAGGAGGCGGAGGGACGGCGGCCGCGCATCCTGGTCGCCAAGATGGGCCAGGACGGCCACGACCGCGGCCAGAAGGTGATCGCCACCGCCTTCGCCGACCTGGGCTTCGACGTGGACGTCGGCGCGCTGTTCCAGACGCCGGAGGAGGTGGCCCGGCAGGCGGTGGAGGCGGACGTGCACGTGGTCGGCGTCTCCTCGCTGGCGGCGGGGCACCTCACCCTGGTGCCGGCGCTGCGCGCGGCGCTGGCCGAGGCCGGGCGCGAGGACATCACCATCGTGGTCGGCGGGGTGATCCCGCCGCAGGACTTCGACGCGCTCTACGCGGCCGGCGCCGCCGCGGTGTTCCCGCCCGGCACGGTGATCCCGGAGGCGGCGATCGACCTGCTGCGGAGGCTGGCCGAGTCGCTCGGCCACGAGCTGCCGTGACGGGAGCGACGCCGCCCGCTCCGAGGCCGCGCGGGCCCCGTCCGGTGGATGTGGACGCCTATGCGGCCGGGGTGCTGGCGGGCTCGCGGGCCTGGATCGCCCGGGCGATCACCCTGGTCGAGTCCAGCCGCGCCGACCACCGGGAGGCAGCACAGCGGCTGCTGATCGAGCTGCTGCCGCACTCCGGCAAGGCGGTGCGGGTGGGGATCACCGGGGTGCCGGGTGTCGGCAAGTCGACATTCATCGACGCGCTGGGCACTCTGCTCACCGGCCGGGGCCACCGGGTCGCGGTGCTCGCCGTCGACCCGTCCTCCAGCCGGACCGGCGGTTCCATCCTGGGCGACAAGACCCGGATGGAGCGGCTGGCGGTGGACCCGGACGCCTTCGTGCGGCCCTCACCGACCTCCGGCACCCTCGGCGGAGTGGCCCGGGCGACCCGGGAGAGCATGGTGGTGATGGAGGCGGCCGGTTACGACGTGGTGCTGGTCGAGACCGTCGGGGTGGGCCAGTCGGAGACCGCCGTCGCCAACATGGTCGACACCTTTGTGCTGCTCACCCTGGCCAGGACCGGCGACCAGCTGCAGGGCATCAAGAAGGGCGTGCTGGAGCTGGCCGACCTGGTCGCGGTGAACAAGGCCGACGGCGAGCACATCGTCGCCGCCCGAGCGGCCGCCCGCGAGCTCGCGGGCGCGTTGCGGCTGATGCGGTCGTCCCCCGACGCGGCCTGGAACACACCGGTGCTGACCTGCAGCGGTCGGGAGGGGCTGGAGCTGGACCAGCTCTGGGAGCGGGTCGAGCAGCACCGCCGGATCCTGGACAGCGACGGGTCGCTGGCCGCGCGCCGCAGCGAGCAGCAGGTGGAGTGGGTCTGGGCGATGGTCCGCGACCAGTTGCTGACCAGGCTGCGCGAGGACGCCGGGGTGCGGGAACTGACGCCGGGTCTGGAGCAGCAGGTCAGGGACGGCAAGCTGACCGCGACGCTGGCGGCGGAGCAGATCCTGGCCGCTTTCAGGAGCGGTCTCGGCGCCGGTGCCGTGAGCGGCCCGGAGCCCCGCTGATCCGGACCGGGACGGCCGTCCGGTCGTGTGCGGGGAAGCTCAGCTGCCGTCGGCGGCTGCCGACGGGCGGTCCTCGCGCAGCCCGCACAGCCAGGCCAGCGCGTCATGGACGCCCTGGAGGTAGTCGCGCGGCGCCATCCGGTGGATCCGGTCGTCGAGTTGGGCCACCGAGGCGTCCACCTCGGCGGTGAGGTGGACCAGGTCGGGGACGGCGTAGTCGGGCCTGGCCCCGGTGACCGGGGCCATGGTGCCCCGGCCCAGGGCCCAGAGGTAGCCGGCGAGGGCGCCGCGGGAGTACTGGGTCTGCCGCTGCGGCGCTGCCGCGTCGGCCTCCAGTTCCTCGAAGGCGTGCTCGACGTCGGTGCGGTCACGGGTGCCGATGAGGTCGGTTCTCTGGACGGGTGCGCTGGAATCGGTCATGGCTGACGTCTGACCGCAACGCGGTGATGAATGCCTGGGACACGGGGGGCAACAGCCGGGTGTGGCAGGCTGGGGGCCACCTGACCCGGAGGAGCACCGATGCTGCCATGGTCCGCCGAACTGTCCGGACGGATCGACGAACAGGTCCTCACCAGTGAGCTGCTGCGCGGCAACCACCTGGGCGACCCGTTCGAGCGCCCGCTGCACGTCTACCTGCCGCCCGGCTACGACGACGAACCCGACCGCCGCTACCCCAGCGTCTACGTGATCCAGGGCTACACCGGCCATCTTGGCATGTGGTACAACCGCACCCCGTTCCGCCAGCCGTTCCCGGAGACGGCCGACGCGCTGTTCGCCGCCGGGACGCCGCCGGTGATCGTCGTCCTCGTGGACGCCTGGACCTCCTACGGCGGCAGCCAGTTCGTGGACTCGCCCGGTACCGGCCGCTACCACTCGTACCTCTGCGACGAGGTGGTCCCCTTCGTCGACTCCCGCTACCGCACCCTCGCCGAGCGCGACCACCGCGCGATCTCCGGCAAGTCCAGCGGCGGCTTCGGCGCGATGATCACCCCGATGCTGCGTCCCGACCTCTTCGGCGCGCTGGCCACCCACGCCGGCGACGCCCTCTACGAGTACTGCTACATCGCCGAGTTCCCCCAGGTGGTCCGGGCGCTGCGGGACTGGGACGGCGACATCGCCGCCTGGTGGGACGACTTCCGCGGCCGGCCGGCGCTGACCAGGCCCGGCGACGACACCGTGCTCTCCGCGCTCGGCGTGGCCGCCTGCTTCTCCGCCGACGATGACGGCACCCCGCGGCTGCCCTTCGACACCAGGACCGGCGAACTGCTCCCCGAGGTGTGGCAGCGCTGGCTGGCGCTGGACCCGGTGCGGATGGTCCCCGGGCACACCGAGGCGGTCCGCTCGCTGCGCGCGGTCTGGATCGACGCGGGCACCCGCGACGAGTACTACCTCGACATCGGCGCCGAGGCCTTCCACCGCGCGGTCCTGGCCGCCGGACTGCCGGCGGAGTCGGTCCACTTCGAGCTCTTCGAGGCCGGGCACGGCGGCATCGACTACCGCTACCCGCTCGCCCTGGACTGGCTCGCCCGCCGCATCCAGCCCTGAGCCGTGCTCCGCCCCCGGGCGGCTAGTCTCCAGAGCATGACGGAGCATCTGGTGGTGGTCGGCGGGGACGCGGCGGGGATGAGCGCGGCGGCGCAGGCGCGGCGGCTGCGGGGGCCGGAGCGGCTGCGGATCACCGCCTTCGAACGCGGCCACTTCAGCTCCTACTCGGCCTGCGGCATCCCCTACTGGGTCGGCGGCGAGGTGCCCGAGCGGGACGCGCTGATCGCCCGGTCACCGGAGGAGCACCGGGAGCACGGGATCGACCTGCGGATGCGCACCGAGGTGGTCGAGCTGGACCTGGACCGGCGGCGGGTGCGCAGCCGGGACCTGGAGGACGGCACCGAGGCCTGGACCGGCTTCGACCAGCTGGTGATCGGCACCGGCGCCGAGCCGGCCCGGCCCGCGCTGCCCGGCTTCGACGCGCCCGGGGTTCACGGCGTGCAGACCCTGGACGAGGGCCAGGCGCTGCTGCGGACGCTGGAGCGGGACTGCCGCCGGGCGGTGGTGGTCGGCGGCGGCTACATCGGCATCGAGATGGCCGAGGCCATGAAGCGGCGCGGGCTGCAGGTCACCGTGGTGCACCGGGCGCCCGAGCCCATGTCCACGCTGGACCCGGACATGGGCCGGCTGGTGCGGCTGGCCATGGAGGGCATGGGCATCGAGGTGGTGCCCGGCGCCGAGGCCAAGGAGGTGCTGCTGGGACCGGACGGACGGCCCGCGGCGGTGGCCACCACCGTGGGCGAGCACCCGGCCGACCTGGTGGTGCTCGGGATGGGCGTACGGCCGCGTACGGAGCTGGCACGGGCTGCGGGGCTGCCGCTGGGGGAGTCCGGCGGACTGCCCACCGACGAGCGGATGCGGGTCCCGGGACAGGACGGCGTCTGGGCCGGCGGCGACTGCGTCGAGGTGCTGGAGCTGGTGTCCGGGCGGCACCGGCACATCGCGCTGGGCACGCACGCCAACAAGCACGGCCGGGTGATCGGCATCAACATCGGCGGCGGCAGCGCGGTGTTCCCCGGCGTGGTGGGCACCGCCGTCAGCAAGGTGTGCGAACTGGAGATCGCCCGCACCGGGCTGACCGAGCGTGAGGCTGCGGCTGCCGGGCTGGCCTACGAGTCGGCCGTGATCGAGGCGACCAGCCGGGCCGGCTACTACCCGGGCGCTGCCCCGATGACGGTCAAGATGACCGCCGAGCGGGGCAGCGGACGGCTGCTGGGGCTGCAGATCGTCGGCCGCGAGGGGGCGGCCAAGCGGGTGGACATCGGCGCGGTTGCGCTGACCGCGCGGATGACGGTCGATCAGGTGGTGTCCCTGGACCTGGGCTACGCCCCGCCGTTCTCCCCGGTCTGGGATCCGGTCCTGGTGGCCGCCCGCCGGCTCTGAGCCGGCAGCGGACGGCAGGCCGAGGGGCGGCGCGGGCGCTGGTGGACGCTGGTGACGAGCATCCGGACCTCGCCGCGGTCGCTGATCTCGGCGCGGATGATGCCGGTCTCGTCGGTGTACACGGGGTGGCCGCCGGGGCCGTGGGCGCTGGTGCGGTGCACCACGACGCCGTCGACCGGAGCGGGGGTGGGCCTGCGGCCCGAAGCTGTCGGCGGCAGCGGGGCGAAGGTCAGCTCGAAGCGGGTCAAGTCGGTCACCGTTCTGTGGGGCAGAGGGATTGGACCCCGCCTGCCCCGGATCATCCGTCCCATGCGTCCCGTTGGTAGCTGACGGTCACCTGACTGCCCTGGGCAGGTACGACTTGCCCACTGTGGGTCAGTTGCAGACCCGTAGTGGCGCGGGGAACTGCGCGACAAGCCACCCACGGTCCGCAGTCGAAGAAACGGCCGGAACCTACTCCTCGCTGCCCACGACGGCGCCGAGCGGGGAGGGGACCTCCAGCCACACCGTCTTGCCCGAGCCGCGTGCGGTGGTGCCCCAGTCGCGGCTGAGCCGCTCCACCACGTGCAGCCCGTGGCCGCCGGGCAGTGAGGGGCTGGCACGGCGCGGGGTGGGCGTGGTCGGGCTGGGGTCGGTGACCTCGACCCGGAGCCGCTCGTCGGTGCAGTGCAGGACCAGCTCCTCCGGGCCGCCGGCGTGCAGGCAGGCGTTGGTGACCAGCTCGGAGACCAGCAGCAGGACGTCCTCGACCACCAGCAGCTGCTCCTCGGCCGCGTCGGCCGACCCGTCGGCGGGGATCCACTGCCAGTCCGTCAGCGCGACGCGGGTGAAGTCGCGGCAGCGCCCGATCACGCCCTTGCCGCCGGAGAGCGCCAGCCGCCGGGCCTGCCCCCCGGCAGGCAGCCCCGTCCGGGCGCGCTCGGTCATTTGTCGTCCGCCCGGGTCGCGGTGTCCTCACTGAGGGCGTCGGCACCGAGGCCGTCGGCGAGCGTGGGATAGGTCCGGAACACCCCGTCGACGCCGGTGATCTCGAACAGCCGGGCGACGGCCGCGTGCAGTCCGGTGAGTTCCACGGCGGAGCCGCTGTCGGCGGCGGTCATCCGGGCCCGCAGCAGCACGTTCAGACCGGTGGAGTCGCAGAACTCCAGTGCCGCGCAGTCCACCAGGACCCGGGGGGCGCCCGCGGCGAAGACCGTCTCGAAGGCGCTGCTGAGCGTGTCCGCGGTGTCGTGGTCCAACTCGCCCGCCAACCGCAGCACTGTGGCGTCCGGGGCGTCCTGTCCGGGGCCGACGGAGACACTGAAGCGCGCGTCGCCGGCGTCCTCGTTGGTCGCTCCCGCTGCTCCTTGGTCCATGCAGTCTGCTCCTCGCCCGCGGCCCGATGCGTAGGTGCCCATCATGCCTCAGCGGCGCTGCCCGCGGCCGGACTCCCCGGCGATCAGTGCCTGTTGCCCGTCGCGTTGTCGGTCCTCACCGGCAGGGTGACGGTGATCGTCTTGCCCTGCCGCGGGTCCCGGGCGATCTCGACGTCCTCGGCGATCCGCAGCAGCAGGTGCCAACCGAAGCCGCCCCGGCCGGCCGACAGGTCCGGGTGGCGCGGGATCGGCGCCTCGGTGCTGGTGTCGCTGACCGCCACGGTCAGCCGCATACCGTCGTCGGTGAGGCGCAGCACGCAGGGGCCCGGCGCGTGCCGGAGCGCGTTGGCGACCAGTTCGCCCGAGGCGATCAGGACGTCCTCCACCACCGTCGGGGCCAGCGGGGGATCGCGGTCCTCGAGAAAGGCCCGGGTGTGGTCCCGCGCGCGGGGCGAGGTGCCGACGGCTCCGCTCAGCGGTAGGTCGGTGCTGCGGACCCGGAGTCCAGCTCCTGGGCGGTCGGTGCCCACGGTGTGCTCCTCTGGGAGGACTGCGGTGGTGCGACGGGTCGTTCCGGAGGAACGCCTACCCCTGGCTCGGGGCGGGATGCGGGCGAACCGGGGGCGAAAGAAGAACCGCCCACGGGGGGCGTGGGATCAGCAGCCCTGGGTACGCGATGAGGTAGACGCGTAGATTTCGGCAGATCTCGGTTCGACTCGTTTCGCACGACGAACCCTCGGGAGGGGCTCCATGCACGCCAGTACGCAGGCCATGCTGCAGCGTTCCGCGCCGAACACGTCCCAGGCCCCGGCCCGGGGCGCGGCCCCGGCCTCGGCTCCGGCTCCGGCCGGACCAGCACTCTTCCCTGACTTCGACCTGTCCGACCCCACCACCGTCAGCCCCACCGACGCGCGCGCCATGTCCAAGGTGATGTTCGCCCGACTTGCGACGCTGGACGAGGGCACCCACGAGTACCAGTACGTACGCAACACCCTGGTCGAACTCAACCTGGCGCTGGTGAAGTTCGCCGCCGCGCGGTTCCGCACCCGCAGCGAGCCGATGGAGGACATCGTCCAGGTCGGCACGATAGGCCTGATCAAGGCCATCGACCGGTTCGACCTGGACCACGAGGTGGAGTTCCCCACCTTCGCCATGCCGACCATCGTCGGCGAGATCAAGCGCTTCTTCCGGGACACCAGCTGGGCCGTGCACGTGCCGCGACGGCTGCAGGAGCTGCGGCTGCGGCTGGCCCGGGCCACCGACGAGCTGTCCCAGGCGATGGACCGGGCGCCCACCCCCGCCGAACTGGCCGCCCACCTCGAACTGACCGAGGACGAGGTGCGCGAGGGCCTGGTCGCCGCCAACGGATACTCCGTCAGCTCCATCGACGCCGGGCTGGCCTCCGCCGAGGACAGCGCCGACGGCACCTCCTTCGCGGAGCGGCTGGGCGAGCCCGACCCGGGGCTGGAGGGCATCGAGAACCTGGAGTCGCTCAAGCCGCTGATCGCCCAGCTCTCGGACCGGGAGCGGCTGATCCTCTCGCTGCGCTTCGTCTCCGACATGACGCAGTCCCAGATCGGCGAGCAGCTCGGCATCTCGCAGATGCACGTCTCGCGGCTGCTGTCCCGGGCACTGGGCCGGCTCCGCAGCAGACTGCTGGTCGATGAATGACCGGTGGCGCGACGACCGATGGGGTCGATGGCGAAGCAGAAAAGGGAAGAGCTCAGGGAGAAAGGGACGAACGCGCCCAGGAACCTCCCAGCTTTTGCGTGACCATTACACCTGCGGCGGTTCAGGTCGACCCGCGCCGACCTATCCTGTGCACATGTCGGAGGAGATTGAAGTCAGCCTCACCCTGCGGGTACGGCTGACCGACTGGGACGGCCTGCGGGCGGCCGGTCTCGGCGCGGTGTCCCGCGGGGCCGGTGCGGAGGAAGTACGGGCCAGGGCCGAGCAGGTCGCGTCCGGGCCCTACGGGGCGCTCGCGGTGCTCATCGACCCGGACCGGCTGCTGGCCGGGATCGACAGCGTCGAGGCGGTCACCTCCGTGGTCGCGGTGGGTGCGCCGGGCAGCTTCGGCGCCGGGCGGGCGCCGGACTTCGGCGCACTGTTCCCGCTGGTCCCGCCGTCCGGGTCGGAGACGCCCTGGCTGCTCACCCCGCGCACCGCCGCCGTGCTCCACGGCCAGCTGCGGATACTGGCCGACTGCGCCCGCAACGAACTGGTCGAGCTCGGCGGCGCCCCGGTGCGGCCGGAGACCCGCAGCGGCGTGGTGTTCGCCGCGCTCCCCAAGCCGACCTGGGGCCAGGGTGCCGACTGGCGCAACCGCTTCATCTCCTCGTTCACCGCCCTGGCGGCCGACCTGGCGGCGGGGGAGTGGCCGCGGCCGCGCTGCCCTGCCGAGGAGATGGCGCTGCACCTGGCCCTGCTGGACGCCGAGGAAGCGCTTTCCGACGTGCCCGAAGGGGTGGAGAGCGATGTGGCGGGTCTGCCGGTCAGCGTGTACGACTACGACTGGAGCGGCTGCCGGTCCACCTTCTTCCGCCATGCCGACGTGCTGCTGCGCTACGAGGCCAGGTCCCCCGCGCTGGAGGACCCGGCTGCCTGGTTCACCGCCTTCGGGTCGGGATGAGGCCCGGGGAGTGCTGATCCGCTGCCCGGGCAGGGGTGGGCGAGGCACGATGGGATGAACCAGTGGGTCCGAGAACGAGCCACCGGGTCCGAGAACGAGGAGGAGCGACCGTGAGCGACGACATGACCGGTGACGGGGTCTACCAGCCCGATCCCGGCGAGGACGAGCACGACGACAACGGGCTGCTCGACTCCGAGGACACCCTGGTCGACCGCGGCCTGGACGACGCCCTGGACGAGGGCTACTCCCCGCCCGAGCGGCCGCTGGCGGTCAACCGCTACGGCGGCACCGAGACCCTGGACGAGCGGCTCGCCGAGGAGGTCCCCGAGGCCGAGCAGGACCTCGGCGACGGGGTCGGCGACACCTGGGACACCGACGGCGAGGAGATCGACGACGAGGTCGGCGACGTCCGCGCCGGCCGGCTGGTCGCCCCGGGCGAGGGCTCGCACCTGGAGACCGACGGCCTGATCGCCTACGACCAGGGCATCGACGGCGCCGGGGCCTCGGCCGAGGAGGCCGCCGTGCACGTGGTCCCCGACGGGGAGTGGTGAGGGACATGGCGATCGCCACCATCAACCCCGCCACCGGCGAGACCGTGGAGACCTTCCAGGCGCTGGACGCGGACGGCGTCGAGACCCGGCTGGCCCGCGCGGTGAGCGCCTTCGAGACGCACCGCCGCACCTCCTTCGGCGAGCGCGCCGCGCTGCTGCGGGCCGCCGCCGACCTGCTGACGGCCGAGCGGGAGCCCACCGCGGCGCTGCTCACCCTGGAGATGGGCAAGCCGCTGGCGCAGGCCCTGGCCGAGGCCGACAAGTGCGCCAAGGCCATGCGCTGGTACGCCGAGCACGCCGAGGCGCTCCTCGCCGACGAGCACCCGGACCCGGCCGACGTCGCCGACGCGGGCGCCTCGGCGGCCCATGTCCGCTACCGGCCGCTGGGTCCGGTGCTGGCGGTGATGCCGTGGAACTTCCCGCTCTGGCAGGTGGTCCGGTTCGCCGCCCCGGCGCTGATGGCCGGGAACACCGCGCTGCTGAAGCACGCATCCAACGTCCCCCGTACGGCGCTGCTGCTGGAGTCCCTGTTCACCCGTGCGGGCTATCCGGAAGGCTGCTTCCAGACCCTGCTGGTGGGCTCGGGGGCGATCGAGGCGGTGCTGCGCGACCCCAGGGTCGCCGCGGTGACGCTGACCGGCAGCGAGGGGGCCGGCCGGGCGGTCGCCGCGATCGCCGGCGACGAGGTCAAGAAGAGCGTGCTGGAGCTGGGCGGCAGCGACCCGTACCTGGTGCTGCCCTCGGCGGACGTGCAGCGGGCGGCCGAGGTCGCGGTGACCGCCCGGGTGCAGAACAACGGCCAGTCCTGCATCGCCGCCAAGCGCTTCATCGTGCACGCGGACGTCTACGAGGAGTTCGCCGCCGCCTTCGTGGCGGGGATGTCCGCGCTGCGGGTGGGCGACCCGGCGGAGCCGGGGACCGACGTGGGCCCGCTGGCCACCGAGGGCGGCCGGGCCGACCTGGAGGAGCTGGTCGACGACGCGCTGCGGCGCGGCGCCAAGGCGCAGTGCGGCGGCCGCAGGCCGGAGGACCGCACCGCCGGCTGGTTCTACGAGCCGACGGTGCTCACCGGGATCACCCCGGACATGCGGATCCACCGCGAGGAGTGCTTCGGCCCGGTCGCCACCCTCTACCGGGTCGACGACCTGGACCAGGCGGTCGCGCTGGCCAACGACAGCACCTTCGGCCTCAGCTCCAACGCCTGGACCACCGACCCGGCCGAGCAGGAGGTACTGGAGCGCGATCTCCAGGCCGGCGCCGTGTTCTTCAACGGCATGACCGCCTCGCACCCGGCCCTGCCCTTCGGCGGGGTGAAGCGCTCGGGCTACGGGCGCGAGCTGGCCGGGCAGGGCATCAAGGAGTTCTGCAACACGACCACCGTCTGGTACGGCTGACGGACCGTCGGCCCGCGGCTAGGGGACGGTGACGCCGACGAAGCCGACCTTGCGGCGGGTCCGGAAGCCGAGCGACTCGTACAGCCGCACCGCGCCGGTGTTGTCGATCGCCGCGTGCAGGAACGGCTGCCCGCCCCGGGCCGTGATGCCGTCCGACACCGCCAGCACCAGCCGGGCCGCCAGGCCCTGGCCGCGGTAGGCCGGGTCGGTGCAGACCGCGCTGACCTCGGTCCAGCCGGGCAGCCGCATCCGCTCCCCGGCCATCGCCACCAGCGCGCCGTCGCGGCGCAGCCCCAGGTAGCGGCCCAGCCGCACGGTGCGGGCGAGGAACGGGCCCGGCCTGGTCCTGGCGACCAGGTCGAGGATCTCCGGGACGTCGTCCTCGGTCAGTTCGACCGCCTCCGGGTCGGGGCGGCCGCGGACGGCCTCGCCGGTGAGCTGGAAGCAGTCGACGCGCAACCACTCCTCCCAGTCCGCGGGCGCCGGGGTGGCGTCGGAGGGGAGGAACAGCCGCCGGCCCGGCCCCGCCAGCGCGGCGGCGTCGGCCCAGGCGCCGGCGTCCGCGCCGACCGGCACGGCGGTGAACGGCGCCACGTCCGGCTGGTAGCGCAGGGCCTGGCCACGGCGCTCGGCGAACTCCGCGTGGGGGCCGGTGAGGGCGGCGTGGGCGGGGTTGTCCAGCGGATGGTTCATCGGGTCCCTCAGCGGTTCGGGTCAGCGGTTCGGGTCAGCGGTTCGGGTCTACTCCTCAGCCACGACACCGCTGTCCGGCCGTTTATTCCTGGCCGTGCAGTCCGGTGTCCCCCGTGGACAACATCCGTTGTCCGGTCTCGCTGTAAGGTGTGTGCCGCGGGCCGTGGCGCGGCCGGCTCCAGGGAGGGAACCCACGTGGTGTCACGAAGAACTGCGGAACCATCAGCAGGCGGGGCCGGCCGGACCTTCTGGGAGCGCTGGACGACCGGGAGGTGGCTCTCCGTCGGCGTGGCCGTCTCCTTGACCGTGCTGCTGGTGCTCGGGCTGCTCGCGGCCTGGGCGTTGAACCGGGCGTCCTCGACGACCGGCACCATGGTGAACCGCAGCTCACCCGCGCTGATCGCCGCGGTGCGCCTGGAGTCGGCGGTGCTCGACCAGGAGACCGGTATCCGCGGCTACGGCCTCTCCGGCCAGAGCTCGTTCCTGCAGCCCTACACCGAGGGGCTGGCCGCCCAGCAGGCGGCCGTCACCGAACTGCGCGGCCTGCTCGCGGGCGACGCGTCGGCGACGGCGGACCTGGACGCGGTGCTGGTCCGGGTGAGGACCTGGCAGGACGGCTTCGCCGCCCCGATCGCCGCAGCCCCGCCGGGCGCCCCCGTCGCCCTCGCCGCGCAGCGCTCGGACCAGGGCAGACAGGAGTTCGACGCAATCAGGACGGCCGCGGCGCTGCAGCAGTCCCATCTGCAGCAGGCCGGCGCCGCCTCCTACCGGCAGTTGCAGACGGTGCAGCGGCAGCGCGACTGGATCTTCGCCGCCATCGCGGTGGTGCTCCTGCTGCTGGCCGTGCTGGTCGTGGCCGGACTGCGGCGGGGGGTGACCGCGCCGCTGGAGCGGCTCTCGCGGGACGTCCGGGAGGTGGGCGCCGGCGACTTCGCCCGGGCCGTCACCACCAGCACCGGCCCCGCGGACCTGCGCCGGCTGGCGAAGGACGTGGAGGGGATGCGCCGACGGCTGGCCGACGAACTGGCCTTCTCCGACCAGGCCCGGGCCAGACTGGACGAGCAGGCCGAGGAACTGCGGCGCTCCAACGGCGAGTTGGAGCAGTTCGCCTATGTCGCCTCGCACGACCTGCAGGAGCCGCTGCGCAAGGTCGCCAGCTTCTGCCAACTGCTCCAGCGCCGCTACGCGGACAAGCTGGACGAGCGCGCCGACCAGTACATCGGCTTCGCGGTGGACGGCGCCAACCGGATGCAGACCCTGATCAACGACCTGCTGGCGTTCTCCCGGGTCGGCCGGACGCACAAGGAGTACGTGCAGGTGGACCTGGAGCAGGTGTTCACGGACACGGTGGACGCGCTGAGCATCGCGGTCGAGGAGTCCGGAGCGGTGATCACCCACGATCCGCTGCCGGTGCTGACCGCCGACGCCACCCAGATCGGGATGCTGTTCCAGAACCTGATCGGCAACGCCATCAAGTTCCGGTCCCCGGACCGCTCCCCGGAGGTCCACCTGTCCGCCGAACCGGACGGCGACCGCTGGCAGTTCGCGGTGGCGGACAACGGCATCGGCATCGGCAACGAGTTCGCCGACCGGGTGTTCGTGATCTTCCAGCGGCTGCACACCAAGGAGGCCTATCCCGGCAACGGGATCGGCCTGGCCATGTGCAAGAAGATCGTGGAGTTCCACGGCGGCAGCATCACGGTCGACCCCGACCGTGACAGCGGCGCCAGGATCAGCTTCACCCTGCCGCTGGCCCCGGCCGTCCCGGTCGCCGACCCGGGCGAGCCCGAGCGCGCCGGGGTGGTCGTATGAGGACGCCGGTCCGGACCGTGCCGACCGGTGCCGGGGTGCCGACGCAGGCCAAGGCCCCGACCGAGACCTACCGCATCCTGCTGGTCGAGGACGACGCGGGCGACGCGCTGCTGGTCGAGGAGCTGCTGGCGGACACCGGGCTGAGCCACACCCTGAGCTGGACCCAGACCATGGCCGGCGCGCTGGCCGACCTGGGGGCGCGGACGCCCGACTGCGTACTGCTGGACCTGCACCTGCCCGACGCCAGCGGCATGGGCGCGATACAGACCCTGGAGGCGGCCTGCCCGCAGAGCGCCGTGATCGTGCTGACCGGCCTGGCCGAGTCCCGGGCCGGGGTGCTGGCGGTGGCCAACGGCGCGCAGGACTACCTGGTCAAGGGGCAGGTCACGGCGGACCTGCTGAACCGGGTGGTGCGCTACGCGGTCCACCGCAAGCAGGCCGAACGCGCCAGCGCCGAGCTGCGCGAGAACCGGATCCACGCCCAGGAGAACACCCGGCTGGAACGCGGGCTGCTGCCCGCCCCGCTGCTGCGCGACGACCGGGTCCGCGCCAGCATGCGGTACCTGCCGGGGCGTCAGCGGGCCCTGCTGGGCGGCGACTTCCTGGACGTGGTGCAGACCGGCGGGGACGGCGACGCCGGCGGCGCGGAAGCGGGCACGGTGCACGCGGTCATCGGCGACGTCAGCGGCCACGGTCCTGACGAGGCCGCGCTGGGCGTCTGCCTGCGGATCACCTGGCGGGCCCTGGTGCTGGCCGGACACCGCGGCAGCGAGCTGCTGGGCCTGCTGGAGCAGGTGCTGGTGGCCGAGCGCCCCCGCGGCGACATGTTCGCGACCTGCAGCACGGTCACCCTGGACCCCCGGGGGCAGACCGCCACCGTCTACCTGGCCGGGCACCACGAGCCGCTGCTCTGCGCGGACGGGGGAGCCAGGGTGGTCCCGGCGGCCCACGGCCCCGCGCTGGGCATCATGCCCGGCGGCGGCCACTGGCGCCCCAGCGAGGTGGCGCTGCCGGACAAGGGTGCGCTGCTGCTCTACACCGACGGCCTGGTCGAGGGCTACCGCGGCCCCGGCAAGGACCGGTTGGAGACCGAGGGGCTGGTCGCGCTGATCGCCGACGCCCCCGAGCAGGCCGCCGACCGGCTGCTGGACCACCTCGTCTCCACCGCGCAGACCCTCAACGCCGGCCGGCACGCGGACGACCTGGCGGCGCTGCACCTCAGCTGGGACTGAACCGGATCGGACATGCCGGTGCCGCCGGGCGCTCTCGCGTCCGGCGGCACCGGTGGGTGTCAGGTCAGCTGTTCCAGACCTGGAACTCGGAGACCTGTCCGGCCGGCCAGCCGGTGTTCGCCGTGATGTTCACCCGGAAGTAGCGCTGGGTGGTCGCGGGGAAGGTGATGGTGACCGTGTTGTTGGCGGACGGGTCGAAGGTGTAGGTGGCCGACGACTTGACCGTGCTGAAGGTGGAGCCGTCGGTGCTGCCCGTCAGGGACAGCGTCTGGTTGCGGGCGCCCCAGCCCGCCGGGAGCTGGAGCACCACCCGGGAGGCGCTCTGCGCGGAGCCGAGGTCCACCTGCACCCACTGCGGGAAGGCGTTGTCGGCGCTCTCCCAGTAGCTGTTCTGGTTGCCGTCGGTGACATTGGACGACGGGTAGACGTCGGTGTGGCTGGACTCCCCGGTGGCCTTACCGGCCGCCAGGTCGGTGCTCACCGTACCGGCCCCGGTGCCGGTCAGCGCGACCGTCAGCGGGTTGTCGGAGGCGTTGCTCGCCACGGTGAGGCTGCCGGTCCGGGCGCCGGACGCGGTCGGCTTGAAGACCACGCTGACGGTGCAGGAGGCCCCGGCGGCGATCGCCGTCCCGCAGGTGTTGGTCTGCGAGAAGTCACCGGTGGCGGCGACCGAGGAGACGGCCGCGGCGGCGGTGCCGGTGTTGCTCACCGTCACCGACTGCGCGCTGCTGCTGGTGTTCAGCGCCTGGCTTGCGAAGGTCAGCGAGCTCGGGTTGGCCGACAGCGTCGCCGCCGGGTTGCCGCCGCCGCTGCCGCTGGGGAAGACCTCGAAGTCGGACAGCTGGGCGGCGCTCCAGCCGGTGTTGGCGGTGACGTTCACCCGGACGTACCGCGCGGTGGCGGCGTTGAAGGTGATGGTCACCGTGTTGTTGTCGGCGTTGGGATCGAAGGTGTAGCCGGCCGAGCCGACGATGTTCGAGAAGGTGGTGCCGTCCGTGGACCCCTGCACCGACAGGGTCTCGGTGCGGGCGCTCCAGGCGGTCGCCGGCGGCAGCTTCAGCACGACCTTGCCGACGCTGTAGCTCTGGCCGAGGTCGACCTGGGCCCACTGCGGGAAGGAGCCGTTGGCGCTCTCCCAGTAGGTGGAGGCGTCCGCGTCGGTCAGGTTGGCCGGGACGTAGGCGCCGTTGCTGGAGCTCGCCGTGGCCTGCCGGCCGGCCGCGATGTCGGTGCTGCTGTCGATGCCGGTGCCGGACAGGCCGACGGTGGTCGGGCTGTTGTTGGCGTTGCTGGTGACGGTCAGGGTCCCGGTGCGGGAGCCGCCGGCGGTGGGCTTGAAGCCGACGTCGACGGTGCAGGAGGCGCCGACCGCGATGCTGGAGCAGTTGTTGGTCTGGCTGAAGTCACCGGTGACCGCGACCCCGGAGACGGTGGCCGAGCTGGTGCCCGAGTTGGTCACGGTGACGCTCTGCCCGGCGGCCGAGGAGCCGACCACCGTCCCGGCGAAGTTGAGCCCGCCGGGGGAGGCGTTCAGCACCGGGCCCGGCGCGGTGCCGGTCCCGGAGAGGCTGACGGTGTTGGTGACCCCGCCCGCGTTGGCGGTCAGGCTGCCGCTGCGGCTGCCGGTCGCGGTGGGCTTGAAGGTGACGCTGACCGAGCAGGAGCCGTTGGCCGCGATGGACGAGCCGCAGGTGTTGGTCTGGGCGAAGTCACCGCTCGCCGCGATGGACGAGACGGCAGCGGCAGCGCCGGTCGGGTTGGTGACCGTCACGGTCTGCGCGGCACTGGTCGCGCCGGTGGCCACCGAGCCGAAGTTCAGCGCGCTCGGGGTGGCCGTCACGCCGGTGGCCGGGTACGGCGGGAAGGTCGGCGTGGTCGGCTGCTGGCCGCAGAACGCGGTCCCGCTGAGGCCCGAGTTGCCGCCGCCGTCGGTGACCGCGAAGTTGCCGCCCTCACAGCTGTACACCGGCGCCGGGCCGAGTACCCCGGTCGCGGTGACATCGGTGAGCGTGGCCGCACCGCCGGTCTGCTCCTGCAGGGCGAAGGTGCCGGTGCCGGCGATGGTCACATTGTTCAGCGAGACCCCGCTGACCGTGCCCTCGACCCACTGGACCGCCTCGAACGGGCTCTGCTCGATCAGCGCGTTGGTCACGTTGATCGGGCCGGTGATCGCGCCCTGGCTGCCGTCGAACCACAGTGCGCCGACGCCGAACTGCCAGTTGGGGTCGAGGCTGCCGTCGCGGATCATGGTGTTGTCGGAGATCGTGGTGGTGCCCACCGGGGTGGAGGTGAAGCGCTGCCCCACCTGGATGCCGCCGCCCTGGCTGAGCCCGCTGTCCTGGACCAGGTTGCCGCTGACGGTGTTGTCGTGGCCGCCGTAGATGGCGATGCCGTTGGCGAGGATCTGGTCCTGCACGGTGTTGTTGGAGATGGTGTCGTTGGCGTCGGCCCCCAGTGCGGAGTCCGCCCAGGTGGCGATGCCGTCGTCGCCGGTGTTGCGGATGTCGCTGTTGGTGACCGAGGAGTTGGTGACGCCGCCGTGGAAGTTGACGCCGTCCGCGGTGGTGTCCCGGATCCGCATCCCGCTGAGGGCCAGGCCGTTCATCGGCCCGTCCATCCAGGCGCCGACTTTCAGGTGGTCTATCCAGATGTTCGACGCGGTGGAGCTGCTCATCGCGCCGCCGATGCCGTTGACCTGGTCGCAGTCGAGCCGGGTGGAGACCTGTCCGAAGATCGCGAAGTTGGACAGGTGGACGTTGCTGCTGACGCCCTTGTTGCCGCCGACCCCGCAGCTGTCGGGCTCGCCGAGGCCGTAGAAGCCGGGGGCCGCGCCGGTGACGGTCGAGTACCACATGCCGGCGCCCTCGACGGTGACGTTGTTGACGGTGATGTGGCGCGGGATGTTGTACGTGCCCGGCGGGATCCACACGGTGCCGCCCGCGCCGGCCGCGCTGACGGCGGCGTTGAAGGCGCTGGTGGAGTCGGCGACGCCGCTGGCGTCGGCGCCCTCACTGGTCACCGATACCGATCCGGCCGGCTGCGTCAGCGCCGCGCCGACCTGCTCGAAGTCGGCGAAGTCGAGGGTGTAGGAGGACGCCGTGTCGCCCGCGTCGACCTGCAGCTTGAAGGTGGTCCCCTGCGGATAGGTGGTGCCGAACAGGCGGTGCGCCTCGTCGTAGAAGTGGTGCGGGTTGCTGCCGGGGGAGTTGGTGAACGGGTAGCTGCCGTAGTACCAGCTGTACGCGTTGGTCAGGGTGAAGTCGGGCTGCTTGACGCCGTTGATGTAGAGCGACAGCGGCGCCGTGTAGGCGGTCCCGCCCGAGGTGTCGGGGATGCTGTAGCGGAAGTCGATGGAGTTGGTCGCCACCGGGGTGGTGAAGCTGACGTACTGTCCGCTGCCCTGCAGGGTCACGGCCTTGCGGTACGACGCCTCGTCGGCCAGCTGGCCCTGGGTGTAACTGGGGCCGATCACCGTCCCGTTGGTGGCGGAGTTCTCGGCCTGCACCTCTACGTAGGGCAGGCTCGCGCCGCTGCCGCCGGTGGCGGCGGCCCAGGCGGGCTGGACCGCCAGTGCGACCAGGCCGATGGCGGCCAGCATCGCGGTGCCGACCGCCACGGCGATCGCTCGCCTCAGCTGGTGGATGGAGTGGAACACCTATTGCTCCCTTCGACGCGGAGGGCCGGACCCGAAGCGGCTCCGCAGTCAGGTGGGGTGGAGGAGCTGGGAACACAGGAGGGTTGACGGGTGCACGCTGGACCGTAACGGAGTCGACAACTCCATGCAATATCCAGACACATCTTCGTTTGATTCCAACTTTCGATCGCAAGACTGCCGCGAACACCCAAAAGCCAGGTCGGCCCCGGCGATGCCGGGGCCGACCTGGCTTTCTGTGTCCGACGGGGCGTCAGGAGCCCCGGGCGGCGGGCTGGGCGACGGAGCGCAGGTGCGCCTCCACTCCGGAGCCGTAGGGGGTGGGGCTGCCGGTGTAGTCGGTGATGGGATCAGGGCTCGCTTCCGTAGATCAGGGCGCCGTTGTAGTAGACGGTGATGTGCGGGTTGGCGGTGAAGGCGGTGTCGGCCGCGTTGAAGGAGTAGTCGTCGGTCTGGGTCATCGCGGAGTAGTCCGACTGGTGGATCCGGCTCTGGATCCCCCCGGTGAGCAGTCCGGGCCCGACCGATCCGGCCCCGGCGGAGAAGGAGAGCTGCAGGTAGTGGTCCGCGCCGGTCCTGGTCGGGCTGACCGTGCCGAAGGTCCCGGTGATGTTGGCGCAGCCGACCGGCGCGTAGTCGCAGGCGTAGCTCAGCGGCTGGGTGCCGTTCTCGGTGAACCAGTAGCGGACGGTGACCGCTGAGAGCGGGACGGCGTCGGTGCCGGTGTCGGCCAGCTGGATCTGGTTGCTGATGGTGGAGGTCGAGGCGGCGGTGGCACTGGTCTCGTACTGGGCGGTGAGTGCGGCGGTGCCGGCCCCGGGACCGCCGCCGGTGCTGGGCGCGCAGGACTCGTCCAGGGTCTTGGACGGCTCGCTGCCGTAGGCGAGCACGCCGTTGGCGTAGACCGGGATATTGGGGTCGGGGGTCGCCGCATAGGTGCCTGCGGCCAATCCGGTGAGACTCGGCGAGGCCGCGGAACTCCAGTAGGACGTGTAGCCGGGTCCCTGGGCGGCGTTGATGCCGAACTCGAAGGCCCGCGAGGGCGGCAGCCCGATCCGGTCGCCGGTCCAGTCCAGGGTCACGTAGTACAGGCAGCTGTTCGCGTCACCCCACTGGACCGGGGCGCTGACGGCGGTGGCCCTCCCGTCGATCTGGCTCGCCGCGTCGTAGTAGACCGGGGTGGAGATCGCGTCGATGCCCTGGCCCTGCTTGTGCAGTGAGGAGATGTCGAAGTAGACCCTGGCGCTGAGGTCGCTCTCCTGGTGCGGCGGCAGCGAGGCGGTGTTGTTGACGGTCACGGTCAGCTGGGTGCCCTGGTCGGTGTCCTGGTTCAGTACCGCGGTGGCGTAGTACGGCGTCTCGGCGGCGCCCTTGGGCGGGGTGAAGGCGGTCATCGGCTGGCTCTGGCCGTAGTACTGGTAGAGGCCGAGCAGCGCGCCGACCATCCCTGCGTTGTAGTCGATCGCCACCTCGTTGAGCACGAAGTCCGTGGTCACGTCGTCGGGCTGGTCGGTCGAGCTGGGGCCGCCGACCAGTGCGCCCCAGAGGATGTGGCGGTCCGTCGCCGGATTGTCCTGACTGTTCGTCAAGGATCCCTGGGCGTCGCCGTGGTGCGGGTGGGAGACGGCGACCGCGCTGCCGCCGACCTGGGCGCCGACGCCGGGGGTGGTGCTGCCGAAGCCGACGATGTAGGACGTCTTGGCCGGGTTGTCGCCCATGACGTAGTTCATCTGGCCCATGGCCCAGTCGCTGAAGGCCGTGCTCTGGGTGTCGTCGGGGAAGTTGCGCCGGTAGGTCAGCGCCTCGAACTGGGCGGCGGTGTTGTAGCGGGCCGAGCCCCAGGTGGTCAGATAGGAGAACCCGGCCGGGGTCTGCGCGATGAAACTGGTGTCGCTCGCGTTGTCGTGCGGGACATGGGACCAGTACTGGACCTGCCACTT
This sequence comes from Streptacidiphilus carbonis, assembly GCF_000787775.1. Classification (GTDB taxonomy): domain Bacteria; phylum Actinomycetota; class Actinomycetes; order Streptomycetales; family Streptomycetaceae; genus Streptacidiphilus; species Streptacidiphilus carbonis. The sequence continues at coordinate 38,594 of NZ_BBPM01000003.1, read as the reverse complement.
GTCGAAGTAGTGGATCTGCTGCTGGAGCGCGGCCGGGACTGCGGTGTTGCCCTGCACCAGCGGGTCGAGCAGGCTGAACACCCCGCCCCAGCGGGCGTCCCAGCTCATCACCCAGATGTTCTGCCAGGTGTTGGCCGTGGTGGCGACGATGCTGCCGAGGTAGCCGGTATAGGCGCCGGCCGTGTTGGTCGCGGTGATGTCGGTGAGGTATGACGTGGTACCGGTGGCCAGGTAGAGCCAGGTCGCCGCCCAGGCCTCCTTGTCGGCGTAGCCGCTGGAGTTGTAGAAGCCGCCGGAGTAGCCGGTGCCCGGGTGGGCCCTGGAGAAGGCGTACAGTGCCTCGGCGTACTGCAGCGCCTTGGCCGAGTAGGCGGCGTCGCTGGACTTGGTCAGCAGCGACTCGACGGTCAGCGCCGCCGCGGCGCTGGCGGCCTGGTCCGCGGCCGGGGTCTCGGCGGTGGCGAAGTAGGCGGGCCGCGGGTAGAGCGTGGCGCTCTGCAGTTCGGAGGGGCCCCAGTAGTCGTGGTCCACCGAGCCCTCGCCGACCTGGTAGGCGAAGGCGACGACCTGGCCGGAGGGGTTGAGGAAGGTCGAGCGCAGGAAGTAGTCGCTGAACCACTTCATGATGTCCAGGCCGTGCGCCCAGGTCCCGGTGGCCTGGTAGGCCTGCGGGAACTCGTACATCCCCATGCCCAGCTCGGCGGCGGAGTAGCTCTGCGGCAGGCCGAACTTCACATGGTCGCCGGCGTCGTGGTAGCCGCCGGACAGGTCGACGCAGCCGGCGCCGCCCGGGTCCAGCACCGACGTGTTGGCGGCGATGAACGCAGCCGACATGTTCACCCCGTTGGGGACCGTACTGCTCATGGGCTTCAACGGGACGCAGGCGTCGGTCGGCTCGGAGTCGCCGCGCCAGTCCAGCGGCTGGTCGCCCAGGGTGCGGGCGGGCCCGGACTTCTGCGCGTCGTAGAAGTAGAGCGACTCCTGCGCGGCGAGCGGCAGGCTGTAGTGCGGCACACCGGCGAGAGCCGGCGCGGTGGCCGCCCTGGCGGCGGCCGGGCGCAGGCCGGCCGGCAGGGCCAGCACCACGATGAGGGCGATCAGAAGTCGCACGGGATGAAGCTGCCTCAGAGTACGCATGCCGGCTCCGTGGGTGGTCGGTTGGCAGGGCGTCGTGGCTGGGCTGTCACGCTGGGCGACGGGTGCGTACCTGTCAAGGAAGGCCGGTTACGGGTGGGTCCGCACTGCTGGAACGCATGTAGGTTTCATCGCTCGGTCGGCGGGCCGGCGACGCTGACCTGCGGCTCTTCCGGGCCGTGACGGTCGCTGATTGCGACTCCGCCGCGACGCTCCTATGAACACGGGCAACCCCGTCGAGCCGCCACGGGACCCGAGCGAGGAGACCACCGCCATGAGAGCTCGCCGCCGCATGTCGACCAGGGCCTGGATGTCCCTCGGCGCCGCCCTGTCCGCGTTCGCCCTGGTGCTGTCCTTCCAACTGGTGGCCCGAGCACTGGATGTGACGGGTGATCCGACGCCGGTGACCGGCAACGCCACCTGGTTCAGCTCGCTGGGAGCGCCGTACGGCGGCTGCGGGCTGCCGCAGGCGCAGTTGGACACCCAGAACTTCCTGGCCCTCAATGTCTTCAACACCCCGGGCGACTACGGCGGGTTCACCCGGCCGATCCCGGCCTCGGCGGCGAGCACCATGGGGATGTTCGACAACGGACTGAACTGCGGCCGCTATGTCCAGGTGACCGTGGGCGACTACTGCTCGGGTACCAACGACGGCGCCCAGAACGAGCCCTTCTGCCGCAACGGCTCCTGGGGCCCGGACGCCTACAACGGCGCGACGCTGACCTTCGTGGTCGCGGACAGCTGCGGCGACTCCAACGCCTGGTGCCGGGACGACCCCTACCACGTGGACCTGGCGCAGGGCTCGCTGAACCAGTTCGCGCTCAACGGCAAGGCGGTCGGGGACATGTACCCGAACCACTGGAACAACCGCCAGGTGTCCTGGCAGTTCGTGCCCGCCCCGGACTACACCGGTGACATCAACATCGGCTTCCTGCAGTCCGCCCAGGTCTACTGGCCGGCGATCGCGGTGTCGCACCTGCCCAACGGCATCCACGGCATCCGCTACTACTCGGCCGGCAGCTGGCAGGGCGCCCGGATGAACAGCGACATGGGTGACGACTACATCATCGCCCCGACCGTCGCCGGCGGATCGCAGTACCAGATCCAGGTGGTGGACGCCTCCGACAACCTGCTCAACGGCGGCCGGATCTACTCCTTCTCCCTGCCCGCCTCCTGCGGTTCGTCCTGCGGCCAGGCCTACACGGCGGCCACGTACACCACCAGCGCCCCGACCAGCGCCTCGCCGAGTACCTCGGCCTCGGCATCGGCCTCGGCGTCCCCGTCTGCCAGCGCGAGCGGCACCGCCGGAACCGGCGCCTGCACCGTCGCCACCAGCGTGGTCAGCTCCTGGACCGGCGGCTACCAGCTGCAGTTCACCGTCACCGACAGCGGGACCTCGGCGATCAGCGCCTGGAAGGTCGGCTTCTCCTTCGCCGGCGCGCAGACGATCGCCAACTCCTGGAACGCCACCGTCACCCAGTCCGGAGCGGCCGTCTCCGCGACCAGCGCCGCCTACAACGGCAGCCTCACCCCCGGCACCTCCACCACCTGGGGCATGGTCGTCAACGGCAGCGACCAACCCCTGGTCGACCCGGTCTGCGGCTGACCCCAGGCGGCGAAAAATCGGATGCGTCAGGTCCGGGGCGGTGGCAGGCTGCGCCGGTGAATCGTGAACAGATGTCCAGGATCGCCCATGCCGGCCATCCGATTAAGTCCCCGATCGACGACGACTCCGTGCGCAGGCTTCTGGAGCACGGCCTGCCCCGAGGCGATGAGCGGGTGCTCGACCTCGGCTGCGGCGGCGGTGAGTGGCTGCTGCGCGCCCTGACGACGCATCCGAAGGTCCACGCCGCCGGTGTGGACATCTCCGAGGAAGCCCTGGAGCAGGCCCGGCAGGAGGCCGACCGGCTGGGCGTCCGGGACCGGCTCGAACTGCACCAGCTTGCGGCCGATTCGTTCTCCTCCCCGGAACCGTTCGACCTGGTGCTCAGCGTCGGGGCCGCGCACGCCTTCGGCGGCCTGCTCCCGACCCTTGAGGCCGCGCGCAAGCACCTGGCCCCCGGCGGCCGGGTGCTGATCGGCGACGGGATCTGGGAGCGTCCGCCCACGCCGGAGGCGGTCGAGATGCTGGGCGACTTCGCCGATCTGGCCACCACGGTGGAGCAGGTCGTCGCCGCGGGATGGACCCCGGTCCACGGCCATGCCAGCACGCGCCAGGAGCTGGACGACTACGAGTGGGCCAACTGGGGCTCGCTGGCCGCCTGGGCCCTGGACCACCCCGCCGACCCGGACAGCTCCGAGGTCCTGGAGAACGCCGCACTGCGCCGCACCGAGTGGCTCCGCGGCTACCGGGGCACCTTCGGCTTCCTCTGCCTGATACTCCGCCGTACCGCGGACTGACCGGCCGTCACCCGACGACGCGACTGTGCCCCTCGCCCCGACAGTTCGGGGGAGGGGCACAGGGACGGACAACGAGGGACTACGAGAGCGCGCCGGTCTGCTGGGCCCCCGCGGAACTGCCGGCCAGCCACTGGGACCAGCTCAGGTTGAACGCCGCGTAGCCGTTGTCGGCGGCGGCCTTGCCGCGCGGGGAGCCGGTGATGGTGACCGGGTCGCCCTGCTTGACATAGTTGTAGAACCACTCGGAGTTGCTCAGCGAGAGGTGCACGCAGCCGTGCGAGCCCACGCTGTGGCCCGGCGTCGGGTCGCCGGTGGAGAAGTGGATGTAGGTGCCCGAGTCGGTGAGGTGCACGTCCCAGGGCAGGGTCAGGTCGTAGTAGTCCGAGCTGTTCTTGTCGCAGCTGATGCCGACACTGCAGGAGGTCATCCGGACCGTCTTGGCCTTGTCGATCACGGCCATGGTGCCGTCCCAGGACGGCCAGGTCGAGCTGCCCGCGTCGATGGGCATGGTGCGGACCACCGTGCCGGCGTTCTTCACGGTCATCGAGTGGCCGGTCACCGACACGGTGGTCTCGACGTCGCTGCCGATGGTGAAGGAGTGCTGGTAGGAGTGGGTGCCGTAGTCGCCGTTGCCGTCGCCCACATCGGTCAGGGCCGCGGTGACCGAGACCTTGGTGCCGGACTTCCAGTAGCTCTCCGGCCGCCAGTCCACCCGCCTGTCGCTGAACCAGTGCCAGGCGCCGGTGGTGGGGACCGAGGCGGAGACGGTGAGGTGCTGCTCGATCGCCTTCCGGGCGGAGGCGGCGACCGGCTTGGTGAAGACGATCGAGATCGGCATGGCCACGCCGACGTCGGCGTTGGCGGCCGGGGTGAGCGAGTCCAGCAGCATGGCCGGCCCGGCCGGGTGGGAGGGGGAGGGGCTGGCGCTGGGGGAGGCGGCGGCACTGCCGCCGGTGCCGGTACTGGCCCCGGCGCTCGCTCCGGCGCTGCTCCCGGGAGCGGCGCTCACCTGGGACGACCCCGCGCTCTTCGCCGAAGCGTCGCCGCCGCAGGCACTCGCCGTGCCCAGCACCGCACCGGCCACCAGGGCTATCCCGATGGTGTTCATGATCCGCCGCACGTACTCGCTCCACTCACGTCATGACATTTGGATATCCGAGTGCAAAGACTCAGAACCTTACGCATGCGGTTGCAGGGGGCACGTAAAACCAGGGTAAAGATTCAGACACGCTTGGCGGTGGCCGCGCCGGTCGCGGCGCCGGTCGGGGCGGTGGCCGCGTCCAGCAGGTCGGCGGCGGTGCTCCTGGCGAGCCCGGCGGCGTCCGGGTCGCCGTCCATCCGGGCGGCGATCGAGGCGCCGTCGTAGAGCAGCATCAGCCGGCGGGCCAGCAGTTCGGCGTCGGCCGCGCCCGCGGCCCGGGCCAGGTCGGCGAACAGTCCGCGGACCCAGCCCCGGTACTCGGTGCTGACCTGCTGGATCGAGCTGTCCCGGCTCGCCTCCGCGCTGGCGTTGACGAAGGCGCAGCCGCGGTAGTTCGGGGCGGCGATGGAGTCGCCCAAGGCGTCGAAGACGGCCAGCAGCCGCAGCCGCGGGTCGGTCTGCTGCTCGACCTTGGCGGTGATCCGGCTGCGCCGGGACTCGTGCCGGTCCGCGAGGTAGGCGCGGATCAGGGCGTCCTTGCTGCCGAAGGTGTTGTAGAGGGTCGCCTTGGCCACACCGGCCCGCTCGATCACCCGGTCGATGCCGACGGTGTGCACGCCCTCTTCGTAGAACAGTTCGGTGGCGGCGTTCAGCAGCCGCTCCCGTGCGGAGGTAGCCATGACTTGACTTTAACAGACAGGTCTGTCTAGTGTCGTGCCGTACTAGACAGACCTGTCTATTCAATCTCGGGAGCAGTCATGACCACCCAGCCCCGACGACGGTGGCAGCTACCACGCGGCGCCGCTTTCTACCTCCAGGCGTCGATCGTGGTCTCCTTCCTCGCCGCCTCCAGCGCCCCGACCCCGCTCTACGCCGTCTACCAGGGCGAATGGGGGTTCTCGCCGATCACCACCACGGTGGTCTTCGGCGTCTACGCCCTGGCCGTGCTGGCCGCGCTGCTGGTCGTCGGCTCGCTGTCGGACCATGTCGGACGCCGTCCGGTGCTGCTGGCCGGCATCGCGCTGCAGGCCGTGACCATGGTGGTGCTGACCACCGCGGGCGGAGTGCCCGAACTGCTGCTGGCGCGGGTGGTCCAGGGCCTGGCCACCGGCGCGGCGGTCGGCGCGGTCGGCGCCGGGATGCTCGACATCGACAAGGCGAAGGGCACCATCGCCAACGCGGTGGCGCCGATGACCGGCACCGCCACCGGCTCGCTCGCCTCGGGCCTGCTGGTCCAGTACCTGCCCTGGCCGGTCCACCTGGTCTACCTGGCCCTGCTGGGCGTGTTCCTGCTGCAGGGCATCGGCGTGTGGCTGATGGCGGAGACCTCCTCGCCCAAGCCCGGCGCGCTGGCCTCGCTGCGGCCCCGGCTCGGCATCCCCAGGACGGCGCTGGGCCCGGTGCTGACGGCGGTCCCGGTACTGGTCGCGGTATGGGCGCTGGCCGGCTTCTACGGCTCGGTGGCGCCCGCCGTGGTCCGCGTCGTGGTCGGCTCCGGCTCCTCGCTGCTGGGCGGCCTGGCCCTGTTCGTCCTGGCCGGCAGCGGCGCGCTGACCGTGCTGCTGCTGCGCGGCACCCGGCCGCGGCTGGTGATGCTGCTGGGCATCGCCGCCCTGATCCTGGGCGTCGGCGCCACCCTGCTCTCGGTCGACCACCGCTCCACCGCCGGGTTCTTCCTCGGCACCGCGCTGGCGGGGGCCGGTTTCGGCGGCGGCTTCCAGGGCGCGATCAGGACCACCGTCCCGCTGGCCGCCCCGCACGAGCGGTCCGGGCTGCTGTCCACCCTGTATGTGGTCTCCTACCTGGCCATGGGCCTGCCCGCGGTGATCGGCGGCATGCTGGTGGTGCACGGCGGCGGGCTGCTGCCGACCACCCGCGAGTACGGCCTCGCGGTGATGGCCCTGGCGGCCGTCGCCCTGCTCGGCCTGGTCCGGCCGCGGCGCGGCCGGGCGGCGGTCGGACAGTCCGTACTGGTGGCCTCCTCCTCGCCGTCCGACGCGCCGGTGGCCGAATCCACGGCGTCCGCGGCTGACCGGGTGGCGTCCAGAGGTTAGAAACCCGCTGAACTCGGGAAGCGGCTCACCATGGTTCACGGTGGGGGTTGCGGGGATGGCGATGACTGACGGACCGGCACTTACCAGGCGGGAACAGCAGATCCTGGACGGGATCGAGGCGCGGCTGCGTGAGGACGCCGAGCTCGACCGGAGACTGAGCACCATGCGGCTGTACCGGGTGTGGCATCTCTGGCTGTTCCTGCGCGGTACCCGCGGCGCGGTCGCGCTGCTGCTGGTCGTCGCCGCCGGGGTGCTGCTCGCCGCCGAGGTCCCCGCCCGCCCGGGGCCCGCCGCGGTGGTCGCGGTGGTGCTGCTGCTCCTGCTGGCCGCCACCGTGCTGATCCCCCGGTTGGACGTGCACCGCAGGCAGCGGGCCGACCGGCCCGGCCCGGAGCGCGGCTGGGACCAGGCGGCCTGATCGCCGTGCACGGCGCGGGCCGTGCGGGCAGGATGGGCAGCAGACCCCAGCCGGCACACCAGTCCGCAGCACCAGGAGGAGCGCATGCCTGATCCAGACATTCTGGAGGCCATCAACAGCATGGTCACCGCCGAGCACGAACTGAGGGCCAAGGTCGCCTCGGGGGAGGCGGATCCGGACCTGGCGCACAAGCAGCTCGCCGAGATCGAGGTGCAGCTCGACCAGTGCTGGGACCTGCTGCGGCAGCGCCGGGCGCTGCGCGAGTTCGGCGAGGCCGAGGGCGGCGCGGCGATCCGGCCGGCGTCCGAGGTCGAGGGCTACCAGTCCTGAACCGGCCCTGAGCGAGCCGGTCCTGAGCCGGCCGGTCCTGAGCGAATCGTCCTGAGCGACAACGGCCGGGGCCCGGTGACAGAACGTCACCGGGCCCCGGCCGTTGTCGGGCTGTGCCCGGCGTCAGGGCAGCTGCTTGTCCACCGCCGCCCGGCCCTCCTCGGCCAGCCGTCGGCGGGCCCACTCCAGCGTCGCCGGGGTGACGTCCCGACCGCTGGCCAGCACCAGGTCCTCGGCGGACACCTCGCCGTCGCTGCCGGTGTGCAGCCGCGCGTCGGGGGTGACCTCGGCCGGCGTGGGGGTGCGCACCGCGTCGTCCTCGCCGCCGTAGCGGCGCCGGAACTTGGCGATCTCGCCCTGCGGGTCGACGGTCCTGGCCCGGCCGGTGTGGAACGGGTGGCTCTCGGCCGAGATCTCGACGTCCACCACCGGATACGTGTTGCCGTCGTCCCATGCGATGGTCTGCTCGCTGGTCGCCGTGGACCGGGTGAGGAAGGCGTAGCCGGCCGACCGGTCCCGGAACACGACCGGGCGGTAGTCGGGGTGGGTGTCCTGTCGCATGCTTCACTCCAGGGAATCAGGAGACGGATGGTTCCAGCATCCTCGGCGGACGGGCGCGGCGCGACCGCTTACCGCATCCGCTGCTTCGGGCTGCTGTCCGGCGGAGGTCGTCAGCCGTTGCTGATCAGGGCGAACCGGGCGCCCTCGGGGTCGCGCAGCTCGGCGACCCGGCCGTAGGGCGAGTCGGCGACCGGCGCGACCGGGGAGCCGCCGAGCCGGATCGCCCGTTCGGCGGCGTCGTCGGCGTCGTCCACCGCGAAGGAGACGTGCCAGTAGGGGCGCTCGACCTGGGCCGAGCCGCCCGCGAGCATCGGGTCGGACTCGCGCAGGGCGGCGATCCGGTGGCCCCCGGCACGCAGCACCACCCGCTCGTTCTCCCAGTACACGTCCAGGTGGGTGCGGTCCTGACCGGCCCAGTCGAGCACCTCGCCGTAGAACAGGGCGGCGGCGAAGGGGTCGGTGCGCAGCTCCATCCAGGAGGGCGCGCCCGCCATGTCCAGGATCCGGGTCGGGCCCGGCGTGCCCTGCCACAGCCCGAACACCGCGCCGGACGGGTCCACCGCGATGGCCACCCGGCCCGCGCTGACGTCGACGGGGCCGATGCCCACCGTGCCGACCCGCTCGCGCACCCGCTGGGAGGCCCCGTCGATGTCCTCGACGCCGAAGAAGACCGTCCAGGTGGTCGGGGCCGTCGCCCAACCCTCGGGCTGGGAGCCGATCCCGGCCACCCGCTCGCCCTCGGCCACGGCGAAGGCGTAGGAGCCCCACCACTCCTCGTCGACCTGCTCGTAGTGCCAGCCCAGCAGTGCGCCGTAGTAGGCCTGCTGGGCGGCGGGGTCACGGGCGAGCAGGCTGACCCAGCTGGGGGCACCCGGAATGCAGGGGACCCGGGGGGTGGTCCGGTTCTCGGCCGGTGCCGTCATCGCTTCCTCCAGGACTGTGCTCGGTGCACATCTCTTGCTCTGCGCACGTCTGCCCACCGCGACGACTTTAGACCGTTTCGGGCGGATGCTCCGGTCGGCGCGTCAGGGGATCCAGTTGAAGCTGTCGGGGTCGGGCCCGGTGCGCTCGTCCCGGTCGAGGCCGGAGACGGCCGCCACGTCGTCGGCGTCGAGCTCGAAGTCGAACAGGGCGAAATTCTCCTCGACCCGGGAACGGGTGACCGACTTCGGGAACACGATGTCGCCGCGCTGCAGGTGCCAGCGCAGCACCACCTGGGCGGGGGTGCGCCCCAGCCGCCGGGCGATCCGCTGCAGCACCGGGTCGTCGAGGACCCGGCCCTGGGCGATCGGGGACCAGGCCTCGGTGGCGATGCCGTGCGCCGCGCCGAAGTCGCGCACCTCGTCCTGCGTCAGGTACGGGTGCACCTCGATCTGGTTGACGGCCGGGACCACCTCGGTCTCCTCGAGCAGCCGGCGCAGGTGGTGCGGCTGGAAGTTGGAGACCCCGACGGCCTTGGCCCGGCCGGAGCGGTAGATCTCCTCCATCGCCCGCCAGGTCTCCACGAAGTCGCCGACCTTGGGCAGCGGCCAGTGCACCAGGAACAGGTCGAGGTGGTCGAAGCCCAGGTCGGACAGGCTCTGGTCGAACGCCTTCAGCGCGTCGTCGTAGGCGTGGTGGCCGTTGTTGAGCTTGCTGGTGACGAAGACGTCGCCGCGGTCCAGGCCGGAGCGGCGGACCGCTTCGCCGACCTCCTTCTCGTTGCCGTACATCTCGGCGGTGTCGATGTGGCGGTAGCCGACCTCCAGGGCGGCCAGGGTGGCCGCCACCGTGTCGGCGGGCTTGATCTGGAAGACGCCGAAGCCGAGCTGGGGGATGTCGATGCCGTTGTTCAGCCTGACAGTGGGAACGGTGGGAACTGTGCCGGTCACGTTCTCTCTCCTTTCGGATCAGTTCACAGGCCCAGGCTGACAGTGCGGGCACCAGACGGCGACCCGGTCCTGCGGCGGCGCGCCGATGGTCGACCTGCGGATCCTGGTGCCGCAGCGGCGGCAGGGCTGCCCGGCGCGCCCGTAGACCCAGTGCCGCCGGTCGGGTCGGATGTCACCGGTGGTGACGTGGCCGGAGCGGGTCCTGTTCAGCCCCAGCAGCCGGTGCGCCAGGCCCACCACCCGGTCCGGGCGCGGCACCTCGCCGAACGGCGTCCACGGGCTGACCCCGGCCAGGAAGCACAGCTCGGTGGCGTAGACGTTGCCGATACCGGCCAGGTTGCGCTGGTCCAGCAGGGCGAGCGCGAGCGGCCGCAGCGGGTCCCGGGACAGCCGCCGCAGGGCCTCGGCGCCGTCCCAGTCCGGGCCCAGCAGGTCCGGCCCCAGATGGCCCACCGCGCGCTGCTCCTCCCCGGTGCGCAGCAGCTCGACCACGGGCAGCCGGTAGCCGACGGCGGTCCGCTCGGCGTTGCCCAGGACCGCCCTGATCTGCCAGGCCGGGCCGGGCCAGCGCTCGGAGCTGCCGTAGGTCTGCCAGCGGCCGTCCATCCGCAGATGGGTGTGCAGGGTCAGCCCGCCCTCGATCCTGGTCAGCAGGTGCTTGCCGCGGGGGACGGTCTCCAGGACCTGCCGCCCGGTCAGGTCGGCGGTCGCGTGCGCGGGCACGCGAAGATCGGCGGTGGTCAGCACCCGTCCGGCCAGCGCGGTGTGCAGGCGCACGGCCGTCTGGAATACCGAGTCTCCCTCTGGCACGGGGGGTCTCCTGTTCGGTGTTGCCTCGGCTGCGGACCGTAGATGGTCGTTCGCGCAGTTCCCCGCGCCCCTGACGGTGCTGCAACTCACCCACAGTGGTTCAGTTGCAGTCCGTCATCACCACCTAAGGCCGGCCCCACGGGTAACGGGCCTGCGCGGCGACCCTGGCCCGGGCCTCCTTGAGGTGCGGGCCTTCCCGCACCGCGGGGGGCAGCGCCAGCAGGGAGGCGCGCAGGGAGCGGGACGCGACCCTCGCCCCGAGGTCCCCCACCGGCCAGCCCGGGAGCCCGTACATGCGCCTGGCCCAGCGCGGCAGCGAGGCCATGCCCAGGGCCATCACCCCGGTCCAGGCCGGCCGCGCCGGGGTGGCCAGCGACACCCAGAGCGGCATCGGCGGCAGCAGCACGAAGCGGGTGGCCTCGCGCGCCGCCGCACTGGCCCGCAGTTCGGGGCGGATCCGCTCGAAGTATTCGGCCAGCTCGTGCTCGGTGGCCGGCAGCGGGTCCGTTCGGGGGACCCCGAGCCGCCAGGCGGTCTCCCGCTGCTCGGCGACATAGCGGTCCGCCTCCTCGGCGGTGAGCCGCAGCCCGCCGGCCCGGGTGACCCGCAGGAAGCTGTCCGTCTCGCAGCAGTGCACCCAGGTCAGCAGCGCCGGGTCGTCGGCGCGGTAGCGCGCGCCGGACTCCGGGTCGGTCCCGCGCACCTTCAGATGGACCGCCCGGACCCGGGCCAGCGCCTCCTCGGCCTGCTCGGTGCTGCCGTAGGTGACCGCGCCGATGTACCGCGCGGTGCGGATCAGCCGCCCCCAGGGGTCCTCCCGGTAGCGGGAGTGCTCGGCCACCCCGGCCATCGCCAGCGGGTGCAGCGCCTGGAGCAGCAGCGCGCGCAGCCCGGCCGGCAGCATCATCGGGTCGGCGTGCACCCGCCAGGTCACCGACTGCGGGCCGAAGAGCCCGAAGTCCGGCGATTCCGGCGGGAGTCCGCCCGGGTGTCCGTCCCTGGTACCGCTCGTCCGCGACTGCATACCCGGCTCCTACCCGGAGAAGGGGCCGGCTGACCGGATTGGACGTGTGCAACACGGGTAGACGTGCGCCTGTCGCCCACGGACCACGGGCGGCCGAGCGGTCGGTACGGAGAGGCAGCCGATGGAACACCAACGGGGACGGGAGTGGCAGCGGTCGTGGCCGCGGGCGCGGGACGGGCTCACAGCCGGCGCGACCTACGACGGCAGGACCGGCACCATCGTCGCCGCCCGCGGCTTCGTGGCGGAGTTCCTGGCGCGCGCCCAGGCGGAGCAGGGCGTCGCCGTCACCGGCAGGCTGCTGGAGGACGCCCGGCTGGTGATCAGCGAGCTGGTGACCAATGCCGCCAAGTACGCACCGGGGCCGTGCCTGCTGGACCTGGAACTGCTGGACCCGGACCTGGGCTGCCTGGAGCCGGGGGTCCCGGACCTGGGCTGCCTGGACCCGGGCGATCCGGAACCGGGGGCTCTGGACCTGGGTGGCGGGGTCCTGCGGATCACCCTGTGGGACACCCAGCCGGCCCTGCCCGTGCCCAGTGAGCCCGACCCGGCCCGGATCGGGCGGCACGGCCTGGAGATCGTGCTGGCCCTGTGCCGCCGCTTCGAGGTCGAGCGGCAGGCCGGCGGCAAGCGGGTCCAGGTGGACCTGGAGCTGTGACCCCCCGCCGAAGGGCCGCCGGGCCCCCGGGACACCGCCCCCGGCGCGGGTCAGACCTTGCGGGCCAGGGCGCAGGCCTGCGGCAGCGGATAGACCGGTGCCGGGTCGTCCTCCGGGCCCGGGCGCCACTGCTCGCAGTAGACCACCCCGGGCTCCACGACCTCGAAGCCCTTCAGCAGTCCCGCGACCTGTTCCAGCGAGCGCAGCCGCATCGGCGCGACCTTGCGGGAGTAGGTCTCGGCCGCCCGCCCGATCCTGGCCGCCGACTCCTCCCGGTGGCTGCCGTGCGACACCGCCAGGTAGCTGCCGACCGGGATCGCCTCGCGGTAGGCCGCGACCAGGTCGGCCGCCTCGGCGTCGTCGGGGACGAAGTGCAGCACCGCGCTCATCAGCACCGCGAGCGGCTCGGCCGGTCCCAGCAGCCGCTGCACCTCGGGGTGGGCCAGGACCGACGCCGCGTCGCGGAGGTCCCCGGCGACGGCGACGGCGCGGTCGTTGTCCAGCAGTATCCGCCGGCTGTGCTCCACCGCGACCGGGTCGCTGTCCAGGTAGACCACCCGGGCCAGCGGGTCGGCGGACTGGGCGGTCTCATGGACGTTGCCCACGGTCGGGATGCCGGAGCCCAGGTCCAGATAGTTTCTGACGCCCCGGTCGGCGAGGTGAGCCACGCAGCGGATCAGAAAGGCCCGGTTGGCCCGCAGGATGCTCGGGAGCTCCGGCATCACGGCGACGACTTCGCGCGCGGCCTCCCGGTCGACCGGCAGATTGTGGTCCCCACCGAGGTGGAAGTCGTAGATGCGGGCGATGCTGGGCCGCCCGGTGTCCACGTCCTCGGGGATCCAGGTCTGATCGGTCATCGCATCCTTGTCCGACTCTCCGCAGGGGTGTGGTCCCCAGTGTAGAGGGGAATGACGGCAGATCAGGGCTGGGGTAACCGACTTCGTGCGGGCAGGATCCCCCGGCTGACGGTGCGTCAGCGGTCCGGGCCGGCGTCGTCCTCGGCGTCCCGCAGGCCGCGCTGCTCGGCGGCCCAGGTGCGCAGCTCGCGCATCCGTGCCGGGTCGGTGGCGACGTCCTGGGTCACCACGGTGGTGATCCCGCCGCCGATGTCCACCACCTGCTGGTCCATCCGGCCGGTGGTGAGCATGCCGACGATGACCAGGAACTCCTCCATGACGTCCTCGGTCAGGAACTCCTCGTCCTCCTCGTCGACGGCGGTGTCGACCTGCTCCATCCCGGAGTCGTACAGCTGTCCGGCGCCCTGCAGCAGGGCGCCGAGGACCCGGAACTGGTCCGGGTCCATGTTCAGTTCGAGGGCTTCCAGGTAGAGCGAGACCTGGTCCTGCGGTGTGGGTCCGGCGAAGTCGTCCATGTCTCTCCTTCTTCCCCTTCGGGCGCGGGGCAAGGGGGGCCGCTCGGCCGACGCCGGCGCCGCCCCCGCGCAGGTGCGACGGGTCGCACACGGGCGGGAGCGGCGCCGGCGGCCACGCGTCCGCTACATGCGGTTCCTGGGGTCCTCCTCGGCATCGCCGACCAGGTCGATCCGCTCGGCGCGGACCTCCTCCTGCACGGTCACCTGCTCGGTGACCTCCTCCACCATCAGCCGCACCCGCTCCACGGCGACGACCTCCTTGGTCACCACCGGACGCTCCTCGTAGAGCGTCACGTCCAGGTCGGCGTCGGCGAAGTCGGCGGTACCCATGGCGGAGTCGCGCTCGCCCTCGGCGATCGGCTCGCGCTCGACCCGGATCTCCTGGTGCGTGAGCGGGACGGTCCGCTCGACGTGCTCGGTGGTGACGGTCTTCCGCAGCCGGGCCTGGCGGGCCTCGACCCGCTCGGTACCGACGTGCAGCCGCTCCTCGTAGCGGGTCATCACCCTGCCGTCGGCGCTGCCCATGGCCATCCGGTCCGGGGTCGCCTCGGGACCGGCGTCCGTGGTGCCGAGCCGGCCCATGCCGGTCGGGGCGGCCATCATTCCGGCGGAGCCCGCGGTCATTCCGGCGGAGCCGGCGTTCATGCCCGCGGAGCCGGCGTTGATGCCCGCGGAGCCGTGGGCGCCGGCGTGGTCGGACATGGCCGTGCCGGCGGCGGTGCCGGCGGCGGCGTCCATGCCCCTGGCCGAGTCCGTGCCGGTGCCCGTTCCAGTGCCCATGCCCGTGCCCATGCCGGTGCCGGTGCCTATGTTCGTGCCGGTTCCGGACTTCTCCGGATGTCCCAGCCCGTAGTGCTGGTAGAGGGTCATCTCCTCCTCGACCGACAGATGCCGGCCGGTCTCCAGTTCGGGTGCGCTGTCGACCTTGGCCTTGGGGTACGCCAACCGCAGCTGGTCGTCCACCAGGACGGCGCCGCCGAGCGGGGCGAAGTGGCCCTTGCCGCCGAAGAGTCCGCCCTTCACGGTCACCCACTGCGGGGTGCCGGTGCTGTCGTCCAGGTACACCTCGTCGGCCTGCCCGATCTTGTGGCCATCGGCGTCGATTACCTTGTGCCCGATCACCCGGGCCGGGTCAAGCGTCGTGCTCACAACTACCTCCACAGACGTGAGGGGAAGTGGCGGCCTCGCCGGAACGTGCGCGGCGACAGGGGGACACCACGAGTCGACGGTGCGTCCGGGTGATCCGCCCCGCAACTCGGGACGGTGGCGCGCTCACTCTCCGGGATGTCTGCGGGCGTCCCCGGAACGTCCCAGGGCGCCCGCGGAGGTCCCGCAGGGAAGCCGTGTCCAGGCCGCGGCGATCAGGGCGCGGTGGTCGGCGGCCGGGTGAGCCGTAGCCGCTGGTCCAGGTGCGCGTCGATCCAGCCGAGCAGCCGCTGCACCTCGGCCCAGTCCCGGGCCGACCGCGCCCGGGAGAGCAGGGCGGTCGCCTGCGCCAGGGCGTGGTCCAGCCCGGCCACCGGGTGCAGCGGCGTCACCTGCGGGATCCCGTAGCGCACGGTCGGCTCCGACCCGCGCCGGGCCGCTCGAGACCGGAACGGCCAGCTCTTGCCTGTGTACATGGTCCAACCCCCTGCCGGACGGATTCGGCTCGCCCGTGGGGGGCAGGGACCCGCCCCGGCCCCTGGCCCGCCGCGAACGCCGAGACACATTCGACGGTACGTCACCGGGAGCGGCGTCAGCGCCGCCGCAGCAGTCCGCGGACGTAGGCCGCCTGGCCGACGTGCTGCAGATCGTCGGAGACCACGCTGACCAGCCGGACGGCGAGGGTGACCGGCGGGTGGAACGAGGTGTCCACCACCCGGTCCAGAGCGCCCTCGTCCAGCCCCTTCAGGAAGCGCAGGGTCTGCTCGTGGACCGCCTCGTGGTACTGCTGCAGCAGCCGCACCGGGACGCCCTGGAAGTCGCCCACCTCGGCGCTGGACTGGCCGTAGCCGTGGGCCTCCGGCGGGTAGGGGAGCCCGAAGCGCCGCTGCCAGCCGCCGGCCAGCCAGACCTGCTCCAGCCCGCCCGCCGCGGCGACGTGGTCGTCCTGGACCCGGGTCAGGTGCCAGACCAGCCAGCCGATCGAGTTGGCCCCGGGGCCGACCCGGGCCACCAGGTCGTCGCCGCTGAGGTCCTGGAGCACGTCGCCGACGCACTCGCTGATCCGGTCGAAGGCGTCGGCGAGCAGATCGGTGCTTGTCACAGCCATGATGGGAGTGTCCTCTCGGTGCGGCCGCCGGTGGCGTCGGCTGGGAGTGCGCGGGACGCACCGGGGCAGATACAGAGCAGACACACAGTACGTCGGAGAGGAAGTCCGGTGATCGAGGTCGGTGACATCCGCGAGTGGCGCACGCAGGACGTGGTCGACGGCGAAGGGCGCCGGATCGGCACACTGGAAGCGGTGTACGTCGACACGCGAACCGATCAGCCGGCCATGGCGACCGTGCGGATCGGCCTGCCGACCCGGCACCGGCTGGTCTTCGTCCCGCTGGCCGAGGCCGTGGTGGGCCCCGGGTACGTCAAGGTGCCCTTCGCCAGGGGCCTGGTCAAGGGCTCGCCCGCGATGGGCACCGACGACGTCCTCGCCGCCGCGGACGAGAAGGCCGTCTTCGAGCACTACGGGCTGGAGTACCAGCCGGGCGCGAACGGCGAGCGGCTGCTCGCCCGAGGCTGACGCCGGAACCGGGAAGGACACGCAGCCATGGCACTCTTCCTGCTGGTCGTGATCATCGCGATGGTGCTGGGCATCATCGGCTTCGTCGTGCAGGGGCTGCTCTACCTGCTGGTCATCGGGTGCGTGCTGCTGCTCCTGGACCTGGCCTGGATCGGCTCCCGCTGGTCGCGGTCGCACCGCCGCCGGGTCCGCTAGGGACCGTCGGGCGGCGGCGGGTCCCAGGGGACATAGGCGTGGATCTCCTTGCCGTCCCGGTGCGGGACCACCCTGACCTCGCGGGCCAGACGCTGCACGGTGGGCCAGCCGAAGCCGCCGGTGCCGGACCTCAGGTCCGGCGGACGGGCCCGGGGCCCGAAGGGGTTGCCGTCGCGCACCGTCACCTGCACCTCGCCGGGCAGCCGGGCCAGGCAGAGCGTCAGCGCGCCCGGGGCGTGCCGCACCGCGTTGGTGACGAGTTCCGAGACCACCAGCAGGACGTCGCCGGGGGCGCCCCGGCGGGTCGGCCGGCAGACCCGGGTGAGGGCGGTGAGGAACGCGGTGACGGCCTCCCTGGCCGTCCCCGCCGTTCCGGTGCCGCCGTCGAGGTCCAGGCGCAGCTGCGGGGCGCCCACGCCCTCGACCAGCAGATGGAATTCCACCGCGAGTCCTCCCGCGTGCAGTTCCTGCGCGGTCCGGAGGATCTCCTCCCCGCAGCGGGCGGTCCCAATCGCACCCGGACGCTGACTGCGCCTCAGGCGACCGCTTTGGCGCGGCCGGACGGCGCAGCCGCGGCGACGGCGCGCTCCAGCTCCTCGCGGGTCATCTTCGAGCGGCCCGGCAGGTCCAGCGCGGTGGCCCGCTGGTAGAGCTCGGCCTTGCTGAGTCCGCTCAGGTCCTCCTTCTGCTCCTGCTTCCGCCCGGCCCGCTTCTTGACCGTGGTCGCCCTGGACTTCTGCGCCGTCGGGCTGCCGGAGCGGTCCAGGCTGCGCCGCAGGGCCTCCATCAGGTCGATGACATTGGTGGCCTCGGGGGCGGGCTCGGCGGTGACGATCTCCTGGCCGGACCGCTTGGCGTCGATCAGCTCGCGCACCCGGTCCTCGTACTCGTCGCGGTAGTCCGCCGGCTTCCAGTCCACGCTCATGGCGTCGATCAACTGCTTGGCGGCGCTCAACTGTTCGGCGGAGACCCGGGTGCGCACCGGTGGGCTCGGCAGTTCCTCGGCCGGGTCGCGGACCTCGTCGGCCCAGTGCAGGGTGTGCAGTTCCAGTACGTCGCCGCTGGCGCGGACGGCGGTGAGGTACTGCCGGCCGCGCATCACCATGGTGGCGATCGCCGCCCGGCCCGACTCCTCCAGGGCCTCCACCAGCAGTGAGTAGACCTGGGCGAACTCCTCCCCGCGCGGCGCCAGGTAGTAGCCGGAGACGAAGAACAGCGGATCGACGGCGGCCAGGTCCACGAAGCCGGAGACCTCGATCAGCCGGGAGCGGCCAGGGGCGATCTCGTCGAGCTCGCTGGGTTCCAGGACGACGTACTGGTCGTCGCCGAGGTCGTACCCCTTGACGATCTCGTTGAAGGCGACCTCGTCGCCGGTGCGCGCGTTGGTGCGCCGGATCCTGACCCGGTCGGCGGTGCCGCGCTGGATCTGCCGGAACCGGGTGGTGTGGTCCTCCGTCGCCGAGAATATCGACACCGGCACGGTGACCAGGCCGAAGGTCAGCGCGCCGGTCCAGGTCGCTCGCGCCATCGCTCTGCTCCTGTCTGTTGTGTTCCCCGTCGGTACGTTTCAGGTCGGTACGTCTTCTACGGTTGTCCCTGCTCAGCCCCCTGCATCCCTGATACGCCTGTTGTCGAGGTGGCGCACGCGGACGGCGGCGTCCCTGGCCCGGCCGGCGGCCCTGCGGGCGTCCCGGTCGGTGGTCTCGACCTTGGTCCTGAGCGTGCGCTCCTGCTCCGCCGCGGTGCGCTCGGCCGCGCGGGCCCGGTCCAGCCGGGCGGAGAGCTCCTCCGCGCCGCTGTGGGCGCGGCGGTGGCGTTCGGCGGCGCGGTCCAGCTCCCGGCGGGCCGCGGTGGCGGCCCTGGCCGCTGCGGCGGACTGCCGCTCGGCCTCCTTGAGGC
>NZ_BBPM01000003.1:0-19741 GCF_000787775.1 Streptacidiphilus carbonis | reverse complement strand
CTGCGGCGGACTGCCGCTCGGCCTCCTTGAGGCCGCGGCGGGCCCGGGCCGACTCGTCCGGGTCGGCGCCGGTCGGGGAGGCCGGCTGCCGGGTGGGCGCGGAGGCGGCCGGGCGCGCCGGTGCCGGCTCCACGGGGGAGTGCGGGGTCAGCGGCTTGGTGAGCCGGCCCGCCGCGAAGGCCTCGGCGGCGGTCCGGTCGGCCAGCACGGTGGTCAGGGTCTGCTCCAGGTCCGCCAGCGGGCCCTCGCCGACCGGCAGTCCGGCCCGCACGGCCGCCGCCCTGGCCTGCTGGACCAGCGCGCCGACCACGGCGCGACGGCCTGCGGTGAGCTCGCGCAGGCGTTCGCCGGCGAGCCCGTCCTGGGCGGCCCGCAGTTCGTCGCCGAGCTCGAGCAGTGCCTGTGACTCGGTTCGGTGCTCGCGCACCAGCAGATTGGCCAGCCAGGCGCCGAGCGTCGGGCGGCGCAGCCCGCGGACCGCCTCGGCCAGATCGTCGTCCGACTGCCCGGCGCGCTGCGCGGCGGCGTCGCGGGCCGCGGTGAACTGCGGCGGGGGCAGCGAGTAGAGCTGGTCGGCGACCTCGTCGAAGTCCACGCGGCACCTCCTCCGGTTCGCCGGCGCACTGCTTTCGACCATTTTCACCTGTTATGCCGGAATCGGTTGAATCGACGGAGAGCCGGGGATATGCCCGGAATGGAACCCACCGATGCCCTGGAGCGGATCGCGTTCCTGCTGGAACGCGAGGACGCGCCCACCTACCGGGTGCAGGCGTTCCGCCATGCGGCGCAGAAGGTGGCCGGGCTGACGCAGCTGGAGGTGCTGCAGCGGGCGGTGAGCGGCCGGCTCACCGAACTGGAGGGCATCGGCACGACCACGGGCCGGGTGATCGCCGAGGCCGCTGCGGGACGCACCCCCGACTACCTCTCCGACCTGGAGGAACGGGCCGCGGCGCCGCTGACCGAAGGCGGCGTGGAACTGCGTGCCGCCCTGCGCGGCGACTGCCATCTGCACTCCGACTGGTCGGACGGCGGCAGCCCGATCGAGACGATGGCCAGGGCGGCCCGCTCGCTCGGCCACCGCTGGGCGGTGCTCACGGACCACTCGCCGCGGCTGCGGATCGCCCGAGGGCTCAGCGCGGACCGGCTGCGGGAGCAACTGGAGGTCGTCGCCGAGGTCGACCGCGCGGCGGCGCCGTTCCGGCTGCTGACCGGGATCGAGTGCGACATCCTCTCCGGCGGGGCGCTGGACCAGGAGGACGAGCTGCTGGAGCGGGTGGACGTGGTGGTCGCCTCGGCCCACTCCGAGCTGCGGATGGAACGGGACGCGATGACCCGGCGGCTGCTCAAGGCCGTCTCCGACCCCCGGGTGGACATCCTGGGCCACTGCACCGGACGGCTGCTGGGCGTCAAGCGCCGTCCCGAGTCGGAGTTCGACGCCGAGGCCGTCTTCGCGGCCTGCGCCGAACGGGGCACCGCGGTCGAGATCAACTGCCGGCCGGACCGGCTGGACCCGCCCCGGAGGCTGCTGCGCCAGGCCGCCGACGCGGGCGTGCTGTTCGCCATCGACAGCGATGCCCACGCCCCCGGGCAGTTGGACTGGCAGATCTACGGCTGCGCCCGCGCCGAGGAGGCCGGGATCCCGGCCGAACGGATCATCACCACCTGGACCGCCCGCGAGCTGCTGACCTGGACCACGACCCGGCGGGTGCCGGCCCGCGCGAGGCAGGCCTGATGCCGGCCGAACGCACCGTGGTCGAGGTGGAGGGCCGACGGCTGTCGCTGTCCCACCTGGACAAGCCGCTCTACCCGGCCGGCGGCTTCACCAAGGCCGCGGTGCTGCAGCACTACGGGCAGGTGGGGCCGGTGATGCTGCCGCACCTGGAGGGGCGTCCGGCCAGTTTCGTGCGCTGCCCCGGCGGGGTGGACGGGGAGCGGTTCTGGGCCAAACGGGTGCCGCCGGGCGCGCCCGGCTGGGTCCAGGGTCTGGAGGTCGAGCTCCGCACCGGCCCGGCCCGGCAGGTGGTGGTCGCCGACCTGGCCACCCTGATCTGGGCGGCCAACCTGGACACCGTCGAGTTCCATGTGCCGCAGTGGCGGGACAGCCCGGCGCTGCACGACCGGCTGATCGTCGACCTCGACCCCGGCGAGGGCACCGACCTGCTGCACTGCTGCGCCGCCGCGCTGGCGGTGCGGGAGGTGCTGGCGGCGGACGGTCTCGACGCCTGGGCCAAGACCTCCGGGTCCAAGGGGCTGCATCTGACGGTGCCGCTGATCCCGGCGCCGGCCGACGAGGTGAACGCCTACGCCAAGCGGTTGGCGCAGCGGCTGAAGGCCGAGTACCCCCAGCTGATCGTCAGTCGGATGGGCCGGGAGCTGCGGCGGGACCGGGTGCTGCTGGACTGGTCGCAGAACAACTCCGCGAAGACGACGGTGGCCGCCTACTCGCTGCGTGCGCTGGCCGAGCCGACCGTGTCGACCCCGGTGAGCTGGGCGGAGGTCGCGGACTGCCGGGATCCGGCCGAACTGTCGTTCACCGCCGACCGGTTGCCGGACCGGCTGGCCCGCCTCGGCGACCTGCACGCGTCGCTGCTGGACCCCTCGGCCGCGCGGCGGCTGCCCGGGGCCGCCGCGTGAGCGCCGCGGCGGGCTGGATCGCGCCCATGCTGGCCGGGGAGGGCCCACCGCCGGCGGACACCCGCGGCTGGGCCGCGGAGGTGAAGTGGGACGGCATGCGGGTCATCGTGGCCGTCGCGGCGGACGGCGCGGTGCGGGCGTTCGCCCGCTCCGGGGCCGACGCCACCGCCCGCTACCCCGAACTGCAGTCGCTCTCCCGCCTGGCGGGCGTGGCACCGGTGGTGCTGGACGCGGAGGTGGTGGCCCTGGCCCCGGGCACCGGCATCCCCTCCTTCGAGCGGCTGCAGCAGCGGATGACGCTGCGTCAGCCGGACCGGATCAGGGCGGCCCGGGCCCGGATCCCGGTGACACCGATGGTCTTCGACGTCCTGCGGCACCGCGGGGAACCGGTCACCGGCCGCAGCTATCTGGAGCGGCGCGGGCTGCTGGACCGGCTCGACCTCCCGCACGACGGGTCGGTCGCCGCGCCTCCCGCGTGGATCGGTGCGGACGTGCCGGCCGCGGTCGAGTGGACCCGGGAGCGCGGCCTGGAGGGCGTCATCCTCAAGCGCCTGGCCTCCGTCTACCAGCCCGGGCGGCGGTCGCAGGACTGGGTCAAGGTGAAGTTCCGCCCCACCGTCGACGTGGTGATCGGCGGCTGGCTCGCCGACGCCCGCGGCGAACCGCGCTCGCTGCTGCTGGGCAAGCCGGACGGCGAGGGCCTGCGCTACATCGGCTCGTGCGGCTCCGGCCTCTCCGCCGCCCAGCGCAGCCTGCTGCTCCCCCTCCTCAGGGAGGCCGCCGCCGGGCGGTCCCCGTTCACGGCGGGTCCGCCGCTGCCCGTGGCCGACATCCGCTGGGTCCAGCCGCTGCTCCGCGGCGAGGTCCAGTACGCCGAGGTCACCGACGCCGGAAGCCTGCGCCAGCCCGCCTGGAAGGGGCTGCGCGGACTCGCGGGCGAATAGGCGGACGTGGCTCGTTCAGTCGGAATCGGGCACCGGATCGGGTACCACGGCTCCGTCGGGCGGCCGGACGACCGCGGTGATGAGGGCGGCGATGCCGAGCAGGACCGCAACGGAGACCACAGCGCGGAGCACGGTGAGGTGGTCGGCGAGGAGGCCGACGGCGGGCGGTCCGCCGAGGAAGGCGCAGTAGCCGACGGAGGCGATGACGCTGACCCGCCCGGCCGCGTGCCGGGGCTCGTCGGCGCCCGCGCTCATGCCGACGGGGAAGCCCAGCGAGACGCCGAGTCCCCACAGGACCACCCCGGCGAACGCGAGGGGTGTCGCCGGGGCGAGGACGAACAGCAGCACACCGGCTATCCCGAGCACCGCGAGCACCCGCAGCACCGGGACCCGGCCGTACCGGTCGAGCAGGGCGGGCCCGAACCAGCGTCCGAGCGTCATCGCGGACAGGAACAGCGCGAAGGCGAGAGTGCCGACCACGGCCTCGGTGCCGTAGCCCTCGGTGGTGGCGAGGGCGACCCAGTCGTTGCCCGTGCCCTCGGCGAAGGCGAAGGCCAGCACGAAGACGCCGACCAGCAGGGTGCGCGGCTCGCGCCAGGCGGCGAGGGCGCTGCGCGCGGCGGGAGCGGTGTCCGACGGCTCCTCACCGCCGGCGCCCTCCGGCAGGAAGCTGCGGGTGCCCCACGGAACGAGCAGGGCGATCACCGCCGCGACCACGAGCAGGTGGGCGGTGACCGATACGTGGAGCGCGACCGCCGCCGCGCCGGCCAGCGCCCCCACCACCGTTCCCAGGCTGAAACCGGCGTGGAAACGGGACATGATCGACCGCCCCAACTGCTGCTCGACGTGCGCGCCCTGGACGTTCATCGCCACGTCCCAGGCCCCGTTCGAGAACCCGAGCAGGAACAGCCCGACGACCACCGGCGCGAGCCCGGCCAGGTACCCCAGGGCGATGGTGGCCTGGCTCACCGTCATCAGCACCGCCATGGCGGCCACGGTCCGCCGGGTCCCGAGCCGGTGCACGACCGGCCCGGCGAGCGGCAGCGCCACCAGCGACCCCGCGGCGATCGCGAGCAGGACGACCCCCAGCCGGGCCGGCGACAGCTGCAGATGCTCGCGCACCTGCGGGATCCGCGAGGCCCAACTGGCGAACGCGAACCCGGCCCCGCCGAACGCGACGTAGGTGGCCGCGACGGCCCGTCGCACCTCGTGCGAGCTGGAAGCCGCAACGGCGGCGACGGCGGCGGACGGCACAGGCACTCCCGAAGGTTCGACGGCAGACCGCCAACCTACCCGTGCCCGTCCGGCCGGGGTTCGCGCGTCCAGGAGGTGAACCCCCGTCAACGCCGACCATCCGGCGGACGCACGCCATCAGCGGTGCGAGCGCCGCCTGCGGGAAGTCGGCGAAGAACGCGAGCGACCCGCGACCGGCGCTCCCGCTTCGGGGCTCGACCGCCTAGGGTGGCCCGGTGACGACGCGGATGATCATTCTCAACGGCGGGTCCAGCTCGGGGAAGTCCGGGATCGTGCGCTGCCTGCAGGCCGTGCTGCCGGATCCCTGGCTGGCGTTCGGGTGCGACTCGTTCGTCGAGGCCCTGCCCGCACGGATGCGGGCGTCGGACGAGGGGATCGTCTTCGCGGCGGACGGCGGGGTGACCGTCGGGGCGGAGTTCCGGGCGCTGGACGCCGCCTGGGTGGCCGGTGTGGCGGCGACGGTCCGGGCCGGGGCCAGGGTGATCATCGACGACGTGTTCCTCGGCGGGGCGGCGTCCCAGCAGCGGTGGCGGGAGGCGCTGGGCGAGCTGCCGGTGCTGTGGGTCGGCGTCCGGTGCGACGGCGTGGTGGCGGCGGGGCGTGAGGTCGCGCGCGGGGACCGGGTGCGGGGGATGGCCGCGGCGCAGGCGGAGGCGGTGCACAAGGGGGTGGTCTACGACCTGGAGGTGGACACCACCCGCACCGAGTCGCTGGAGTGCGCGCGGAGCATCGCCGCCCGCGTGTGATGATCAAGGGCAGGGCGAGGCGAGGAGAGCGGGCGATGGCGGGCGTGGCGGTTCTGCGGGCGGCGGAGCGGGAGGCCGCGGCGTGGAAGAACGGCGGCGGGGTCACCCGGGAGGTGGCGGCGCAGCCGGAGGGGGTCGGGCTGGAGGGGTTCCAATGGCGGGTGAGCCTGGCCGATGTGGCGCGCGGCGGGCCTTTCTCGGTGTTCCCCGGGGTGGACCGGGTGATCACCGTGGTGCGGGGCGCCGGGATGGCGCTGACCGTGGACGGGGTGGAGCACCGGGTCGACCGGCGCTTCCGTCCGTTCGCCTTCCCCGGTGACGCCGGTACGGACTGTCGGCTGCTGGAAGGTCCGCTGGTCGACTTCAATGTGATGACGCGTCGGGACCAGGTCTCGGTACGGGTGGAGATCGTGGCCGGGCGGACGGTGGAACTGAGCGGGCCGGACACGCTCGCCGTCGTCCTGGAGGGCACCGCGGCGTTGCCGGGGTCGGGCGAGGAGTTGGCCGAGTCGGACGCCGTGCGCGTCACCGGCGGCGCGGGCGAGGCACTGGACGTCCGCGGGACCGCCGCCGTGCTGGTGTTCGCGCCGGTCGGCGACGTCAGCGGTTGAGCAGACCGATGACGATGGCCGTCCACCAGGCGGCCTGGGAGATCGCGCCGGAGGCCAGGGCGCGCAGCGCCAGTGGACGGGGGATGTCCGCGGCGGTGGCCGTCGACGGCAGCAGCGTCAGCCACTGGCGCAGGGTCCGGGCGTAGACGCCGTTGAGGCCGACCAGCAGGACCGCCGACAGGCTCACCGCGGTCCAGGCGCTGCCGAAGTGCGGGCGCAGGAACACGCCCGACAGCGCCAGGGCGGCGAAGCCGGACCAGATCCAGGCCTCGGCGGACCCGGCGAAGCGGATCGCGGCGCTCAGCCCGGCCCGCCGCCCGGCCAGCGCGCGCAGCGCGACCACGTCGACAGCCAGTACCGCGCCGAAGCCGACGGCCAGACCGGCCAGATGAATGCCGAGAGCCAGGTGGCGAACGGCCGTGGTCGGGTCCACCCGGTGCGCCAGGACGACCGCGGCGCACCATCCGACGCTCACCAGGCCGGCCTGGACGAGCGCGTCGGCGAACCGCTCGTCGGAGGAGCGGAGCGGGTGCTGGATCGTGGTCGCGGTCGTAGCCATGGGGCACAGCATAAGGGAAGGGAAGGCTTCCCTTACTTACGCCGCGCCTCCGGCCGCATCGAGGAGCGGCGTCGTCTCCTGGAGCAGCCCGTGGACGAAGCGGGCCTGCCGGCGGAGCAGCCCGCCCTGGCCGTCGGGGGTGCCGAAGCGGCTGGTCCAGCGGCTGGGGGCGTCCTCGGGCAGGTGCCGGACCTCGGGGAAGAGCTGCTCCAGATCGCTGACCACGTACTCCCAGGGCGCGAGCTCGCCGGAGGCGGGCGCCGGCGGCGGCTCCCCGCCCGGCGCGCGCACCAGCCACTCCTGCCAGACCCCGCCGTCGGGGCCGGCCACCGCCTCGAAGCGCAGACCGGGCCAGAGCGGCAGTGCCCAGTGGTGCAGGCGGCAGGTGAGGTCGCCGGTGCGCTGCTCCCGGACCGACAGCTGCGGGCCGAGCACCGCGACCAGCCGGGCCGTGCCGCGGGGGGCGCCCTTGGCCCGGACGAAGCGCTGCCAGGCGGCGTTGACCTGGCGCATCTCGCCGACCGACACCCCCAGCCCGCTGCGGGCGCGCTCCACCAGCACCGGCTGGAAGTCGGCCATCCGCCGCAGCAGCACCAGCTGGAACTCCACCACCCCGAACGCCGTCGTCACCGCACCAGCGTCTCACGGTGGCGACGGCGCCCCTCGCGGCCTCAGCCGACGAACGCGCGGACGGCGGACCTCAGCTCGGCGAGCCCCGCCCGCGCGTCGGCGAAGAACATGCCGGTGCGCGGGTCGGTGTAGAGCTCGTTGTCGATGCCCGCGTAGCCGTGCCCCATCGAGCGCTTGATGACGACGACGCTCCTGGCCCGGTCCACGTCCAGGATCGGCATCCCGGAGACCGGGTTGCCCGGTCGGCGGGCCGCCGGGTTGGTGACGTCGTTGGCGCCGACCACCAGCGCCACGTCCGCCTGCGGGAACTCGGAGTTGGCCTCGTCCATGTCCCGCAGCTGGGGGTACGGCACGTCGGCCTCGGCCAGCAGCACGTTCATATGGCCCGGCATCCGGCCGGCCACCGGGTGGACGGCATAGCTGACCTCCACCCCGTGCTCCTCCAGCAGCTGGACCAGGTCGCCCAGTTCGTGCTGGGCCCGGGCCGCGGCCAGGCCGTAGCCGGGGACCACGATCACCTTGCGGGCGTAGGCGAGCTGGATCGCCACGTCGTCGGCCGAGACCGGCCGCACCGGCGCCGCCGGGCCGCCCGCGCCTACCGCCGCCGGGCCGCCGTCCCCGGTGCCGAATCCGCCGACCATGATGGCCGCGATGGAGCGGTTCATGGCGTCCGCCATCAGTTTGGTGAGGATGCTGCCGGAGGCGCCGACCAGTGCCCCGGCGACGATCAGCGCCGGCTCGCCGAGGACGAAGCCGGCCATGGCGACCGCCGTCCCGGTGAAGGCGTTCAGCAGCGAGATCACCACCGGCATGTCCGCGCCGCCGATCGGCAGCACCAGGGCCGCGCCGAAGACCAGTGCGAGACCCAACAGCACCAGTGGGGGTGCTGTCTGATCGGGCGTCAGGACCAGCCAGACCGAGCCGGCCAGGAAGCCGACCGGCAGCAGCACGGCCGCGGCCCGTGCCCCCGGGAAGACGATGGGCCGTCCCGGTACGGTGCCCTGCAGCTTGCCGGCCGCGATCAGCGAGCCGGAGAAGGTGACCGTGCCGATCACCACGTCCAGCGCGCCAGGAAGGGTGACCCGCGCGCCGAGTCCGGCGGGATGGTCGGTGCCCAGCAGGTCCTGCACGGTGATCAGGACCGCCGCCCCGCCGCCCACCGCGTTGAACAGGCTGACCAGTTGCGGCATGGCGGTCATCTCCACCGACCGGGCCGCGTACAGCCCGCAGCCGGAGCCGAACGCCCCGCCGAGGACCAGCACCAGCCAGGCGGTGCCGTTGACCGAGCCCCGGTCCAGCAGCAGGACGGCGGTGGCGGCCACGGCCACGGCCATGGCGGCGGCCGACAGCGCGTTGCCGCGCCGGGCCGAGCGCGGCGAGTTCATCAGGTGCAGCCCGAGCACGAAGCAGGCCGCGGTGCCCAGCAGGACGTATCTGACGGTCGACTCCACGGCGTTCACGAAGCGTCCTCCTTGCGCCGGTCCTCGGCGGCCGGGCGGGAGCGGAACATCCGCAGCATCCGGTCGGTGACGACGTATCCGCCGACCACGTTCATCGCCCCGAAGGCCGACGCCACGAACACCAGGACGTAGCCGAGCGGCCCGTGGGCCTGGGCGGCGATCAGCATGGCGCCGATCACGACGATGCCGTGGATGGAGTTGGCCCCGGACATCAGCGGGGTGTGCAGGGTGGCCGGGACCTTGCTGATGACCTCGAAGCCGACCAGGACGGCGAGGACGAAGACGGTGACGGCGGTGGACAGGTCGAGACTCATCGGGTACCTCCCAGCCGGGCCCGGGCGTCGAGGAGTTCGGCGACGGCCGGATGGACGACGGAGCCGGAGTGGGTCACCACGACCGCGGCCTGGATCTCGTCCGCTAGGTCGACGGTCGGGGTGCCGTCCCGGAGCAGGTGGGCCAGCAGTGCGGTGGCGTTGCGGGCGTAGGCGGTGGAGGCCGCGGTGGCCATCGCGGAGGGGAGCCGGCCGGCCCCGATCACGGTGACGCCGCCGGCGGTGACCACGGTCGCCTCGGGTTCGGACAGTTCGACGTTCCCACCGGACGGGCCCGCCGCCAGGTCGACCAGCACCGAGCCCGGCCGCATCCGCTCCACGGCGGCGGCCGTGACCAGCAGCGGGGGACGCCCGCCGGGGACCCTGGCGGTGGTGACCACGATGTCCGCCCGGGCCACCCCCTCCGCCAGCCCCCGCTGCTGGGCCAGCTGTTCGGCCTCGGCCAGCCGCCGTGCGTAGCCGTCGCGGCCGCTGACCTCCGGCACGGCCGGGATGTCCAGGAACCGCGCGCCCAGGGACTCGACCTCGGCCCTGGACTCCGGCCGGACGTCGTAGCCGGTGACGACCGCCCCGAGCCGCCGGGCGGTGGCGATGGCCTGCAGCCCGGCCACGCCCGCGCCCAGGACCAGTACCGCGGCCGGTTTCGAGGTGCCGGCCGCGGTGGTCAGCATCGGGAGGAAGCGGCGGAAGGAGTCGGCGGCCACCAGCACCGCCTTGTAGCCGGCGATATTGGCCTGCGAGGTCAGCGCGTCCATGGACTGGGCCCGGCTGAGCGTCCGCGGCAGCAGGTCCAGGCCGACGGCGGTGAGGCCCTGCTCGGCCCAGGCGGCCGCCGCGGCCGGACGGGCGAGCACGTCCAGGAGTCCGATCAGCAGTCTGCCCGGGCGCAGCGCGGCGGTGGTCGCGGCCTCCGGCGGCTCGACGCACAGCAGGGCGTCGACCCGGTCCAGCAACTCGTCGGCCGGGGCGAGGACCGCCCCGGCCGCTGCGTAGTCGGCGTCCGCGAACCAGGCGGACGCCCCGGCGCCGGGCTCGACCAGCACCCGGGCGCCGTCGGCCGCCAGCCGGGCCACCGTCTCCGGCACCAGGGCGACCCGGCCCTCCCCGGGGGAGCGCTCCCGCAGAACACCGACGGTGATATTGCTACCCATCCTGAGTCGTCCTTTCGCCGGAGCACGGAGCACAGAGCACGGAGCTTGGAGCACAGAGCTCGGAGCCAGACTCCAGACTCCAACCCGACGGGCCGTCAGAGAAGGGGGCGATCACAGACGGCGCCCCGCCCGGTGCGGACCGGGCGGGGCGAGTAGCGGTGTGATGGATGGTCAGATGTGCACGGCCGGGCCGGAGTCGGTGGCGCCGCGCCTGGTGAGCAGGCCGACGCCGGCGGCCAGCAGGGCCACGACGGCGGCGACGGTGAAGGCCAGCGACATACCGCTGATGAAGGAGTCGTGCGCGACCTGGCTGATGGTCCGGGCGGTGGAGGCGGGGGTGCCCTTGGCGATCGGCGCGGTGCCGACCTGGACCGCCTGCTTGAGTCCCGCGTAGTCCTGCGCCGAGACGGCGGGCAGCTTGGCGGCGGCCCACCTGCCGGGCAGCACGCCGTCCACCCTGGCGGCCATCACCGCGCCCAGGACGGCGGTGCCCAGGGTCCCGCCGACCTGCATGGCCGACTGCTGGAGTCCGCCGGCCACCCCGGCCAGCTCCACCGGCGCGTTGCCGACGATGACCTCGGTGGCGCCGACGATCACCGGGCTGAGACCCAGGCCCAGCATCACGAACCACAGCGACAGCAGGCCGGTGCTGGTGCCCGCGTGCAGCGCGGACATCCCGAACATGGCCGCCGCGGTGCACAGCATGCCGGCGACGATGGGGATGCGCGGGCCGATGCGGCCGATGACCACGCCGGCGATCGGCGAGCCGACGATCAGCATCGCGGTCATCGGCAGCAGGTGCACCCCGGCGGCGACCGGCGACATGCCGCGAACGTTCTGCAGGTAGAAGGTGACGAAGAAGAGCGCGCCGAAGAATCCGAACATCATCAGGATCATCAGCACGGTGCCCGCCGAGAGCGACACCGAGCGGAACAGGCTGAGCGGCAGCAGCGGATGCGCCGACCTGGTCTGCCAGTAGGTGAAGGCCGCGGCGAGGAGCACCGCGCCGCCCAGGAAGCCGAGGGTGCGGGCGTCGCCCCAGCCCCAGGCGGGGGCCTTGATGATGCCGAAGACCAGCAGGAACATCGCCACGGACAGCAGCACGATGCCGGGGATGTCGAAGGACTGGCCGGTCCGTTGCGGGCGCGCGTCACGCAGGATCCACAGGCCCAGGCCCAGGGTGAGCGCGCCGACCGGGACGTTGACGAAGAAGACCGACTGCCAGCTGATGTGCTGGACCAGCAGCCCGCCCACGATCGGGCCGGCCGCGGTGGAGACGCCGATCGCGCCGCCCCAGATGCCGATGGCCATGTTGAGCTTGTTCGGCGGGAAGGTCGCCCGCAGCAGGCCCAGGGCGGCCGGCTGCAGCAGCGCCCCGAACAGGCCCTGGAGCACCCGGAAGGCGATCACCAGCTCGATGCTGCCGGAGAAGCCGATCGCCGCCGAGGCGGCGGCGAAGCCGACGGCGCCGACCAGGAAGGTGGTGCGGTGCCCGAACCGGTCGCCGATCTTCCCTGCGGTGATCAGGAAGACGGCGAGCGCCAGCAGGTAGCCGTTGGTCACCCACTGGATGCTGGCGAGCGAGGCGTGCAGATGGGTCTGGATGGCGGGGTTGGCGATGGCCACGATGGTGCCGTCCAGCGCGACCATCATCACGCCGACCGCCACCGTCAGCAGCGTCAGCCATGGATGGCCGCGCAGGCCGTGGCGGCCCTCGGGAAATGCGTCCAGCCGGTCCTCGGTCGCCTCAACCACACGGTCAGTCATACGGTCACAATAGTGGCAGTCGCTGACACTTGGCAAAGCCTGACTTTCACGTGTTAATGCCATGTGTCAGCGAGGTATAGTCACGAGAAACCCCGTGGCAGGTGCGAGGAGGCGGCATCCCTTGGTCCAGCAGGCGGCAGCGGGACTGCGGCAGCGCAAGAAGCAGCGCACCCGCGACGAACTCCTGCAGGCCGCGCAGCAGCTGTTCCTCCGTCAGGGCTACGCCCGCACCACGGTGGACGAGATCACCGCGGCGGTCGACGTCTCGCAGCGGACCTTCTTCCGCTACTTCGCCAACAAGGAGCAGGTCGCGCTCGCGCTGATGGCGGACGGCGCGGACGACCTGATCCACTACCTGCGCGCCCGGCCGAGCGGTGAGAACCCGCTGCAGGCGCTGCGCGCGGCCACCCGGGAGACCTGGGACGCCCGCGGGGTCCCCGAGCAGGAGGGCGCCACCGCCAACGCGGCGCTGGAGATATTCCAACTGGTCGAGAGCACCCCGACGCTGCTGGCGGCGCATCTGCACCGCCTCGCGGAGCAGCAGCAGATGATCGCCGCGGTGGTCGCGGAGCGCGAGGGGGTCGACCCGGTCACCGATCTGCGCCCCAGGCTGCTGGCGGCGGTGTTCAGCGCGGTGGCGCGGACGGCCCAGCACGAGTGGACGGCTGCCGCCGGCCGGGGCGTCGCGGGCGAGGACTTCTTCCGGGTGCTGGAGCGGCATCTGGACCAGTTGGGGCCGGCGCTCACCGCGGACTGGCGCTGACGTTCCGATCTCGCGCGCTACGCTGCGGGAGTGTTCTCTCCGCAGGGCCCCACGCTTCGTGAGCTCGCCGTGCAGGCGTTGTCCTCGATCGAGCACGGCTACGACCTGCTGGCGCCCAAGTTCGACGAGACGCCGTTCCGGACTCCCGCGGGCGTGCTGGACGCCGTCGCCGCAGCCCTTGAGCCGTTGGGGCCGTTCGGCTCCGGGGTGGACCTCTGCTGCGGCACCGGCGCGGGGGCGGGCGTACTGCGGGGGCTGTGCGAGCAGCGGGTCGTCGGGGTGGACTTCAGCGACGGGATGCTCCGGGCGGCGCGAGCGGCCGAGCCGGACCTGGACTGGGTGCGGGCGGACGTCCGCCGGCTGCCGTTCCGGCCCGGGTTCGACCTCGCGGTGAGCTTCGGTGCCTTCGGCCACTTCCTGCCGGGCGAGCGCCCGCGGCTGTTCGCCCAGGCGTACGGCGCGCTGCGGCCCGGCGGACTGTTCGCCTTCCCGATCGCCGCACCGGCGCGGGTGGGCTCCTGGCCGTACGTCGCGCTCTGGGGCTTCGACGCCGCCATGCGGGTCCGCAACGCGCTGCTGCGTCCGACCTTTGTGATGTACTACCGGACCTTTCAACTGCCGGTGGTCCGGCAGGAGCTGGAACAGGCCGGGTTCGAGGTGTCGACGGTGCCGCTGACCGCGCTGGGCGAACTCCCGGACGGTTCGCCGCGCTGCCGGATGGTGCTGGCCCGCCGCCCCGGCTGATCCGCGGCGCCACGCCGGGCCCCGGGCGGGGGCGGTGCGCGCGTCGCCCCGCAGGTCCCGCTATCCTCGTAGGCACGGCGGAGGGGCTCGCCGCAGAACCGCAGCATCACCGCTGCCAACGGTCCCTACCTGGTGGTACGCCCTTCGGCGACCCTGGACTCAGGTAGGAGGGACCATGCCCCGCCCGCTCCACCGAACCCCGCCTCCGCCCCGTGGAGACCTGATGCCCGTATCGGAGCCAGAGCCGGGGCGGACCCGGCACTGGGACGTCCTGGCCGTCGTCGCGCTCGGCGGCGGGCTGGGGAGCGTCGCCCGCTACGGGCTGGCCCGCGCCTGGCCCACACCGGCAGGCGGCTTCCCTTGGACCACCTTCACCACCAATGTGCTGGGCAGCCTGCTGCTGGGTGCGCTGATGGTCTGCGTCGTCGAGGTCTGGCCGCCCTCCCGCTACCGGCGGCCCTTTCTGGGCGTCGGCATCCTCGGCGGCTTCACCACCTTCTCCACTTATGTGAACGAGACTCGGGGGCTGATCGCCACCGGCCACCTCGCCGTCGCCGACGCCTATGCCCTGACCAGCCTGGTCGCCGGCCTGGCCGCCGTCTGGACGGGCACCGCCCTGGTCCGCCGGCTGTCCGGACTGCCGGTCCGACGCGGCCCCCGCCGCCGCGACGCCGGCGGCCCCACCGCGACCGCGCCGCCCGGGGACCGGCCCGCAGAAGAGTCCTCCGCCGAAGGAGCTTCGAGATGACCCCGCCGCTGCACCGCCGCCACGCCGACGTGCGGGCCGACCAGCCGGCCCACGAGCCCCGCGAGGAACTGACCGGCACCGCGCTGCGGCTGACCGTCCACCTCGCCGACGGCGAGCAGTACCGGCACCGCCCGGTCTACACCGAGATCGTGCACCAGGCGCACCGGGCCGGGCTGGCCGGGGCCGCGGTCTTCCGCGGGATGGAGGGCTTCGGCCGCAACTCCCGTTCGGTGCACACCTCCCGGCTGCTGGACGTGGCCGACGACCTGCCGCTGCTGGTGGTCCTCGTGGACACCCCGGAACGCGTCCGCGCGTTCCTGCCCACGCTGCGTGCGATCAGCCCGCACAGCCTGGCCACCCTGGAAGAGGTCGAGGTGGTCGATCCCGCAGGGCCGCCGGCCGGCGCCGAGGGGCAGTCCTGATGCCGGTGCTGATGGTCTTTCTGGGCGGGATGGTCGGCGCGCCCGTGCGCTTCCTGGTCGACCGTGCCGTGCAGCGGCGGCATGACGGGGTCTTCCCCTGGGGCACCTTCGTCATCAACACGACGGGGTCCTTCGTCCTCGGCGCGCTGGGCGCCGCTGCCGTGCACCACGGTCTCGGCGCGGACCTGAGCCTGCTGCTGGGCACCGGGGTGTGCGGCGGGTTCACCACCTTCTCCACCTTCTCCTACGAGACGGTGCGGTTGATGGAGGACGGTTCGCTGGCCGAAGCCGGCCTGAACGCCGTCGGGAGCCTGGCCTTGGGACTGGCCGCGGCGGCGCTCGGCTTCGCGCTGCTGACCTGGGTCTGAGCCGATCCGGCGGCCATCCCGGGGTCCGCTCACCGGCGTCATCCGAACGATGGAACCAGACTTTCCGTCATATGCCGGAAGACAATGCCAAAGGCACGGGCCTACCTTGGTGGTACCGATACGTGACAACGCGTGGCGGGCGAACTCCCGGAACCGGCAAGGGGCTTGCCCACCTGCTGGAGGGAACGTGCCATGGACCGCTACCCACTCGACTGGACCATCCCCGCGCAGCTGCGGCAGCGGGCCGCGGAGCGGCCGGAGGCGACCGCGCACCGGGTCGTCGGCGGCGCTGCGCTGACCTTCGCGGCCTGGGAGGAGACCTCCAACGCGGTGGCCCGGGGGCTGGTCGGGCGCGGCGTGGTCCCCGGCGACCGGGTCCTGCTGCCCTGCTCCACCGCAGGCTGGATCGACTACGCGGTGGCCTGGGTCGCGGTGCTGAAGACGGGGGCGGTCGCGGTGCCGGTCTCGCAGGCGGCCGGGGCCGAGCAGACCGCCACGGTGCTGCGGGCCTCCCGCGCCGTCGGCGCGGTGGGGCCGCTCCCGGCCGGACTGCGCTGCGGCTGGACCGCCGACGTCGCCGAGCTGGCCGAGGGGAGGTCCACGGCGAACTTCGGGATCGCCACCACCGGCGACGGTGTCGCGGTCACCCCCGCGTCCGACGCCGAGATCATCTACACCTCCGGAACCACCGGGGTCCCCAAGGGGGTTGTCGCCACCCACGCCAACATCCTGTACCCGCTGATGCACTCGCTGTCGCGGAACGCCAGCACCGCCCTGCACTCGCTGCCGCCGGGGACCACGGTGGGCCAGGGGCTGCTGGTGCAGCCGCTGGGGCCGAGCCCGCACGACGTGCTGACACTGCC
Organism: Streptacidiphilus carbonis; assembly: GCF_000787775.1. Classification (GTDB taxonomy): domain Bacteria; phylum Actinomycetota; class Actinomycetes; order Streptomycetales; family Streptomycetaceae; genus Streptacidiphilus; species Streptacidiphilus carbonis. The sequence continues at coordinate 3,745 of NZ_BBPM01000003.1, read as the reverse complement.
CCGGTTCACCCCCCAGGCCCTGCTGCGGGCCGTCGAACAGTATCGGCCCAGCCATCTGGTACTGGTGCCGGCGATGGCGATCGCCCTGGTCAACGCAGCCGCCCGGAGCTCCTACGAGCTGAACTCGGTGCGTCAGGTCCGCACCACCAGCGCGCCGATCCACCCGGCCACCCTGGAGCAGCTCGCGCAGCTGTTCGATACCGCGCGAATCCGCAATGTCTACTCGACCACCGAGTCCTGGCCGCGCCGGATGGGCACCGACTACGACCGGGCCCGGCCCAAGTCGCTGGGCCGGCCCAGCCCCGGGTCGCAGGTGCGGATCGTCGGCGCCGACGGCCGGGCCGCCCCGCCCGGGGTGGCCGGGGACGTCCAACTGCGCAGTGACGCCCCGCAGCGCCGCTACGACGGCGAGAGCAGGGCCTCGGCGGTGTTCCTGGCGGACGGCTGGACCCGCACCGGGGACATCGGGGTGCTCGACGCGGACGGGTACTTCTACCTGGTGGACCGCAATCCCGACCTGATCAACACCGGCGGGCTGAACGTCTCCAGCCTGGACGTCGAGGCCAGCATCATGGACTACCCCGGCGTCATCGAGGCGGCCGTGGTCGGAGTGCCGCACCCGGTGCTCACCGAGTGCGTGATGGCGGTGGTGCGGGCCGTGCCCGGGCTGGCCACCGAGGCGCTCGGCGCCTATGTGCGGGAGCGCCAGGGACTGGCCGCGCCGCAGCGCATCGTGGTGATGGACGACCTGCCGCGGAACATGCTCGGCAAGATCGACAAGCGCCGGCTGCGCACCCTGCTGACGGAGGGCGCGGCCGAGGAGTCCCATGTGCCGCCGGCCACCGACACCGAGGAGGCGGTCGCCGACATCTGGGCGGTCGCCCTCGACGTTGACCGGGTGTCCGCCACCGACGACTTCCTGCGGGCCGGCGGTTCGTCGCTGACGGCCATGGAGGTGATCGCCCAGGTGTCCGAGCGGCTGGGCAAGGAGCTGAGGCTCCGTGACCTGCTGGACACCACCAGCCTGCGGGCGTTCGCGGCCCGGGTGGACCGTGCGCCGGCCGTCTCCAGGGAGCTGCTGTGACCGCCCGGGTCGACGCGGTGGCCCCCGCGCACATCCTGGCCGCCACCAGGACCTGTCCGGCCTCCTACCCGCAGGAGTCGCTCTGGTCGCCCTCGGGCCTGTCCGCCATCAACGTCCCGGCGGTGCTGCGGTTCCGCGGCCGGCTGGACGCGGGCCGACTGTACCAGGTGCTGGGGCTGCTGGTGGGGCGTCATGAGGCGCTGCGCACCTCGCTGGGCCGGGCCGCGGACGGGTCCCTGGAGCAGCGGATCGCCCCGGCGGGATCGCTGCCGGTGCAGACCGAGCAGCACCGCGGCGCGCTGGAGTACGTCCTCCCGCGGCTGCTGCTGGCCGGCTCCGAGCGGCCGTTCCGGCTGGACGGCGGGCCGCTGGCGCGGGCCGAACTGCACGGGTTCGGCCCCCAGGACCACCTGCTCATCGTGTGGATGCACCACGCCGTGTCCGACCTGGCGGCGAGCCGGGTCCTGGTCGAGGAGATCAAGCAGCTCTGGGCCGGCGCACGGCCGGCGCCGGTCCAGGCCCAGATGGCCGACTTCGCCGCACGCGAGCGCGCGGTGCGCGCGAGCGCGGCCCAGGAACGCTACTGGAAGCACGTGCTGGGCACGGCCGACGAGCGGATGGGCCTGCCGGTTGCCACCGGCGGCGAGCACCTGGCCGTCCGCCCCTCGCTGCCGCTGCTGCCGCGCGAGGTGCTGGACTCGCTGGAGCGGCTCGCGGCCTGGCACCGCACCACCCTCACCGCGGTTCTGGCCGCGGCCGTGATCGCCGCGCACACCGGCGGACGGCGCCCGGAGGGCACCCGGGTGGTGCTCGGGCTGACCATGTCGAACCGCGAACTGCCCCGGTTCCGCTCGACGGTCGGCTGTCTCACCGACCAGCTGCCGCTGGTGGTGGACGCCGGCGGCGACCCGACCTTCAGCGACCTGCTGGGACGGGTGCGCGAGTCGCTGCTCGACGCCTACGACCACCGGCTGCCGCTGGGCGTGCTGCTGCCGCTGCTCGCCCGGCGGGAGCCGCCGGTCTTCGCGGTCAACCTGAACTTCCTGCCGCCGAGCCCGGCCACCGCCCCCACCCCCGGCCGGGCCCCGGCCGAGACCGGGGAGCCCGGCGAGGTGGAGTTCCCGTACGGGATCGTCAAGACCAGGCCGGACCCCTGGTGGCTGGGCGACGCGGTGCTGGCCTACCGGCCCCGGATCGACGGCCGCGGGCTCGGCGGCGAGATCGAGGGCGATGCGGCGCTGCACTCGGTCGACGGGGTGGCCCGCCTCGGCCAGCGTTTCGCGGCGCTGCTGGCCAAGGCCGCCTGGAGTCCCGGACGCACCGTCAGCGCACTCGCAGCACAGGCGGGGTGAGCGACGATGGATCCGGTCCACCACCCGTCCACCTACTACCAGCGGGACTGGTTCTCGGCCTGCCGCGACGCCCGCTCCTACTTCAGCACCCCGGTCGCCTGGAACCTGACCGGCGAGCTGGACCCCGCCGCGCTGACCCGCGCCCTGGAGGCGCTCACCCGCAGGCACGAGGCGCTGCGGACCTCGTTCCGCAGCCGGGGCGACGACGTCGACCAGGTGGTGTGGCCGACGGTGCGGATCGACCTGCGCACCGTCGACCTGTCCGACACGCCGGGGCCGCAGGTCGCCGTCGACAACCGGATCATCGCCGAGGCGGGGCGGCTGCGGCTGCTGGACCCCCCGCCGCTGTGGCACGGACTTCTGTTCCGGCTGGGCTCCCGCCGGCACGTGCTGGCGCTGCTGGTCCACCACCTGGTCTTCGACGGCTGGTCGCACGGGGTGCTTCAGGACGAACTGGTGCGCTGCTACCGGGCGGAGGTGACCGGCAGGGCCGCCCGGCTGCCCGTGCTGCGGGTCCAGCCGGGCCGCTACGCGCAGTGGGAGCGCGGGTACCGCGATCCGCCGGCGGAGGCCTGGTGGCGCGAGCGGCTGGCCGCGCTGCCGCCGCTGTCCCCGCTGCCGCCGGTCGGCGGGCACTTCGTCTCGCAGCCGCTCCCGTCCGTCCCCTGGGAGGCCACGGCGACCCTGGGCCGGCTGGCCGAGGCCGAGGGGGTGGGGATGGGCGCGGTGCTGCTGGCGGTGCTGCTCACGGCGCGCCGACCGGCGACCGGTGACGACGTGGTGATCGGGATGACCCGGGCCGGGCGCGACCGCCCCGAACTGCAACGGGTGGTCGGGCCGCTGCTCGACCATGTGCCGGTGCGGGTCGACCTCTCCGGCGGGCCCTGCTTCCGGGAACTGCTGCACCGGGTCCACCGCGCCCACCGCGAGGCGGTGGCCCATCAGCTGCCGCTCGGCCTGATCCGCCGGGTCGCGCCGGTGGACCTGCGGTCGCGCGGCGGCCGGCTCTACGACACCCGGTTCAACTACCTGCCGTACGGCTCCTCCCGCAGCGGCGTGGTGGTGGCGCCGGCCGGCGAACTCACCGTCACCGACCGGCCGATCGACCCCACCCGGCTGGCCCCGCGCCACACCGAGGACCACCCCGAGGTGCTGCCGCTGAGCTATGTGCTGCGGCACCAGCGGGACGGCGCGCTGCGCGGCGAGGTCTGCGTCCACGACGGCCTGTTCCCGTCGGCGCAGGCGGTCGAGCTGGCCCGGTCGTTCGCCGGCGCGCTGGTGCGGGTGGCCCGTGAGCAGGCGGTCCAGC
>NZ_BBPM01000004.1:246843-266111 GCF_000787775.1 Streptacidiphilus carbonis | reverse complement strand
CGGCCGCGTTCTGCGGGTGCAGAAACGTTCCTGCCGGGCAGGCGGCCTCCACGCATTGGGCGACCTCGCTCGGCCACCCTGCGGTAGCAGGAACGTTCCTGCACTCCACCCCCCAGGCTCCTCGCCGTTGGCCGCGAGGCCACCCCGGCCCGTCCCCCCTCACCCGCTACCTGCACCCCCCGCGTGGGCCACGAGCAGCGGCTGGAAGAACCCGCTGTCCTCCGGTGAATGCCAGGTGATGTCGTGGAAGCCGGTGGCGGCGACCGCCGCTGTGACCTGGGCCTGGGTCAGGGCCCAGGAGGTGGTGCGGCGGGTGCGGACCGTCCAGCCATCGGTGTTCGAGTCGCCGCTGTTCGAGCCGCTGGCGTTGGTGGCGTCGGCTGTCGGGCCGCCGCCTGGGTGGAGTTGGAAGTGTTCGAGGTCGTAACGCTCCCCGTCGTCGTGCCAGTGCCAGAGCTGGAAGCTGATCACGCGGCCTGTGTCGGTCTGCGTGATCTGGGGCTGGGTCGCTGAGCGGCGCTGGGCGCGGACCTCGTCGTAGTCACGCATGCTCAGGAGCAGCAGGCCGTTGGGGCGCAGTGCGGTGCGCATGGTGGTCAGGGCTGAGGCGACGTCGTCCCGGGTGAGTAGGTGCGCCAGCGAGTTGTCCGCGCAGACCACGGCGTCGAATGCGCCCGGCGTCACCGGAAGGTGACGCATGTCCGCTGCTGCGGTCGGCAGCGCCAGGCCGCGGGCGCGGGCTTCGGCGGCGGCTCTCGCTGCGGCGTTCGGGCTGAGGTCGGTGCCGACCACCGCATGGCCGGCGGCAGCCAGTCCGATCGCCTGGGTGCCGATGCCGCAGTCGCAGTCCCAGACGTGCACCTGACGATCGCCCAGCTCCGCGCGCAGCACCCGGTCCAGCGCCGTCCCCTGGCGTTGCACGCTCGCCTGCCAGTCGCCGTAGAGGAGGTGGCAGTCGGCCGCCAGCCGGTTGTAGAAGACGCGCACAGAGTGGGGATCGGTCATTCGATCACGTTATCTTGGGTGTGCCCAGGGCGGGCGGTCTGTTGAGGACGTATCTCCAGCCGGGTTGCCAGGGCGGCGGATCTCGCAGCAGGTCGGCGAGATCTGCTCCGCCGAGCAGGGATGCGAAGGCCCAGCGGTTGGCGGAGTGGGTGACGATCAACAGCCTGGCACCGTGGTCCCATTCCGCCCACAGATCGTGGAGCAGCGCTCGGGTGGCGTCCCGCACCTGACGGTAGCTCTGTCCGCCGCCGGGGAACGGCAGGTCGAGATGGTGCACCCGTGCTGCGGCTATGTCGGCGGCCGGGGCGCCGTTGAGTCGCCCGTAGTCGCACTCGCGCAGGCGCGGGTCCTGTCGAAGCGGTGGAGTGCCGTGAGGGAAGGCGAGTTGTGCTGTCTGCACCGCGCGGCGCAGGTCGGACGAGAGGACGGCGGTGAGGCCGGTCCCGCCCCGGTGTCGGGAACCGAGTTCGGCGGCTTGGCGGCGGCCCGTCGCGGAGAGTTCGCCGGGGAGCCATCCGGTTGCGATGCCGGCCTCGTTGTCCGTGCTGGTGGCGTGCGTCTCGACGACGATCTCCAGCGACATGATCGATCCTCTCGGTCGCCGGGGCGGCCTCGGACTAGGGTTCCGGGTAGCCATTTAGGTCGGCCGGAGCGGAGCACCCATGTCCAGGCGAGTGACCAGCGCGTTCACCATCGACAGGTGGGAGGGGGAGCCGGGGGACTGGCACGGGGCGCAACTGCAGCGTACCCAGGCGGCCAAGACGTTCACGGGTGAGCTCTCCGGGAGCAGTGCGCTGGAGGCGGTGATGCTCGGCGTCGGCGAGGACGTCTCGGCGTATGTCGCCGTCGAGCGGCTCGAGGTCGAGTTCGACGGGCTCAAGGGCAGCTTCTGCCTGCTGCACTCGGCCACGGCCAACGGCGACGACAATGAGATGACGTTGACGATCCTTCCGGGCTCGGGGACCGGCGATCTGGTGGGGCTGTCCGGCACCGCCGAGATCCTGCCGGGCCATGAGTTCGCGCTGGTGTACGACCTGGCGGAGGGGGCCGCTGTGTGAGAGTCGGCACGCCTGCCCGGAATGCCGTCTCTGTTCCTCCGGGGCTGCCTAGGCTGTGGGGCATGAGTACACACTTTGACGTCGTGGTTCTCGGTGCCGGCCCCGGCGGTTACACCGCTGCCGTCCGTTCGGCCCAGCTGGGCTTGCGGGTGGCGGTCATCGAGGAGAAGTACTGGGGAGGCGTATGCCTCAATGTCGGCTGCATCCCCTCCAAGGCGCTGCTGCGGAACGCCGAGCTGGCGCACATCTTCACCCAGGAGGCGAAGACCTTCGGGATCAAGGTCGAGGGCAGTGTCAGCTTCGACTACCGCGAGGCCTATCTGCGCAGCCGCAAGGTCGCCGAGGGCCGGGTGGCCGGCGTGCACTACCTGATGAAGAAGAACGCCATCACCGAGTACGACGGTCGCGGCACCTTCACCGACGCGCACACCCTGGAGGTGGCCCTGAGGGCCGGCGGCACCGAGACGGTGACCTTCGACCACTGCATCATCGCGGCCGGGGCGACCACCCGACTGCTCCCCGGCACGTCGCTGAGCGACCGGGTGGTGACCTACGAGGAGCAGATCCTCACCGACTCCCTCCCCGAGAGCATCGTGATCGCGGGCGCCGGCGCCATCGGCGTCGAGTTCGCCTATGTGCTGCACAACTACGGCGTGAAGGTGACCATCGTCGAGTTCCTCGACCGGATGGTCCCGCTGGAGGACGCCGAGGTCTCCGCCGAGCTGGCCAAGCGCTACCGGCGGCTCGGCATCGACGTGCTGACGTCCACCCGGGTGGAGTCGATCGACGACAGCGACCCCGCGGCCAAGGTGCGGGTCACCGTCAGCAAGAACGGACAGCAGCAGGTCCTGGAGGCGGACAAGGTCCTGCAGGCGATCGGATTCGCGCCGCGGGTCACCGGCTACGGCCTGGAGAGCACGGGCGTCCGGCTGACCGAGCGGGGCGCCATCGACGTCGACGGACGCGGACGCACCAACGTGCCGCACATCTACGCGATCGGCGACGTCACCGCGAAGCTGATGCTGGCGCACGCCGCCGAGTCGATGGCCGTGATCGCCGCCGAGACCATCGCCGATGCGGAGACCATGGAGATCGACTTTGTGATGGTTCCCCGCGCGACCTACTGCCAGCCGCAGATCGCCAGCTTCGGCTGGACCGAGGCGCAGGCGCGTGAGCAGGGGTACGACGTCAAGGTGGTGAAGTTCCCCTTCACCGCCAATGGTAAGGCGCACGGCCTCGGCGACCCGGTCGGCTTCGTCAAGGTGATCAGTGACGGCAAGTACGGCGAACTGCTGGGCGCTCACCTGATCGGACCCGAAGTGACCGAGCTGCTCCCGGAGCTGACGCTGGCTCAGCAGTGGGACCTGACGGTGCACGAGGTCGCCCGCAACGTCCACGCCCACCCCACCCTGGGCGAGGCGGTCAAGGAGGCCATTCACGGTCTCGCGGGGCACATGATCAATATGTGAGTCCGGATGGACCGCTACGGCTCGTCACTCGCGGGATTCGCTCGCGCGGGGGACGAGCCGCCGCTCCAGCCCCAGCGCGTGGAAGGCCAGTCCGGCCGCCAGGCCCCAGAACGGTGAGCCGATGCCGAGGGCCGTTATTCCGGAGGCGGTGACCACGAAGGTGACCACCGCCGCCTCGCGGCCCTTCTCCTCGGCGACGGCCGCGCTCAGCGCGGAGCCGAGGGTTCCTAGCAGTGCGAGCCCCGCGACCGCCTCGATCAGCAGCGGGGGCGCGGCGACCAGCAGCGCCGCCGACAGTCCGGCGGTGAGGCCGAGGGCCATGTAGAGCGTGCCTGCGGTCACCGACGCGATCCAGCGGCGTCCCCGGTCCGGATGGGCGTCGGGCCCGGCGGCCAGAGCGGCCGTGATGGCGGCGAGGTTCACCATGTAGGCGCCGCCCACCGCCCCGGCCGCGGTCGCCAGCCCGCTGCCGACCAGGGCGGTCCGGAACGGCGGTCGGTAGCCGAAGTGGGTGAGCACGGCCAGGCCCGGGACGTTCTGCGCGGCCATGGTGATCACGTACAGCGGCAGTGCGATCCCGGCGAGAGCGCCGAGCCGGAAATCAGGCGCCGTGAAGGTGACGGACGGCAGCAGTCCCGCCCCCGCCGCGGACAGCCCGGCCGGACGCAGCACCAGCACGGCGATGGCGACAGCCAGCGCACCCGGGGTGGCCCAGCGCCGGGCGAAGCGGCTGAGCAGCGCCCAGACGGCGATGACCGGCAGCGCGAGGGCCGGCAGCTGGACGGCCGCGTGGACCGGCGCGAGGCACAGCGGCAGCAGCACCCCGGCCAGCAGCGCGGTCGCCAGCGGGCCCGGTATCGCGGCGATCAGACGTCCCAGCGGGGACCAGAGCCCGGTGAGGGCGATCAGCAGCCCGCTGACCATGAAGGCGCCGACGGCGGCGGGATAGCCCCCCGCCTGGTGTCCCGTGCTGACCAGCAGTGCGGCACCGGGGGTGGACCAGGCGAAGCTCAGCGGCTGTCGGTAGCGCAGGCCCAGGACGACGGCCAGGGCGCCCATCGCCAGGCAGAGCAGCAGCAGTCCGGACTCGGCCTGGTCCCGGTCGGCGCCCACGCTGCGCAACCCGGTCAGCACCACCACGAACGAGCTGGCGAAGCCCACTACGGCGGTCACCAGGCCCGCGCTCATCGGTCGGCCCAGGTCCTCGATCCGTGACCGGTTCAGTTCCGCTCCCCATCGTTCCATAGACGGAACGATATCCGGTCCGGGATACTGGGCGCCATGATCGAGCGGGATGCGCAGGGGAAGCAGTGGACGGCGGAGACCGCCGCGGTGACCGGGCTGCACATCCGCCGGCTCCGGACCGAGCGCGGGCTGAGCCTGTCCGAGCTGGCCCGTCGGGCCGGCATCGGCAAGGCCACCCTCTCCGGACTGGAGACCGGGTCGCGCAATCCGACCGCTGAGACGCTGTATGCCATCGCCGGGCAGTTGGCCGTGCCGCTGGCGGCCCTGCTCTCCGCCCCGGACGCGGCGCCCACCGTCGAGGGCGAGGCGGTGAGCGCGACGCTGCTGGAGGTGTTCCGCGACGGCGCGGTCAGCACCGAGCTGTACCGGCTGACGATCCGCCCCGGCGCGGTGCAGGTCTCGCCGGCCCACGCACCCGGTGTGGTCGAGTACCTCACCGTGTTCTCCGGGACGGCGAGAGTCGGGCCGGTCGCGGCCCCCCGCCTGGTGGCGGCGGGGGAGCACGCCTGCTGGGTGTCCGACGGTCCGCACGGCTACGCCGCGGTCGGCGGGGTCCCGGTCGAGGCGAGTCTGCTGATCCGGCACCCGCTGACGGACTGAGCCCGGAGCCCGCGCGCGGACCACCCCGACCTGCGCACTGTCGGTGGCGGCGGCTACGGTGAGGCAGCAACGGGGAAAGGGCACCCACCATGCAGAACCTCACCCTGTCCTGGCAGTCCGCCGGGGCGGTCGGTGCCGCGGTGTACGCGGCGTCCGTGCTGACGCGCCGCTCCGGGCGGGTCGGCGCTGGGCTGGTGCTGCGTGAGACAGCGACGGTGCTCGGTCTGTTCGCGCTCTGGCAGTTCGCCGGGCAGCTCAGCGTCATGGGGACGGAAGACGCCGTGGGCCGCGGCGAGTGGATCTGGCGCACCGAGCGGAGTCTCGGCCTGCCCGACGAGTACACGCTGCAGCACTGGGTGCTTCCGCACCACTGGCTGGTGCAGGGCGCCAACTACTACTACGCCACCATGCACTTCGGCGCCATGGTGGCCCTGCTGGCCTGGGTGTTCCTGCGCCACCGGGGGTCCTACCCCTGGGTGCGGACCACGCTGATCCTGGTCACCGCCGCCTCGCTGGCGGTCCAGCTGATACCGGTGGCGCCGCCGCGGCTGCTGCCCGGCGGCGGGATGGTCGACACGGCGATGGTGTACGGGCAGTCGGTCTACGGGCAGACGGTGGCGGGCCTGCAGGCGGACTCCTACTCCGCGATGCCCTCGGTGCATGTGGCCTGGTGCGTCATGGTCGCCGTCGCCGTGATCAGGATCAGCCCCAGCCGCTGGCGCTGGCTGGTGGTCGTCCATCCGGTGCTCACCGTGGCCGTCGTGCTGGTGACGGCGAACCACTTCTGGTTGGACGGCGTCGCCGCGGTGGCCCTGCTGCTGCTCTCCTACCTGGTGCAGTGGCTGTTCAGGCGCCGCCGGGACACCGGCGAGGGCCGACCGCCCCGAAGGGTGGCCGACCCCCTTACCGTCAGTGAGCCGGTGGGCTGACGGTCGGTACCTCAGTCCGTCCCGATGTCAGCGGACCGGGAGCGACACCCGGCCCCAGGCGCCGCCGGCCGGCGCCGAGGTTGCCGGTGGCCGCGCTGCCGCCGCGGAGCTCCAGCAGGCCCGAGACGAAGAGGGTGACGGCGCCGACGAGGAGCGCCATGCTGCCCGCGTCCGCCGGACAACGGGGGCGTCAGCCTGCTAGCGCACCGTCAGTGCGTAGCTTCCGGCCGTCCGCCCGGTCACCCGCCAGCCCCCGCTCGCCCTGGTGATCCCGACACTGCTCACCCCGACGGGCCGCACGGTCGGCCGCGCGCTGCCGGGGAACCACACGTCGAGGGTGCCGCGACCGCTGCCGGCCAGCAGCAGGCTGCCGCCGTCGACCCGCAGCTGTGTCAACCGGCCTGGTGCGCACCGCGGATAAGGGCGGTCCAGGGCGGCTGCGACGTCCGCCGCCACCGGCAACTGCTTGCCGGTGGCGCAGTCCACCCGGACCACGTCGCCGGCCGTCGCCGCCCCGTGGCCGGTCTGCGGATCGCCGCAGGCCTGCTTCCACACCCAGACGGCGTCGCCGACCTGTTGGGTGTCCGCGGCTCGGGTGAAACGCTCCTGCTTCGCGGAGTCGTCCGCGCCGAACCAGCCCCACTCGCCGATCCACAGCGGCATGCCGTAGGCGTCGGCCTGCTGCCTGGCCAGGGTGAAGCCCTGCTCGATCGAGACCAGGGTGACCCCGGTGCCCCGGTCCATGGTGGTCGACTCGTTGTAGAGGTGCGGCGCGAAGACCAGGTAGGGGTCGTCGGAGAACCCCTGCGGCGGGGCCGCGTCGAAGCCGAGCCCCGACCAGAGCACGCTGGGCTCGATGAACACCAGGTGCGGGAAGCCGCCGTCCGACTCCTGGGCGCGGATCTCCCGGACCGCCCGCTGGTAGTAGTCGCCGAGCAGCACCGACGAGGTCACCGGCACGTCGTCGCCGAAGCCCGGCTCATTCAGCAGGCCGTACCCGGCCACCGCCGGATCGTCCTTGAAGGTCTTGGCCAGCAGGCTCCAGGTGCGCACCAACTCGCCCTGGATTCCGTCGACATCGTGGTAGAAGGAGGTGAAGGCGGCGGCCACGGCCGGGGCGGTGTCCCGTCCGCTGCGCCAACTCCTCGTGAGTGGGCCTCCCGAGGACGGGCAGCGCGAGGCCCCGTCCGTGACGGTCGCCCACTGCGGCGCGCCGTCGTAGGCCGGCAGCGGATCGTTCCCGGGCGGGCAGGCCGACCCCGCGGGGGCGGCGAGGGAGCGGCCCCAGGCGTCCTGGTGCATGTCGATGTCGGTGTACATCCCGTGCGCCGCGGCCATCGCCACGGCCTGCTGGATGCGCTTCAGGTAGCCGGTGTCCCACTGGCCGCGCTGCGGTTCCAGCAGCGACCAGGAGACGCTCAGCCGGACCACGTCGAAGCCCATCGCCGCCATCGCGGCGAAGTCGGCGTCGGTGAGCGGCTGCACCGTGGGCCTGCCCGAGGCGTTGGGGGCGTAGTCGACCAGTTGGTCGACGTCGACGCCGCGCAGCAGGACCTGCCGTCCGTCGGCGTCCACGATCTGAGCGGAGGTCGAGTCGGTGGCCTGGCGGACCGTCAGCGCCGGTAGCGGCTGTCCTGCGGTGGCGGCTGCGGCGGCGGTGAGGACCGGTGTGGTGGCGGCACCGGCCGGGGTCACCACGGACAGACTCCAGGAGGCGAGGGCGAGCACCACCGCCGAGGTCAGCACCGTCACCACGCGCCGACGCGCCATCACGTCCAGGGCCCGGCTGAGCAGCAGCAGGGTCGGCAGCACACCCCAGCCGAAGGCCAGGCCCAGCGAGAGCCCCGCACCTACCCGTACCGCGAGCTCCGGTGCGACCAGCCAGCCGCTCGGCAGCGCCAGCGCGGTCTGGACCGCTCCCGCCGCCGCCCCGCCGCCCATCGCCGCCAGCCAGCCCCCGAGCAGCAGCCGGGTCGGCCGGGCATAGGCGAACCCACGGGAGGAGCGCACCAGCAGGACCGCCGCGACCACGGCGGCGACCACCAGTTCCACCGCGAACCGGGCCGGGCCGAGCGGAAGCGAGCGCAGGCTCAGCCGCTCCCCGTAGAAGGCCCCGGTCGGGGAGCCCTCCCAGAGCAGCGGCCCCACCAGCGGGCCGATCAGAGCGAGCGACAGGGCGGTGCCGGTCAGCGACCAGCGCCAGCCGAAGCCGGTGAGCCTGGTCCCGGGGCGGGCGAAGAGCAGCGCCGCCAGGCCGGGCAACCAGCCCACCAGCAGCGCCTGTTCGGCCGTCAGTCCCGAGGCCCACAGGGCTGCCCTGGCGCCCTCCCGGGTCGGTACCTCGACCAGTAGCTGCAGACCCCGGGCCAGCGCGACGGCCAGTGCGGTCGTCCCCCAGACCCGCAGCAGGGTCCGCCGGCGGCCGGCGCACTCCCCGACGGTGACCGCAGCCGTCCATCCGGTGACCACGGCGGCCACCGGGAGGAACACCGCGAGACCGGTCAGCGACCAGGACCCGTGCAGGTGCACCGGTTCGGTCTGCACCTGGGCCCGCGGCACCAGGGCCAGCAGCCCGGTCGGGTCCAGCAGCGCTTCGGCGGCGCACACCCCGAGCAGCGCCAGGGCGGCGCAGAGACCGGCCGTCGCCCGGCGGGCACGGGAGGCGACGGGGCGGTCGGTGAGGAGGTCGGCGGGGCGGTCGGGTCGAGGCATCGCATGATCGTAGGGAAGGGGTCCCTCCGGCACCAGGGGTCACACAAACCCCACTCAACCTGCGGCTGAACGCCGCGGCTGAACCCCGTCACGCCCTGCTACGGCCGGTCGCGCTGCGGTACCGGCGGCGATGGCACCAGCGGCGATGGCACCAGCGGCTACGGCACCGGCACCCGCAGTGCCAGGATCGCCATGTCGTCGGAGGCCGGCTCCGGAGCGAATCGTTCCACCGCCCGGAGCACCCGGGAGGCCACCGCGCCGGCGGTCAGCCCGGTGCAGCCGGAGAGCACCTCGGCGAGACCGTCGTCCCCCAGCATCCGCGATCCCTCGCGGCGTTCGGTGATGCCGTCGGTGACGCACAGCAGCACATCGCCGGGATCAAGGACGAAGGTTTCCTCGACCAGTTCCAGGTCCTCGATCACGCCCAGCAGCGGCTGCGGCTCGGCTGCGGCGGCGACCGTCCCGTCCTGCTTCAGCCGCAGCGGCAGCGGATGGCCCGCGCACACCGACCTCAGCTCCACCGTGCCGTCCTGACGCGGCGTCATCTCCCCGTACAGCAGCGTCAGGAAGCGGCTGCGGGAACCCTCGTCGAGGATCGCCGCATTGAGCCGCTTCAGCACCTCGGGTGCCGCCATCCCCTCACGTGCGAGCAGCCGCAGCGAGTGCCGGGCCAGTCCGGTGACCGAGGCGGCCTCCGGACCGGTGCCGCAGACGTCGCCGATGGCGAAGCCGTAGGTGCCCTCGCGGATGGTGAAGACGTCGTAGAAGTCGCCGCCGACCTCGTTTCCCTCGCCGGCGGCCCGGTAGATCACCTCGACCTCGACGCCGGGGATCTTCGGCAGGTCCGGCGGCAGCAGGCTGCGCTGCAGCGCCCTGCTGATGGCGGTGCGCTCCGAGTACAGCCTGGCGTTGTCCAGGGCCAGCGCGGCCCTGCGGGAGAGGTCCTCGGCCAGTTCCAGGATCTCGCGGCGGAACTTCTCGTCGGCGGCCTTGCCCAGGGTCAGCATGCCGATCACCCGGTTCCGCGCCACCAGCGGCAGCACCACGGTCTCCCCGCTCACGGTGGCCGCCGTCGCCAGCGCCGTGGCCGGGCCCGAGCCGGGGGTCGGCCGGGTCGTGCCGCCGCGGCCCAGGCTGCGCAGCGAGGCCCGCATCGCGGCGTCGTGGGCCGCCTCGGCCGGGGCGCGCCAGCTGCGGGCCCCGGGCACCGGGCTCCGCGGGGGTTCGGGGGTCCGGTCCCCGGAGGGGTGCAGCAGCGGTTCCGGCGGCGGGATCTGCGACAGCAGCGCCCGCAGGCCGTCGATCTGGTCCTCGTCCTCGTGCAGTACGAACGCCAGCTCGGGCGCCGACTGCTCGGAGATGGTGTAGACGGCGCACCAGGCGGCCAGTGTCGGCACGGTCATCTGCGCCATCAGCGCCAGCGTCTGGTCCCGTTCCAGTGTTCCGGCGAGCAGGTCCGAGGCCTCCACCAGGAACGACAGCGAGCCCCTGCGCAGCCGCTCCAGCTCGGTCAGCCGGGCGCTCTCCACCGCCAGTGCGATCCGGTCGGCTGCGAACTGCAGCCGCAGCGCGTCCTCGTTGCGGTACTGCCCGGTGGCCTGTGCGGCGACGCCCAGGGAACCGGTGAGCCGGCCCTCGACCTTGAGCGGCACGGTCACCACCGAGCGCAGCCCGGTGCCGGTCAGCAGCGGCACCGCGCCGGGCTGGTCGGTGAGGTCGTCGTGGACGGCAGGGAGCCGGGCCGAGCCGTAGCGGCCGGTGCCGGCCTCGACCGGGACCCGGGCGAAGCGCTGCCGCCCCGACGGCAGTCCGCAGCTGGCCCGTACCTCCAACTCGGTCTCGTCGTCGGTCGCCAGCAGCAGGTAGGCGGCGTCGCCGTCCAGCATGTCCCTGGCCCGCTCGACGGTCCGCTGCAGCAGTCCGTCCAGGTCGTCCGGGGCGGGGGAGCCGATGAAGGCGTCGAAGGAGGTCGGCACCCCGGCCGCCTCCTGCTGGGCGGCGCCGGCGACGCCGTCCAGCGGCTGGCCGCGGAACGGGGACTGCAGCACCGCCCGCTCGACGTCGCGGACCAGCAGGCAGACGGTGGAGGCGGTGCCCTCGCTGTCGCGGACCCGCAGATGCGAGCCGTACACCGGGATGGTCCTGCCGTCGCCGCAGCGCACCCCGTAGCTGCCCTCCCAGCGGGACAGCCGCAGCGCCTCCTCCAGGCCCAGACCGGTGCCGGGGGTCTGCGGCCAGGCGGCGAAACCGCTGAGCGGCTTGCCCAGCGCCTCGGCCGCCGGCAGTGCGAACAGCCGCTCGGCATCCTGGTTCCAGGCGGTCACTATGCCTTCGGGGTCCACCCGAACCACGGCGACCAGCACCGCGGAGTCGGTGGCGGGCAGCAGCCGGTCCGGCACCTGCGGTCCGGCGAAGCGGGTGCCCGCAGCCCGGGCCGGGAGGTCGAGCCGGAACCAGACGCGCTTGCGAGTCGGCGTGTAGTCAACCCCCCAGCGGGTGGCCAGGGCGGCGCACAGCAGCAGACCGCGCCCTCCCTCGCGCTCCAACTCGGCCGGGCCGATCTCGAAGGCCGGGTCCTCGCCCGCGGCGCCCGCGCCATTGGTGTAGGTGCCGTCGTAGAGCGGGACGGTGCGCTTGGGATAGCGGTCGGCGACCTCGATCCTGATGCCCGCCTCGTCCCGCAGACAGGTCACCTCGGCCGCCGTCCCGGCATGCACCACCGCGTTGGTCACCAGTTCGCTGACCAGCACCACCGCGTCGTCGACGACCTCGGAGAACCCCCACCCCTGCAGGGTGTCCCGGACGAATCCGCGCGCGGACGCCACGGAGCGGCCTACCGGCTCGAACGTGGCGGCTGCCCGCGCGGTGACCACGAGGTGACTCCTCTGCTCTGTGCTGGGGACAACGGCCCTCAGGCCGCAAGGTTACTTTTATTTCCGCTCGCTCTGGCCAAGTCCGTGCACCTGGGGAAGCCGACGGTCCGTGCCCGATCTGCAAGCCGATACCCCGCGCCACCCCTCACGCAACCCCCGATGGTCGCTAGATTGTCAGTACAGGACAGGTGCCTCCGCCCGCATCCTGCCCCGGACAACGTACCGGGCCCGGCGGATGTGAGGTGTGGCACGGTGCCGGTCGGCAACTCTGGAGGGACCCCGGTGGAATCTGGCAGGGCTACAGCAACGGCAGCGGCCCGCGGCGGCAGGAGCCGCCGGAACCGGGGTGCCGACGCGGCGGACCTGCGCAAGCTGCTGGCCGCGCTGACCGCCATGCGCGACGGCAACTTCCGCAGGAGGATGACCGTCCCCGGCGACTCGGTGATGGCGGAGGTCGCCGCTGTCTTCAACGAGATCGCCGAGCGCAACCAGCACCTGACCGGCGAACTGGCCCGGGTCCGGCGGGCGGTCGGGCGCGAGGGCCGGCTGTCCGAGCGGCTGGAGGCCGGTGCGGGCGAGGGCGCCTGGGGTGCGGCGGTGGACAACTGCAACGCCTTGATCGACGACCTGGCCCGGCCGATGGCCGAGGTGGGACGGGTGCTCGGCTCGATCGCCGAGGGCGACCTGGACCAGCGGATGGAGCTGCGGGCCATCGGCCCCGACGGCGGCACCCATCCGCTGCGCGGCGAGTTCCTCAAAGTGGGGCGCACCGTCAACGGACTGGTGGCCTCGCTCTCGGAGTTCACCGACGAGGTGACCCGGGTGGCCATCGAGGTCGGCACCGAGGGCAAGCTCGGCGGCCAGGCCCGGGTCCGCGGGGTGTCCGGCAGTTGGAAGGACCTCACCGACTCGGTGAACATGATGGCCAGCCGGCTGACCGCGCAGGTGCGCGACATCGCCCTGGTCACCACCGCGGTCGCCAAGGGCGACCTGTCCAACAAGGTCACCGTTCATGTCGCGGGCGAGATGCTGGAGTTGAAGAACACCGTCAACACGATGGTGGACCAGCTGTCCTCGTTCGCCTCCGAGGTCACCAGGGTGGCCCGCGAGGTCGGCACCGAGGGCCGGCTGGGCGGTCAGGCCACGGTCCCCGGCGTGGCCGGGACCTGGAAGGACCTGACCGACAACGTCAACCTGATGGCCACCAACCTGACCGTGCAGGTGCGCAACATCGCCCAGGTGACCACCGCGGTGGCCCGCGGCGACCTGTCGCAGACCATCGAGGTCGACGCCCGCGGCGAGATCATGGAGTTGAAGAACACCATCAACACCATGGTCGACCAGCTCTCCGGCTTCGCCGAGCAGGTGACCAGGGTGGCCCGCGAGGTCGGCACCGACGGCATCCTGGGCGGCCAGGCGATGGTCCCCGGCGCGGCCGGGGTCTGGCGGGACCTGACCGAGAACGTCAACTCCATGGCCGGGAACCTGACCGGCCAGGTCCGCAACATCGCCCAGGTGGCCACGGCGGTGGCCAAGGGCGACCTGTCGCAGAAGATCACGGTCGACGCCCGCGGCGAGATCCTGGAGCTGAAGACCACCCTGAACACCATGGTGGACCAGCTGTCGGCGTTCGCCGACGAGGTGACCCGGGTGGCCCGCGAGGTGGGCACCGAGGGGACGCTGGGCGGCCAGGCCACCGTCCCCGGGGTGTCCGGGACCTGGAAGGACCTCACCGACAACGTCAACTTCATGGCCAACAACCTGACCGGGCAGGTGCGCAACATCGCCCAGGTCACCACCGCGGTGGCCAAGGGCGACCTGTCCAAGAAGATCACCGTCTCGGCCCGGGGCGAGATCCTCGAACTGGTCACCACCGTCAACACCATGGTCGACCAGCTGTCGGTCTTCGCCGACGAGGTGACCCGGGTGGCCCGCGAGGTGGGCACCGAGGGCATCCTGGGCGGGCAGGCCAGGGTCAAGGGCGTCTCCGGGATCTGGAGCGACCTGGCCGACAACGTCAACTACATGGCCAGCAACCTGACCGGCCAGGTCCGCAACATCGCCCTGGTGGCCAAGGCGGTGGCCGGCGGCGACCTGTCCAAGAAGATCACCATCGAGGCCCAGGGCGAGGTGGCGGGTCTGGCCGACACCATGAACACCATGGTGGACCAGCTGTCGGCGTTCGCCGACGAGGTGACCCGGGTGGCCCGCGAGGTGGGCACCGACGGAACCCTGGGCGGCCAGGCCCGGGTGGCCGGGGTGGCCGGCATCTGGAAGGACCTGACCGACAACGTCAACCAGATGGCCAGCAACCTGACCGGCCAGGTCCGCAACATCGCCCTGGTGACCACCGCGGTGGCCAAGGGCGACCTGTCCAAGAAGATCGACGTGGACGCCCGCGGCGAGATCCTGGAGCTGAAGACCACCATCAACACCATGGTCGACCAGCTGTCGGCGTTCGCCGACGAGGTCACCCGGGTCGCCCGCGAGGTCGGCACCGACGGCCGCCTGGGCGGCCAGGCCCGGGTCCCCGGGGTGGCCGGCACCTGGCAGGACCTCACCGAGTCGGTGAACGAGCTGGCCGGGAACCTGACCCGGCAGGTGCGCGCCATCGCCCAGGTCGCCACCGCGGTGACCAGGGGCGACCTCAGCCTGCGGATCGACGTGGACGCGTCCGGAGAGCTCGACGAGCTCAAGGACAACATCAACCAGATGATCGCCAACCTGCGCGAGACCACCCGCACCAACCAGGAGCAGGACTGGCTGAAGACCAACCTGGCCCGGATCTCCGGACTGATGCAGGGCCGCCGCGACCTGGAGGCGGTCGCCTCACTGATCATGAGCGAGCTCACCCCGGTGGTCTCGGCCCAGCACGGCGCGTTCTTCCTGGCCCAGCCGGGCAGCAGGCCGCCGGAGCTGGTCCCGGAGGAAGAGGACGACGGCGACCTGATTCTGCGTCTGATCGGCTCCTACGGCTACCAGCGCCGGGCCATGCCGACCACCTTCAAGCCGGGGGAGTCGCTGATCGGCCAGGCGGCAGTGGAGAAGCGGCCGATCCTGCTCACCTCGGCGCCGCCCGGCTACCTCAAGATCGCCTCGGGACTCGGCGAGGCCGCGCCGGTCAACATCATCGTGATGCCGGTGCTGTTCGAGGGCAGGCTGCTCGGCATCATCGAACTGGCCTCGTTCAACGCCTTCACCAAGGTGAGCCTGGACTTCCTGGACCAGATCGCGGAGATGATCGGGGTCACCGTCAACACCATCTCGGTCAACACCAAGACCGAGGGCCTGCTGCTGGAGTCGCAGCGGCTCACCGCCGAACTCTCGATGCGGTCGGCCGAGTTGGAGGCCCGGCAGGAGGAGCTGCAGCGCTCCAACGCGGAGTTGGAGGAGAAGGCCGAGCTGCTCGCCACCCAGAACCGCGACATCGAGATCAAGAACTCGGAGATCGAGGAGGCGCGCCAGGTACTGGAGGAGCGCGCGGAGCAGCTCGCACTCTCCTCGCGCTACAAGTCCGAGTTCCTGGCCAATATGTCGCACGAGCTGCGCACCCCGCTCAACTCGCTGCTGATCCTGGCCAAACTGCTCACCGACAACGCCGAGGGCAACCTCAGTCCCAAGCAGGTCGAGTTCGCCGAGACCATCCACGGGGCCGGTTCCGACCTGCTCCAGCTGATCAACGACATCCTGGACCTGTCCAAGGTCGAGGCCGGGAAGATGGACGTCCGCCCGGCCCGGATCGCCCTGGTCCAGCTGGTCGACTACGTCGAGGCCACCTTCCGTCCGCTCACCGCGGACAAGGGCCTGGACTTCGCGGTGCGGGTCTCGCCGGAGCTGCCGGTGACCCTGCACACCGACGAGCAGCGGCTCCAGCAGGTGCTGCGCAACCTGCTGTCCAACGCGGTGAAGTTCACCGACTCGGGCGCGGTCGAGCTGCTGATCCAGTCGGCGGGCAGCGGCGACGGGCAGCACGCGGTACCCCAGCACATCCAGGAGCAGCTGCTGGAGTCCGGCGCCATCAGCGACCCGGAGGAGCCGCTGATCGCCTTCTCGGTGACCGACACCGGCATCGGCATCCCGCAGAACAAGCTGCGCGAGATCTTCGAGGCCTTCAAGCAGGCGGACGGCACCACCAGCCGCAAGTACGGCGGCACCGGTCTCGGGCTGTCCATCAGCCGCGAGATCGCCCGGCTGCTCGGCGGTGAGATCCAGGCCGAGAGCGAGTTGGAGCGCGGCAGCACCTTCACGCTGTTCCTCCCGCTGGACTCCGGCCAGGACACCCCCGGGGCGTTGGACGCGCATCCCTCCGACGTCTGGGGACGCCACCTGGCCCCCGGCACCAGCCCGGCCCAGATCTGGGCCGACGAGGTCCGCGAGGCCGCCCAGGAGCGCCGGCGCGAGGCGGCGGCGCTGGCCGCGCTGCCGCGCCCGGGGGGTGCGGCGGAGTCCGCGCGCCCCGCGTCGCTGTCCGCACCGAACGGGCAGTACGGCCGCCGGAACGGACCGGGGCCGGCCCCGGTCGAGCCGCAGCGGAACCCGGCGCAGGACCCGGCCCGGGATGCGGCCCGGGATGCGGCCGAGGACGCGGCAGGGGGCCGGGAGGACGACCTGGCGGAGGACCAGCAGGAGGAACTGCCGGGGCAGTTGGACGGCTTCCTGGCGTCCGGCCCGTTCGGCGGCTACTTCGAGGGCGAGAAGGTGCTGATCGTCGACGACGACATCCGCAATGTCTTCGCGCTCACCAGCGTGCTGGAGCAGTACGGCCTGACCGTGCTGTACGCGGAGAACGGCCGCGAGGGCATCGAGGTGCTGGAGCAGCACGAGGACGTGGCGGTGGTGCTGATGGACATCATGATGCCGGAGATGGACGGCTACGCCACGACCGCGGCGATCCGCCGGATGCCCCAGTTCACCGGGCTGCCGATCATCGCGCTCACCGCCAAGGCGATGAAGGGCGACAAGGAGAAGAGCCTGGCGGCCGGCGCCTCCGACCACGTCACCAAGCCGGTGGACACCGACCATCTGCTGGCCGTCATGGAGCACTGGCTGCGCTCCAGGCGGTGACCCCGGAGCGCCGCCTCGAGGCGGCGCGGCCCCGGCCGCGGTCGGCGTCCAGCGGGCGCTCGCGACGGCGAGCATCCGTCCAGGGCGCCGCCCCGGCCGGGGCTATCCGTCTGCGGACCTGGACCGGTGTGCGTCGGACGGGTTCCGGTTCCGGAACCCGGGGCAGATGAGGGGAACCGCAGCGTCGGTGCGCCTTCGGCGCCCCTCGGACACTCTGGCGCCGGACCTGTCCCCACTCGTAGGGGTGGTGGCAGTCCCGGAAGGGAACCGGCTAGGGTCACTCCGCGTTGCCAGAGGTATCGGCTGGGTCACCAGGGACCGTACCTGGACACTCCTGAGGCGCGGATTGACGGTGGCATGGGTGGCGGGCAGTGAGGTGCGGCTAGCATGACCGTGACGAGCACGAACGGCAGCGGCACCAGAAGCCGCGAGACGTCCACCGGGGTGGCCCCGGGGCGAGGAGGGCGGGCCATGGTGCAGAAGGCCAAGATCCTCCTGGTCGACGACCGGCCGGAGAACCTGCTGGCGCTGGAGGCCATCCTCTCGGCGCTGGACCAGACCCTGGTCCGGGCGTCCTCCGGGGAGGAAGCGCTGAAGGCGCTGCTCACCGACGACTTCGCGGTGATCCTGCTCGACGTCCAGATGCCGGGCATGGACGGTTTCGAGACCGCCGCCCACATCAAGCGGCGCGAGCGCACCCGCGACATCCCGATCATCTTCCTGACCGCGATCAACCACGGCCCGCACCACACCTTCAGGGGCTATGCGGCCGGCGCGGTGGACTACATCTCCAAGCCGTTCGACCCCTGGGTGCTGCGCGCCAAGGTCTCCGTCTTCGTCGAGCTCTACATGAAGAACTGCCAGCTCAAGGAGCAGGCGGCGCTGCTGCGGCTGCAGTTGGACGGGGGCGCTCCCGCCGCCAACGGCAGTGCGGGCAACGGCAGCGGCTCCGCGAGCGGCGCCGGCGCGGAGGCGGTCCGGCGCAGCGCGCCGGGCAGCGGTCTGCTGGCCGAGCTCTCGGCCCGGCTGGCCGCGGTCGAGGAGCAGGCCGAGGCGCTGACCAAGCAGTTGGACGAGTCGGCGGAGCCGGCCGCGGTCGCCACCGCGACGCACCTGGAGCGCAAGCTCTCCGGGCTGCGCCGGGCGCTGGACGCACTGGAGCCGGGCACTCCCGGGAGCGGCAGTTCCCCTGCGAGCGCCGGGAGCTGACGCCCCGCCGTACCGGCCGTCCGTCCTTCGTTCTCAGCGGCGGTCGGGCTGACCGATCGTCATCTCCTCCGACACGTCCCGGCAACCGGACGCGGCACATGTTGCGCCGGAGCCACCACCGGTAACCTGAGCCGCATGGCCACACGCATGTCCGGAAGCAGCTCGCGTTCCCCAGGCGCGGGGGCGGCGCGGAAGGCTGCCGCCGGACCTGCCAAGAAGGCGGCCCAGAAGCAGGCGGCCCCGAAGAAGCCGGCCGCGAAGAAGGCGGCACCGGCCAGGAAGTCCGCTCCGGCGAAGAAGGCCGCGGCCCCGGCCAAGCCCCCGGCCCCGCCGAAGCCGCTGCCCTACCGGGCCGTGCGCGGCACCTGGCTGGGGATGGCGCACGGCGTGGGCGCGATGGCCCGCGGCGTCGGCGACGGCGCCAAGGGCCTGCACCCGGCGCACCGCAAGGACGGGCTGGCGCTGCTGCTGATCGCGCTGGCGCTGCTGATCGCGGCCGGCTCCTGGTCGGACCCGCAGGGCTGGCTGGCCGTCGCGGTCACCAATATCGTCAAGGGCGCCTTCGGCCGGCTGTCCGTGCTGGTGCCGATACTGCTGGGCGGGATCGCGGTCCGGCTGATGCGCCATCCGGAGCGGCCCGAGGCCAACGGACGCATCGTCATCGGTCTGGGCGCGCTCAGCCTGGGCGTGCTCGGCCTGATCCACATCGGCTGCGGCGCACCCGGGATGGACGCCGGGGCCTCGCACATCAGGAACGCCGGCGGACTGATCGGCATGGCCGCCTCCCGCCCGCTGATGGCGGCGGCCGGACCGGCCCTGGCCGTACCGCTGCTGCTGCTGGTGGCCTTCTTCGGGCTGCTGGTGGTCACCGCCACACCGGTGAACCAGATCCCGCAGCGGCTCCGGCTGCTGGCCGAACGGCTGTCGCTGGTGGAGCCGCTCGCGCCGGAGTCCGGCGACCGGTCCGAGGGCGGAGGCCTGGACGGCCTGGGGTTCGTCACCGACTACGAGGGCGGGCCCGGGGACGGCGAGTTCGACGGCGAGCCCGGGACGCCCGCCGAGCGCGCCGCGCTGCTGGCCAAGCGCGAGCGGCTGGAGCAGGAG
>NZ_BBPM01000004.1:180051-246823 GCF_000787775.1 Streptacidiphilus carbonis | reverse complement strand
CCGCCGAGCGCGCCGCGCTGCTGGCCAAGCGCGAGCGGCTGGAGCAGGAGGGGGCGCTGCCGCCGCGGCGCCGCCGACCGCGCCGCCGCCAGGGCGCGGCGCCGGAGCAGGCGGGGCTGCCCGGCGGCCTGGACGCGATCGATGTGGCCGCCGCCGCGGCGGCCGACCTGGACGGCGCGCTGCTGAACGGCGTGCAGCCGTCCGCCTCGCTGGCGGACGTGCTGAACCGGGTCAAGGACCGGACGCCGCCCAGCGACGCCCAGTCGGCGGTCGCCTTCACCAAGGGCGAGGAGTCGGCCGAGGTGCCGCCCGCGCGCCGCGCGGACCCACCGGCCGAGGGCCCGGGGGACGCCGCGGACGGCGTCGCGCCGGAGCCGTCCGCCGCCGGGGACGCCGGCATCCCGCCGCTGCGCTCCGAGCAGTTGCGGCTGCCCACCGACAGCACCTACCAGCTGCCCCCGCCGGACCTGCTCACCCGGGGCGGCCCCGGCAAGGCGCGCAGCAAGGCCAATGACGATGTGGTGGCCGCGCTCACCGCCGTCTTCGCCGAGTTCAAGGTGGACGCGTCGGTCACCGGCTTCACCCGGGGCCCGACGGTCACCCGCTACGAGGTCGAGCTGGGCCTGGCGGTGAAGGTCGAGCGGATCACCAATCTGGCCCGCAACATCTCCTACGCGGTGGCCAGCCCCGATGTCCGGATCATCAGCCCGATCCCGGGCAAGTCCGCGGTCGGCATCGAGATCCCCAACACCGACCGGGAGATGGTCAACCTCGGGGACCTGCTGCGCTCGCCGATCGCCACGGGCGACCCGCACCCCATGATCGTCGGGATGGGCAAGGACGTCGAGGGGCAGACCAGCGTCGCCAACCTGGCGAGGATGCCGCACATCCTGGTGGCCGGCGCCACCGGTGCGGGCAAGTCGTCCTGCATCAACTGCCTGATCACCTCGATTCTGATGCGGGCCACCCCGGAGGAGGTCCGGCTGGTCCTGGTCGACCCCAAGCGGGTCGAGCTGACCGCCTACGAGGGCGTGCCGCACCTGATCACCCCGATCATCACCAACCCCAAGAAGGCCGCCGAGGCCCTGCAGTGGGTGGTCCGCGAGATGGACCTGCGCTACGACGACCTGGCCGCCTTCGGCTTCCGGCACGTGGACGACTTCAACAAGGCGGTACGCAGCGGCAAGGTGCAGCCGCCGCTGGGCAGCGAGCGGGTGCTGGAGCCCTACCCGTACCTGCTGGTGATCGTGGACGAGCTCGCCGACCTGATGATGGTGGCCCCGCGCGACGTCGAGGACTCCATCGTCCGGATCACCCAGCTGGCCCGCGCCGCCGGCATCCACCTGGTGCTGGCCACCCAGCGCCCCAGCGTGGACGTGGTCACCGGCCTGATCAAGGCGAACGTCCCGTCCCGGCTGGCCTTCGCGACCTCCTCGCTGGCCGACAGCCGGGTCATCCTGGACCAGCCCGGCGCCGAGAAGCTGATCGGCAAGGGCGACGCGCTGTTCCTGCCGATGGGCGCGGGCAAGCCGACCCGGATGCAGGGCGCCTTCGTCACCGAGGACGAGATCGCGGCGGTGGTGGAGCACTGCAAGGCGCAGACCCAGGCCGAGTACCGGGCCGACGTCACCGTCGGCAGCGCCCCCAGGAAGGAGATCGACGAGGAGATCGGCGACGACATGGACCTGCTGGTCCAGGCCGCCGAGCTGGTGGTGTCCACCCAGTTCGGCTCCACCTCGATGCTGCAGCGCAAGCTGCGGGTCGGCTTCGCCAAGGCCGGCCGGCTGATGGACCTGATGGAGTCCCGCAACATCGTCGGACCCAGCGAGGGCTCCAAGGCGCGCGACGTCCTGGTCCAGCCCGACGAACTCGACGCGGTTCTGCTCACCCTCCGGGGGGAATGATCGCCCCAGGGCGCATCGCCGGTGGCCCGGCTGTCGTTGGCCGGGTTGTCGGACGGCCGTGGGGCAGCCGGATTCCACGGGCCCTGACCGACCGTCACCCCTGCTGCCGGGTGGCCTTGCCCCATCCGGACGCCCGTCTTCTCTTTCGGCCGTATCCGGGTTGATGCCCTCTCGGGGTCGCCCCATAGACTGAAAGCGCAGCAGGTGGCCAACGCTCGAAAGGCGCCATTGTGACCATCGGCAAGTCCCCTTCCGGAGACCCCGGCCGAACCGCGCGACCCAAGGCCGAGCAGGCCTCGGGCCCTGACGCGGTGAAGAAGGCCGCGGCGGATCCCGCACCGCAGACCACGCCTCCGAACACGGCGAAGAACACCGAACCGACGATCGGTCAGGTGCTCGGAGCCGCACGTCTCGCGGCCGAGCTCACCGTCGAGGAGGTCAGCGCGGAGACCCGGGTACGGGTGCCGCTGGTCCAGGCGGTGGAGGAGGACGACTTCGACCGCTGCGGCGGCGACTTCTACGCCCGCGGGCACATCCGTGCGATCGCCAGGGCGGTCGGCGCGGACGGCGACGCCCTGGTCGCCCGCTACGACCGGGCCCACGGCGGATCGCCGCTGGCCGCCCGGCCGATCGTGGCCTTCGAGCCGCAGCGGATCCGCTCCGAGCGCCGCCGCCCCAACTGGACCGGTGCGATGATCGCGGCGATCGTCGTGGTGGTCGCGGTGATCGGCTTCAACCTGACGGCCGGCAAGAGCAAGGCCCCGACGGCGGAGGCCGCCGTGGTGCCCTCGGCGCACCCGTCGGCCTCGGCCACCCACAAGAAGCCGGCCCCGCCCAAGCCCAGCCCGGTGGCGGCGGCCCCGGCGGACCGGGTCACCCTCAAGGTGAGCGCCGAGTCGGGCGACAGCTGGCTGCTGGTGCAGAACAGCAAGGGCGACCAGCTCTTCCAGGGCGACCTGGCCAAGGGCGACTCCAAGGTCTTCACCGACGCCAAGAGCCTCAAGGTGGTCTACGGCGACGGCGGCGCGGCGCACCTCTGGGTGAACGGCAAGGATCTCGGCCAGGCCGGGAACGACGGCCAGGTGGTCAAGGCGACGTACACCCCGGGCGACCCGCAGGCCGGGTGAGCAGGCCGTCCGCAGGAGCGGCCGAGGGCCCGCAGCGCAAGATCGACAACGCCGCTGCGGGCCCTTCGCGTCACCGCGCTGAAAACCTCGGTAATCTTGGCGTCATGTCCCCACGCCGCACAGTCGCCCTTGTCACGCTCGGATGCGCCCGCAACGAGGTGGATTCCGAGGAACTCGCCGGGCGCCTGGAGGCCGACGGCTGGGAGCTGGTCCTGGACGCGGCGGACGCCGACGTCGCGGTCGTGAACACCTGCGGCTTCGTCGAGGCGGCCAAGAAGGACTCGGTCGACGCCCTGCTGGAGGCGAACGACCTCAAGGGCCACGGCCGGACCCAGGCGGTCGTCGCGGTCGGCTGCATGGCCGAGCGCTACGGCAAGGAACTGGCCGAGGCCCTGCCGGAGGCCGACGCGGTGCTGGGGTTCGACGACTACGCCGACATCACCGACCGGCTGCAGACCATCCTCTCCGGCGGCAAGCACACCTCGCACGTCCCCAGGGACCGCCGCAAGCTGCTGCCGCTGAGCCCGGTCGAGCGGCAGGCCGCCGCCGAGGGCGGCGCGGTCGCGCTGCCCGGACACGGCGAGGAGACCCCGATCGAGGACCTGCCGATCGAGGACCTCCCGGAGGGGCTGGCCCCGGTCTCCGGACCGCGGATGCTGCGGCGCCGACTGGACGACAGTCCGGTC
Organism: Streptacidiphilus carbonis; assembly: GCF_000787775.1. Taxonomy (GTDB): domain Bacteria; phylum Actinomycetota; class Actinomycetes; order Streptomycetales; family Streptomycetaceae; genus Streptacidiphilus; species Streptacidiphilus carbonis. The sequence goes on along the minus strand of NZ_BBPM01000004.1, from coordinate 243,106 downwards.
GCCTCGGTGAAGCTGGCCTCGGGCTGCGACCGGCGCTGCTCCTTCTGCGCCATCCCCGCCTTCCGCGGCTCCTTCCTCTCCCGCCGTCCCTCGGACGTCCTCAACGAGGCCCGCTGGCTCGCCGAGCAGGGGGTCCGCGAGATCATGCTGGTCAGTGAGAACAACACCTCCTACGGCAAGGACCTGGGCGACATCCGGCTGCTGGAGACGCTGTTGCCGGAACTGGCCGCGATCGAGGGGCTGGAGCGGGTCCGGGTCAGCTACCTGCAACCGGCCGAGATGCGCCCCGGCCTGATCGACGCGCTGACCGCGACCCCCGGCGTGGTGCCCTACTTCGACCTGTCCTTCCAGCACTCGGCGGCCGATGTGCTGCGCCGGATGCGCCGCTTCGGCGACACCGACCGCTTCCTGGCGCTGCTGGACCAGATCCGGGCCAAGGCCCCGGAGGCCGGCGCCCGCTCCAACTTCATCGTCGGCTTCCCCGGCGAGACCGAGGCGGACCTGGCCGAGCTGGAACGCTTCCTCACCCACGCCCGGCTGGACGCCATCGGCGTCTTCGGCTACTCCGACGAGGACGGCACCGAGGCGGCCGACTACGACGGCAAGCTCCCGGAGGACGTGGTAGCCGAGCGGCTGGCGCGGATCAGCCGGCTCGCCGAGGAGATGACCGCGCAGCGCGCCGAGGAGCGGATCGGCAGCACGGTCACCGTCCTGGTCGAGTCGATCGACGAGGACGCCGAGGAGAACGACGGCGACGGCTCGGTGATCGGCCGCGCCGAGCACCAGGCCCCGGAGACCGACGGAATCACCTCGCTGACCGGGGAACTGGACGGGGTGAAGGTCGGCGACCTGCTGGTGGCCAAGGTCGTGGCCAGCGAGGGTGTGGACCTGATCGCCGAGGTGCTGGGGACGGCTGCCGGGGTGGGCGCGTGAGCGCAGGCGCCGAGGGGGGAGCCAGAGGCGGGGCCGTCAGGAGCACGGCCGGCCAGGACGGCGGCGCCGGCAAGACCCCGCAGCTGGAGGTCCGGGACGAGTCCGGGGGCCGGCCCAGCCTGTGGAACATCCCCAATATGCTGACCATGCTGCGGCTGCTGATCGTCCCGGTCTTCGCCGCGCTGCTGCTGGCCGACGGCGGCCACGACCCCAAGTGGCGCGCGGTGGCCTGGGCGTCCTTCGCCATCGCCATGATCACCGACCTTTTCGACGGTGAGCTGGCCCGGCGGATGGGCCTGGTCAGCGACTTCGGCAAGATCGCGGACCCGATCGCCGACAAGGCGATCATGGGCACGGCGCTGGTGGCCCTCTCCGCGCTGGGCGACCTGCCGTGGTGGGTGACGATCGTCATCCTGGTCCGTGAGATCGGAATCACACTGATGCGGTTCTGGGTGATCCGGCACGGGGTGATTCCGGCCAGTCGCGGCGGCAAGCTGAAGACCCTCACCCAGGGCATCGCGGTGGGCATGTACGTACTGGTGCTCAGCGGACCGCTGGCGAGTGCGCGGGCCTGGCTGATGGGGGTCGCGGTGCTGCTCACCGTGGGTACCGGGCTCGACTACGTGCGCCAGGCCGTGGTGCTGCGCCGGGCCGGGCTGGCGCGTGAGCGGGCGGCTTCCTCGTGAGCGCTGCCGGCGCGGCCGAGGAGGTGCTCGCGGCGCTGGTGGCGGCCGGTGCGACGGTCGCCGTGGCCGAATCGCTGACCGGCGGTCTGCTGGCGGCCGAGTTGGTCGCCGTCCCCGGTGCCTCCCGGGCGTTCCGGGGCTCGGTCACCGCCTACGCCACCGAACTCAAGGGCTCGGTGCTCGGCGTGGACCCGGACTTGCTCGCCGCGAAGGGAGCGGTGGACCCCGCCGTCGCGGAGCAGATGGCCGAGGGCGTACGGCGGCTGATGGGGGCGGACTACGGGGTCGCCACCACCGGAGTGGCCGGTCCCGACCCCCAGGACGGGCAGCCGGTGGGCACCGTACACCTGGCCGTGGCGGGGCCGAAGGGAGTATTCCGCTCCTCGCTCCTGTTGTCACAGGGGCGTGCCACAATCCGACGCAGGACCGTGGAGGCCGCCCTCGCGCTGCTGGGCGAGGCACTGCGATCCGGCAACAGTGAAGGTCCGGAGGGTTAGTGAGGGTGGTCCCACCGGGAATAGGAACAAGTGATGGACCGGAAACAGTCGGCGTCCATACCGCGAACGGCAGGGGAGGGGCCATGGATACAGCTCAGAGTGAACACGACCGGGCTCCCCGCACGCGACGCGGGCCAAGCGGTACGGTGGGGCAGTGACGTCTCGAGCCGCGGTCCAAGGAGGGAGCCACCGATGATTCTGCTCCGTCGTCTGTTGGGTGACGTGCTGCGTCGGCAGCGCCAGCGCCAGGGCCGCACCCTGCGCGAGGTCTCTGCCGCCGCCCGGGTTTCGCTCGGCTACCTGTCCGAGGTGGAACGCGGTCAGAAGGAGGCCTCCTCCGAGCTGCTCTCCGCCATCTGCGACGCCTTGGACGTGCGTATGTCCGAGGTCATGCGTGAGGTGAGCGACGAGCTCTCGCTCGCCGAGCTGGCTGCCGGCGAGCCGGTGCGGCCGGTCCTGGTCGAGCCGGTGCCGGTACCCGCCGGTGCGCCCGATCGAATGCCGTCGCTGGTTCCCAAGGCCAGCGCCATGGACGTCGTCGCAGCCTGACGACGACCCCCGGCACCTGTGCGCCGGTGACTCCCACCCGGAGTCACCGGCGCACTGCTGTGTGCTGCGCGCCCCTTTGTGCATCGATCGGTGCATCGATCGGCCTTATGCGATCTGACCGCTTTGTCGGTATCTGGCTACGATGGAATTTCTGCTCCGCCGCTCCTGGCGGGCTCTCCAAGGCGGTGCTGAATGAGAAGGCCCTCGATAGCCGGTGGATTCCCGCACCGGAGCCCGCTGCTGTGGGGGGCGACCGCGGTGGCGACCCTCGCCTGCTGGGGCGCGTTGCTGAGCGGGCTGCTCAGTGCACGCAGCGGGGTGGGGCTGATGTTCGCCGGGGGGTGGACACTGAGTCTGCTGCCGGTGCACAGCACCCGCTTTCGGCCCCGCCGTAGGGTGCGTCCGCCGGTGGAGCCTCCGGACGGTTCCTAGCTGCGGATCGTGGACGGCCTGTCGCGCAGTTCCCGCGCCCCAGGGGTCGGCAGCCGGCCCGGTTGCACATGGTCAGGGGCGCGCGGAACTGCGCGATCAACCAGGCGGACGCCGCAGTCAGGCGCGGAGCCGGAGCCCCCGTGGGGTCGGGTGGAAGCCGGCGGCCTCCAGCGGGGCGCTCAGCGCGGACGTCAGTGCGGCCTCGCCGTTGATGCGTTCCACGGCGAGGGCGGGGACGACGCCCGAGTGCACCGCGCCGGTGAGCGCGTCCGCGGCCGCTCGCAGGGTGGCCTCGTCCGGCGCCCAGGACAGCATCGACTTGCCGCCGCGTTCGAGGTAGACCGTCAGTTCGCCGTCCAGCAGGACCACCAGGGAACCGGCCTTGCGCCCCGGCTTGTGGCCCGAGGTCTGCCCGGCCGGGGCCTCCGGCCAGGGCAGTGCGGCGCCGTAGGCGTTGGCCGGGTCGGCGGCGGCGAGTACGACCGCGCTGGGAGCCCGGTCCTCGGTGCCGCCGCCGGGGAGCCGGGTCGCGACGGCGCGGAGCCGGTCGATGGCGCCGTCGGTGGCGAACTGGGCCGCGCCCAGGCCTTCGACCGCATAGCCGCGCCTGGTGCGGCCGTTCTCCTCGAAGGCCGTCAGCACCCGGTACACCCCGGCGAAACCGCCGGGCGCCCGCTCGGCCTGCACCGCGCCCCGGGTGACCACGCCATGGCGGTCCAGCAGGGTCTGCGCCAGGGCGTGGGTGCGCTGGGTCGGATCGGCCACCGGGGCGGGCAGCAGTGACCAGCGCCCGGCCGTGGTGGGCAGCGACGAGCTGCGGGCGGCGGGGCGCGCGCTGCCGTAGCGGGCGCGCGGCGTCGCCCTCGGTGCGCGATGGGCGGTGGCTCCGGCAGTGCGTCCGGAGCCCAGCAGGGCCCGCAGCGGAGCGAGGGTGTCATTGGTCAGCCGGCCGGCCCAGGCCAGATCCCACAGCGCGGTGGCCAGCTCCGCCGGGGTGGCGGTCAGGCCCTGCTGCTGGACGTGGTCGGCGATCTGCCGGAAGAACAGGCCGTAGCCCGGCGCCAGCGCCGCCAGTACGGCCCGGTGCAGCGGTGTCTGCTCCAGCGGCAGTGCGGCGGGGAGCAGCAGCGGCGCGGTGTCGGCCGGGGCCAGGGTGATCCAGCCGTCCTTGCCGGGCAGCGCTCCGGCGCCGCTCCAGAGCACCTCGCCGGAGGCGGTGAGCTCGTCCAGCATGGCCGGGCTGTAGTCGGCGACCCGGGACGGCAGCACCATGCGCTCCAGCGCCGAGGCGGGCACCAGTGAGCCCTGCAGCTGCTCGACCGCCCGCAGCAGGCCGTCGATGCCGCGCAGCCGGTGCGACCCCAGGTGCTGCCACTGCGGCAGGAAGGCGGCCAGCGCCCGCGGCGGCACCGGCTCCACCTCGTGCCGCAGTGCGGCCAGCGAGCGCCGCCGCAGCCGCCGCAGCACCTCGGCGTCGCACCACTCCACCCCGGAGCCGCCGGGGCGGAACTCGCCCTGGACCACCCGGCCGTGTGCGGCCAGCCGTTGCAGGGTGCCCTGGACCACCGCCGGGCCGAGCCCGAACCGGGCCGCGGCGTCATGAACCGTGAACGGGCCGTGGGTGCGGGCATGCCGCGCCAGCAGGTCGCCGAGGGGGTCCTTGACCGGCTCGGTGAAGGCCTCGGGAACGCCCACGGGCAGCGGGGCGCCCAGGGCGTCGCGGAGCCGTCCGGCATCCTCGATCGCGGCCCAGCGCTGCTCGCCGGCGATCCTGACGGCGATGATCCGACGGGCGGCCTCCAGTTGCGGCGGCCAGTCGGCGGCGCAGCCCCGCTCGGCGAGCTCGGCGTCGGACAGCGGGCCGAGCAGCCGCAGGGCGTCGGCCAGGCCCTCGGCGTCCTTGATCCGCCGGTCCGGGGTGAGCCGCTGGAGCTCGGCCTCCAGCTCGGCCAGTACCGCCGGGTCCAGCAGTTCACGCAGCTCGGCCTGGCCGAGCAGTTCGGCGAGCAGCCGTGAGTCCAGGGCGAGCGCGGCGGCGCGGCGCTCGGCGAGGGGGGAGTCCCCCTCGTAGAGGAACTGGGCGACGTAGCCGAACAGCAGCGAGCGGGCGAACGGCGACGGCTCCGGGGTGGTCACCTCGACCATGCGGACCCGGCGCGACTCGATGTCGCCCATCAGCTCGACCAGGCCGGGCACGTCGAAGACGTCCTGGAGGCACTCGCGGACGGCCTCCAGCACGATCGGGAAGGACCCGAACTCACTGGCCACCTGGAGCAGCTGCGCCGAGCGCTGGCGCTGCTGCCAGAGCGGGGTGCGCCGGCCCGGGCTGCGGCGGGGCAGCAGCAGGGCGCGGGCGGCGCACTCGCGGAAGCGGGAGGCGAACAGGGCCGAGCCGCCGACCTGGTCGGTGACGGTCTGTTCGATCTGCCCCGGGTCGAACACGGTGGCCTCGGCACCGATGGGGGCTTCGTCGGCGGCGGTCGCGGCGGGTGCGTCGAGCGCGCCGGGGTCGGCGAAGTCCGCCGGGAAGTCCATCAGGTCGGCGTCCGGCAGCCGCAGCACGATGCCGTCGTCGGCGTGCATCACCTGGGCGTCCAGGCCGTGCTTCTCGGCCAGCCGGGCCCCCAGCGCCAGCGCCCAGGGGGCGTGCACCTGGGCGCCGAAGGGGGAGTGCACCACGATCCGCCAGTCGCCCAGTTCGTCGCGGAACCGCTCGACCACGATGGTGCGGTCGTCCGGGAGGTGTCCGGTGGCCTGGCGCTGCTCGGCCAGGTAGGCGAGCAGATTGGACGCGGCCCAGTCGTCCAGCCCGGCGCCGTGCAGTCTGTCGGTCGCGGCCTCGGGGCTCAGCCCTCCGAGTTCGCGCAGGAAGGCGCCCAGCGCCCGGCCCAGCTCCAGCGGGCGGCCCAGGGAGTCGCCGTGCCAGAACGGCAGCTTGCCGGGGACGCCCGGCGCGGGGGAGACCAGCACCCGGTCATGGGTGATGTCCTCGATCCGCCAGGACGAGGTGCCGAGGGTGAAGACGTCGCCGACCCGCGACTCGTAGACCATCTCCTCGTCCAGCTCCCCGACCCGGCCGCCCCCCTTCTTGGGGTCCTGGCCGGCCAGGAAGACGGCGAACAGGCCGCGGTCCGGGATGGTGCCGCCGGAGGTGACCGCCAGCCGCTGGGCGCCGGGCCGTCCGGTGACCGTGCCCGCGACGCGGTCCCAGACGATCCGGGGGCGCAGCTCGGCGAAGGCGTCGGAGGGGTAGCGCCCGGCGAGCATGTCCAGCACGGCCTCGAACGCCGACTGGGGCAGCGCGGCGAACGGCGCGGCCCGGCGGACCATGGCCAGCAGCTCGTCCACGTCCCAGCTGTCCATCGCGGTGACCGCGACGATCTGCTGGGCCAGCACGTCCAGCGGATTGCGCGGGATCCGCAGCGCCTCGATGGCGCCGCTGCGCATCCGCTCCACCACCACGGCGGCCTGCACCAGGTCGCCCCGGTACTTGGGGAAGACCACCCCGGTGGAGACCGCGCCGACCTGGTGCCCGGCGCGGCCGACCCGCTGCAGCCCGGAGGCGACCGAGGGCGGCGACTCGACCTGGACCACCAGGTCGACCGCGCCCATGTCGATGCCCAGCTCCAGGCTGGAGGTGGCGACCACGGCCGGGAGCCGTCCGGACTTCAGCTGCTCCTCGACGTCGGCGCGCTGCTCCTTGGAGACGGAGCCGTGGTGCGCCCTGGCCAGCACCGGCGGGGCGGCCTTGTTCACCCCGGACTGGGCCATCAGTTGGGCGGGGGTGTGCACGTCGGCGAGCGATTCGCCGGTGGTCCGCTCGAAGGCGATCTCGTTGAGCCGCCCGCAGAGGCGTTCGGCGAGGCGGCGGGAGTTCGCGAAGACGATGGTGGAGCGGTGCTCCTGGACCAGGTCGGTGATCCGCTCCTCGACATGGGGCCAGATCGAGCTGTTCTTCTCCGGCTCCTCGGTGCCGGGCCTGCCGCCCGAGAGCTCGCCGAGGTCCTCGACCGGGACCACCACGGAGAGGTCGAAGCGCTTCTCGGAGGGCGGCTGAACGATCGTCACCTTGCGCTGCGGACTGAGGAATCGCGCCACCTCGTCGACCGGGCGCACGGTGGCGGACAGGCCGATCCGCCGGGCCGGGGCGGGCAGCAGCCGGTCGAGCCGTTCCAGGGTGAGTGCCAGGTGCGCGCCGCGCTTGGTCCCGGCCACGGCGTGCACCTCGTCCAGGATCACCGTCTCCACGCCGCGCAGCGCCTCCCGGGCGGCCGAAGTGAGGATCAGGAAGAGCGACTCGGGGGTGGTGATCAGGATGTCCGGCGGATGGGTGGCGAAACGCCGCCGCTCGGCCGCCGGGGTGTCGCCCGAGCGGATGCCCACCTCGATCTCCGGCTCGGGCAGCCCCAGCCGGGTGGCGGCCTGGCGCAGACCCGCCAGCGGGGCGCGGAGATTGCGCTGGACGTCGACCGCCAGCGCCTTGAGCGGTGACACATAGAGCACCCGGCAGCGCTTCCTGGACTCGGCCGGCGGCGGGGTGACCGAGAGCCGGTCCAGGGCGGAGAGGAAGGCCGCGAGGGTCTTGCCGGACCCGGTCGGCGCCACCACCAGCACGTCGGAGCCCTCGCCGATGGCGCGCCAGGCGCCGGCCTGGGCGGCGGTCGGCGCGGGGAAGGCCCCGTGGAACCACTCGCGCGCGGGCGCGCCGAAGCCCGCCAGCGGGTCGGCCGCCGGCTGGGCGGGGTCGCTGCTGGCAGGGGTGCGGGGCTCGGGACCGGCCATGCCCACCATCCTGCACCGCGGCACTGACAACGCGGCGTGTGACCGCTGGGCGGCGGATCAGGGCGAGCGAGATCCCATATCCGCTCATATCGTATGAATATCCCTGGCCACACCGTGACGACCAGGGCTTTCTCATCTGGAGGCCATGCGTGCGTGCAGTGAGCGAGGAGTGGGGCGCGGGCCGCGGCGCGAGTCGCGCCGCAGGGCTCGCCCGCTGCGCCGCCGTGCTGGCGCTGGCGGGGGTGCTGCTGGGCGGAGCGGTCCCCTATGACTCCGCCGACGCCCGGCTCTCCCTCAGCTACCTGGTGGTGGGCCGTCAGAACGGTCCCGGGGCGATGCCGTCCCTGGAGCGGGCGGTACACGCCGACGGCGGCCGGGTGGCCGCCGAGTACCCCCGGATCGGCACGCTGTTGGCGTACTCGGTCGGCACGGATTTCGCCGCCAGGGTGCGCCGGGAGCCGGGCGTGCTGGTCGCCGGTGCGAGCCGGACCGCCCCGTTCGTCGACCCCGGCGCCGGAGCGGGGACCGGGGTCTCCGGTTCGCTCACCACCGGCGCCTCCGGGCAGGGGGCGTCCGGCCAGGCCCGGTCCGCCCAGGACGCACTCCCGAGCGGGGGGTCGCTCTCCGAAAAGCTGAAGCAGGACGACACCCCGCCCGCGCCCGATCCGGACGGGCAGCCGCAGTGGAACCAGCGGATGCTGGGCGGCGGCCCGCTCCCCTCCGCCGCCGCGCTGCGCGGCACCGTGGTCGCGGTGCTCGACTCCGGGGTCGACGACACCCATCCGGACCTGCGCCAGGCCGTGGACACCAGCCGGTCGGCCTCCTGCGCCACCGGCAGCCCGGACACCAGGCCCGGGGCCTGGCGGCCCGACCCGGCGGTGGGGGAGAGCGGCCACGGCACCCATGTCAGCGGCATCATCGCCGCCGACCGGGTCGGTGACGGCGTGGTCGGGGTAGCCCCGGGCGTGCGGATCGCCGCCGTGCGCCTGCTGGGCCCGGCCGGGCAGTACTACGGCGAGAACATGGTCTGCGGCTTCCTCTGGGCGGCCGACCACGGGGCCCGGGTGATCAACGACAGCTACTTCTCCGACCCGTGGAAGTACAACTGCCCCGAGGACCCGGACCAGGCCGCGATCACCGCCGCCGTCGGCCGGGCGGTGCGCTACGCCCAGCAGCGCGGAGCCGTGGTGGTCGCCTCGGCCGGCAACGACGCCCAGGACCTGGGCGCGCCCCGCACCGACGACCGCAGCCCGAACGACCACGCCGACGGCTCGCCGCAGCCGGACCGCCGCCTCGGGGCGGAGTGCATCCGCCTCCCCGGCGGCCTGCCCGGCGTGGTCGACGTGACCGCCGTGACCGCCGACGGCAGCCTGGCCGGCTACTCCAACTGGGGCGAGGGCCGGGTTCAGCTGGCCGCGCCGGGCGGCGACCCCGACGGCGGCCCCGGCCAGTCGGTGGTGTCCGACTGGCCCGGCGGCGGCTACGCGGCACTGGCCGGCACCTCGATGGCCGCCGCCCATGTCAGCGGCGCCGCGGCGGTGGAGGCGGCGCTGCACCCGGGTGACAGCAGTGCCGGGCTGGTCCGGCGGCTGGAGCAGGGGGCGCTGCCGGTGCAGTGCCCCTCCGGGAAGGTGGGCGGCGGCGACTGCCCGGGTGCGGCGTACTACGGCTACGGGATGGTCGAACTGCCGACCCGTTAGCCGATACTGGACGCCATGCGCTTGACGGAGTTCTGGAAGAGGATGGACGCCCACTTCGGTTCGGCCTACGCGGAGAGCTTCGCGCGGGACCATGTGATGACCGAGCTGGGCGGCCGCACGGTGCAGCAGGCCCTGGACGCGGGCTGGGAGGCCAAGGACGTGTGGCGGGTGGTCTGCGCCGTGATGGAGGTTCCGGCCTCGCTGCGCTGATCGGTGCGGTTTCTACGAGGTGGTGCCGATCTCCGGACGGGCGCGCGGGGTGGGCGACGCGCCGGAGCCGTGGGGGAAGGTGCAGCTCAGGACCGTGATCGGGGTGAGCAGGGAGGAGTGGCTGGTGGCCCTGCGGATGAATCGAACTGATGTTCTCTATACTGAGAGGCGGCGAGTTGTCCACAGGCCCGGGTCCGCACGGCGGCCGATTGTCAGTGGTGCGCGCTAGCGTCTTTGGTGATGAAGCGCTCAGCACAGACCCCCAGGACGGAATCCATGGCAGCGAATGACCGCGAGCGGGCCCTCGAGACCGCGCTCGCCCAGATTGAACGGCAGTTCGGCAAGGGCTCGGTGATGCGCCTCGGTGACGAGACGCGCGCCCCGATCGAGGTCATCCCGACCGGCTCGATCGCGCTGGACATCGCCCTCGGCGTCGGCGGCCTGCCGCGCGGCCGGGTGGTGGAGGTGTATGGGCCGGAGTCCTCCGGCAAGACCACGCTCACCCTGCACGCGGTGGCCAACGCGCAGAAGGCCGGCGGCATCGTCGCCTTCATCGACGCCGAGCACGCGCTCGACCCCGACTACGCCAAGAAGCTCGGCGTGGACACCGACGCGCTGCTGGTCTCCCAGCCGGACACCGGCGAGCAGGCGCTGGAGATCACCGACATGCTGATCCGTTCCGGCGCGGTCGACCTGATCGTCATCGACTCGGTGGCGGCGCTGGTGCCCCGCGCCGAGATCGAGGGCGAGATGGGCGACTCGCACGTCGGTCTGCAGGCCCGGCTGATGAGCCAGGCGCTGCGCAAGATCACCGGTGCGCTCAGCCAGTCCAAGACCACCGCGATCTTCATCAACCAGCTCCGCGAGAAGGTCGGCGTGATGTTCGGCTCCCCGGAGACCACCACCGGTGGCCGGGCGCTGAAGTTCTACGCCTCGGTGCGGCTGGACATCCGCCGGATCGAGACCCTGAAGGACGGCACCGAGGCGGTCGGCAACCGCACCCGGGTCAAGGTCGTCAAGAACAAGGTCGCCTCGCCGTTCAAGCAGGCCGAGTTCGACATCATCTACGGCCAGGGCATCAGCCGCGAGGGCGGCCTGATCGACATGGGCGTGGAGCAGGGCTTCGTCCGCAAGGCGGGTGCCTGGTACACCTACGAGGGCGACCAACTGGGCCAGGGCAAGGAGAACGCCCGCAACTTCCTGCGGGACAACCCCGAGCTGGCCGACGAGATCGAGAACAAGATCAAGGAGAAGCTGGGCGTCGGCCCGCGCAAGGTCGAGGGTTCCGCCGAGCCCGCGGTGAAGGAGATCACCCCGGTGGTCAAGCCGGTCACCACCCGCGCCAGCAAGGCCAGGGCGGAGAAGGCGGCCGCCGCCGCGGCGGCGCCTGCCGCTCCGGCGACTCCGGCGACCGCGGCCGCCCCGGTGGTCCCGGCTGCCGCGGCAGAACCGGTGCCGGCGGCCAAGGCCTGAGGGTGGCCGGGCAGCAACCGGAGCGGCCCGAGCGGTCGGCGCGGACGTCCACGCGCGAGGCCTGGGGGCCGCGCGACTGGTGCGCGAGTGGTGACGGCGGGGAGGGGTTCGACCTCCTCCCCGCCGCTGCCGGGGTCGACGCCGGTCCGGACGAGTACGAAGAGGATGACGAGGCCGGGTACGGGACGGTTGCCGCGACCGGCGGCGAGGTCGGGACTGCCACCGGACGCGGGTCGGCGGGCGATTCCGCCGAGTCCGCGGACCCTGCCACCCGGGCGCGGGCGGTGTGCCTGCGGCTGCTCACCGGTTCCGCGAAGACCCGCAAGCAGCTCGCCGATGCGATGCGCAAGCGGGAGATCCCGGACGACGTCGCCCAGGAGGTGCTCGACCGTTACGAGGAGGTCGGGCTGATCGACGACAGCGCCTTCGCCGGGGCCTGGGTCGAGTCGCGGCACCGGGGCCGGGGCCTGGCCCGGCGGGCGCTGGCGATGGAGCTGCGCAGCCGGGGAGTGGACAACGGAGTGGTGGCCGAGGCCGTCGCCCAGCTCGATCCGGAGCAGGAGGCGGAGACGGCTCGTGAGCTGGTCGAACGCAAACTCCGTTCGACCCGGGGGCTGGAGCGGCAGGTCCGGATCCGGCGCCTCGCCGGGATGCTCGCCCGGCGCGGCTACTCGGAGGGGTTGGCGCTGCGGGTGGTCCGTACCGCGCTGGACCGGGAGGAACAGGAAGAGGGAGAAGAGGGCCGGTTGGAGTGAATGCCCGGAGGACGGGGCAAGGAGGTTATGTGAATGGGCTGGTGACGAATGGTCAGATCTGATCGCTATCTTGACCGTTTCGTAACCCGCCCGTAGCCTCGCCTTCAGTGAGGGAGGGCCCATGGAGATCGCGCTTGTCGTCCTGGCCGGTCTGGCCCTGGCAGCGACCCTGGCTGTGATTGTGTTCGGCGCCTTCACCCATCGCCGTCGCCTGCGCATCGAGTGGGAGCGCCGCGAGCTCCGAAGCACCGAGCGCGAACGGCGGCTGGACGAGGAGCAGCGGCGGCTGCACGCCTGTGCGGTCGACGCTGCCGAGATCCAGGCCGTCCTGGCCAGGCAGCGTGAGGAGCTTCGGGCCGAGGCGGCCATGGCGGAGGCCGAGCGGCGGTTGGCCCTGGAGCAGGTGGCCGGTCTCAGCGGCGCCCAGGCCAGGGCGGAGATCGTGCACGCGGCCGAGGAGCAGGCCAAACGGGAGGCGGTCCGCACAGTCCGTGAGATAGAGCGCCGGGCCCGCGCCGAGGGCGAGGCCCGGGCCAGGGAGATCGTCGCCACGGCGGTCCAGCGGGTCGCCGCCCAGCAGACCGCCGAGTCGGTGGTCGCCACGGTGCGGCTGCCGGGCGACGACATGAAGGGCCGGATCATCGGCCGCGAGGGCCGCAACATCCGCTCCTTCGAGTCGGTCACCGGGGTCAACCTGGTCATCGACGACACCCCCGCCTCCGTGCTGCTGTCCTGCTTCGACCCGGTGCGCCGGGAGGTCGGCCGGCTGACCCTGGAGGCGCTGGTCGCCGACGGCAGGATCCAGCCGCTGCGGATCGAGGAGGAGTACGAGCGCAGCCTGGCCGAGGTGGAGCGGCAGTGCCGGCGTGCGGCCGAGGACGCGCTCGCCGAGATCGGGGTCGGCGAGGTGCACCCCGAACTGCTGCGGCTGCTGGGGCGGCTCCGCTATCGCACTTCATACGGCCAGAACGTACTGGGGCACCTGGTCGAGTCGGCCCATATCGCCGGGATGATGGCCGCCGAGCTGCGGGTGGATCCGGTACTGGTGAAGCGCTGCACGCTGCTCCACGACGTGGGCAAGGCAGTCACCCATGAGGTGGAGGGCAGCCACGCGCTGATCGGGGCCGAACTGGCCCGCCGCTACGGCGAGGCCGACGAGGTCGTCCACGCGATAGAGGCGCACCACAACGAGGTCGACCCGCAGACCGTCGAGGCGGTGCTGACCCAGGCGGCGGACGCCTGCTCCGGGGGGCGGCCCGGCGCGCGCCGGGAGTCGCTGGAGCTCTACGCCCGCAGGCTGGAGCGGCTGGAGCAGATCGCCCGCCGGCACGAGGGCGTGCACAAGGTCTTCGCCATGCAGGCCGGACGCGAGGTCCGGGTGATGGTGCTGCCGGAGGCCGTGGACGACCTCCAGGCGCAGGTGATCGCCAGGGATGTGGCCAAGCAGGTGGAGGAGGAGCTCACCTACCCCGGGCAGATCCGGATCACCGTGATCAGAGAGAGCAGGGCGACCGAGTTCGCCCGGTAGCGGGGGTTCTTGTGTCATTCGGGTGCGGCGCCTGCCTGGCCGGGCGCGCATTTCCCCGGGGCCCTGGCTTGTGCAACCGAGCCGGTTGCATACCCCCAGGGGCGCGGGGAGCTGCGCGACCGGCCACCTACGATCCGCAGCCGAACGCCGTCAGGACCGGCTCGGTGCCGTGACCGGAAGCCCCGCCGCGGCCCACGCCTGGAACCCGCCGATCAGGTCCGTGGCCCGCGCCAGCCCCAGGGCCTGGAGCGAGCGGGCCGCCAGGCTGGAGGCGTAGCCCTCGTTGCAGACCACGATGACCTGCAGGTCGTGCCCGGTCGCCTCGGGGAGCCGGTACTCGCACAGCGGGTCCAGCCGCCACTCCAGTTCGTTGCGCTCCACCACCAGTGCGCCCGGGACGGTGCCGTCCCGCTCCCGGAGGGCTGCGTAGCGGATGTCCACCAGCACCGCCCCGGACTCCGACACGGCCGCCGCGGCCTCCGCGGGGGTCAGCCGGCGCAAATGCCCGCGCTCGCGTTCCAGCAGTTCATCGATGCCGACCGCCATACGTCACCACTCCTCGGGGATCTCGACCAGCGCCAGCCGCAGCACGTCGCCGCTGCGCTCATAGCGTCGCAGTCTGGGCAGCGGCGGGTAGTAGCAGTGCACCGAGACGGCGTGCCGCTCCTCGGAGGGGTTGATCACCTGGTGCACATGGTGCGGCCCGAAGGACCGCCCCCGCCCCTGGGGCAGACTGCGCTGCCGGTCGACCCCTTCCTCGAGCTCCAGGCTGCGCCAGCCGTCGGTGGGGATGGGCAGCCCCAGCGACAGCTCGCTGAGCTCGCCGTCGGCCGTGACGAACGCCCCGCTGGAGCCGCCGTGGTCGTGCCAGCCGGTCTCCGACCCGGGCGGCCAGCCGATCAGCCAGGCCTCGCTGCCGAGCGGACCCGCCAACCGGACCCAGGTGCGCTGCCCGGGGTCCAGCGGCAGCCGCGCCAGCAGTTCGGGATCGGTGGCGGTGGTCCTGGCGAAGTCCAGCATCTCGGCGAGGGTGGGTGCCGGGGCCTTGGCGCGAAGAGCCTCGGTGCGGGTAGGGGTGATCGACATGGCGGGCATCCTGGGGTGTGGAGGCGGCCGGGTACGCGAAAGCGGCGCGCGGCGCTGCGCACGGACGCGTTCGGGTACCGCAGCGGGTCCTGCGGGAGTGCGGGGGTACGGCACGCCGACCCCGGGACCGGGGCGGGTGCGAGGATGCGGCGAAGCGGCCGCGACAGGTGCGGTTCTGGATCTACCGGGGCAGGACGGCTGCTAGCCGGCCGTACAGATGGCGCCTACGTACCGGACCAGGTCCAGATGGGCGCGGCGGACCAGACGGACGCTGGTCGCACCGGTCAGGGGCAGCACTCCGACGTCCCGGGGGGCGACACCCGAGCCCTCCGCCGAAACTCCGAGTGGCCGTAGCCACCTGCACTGCTGCCGCATGGGCGCCAGTGAAGCACGGAGCAGGGTGATCGTCAATACTGATCGTCCGTCAGATACCGCAGGTACGGCCCGGGATCGCCGGGCTGCCCGGTTGCTGCGGGGCTGTCGGCGCCACGCGGCGCGGCTCAGGCCCGGGCCCGGTCGCCGGCGACCCGGGCGTCGGCGGGCTGCGCCGCCGCGCCGGCCCGCGGGGTCGGCAGTTCGGCGGAGCCGCCACGGGCCCGGTCGGCCAGTGCCCACAGGTCGTCCGGGCGGCAGCCGCGGAGCGCGGCGACCAGGTGCCCGTCCGGGCGGATCAGCAGCACGGTGTGCGGAGGCGCGGACGGATAGTCCTCGGTGACCAGCAGTTCGGCGGGCAGCGGCAGGGCCCTGGTGGCCTCGCTGAGCTGCGGCATCAGTCCGGCGCCGAGCCAGTGCTCGACGGCCCACACCCCGGTGCCCGGCGCGACCAGCACCACCAGGAACCCCCGGCCCAGCCTGGCCCGCAGCCGGTCGGTGGACCCGTCCGGGGTCACCACCGGGACGTCGGGGACCAGCACTCCCGGGCTGGTCGGCGACAGGGCCGGGCTCAGCGACGGGCGGTTGCGCCCGGGGTAGGCCGGGGCCGCGCCCAGCCGCCCGCGCCCCAGGGTCCCGTCGGACAGCAGGGTGGCGTTGCGGCGCAGCGATCCGGAGAGCACGCTGCGTCGGGCCTCCAGCAGCGGGGTGGCCGGTTCGAGCAGCGGCATGGCCTGGTCCACCGCCCGCAGCCGGGCGATCACCGAGCTGCGGCGCTCCTGCTGATAGGTCGTCAGCAGGCGGTCGGTGGCGCAGTTGTGCCAGACCAGGGCGAGCTTCCAGGCCAGGTTGTCGGCGTCGCGCAGGCCCTCGTCCAGGTTCTGCATGCCGAGTGCGCCGAGCAGGTGCGCCGCGTCCCCGGCCAGGAACACCCGGCCGACCTGGAAGCGGGTGGCCAGCCGCTGCTGCACCGTGTAGTCGGCGGTGGTGACCAGCTCGTAGCCGGGCAGGGTGCCCTCGTGCCAGCTGGCCAGCGTGGCCTGGAGCTGCTCGACCAGGGCGTCGGGGGTGAGCGCGGGGTGCTGGACCGGCAGCCGCCAGTCGAGCCGCCAGACGCCGTCCGGCAGCGGGCGTGCGGTGACCTCGCGGCTGATCTGGGCCCGGTCGCTGTGCGGGTCCCGGTGCAGCCGGGCCTCGCCCGGGAACGGCAGGTCGACCCGGACCGTGGCGACGGCGTAGTGGTCGGCGGCGGTGCGTCCGGGGAAGCGGAGCCTCAGCTGCTTGCGCACGGTGGACCGGGGGCCGTCGCAGCCCACCAGATGGCTGCCGCGCCACCAGGTCCGCCGGGCGTGCACGCTGACGCCGTCGTCGTCCTGCTCGATCTCGCTGACCGGCGAGTCGTGGACCAGGTCGATCAGCGGGGTGGCCGAGACGGCGTCGCGCAGCCCGCGCTCCAGCCGGTGCTGGGCCAGGTGCAGCAGTTCGTCGTCGGGCAGCGGCAGGTGCAGCAGCTCGCGGTTGCGCCGCAGGGTCCGCCAGGAGGTCCAGGCGCGGCCGTCGGCGGCGACCCGGTGGTAGCCGATCCTGGTGAGGAACTCCGTGGTGTCGGCGCGCAGCACCGTTGAGCGCGCCCCCTCGGGGGAGACCCCGGCGCCGTCGTCCAGGACGACGGTGGGCACCTGGTGGCGGGCGAGCGCCAGAGCCAGCGCCAGCCCGACCGGGCCGGCGCCGACGATGATCACGGGGTCCACGGCTGCCTCTCGACTCCGACGGGGCCGCCCGCCGCCTGGAGGCCGGCGGGCGCCGTACTTCCGGTGCGGGCAGGACCGGTCATGGAGTCACTGCAACAGATCGCCTGGTGCGGCGTCAAGCAGCTTCGGGGGTACGCCGGTTCGTGGCGCGGCCGACCCGCGCCCACGCCGCGCCCGCCCCGGCGGGAACGTCAGCGCTGCGCGCCCCCGCTCGCCCCACCTGCCAGGAAGTCACGGGCCCGGGCGGTGCGCGGAGTGGTGAAGAACTCCTCCGGGGTGCCGCGTTCGGTGATGCGTCCGCCGACCATGAAGAGGACCCGGTCCGCCGCGGCGCGCGCGAAGGCGGGGTCGTCGGTGGCGAGCAGCGCGGCCGTGCCGTCGGCGGCGAGACCGCGCAGTACGGCGGGGGAGCGGGAGCCGCACGGCTCGTCCAGCAGCAGCAACCGGGGATTGGCAGCCAGAGCCCGGGCCAGCGAGACCAGCTGGCGCTGCCCGCCGGTCAGCTCCCCGGGGTAGCGGGCCGCACAGTCGCCCGCGCCCACCCGTTCCAGCAGCGCCTGCGCCCGGCGGGCGGCCTCGGCCTGGGTCAGCCGCCGCAGCCAGGTCTGTCCCCGTGCCACGTTCTGCAGCACGGTCCGGTGCTCGACCAGCTCCCCGGGCTCCGCCGCCGGGCGGCGCAGGCCCGGCAGCAGGCGCCGCCGGGGGAGCGGCTTGCGGCCCTCCACGCTGATGCTCCCCGAATCGATCCGCTCGGCCCCGTTGATGGCCCGGAAGAGGGTCGACTTCCCGGCGCCGACCGGTCCCAGTACGGCGACCACCTCTCCCGGGCAGAGGTCCAGGTCGATCTCGTGCAACACCTGCACCAGCCCGTGGCGCTTGCTGACGCCGCGCAGGGTGACCAGGCTCGTGCCCTCCTGCTGAACGGCCTCGCGCACCTCGTGCCCCCCTGTTCTCTGTTGATCACTTCAGACGATATGCCTGCTCGCGGGGGTGGTGCCGACTATCTGAGCGGGATTTGAGGAACCGGCCGCCGCCCCGGGCCGTGACGTTCATCGCAGCTCGGTAACGGTCCGTGCACTCACCGGGACATCCTCTTGACCGCGGGGGCACAACCGGGATGGGGTACATGGGAATGCCCGGTACCGGTCTCCCGCCGACCGCTGAACAGAGGAGTCGACCGTGCGCCTGCTCCTTGTCGAGGACGACGACCATGTGGCCGCGGCGCTGGTGGCCGTGCTGACCAAGCACGGCTTCGAAGTGCGCCACGCCAGGACCGGCAACGAGGCGCTGGACGCGCTGGTGCCGGACGGGCGCGGCCCGTACCGGGTGGTGCTGCTGGACCTGGGGCTTCCCGACCGGGACGGCTTCGACGTCTGCGGCCAGATCCGGCGGCGCGGAGGCATTCCAGTGATCATGGTCACCGCCCGGTCGGACATCAACTCCCGGATCCACGGACTGAACCTCGGCGCCGACGACTATGTGGTGAAGCCCTACGACATGGGCGAGCTGCTGGCCCGGATCCACGCGGTGGCCCGGCGCGGCACGGCTCCGCAGCCCGCCGCCGACCAGGCGCGCCCGGCCGAGACCACCGCCGACCGGATCAGCCGCTCCTGCGGCCTGCGGCTGGACCCGGCGGCCCGCAAGGCCCTGGTGCACGACCGGGACGTGCCGCTGACCCGCAAGGAGTACGACCTGCTGGCGCTGCTGGCGCAGAGCCCGGGGGTGGTGATCCGGCGCGAGCAGATCATCAGCGAGGTCTGGCGCAGCAGCTGGGAGGGCACCTCGCGGACCCTGGAGGTCCATGTCGCCTCGCTGCGGCAGAAGCTCGCCGTCCCCTCGCTGATCGAGACGGTGCGCGGGGTCGGCTACCGGCTGGTCGTCGAGCCGGCCGGGGCGGCCGCGCCCCCGAGCGACCCGCAGCAACGGCCCGGACCGCCGGCCGCCCCGGCCGCTGGTTGATGCGTACCCGCCTGCTCGGCATCCTGCTGGCCCTGATGGCCTGTGTGCTGATCGCCCTGGGACTTCCGCTCGCCATCAGTGAGGCTGCGGCGGAGCAGCAGCGCCTGGTGGTGGACCGGATCGACGACACCGCGCGCTTCGCCGCGCTGGCCCAGAACCCGGTCGGCCAGTCCGGCACGCCGACGGCGCAGGAGCAGCTTTCCACCCTGACCACGGAGCTGCGCCGCTACTACAACGTCTACGGCATCAAGGCGGGCGTGTTCGGGCTCTCCGGAAAGCCGGTCACCGCCGACCCGGCCGAATGGAGCGACGCCGCCCAGGGGGAGTCCGCGCAGGCCTTCCTGGAGGCACTGGACGGCCGGCGCAGCCATGACCCGGCGCAGGCGTGGCCCTGGCAGTCGCACCGTGAGCTGGTGGTCGCCTCGCCGGTGGTCTGGGACGGCGACGTGGTCGCCGTGGTGGTCACCGAGTCGCCGACCGGGGCGCTGGACGCGCGGATCCTGCGCGGCTGGCTGCTGCTGGCCGGGGGCGAGGCGGGCGCGGTCCTGGTGGCCGTCGCGGCCGCGGTGCTGCTCACCGGCTGGGTGCTGCGACCGGTCCAGGACCTGGACAAGGTGACCCATGACATCGCCACCGGCCGGCTGGCCTCCCGGGTCGCCCCGGCCGGCGGGCCGCCCGAACTGCGGCGGCTGGCCCGCGCGTTCAACGAGATGGCGGACCATGTCGAGCAGGTGCTGGACCAGCAGCGGGCCTTCGTCGCGGACGCCTCGCACCAACTGCGCAATCCGCTGGCGGCGCTGATGCTTCGGGTCGAGGCGATGGGCATGGAGCTGCCGGAGGGCCACGAGGACGAGCTGGCCGGGGTCCGGGTCGAGGGGCGCAGGCTGGCCTCGGTGCTGGACGACCTGCTCGGCCTGGCCGTCGCGGAGCACGCCGGCCACGGCGCCGAGCCCACGGACCTGTCCGCGCTCGCCGCGGTACGCGTCGAGGGCTGGACCGCGCTGGCCGGCGAGCGCGGGGTCGGCCTGGACTTCGAGGAGCCGGCCGGCCCGCTGCTCGGCCTCGCCGACCCGGTCGCCTTCGGCAGCGCGTTGGACGCGGTGATCGACAACGCCCTCAAGTTCACCCCCGAGGGCGACCGGGTGCGGGTGGCGGTGCTGGACGGGCCCGGCCCCGGGCGGGTCGCGGTGGCGGTCCGGGACGCGGGGCCGGGGCTGACCGAGGAGGAGCTGGGCCGGATCGGCGACCGCTTCTGGCGCAGTCCGCGCCACCAGAACGTGGACGGCTCCGGCCTGGGGCTCTCCATCGCCAGGACCCTGCTGGCCGCCTCGGGGGGCTCGCTGGAGTTCTCCCCCAACGAACCCCGCGGCCTGACCGTGACGCTGGCCGTCCCCTCCGTTCGCTGACGGGTTCCTGATCGCGGGTCGCCTGCCGCGCGGTTCCCCGCGCCCCTGATGGTGCGACTCGCCGGCAGCGGTTCAGTCGCACCACCTAAGCCCGACACAGTACCTAAGCCCGACAGAGCACCTCACCGTGCAGCACGCTGAACCAGCCGTCCGGGTCGGCGGCCCACCCGCTCCACCCGGCCGAGATCCGCCGCAGCTCGTCCTCGGTGGCGAAGCCTTCGGCCAGAGCCTGCGCGGCGATCCCCGAGGAGGTGATCCGCTCCGCCCACATCCCGCCCCACCAGGCGCGTTCCTCGTCGGACGCGTAGCACCAGGTGCCGGAGCCCGAGTGGATCTCCTCGAAGCCGGCCGCCCGTGCCCAGGACCGCAGCATCCGTCCGGCCTCGGGCTCGCCGCCGTTGCTCCGGGCCACCCGGTGGTACAGCGCGTTCCACTCGTCCAGTTCGGGCCGGGCCGGGAACCAGGTGAAGGCCGCGTAGTCGGAGTCTCGGGCCGCGACCACCCCGCCGGGGCGGCACACCCGGCGCATCTCCCGCAGCGCCTGCACCGGGTCGGCGACGTGCTGCAGCACCTGGTGGGCGTGGACCACGTCGAAGGAGTCGTCCGGGTAGGGCAGCGCATGCACGTCGGCGGTGGCGAAGACGATCCCGTCGACCCCGGCCTCCGCCGCCGCCCGCTCGGCCTGCGCCAGTACCTCGGCGGAGCTGTCCACGGCGGTGACCCGGCCCGGCGCCACCAGTCGGGCCAGGTCGGCGGTGATGGTGCCGGGGCCGCAGCCGACGTCCAGCAGCTGCTGACCCGGTTTCAGTTCCGGGACCAGGTAGGCGGCGGAGTTGGCCGCGGTGCGCCAGCTGTGCGAGCGCAGCACGGACGAGTGGAAGCCGTGGGTGTAGGTGGCCTTGCCGCTCATGGTGGTCTCCCTGTCGGTCCGTCAGCAGATGTGCCGTAGTCCTGGACTCTAGAGACTGTCTCTCCAGGTGAGAAGATCTGTCTCGAATAATGGGATGATGAATTGCCTCGGCACAGCCATTGACCACGCCAGTGGCCACTGGCACATTGGCGCATGGCAGGAACCGCGCAGGCGGAAGGGAACGACGATGATCCCCGGGGCTGTCGAGCACCGAGTGTCCGCAGGCGATGTGGAGCTGGCCGTGGTCGAGGCCGGTGATGCCACCAGGCCCACGCTGCTGTTCCTGCACGGCTACCCCGACTGCAAGCAGGTCTGGGAACCGGTGATGGGCCGCCTGGCCGACCGTTACCACGTGGTCGCCTACGACGTGCGGGGCGCGGGGCAGTCCACCGCGCCCGCGCCGTGCACCGAGAACTACCTCCTGGAACGGCTGGAGGACGACCTCCTGGCCGTCCTCGACGCACTCGCCCCCTACGGCCCGGTCCACCTGGTCGGCCACGACTGGGGTTCGGTCCAGGGCTGGGAGTTCGCCACCTCGCCCCGGCTGCGCGGCGGCCTCGCCTCGTTCACCAGTATTTCCGGCCCCGGGCTGGACCACTTCGGACTGTGGCTGAGCTCCCGGCTGCGCCGGCCCACCGGCCGCAGCCTGGCCCAGGCCGCCGGGCAGGGGCTGCGGTCCTGGTACGTCTACGCCTTCCAGGTGCCCCGGGTGCCCGAGCTGCTGTGGCGCGGACCGCTGGGCCGGCACTGGCCCGCGCTGCGCCGCGCCATGGAGCGGCTGCCGGTGCCGGACGACCGGCCGTCGCCCACCCTGGCGGAGGACGCGGCCAACGGCACCTGGCTCTACCGGGCCAATGTCCGCCCCCGGCTGCGGCATCCGCGCCGGGACCGGATCGCCACCGTCCCGGTCCAGTTGGTCGTCCCGCTGCGCGACCCCTATCTGTCGCCCCATCTCTACGACGATCTGGACCAGTGGGCTCCGGTACTCCGTCGGCGCACCGTCCTTGCGGGCCACTGGCTCCCGCTGACGCGGCCGGAGGAGCTGGCCGGACTGATCGCGGACTTCGTCGACGAAGTCCGCTCCGGCCTGGTCCCCTCGCCCACACGCTCGGAGAATCCGGCGGTACGCTCGGTTCCGCGCTAGGCCGTCAGGCCGGGGGAGTGGAGGAGCACGACGTGACGACGGTGCCCGAGCAGCGCGCGGACTACCGGATCGACGACCTCGCCCGGGCGGCCGGAACCACTGTCCGCAATGTGCGTGCCTACCAGGACCGCGGCCTGCTCCCGGCGGCGGACCGGCGCGGGCGCGCCAACGTCTACCAGCGTGAGCACCTGGAACGGCTGCGGCTGATCGCCCAACTGCTGGACCGCGGGCACACCCTGGCGGGCATCAAGGAGCTGCTGGACGCCTGGGAGAGCGGGCGCGGCCTGGGCGGCGTGCTCGGCCTGGTCGCCGAGGTCACCGCGCCCTGGACGGACGAGGCCGCGGAGCGGATCAGCCGGGAGGCACTGGTCGCCTCCTTCCACGGGGTGGAGGACCACCGGGCCATAGCCGACGCGGTCCGGCTCGGGGTGCTGCAGCCGGAGCCGCCGCTGGTGGACCCGGCGGAGGCGGCCCAGTTCCTGGTGCCGAGCCCGGGCCTGCTGGCCGTCGCGGTGGAACTGCACGAGCTGGGCGTCCCGCTGCCGGCGATCGTGGCCCACCTGGAGGAGCTCCGCGGCGACATCGACCATCTGGCCCGCCGCTTCGTCGAGTTCAGCGCGATCCATGTCTTCGTCCGCTATGCGGGACACCAGCTGGACAACGCCGAGGCGGCCGAGGCCATCGGCACCGTGCGCCGGCTGCGGCCGCTGGCCCAGTCGGTGGTGGACGCCGAACTGGCCAGGGCGATGCGGGTGGAGGCGACCAAACTGCTGGACGCCGCGGTCACCGGTCCGCTGCGCGACCTGGTGCAGCACGAGCTCGGCGGCGGCGCGGACAGCGGCGGGCCGGCCGGTGGCACGCCAGGAGACGGCAGGCGGGGAGGCAGTGGGCAGGGGGACGGCGGGCCGGACAGTGGCGGCGGTCAGGGCTTGGCCGACACGTAGTACCTGCGGGCGCCCTCCGCCAGCGGCAGCGGGTCGGTGTAGATCGCCGAGCGGATGTCCACCAGTTGCGCCGAGTGCACCTGGCGCCCGATGGAGTCCCTGCTGTCGATCACCGCGGCGGTCACCCGCTGGACCAGCCCCAGCGGGACGTCGGCCCTGGTCACCATGAGGTTGGCGACGGCGATGGTGGACACCGCGACGTCGGGGTCGGTCCTCGGGTAGGCGCTGGCCTGCATGGTCGAGCTGCGGTAGATCTGGCTGTTCCGGGCCTCCGGGTCCTGCTCCGAGGCGAGAGCGTCCAGCGCGGTCGCCAGGTTGCCCAGCGGTACCAGCCGGACGTGGGAGGTGTCGGTGAGGTCGGTGACGCCCGAGGTGGGAATGCCGCCGGACCAGAAGAACGCGTCGATCTTCCCCTGGGCGAGTTCTTTCGGCGCCTCGTCGATGCCCAGCGGCTCGGCGGTCAGGTCGCCCCGGTCCGGATCGAGGTGGGCCACCTGGAAGATCCGCTCGGCTATCAGTGCCACCCCGGAGTTGACCTGGCCGATCGCCACTTTCTTGCCGCGGAGGTCGCCGACGCTCCTGATGCTCGAACCGGTCGGCACCACCAGCTGCACGTAGTCGTCGTAGAGCCGGCCCATCGCCCGCAGCTCGCCGGCGTCGGCCCCCCGGTAGTGCGCCACCGCGTCCGCCGTGGCGATGCCGAAGTCGTCCCGTCCGCCGGCGATCCTGGCCAGGTTGTCCGGGCCGCCGGCCGAGGAGTCCAGTCGCAGCTCCACCCCGGGCAGGTCCCGGTCCACGTTCGGCTTCAGCAGTTGCCCGTACTTCTCGTAGACGCCGCCGCTGGAGCCGGTCGCCATCCCGAACACGCCCTTGGGGTAGGCCACCCCGTTGGGTGCCACCAGCCAGTAGCCGAGGGCGGCGGCGGCCAGCGCCACCATCACGGTCAGCACCCGGACGGCAGGCGAGCGCACCCCTCGGGAGAGCAGGTCGTGGAGCCGCCAGGTGTCCGCCATGCGGGTGATCCTGCCAGTCCTACCCCCCTTCGGGAAGCTCGGGATCAGGGCGCTCCGCCCTGCCCGTACCCTTGTGGGCGTGGGTACCGCAGAAGCTTCCAAGACCTATGAGATCCGCACGCACGGATGTCAGATGAACGTCCACGACTCCGAGCGGCTGGCCGGGCTGCTCGAGGACGCCGGCTATGCCAAGGCGCCGTCGGGCGCCAATGCCGATGTCGTGGTCTTCAACACCTGCGCGGTGCGCGAGAAGGCCGACAACCACCTGTACGGCAACCTGGGGCAGCTCGCCTCGGTCAAGGCGGTGCAGCCGGGGATGCAGATCGCCGTCGGCGGCTGCCTGGCGCAGAAGGACCGCGAGACCATCGTCAAGCGGGCCCCCTGGGTGGACGTGGTCTTCGGCACCCACAACATCGGCCACCTGCCCGCGCTGCTGGAACGCGCCCGGGTCCAGGAGGAGGCCCAGGTCGAGATCCTGGAGTCGCTGGAGGTCTTCCCGTCCACCCTGCCGACCCGGCGCGAGTCCGCCTACGCGGCCTGGGTGTCGATCTCGGTCGGCTGCAACAACACCTGCACCTTCTGCATCGTCCCGGCGCTGCGCGGCAAGGAGAAGGACCGCCGCACCGGCGACATCCTGGCCGAGGTGGAGGCGCTGGTCGCCGAGGGCGTGGTCGAGGTCACCCTGCTCGGCCAGAACGTCAACGCGTACGGGCAGGACATCGGCGACCGCCAGGCGTTCGGCAAGCTGCTGCGCGCCTGCGGCGGGATCGACGGACTGGAGCGGGTGCGGTTCACCTCGCCGCACCCCAAGGACTTCACCGACGACGTGATCGCGGCCATGGCGGAGACGCCCAACGTGATGCACCAGCTGCACATGCCGCTGCAGTCCGGGTCGGACAGCGTGCTGCGGGCGATGAAGCGCTCCTACCGGCAGGAGCGGTACCTGGGGATCATCGAGAAGGTGCGCGCGGCCATGCCCGACGCGGCCATCTCCACCGACATCATCGTGGGCTTCCCCGGCGAGACCGAGGAGGACTTCGAGCAGACCATGCACGTGGTCCGCGAGGCCCGCTTCGCCCAGGCGTTCACCTTCCAGTACTCCAAGCGGCCCGGCACCCCCGCGGCCGAGATGGAGGGGCAGATCCCCAAGGAGGTCGTCCAGGAGCGCTATCTGCGCCTGGTCGCGCTCCAGGAGGAGATCTCCTGGGAGGAGAACAAGAAGCAGGTCGGCAAGGTCCTGGAGGTCCTGGTCGCCGAGGGCGAGGGGCGCAAGGACCAGCACACCGACCGCCTCTCCGGCCGCGCGCCGGACAGCCGGCTGGTGCACTTCACGCGTCCCGCAGAAGGTGTGGGCCCCGGCACTGCGACATCGGTCGCCGGCTCCGCTCCGCGGCCCGGCACTGCGACATCGGTCGCCGGCTCCGCTCCGCGGCCCGGCGACGTGGTCACCGTGGAGATCACCTACGCCGCTCCGCACCATCTGCTCGCCGAAGGGGCCCCGCTGTCCGTGCGGCGCACCCGTGCGGGTGACGCCTGGGAGAAGCGGCAGGCCGCTCCGCCGGCGCCGGCCGGGGTGATGCTGGGACTGCCGTCCGTCGGCGCCCCGGCCCCGCTGCCGGTGGCCGAGGCGCCGAGCTGCCGCTGAGGCACGGCGGACGCTGCCCGGACCGGCGGTAGGGTCGGAGCCATGCTGGTCGCCGCCGCCGTCTGCCCCTGCCCGCCGCTGCTGGTCCCCGAGGTCGCCTCGGGTGCCGCGCCCGAACTGGACCGGCTCCGCGCCGTCTGCGACACCGCGCTCGGCGCGGTGCTCGCGGCCGGGCCCGAGGTGGTCTGGGTGGTCGGCCCCGACGCCGAGCACAGCAGTTTCGACGAGGGCGGCACCGGCTCGTTCCAGCCGTTCGGCGTCGACGTCTCGGTGACCCTGGGAGAGGGCGCGGGGCCGGAGCCGCTGCCCGCCTCGCTCACGGTGGGGGCCTGGCTGCTGCAGCGCTCCGGCTGGACCGGGCGGGCCCGCGGCCTGGCCGTCCCCGACTATCTGGAACCCGAGCTCTGCGCCGCGAACGGGGTCAGGCTGGCGCAGTCGGCCGAGCGGGTCGGCCTGCTCGTCGTCGGCGAGGGCAGCGCCCGGCGCTCGCTGAAGGCCCCCGGCTACCTGGACGAACGGGCCGAGGACTTCGACGCGATGATCGCCCGCGGTCTGGCCACCGGGGACGCCGACGGCGAGCTGTCCACCCTGGACGACGAGCTGGCGTACGAGCTGATGGCCTCCGGCCGGGCACCCTGGCAGGTGCTCGCGGGCGCCGCGGCCGGAGCGCTCGGCGCCGAGCTGCTCTATGAGGACGCGCCGTACGGGGTCGGCTACTTCGTCGCCGCCTGGACCTGATCAGGACGCCGGCGGGTCCTGCTTCTCCACCGTCTCGCGGTCGACCGTCGCGCCGTCGACGGTGTCGCCCCCGACCGTCTCGCCCTCGACGACGGGGTGCTCCTGGCCGACCTTGTCCAGAGCCTCCTTGGCCTTGTCCCGGCCGGTGTGGATCTTGTCGCTGTACTTGCCCTTGGTGGCCTTGTCCGCCATCTCGCCGACCTTGTCCAGGCCGGAGTCGATGGTGGAGTTGTGCTTCTCCGCGAACTCGGTGGCCTTCTCCTTGGCCTGACCGAGAGCGCCCTTGAGAGTGTCCGAGAGACCCATGGTTGCTCCTGCGTAGCGGGGCCGCGGCGACTGGTCCAACAATTGGACAAAACGCCCGTACTTAGGCACACCGTACTGTCCATCACTGTCCAGTGCAGCTGTGGAGCATGTGTGTGCGTACGTTTGGGAGACTGAGGGGGTGAACAGCCCCCTCGCTCCCCGTGTCATCGCCGTCGTCGGCGCCACCGCCGCAGGCAAGTCGGACCTGGGCGTGGCCCTGGCCAGGGAGCTCGGCGGAGAGGTGGTCAACACCGACTCCATGCAGCTCTACCGGGGCATGGACATCGGCACTGCCAAGCTCACCGTCGAGGAGCGCCAGGGCGTCCCGCACCACCTGCTGGACGTCTGGGACGTGACGGTCGCCGCCAGTGTCGCCGAGTACCAGCGGATGGCGCGGGCCACCATCGACGCGCTGCTGGCCCAGGGGCGCACGCCGGTACTGGTCGGCGGCTCGGGGCTGTACGTCCGCGCCGCCATCGACGAGCTGGACTTCCCGGGCACCGACCCGGAGGTGCGGGCCCGGCTGGAGCAGGAACTGGACCAGGTCGGCCCGGGCGAGCTGCACCGCAGGCTCGCCGGCCTCGACCCGCTGGCCGCGCAGGCCATCCTCCCCAGCAACGGGCGGCGCATCGTCCGGGCGCTGGAGGTCGTGGAGATCACCGGGAAGCCGTTCACCGCCAATCTGCCGGGCCATGACTCGGTCTACGACGCGGTCCAGATCGGCGTGCTGGTGCCGCGACCGGAGCTGGACCGGCGGATCGCGCTGCGGGTCGACCGGATGTGGGAGTCCGGACTCGTCGCGGAGGTGGAGCAGTTGGCCGCGGCCGGGCTGCGCGAGGGCCGCACCGCCTCCCGGGCGCTCGGCTACCAGCAGGCGCTGGCCCAACTGGACGGGGACTGCGGCGAGCAGCAGGCGCGCGAGGAGACGGTGCGGGCCACCAAGCGTTTCGCCCGGCGGCAGGAGTCCTGGTTCCGCCGGGACCCGCGGGTGCACTGGCTCGGCCGGGAGGACTCCGGGGACCAGTCCGAGCTGCTGCGGCGCTCGCTGGCACTGGTGGCCGGCGACTGACGGCCTGACGGTCGCCGCCCCGGCCGTGACGTTCGTCGCGGTCGTCGCGGGATCGCCCTCGGCGCCGCCACAGTCTTCGCACAGGAAGCGTCGCTGCCCAGAGGCGTATCAGGCCGAACTGCGCGCCCCCGGCGCACATCCGGGTGTACGCGCGGAGCCTTGCGAGGACGGGCGGTTACGGGCTGATCACGTCATGGCCACGGATCACCGATCCGGCCCTGGAGAGGGGGGTCGGCCCGGGCCCACGTGCCATCATCGAGCACTGAGGGAGACATTCCGCCGTCGTGGATCACCACCGGCACCAATCGCCAGGGAGGCCGCGTGTCGATGGATACCGGCCCCGAGACGCATCGTCTGCCGGAGGACCCCTTCGGCCTCGACGGCTCGCCCTCGTCGCATCCGGCGCTGATCGACCTCTCCAAGCGGCCGAGATCCGACCTGTCGCCGCTGACCCCGCTGCCGCCGGCCGACAGCATCGGCGAGGCCGGGCTCGAAGGGCGCGAGCTGCGCCCGGCCGGACTGCTCCGGCTCTGGCAGGTCATCCCCATCGCCGCTCTGGCGATCTTCGGCTCGCTGCTGTTCGCCTTCCCGCTGGCCTTCCAGTCCGGTGACGCGGGCCGGTTCGTCGGCATGCTCGGACTGCTGCTGACCACTGCCTCGGCCGGCTGGGGCGGCATGGCCGCGCGCCGGGCCGGCTACGCCTGGCCGGGGCTGCCCCGGCAGGGCTCCGGCCGCCGGGCCGGCTGGCGCGCCCTGCTCGCGTACGCGGCCCTGGTGGGGCTGGCGCTGGCGCTGGGCTGGTGGCGGGTCGCCCGCATAGGTGCCTGAGCCGACCTGCGGTGCTTGAGCTGCGGTGCCTGTGACGTGAAGTGCGGTGCCTGACCTGAAGGCGGTGGCCGCCCCCTACGATGGAGGGGTGAGCGAGATCTTGAACGGCCCGAGCTTCCTGAAGGGCCACGGCACCGAGAACGACTTCGTCATCCTGCCCGACCCGGACGGCGCGCTGGACCTGCCGCCCGCGGCGGTCGCCCGGCTGTGCGACCGGCGGGCCGGGATCGGCGCGGACGGGGTGCTGCGCGTGGTGCGCTCGGCCGCCCATCCCGAGGCGGCGTCGATGGCCGCCGAGGCCGAGTGGTTCATGGACTACCGCAACTCCGACGGCAGCATCGCCGAGATGTGCGGCAACGGCGTCCGGGTCTTCGCCCGCTACCTGGTGCTGGCCGGCCTTGCCAAGAGCGGCGACCTGGCGGTGGCCACCCGGGCGGGGGTGCGGCAGGTCCATGTGGAGGCCGACCGTCCCGGTGCGCCCGGCCAGGTCACCGTGCGGATGGGGCGGGCCGGACTGCCTGACTCCGGGTCCGTGGTGGTGACCGTGGGGGAGCTCAGCTGGCCGGCGCTCCATGTCGACATGGGCAATCCGCACGCGGTGGCCTTCGTGGACGACCTCGCCCAGGCCGGCAACCTCTACGAGGCGCCTTCGGTGGTGCCCGCGTCGGCGTACCCGGCCGGTGTGAACGTGGAGTTCGTGGTGGACCGCGGACCGGGCCATGTCGCCATGCGGGTGCATGAGCGCGGCTCGGGGGAGACCCGCTCCTGCGGCACCGGCGCCTGCGCGGTCATGGTCGCGGCGGCCCGCAGGGACGGCGCCGACCCGGCGCTGACCGGGCAGCCGGTGACCTACACCGTGGACGTGCCCGGCGGCCGACTGGTGATCACCGAGCGGGTGGACGGCGTCGTCGAGATGACCGGCCCGGCCGTGGTGCTGGCGGAGGGTCAACTGTCCACGGAGTGGCTGGAGTCCTGAGCCGGCGGGTTTCGCGCAACCTTAGAGCCTTGCCAATTCCGCCCCGGTTCAAATCCCCCGAATGGGTGATCAAGGTGACGTTGGGAACACGTGGCATCGCTGCGCGTGTTGCAATCGCTAGCATGGACCATCGGGGTGTCGAGCCGCTCCGGTGATCGCTGCCGGAGGTGTGCATGAACGTCGATGCCAGTGATCTCCCAGCCGTTCCCCTGGGCGGTCGCAGAACCGTCTCTCCGCCGAACCAGGGCGGCGAGGCCGTCAGCGGCGGCCTGCGCCGGGCCAGGGCGCGGTCCGGGCTGGGGCGGGCCGGTTTCGCGGCATTGCTGGTCGGCGGCGGGCGGCCGCAGTTCGCGGACGCGCTGGAACCCGTGGTCCGGGCGCACCGGGTGCACCATCCGCAGGCCGACTTCGCCCTGCTGGACCGGGCCTACCAGCTCGCCGAGGCCTCCCACCGGGGCCAGACCCGCAAGAGCGGCGAGCCGTACATCACCCATCCGCTCGCCGTCACCATGATCCTGGCCCAACTCGGCGCCGAGACCACCACCCTGGTCGCCTCGCTGCTCCACGACACGGTCGAGGACACGGCGGTGACGCTGGATCAGGTCAGGGAGGGCTTCGGTCAGGAGGTCGCCTACCTGGTCGACGGCGTGACCAAGCTGGAGAAGGTCGACTTCGGCGCCGCCGCCGAGGCCGAGACCTTCCGCAAGATGCTGCTGGCCACCGGCGAGGACGTCCGGGTGATGGTCATCAAGCTGGCCGACCGGCTGCACAACATGCGCACCATCCGGCACATGAAGCCGGCCAGCCGGATCAGGATCGCCAAGGTCACCAGGGATGTGCTGATCCCGCTGGCGGAGCGGCTCGGTATCCAGGTCGTCAAGACCGAGCTGGAGGACATCGTCCTGGCCACGCTGCACCCCGAGGAGTACGCGGCGACCCGTGCGCTCATCGCCGCCAGGGAGGGCGCCCAGGCGGAGGGGCTGGACCCGCTGGCGGAGTTCGCCGGGGCGCTGCGGCGCCAGCTGCGCGAGGCCAGGATCCAGGCCGAGGTGACGGTGCGTCCCCGGCACGCCGTCTCGGTGCACCGCAGCCGGATGCGGCGCGGCGAGCTCGCGCCCTGCGACTTCGCCCGGGTCCTGGTCGTGGTGGAGGAGAACGCCGACTGCTACGCCGTCCTCGGCGAGCTGCACACCTGCTGGTCACCGCTGCCGGGGGAGTTCAAGGACTTCATCGCCGCGCCCAAGTTCAACCTCTACCAGTCGCTGCACACCGCGGTGGCCACCGCGCCCGGCGGGGCCGGCGAGGACGTCGTCGAGGTGCTGGTGCGCACCGGGAGGATGCACCAGGTCGCCGAGTTCGGCGTGGTGGCCCTGGGCAGCCCGGCGGCCCGCGCGGACGAGGCGCAGGCCGAGGAGGCGGCCGGCGGCCGGGACGAGCTGGACCGCACCGACCCGGCCAGGCCCGGCTGGCTCTCCCGGCTGCTGGAGTGGCAGCGGGAGACGCCCGACGCCGACACCTTCTGGTCCGCGCTCACCGCCGACCTCTCCGGCGACGGCGAGCTCACGGTGGTCACCGAGGACGGCCGCACCCTGCATCTGCCGGTCGGCTCCAGCTGTGTGGACGCGGCCTACGCGCTCGGCGAGGAGGTCGGCCACCGATGTATCGGGGTGCGGCTGGGCGGCAGGCTCGCCGCCCTCTCCACCGAACTGCAAGACGGCGACGTGGTGGACGTGCTGACCGAGGACGACCCCGACGGGGCGGGGGAGCCCGGCGGCCCCTCGCCGGAGTGGTTGGGCCACGCCCGGACCGCGTCCGCGCGGATCGCCATCGAGCGCTGGCTCGCCGAGCACCCGCAGCAGCCCGCGGCGCAGGCCGGGGCCGAGGCGATGGTGGAGCGGGTCGGTGTCGAGCTCCCGTCCGCCCCGGGACGGGATCCCCGGGACCGGGCCCTGGTCGTCGCCGCCGACAGGCCCGGCGCCCCGGTCCGGCTGGCCCGCTGCTGCACCCCGGTCCCGCCCGACCAACTGCTCGGATTCGCGGTCAAGGGCGGCATCGCGGTGCACCGCAGCGGCTGCCCGACCGGCAGCGGGATGGCCGGCGGCGGGCGTGCGCCGGTCGAGGTGGCCTGGGCCCGGGACGCCTGGGGCCAGGACGCCCAGCCGGTGGGCTACACGGTCACCGTCCAGGCCGACGCCCTTGGCCGGCCGCGGCTGCTCGCCGACCTCACCGCCGCGATCTCCGCGGTCGGCGCGGACATCGTCTCGGCCTCCGTGGAACCGCCCCAGGAACTGCGCGTACGGCACCGCTACACGGTGGAGCTGCCCGACGCCGGACTGCTGCCCGGGCTGATGAAGGCGATGCTCAGGGTGGCCGGGGTCTACGACGTCTACCGGGCGGTCGCACAGACGGCAAATCCGGATGACGGCCCGGAGGAGCCCGTGCGACCATCGTCGTCGTCGGGAATCCGCAGCAATGCTGGGGCGTTGTCCGATGAGGAGGCGGCTCTCCCGCTTCCTGGACCTGATCCCTTCCGCTAAGGATGCAATGACCTCCACGTACGAAACCCGCGACGCTGCCGACCAGCAGGACCCCCGGTTCACCTCTCAGCAGGACCGGGCCACCCGCAGGGCGGACGCACTGATGGACGAGGACCTCGCGGGATTCGACGAGGCCCTCGGCGGCGCAGGCCGCAGCAACGACTACGACGGCGACCAGTTCGACCGAAGCGACCGGGCGTCGCTGCGCCGGGTGTCCGGGCTCTCCACCGAGCTCCAGGACGTCACCGAGGTCGAGTACCGCCAGCTCCGCCTGGAACGGGTGGTCCTGGTCGGCGTCTGGACCGACGGAACGGTGGAGGAGGCGGAGAACTCCCTCGCGGAGTTGGCCGCACTCGCCGAGACGGCCGGCTCCGAGGTCCTCGACGGCGTGATCCAGCGCCGTGACCGGCCCGACCCGGCCACCTACATCGGCTCCGGCAAGGCCCGCGAGCTGCGTGAGATCGTCGAGGCCACCGGTGCCGACACCGTGGTCTGCGACGGTGAGCTCAGCCCCGGCCAGCTGATCCACCTGGAGGACGTGGTCAAGGTCAAGGTGGTCGACCGCACCGCCCTGATCCTGGACATCTTCGCCCAGCACGCCAAGTCCCGTGAGGGCAAGGCCCAGGTGTCGCTCGCGCAGATGCAGTACATGCTGCCGCGACTGCGCGGCTGGGGCGCCTCGCTGTCCCGGCAGATGGGTGGTGGCGGCGGCTCCTCGGCCGGCGGCGGTGGCGGTATGGCCACCCGCGGTCCCGGTGAGACCAAGATCGAGACGGACCGGCGCCGGATCCGCGAGAAGATGGCGAAGCTCCGCAGGGAGATCGCCGACATGAAGAAGGGCCGCGACACCAAGCGGCAGGAGCGGCGGCGCCACCAGGTCCCCTCGGTGGCCATCGCCGGGTACACCAACGCGGGCAAGTCCTCGCTGCTCAACCGGCTCACCGGGGCCGGGGTGCTGGTCGAGAACGCGCTGTTCGCGACCCTGGACCCGACGGTGCGCCGGGCCGAGACGCCGGGCGGCCGGCTCTACACGCTGGCCGACACGGTCGGATTCGTCCGGCACCTGCCGCACCACCTGGTCGAGGCCTTCCGCTCGACCATGGAGGAGGTCGGCGACGCCGACCTGATCCTGCATGTGGTGGACGGCTCGCATCCGGAGCCGGAATCCCAGCTGGCCGCGGTACGCGAGGTCATCGTCGAGGTGGACGCGCAGAACGTCCCCGAGATCGTGGTGATCAACAAGGCGGACGCGGCCGACCCCGAGGTGCTGGCCCGCCTGCTGCGCCGTGAGCCGCACGCCGTCGTGGTCTCGGCCCGGACCGGCGAGGGCATCGAGGAACTGCTGCGGCTGATCGAGAACGAGCTGCCGCGCCCCGCGGTGGAGGTGACCACCCTGGTCCCCTACACCAGGGGTGACCTGGTGTCCCGGGTGCACCGGGACGGCGAGGTGCTCTCCGAGGAGCACACCGGTGAGGGGACCCTGCTCAAGGCGCGGGTGCTGCCGGACCTGGCGGCCGAGCTGGAGCGCTACAGCCTGGCCGGCCAGCCTGGCTGATCCCGCGTCAGTGCGTGCCCGAAGGGCGGTTGCTCCGTATGGGGCAGCCGCCCTTCGGCATGCCTGGATGTTCCGTCGGGCCGATTCGCGATCGCGCGTGATCGGGAGGGTCCTGGCTCGTTAGACCGGAGGGGCGTCGCCCGAGGGGGTGCCCGTCCCAGCCCCGCGAACCGTCCCTCCGGGGGCGGCCCCCGGCGCTGCGGACCGTCCTGACCAGCCAGGAGGAACCGAGGCCGTGTCGCCGACCGTCCTGCCACCAGCCGCGACCGTTCCGGCCCCGGGGCCAGCCGCCGCCGAAGCTGCCACCGCGATCGTCGACCCGGCGGCCATCCTCGCCCGCCAGGCGGCCCGCGAGTCCGCGGCCCGTACCTACGCCCGCTCCCTGCCCGTCGTCCCGGTGCGGGCGAGCGGTATGACGATCGAGGGGGCGGACGGCAGGCGCTATCTGGACTGCCTCTCCGGGGCCGGGACGCTCGCCCTGGGCCACAACCACCCGGTGGCGCTGCAGGCGATCCGCGAACTGCTGGACTCCGGCGCCCCGCTGCACGTGCTCGACCTGGCGACCCCGGTCAAGGACGCCTTCACCACCGAGCTCTTCGCCTCGCTGCCGGAGGAGTTCGCCCGCGACGCCAGGATCCAGTTCTGCGGCCCGGCCGGTACCGACGCCGTCGAGGCGGCGCTCAAACTGGTCCGCACCGCCACCGGCCGCAGCGGTCTGCTGGCCTTCACCGGGGCCTACCACGGGATGACCGCGGGAGCGCTGGCCGCCGGCGGCGACAGCGCCGCCAGGGCCGGGCTCGGCGGTTCGGCGTCCACGCCGGTGCGGCTGCCGTTCCCCTACGACTACCGCTGTCCCTTCGGGCTCGGCGGTCCCGAGGGCGCCCGGGTCTCCGCCCGCTGGACCGAGTCGCTGCTGGCCGACCCCAAGGGCGGGGTGGACCCGTCGGCGGGCATGATCGTCGAGCCGGTCCAGGGCGAGGGCGGTGTGGTTCCCGCCCCCGACGGCTGGCTCCGCGAGATGCGCCGGATCACCAGCGCCCGCGGCATTCCGCTGATCGTCGACGAGGTACAGACCGGAGTCGGCAGGACCGGGGCCTTCTGGGCCGTGCAGCACTCGGGCGTGGTCCCCGACGTGATGGTGGTGTCCAAGGCCGTCGGCGGCAGCCTGCCGCTCGCGGCCGTCGTCTACCGGGGCGAGCTGGACGTCTGGGAACCCGGCGCGCACGCGGGCACCTTCCGGGGCAACCAGCTCGCCATGGCCGCCGGGGCCGCGACGCTGCGCTTCGTCCGTCAGGAACGGCTGGCGGAGCGCGCCGCCGGCCTCGGCGAGCGGATGCTGGCCCGGCTGCGCGCGCTGCACCGCCTGTTGCCGGCGATGGGGGATGTGCGCGGGCGCGGCCTGATGCTGGGGGTCGAGATCGTCGAACCGGAGGCGGACGCCGACGCGCTGGGCGCGCGGCCGGCCGCTCCCGGACTCGCCGCAGCGGTGCGGCAGGAGGCGCTGCGCCGGGGGTTGATCGTCGAACTGGGCGGCCGCCACAGCAGCGTGGTGCGGCTGCTGCCCCCGCTGACCATGACCGACGAGGAGGCGGAAGCCGTGCTCGAACGCCTGGCAGAGGCGCTCGACGCTGCCTCGGCGGCGCACCGCACGGTGCCGGCAGCCCGGTCCGGAGTCCGGGGATGACCGCGCCGACCGCCCCCGACCGGCCGCCGGAGGCAGCCCTGGCGGGCGGGGTCGCCGGCCCGGACGCGCTGGAACCGCTGGTCGCTGAGGCGCTGGAGGCACTGCGCCGGGGCGCCGAACGCCGCGGCGGTCCGTTGCCGGCCGGGGGTCCCACGGCGGTGGCGGAAGGGTTGCGGGCGCTGCTGGACCCGTCGGAGCTGCTCCCCGAGCTGGGCGATCCGTTCGCGCTCGGCACGCTGGTCGAGGCGCTGGCCGCCACAGCCGCCGATCCGGCGGATCCCGCCTGCGCCGCCCATCTGCACGTACCGCCGCTCGCGGTGGCCGTCGCGGCCGATTTCGCCGCAGCCGCGGTCAACGCCTCGCTGGACTCCTGGGACCAGGCCCCCGGCAGTACCTCGGTGGAGCTCGCGGTGATCCGGGTGCTCGCCGAACTGGTGGGCCTGGTCCGGCCCGAGGCGGCGGCCGGGGTGCTGACCACCGGCGGCACCGAGTCCAATCTGATGGCCCTGCTGCTGGCACGGGACACCTTCCCGCGCGATCAGTTCGCCGAGGGGCGGCTCGCCGTGCACTGCTCGGAGGCCGCCCACTTCTCCATCGCCCGTTCCGCCGCGCTGCTCGGGCTGGACCGCGACGCCGTGGTCCCGGTGCAGACCGCGCCGGACGGCCGGATGGACCCCCGGGTGCTGGACTGGGCCCTCGCGGACGCCCGCGCCGACGGCCGGGTGCCGATGTGCGTCGTCGCCACGGCCGGGACCACCGACCTGGGAGCCGTGGATCCCCTGCCCGCGGTCGCGGCCGTCACCCGCCGTCACGGCGTCCGACTGCACGTGGACGCCGCCTACGGCGGTGCGGCACTGTTCTCGGGACGCCTGGCACCGCTGCTGGACGGCGTGGCGCAGGCGGACACCATCAGCCTGGACCTGCACAAACTCGGCTGGCAGCCGATCGCGGCCGGGGTGCTCCTGGTGCGCGACGCGGCCCTGTTCGAGCCGCTGGAGCTGCGTGCGGCCTACCTGAACCCGGTGGACGACGAAGAGGCCGGCTACACCTCGCTGCTGGGCCGGTCGCTGCGGACCACCCGTCGAGCGGACGCGTTCAAGATCGCCGTCACCCTGCGCACCCTGGGCCGGTCCGGCCTCGGCGCGCTGGTGGACCGCTGCCACGACCTCGCCCGGTTCGCGGCGGAGCGGATCGCTTCCGAACCGCGGCTGGAACTGGTCGCGGAGCCGGTGCTCAGCACCGTGCTCTTCCGCTGCCTGCCGCAGCGGGACGGCGTCGGTCCGGTTGCCACGGATCGGCTGAACGCCGTTCTCCGACGGCGACTGCTGGAACAGGGCAGCGCCGTCGTGGGCCGTACCGAAGTCGGCACCGGGCCCGGCTCGGTCCGACTGAAGCTGACACTGCTGAACCCGCACACCACCACGGCGGACCTGGACCGCCTGATCGCCCGCGTCGTCACCGCAGGCACCGAGGCCGAGGCTGCGGCTGACGCCCAGGTCGACGCCGACGAAGCAGACGCACACGCCGAACCAGAGGCGGACGCGGACGCCGAAGAACAACGGGAGGCCAACTCGTGAGCACTGCTGCCCGTGGCGGAGTCCCCGCGCAGGGTCAGGCCGGGCCGCTCCCGGCTGCCGACGCCGCAGACCCGTTGCTGCACCCCGACCCAGCGGTCGCCGCCGACTGCGCGGCCACCGAGAGCCTGCTGCGCTGCTGGGTGCGTGAGAGCGGCATCACCGATCCGCCGGGCAGGCTGCTCTCCGTGGCCCTCGGCGACGGACTGCAGCTCGCCGTCCCGGTCCGCTACTGGTCGCCCTGCGGCTGGCACCGCTTCGGCCGCGCCGCCCTGGTCGCCGGAGCCGGCGCCGGAGTCGGAACCGAGGCCGCCGCCCCCCGGAGCGGTCATCCGGGCGGCCACCCGGTCGACGCCGTCACCGTCGCGGCCCTGCTGGCCCGTGGCGGTTCCGGGGGCGACCCGGTCGCCCCGCGCCATGTCGCCGACCTCGCCGGGCGCGTCGTCGACTCGGTGCGCCGCACCGCCGTGTTCATCGCCGGACACCGGAAGGACCCGGAGCCACCGCCCGGCACCAGCCCGTTCCTGGACGGCGAGCAGGCCCTGCTGCTGGGGCATCCGCTGCACCCCACCCCCAAGAGCCGGGAGGGGCTGGGTGAGTCCGAGGCCGCCGCCTACTCGCCCGAACTGCGCGGCGCCCACCGACTGCACTGGTTCGCCGTCGACCAGGAGTTGGCCGCCTCGGACTCGGCACTGCCCTCCCCGGCCGCGGCGATCACCGCAGCGCTGCGCGGCCCGGACGCCGGACCGCTGCCGCCAGGCTCCATCGCACTCCCCCTGCACCCGTGGCAGGCCAGGGAGCTGACGCACCGGCAGGACATCCGCGGACTGCTCGAAGCAGGCCTGCTGCACGACCTCGGCACAGCGGGCCCGCTCTGGCACCCCACCTCCTCGGTGCGGACGGTCCACCGGCCCGGCGCCCCCTTCATGCTGAAGCTGTCGCTGGGTCTGCGGATCACCAACTCCCGCCGGGAGAACCTGCGCAAGGAACTGCACCGGGGCGTCGAGGTGCACCGGCTGCTCGCGGGCGGCCTCGGCCAGGAGTGGCAGGCCGCCCACCCGGGCTTCGACATCGTCCGCGACCCGGCCTGGATCGGCGTGGACCTGCCGGGTGCGGCCCTGCCCGGTGCGGCCGGAACGGCTGCCGTTGGAACGGCTGCTGCCGCCACCGGCCTGGACACCGTGATCCGGCAGAACCCCTTCGGCCGGGAGGACCGGGTCCTGTGCGTGGCCGGCCTGGTCGCCGAGCGGCCGAGCCGCACCGACGACGGCGCCCCGGCCGGTTCCCGCCTGGGCGCACTGCTGCAACGGCTCGCCGCCCGCGCCGGTCGCCCGGTGGCGACGGTGGCCACGGAATGGTTCCTGCGCTACCTCGATGCCGTGGTGCTCCCGCTGCTCTGGCTCGACGGGCAGGCCGGGATCGCCCTGGAGGCGCACCAGCAGAACAGCCTGGTGCTGCTGGACCAGCACGGCTGGCCGGTCGGCGGCCGCTACCGGGACAACCAGGGCTACTACTTCCGCGACTCGCACGCCGCCCCCCTGGACGCCAGGCTGCCCGGGATCGGCGGCCGCAGCGACACCTTCGTCCCGGACGCCGTGGCCGACGAGCGCTTCGCGTACTACCTCGGCATCAACCATCTGCTGGGCCTGGTAGGAGCGTTCGGCTCGCAGCGGCTGGCGGACGAGCGGGTGCTGCTGGCCGCTCTGCGCCGGTTCCTGGCGGGGGCGGCCGCGGCCGCCAGCCGGTCCAGCCTGCCCGCGCTGCTGCTCGACGCGCCCACCCTGCGCTGCAAGGCCAACCTGCGCACCCGGCTGAACGGTCTGGACGAACTGGTCGGCCCGGTGGAGACGCAGTCGGTGTACGTCACCGTGGACAATCCGCTGGCGGCGGAGGCCGTCGCCGCCGTGCCGGCCCGCGGGGCGCTCCGATGAGCCGGCCGCCGATTCCCGCGCCGGGTTCGGGGAACCCGCTGCCGCCGCACCGGGTGCTCACCCCGCACCATCTGCGGGCCACCCGCGCGGCCGTACCGGCGCAGACCCCGCCGCGGCCGACCCGGTCCCGACTGCCCACGGCGGACCTGCTCGACGGGGTCAGCCGCTGGGGCGTGATGGACACCCCGGTCGGCCAGTTCCGACTGCACCCGGTCCGCCTGGCCAGGGACCTGGGCCTGGTGGCCGGCTGGATGAACGATCCGGTGGTGACGGCCTTCTGGGAGCTCTCCGGGCCGACCGGGCTGACCGAGCAGCACCTGCGGGCGCAACTCGACGGCGACGGCCGCAGCGTCCCCTGCCTGGGACTGCTGGACGGCACCCCGATGAGCTACTGGGAGCTCTACCGGGCCGACCTCGACCCGATCGCCCGGCACTACCCGGCCCGGCCGCACGACACCGGGGTGCATCTGCTGCTCGGTCCGCCCGAGTGCCGGGGCCGGGGCCTCGGCCCCCGTCTGCTCCGCGCCGTCGCCGCACGCGCGCTCAGGGAGCGCCGCTCGGCGGCCCGGATCGTCGCCGAGCCCGATGTACGCAACATCCCGTCCGTGCGGGCCTTCCTGAAGGCCGGCTTCCGCCACGAGCAGGACCTCGACCTGCCCGCCAAGCGGGCCGCCCTGATGGTCCGCGACCGAATCTGACGCCGTCCGACGAAACGACACCTCCAGCCGCCCATCGCAGCCACCCACCCCTCCGACGAAAGCACCTCGCCGTGGACACCACCGCCGACGCCCTCCGCACCGAGCCCTACGACCTGGTGGGCGTCGGCCTGGGGCCGTTCAACCTCTCCCTGGCCGCGCTCGCCGACGGCGTCGCCGACCTGCGCACCCTCTTCCTGGACGCCAAGCCCGAGTTCAGCTGGCATCCCGGGCTGATGGTCGAGGGAGCGACCATGCAGGTGCCCTTCCTCGCCGACCTGGTCTCGCTGGTCGATCCCACCAGCCCCTGGACGTTCCTCGCCTATCTGCGCGAGCACGACCGGCTGTTCCCCTTCTACTTCGCCGAGCGGTCCCATCTGAGCCGCCGCGAGTACGAGCACTACTGCCGTTGGGCGGCCGCCCGACTGCCCAACTGCCGCTTCTGCAGCCCGGTCGACGCCGTCGGCTGGGACCCGGGCACCGGGCTGTTCCGGATCGGGCTGCCGGACGGCGCATCGGTGGCCGCCCGCAACATCGTCCTCGGCATCGGCACCGAGCCGGTCGTGCCCGAGGCCTTCGCCGAACTCCACGCGGACGGGGTGGTGCACCATGCCGAGGACTACCTCAACGTGCGCCACGCGCTGGCGGACAGCACCGACATCACCGTCGTCGGCTCCGGCCAGTCCGGCGCCGAGGTCTTCCTGGACCTGCTGCGGAGCCGCGGCGAGGCGCCCGGCCGCCAGCTGCGATGGCTCACCCGAACCCGGGCCATCGCCCCCATGGAGTACTCCAAACTGGGTCTCGAACACTTCACCCCCGACTACACCCGCTACTTCCACGCGCTGCCCAGCCACACCAAGGACGCCCTGGTGCCCGACCAGTGGCAGCTCTACAAGGCGGCCAGTGCCGAGACCCTCGCCGACATCCACGCCGCCCTCTACGACCGCACCCTCGGGGCGGCCCCCGCCGACGTGGAGATCCTGCCCGGAACGGAGGTCGAGGCCGCCAGGCTCGGGGCCTGCGGCGGACTGGAGCTGCACTGCCGGCACCTGCAGACCGGCATCACCTACACCCGGCGCACCGGCTCGGTGATCCTGGCCACCGGACACGGCGCCCGCCGCCCCGCCCTGCTGGACCCGCTGGGCGACCTGGTCGACCGGGACGACCAGGGACGCCTGCTGGTGGACCTGGAGCACCGGATCGGGCTGCGCCCCGACGTCACCGGCGGCATCTACGTCCAGAACGCCGAACTGCACACCCACGGCGTCGGCACCCCGGACCTGGGCCTCGGCGCGCACCGCGCCGCCACCATCCTCAACGCCGTCGCCGCCCGCACCGTCCACCGCCTCCCGGCCCGCACCGCCTGGACCACCTTCGGCGTCCCCACGCCCGGCTGCCTGCCCGAGCGCTCGGTACGCTGATGCCCGGTTGTCAGTGCCGACCTCTACGCTGGGCGAGCCATGACTGAACTTCCCACGCCCGGCGCGGGCGCCACCGACGACACCCCATCGGCCGCAGCACCGGTCCCAGCGGCAGGAGCGGCGGAAGTCCCGGCGGAGACCCCAGCCGGGACTCCAGCCGGGACCGCCGCCGACGCCCCCGCCGGCTCCGGCCGGATCGGGGAACTGCTGCATGCCGCCGTCACCGCCGTCGGCGGTGTTGAACGACCCGGCCAGATCGCCATGGCGGAGGCCGTCGCCGCGGCCGTCGACGGCCGCGAGCACCTGCTGGTGCAGGCCGGTACCGGAACCGGCAAGTCACTCGCCTACCTGGTTCCCGCCCTCGCCCACGGGGACCGGGTGGTGGTGGCCACCGCGACCCTGGCCCTGCAACGGCAGCTGGTGGAGCGCGACCTGCCGCGCACCGTGGACGCCCTGCAGCCGCTGCTGCGCCGCCGCCCCCAGTTCGCGATGCTCAAGGGCCGCTCCAACTACCTCTGCCTGCACCGGGTGCACGAGGGCGCGCCCAGCGACGAGGGCGAGGGGCTGTTCGACCCGGCCGAGGTCCTCGGCGGCCCCACCAGCAAGCTCGGCCAGGACATCGTCCGGCTGCGCGACTGGGCCGACGAGACCGAGACCGGCGATCGTGACGACATGTCACCCGGGGTCTCCGACCGGGCCTGGGCGCAGATGGCCGTCAGCTCCAAGGAGTGCCTGGGCGCGACCCGTTGCCCGTACGGCGGCGAGTGCTTCGCCGAGTCGGCGCGTGAGCGGGCCAAGCTCGCGGACGTGGTCGTCACCAACCACGCACTGCTGGCCATCGACGCCCTGGAGGGTGCGCCGGTGCTGCCCGAGCACGAGCTGCTGATCGTCGACGAGGCGCATGAACTGGTCTCCCGGGTCACCGGCATCGCCACCGCGGAGCTGACCACCGGGGCGGTCAACCGGGCGGTGAAGCGGGCGGCCAAACTCGCCAACGAGAAGGCGGTCGACTCACTCCAGGCCGCCGCCGAGAACTTCCACGGCCTGATGGAGATCGCCCAGCCGGGCCGGGTCGAGGAGCTGCCGGAGAACATCGGCTACGCGGTGGCCGCCATCCGTGAGGCGGCCCGGGCGGTGATCACCTCCATCGGCGAGGTCCGGGACAAGGGCGTCACCGACGAGGACGCGGTCCGCAAGCAGGCGCTGGCCTCGGTGGAGACCATCCACGACACCACGGACCGGATGCTGGAGGGCTCCGAGTACGAGGTGCTGTGGATCGAGAACAACGACCGCTTCGGCGCCGGCACCTCCTCGCTGCGGGTCGCCCCGCTGAGCGTCTCCGGTCTCCTGCGGGAGAACCTCTACAAGGAGCGCTCGGTCGTCCTCACCTCGGCCACCCTCAAGCTCGGCGGCGACTTCAACGGGGTCGGGCTGTCGCTGGGCCTCGGCCCCGAGGGCCGGATCGGCGAGGGCGGCCGGGTCCCGGCCGGCGCCGCGGGGCGTGACGACATCGGCGAGCCGCTGGCGGAGTCCACCCCCGCCTGGCGGGCCATGGATGTCGGCTCGCCCTTCGACTACCCCAAGCAGGGCATCCTCTATGTGGCGCGGCATCTGCCGCCGCCGGGCCGCGAGCCCGACCGTCCGGCGATGCTGGACGAGCTGGCCGAGTTGATCGAGGCCGCCGGCGGCCGCACCCTCGGCCTGTTCTCCTCGATGCGCGCCGCCAAGGCGGCGGCCGAGGCGCTGCGGTCCCGGGTGCCCGGCGAGATCCTGCTCCAGGGCGAGGACACCCTGGGCGAGCTGATCCGCAACTTCTCGGCTTCCACCGAGAGCTGCCTGTTCGGCACGCTGTCGCTCTGGCAGGGCGTCGACGTCCCGGGCTCCGCCTGCCAGTTGGTGGTGATGGACCGGATCCCGTTCCCGCGTCCGGACGATCCGCTGATGAGCGCCCGGCAGAAGGCGGTCGAGGAGCACGGCGGCAACGGCTTCATGGCCGTGGCGGCCACCCATGCCGCGCTGTTGATGGCACAGGGGGCGGGCAGGCTGATCCGGGCGGCGGAGGACCGCGGGGTGGTCGCGGTGCTCGACTCACGTCTGGCGACGGCCCGTTACGGCGGGTTCTTCCGTTCCTCGATGCCGGACTTCTGGTACACCACCGACCGCAATCAGGTCCGCCGTTCGCTGGCCGCGATCAACGCCGCCGCGGTGCCACCGCGTCCGGTCAAGGCCCGGTAGCCACGGCTGCGTCGGCCCGCCCCCGATCGGGGAGGACCGACGCAGCCGTGGACACGTCCGCCGATGCCTCAGAGCCGGCGCAGCACCGCGACGACCTTGCCCAGGATCGTCGCGCTGTCGCCGGGGATGGGCTCGTAGGCGGCGTTGTGCGGCATCAGCCAGATGTGGCCGTCCTCGCGCTTGAGGCGCTTCACGGTCGCCTCGCCGTCGATCATCGCCGCGACGATGTCGCCGTTCTCCGCCACCGGCTGGCGGCGCACGGTGACCCAGTCACCGTCCATGATCGCGGCGTCGACCATCGAGTCGCCGCTGACCTTGAGCACGAACAGCTCGCCGTCGCCGACCAGTTGCCGGGGCAGCGGGAAGACGTCCTCCACCGACTGCTCGGCGAGGATCGGACCACCGGCGGCGATCCGCCCGATCAGCGGGACATAGGAGGTCGCCGGGCGCCCGGTGGTGCTCTCCGGCACCGGGCGGACCACGTCCATGCCGCGTACTTCGTAGGCGCGCGGACGGTGCGGGTCGCGGCGCAGGAATCCCTTGCGCTCCAGCGCCATCAGCTGATGGGCCACCGAGGAGGTGCTGGAGAGGCCCACCGACTGGCCGATCTCCCGCATGCTCGGCGGATATCCGCGCCGCTGCACGGAATCCCTGATGACCTCGATGACGCGGCGCTGCCTTTCGGTCAGTCCGGCCTCGTCGGTGCGGATTCCCGGGGGGCGCCCCGGAAGGGAGCGTGCGGGGCTTTCACCCGCGATGGTCTCGTCGGCGGCGCTGTCGGCCGCGCCGTTCTCAAGAGCGTCCAAGGAGTGTCCCGAGGAGTGGGGTGCGGAAGGACCGGAAGCC
The DNA here is from genome assembly GCF_000787775.1 of Streptacidiphilus carbonis. GTDB lineage: Bacteria > Actinomycetota > Actinomycetes > Streptomycetales > Streptomycetaceae > Streptacidiphilus > Streptacidiphilus carbonis. Next base: position 198,936 of record NZ_BBPM01000004.1, on the reverse strand, counting down.
TGGCTCGGAAGGAGTCCCGAGACGGTATTCCCGATCTCTTCCCGGCTACGGGTCTGGGTCTGGCTGCTGTGCGCGGTGCTGGAGTGCTGGGAGCTTTCCTGCACCGGGACGGTGCTACTTTTTGCGGTGGTCACGGCGGCCCCTCTCGACGGACGTTCTCCCTTTGAATAGGCCAACGGTATGACTGATCGAAAGGTTGCGCCAAACACACGTTCGAGTGAATTATTACTCGGTTGCCTGACGTGATCAAGGTTGACGGTGTACAAGGTCGGCGCAGTCGATGATGCGATCGTTTGTTCGATCAGCAGGATCTCATGAATCCCGCCGCAGCGGTCCCCTCCCGTACTTTTCGTCCCTCGCGAGCCAACCGGGTGAGAGTTCCCCAGGTGCTCCTCCAGGCCCTCCGGTCTGACCTGCGGTGATCGCTGGGCGTGAGCTGCGGGCTACGACACGCGGTGTGCGAAGGCTTGGCGCGGGCACCAGATCTAGTGGTTACATAGGTCTCCGACGGCCACAGGTAGTGGTTTCCCGCATGGAACCCGCGTGAGACCCCGCCCTGGCCATCACCTAGAATCAGCCTGGAGCCGCCCGGTCGGACGGTCGGGCCCGTCGGGGACAGAAGGGACACCAGCACCATGCACTGCCCCTTCTGCAGGCACCCGGACAGCCGGGTGGTCGACTCCCGTACCACCGACGACGGCACCTCGATCCGCCGCCGCCGCCAGTGCCCGGACTGCAACCGCCGTTTCACCACGGTGGAGACCGCGGCGCTGATGGTGGTCAAGCGCAGCGGGGTCACCGAGCCGTTCAGTCGCGACAAGGTGATCAGCGGCGTGCGCAAGGCCTGCCAGGGGCGCCCGGTCAGCGAGGACGCGCTCGCCCTGCTCGGCCAGCGGGTGGAGGAGTGCGTCCGGGCCACCGGCAGCGCCGAGCTCTCCACCCATGACGTGGGCCTGGCCATACTCGGTCCGCTCAAGGAGCTGGACGTGGTGGCCTATCTGAGGTTCGCCTCGGTGTACCGGGCATACGAATCACTCGAGGACTTCGAGGCCGCCATCGCGGAGCTCCGCGTGGACCGGCCTCCAGCGGCGGAGGAGGGCGCAGCCGTGCCCGCTCCCGCCCCCGCGTCGCAGTAGCCGCTGTTCCAACGGCCGAGCACGCACCAACACAGCACGCACCACACACGCCAACGCATCAGGGACGCCCGAGGGGGCGCTTCTGCCTGCGCGGAATTGATTTGCGGATTTTGCGGATACGACGGGTCCCCGGGAAGCAGCGGGGCGCCCAGGGCGTTTTGCCCAGGAGGAGGCGGCAATGACGGACACCACCAGCGGTACCCGGGCAGGCAAGGGCGGTGCGGCCAAGGGCGGCGGCAAGGCCGTCGGCTCGAAGGCCGGTGCGGGTCTGCGCATCGAGCGCATCTACACCACCCCGGGCGTGCACCCCTACGACGAGGTCCAGTGGGAGCGGCGCGACGTCGTCATGACCAACTGGCGCGACGGCTCGGTCAACTTCGAGCAGCGCGGCGTGGAGTTCCCCGACTTCTGGTCGGTCAACGCCACCAACATCGTCACCAGCAAGTACTTCCGCGGCGCGCTCGGCACCGAGCAGCGCGAGTGGAGCCTCAAGCAGATCATCGACCGGGTGGTGCTGACCTACCGCGCCGCCGGTGAGAAGAACGGCTACTTCGCCTCCCCGGCCGACGCCGAGATCTTCGAGCACGAGCTGACCCACGCCCTCCTCCACCAGGTGTTCAGCTTCAACTCGCCGGTCTGGTTCAATGTCGGCACCCAGCAGCCGCAGCAGGTCAGCGCCTGTTTCATCCTCTCCGTCGACGACTCCATGGACTCGATCCTGGACTGGTACAAGGAAGAGGGGATGATCTTCAAGGGCGGCTCCGGGGCCGGCCTGAACCTCTCCCGGATCCGGTCCTCCAAGGAACTGCTGACCTCCGGCGGCAACGCCTCGGGTCCGGTCTCCTTCATGCGCGGCGCCGACGCCTCCGCCGGAACGATCAAGTCGGGTGGCGCGACCCGCCGCGCGGCCAAGATGGTCGTCCTGGACGTGGACCACCCCGATGTCGAGGCCTTCATCGAGACCAAGGTCAAGGAGGAGGAGAAGATCCGCGCCCTCCGCGACGCGGGCTTCGACATGGACCTGGGCGGGGACGACATCACCTCGGTCCAGTACCAGAACGCCAACAACTCGGTCCGGGTCAACGACGAGTTCATGACGGCGGTCGAGAACGGCAGCGAGTTCGGCCTGCGCGCCCGGCTCACCGGCGAGGTCATCGAGACCGTCGACGCCAAGGGCCTGTTCCGCAGGATGGCCGAGGCGGCCTGGGCCTGCGCCGACCCGGGCATCCAGTACGACAGCACCATCAACCACTGGCACACCTGCCCGGAGTCCGGCCGCATCAACGCGTCCAACCCCTGCTCCGAGTACATGCACCTGGACAACTCCAGCTGCAACCTGGCCTCGCTGAACCTGATGAAGTTCCTCCGCGACGACGACACCTTCGACGCGGTCACCTTCGCCAAGGTGGTCGAGCTGGTCATCACCGCGATGGACATCTCCATCTGCTTCGCCGACTTCCCGACCCAGAAGATCGGCGAGACCACCCGCGCCTACCGCCAGCTCGGGATCGGCTACGCCAACCTCGGCGCCCTGCTGATGGCCACCGGCCACGCCTACGACTCCGACGGCGGCCGAGCCCTGGCCGGCTCGATCACCTCGCTGATGACCGGCACCGCCTACAAGCGCGGCGCCGAACTGGCCGGCATCGTCGGCCCGTACGACGGTTACGCCCGCAACGCCGAGCCGCACCAGCGGGTGATGCGCCAGCACGCCGACGCCAACGCCGCGGCCCCGCGCGGCGACGAGCTGGACGGCCCGATCTGGGCGGCGGCCACCGAGACCTGGCAGGACGTGCTGCGACTCGGCGCGAAGAACGGTTTCCGCAACGCCCAGGCCAGTGTGCTGGCGCCGACCGGGACCATCGGCCTGATGATGGACTGCGACACCACCGGCGTCGAGCCCGACCTCGCCCTGGTCAAGTTCAAGAAGCTGGTCGGCGGCGGCTCCATGCAGATCGTCAACAACACGGTGCCGCGCGCTCTCAAGCGCCTCGGCTACCAGCCGGAGCAGGTCGAGGCGGTCGTCGCGCACATCGCCGACCACGGCAACGTCGTCGGGGCCCCCGGCCTCAGGAACGAGCACTACTCGATCTTCGACTGCGCCATGGGCGAGCGGGTCATCTCCGCCATGGGCCACGTCCGGATGATGTCCGCGATCCAGCCCTGGATCTCCGGTGCCATCTCCAAGACCGTGAACATGCCGGAGAGCGCGACCGTCGAAGAGGTCGAGGAGATCTACTTCGAGGCGTGGAAGCTCGGCGTCAAGGCGCTGGCGATCTACCGCGACAACTGCAAGGTGGGCCAGCCGCTCTCGGCCAAGTCCAAGAACGACGGCAAGGCCGAGGCGAAGTCCTCCGCGGCCGCCGCGGTCGAGAAGGTCGTCGAGTACCGCCCGGTCCGCAAGCGCCTCCCCAAGGGCCGCCCCGGCATCACCACCTCGTTCACGGTGGGCGGCGCCGAGGGCTACATGACCGCCAACTCCTACCCGGACGACGGCCTGGGCGAGGTCTTCCTCAAGATGTCCAAGCAGGGCTCGACCCTCGCGGGCATGATGGACGCCTTCTCCATCGCGGTCTCGGTCGGTATGCAGTACGGCGTGCCGCTGGAGACCTACGTCTCCAAGTTCACCAACATGCGGTTCGAGCCGGCCGGTCTGACCGACGACCCCGACGTGCGGATGGCCCAGTCGATCGTCGACTACATCTTCCGCCGCCTGGCGCTGGACTTCCTGCCCTTCGAGACCCGCTCCGCGCTGGGCATCCACTCCGTCGAGGAGCGCCAGCGGCACTTGGAGACCGGCTCCTACGAGCCGGCCGACGAGGACGTGGACGTCGAGGGCCTGTCCCAGTCCGCGCCCCGCACCGTCACCCGGCCGCAGGCCGTTCCGGCGGCCCCGACCGCTCCCGCCGCCCCGGCCGCCGCGGTCCAGCCGCTGCCCACCCCGGTGGTGCACAACTCCACCGAACTGCTGGAGCTCCAGCAGGGCATCAACTCCGACGCCCCGCTCTGCTTCTCCTGCGGCACCAAGATGCGCCGCGCCGGCAGCTGCTACCTCTGCGAGGGCTGCGGCTCCACCAGCGGCTGCAGCTGACAAGCGGCCGCAGTTGATACTTGCCGGACCCAGTTGATACTGCACAGCCGTGACGCGGCCCCCGAAGCCAGGTGCTTCGGGGGCCGCGCCCGTTGCCGCAGCCGGTCAGCGCTGTGCCGGTCAGCGCGCGCGGGCCGGTTCCTCCGCGGCGGCCGAGCGGGTGGGCCGGTAGGTCCGGACGGCAGCGCCGGGGGAGCGGAGCAGCAGTGCTGCCGCCGCGAAGGCGGTGAGGAGGAGGCCGGCGCCGACGGTGAAGGCCAGGTGGTAGCCGCCGGTGAGGGCGGCGGCCCGGGCGCTGCCGTGGGCGAGCAGGCGGGTGGTGCGGCCAGCGGCGAGGGTGGTGAGTACGGCGACGCCGAGGGCCATGCCGATCTGCTGGGTGGTGTTGAACAGTCCGGAGGCGAGTCCGGCGTCGGTGCTTTTCGCGCCGGACATGCCCAGGGTGGTCAGCGCGGGCAGGGCCAGCCCGAAGCCCGCGGCCAGCAGCATCACCGGGAGCAGGTCGGTGGCGTAATGGGCGTGCACCGGGATCCGGGCGAGCAGCCCGAGCACGCCCATCAGCAGGACGAGCCCGCTCAGCAGGACGGCGCGTTCGCCGAAGCGTGCGTTGAGGCGGGCGGAGACGCCCAGTGACACCGCGCCGATGACGGCGGCGGCCGGCAGCATGGCCAGCCCGGTCGCGGTGGCGCTGTAGCCGAGTACGTGCTGCAGGTAGAGGGCGACCAGTACCTGGAACGAGAACAGGGCGGCCACCATCAGCATCTGCACCAGGTTGGCGGCGACCACCGTGCGCGAGCGGAACAGCCGCAGCGGTACCAGCGGGTTGGCCGCGGTCGTCTGCCGTACGGCGAACGCGGCGAGCAGCGCGGCGGCCAGTGCGCCGAGGCCGAGGGTGCGGGTCGAGGTCCAGCCGTAACGGTCGACCTGGACGACGGTGTAGATCCCGAGCATCAGCCCGGCGGTGACCAGCACGGCGCCGATGGCGTCGGCGCCGGCCCGCAGGCCGAGGCCCCGGTCGTCGGGCAGGACGGCGGCCGCGACCGCCAAGGTGGCGAGTCCGATCGGCAGGTTGATGAAGAAGATCCAGTGCCAGTCGAGGGCGTCGGTGAGCACACCGCCGAGGACCTGGCCGATGGAGGCGCCGGCCGCGCCGGTGAAGCTGAACACGGCGATGGCCCTGGAGCGTTCCGCTGCTGCGGTGAAGAGGGTGACCAGGATGCCCAGCCCGACCGCGGAGGCCATGGCGCTGCCGAGGCCCTGGAGGAAGCGGGCTGCGATGAGCAGGGCCGGGGTGGTGGCCGTCCCGGCGAGGACCGAGGCCGCGGTGAAGACGGCGGTTCCGGCGAGGAACATCCGCTTGCGGCCGATCAGGTCGCCGAGCCGTCCGGCGAGCAGCAGCAGGCTGCCGAACGCGATCAGATAGGCGTTGACGACCCAGCTGAGTCCGGTGGCGGAGAAGCCGAGGTCGTTCTGGATGGCGGGCATCGCCACGGTCACGATGCTGCCGTCGAGCACGACCATGAGCAGGCCGGTGGCGATGACGGCCAGGGCGAGCGGGCGGTTCCGGGATGGGGCAGGCGGTATGGCAGCAGACGGTGCAGCGGCAGTCGGTGTGGCAGGCATGGCGTCTCTCCTGTCCGTTGGGCGACAGGAGAGACGCTAGCAGATAGTTTTGTTATAGACGATCTGTTTCAGTGCTACATCTCTCGCTGCCGCGCCCTCCGGGCCGACCGCGGTGCCGCGGCAGGTTCCGCCAGATGGTCGCTGACCAGCAGGTTCAGCGCGTTCAGCAGGGACTCGCGGGCTGCTGCGGGAAGGGTGTCGAGGGCCCGCTGATGGACGCCGTCGACGATCTGCTGGCTCTGCTCGGCGACCCGGGCGCCTTCCTCGGTCACCGCGATGATCCGGGCCCGGCGGTCCCGGCTGGACGGGCGGCGCTCGGCCAGTCCGGCCTCCTCCAGGGCGTCCACGGTGACCACCATGGTGGTCTTGTCCATGTCGCCGATCTCGGCGAGCTGCGCCTGGGTGCGCTCCTCCTCCAGGGCGTGGATCAGCACGCAGTGCATCCGCGCGGTCAGCCCGATCTCCGCGAGCGCCGCCGACATGCGGGTCCGCAGGACGTGGCTGCTGTGGTCCAGCAGAAAGGACAGGTCGGGCTCGGTCCGCGTGGGCGTCATGGCGGTCATGGAATCAGGGTAGCAATTCGATCTGTGGCGGATTATCCGGAAGGGAACCTTTGCCTTTGTGGGGCGGGCGTGGGTGTGGGCAGTGGGCGCCGCGCCCGCCGCTGGGCCGCCGGTTAGGGTGGCGGTATGGCACGTCCACAGCGCATTGTGCTGGTCAGGCATGGGGAGTCGCAGGGGAACGTCGATGAGACGATCTACGAGCGGGTGCCCGACCATGCGCTGGAACTGACCGCCAAGGGCCGGGAACAGTCGCGGGCGGTGGGGGAGGAGTTGCGGGCCCAGTTCGGAATGGAGCCGGTGCAGGCCTATGTCTCCCCGTATCTGCGCAATCGGCAGACCTACGCACTGCTGGGGATGAATCCGACCCGGACCCGGGTGATGGAGGAGCCGAGGCTGCGCGAACAGGACTGGGGAAACCTCCAGGACGCCGAGGACATCCGCCGCCAGCGCAAGGCACGCGACGCCTACGGGCATTTCTTCTACCGCTTCACCCAGGGCGAGTCGGGCGCCGACGTCTACGATCGGGTGGGCGCGTTCTTCGAGACCCTGCACCGCAATTTCGAGCGCCCGGACTATCCGCCGAATGTGCTGCTGGTGACGCACGGCCTGATGATGCGTCTGTTCTGCATGCGCTGGTTCCACTGGTCGGTGGAGGAGTTCGAGGCGCTTTCCAACCCCGACAACGGGGAGTGCCGGACCCTGCTGCTCGGCTCCGACGACCGCTATACACTCGACCGGCCCTTCGACCGCTGGGCCTGACCGGGGGGATCCCTTGTTCGTCGTCGTCCTGACCTACACCGCGCCGCTGGAGCGGATCGATGAACTGCTGCCGCAGCACCGCGCCTGGCTGGACCGGAACTACGCGGCCGGTGTGCTGCTGCTCTCGGGGGCGCGGGTGCCGCGGACCGGCGGGGTGCTGCTGGCGCGCGCCGTGGACCGTGAGGAGTTGGACGCGGTCCTGGCCGGTGACCCCTTCGCCCGCGCCGGAGCGGCCGAGTACCAGGTGGTGGAGTTCACGCCGTCGGGCACCGCGCCCGAACTGGCCTTCCTGAGACAGCCGCCCGCCTCCTGACGGAACCCGTACCTGATGGGGGCTCAGTGCGACAGGGTCTCGGCGTGACGGGGCCTCGGCGTGACGGGGCCTCAGTCCGGCTGTGACAGCTGTGCCAGTGCCCGGGTCAGGGTGGTGCTGAGCCCGGGGTCGGCGTCGACCAGCGGGGGCCGGACCGGTCCTGCGGGCAGGCCCCTGGCCCGGAGCAGCGCCTTGGCGGTCACCGTGCCGGGGGCGAGCGTCATCATGGCCTCGACCAGCGGGATCAGCTGCTGCTGCAGCCGGAGCGCCTCGTCGTTGGCCCCGCGCAGGTAGGCGTCCAGCAGGGCCAGCGTCTGCTCCGGGGCCACGTTGGCGACGGTGCTCACCGCGCCCACCCCGCCCAGGGCGTAGAGCGGAAGGTTGAGTTCGTCGATCCCCGAGTAGTACTGCAGGCCGGTGCGGGCGATCACGCGGGCACTCAGGGCGAGGTCCCCGGTGCCGTCCTTGACGGCGATGATCCGTGGGTGTTCAGCCAGCCGGAGCAGTGTGTCCTCGGTGAGGCGGCTGCCGGCCCGCTCGGGGATGTCGTAGAGCATCACGGGCAGTGCGGTGGCGTCCGCGACGGCGGTGAAGTGCCGCTGGATGCCCTCCTGGCCCGGCCGGTTGTAGTACGGGGTGACCAGCAGCAGCCCGTGGGCGCCGGCCCGCTCCGCCGCGCGGGCCAGTTCGACGGTGTGGCGGGTGTCGTTGCTGCCCACTCCGGCGGTGACCCGGGCCCGGTCGCCGACGGCCTCCAGCACCGCCCGGAGCAGGGTGTCCTTCTCGGCGTCGCTGGTGGTGGGCGACTCCCCGGTGGTGCCGCTGAGCACGATGCCGTCGCAGCCCCGGTCCACCAGGTGGGTGGCGAGGACCTGGGCCCCTTCGCGGTCCAGGCTTCCGTCGGGGTGGAACGGCGTGACCATCGCCGGCAGGGTGCGTCCGAAGTAGGGGTGCATGCCTACCAGGGTGCGGGCCCAGAATCCCTTAGCACCAGCAAATTGTTCTACCATCGACCGTTCACTGATGATTAACGATCGGCCGAAGCGTTCAGGCCGCCTCCTCGTCCGGCTGCTTCGCCAGGCCGATCGGGGGAGCGTCCTGCAGCCCCGGTCCACCCGGGGTGCCCGGAGCCGGTGGCCTCTTGACGACGAACACCGAGATGAGAACGGCCAGCACGGCGAAGACCAGGCCCATCTCGAAGGCGGTGGCGATGCTGTGGCTCAGGACCAGGTCGGAGTAGTGCTTGGGCAGTTGCCCGCTGTGTTTGAACGCCGCGAGCTGCTGCGGGGTGGCGTGCGCCAGGAACTGGGCGGCCTGGTGCTTGCCCTCGTTACGGCTGGCCGTGCCGAATACCGTGACCAGGATGGACAGGCCCAGCGACCCGCCGACCTGCTGGGTGGCGTTGAGCAGTCCGGTCGCGGACCCGGTCTCCCGGGGGGCGACGCCGGCGACGGCCGTCAGCATCATGGGCACGAAGATGGAGCCCATGCCGAAGCCGAACAGCAGGGTGGGGCCGAGCACCCCGCTGACATAGTTGCTGTCCACGCTGATCTGGGTGAACCAGGCGATGCCGGCGGTGACCAGCAGGGAGCCGGTGATGAAGAACGGCTTGGCCCCCAGCGTGCTCTGGAGCCGGGCGGCGATCTGCGCGGCGATGACGATGGCGAAGCTGATCGGCAGGAAGGCGAGGCCCGCCCGCAGCGGGCTGTAGCCCAGGACGTTCTGCACGAACAGGGTGACGAAGAAGAAGATGCTGAACATCGCCGCCGCCAGGCAGAGCATGATCCCGTAGCTGCCGGAGCGGTTGCGGTTGCGGAACATCCGCAGCGGGGTGATCGGCTCGGCGGTGCGCGACTCGATCAGTAGGAATCCGCTCAGCAGCACCACGGCGAGGCCGAAGGCGCCCAGGGTCCAGGGGTCGGACCAGCCGTCCTGCGAGGCCCGGATGAACCCGTAGACCAGTGAGACCATGCCGATGGTGGAACTCAGCGCGCCGGGCAGGTCGAAGCGGCCGGGGTGGCGCTCGGAGTCGTTGACGTAGAGGGGCGCGAGCAGGGCGATCGCGATACCGATCGGTACGTTCACGAAGAGCACCCAGCGCCAGGAGAGCCAGGTCGTCAGCATTCCGCCGGCCAGCAGACCGATCGCGCCGCCGGCCCCGGCCACTGCGGAGAAGACCCCGAAGGCACGGTTGCGCGCCGGTCCCTCCTCGAAGTTGGTCGCGATCAAGGCCAGCGCGGTGGGCGAGGCGACGGCTGCGCCCATGCCCTGCAGCGCTCGCGCGGAGAGCAGCATCCAGGGAGCGGTGGCCAGTCCGCCGAGCAGCGAGGCCAGGCTGAACAGCAGGACGCCGGCCATCAGGGTGCGGCGGCGGCCCATGATGTCGCCGATGCGGCCGCCGAGCAGCAGCAGTCCGCCGAAGGTCAGGGTGTAGGCGTTGACGACCCAGGACAGATTGGTGGTCGAGAGCTTCAGTGCCGTCTCGATGTGGGGCAGCGCGACGTTCACGATGGTGGCGTCGAGGATCACCATCAGCTGCGTGGCGGCGATGACTGTGAGGGCGATGCCCGGGTGCTGGCCGCGGCTTGCCCGGGGCGGTGTCGAGCGGGTGATGGTGCTGGGAGTGGCCACGGATTCCCCCTGTGGACCTGGAGTGAACGGAACCGTTCACTACAATCGACGGTAGTGGGGCGGACATTGTGAACGCAATCGTTCACTGGAGATCTTCTGGAGGCGGCTTCCTTGGTGACGGCAGGGGCGACCGGGGGCATCGGGCCCCGTTCCTCGCGCAGGCGCGGCAAAGTGCTCGAACAGGCGATCTTCCGGGCGACCCTGGACGAGCTGGTCGCCTCCGGGTATGCCCGGCTGAGCATGGAGGCGGTGGCCACCGGGGCGCAGACCGGAAAGGCCGCCATCTACCGCCGCTGGTCCTCCAAGGAGGAGCTGGTCCTCGGCGCGATGCGGGCCACGCTGCCCCCGCTGGGCCCGGTGCCGGACACCGGGAGCCTGCGCGGCGATCTGCTGCAGCTGATGCAGCGGGCCAGGGCGGCGATGGTCTCGCTGCCCGGCTGCGCGGTTCGGGTGATCATGGGCGAGCTCGACCACGAACGGGCCCGCCCCTTCCTGGGGCTGGTGCACGAATGCGTGATGGAGCCGAACAAGGGGGTGATCCTGGAGGTGCTGCGGCGCGGCGCCGAGCGCGGCGAGGTCCGTGCCGAGGCGGTGACCCCGCTGGTGGCGGATGTCGCCCCGGCTCTGATGCTGTACCGGGCCAAGATGCACGGCCCGCCGACCGAGGAGGACACGGTCGCCCTGGTCGACGAGGTCATGCTGCCGCTGGTACGGGCCCTTCCCGGCAAGGGATGAGTCGGCGCGCACGGTGCGCTCCTTCCTGCCGGACGGATCGGCCCGTCGCGGCTGGGACACTGGAACAGTGCACATTCCACTGTGCACCCGGCCACTGACAGCCGGGCCGCCGCCCCGCCGCCCCGTCCCGGCCGTCTGAACCCGACCCTCTGAATCCGACAGCCTGAACCCGACCGACCCGACCGACCCGACCGCCTGAACTCGGAGAGACCCAGATGCCTGTGGAGCCACCGGACCACCGCGTCGAACGCGCCCTGCGCAGGGCCGGGGCGGAGGTGGTGGCCGGGGTCGACGAGGTCGGTCGCGGCGCCTGGGCCGGTCCGGTCACCGTATGCGCGGCCGTCACCGGCCTGCGCCGGCCGCCGCAGGGGCTGACCGACTCCAAGCTGCTGACCCCGCGGCGCCGGAGCGAGCTCGCCCCGCTGCTGGCCGAGTGGGTCACCGCCCATGCGCTGGGCCACGCCTCTGCGCTGGAGTGCGACGAACTGGGCATGACCGCCGCGCTCCGGCTCGCCGCGGTCCGCGCGCTGGAGGCCCTGCCGGTGCGGCCGGACGCGGTGATCCTGGACGGCAAGCACGACTACCTGGGCGGCCCCTGGCGGGTGCGCACGGTGATCAAGGGCGACCAGTCCTGTGTCTCGGTAGCCGCCGCCTCGGTGCTGGCCAAGGTCCAACGCGACGGCATGATGGCCGGCCTCGGCCCCGACTTCCCGGCCTTCGCCTTCGAGGACAACGCCGGCTATCCCTCGCCGGTCCACCGGGCGGCGCTCGCCGAACTGGGACCCACCCCGCACCACCGCCTCTCCTGGTCGTACCTGGACGACCTGCCGGCCTGGAGGCATCTGCGGACCTCGCGCAGCCGGGACGATTCGGAGCAGTTGTCGCTGGGTTTCTGACGGGGAATCGACAAGTTCTTCTGCCGTTGGGGGGGCGTCCTCGCTGAGTTAACGGAGCGTCCCGAAGGGACCGGCGGGCCCCCTACCGGCTGTTCGACGCCACCGAGTAAGCTCTGGGGCGCTGCGCGACGCCATCCGGAGTGCCGCCAGATTCTGCCGAGGAGCTGGAGATCCACAAGACCGCCCCGGGCCCTCGTGTTCCATCCAACGACGAGACGGACGCGACAGCCCGCACCATGCCTTCTGTGACACCGCCTGCGAACCCTGCCGTACACAGTCCTGCCGCCGCGCGCCCGGTTCCGCGTCCCGGGCCGCCGCGCGTGCCCAAGCCGGGTCCCGTCCCACGCCGCCCGGCTGCCCCGCTGCACCCGCACTCCACCGCCCCGGCGGCTCCGGTCGCACCGGTCCCGTCCGCCCCGGTTGCGTCCGCCCCGGCCGCGTCGCCCGCCTCGCGGCCCGCCCCGCCCGCCGTGGAGATCCAGTCGGTCCCGGCCGGTGCGGAGGGTGCGCTCGACCGGGCCGACGACTCGGTCGACCTGTTGCTGGACGCCGGCCGACGGCCCGGCGAGGTACTGGTGCTGACGACGGGTGAGGCGCACCCGTGGCAGCAGCACGAGCAGTCCTTCGGCGCCGAGCGCTACTGGGCGCAGTTGGACGAGGGCGACGACGTCTTCTACGCCGAAGCGGCGCAGTGCCGTCCGGTCCGCCGCGAGGTCGTCGTGCTCGCGGTGAACGGCGGCTCGCCGACCGTCGCCAGGCAGGCGCTGGCCGCGGCCCTGGAGCGGGCGACCCGGTTGGTGGTGCTCTGCGGCGACCCGGGGCTGATCCCGGCGCAGCAGGGCTGACGCCTTCGGGCGCACAGCCCGTCCGCCGGTCAGCGGACGGCGGCTCTGGCCTGCTCGGGCGCGGCCTCCAGGACCCGCAGCGGTGCGATCGCGCCGTGCGGAGCCAGCGTATTGAGGGAGCGGACCGGCTGCACCGCCTCCTCGGCCCAGGAGCCCGAGTTGGGACGGCGGCCGCCGCGGCCCTCCCCGAGCACGTGCCAGCCGGCGTCGGTGAGGGTGACATAGGCACCGCAGCGCACACCGTGCAGACTGCTGGCGTCGCGAAGGGCCCACATCCAGGCGCCGTCCGCCTCGGTCCACTCGGGGCTGCCGCGCCGGCAGAGCATCAGCACCGCGGTGCGGACCGGGCGGGCCAAACGCAGATCGTGCGGGACGATGCCGCGCAGCTGGGCCAGGATGGTGTTGCGGAACTGCCAGCCGTCGCCGTGACCCACCCGGGACGAGAACGAGGCCCCGGCGACCACCCGGCCGTCCTGGGCCAGCACCCCGAGCACCGCGGTGCCCGGCTGCGGCCGGTGCACCCGGTGCAGGTCGTTGACCAGCTCGCGGGGGGCCCGCAGCAGCGGGGGAGTGGACTGGACCCAGCTCTCCTGGTCGATGAGGCGGGTCGAGGAGCCCGGGAGCGACACCGCGTGCAGGGTGATGCGGGCGGGGGTCCTGGCGGGGGGCCTGCGATTGCCGGAGTCCATGCTCAAGGCCCTCCCTCCCCGTGCCCCATGTGCCGGTCGGTCCAATTCTCACGTCCCGGGGTCGAATGCGGCAACGGGCACTCTGTCGGAAGTGTCCGTGTTCAGCCGATCCGGCAGCAATCTTCTGTCAGTTCTTTTCATTATCAGCACCGTTGCGATGATGTGCCGGTGGACGCGGCCGGGTCCGCAGGGTCAGGCCTGCTGGGCCAGCACCAGCGGGAGCACGCCCGGCGCACCGGCCCGGCGCAGCATTCTGGCGGCGACGGCGAGGGTCCACCCGCTGTCGGTGAAGTCGTCCACCAGCAGCACCGGGCCCTCCAGCAGCGAGAGGGCCGCGCTGAGCTGTTCGGGTAGTTCGAAGGAGCCGTGCAGGGTCCGCAGCCGTTGCGCGCTGTTGCTGCGCGAACCGGGCCGGGGCTCGCCGGGGGTGTACTCGATCCGACCCAGCAGCGGGAGTCGGCCCACCCGGGCGATACCCGCGCCCAGGCTCTCCACCAGCTGCGGGCGGCTGCGGGAGGCCAGCGTCACCACCCCGGCCGGCCGGGCCGACGTGGCGTCGGCCCCGGCCCAGCCGCCGGGGCCGCGGGCCCAGTCGGCGAGCACCGTCACGACCGCGTCCAGCACATCGGCCGGGACCGGGACGTCCGGGGCCCCGGGGGCCAGCAGGCTCCGGAGCCGGGTGCCCCAGCCGATGTCCGACAAACGGCCCAGGGCCCGTCCGGCGGCACTCTGCTCGCCGGGAGCGATCCGGCCCTTGAGGTCGATCCCGGCCGCGGCGAGGCCGGTCGGCCACTGCCGCCGGGGCTCCAGCTCGATGCCGGGCCGCCCGAGCGCCGCCCGGGCCGCGTCCAGGGCCTCGGCGGAGGCCTCCACCGGCAAGCGGGCCCCGGCGCAGTTGTCGCAGCGGCCGCAGGGCGCCGACTCGCCGTCGTCGAGCTGCCGGCGCAGGAAGTCCATCCGGCAGCCGGTGGTCGAGGCGTAGTCCAGCATCGACTGCTGCTCGGCCCTGCGGGTCTCGGCGACCCTGGCGTAGCGCTCGCTGTCGTAGGACCAGGGGCGGCCGGTGGAGATCCAGCCGCCGCGCACCCGCTTCACGGCGCCGTCGACGTCCAGGACCTTGAGCATGGTCTCCAGCCGGGTGCGGCGCAGGTCCACCCGGGCCTCCAGGGCCGGGGTGGACAGCGGGAGCGGCGAGCCGTCCGGGTCGGTGTGGGAGGCCAGCGCCGACAGCGTGGCCCGCACCTGCTCCTCCGGCGGGAAGGCCAGGCCGGCGAAGTAGCGCCAGATCGCCTGGTCCTCCGGGCCCGGCAGGAGCAGTGCCTCGGCCCGCTTGATGCCGCGCCCGGCTCGGCCGACCTGCTGGTAGTAGGCGATCGGGGACTGCGGTGAGCCCAGGTGCACCACGAAGCCCAGGTCGGGCTTGTCGAAGCCCATGCCCAGCGCGGACGTGGCGACCAGCGCCTTCACCCGGTTGGCCAGCAGGTCCGCCTCGGCGCTGCGGCGGTCGACGTCCTCGGTGCGTCCGGAGTAGGAGGCGACCGGGAAGCCGCGCTGCCGCAGGAACGCGGTGACCTCCTCGGCGGCGGCCACGGTCAGGGTGTAGACGATGCCGGATCCCGGCAGGTCCGGGAGGTGGTCCGCGAGCCAGGCGAGCCGGTGCGCCGGGTCGCCGAGCGGCAGTACCGACAGGGCCAGGCTCTCCCGGTCCAGCGGCCCCCGGAGCACCAGCGCCTCCCCGCCGCCGGTGCCCAGCTGCTCGGCCACGTCGGCGCTGACCCGGGCGTTCGCGGTCGCGGTGGTGGCCAGCACCGGGACGCCGGGGGACAGTTCGGCGAGCATGGTGCGCAGCCGCCGGTAGTCGGGGCGGAAGTCGTGTCCCCAGTCCGAGATGCAGTGCGCCTCGTCGACCACCAGCAGTCCGGTCGAGGCGGCCAGCCGGGGGAGCACCTGGTCCCGGAAGTCGGGGTTGTTCAGCCGCTCGGGGCTGACCAGCAGCACGTCCACCGCGCCCGCCGCGACCTCGGCCTGGACCGTCTCCCATTCGTCGGCGTTGGCGGAGTTGATGGTGCGTGCGGTGATCCCGGCCCGGGCGGCGGAGTCGATCTGGTTGCGCATCAGGGCCAGCAGCGGGGAGACGATCACCGTGGGCCCGGCGCCGGCCGCCCGGAGCAGGGCGGTGGCCACGAAGTAGACGGCGGACTTGCCCCAGCCGGTTCGCTGCACCACCAGGGCTCTGCGGCGGTCCACGACCAGGGCCTCGATGGCACGCCACTGGTCCTCGCGCAGCCGGGCGTCGCCGCCGGCGAGCTCGCGGAGTACGGCGTCGGCCCGCTCGCGGACCGCCGCGCGGTCGGTGGGCGACTGATTGTCCGGGGTCTGGTCCATGGCTCATTGATAGCCGCTGGGTCGGACAATCGGCGAACGGCGGGGTTGACCCGACGGTCCCGACGGAGCCGGGACGATTCTGCTTCACCCGTGCGGGTGGCCGGGATACGCACAGCCCCCGGGTTGTCCACAGACCGGACCGGACCTGCACCGTCGCGCCTCGGGAGCGGACATCCTCGACCCATGAACGAGCACGTGCAGCCTCCGGCCACTTCCTTCGACCATCCCGTGGTGACCATGCGGACCCCAGCCGACATGGTCGACGTCCTGCCCTTCCTGCTCGGCTTCTTCCCCAGTGACAGCGTGGTCGCACTGGGGCTGCAGGGGCCCCGGCGCAGGCAGGGCGGCACCGTGCGGATCGACCTGCCCCCGCCCGCGGCCTGGCCCGACGCCGCCGCGGAGGTGGCCCGCTACCTGGTGGCCCTCTCGGAGCACCGCGACCGGCGTCCGGACGCGGTGATCCTCTACCTCTGCCGCGATCCCGGACCGGGCCAGGACGGCCGCGCCGTCCGCGACTCGCTGGCACCGCTGGCGACGGCGCTCGCCGAGGCGTTCAGCGCGGTCGGCATCCCGCTGCACGAGTCGCTCTGCGTCTCGGGCGGGCGCTGGTGGTCCTACGCCTGCGGCAACCCGGTCTGCTGCCCCGCCGACGGCACGCCGGTCGAACGGCCCGGCAGCACCCCGGCGGTGGCCGCGGCCGCCGCCTACGCCGGGATCACGGTGCGCGGCAGCCTCAAGGAGCTGGAGCAGGAGCTCGCCCCGGTCGGCGCCGCCGGCGCGGAGGAGCAGCTGCGGGCCTTCGAGCGGGTGGTCCCCGCGCTGGTGGCCGAGCTGTCGGAGGACGGCGGCCGGGAGGCGGTCCGGGCCCGTACGGCCGAACTGGTGGACGCCGCGGTGCTGCGCTTCGGTACCGGCGCCGTCGAACTGCCGCCGGAGGAGGCCGCCCGGCTGATCCTCGGCCTGCAGGACCGGCTGGCCAGGGACCGGGCCGCGGAGTGGCTCGACCCGCCCGACGTGGAGCACGCCCAGCGGCTGTGGAGATTCCTGGCCCGTCGCTGCGCCGGGCCCTTCGACGACCACGCGGCCGCTCCGCTGTCGCTGCTCGCGTGGACGGCCTGGGTCACCGGTGACCAGGTCACCGCCCGGATCGCGTTGCGCAGGGCGCTGGAGACGGACGAGGACTACGCCTTCGCCAGGCTGCTCTACGAGGCGGTGAACACCGGCGCCCAGCCGCAGTCGCTGTGCGCCACCCTGCGGGCCGAGCGCCGCGCCCGGCAGCGGCGCGGGTCGGGGCGCGGACCCGGACGGGCCCCTGGCGAGCGCAGACGGGTCAGGGCCGGTCGCCGGACCGGATGCGCGGGACCGGCGGGCGGGGGTGTTTATCGTCAGTGAGACGACTATGATCGCGCCCATGTCGCGTTACGATCCGTCGGCCTTCCCCCCGTTCGCGGTCACTGTTGACCTGGTCGTCTTGACCGTTCGCGATCATGCACTGTGCGCGCTGATGGTGCGCCGGGGCGAGCCGCCGTTCCAGGGCTTCTGGGCGCTGCCCGGCGGGTTCGTCCGCCCCGACGAGGGGCTGATCGAGGCGGCGGCCCGCGAGCTGGCCGAGGAGACCGGGCTGCGCACCCACGGCGCAGCGGGCCAGGGCCCCGGCGTGGGAGCCCATCTGGAGCAGCTGGCGACCTACGGTGACCCGCAGCGTGATCCGCGGATGCGGGTGGTCAGCGTCGCCCATCTGGCCCTGGCTCCCGATCTGCCCACCCCGCGCCCCGGTGGGGACGTCCGCAGCGCCCGCTGGGCCCCCGTGGAGGAGCTGCTGGGGCGCGGTAAGGACGACGGGCTGCTGCTCGCCTTCGACCACACCCGGATCCTCGCCGACGGCGTCGAGCGGGCCCGCTCGAAGATCGAGTACTCCTCGCTGGCCACCGCCTTCTGTCCGGCCGAGTTCACGGTCGGGGAGCTGCGGCAGGTCTACGAGTCGGTGTGGGGGGTCTCGCTGGACCCGCGCAACTTCCACCGCAAGGTCACCGGGACGCCCGGCTTCCTGGTGCCGGCCGGCGGCACCACCACTCGTCAGGGCGGGCGCCCGGCCCAGCTGTTCCGGGCCGGGGACGCCACAGTGCTGAATCCGCCGATGCTGAGGCCCGACGCCTGACGGCGCATCAGCGCCACTCGCCACCTGACGTAGCGCCAATACCACGCAAAGTAACTATGTCGGTCTATCGTGCTGGCAACGGGCGGAGGAAGGCTGCGCACCGGCATCGCGAGGTGAAGCCCTGTGTTCCAGGCGATCGGACTGACCAAGAGCTGGCGCAAGGGCCGTCCCCCGGCCGTGCTGGACCTCTCCTTCGACGCGCGCGAGGGTCAGGTCACCGTCGTGCTCGGACCTGAGGGGTCGGGTCGCACCACTTTGCTGAGGCTCGCCCTCGGACTGGAGCGTGGGCAGGGCGTCGCGCTCTTCGACGGGCGCCCCTACCGGCGGATCCGGCGTCCCGAGCGCGAAGTCGGCGTGCTGCTCGGCGAACCAGGGCGTCACCCCGGGCATCCAGGTCGCCAGGCCCGCGCGCATCTGCGCATGGTCGCCGCCGCCGTCGGGGTTCCGGCCCGCCGCGCCGACCAACTGCTGGAGCAGACCAGGCTCGCCCCGGCGGCGGGGCACCGGCTGCGCACCTTCTCGCCCGGCATGAACCGCCGGCTCGCGCTGGCCGAGGCGCTGCTCGGCGACCCCGGCACGCTGCTGCTGGACGAGCCCACAGTCGGGCTCTCGCCCAAGAACACCGAATGGTTCCACGCCTTCCTCCGGGCCTTCGCCGCCGGCGGCGGCACCGTGCTGGCCACGGTGCGGGACCCGCGCGAGGCCGCGGCGCTGGCCGACCATGTGGTCACCCTGGACGGCGGCCGACTGCTGGCGGACCAGACCAGGGCCGACTTCGTCGGCGGCAGGCTGCGCGACGAGGTGTCGGTGCGCGGTCCCCAGGTGGGGCGGCTGGCAGACCTGCTGGCCGAGGCCGGCGCCCAGGTGCGCCGGGAGGGCGGAGCAGGCCTCGCGGTGGCGGGCGTGTCCCGCACCCAGATCGGTGAACTCGCCTACCGGCACGGCATCCTGCTGCACGAACTGGCCGACCGCCCGGCCGGCACCCCGACCGGGCCCGTGGGCGCCGCCTCGGCCACGCCCCCGCTGCCCCCGCGCCGCGGTACCGGGGCTGCCGCAGGGGC
>NZ_BBPM01000004.1:148445-179724 GCF_000787775.1 Streptacidiphilus carbonis | reverse complement strand
GGCCACGCCCCCGCTGCCCCCGCGCCGCGGTACCGGGGCTGCCGCAGGGGCGCCCGCCGCAGCGGCTGCCCCTGCGGCAGCCGGAGCCGCGTCGTCGGCCGCCGCCGCGCAGCCCGGGGAGACCGTCGTGGTGCTGGCCCCCGGCAGTGCCGTGTCCGCCTCGGTCCCGGTGCCGACGGCGGACACCGCGACCCGGTCCCGGGTCCCGGCCGGCCTCGCGTCGGTCAGCGGCCCGCTGTACCGGGACGAGCCCCCCGTGTCCGACCAGCGAAGCGAGTGAGCACGTGCACGCACTGACCTATGAGCGCCGACGGATCACCGGGATCCGGTCCACCTGGCTGGTGCTGGCCGCCGTTCTCGTCGCCGACGCCGCCGTGGCCGCGCTGACGGTCCGTCAGCCCTCGCTGGCCGAACCGGTGCGGGTGCTCACGGCCGGCGTCCCGCTGCTGCCCCTGCCGATCGCGGCACTCGGGGCCGGCGTGGTCGGCGCGCTGTCGTACGGGCACGAGGTCCGCTACCCGGTCCTGGTGCCGCTGCTGCTGCCGTTCCGTCGCCGGGTCGGCCTGCTGCTGGCCAAACTGGCCCTGTCCGCCGTCTACTCGGTGCTGCTGGCCGCCGCCACGCTCGCGGTCGACGCCGGGGTGTACGCCGTTGTGCTGCACCGGTCCCCGCAGCTGCGGCCCGCCCTGCTCGGCTTCGCCGCGCTGGCGGTGGCCGCCGGCTGGATCGGACTGCTCGCGGCCGCCCTGCTCCGCAGTGCCGCCGCCGGGGTGCTGGTCCTGCTGACCCTCCCGGTGCTGGTGGAACCGGCGGTGCGACTGCTGCGTGACGGCAGCCTGACCGGAGACCGGCTGCGGGCCGCCCACTGGCACCGGCTGTTCCCGGTCGACACCGGCCATGCCTGGCTCTACGGACCGCTCAGCGGGCTGCACAGCACTGCCACGCTGTCCCCGAGGAGCCTGCTGCTGCTGGCGGCAGGACCGGTGCTGATCCTGCTGCTCGGCTACCTTGTCGTACTGCCGCGCCGCCGCGGGGTCTGAGCCGCGTCCGCTCTGCACGGCCGGGCACGCTGACGCTGAGTGATCGTCAGAGGGCCTGCGCCAGCCAGACTCTGCCTGTTTTGCGCAGAAGATGGCGATAAAACGTCAATTGTCTGGTGACGGGCGATCACCCTTTCGTGTGCTTTTCACGAAAGTCCTCAAGGCGGGGGCTCGCATCGCCGACAAAGGAGACGTGAGTACCGTTGCGCATCCCCCCATGACCACCGCCCGCTTGTCCGAGCCGTCCCGCTCCGGCGTAGGCGAGCTGGACCGCTTCCCCGTCGGCGAACGCACCGCCGAGCGGGCCTTTCCCGAGCGCGGGGCGCCCGGCCCCTCGCTGCACTGGGACAGCTCCGAGTCCGACCTCGGCCGGGCCGGCCGCCGGGTCGCCGGCGGCCGTGGCCGGGGACTGCACGGGCAGCTGGTCCAGCAGCTCGGACAGATGATCGTCTCCGGCGACCTGGGCGCCGACCGCCCTCTGGTCCCCGAGGAGATCGGCCAGCGTTTCGAGGTCTCCCGCACCGTCGTCCGCGAGTCGCTGCGGGTGCTGGAGGCCAAGGGCCTGGTCAGCGCCCGTCCCAACGTCGGCACCCGGGTCCGTCCGGTCGCCGACTGGAACCTGCTCGACCCCGACATCATCGAGTGGCGCGCCTACGGTCCACAGCGCGACGACCAGCGCCGCGAGCTGTTCGAACTGCGCTGGGCCATCGAGCCGCTGGCCGCCAGGCTGGCCGCCGGGCACGGCCGGGACGAAGTCCACCAGCGGATGGTGGACATGTCCGAGATCATGGGCCACGCGGTCGCCCAGGGCGACCAGGTCACCTTCAGCCGCGCCGACAGCGAGTTCCACGCCCTGCTGCTGGAGTTGGCCGGCAACCGGATGCTGGAGCACCTGGCCGGCATCGTCGGCTCCGCGCTCACCGTGTCCGGCAGTCCGGTCACCGCCTGCGAACGTCCGTCCGAGCCGTCGGTCGGCTTGCACGCCCGTCTGGTCGAGGCCCTCGGCACCGGTGACGGCACGGCCGCAGAGGCAGCCATGCGTGCGCTTCTGACGGTCCATCCCGAGGTGGACCACGTGGTTCCGGCGCCGCGGGAGCACTGAGCCGGCCGTCCTCGCCAGGAGGCCGCCGCCCCGGATCCGGGGCGGCGGCCTCCTGCGTTCGTCGGCTGCGTTCATTAGATCCGGTGACCGCAGGAATGATCCCCCATCGGCCCCGGTTGTCCTGGGTAGGTTTCCGGCGGCAGCGCCGTCGGGCGACCGTGTGACCTGCACCACGAAAGCGAGGCGTAACACTTCTCCGTGGGCAGCGATGTCTACGGAGGCGGCGGCACTTCGCGTGTCGGGCGCCGAACCCGGTTCAGCTCCAGATTTCACGTCCAGTAGTTACCAGGATCCGCCCCGCAGGGGTGGGTTTCTGTTCACTCACGTCCGAGAGGTTGTTCGTGTCGGCCAGCACATCCCGTTCGCTCCCCCCCGAAATCGCCGAGTCCACAGCGCTGATGGCACTCATCGAGCGGGGTAAGGCACAGGGGCAGATCGCCGGCGATGACGTGCGCCACGCCTTCGAGGTTGACCAGATCCCGGTCACCAAGTGGAAGAACGTCATGCGCAGCCTCAACCAGGTCCTCGATGAGGAGGGTGTGACGCTGATGGTGAGCGCGGCGGAGTCGTCCGCCCCCAAGCGCCCCCGCAAGAGCGTCGCGGCGAAGAGCACAGCGACGAAGGCGACCGCGACCAGGGCTGTGCCGGCGCGCACCCCGGCTGCGGCTCCCGCTCCCACGACCCGGGCGGCGGCACCGCGTGCCGCCGCCGCGACCGCGACCCAGCCGCCCGCCGTGGTGGTTCCGGCCGACGCGGTCGACGACCTCGAAGAGGCAGCGGCGGCCCCGGTCCTGGAGGCCGCCCCCGCCAAGAAGGCGGCTCCGGCGAAGAAGGCCGTCGCCAAGAAGGCCGCGCCGGCGAAGAAGACCGCGGCCAAGAAGACCGCCGCGGGCAAGGCCAAGTCCGACGACGATCCCGGAACCGAGGACGAAGGGGCCGAGGACACGGCGCCGGCCAAGGCCGAGGGCGAGCCGGTCGAGGGCGAGGAGGAGTCGCAGGGCTTCACCCTCTCCGACGACGACGAGGACGACGCCCCGGCCCAGCAGGTCGCCGTCGCCGGCGCCACCGCCGACCCGGTCAAGGACTACCTCAAGCAGATCGGCAAGGTCCCGCTGCTCAACGCCGAGCAGGAGGTCGAGCTCGCCAAGCGGATCGAGGCCGGCCTCTTCGCCGAGGACAAGCTGGCCGCCGCCGACAAGCTGGCCCCCAAGCTCAAGCGCGAGCTGGAGATCATCGCCGAGGACGGCCGCCGGGCCAAGAACCACCTGCTGGAGGCCAACCTCCGACTGGTGGTCTCGCTGGCCAAGCGCTACACCGGCCGCGGCATGCTGTTCCTGGACCTGATCCAGGAGGGCAACCTGGGTCTGATCCGCGCGGTCGAGAAGTTCGACTACACCAAGGGCTACAAGTTCTCCACCTACGCGACCTGGTGGATCCGGCAGGCGATCACCCGCGCCATGGCCGACCAGGCCCGCACCATCCGCATCCCGGTGCACATGGTCGAGGTCATCAACAAGCTCGCCCGGGTGCAGCGCCAGATGCTCCAGGACCTGGGCCGCGAGCCCACCCCGGAGGAGCTGGCCAAGGAACTCGACATGACCCCGGAGAAGGTCGTCGAGGTGCAGAAGTACGGCCGCGAGCCGATCTCGCTGCACACCCCGCTCGGTGAGGACGGCGACAGCGAGTTCGGCGACCTGATCGAGGACTCCGAGGCAGTCGTCCCGGCCGACGCGGTCAGCTTCACCCTGCTCCAGGAGCAGCTGCACTCGGTGCTGGACACCCTGAGCGAGCGCGAGGCCGGCGTGGTCTCGATGCGCTTCGGCCTGACCGACGGCCAGCCGAAGACCCTGGACGAGATCGGCAAGGTCTACGGGGTCACCCGCGAGCGGATCCGCCAGATCGAGTCCAAGACCATGTCCAAGCTGCGCCACCCCTCCCGCTCCCAGGTCCTGCGCGACTACCTGGACTAGAGCAGAGCACACGTGCGGCGGGCACATCCCTTCGACGGGATCACTCCTCGAAGGGATGTGCCCGCCGCTTTTGCGCGCGCCGACCGGATACCGAGCGCGACCGTGGCAATACGCTGGGTCGCAGCCATGCGTATGTGCGCAGGGGTGCGGGAGCGGCGAAGGGTGACGGGTGGCGGGCAAGAGGCGTACGGCGGAGGCGGCCGGTGCGGGAGCGGCCGGTACGGCGGGGGCGGGGCTGCGGAGGGGGCGCAGAGCGCTGCTGGTGCTGCTCGCCGCACTGCCCCTGCCGGTCGCGGCCGGCACGGTGGCGAGCAGCACCCCGGCCCTGGCTCAGGGGCAGTTGCGGATCATCGGCGGCACCGGCGCCAGTACCCAGCAGGAGCCGTGGATGGTCGCCCTGGGCAGTCGCTCCGTCTACGGGGACTACCGCTCGGGGCAGTTCTGCGGGGGCACCCTGGTCTCGCCGACCAAGGTGGTCACCGCGGCGCACTGCCTGTACGACGAGTCGACCATGCGCCCGGCGGACCGACCGGACCTCAAGGTGATCGTCGGCCGGAGCGACCTGTCCACCTCGGCCGGGTCCGAGGTGGCGGTCTCCCAGGTCTGGATCGACCCCGACTACTCGATGCGCAGCAACATGTGGGACGTGGCGGTGCTCACCCTCGCGGTCCCGCAGCCGGGCCGCGGGGTTCTCCCGCTGGTTGACCAGGGCGCCACGGCCCCGTACCGGGCGGGCACTGTGGCCACCGTCTTCGGCTGGGGCGACACCCGGGGCAACGGACAGTACCCGATGACCCTGCACTCGGTGCAGGTACCCATGATCGCCGACTCCACCTGCGCCCAGGACTACCCCGACGGCGCCTTCAGGGCGAGCACCATGGTGTGCGCGGGCGAGCAGAACCAGGGCGGCCGCGACGCCTGCCAGGGCGACAGCGGCGGCCCGCTGGTGGTCGCCGGGCGGCTGGTGGGCCTGGTGTCCTGGGGGGCGGGCTGTGCCGAGGCGGGCCACCCCGGGGTGTACACCAGGGTCGCCGCCCTGGCCGACGCGGTCCGAGGGCAGCTGTGATCTGACGCACTGTGAGCTGAAGGCGTGTGATATGCGTCACCATGCCCAAGTGACGCGGAGGGCCGGTCCACGACCTCGCGGTCGCGAACCGGCCCTCACTCGCTGTTCAGCTCGTCGTCAGGGCTGCCTTCGGCGCAGCCCGGTGGAGCGCCTCAGTGGTCCTCTTCGCCCGAGGGCGACGGTGCGGCCGTCAGCCGGCCGGTCTCGTCCTGTATCTCGGCTGCGATCTTCTTCAACTCCGGCTCGAACTTGCGGCCGTGGTGAGCGCAGAAGAGCAGCTCGCCGCCGGATGCCAGCACGACGCGCAGGTAGGCCTGGGCGCCGCACCGGTCGCAACGGTCAGCTGCGGTCAGCGGGCTCGCGGGGGTCAGAACTGTAGTCACGTCGCCTCTTCTCTAGCTCGACGAGCTGTCGTACCAGGGTCAACATCCAACCAGGCCGAAAACGTTCCCGCTTGCGGCTTTTCTTTTGTGACGCTCGGCTGCGGGTCGGCCCGGCCGTTGAGCCGGGAAGGGGATCCCCCTCCGGGGGAGGGGGAGGGGAGACGGCGGTGACCGCTGTGTCGCTGCCGCTTCTCTCCTTGGAGCCTCGGGGATTTTCTCTCGTTGGAGAGGACGTGCCCCGCGCTCCCACGGTTCATGCCTGCTGCCGACTATGGCATGTGCGTCACTCGTGCGTGGTATCGAACGTCTGTACGACCAACCGTACGAGGTGCGCGTAGCATAAGCGGCGAGCAGGTCGGAGCAGAAGCCCCAGCCCACACACCGGTAGCCTGCATCCGGCAGCATTGACGCCATGGTGCACCGGACCCCCGCAGGGGGGCCAGGAAAAGGGCCCGTGTTCGCGCTCCGCGTAGCGCCGGACCGACCGAACCGCCACCGCATCGAGAGACCGGAGTAGTAGCGCGTGACCGCCGAAACAACCGTGCAGACCGCCGCCCTCAGCGCCGGCGGGAGTTCCGCCGCCGACGGCTCCTACACCGCGCGGCACCTCCTCGTCCTCGAAGGGCTGGAGGCGGTCCGCAAGCGGCCCGGCATGTACATCGGGTCCACCGACAGCCGCGGGCTGATGCACTGCCTCTGGGAGATCATCGACAATGCGGTCGACGAGGCCCTGGCCGGCCACTGCGACCGGATCGAGGTCTTCCTGCATGCCGACAAGTCCGTCGAGGTGCGCGACAACGGTCGCGGCATCCCGGTCGACGTCGAGCCGAAGACCGGCCTGTCCGGGGTCGAGGTGGTGATGACCAAGCTGCACGCCGGCGGGAAGTTCGGCGGCGGCTCCTACGCGGCCTCCGGCGGCCTGCACGGCGTCGGCGCCTCCGTGGTCAACGCGCTCTCGGCGCGCCTGGACGTCGAGGTCGACCGCGGCGGCCACACCCATGCCATCAGCTTCCGCCGCGGCACCCCCGGCAGCTTCGCCGGCGAGGGCGCCGAGGCCGGCTTCACCGCGGCCTCGGGCGGCACCGGCGGGCTGACCAAGGCGAAGAAGGCCCCGCGCGGCCGTACCGGTACCCGGGTCCGCTACTGGGCCGACCGGCAGATCTTCCTGAAGGACGCCAGGCTCTCGCTGGAGAACCTGCACGCGCGGGCCCGGCAGACCGCGTTCCTGGTCCCCGGGCTGACCATCGTGGTCCGCGACGACCGGGCCCTGGACGGCGCCGCCACCGACGAGCAGACCTTCCGCTTCGACGGCGGCATCGCCGAGTTCTGCGACTTCCTGGCGCCCGACAAGGCCGTCTGCGACACCCTGCGGCTGCAGGGCACCGGCACCTTCAAGGAGACGGTGCCGGTCCTGGACGAGCTCGGCCACATGACCCCGACCGAGGTCACCCGCGAGCTCGGGGTCGACATCGCGCTGCGCTGGGGCACCGGCTACGACACCACCCAGCGCTCCTTCGTCAACATCATCGCCACCCCCAAGGGCGGCACCCATGTCGCCGGGTTCGAGCGCTCGCTCACCAAGACTCTCGGCGAGGCGCTGCGCACGGCCAAGCTGCTGCGGGTCGCCGAGGACGACATCACCAAGGACGACGCCACCGAGGGCCTGACCGCCGTCATCACCGTCCGGCTGGCCGAGCCGCAGTTCGAAGGCCAGACCAAGGAGGTGCTGGGCACCTCCGCCGCGACCAGGATCGTCTCCGCGGTGGTCGCCAAGGAGCTCAAGGCATTCCTCACCTCCACCAAGCGCGACGACAAGGCCCAGGCCCGCGCGGTGATGGACAAGGTCGTCGCCGCCGCCCGGACCCGGGTCGCCGCCCGGCAGCACAAGGAGGCCCAGCGCCGGAAGACCGCGCTGGAGACCAGCTCGCTGCCGGCCAAGCTGGCCGACTGCCGCAGCGACGACGTCGACCGCAGCGAGCTCTTCATCGTCGAGGGCGACTCCGCGCTCGGCACCGCCAAGCTGGCCCGCAACTCCGAGTTCCAGGCGCTGCTGCCGATCCGCGGAAAGATCCTCAACGTTCAGAAAGCATCCGTCTCGGACATGCTGAAGAACGCCGAGTGCGCGGCGATCATCCAGGTGATAGGAGCGGGCTCGGGCCGCACGTTCGACATCGACCAGGCCCGCTACGGGAAGATCGTGCTGCTCGCCGACGCCGACGTCGACGGCGCGCACATCCGGATCCTGCTGCTCACGCTGTTCCAGCGGTACATGCGACCGATGGTCGAGGCCGGCCGGGTGTTCTCGGCGGTGCCGCCGCTGCACCGGATCGAGCTGACCAACCCCCGCAAGGGCCAGGAGAAGTACCTCTACACGTACTCCGACAGCGAGCTGCGGAACACGCTGCTGGAGCTCCAGCGCAAGGGCCAGCGCTGGAAGGAGCCGGTACAGCGCTACAAGGGCCTCGGTGAGATGGACGCCGACCAACTGGCGGAGACCACCCTGGACCCGCGGCACCGCACCCTGCGCCGGATCAACGTCGGCGACCTGGACGCCGCGGAGAAGGTCTTCGACCTGCTGATGGGCAATGACGTCGCCCCCCGCAAGCAGTTCATCGTGGACTCGGCGGCGCTGCTGGACCGCTCCCGCATCGACGTCTGAGACCCGCGTTCCGACCGGCCCTCCACCCCGGGGTGGAGGGCCGTCCCCACCCCGGCTTCCACCCCTGCTCCGAGGCTCCGCACTGCTCCGATCCGTACCTTCGAGAGTGTCTTCAGCACCCCTCGAAGCCCTTCGGAACCGGAGCAGATCATGCAGAGTGCAAGCGACATCGCCCTGGCCGTGGTGGTCGTGATCCTCGTCGTGGCCCGGCAGTTCCGCGCCCGGCAGATCACCGGCGACAGCCGGCGGATGCTGGTCGTCCCGGCGGTCCTGGCCGTGCTGGCCTTCCGCGACCACAACCTGATCGACCACGCGCACCGCAGCGCCTCGGTGGCGCTGCTGGTGGTCAGCATCCTGCTGGAGGTCGCCATGGGCTTCGCCTGGGGCTTCACCACCCGGGTCTGGCAGGACGCCTCGGGGGCGGTCTGGGCCAAGGGCACCGCCGCCACCGGGTTCGCCTGGGTGGGCATGATCATCGCCAGGATCGGGCTCTACGCGATCGGCAGCGCGATGGGAGTGGCCGCGGGCCAGGGCGTGCTGCTGCTCTCACTGGCCGCTGTCCTGCTGGTGCGCACCGCTGTGGTCAGCTGGAGGGCACGGGAGATGAGCCCGTCGTACGGTGTCCCTGCGGCGGGTTGACGGGTTGACGGGTCGGCAGGCCGGCAGGCCGGCGGCAGGTCGGCAGGCTGACGGGACGCTGGGCGGACGGACGGAAACGGCGTGGACAACTGGACCGAGTGGCCCTCCCGGGAAGCACTGGACCGGGAGGGCCGGCCCCTTGCCCGGCGCTGGTTCTCCTACCTGGGGAGGGTCATCGGCATCACCGCCGTGCTGTGGGTGACCTTCGGCCAGGAACACCACGATGCCGCGCACACCTGGGCGCTGGTGGCTGTCATCGCAGTGGCCACCGTCGCGTTCTGGCGTTTCCTCCGGTGCGGCAAGGAGCGGCGACTGAGGACGGCGCTGGTCTGGCTGGCCGTGGTCTTCGCCCAGGCGCTGGTGGCGGTGCTGAACGGGGGCGATGCGGCCGGCGTGCTGCTGATGTGCGCGATCGCGCTCGGCGCGGTGCAGCGGCTGCCGATGATGGTGGCGGTGCCGGCGGCGTCCCTGGGCACGCTGGTGTTCATGCTGCTCGCACCGGCTTCGGTGCAGAGCATCGGCAACGGCGCCACCGTGGCCGGCCTGGGCGTGCTCGGCTATGTCACCAGGATGGACTGGGAGGCCAGGGCCGGAACCCAGCGGCTGCTGGTGCAGGAGCGGGCGGCGCGGGCCGCCGAGGCCGAGTCGGCGGCGCTGGCCGAACGGGCCAGGATCGCCAGGGAGATCCACGATGTACTCGCGCACAGCCTCTCGGCGCAGCTGGTCCACCTGGAGGCGGCCAGGGTGATGCTGGACGCCGGGGCGGACCGGGCGCAGCTGCGCGAACGCATCGTCGCCGCCCGGCGGATGGCCCAGGACGGACTGGCCGAGACCAAGCAGGCGCTGTCCGCGCTGCGCGGGGAGTTCGCGCCGGTGGCGGAGTTCCTGAAGTCTCTGGCGGAGGCCGACGGGGCGACCGTGACCGTCGAGGGGCTGAGCCGCCCCCTGGGAGCCGAGGCCGGTGTCGCGGTCCGGCGTACGGCGCAGGAAGCGCTCACCAATGTCCGCAAGCACGCTCCGGGGGCGCCGTGCGCGGTACGGCTGTCGTACCTGGACGATACGGTCGAGCTGGAGGTGCGGAACGGGGCGCCGCCCGACCGGACGGTCGACCCGGACGGCGCCGGACTGACCGGCAGCGGTAGCGGGCTGGGGTTGCTGGGGATGCGTGAGCGGGCCGAACTGCTGGGCGGGACGCTGGCGGCCGGGCCCGACGGGGACGGGTTCAGGGTGCTGCTGAGCGTGCCCACCGCCACCTAGCGCCACCGGGCGCCACCTAGAGTGGAACGATGAGCGACACTGCGGTTCGGGTGCTGGTGGCGGACGATCAGAAGGTCGTCCGCGAGGGGATCGTCATGCTGCTCGGGCTGCTGCCCGGGATCGAGGTGGTGGGGGCCGCCGGGGACGGCGAGGAGGCGGTGGCGCTGGCCGCCGTGGAACTGCCGGACGTGGTGCTGATGGACCTGCGGATGCCGCGCTGCGACGGGGTCGAGGCGACCCGGCGGATCCGGGCCGCCCATCCCGCCACCGAGGTGGTCGTGCTGACCACCTACGCGGACGACGAGTCGCTGTTCCCCGCCCTGGAGGCGGGTGCGCGCGGATATCTGACCAAGGACGCCGGGGCGGAGGAGATCGCCCGGGCGATCAACGACGTGAGGGCGGGGGCCGCCGGGCTCTCACCGCAGATCCAGCGCCGGCTGCTGGAGCGCTTCGCCGCGCCCACCGCGGCGCCCTCTGCCGCGTCCGGTCCCGGGCCGACGCCCGCAACCGCTCCGGGTCCCGCACCCGCACCCGCCGCTGCTTCGGCCTCGCTGCCGGACGGGATCACCGCGCGGGAGGCCGAGGTGCTCGGGCTGATCGCGGAAGGGCTGTCCAATACCGAGATCGCCGCCCGACTCTTCGTCAGCATGGCCACGGTCAAGACCCATATCAACAACCTCTTCGCCAAGACCGGCGTCAGGGACCGGGCCCAAGCGGTCGGCTACGCCTACCGACACGGCCTATCGCACGGTTAGCTGTGGCTTCACCTGATGGGGTGAACGTCCGCACACCGGACCACGCCGGCGCGCGGCGCTCAGCATGCTGGGGGAGACGGGAGGGGATTCTGGGGGGCCCGTCACTCCATCGACGCGGGAGCACAGTTGTTGAGACACCGGGAACCGGCATCGCTGCCGGAGGCGCACTCCGCCCAGGCGCCGGCTGAGGAACGGGACGATCGGCAGGGCGGTGCCGACGGGTTCGACTGGTGGGCCGCGCCGGGGTCGCGGCCCGGAGTCGCCGGGTCTGCCGCCGGGCACGGCACCGTGGCCGCGGAGTTCGAGCCCGAGCGGGAGTCCGAGCCGGAGCCGGAGCCGGAGTTCGGGCAATCAGGACCTGAGCAGGCGATCCCGGTACAGGCGGCTGCCGAGCCGCCTGTACCGCAGCCGCCGCCGTTCGGGGCGGAGCCGGCCGGAACGGAGCCGGTCAGGGGGGTGGCTGAGGGGGTGGCTGAAGCCGCCTGGCCCGCTGAGCCCGCAGCGTGGGCCCGCCAACTCGGGGCCGCCGCGGTCTACCGCCATGTGCAGGCCGGCGAGGAGTTCCAGGAGGTACGCCGTGAGTACCGCCGCTTCGTGCTTCCGGCCTGCGCCGTCTTCCTGGCCTGGTACCTGGCCTACATCGTCGCCGCGGTGACCCTGCCCGGACTGATGGACCATCAGTTCGCCGGCCCGTTCACGGTCGCCTGGGCGCTGGGGCTGCTTCAGTTCGCCTCCACCTTCCTGATCACCTGGCTCTATGCCCGGCATGCCCGCGACCGGCGGGACCGATTGGCGCTCGGCCTGCGCTGGGAGACCCAGGACCGGCTCCGATGACGTCCTTACTAGCGGAACCAGGGGAGCAGCACATGGACTCCGCCGCCGCGGCAACCACCGGGGGCAGTCACCACACGCTGGCCATCGGGCTGTTCGTGGGCGTCGTGGTGGTCACCCTGGCCATCACCGCGTGGGCCGGCCGCCGCAGCCGCGCCGCTGAGGACTTCTACGCGGGGGGCCGCGACTTCAGTCCTTTGCAGAACGGTTTCGCCATCTCCGGCGACTACATGTCCGCCGCCTCCTTCCTCGGTGTGACCGGACTGATCGCGCTCTACGGCTACGACGGGCTGCTGTACACCATCGGCTTCCTGGTGGCCTGGCTGGTCGTGCTGATGCTGGTCGCCGAGCTGGTCCGCAACTGCGGCCGCTACACCATCGGCGACGTGCTGGCGATGCGGATGCGGCAGCGTCCGGTCCGGGCGGCGTCCGGGATCTCCTCGATCGTGGTGACGCTGTTCTATCTGCTGGCCCAGATGGTGGGCGCAGGCAGCCTGGTGTCGCTGCTGCTGGGGCTGGACTCGGGCCAGGCCAGGGGCTGGACGATCGTCGGCGTCGGCGCGCTGATGGTGGTGTACGTGACGGTCGGGGGAATGAAGGCGACCACCTGGATCCAGATCGTCAAATGCGTGCTGCTGCTGTCCGGCACGCTGCTGCTGTGCGTGCTGGTGGTGGTCCGGTTCCACGGGGACCTGGGCTCGCTGGCCAGGTCCGCCGCCTCCGGCAGCGGGTTCGGCGACCGCTACCTCTCACCGGGCCTGAAGTACGGCGGCAGCGCCACCAACCGGCTCGACTTCGTCAGCCTGGGCATCGCCCTGGTGCTCGGCACCGGCGGCCTGCCGCACATCCTGGCCCGCTTCTACACGGTGCCCACGGCGCGTGCCGCCAGGCGCTCGGCGATGTGGGCGATCGGCCTGGTCGGCTCGTTCTACCTGATGACCATTCTGCTCGGCCTCGGCGCCTCGGCCCTGGTCGGCGCCTCGGCGATCAAGGCGTCCAACGAGGCGGGCAACACGGCGGTACCTCTGCTGTCCGAGGTGCTCGGGGGCGGGAGCGGCAGCAACGGCGGCGCGGTGCTGTTCGCGCTCACCTCGGCGGTGGCCTTCGCCACGATCCTGGCCGTGGTGGCAGGCCTCACCCTGGCCTCGTCGGCCTCCTTCGCCCACGACCTGTGGGCCAGGGCCTTCCGGCACGAGGACGAGGAGCAGCCCAGCGAGCACCAGGAAGTGGTGGTGGCCAGGATCGCCGCCGTGGTGATCGGCGTGGTGGCCATCGTGCTCAGCCTGTTCGCACAGAGACTGAACGTCGCCTTCCTGGTCGGCATCGCCTTCGCGGTGGCGGCCTCGGCCAACCTCCCGGCGCTGCTGTTCAACCTCTTCTGGCGGCGCTTCACCACCCGTGGCGCCACCTGGGCGATCTACGGCGGCCTGGTCCCGGCCCTGGTGCTGGTGGTGTTCTCACCGGTGGTCTCCGGCAACGCGGCGGCCATCTTCCCCGGGGTCGACTTCCACTGGTTCCCGCTGCAGAACCCGGGGATCGTCTCGGTCCCCTGCGGCTTCCTCTTCGGTTGGCTGGGCACCGTGACCTCGGGCCGCAGCGCCGACCCGGACGCCTACGCGGAGCTGGAGGTGCGGGCACTGACCGGGGCCGGCGCGGTGTGAATGAGACCCTCGG
The DNA here is from genome assembly GCF_000787775.1 of Streptacidiphilus carbonis. Taxonomy (GTDB): domain Bacteria; phylum Actinomycetota; class Actinomycetes; order Streptomycetales; family Streptomycetaceae; genus Streptacidiphilus; species Streptacidiphilus carbonis. The sequence continues at coordinate 166,348 of NZ_BBPM01000004.1, read as the reverse complement.
GTGCGACGGGGGAGGCGCACCCGAGGGCGATTCCAGCGTAGCTCCTAGCGGGCCGCTCCGGTGGCCGGTTCGGACCGGTCGAGACCGGAACCGGATCGGGGGGCGGCGGACACCAGGGCCGCCTCGAACCGGTCGGGCCGGGTCGGGAAGGCCAGACAGCTCTCCGCCCGGGCGGGGCCGGCCTCGGAACGGCGGACCTCGACCACCCAGCGCCGCCCGTTCGTATGGGATACCGCGACGGACCAGAGGTCCTCGGCCAGTTGGTGCTGAGTGATGGTCAGCGCCTCGGCATCGTCCTCGCCGGTGGCCTCCCGCACCGCCAGTTCGGCGGCCTGGGCCGGACGGTCCCAGAAGGATCGGCCGCGGCACCATTCCGGCACCATCCTGCCGTCCCGGGTGGCCTCCAGGATGTCCTTCGCGGCATGGGCGGACATCCGCCCGTAGGCGTAGCCGTAGGGCAGCACCAGCATCGTGGGGGAGAAGCGGTGGCCGCCGAGGTGGGTGACCTCCCAGACCTGGGCATGCCCGCCGGCCTGGAGTTCGGCGGCCAGCGGACGGCCGAGCAGTGCGCAGCAGCGGTCCCGGCGCCCGTTGGTGCACACCAGGGCGAGCGGGTCGCCCCGGTAGGCGCTGCCCGAATCGCCGTGGTCGCCGGCCGCGAGCGCTGCGAAGTCCAGAGCGAGCAGCTCGGCCGGATCGTCCAGGACCAGCGAGCGGATCCAGGAGCGGCCCGGGCGGGTGTGGGCGAGGTAGACCTGGCGGGACGGTGCCGGCGGGGCGTCGGCGTGCCGTCCGGGCCGGCGGATCAGCGCGATCCGCAGTCCGGTCCCCTTGGCCCGGGCCTCCAGAGCCCGTCCGAGCGCGGGGTCCAGGTGGCTCTCCGTCAGCGCCCGGGCACCCCAGGGACCCGGCTGCTCGAGCAGGAGCCAGGTGGCCCCGACGGCGGCTGTGCCGCTCAGGGGCTCGGTCAGTTCCCTGGAGAGGGTGGTGCAGGTGCTCACTCTGGCAAGGTTAGCCTTACCGGCCTTGGTTTCTCCCCCCTGAGTCCTCATTCGGGGGACGGAAGCGGATTCGATGGCCGGATATCAGTACGAGAGATGGATCAGTACGAGGGACGGAAGGGGGCGAGTGGATTGGGGAGCTCGGTCCACTGGTCGCCCGCGGCGGCTCCCGCGAGCCGCATCCGGCACAGCGCCTTCACCTGGAGCGGCTGCTGCAGCAGTGCGCGCCGGTCCTCCGGGCACAGCACGTCGGCGGCGCGCTCGGCCTCCTCGGCCACCGCGGCCCACAGCGCCTCCTCGGCCCGGCGGTCACCGCCGCCGAACGCCGCCACCAGGGTGCTGAGGCTGCCGCCGACCAGGGAGCCGAAGAGCTTGCGGTGCAGCGTCAGCGGATCGTCGTCCAGGATGCGCGGCCCCAGACCCGCGGTGCTCACCCCTACGGACGCCAGCCGCTGCGGACCGAGCCGCACGTCCGCGAGGTCCCGGTAGACCAGGCGCAGCGGGTGTCCGTCCGGGTCCAGCACGACCAGCAGGTTCTGCCCGTGCGCTTCCAGCGCCACGCCCCAGGAGAGCAGCCGCAGCAGCGGCGGCCAGAGCAGCCGGGCCAGCGAGCGGAGCCAGGCCGCCGGTCGTTGCTGCTGCGGCGGTACGGTCAGGGCCGCCACCGGCACGATCCGCTCGCCGGGGCCGACCCGTGCCTGGGGCGGCTCCCGCAGCAGAGCGGCCAGAGCGGGGCTGAGCGTCCCGTCGACCCGGACGGCCGCTGCCGCAAGGTTGCGCGAGACCGTCAACTGCCCGTCCAGGCGTCCGGTCACCATCTCCAGCAGGTCGGAGAGGCGGGCGCTGTCCAGCACCGATCCGGCGGAGATGTCCCGGACCGACGAGGTCATCCGCAGCGACAGGGCCGTCTTGATGTGGGCGCCGCCTGCCACGGGCGCCAGGGTCCGCAGCGACAGCAGTGGGTGGGCCGGCAGCCGGGCGTCCGGATCAGCGCGCAGCCCGAGGCGGGGCAGCAGCTCCCGGGCCTGCCAGGGGTGGACCGGCAGCAGCAGCCGGTCCGGGCCGTCCCGCAGGCCCTCGGGCCAGTCGCCGACGACCGTGCAGTCCGAGGTGGGGATCGTGAGCAGGCGCAGGCCGACCACCGGGTGGTGTTCGGGCGCGTACGCCAGTTGGTCGGCGACGCTGAAGCCGGGGCGGCTGCGGCAGCAGGGGTGGTAGGGGTGGCCGTCGACGACGCTCTGCTCGGCGGCGACCAGCCCGTCGGCGCTTCGTGCCGACTGGTCGGCTGCCGCGGCGCCGGCCCGGGACAGCGCCGTGGAGGCCGTGCTGTGGTCCAGTTCGGTGATCAGGCCGGCGCTTCCGGGAATGCCCAGAGCCGCCAGCAGCGCCGCCGGATGGGAGTACTCGGAACCGTCCGCCCACACCGTCAGTTCGTCCTTGGGGGCCCCGGTGTCATAGGGCCGCACCACCGGTCCGCGCAGTCGGCGCCGGTCCAGGCCGGGCAGTTCCTCGAAGCACAGCGAGCGCCAGAGCCGGGCCAGTACCGCGGCCCGCGCGCCCGGCAGCGCCTCCTGGTAGGCGGCCACCAGCCCGGGGCGGACCTCCCGCAGCTCGGCGGCGAAGGCGGTTTCCATCGGACGTGGTTCGGAATGCATGAGACTAGGTCATACCCCAGCTCAGGGCGGGGGCGCAGCTCTGGAGAGGGTGAACGTATGGGTGCGGCTGATCTGGTGGCCCGGACCGGTCTGTTGAACTGCCTGGTCCGGGAGTTGGCGCAGCGCGTCGATGCCGGGACCCTGCTGCTCCCGGCGAGCGGCGTGCTGATCCGTGTCGCGCCTGGCCGCTGGCCCTCCGCGCCCGAGCTGCGCACTGCTGGGGGCTGGCTCCCACTGGACCTCGAAGGGCTGATCGCGGTGGCCGAGCGGGAGCTGACGGCCGGCACCGGAGTGGTCAACACCACACTGGGCGGGGAGATCCGCGACAGCCGTGACGTGGTGGCGGCGCTGCTCACGGCCCGCGCGGCGGCGTCGCCCGCCGACGACCCGTATCTGCGCTCCGAGCAGGCGCTGCTGGCCGGCCACCGCTACCACCCGGCGGCCAAGACCCGGGGAGGAGGAGCACCGCGCGACTGGCTGCCCTACGCGCCGGAGGCGTACGCCTCCTTCCCGCTGCGGCTGCTCGGGGTACGCGACGACCTGCTGGCGGGCGAGGGCGACACCGCTGCGGTGGACGCGCTCTGGGGCGGCCGGGCGCCGCAGGGGTACCGGGTGCTCCCGGCCCACCCCTGGCAGTTGGAGCTGATGGGTGCCCACCCGGGGCTGCGGGACGGACGGTTGATCGATCTCGGGGTCACTGCCGAGCGGGCCTGGGCGACCTCGTCGGTGCGCACGGTGTACCTGCCGGAGGCCGATCTCTCGCTGAAGTTCAGCCTGGACGTGCGGATCACCAATGACATCCGCCGCCTGTGGCGACGCGACCTGCGCTGGCTGGCGCCGGTGGACGAGGTGGTCGCGAAGGCCTTCGCCGAAGCCCCGGCGGGGGCCGCGGTACTGGCCGACAGCGGGTACCGCACCGCGAGGCTGGGCGGCGAGGACGCCTACGAGGCGTACGCGGTGCTGGTGCGGGAGGGTTTCGGCACCGCGGGGGCCAGGCCGCTGCTGTCGGCCGGGCTCAGCGAGGGGTTCAACGGCAGTCCGCTCGAAGGGCTCGCCGATCCGGAGCGTGCCCTCGAGTGGTGGCGCTCGTATGTGGAGCAGGTGGTGCCGCCGGTGCTGCACGCGTTCTTCCAGCACGGGGTGGTACTGGAGTGCCACCTTCAGAACGTCCTGGTCGCCATGGATGCCGACGGCCTCCCGGTTCGGGCGGTCTTCCGCGACCACGAGGGAGTGAAGCTGCTGACGCAGCGGCACGCCGAACTGCTCGCGAGCATGGGACCTGACGTCCCCACCCCCGGGGTCGACGCGGGGTACGGCTGGGACCGGCTGGTCTACTGCCTGGTGACCAACCATCTGCTGGAGATCGCCGGGGCGGTGGCCGAGCAGTGCCCGGCCTCGGGCCGCCTGCTGTGGCCGACCGCCCGCGAGGTCTTCAGCCGCTACGCCGACCACCCCGAAGTCCGCGACCTCCTCGCCGCCCCGACCGTCCCGGCCAAAACCAACCTGCTCCTCCGCTGGACCGGCGCGGACGGAGCCGACTCGACCTACACCCCCCTGCCCAACCCCCTCCGGGCGGACTGAGGCGGCGTCAGAGATCAGGAATGTCCGCCTTCGCCCGCAGCAGGGTGTCACGACTGATGACGACGATCTTCTCGTAATCCGCCCGAGACGCGTCCGGGGGCAGTAGTTCGTCCAGCTCCTTGGTCATCTCCGTGCCGATGACTGCGAAGCGGCCGTCCGACAATTCGAAGATATCCGGGCAGTTGGCCCCGGTAGAGCTTCCGCGCTCTCGGGGGCTTGCGCCGATTCTACGTACGATGAGCAAGGGAGATCTTCCTTGAAGGACTTCTCGATACCCGTGGGAATCAGAAAAGTGTTACCGAGGCATGGAAGTCTGATTGAACAGGTAGCTCCAGTCCCGCGCAACTGCGCCTCACTCGTTTGACGTATGTTCCCTACCCCCGGTCTCAGAAGTCCCTGGTGACTCGTATATCACTTGGTTCACCAGTTTGGCGAACGCATGTTCGGCTGAGCCCTCGGCGAGAGGTGTGCGAGACGGCAGTGACTCCCGCCAGTATTCTCTGAAGATCGCACTGTCGGCGATGCTGCGCAGATACCCGAGCGACTCCTCGTCGCTGTGAACTTCCAGCTTATGATTGAGGAAAAGGTGCGAGAATATGAGATTCGCATACAAATATTGACGGATTCGCTCATGCGGAACATCGGACCTGTACTGGCCCAGGACTTCGGCCAGGGATGCGTCGTCGATCGCCATTTTGATCAGCTCCATGTGGAGTCGGCGCAGGTCCGCCTCGGCTGATCGTTGCAGTTCCCGGTGCGACTTGCTCAGCGCATCCCGCTGCATGGCAAGCTCCTTGCGCTGCATCACCGTCGTACCGATGACCAGGAGCAGGGCGATGCCTGAGAAGACCGCACTCCCGGCATCGAAGTACTGTCCCACAGTGCCGAGTTGCTGAGCGCGGCCGGAACCTCCCCAGTATGTCTCCACCGAGCGGTTCATCCAGCCGCTCAAGGCCACGCATGCGACGACGACAAACGCCAGCAGGACCAGTGAGATGACGATTCCGGCGACGTGGTGCCAGACCTTGCGCCTCGTGAACCCAGTGCCTTCCACAGCGGACCCCCGATCCGTGCCGAGGCGTGTCGGAGTCAGGATCGGCGAACAGGGACTCGCGACAGCGCCTGGGTGGACGTACGCATGACTGCCGAGCAACGCCGGCCGGCCGGCCACGGGCGTTCGGGTGGTGGGTACGACCCGGTTGCCTCCATAGATTGGGATGCCCGTGGGGGAGCGCTGGAAACGGCGGCTACTGGGCAGTTCAGGAGCCCTTGGGCCCAGCGCGGTACCCCCGGTGACGGTGCGTCGGAGGGGTGCGTCCGGGACGGTGGGAGTCCGGACGCACCCCTCCGGAGTGCTTCTGTACGCCGTTCGGTGCGCCCCTGCGCGGCTACGCCGGGCCGGCCACCGCTGCGATCTCCTTGGCGAGCGGGACGCCCGAGCCGTCGCGTCGGGGGTCGCGGCCGGGCAGCTCCGCGGGGGAGCCGTTGGCCGTGGCGGCACGAGCGGGGGTCGCGCCGGCCCAGGCGAGCACCAGCCGGTCCTCGCCCTTCAGGAAGCGCTGGCAGCGCACCCCGCCGGTGGCCCTGCCCTTGCGCGGGTACTGGTCGAACGGCGTCGCCTTCGCCGTGCCCAGGCCGCCCAGCCCCTCCAGGGTGTCCGAGGAGGAGCCCGCGACGGTCACCACCACGCCCTCGCCGGACGGGTCCACCGCCGTGAACGAGAGCACCGAAGCGTCGTCGGCCAGCTTGATGCCGGCCATGCCGCCGGCCGGCCGCCCCTGCGGACGGACCTGCGAGGCCTGGAACCGCAGCAGTTGGGCGTCGGAGGTGATGAACACGAGGTCCTCCTCGCCGCTGCGCAACTCCACCGCGCCGACCAGCCGGTCGCCCTCCTTGAGGCCGATGACCTCGAACTCGTCCTTGTTCTCCGGCCAGTCCGGAACCACCCGCTTGACCACGCCCTGCGCAGTGCCGAGGGCTAGGCCTGGCGAGGACTCGTCCAACGTGGTCAGCGCCAGCACCCGCTCACCCGCGTCCAGCTTCAGGAACTCGGACACCGGGGCGCCCCCGGACAGCGTCGGCGTGGTCGAGCTGGGCGGCAGCGACGGCAGGTCGATCACCGGCAGCCGCAGCACCCGCCCCGCCGTGGTGACCGCCCCGATGTCGGCCCGCGCGGTGGCGGCCACGGCCGAGACGATCACGTCGTGCCTGGCCCGGCCGCTCTCGGAGTCGACCGCCTGTACCGTGTCCGCGGTCCGGGCCAGCAGCCCGGTCGAGGACAGCAGAACTCGGCAGGGGTCGTCGGCGACCTCCAGCGGTACCGCAGCCGTCGGTACGGCGCCGGCCTCCAGCAGCACGGTGCGCCGCTCGGTGCCGAACTTCTTGGCGACCGCCGCCAGCTCGTCGGAGACGACCTTGCGCAGCACCGTGTCCGACTCCAGGATCTCGGTCAGCGCCTGGATCTCGTTGTGCAGCTTGTCCTGCTCGGCCTCCAGCTCGACCTGGTCGAAGCGGGTGAGCCGGCGCAGCGGGGTGTCCAGGATGTAGACGGTCTGCGTCTCCGACAGCGAGAAGCGCTCCATCAGGCGCTCCTTGGCCATCGCGGTGTTGTCGCTGGCCCGGATGATCGCGATGACCTCGTCGATGTCCAGCAGCGCCACCAGCAGGCCCTCGACCAGGTGCAGCCGCTCCTGGCGCTTGCGGCGGCGGAAGTCGGAACGCCGCCGGACCACCTCGAAGCGGTGGTCGACATAGACCTCCAGCAGCTCCTTCAGGCCGAGCGTCAGCGGCTGCCCGTCCACCAGTGCGACGTTGTTGATGCCGAAGGACTCCTCCATCGGCGTCAACCGGTAGAGCTGCTCCAGCAGTGCCTCGGGGACGAAGCCGTTCTTGACCTCGATGACCAGCCGCAGCCCGTGCGAGCGGTCCGTCAGGTCCTTGATGTCGGAGACGCCCTGGAGCTTCTTGGCGTTGACCAGGTCCTTGATCTTGGAGATGACCTTCTCGGGCCCGACGTTGTACGGGAGCTCGGTCACCACCAGGCCCTTGCGGCGCGGGGTGACGTCCTCGACGGACACCTTGGCCCGGATCTTGAAGGTGCCGCGACCGCTCTCGTAGGCGTCCCTGATCCCGCTCAGCCCCACGATCCGGCCGCCGGTCGGCAGGTCGGGGCCGGGGATGAAGCGCATCAGCGCGTCCAGGTCGGCGTTCGGATGCCTGATCAGATGCCGGGCGGCGGACACCACCTCGCCGAGGTTGTGCGGCGGCATATTGGTCGCCATGCCGACCGCGATCCCGGTCGCGCCGTTCACCAGCAGATTGGGGAAGGCGGACGGGAGGACCCCGGGCTCCTGCTCGCTGCCGTCGTAGTTGGGTGCGAAGTCGACGGTGTCCTCGTCGATCGACTCCACCATCGCCATCGAGGCGGCGGTCAGCCGGGACTCGGTGTAGCGCATGGCGGCCGGCGGGTCGTCGTTGCCGAGCGAGCCGAAGTTGCCGTGACCGTCGATCAGCGGCAGCCGCATGGAGAACGGCTGGGCCATCCGCACCAGGGTGTCGTAGATGGAGGCGTCGCCGTGCGGGTGCAGCCGGCCCATCACCTCGCCGACCACGCGGGCACTCTTCACATGGGAGCGGTCGGGGCGCAGGCCCATCTCGTTGGCCTGGTAGAGCACCCGGCGGTGCACGGGCTTCAGGCCGTCCCGCGCGTCGGGCAGGGCGCGGGAGTAGATCACGGAGTAGGCGTACTCCAGGAAGGAGCCCTGCATCTCGTCCACGACATCGATGTCGAGGATCCGCTCCTCGAAATCCTCGGGCGGTGGGGTATGCGAACTGCGGCGGGCCATCGCGGCGGGGCTCCCTTGCCATTTGCTAGTTCTGTTCCAGTACGGGCACCCCATTGTGGACCCTGGCACCGACAGCGCCGCGCCGAGGCCACGCCCGCAGCGAACAGGAGCACACTTCGGAGCCCCTGCGCGTTGCATCACAATGGAGCCGGACCGGGCAGCGCGGTGTCCGGACCGGACCGGCAGTACCCGCCAGAGCAGTACCCGCCAGAGCAGTACCCGTCAGATCAGCACAGCGACCGACCGGAAGGACGAGGAGCGGATGGCCCACACGGCCCCCAGCACCACCGACGGATTCGTCATCAGCGAGCACACCCTGGCCAACGGACTACGGGTGGTGCTCTCGGAGGACCATCTCACCCCGGTCGCCGCCGTATGCCTCTGGTACGACGTCGGCTCACGGCACGAGGTGGCCGGCCGCACCGGTCTTGCGCACCTGTTCGAACACCTGATGTTCCAGGGTTCCGCGTCGGTCCCCGGCAACGGCCACTTCGAGCTGGTCCAGGGGGCCGGCGGCTCCCTCAACGGCACCACCAGCTTCGAACGGACCAATTACTTCGAGACCATGCCCGCCCACCAGGTCGAGCTGGCCCTGTGGCTGGAGGCGGACCGGATGGGCTCGCTGCTGTCCGCACTGGACCTGACCGGCCTGGACAACCAGCGCGCCGTGGTCAAGAACGAGCGCCGCCAGCGCTACGACAACGTCCCCTACGGCACCGCCTTCGAGCGCCTGGTCGGTATGGCCTTCCCGGACGGCCACCCCTACCACCACACCCCGATCGGCTCGATGGCCGATCTGGACGCGGCCACGCTCGCCGACGCCCAGGACTTCTTCCGCACCTACTACGCGCCCAACAACGCGGTGCTGTCCGTGGTCGGCGACATCGACCCGGAGCAGACCCTGGCCTGGATCCGGAAGTACTTCGGCAGCATCCCCGCACACGACGGCAAGCGCCCGCCGCGGGACGGACGCACCGTCAGCCGCGAGCCCGGCGCCGTGCTGCGCCAGCACCTGGTCGAGGAGGTCCCCTCGCAGGCGCTGATGGCCGCCTACCTGCTGCCCGCCGACGGCACCCGGGAGGCCGACGCCGCCGATCTGGCGCTCACCGTGCTCGGCTCCGGCGACTCCAGCAGACTCTACAACCGGCTGGTCCGCCGCGACCGCACCGCCGTCACCGCGGGCTTCGGCCTGCTGCGGCTGTCCGGGGCGCCCTCGCTCGGCTGGCTGGACTCCAAGACCTCCGGCGAGGCCGCCATCGCCACCGTCGAGGCGGCCGTGGACGAGGAGATCGCCCGCTTCGCCGAGGAGGGCCCCACGCCCGAGGAGTTGGAGCGCGCCCAGGCGCAGATCGAACGGGAGTGGCTCGACCGGCTGGACACCGTCAACGGGCGGGCCGACGAACTGTGCCGCTACGCCGTGCTGTTCGGCGACCCGAAGCTGCTGAACAACGCGCTGGCCAAGGTCCTGGACGTGACCGCGGAGGAGGTGCGGGCCGTCGCCGCCAGGTACCTGACGCCGGAGAACCGGGCCGTGCTGACCTACGAGCCCGCCGTCGACAAGGACACCGACACCGACGCGTCCGACGCCGCTGACCAGGATGTGACCGCATGACCATCGAGCCCGCCATGACGTTCCACCCGCGCCCCGAGCCGGGCCAGGCCACCCCCTGGGCCTTCCCCGCGCCGACCCGCAGCACCCTGCCCAACGGTCTGACCGTGCTGCGCTGCGACCGCCCCGGGCAGAAACTGGTCGCCGTCGACCTGCTGATCGACGCCCCGCTGTCGGCCGAGCCGGCCGGCCAGGACGGGGTGGCCACCATCCTGGCCCGCTCGTTCTCCGAGGGCACCGAGAGCCTGACCGCCGAGGAGTTCGCCGGCGAGCTGGAGCGGGCCGGCGCCACCCTGGACGCCCACGCCGACCACACCAGCCTGCGGCTGTCGCTGGAGGTGCCGGCCTCCCGGCTGGAACGCGGGCTCACCCTGCTGGCCGAGGCGGTCCGGGCGCCGGCGCTGCCGGCCGACGAGATCGAACGGGTGGTCGCCAACCGTCTGGACGAGATCGTGCACGAGCTCGCCAACCCGAGCCGTCGCGCCGCCTTCGCCCTGTACGCGAACCTGTTCGACGCGGCGGACCGGATCTCCCGGCCGCGGGCCGGCACCGCCGACACCGTCAAGGGCCTTGACCGGGCCGCCGTCGCCGCCTTCTACGCGGCGCACGTCCGCCCGGCCACCGCGACCGCCGTCATCGTCGGCGACTTCGCCGCGGTGGACTTCGACGCCGTCCTCGCCGCCACCCTCGGCGCCTGGACCGGCGACGCCCGCGCCGCCTCCGTCCCCGAGCCGGTCACGGCGGACGACCACGGCCGGGTGATCATCGTGGACCGGCCCGGCGCGGTGCAGACCCAGCTGCTCATCGGCCGGATCGGCCCGGACCGGCACCACCCCGACTGGGCCGCGCAGACCCTGGGCACCTACTGCCTCGGCGGCACCCTCACCTCACGGCTGGACCGGGTGCTGCGCGAGGAGAAGGGTTACACCTACGGGGTCAGGGCCTTCGCCCAGCCGCTGCGCTCGGCGGCGGACGGCTCCGGCCGGGCCATGCTGGCGATCTCCGGCTCGGTGGACACCGAGTCCACCGCCCCCGCGCTCGCGGACACCTGGACCATCCTGCGCACCCTGGCCGCCGAGGGGCTCACCGACGAGGAGCGCGACATCGCGGTGCAGAACCTGGTCGGTGTGGCCCCGCTGCGCTACGAGACCGCCTCGGCGGTCTGCTCCACCCTGGCCGACCAGGTGGAGCAGTCGCTGCCGGACGACTACCAGGCGCAGGTCTACCGCCGGCTGGCCGAGACCACCACGGCCGAGGCCACCGCCGCCGTGGTCGCGGCCTTCCCCCCGGACCGCCTGGTCACCGTCCTGGTGGGTGACGCCGCCTCAATCGCCGAACCCCTCAAGTCCCTCGGCCTGGGCGAGATCACCGTCGTCCACGCCTGACCCCGACCCGCTGCCCGGCAGGACCGGCGGGCGGACGGTTCCACTACGTCCGCCCGCCGCCGCGGCGCAGACTGCCGCCCCGGCCACTGCGGCGGCGGCGAGGAACACCGCGCCCGGGCCGGAGCGGTCCAGCAGCGCCCCGGCACAGGCCGATCCCAGCGCCGACCCGAGGTTGAAGACCGTGTTCACCCAGGCGCCGGCCTCCATCCGCGCACCGTCGGCCACCGTCGCGTCCACCACCAGGTAGGCCGTCACCAGTTGTGCGTCCTCGCAGATCCCGATCCCGAGGAAGGCGACCGCGCCCACCCCTGCCGACGGCACCAGCACCGGCAGCGCGAAGCACACCGCGCCGACCGCGCCGAGCAGCACCATCCGCCGGGCCGGCGAGGAGCGCCAACTGCGCCGTGCGTAGGCCAGTCCGCCGACGACACCGGCGACCGAGTACCCGGTGAGCAGAGCGCCGGTGCGTCCCGCACCCCAGACGGCGACGGCGCCGATCTCCAGCGCGGCGACGGCGCAGGCCGAGCCGAGGACCACCAGCAGTACGGCGGCGAATCCGGGCGTGCGCAGCAGGTGGTGGCCACGGCCGCGCCGGGCCGACCCGGTGGTGGGGTGCAGCCGGGCCGGGGCGCGGCGGATCGCGGCCGCCAGCGCCGCGAAGCCGGCGAGCACCAGGCCGGCGCAGGCCGCCAGTGCCACCGGCGCCGAGGCGGCGGCGATCAGTGTCCCGCCGATGGCCGGTCCCGCGGCGAAGACCGCGGACTCGGACACGGTGTCCAGACCGAGCGCGCGCTGCCGGAGTCCGGGATCGGTGGCGAGCGTCCCCCACAGCACCCGCATCAGCGGTCCGACCGGGGGTGGGACGAGACCGGTGAGGCCGGCCAGGGTGATCGCGACCCATGACTCGGCCCCGGTCCGGCCGATCACGGAGACGGTCGCGAGCAGGGCGGCGTAGGCCCCGGCGAGCAGCAGCAGCGTGCCGGGCCGCCGTTCGACCAGGCGTGCCCTCGCCGGGCCGAGCAGCGCCGCCAGCAGGCCGAACAGGCCGACGGCGGTCCCCGCCGCGGCGTAGGAGCCGGTGGCTTGACGGAGCGTCAGCAGCAGTGGCAGGGGGAGCACCCCGTAGCAGAGCCGCGCGAGCATGGCGGCGCCGAACAGACTGCGGGCGTGCGGAAGGGCGAGGACGGCGCGATAGGAGGCGCCGCCCCTGACAGGGCGTGACATGGGGTTCTCCGGACTCGGACGCACGGACGGCTGGACGGTTCGCTGAAGTGCCGCCCGGCCGTCGACGGCGCCGGGCGGTCCGCGGGTGCGTCTAGTGCGGTCCGGAGAGATGCATGGCGGTGACGCTAGTGCGGGCCGGCCGTGGTCGGCAAGGGGGTGTCGGCAGGTCGGTCGACACTGCGCTGGGCGAGCGCGCGCCAGCCCAGTAGCGCGGAGAGCAGCAGGGCCACGCCCGAGCAGGAGAAGCCGGCCCGGGCGCCGAGGCTCTCCACGACACCGGAGATCAGGAAGCCGGTGACCGTCGTGGCGCCCGGCAGCGCCATGCTCCACAGGCCCATCACCCGGCCCAGCATCCCCGGCTCGGTGCGCAGCTGCACCAGGGTGTTGGCGGTGGCGATGAACCAGATCGAGGTGAAGCCGGTCAGTGCCATCGCGGCGAAGGTCAGCACCAGGTCGGGGGACCAGGCGACCACCAGTACGGACGCCCCGGTGGCCACACAGAGGGACCGGACCCGGGTACCGGTCGGGGCGCTGGTGCCGGCCGCCAGCAGTGCCCCGGGCAGGGCGCCGATGCCGAACATCGCCATCAGCGCCCCGTACCCGCCGCCGCCCAGGTGCAGTGACCGGGTCGCCAGCGGGGTGAGCGCGATGCCCATGGTGAAGAGCATGCCGCTGGCGGCGGCCATCGGCAGGCAGGCCCGCACCACGGGGGTGCGCCAGCCGTACCGCAGGCCCGAGCGGATCGCTCCGGGCTGCTTCGGGGCGCGTACCCGCACCTCATGGGACTGCGGCTGGAGCCGCCACAGCACCAGAAGCGGGCCGAGAAAGGTCAGGCCGTTGACCAGGAAGCACCAGGCCGGGCCGGCCGTGGCCAGCAGCAGCCCGCCGACGGCGGGGCCGAGCACCCGGGAGGAGTTGATCACGACCTCCCAGAGCCCGACCGCGCTGGCCACCCCTTCCCGGCCCACCAGATCGACGATGTAGACCTGCCGGGCCGGGGCGTCGACCGCGGTGACCGATCCGGCCAGCAGCGACATCCCCAGCACGATCCACAACGGCAGCTGGGAGACGGCGACCAGCACCCCCAGGGCCACACTGCCGACCAGCAGCAGCGACTGGGTCACCAGCAGGATCTGCCGACGGTCGTGGCGGTCCACCAGCGACCCGGCCCAGGGGCCGAGCGCCAGCATCGGCCCCCAGGTGCAGGTGGTCATCACACTGAGCCAGAAGGCGTTGCCGGTGCTCTGCAGCACCACCCAGGACAGCGCCACCGCCTGGGTGGCGGCGCCGGAGGCGCCGAGCACCTGGCTGCCGAACCACCAGCGGAAGTCCCGGCGGCGCAGCACCCGGCCGATTCGGGTCAGGGTCGCTCCCACCCCGGTGGGCATGTCGGCCGCCGCTGTCGCCTCTGCCACCATTGGTCTGGACCTCCCCGAGTCGGCTGCACCTTATCGTCCAGCAGGCGGACTGCGCGATCGAGATATGAGACAGCTGTGAATGTGACTCAGGTCACACCCCCGAGCGGGATTTCCGGGGAGCTGCTCCCCGTTTAGCTGATTGACTGAACGAAGCGGGGAGGGAATCCCCGGTTCGTTGATCACCGTCCACTCAGGACCCGAGCAGACAGAGGAGCGCCATCATGGTCGGCAGGACCGCCGTCAAGCCAGGCACACCCCGTCTGCGCGCCGACGCCACCCGCAACCGCGAGCGCATCGTCGCCGCCGCGCAGGAGGCGTTCGTCGAGTTCGGGGCTGACGTACCGCTGGACGAGATCGCCCGCAGGGCCGGCATCGGCAATGCCACGCTCTACCGACACTTCCCGGACCGCCGCGAGCTCGCCCGCAGCGTCGTCCTCTCCGTCATCGGCACCATCGCCACGGAGGCGGAGGCGATCGCCGCCGCCGCCCCCGACGCCTTCACGGCGCTCGAAGAGATCGTCCACGGCGCGGTGGAGTGGAAAGTGGGCGCCCTCTGCCCGATGTTCTCGGAGTGGATGGACGTCGAGGACCCAGAACTCCTCGTCGCCCGCAACCGCCTCGACAACGTGGTCGAGGGTGTCTTCGCCGCCGGCTATGCGGACGGCACGCTGCGTGACGACGTCGGGCCCGGCGACGTCATGATCCTCGCCTCCCAGATCGCCCGGCCGCTGCCGGGGGTCGACCCGATCCACCACCTCCCATTCGTCCACCGGCACATCCAGCTCGTCCTGGACGGACTGCGCGCACCGAAGCGCTCCGTCCTCCCGGGACACGCAGCCACCCTGCAGGACCTCCGCGACCGTGGTGTCGTCGTGACGGACCCGCAGCACTGACCACTTGCTGAGCCGTACGTACAGCAGCACGACAGCCACAGCACCGACGTCCCTCAGACATGCCTACTTAGCCATGGGAAAAGTCATGCCCAAGACAGACCAGGCGGCCCAGCCCGCCAGCCTCGAACCGGACCCGCAGCGCTGGAAGGCGCTCGCCTTCATCGCCATCGCCCAGCTGATGGTCGTTCTAGACGCCACCGTCGTGAACATCGCTCTGCCCCACGCCCAGGCGGACCTGCACATCTCCGACGCCAACCGGCAATGGGTGATCACCGCCTACAGCCTCGCCTTCGGCGGCCTGCTGCTCTTCGGTGGCCGCATCTCCGACCTGTGGGGACGCAAGCGCGCCTTCATCACCGGCCTGATCGGCTTCGCCGCCGCCTCGGCCCTGGGCGGCGCCGCCGTCAACGAAGGCATGCTGCTCGGCGCCCGCGCCCTGCAGGGCATATTCGGCGCGCTGCTCGCGCCCGCCGCCCTGTCCCTGCTCGCCGTCACCTTCACCGAGGCCAAGGAGCGCGCACAGGCGTTCGGCATCTTCGGTGCCATCGCCGGCGCCGGTGGCGCCGTCGGCCTGATCCTCGGCGGCGTGCTCACCCAGTACGTCAACTGGCGCTGGGCCCTGTTCGTGAACATCGCCTTCGCGATCGTCGCGGCCGCAGGAGCGGTGCTCTACATCCACGAGCGCGAGGAGGGCCGCAACCGCGACCGCCTCGACATCCCCGGCGTCCTGCTCGCCACCACCGGACTGGTCGCCCTGGTCTACGGCTTCACCAAGGCCTCCACCCCCGGTGACGGCTGGGGCGCGCCCATCACCATCGGCATGTTCATCGCCTCCGCCGTGCTTCTCGCCGCCTTCGTCTTCGTCGAGAGCAGGGTCAAGGCCCCGCTGCTGCCGCTCCGGGTCATCACCAACCGCAATCGCGGCGGCGTCTACCTCTCGCTGGGCCTGGCCGTGATCGGCATGTTCGGCCTGTTCCTCTTCCTGACCTACTACCTGCAGCTGGTCAAGAACTACTCGCCGGTCATGACCGGTGTGGCGTTCCTGCCGATGATCGCCGGCATGATCATCGGATCCACCCAGATCGGCGCCCGGCTGATGAACCGGGTCCCGGCCCGGCTGCTGATGGGCCCCGGCTTCGTGGTCGCGGCGATCGGCATGCTGATCCTCACCCAGCTCTCGGTCAACAGCTCCTACGCCGGAACGCTGCTCCCCGGCTTCCTGCTGCTGGGCCTCGGTATGGGTACCGCGTTCATGCCCGCCATGAGCCTGGCCACCTACAAGATCGCCCCGCGTGACGCCGGTGTCGCCTCGGCGATGATCAACACCTCGCAGCAGATCGGCGGCTCCATCGGTACGGCGCTGCTGAGCACCATCGCCGTCAACGCCACCACCAGCTGGGGCAAGTCGCATGGCGTGGCGACCCACCCGGCGCTGGCGGCCCAGGCCCAGGTGCACGGCTACGTGATGGCGATCTGGTTCGCCGTCGGCATCCTGGTCGTCTCCGCCGTCATCGTCGCCACCCTGGTCACCGCCGGGCGCGACGCGGTCGCCCCGCCGGCCGGCGGAGCGGGCGAGGAGATCGGCGAGGCCTCCATCCCGATGATCGCCCACTGACACCGGTCGGCTGAAACCACTCGGCTGACGCCGGGTCAGCAGTACCGCAACACGCAGCGGCCCCCGCCTCGTACGTCGAGGCGGGGGCCGCTGCGTTTCCGCGTTCCCGACCCGAAATCCTTTTGCGCGCCGGTGGTCGACCATGGCTAGATAGGTCCTGCGACCGGCACCACCGCCGGTCCGTGGGCAGTGGAGAGGAGGCGGTCACCATGCGGGTCGAGTCGATTCGCGGGCGCGTCGGCGCCTGCTCCTCCCCCGGGCGACGCCCCTCCACTGCCTGTACCAGGCGCTAGCCGGTACCTGCCTGCGTCCTTGCGAGGACGCACATCTGACATAGTCTCAACTCTCCCCGACCGCGGAGGTCGATCAAGTCATGTCGTACACCGAAGTACCCGGCGTCCGGATCCCGATCCGGATGTGGACCGATCCGGCCACGGTCGAGGGCCAGGCCATGCAGCAGCTGCGGAACATCTCGTCGCTGCCCTGGATCGCCGGCCTTGCCGTGATGCCGGACGTGCACCTCGGCAAGGGGGCCACCGTCGGTTCCGTCATCGCGATGAAGGGCGCGGTCTGCCCGGCCGCGGTCGGCGTCGACATCGGCTGCGGGATGAGCGCGGTCAAGACCTCGCTCACCGCCCGCGACCTGCCCGACAACCTCGGCCGGCTCCGTTCGAAGATCGAGCAGGCCATCCCGGTCGGCCGCGGTCTGCACACCGACCCCGTCGACCCGGGCAAGCTCCACGGCTTCCCGACCGCCGGCTGGAACGACTTCTGGTCCCGCTTCGACGGCGTCGCGGACGCGGTGAAGTGGCGTCGCGAGCGGGCGATGCAGCAGATGGGGACGCTCGGGTCGGGGAATCACTTCATCGAGGTTTGTACGGACAAGTTCGGTTCGGTATGGCTGATGCTGCACTCGGGCTCCCGCAACATCGGCAAGGAACTGGCGGAGCACCACATGGGCATCGCCCACGGCCTGCCCCACAACCAGGGCCTGGTCGACCGCGACCTGGCGGTCTTCATCGCGGACACCCCCCAGATGCAGGACTACCGCCAGGACCTGTTCTGGGCGCAGGAGTACGCCAAGCTCAACCGCGCCGTGATGATGGCCATGTTCCAGGATGTGCTCCGCAAGGAGTTCAGCCGGGCCAAGGTCACCTTCGACCCGGTCATCTCCTGCCACCACAACTATGTGAGCGAGGAGCGCTACGAGGGCCAGGACCTGCTGGTCACCCGTAAGGGGGCGATCCGGGCCGGCTCGGGGGACTTCGGGATCATCCCGGGTTCGATGGGCACCGGTTCGTACATCGTCAAGGGCCTCGGCAACGCGGCCGCGTTCAACTCGGCTTCGCACGGCGCCGGCCGCAAGATGAGCCGTACGGCTGCGAAGAAGAAGTTCGGCGTGCGGGACCTTGAGGAGCAGACCCGGGGCGTGGAGTGCCGTAAGGACTCCGGTGTCGTGGACGAGATCCCGGGGGCCTACAAGCCGATCGAGAAGGTCATGTCCCAGCAGACCGACCTGGTCGAGGTAGTTGCCCAGCTCAAGCAGGTCGTCTGCGTCAAGGGCTGACGTCGTCGGGTGCGAGGAGGCGGCGCAGCGGGGTGGTGTCGGGGGAGTTCGGGGTTAGGGCGGTGTCCAGGGCTGGGGGGAGGGCGGCCTCCACGGCGGCGGGGGGGTGG
>NZ_BBPM01000004.1:125992-148248 GCF_000787775.1 Streptacidiphilus carbonis | reverse complement strand
GGGGGGCGGGGGGGGGGGGGGCGGGGGAGTTGCGGGGTTAGGGCGGTGTCCAGGGCTGGGGGGAGGGCGGCCTCCACGGCGGGGGTGAGGTGGAGGCGTTTGCCTTGCTCCCAGTCCAGGTGCCAGTGGGCACGGCCTTGGGCGACCAGGTCGGTCAGGAGCCAGGAGTAGAGGCCGTCCGCTGCGGCGGCCTCGGTCATGGAGCGGGCGGCCTCGGGAGTGACGGTGCGGGACATGCCCTCGCGGGGCATCCAGTCGGCGATCTCCTTCCAGCGGCCGGCGTCGACGGCGTCGAGGAGGAGGGGGAGGTCCGTGCGGCTGCGCAGGGTTGCCCAGCTGGCGTCGCGGATGCCTGCGCTCTCCTGGTCCAGCTCGGCGCGCCCGGCGGCTGCGGCCAGGGTGTCCCAGTCCACCTGGCGTCGTTCGGCCGCGCCGGGGCGGGTGGATGCGACCTGGGCGCAGGTGGCGACGGGGTCGCTCAGGACGGTGAGGGCGGGGTCGGGCGTGGCTGCGGTCTTCGCCGGGAGGCGGCGCAGTTGCTCGATGCGTTCGGGCAGGGGCGGGTGCGGGTCGTAGCGGGGCTGCTTCTGTCGCTGGGGAGCTACGGACAGCTGTGCGCACTCCTGCTGCCAGGAGTCGGTGCGGAGGAAGGTCTGGAAGCCCGGGTAGACCAGGTCGGCGGACGGGACCAGGTCGAGGTTCCAGCCGAGGTCGCGGTAGTCGCCGAGGTATCTGCGGTGGGCCTGTGCCAACGGTGCCGTTGCCCGGAGGGCTCCGATCATGGCTTCGGGACCGGCCAGGCGGGCGGCCGCGGCGTCGGCGGCCTGTTCCTGGTGCTGGGCCGTGTCCTGAGTGATCCGCAGGCAGAACCTGGCGTAGGAGGCGAAGACGCCGTTGAGCCACTGGCCGGTTCGGGGGTCCTGGCTGCTGCCACGGGGGAGGACCTGCCGCAGGCTCGTCCGGTTGCGGTGGACCAGGCCGAAGTGGCCCAGTTCGTGAGCGATGACCGCGTCCAGCTCCGAGCAGGTCAGGACGTGCAGCAGCGGGAGGCCCAGGACCAGTCGGCGCCGACCGGGAATCAGGCCGAGCAGCCACGAGCCCTGCTGCAGGGCCGCTTCGGGGCGGTCGACCAGCCAGATCTCGGCGGGCGGGCGTATCGCCGTCGACTTCGCCGCGCGTTCCACGTGCTGCCACAGTCGTGGCTGGTCCGCGGGTCGGACGCGAAGTCCGACGGGGCGGCCGGGATTGCCCGTGTTCCCGACCAGCAGCCCGCAGAGCAGCGGGTAGGCGAGTAGCAGGCTGACGCCCCAGGTCTCCGCCAGGGCCAGGCCGCCCTGGTGGTTGGACGCCGAGGTGAGGCCGAGGTCCAGGCCCACGATGGCCGCGAGCGCCGCGACCAGGAACAGGTAGAAACCGAGGAGGAGCACCAGGGCTCGGACTCCGGGTAGCGATGCACGCACCTGCGGCTCCTTTCGACCGGCCGGAGGATTGTAGCCGCGCGTGGTGATGGTGCGTTGACAGGTCCATCGGGCAGGGTGGGGGTTGCGGCCGGGTGGACCCATCCTGGCGGGTTCCCCCGGTCGCACCCTGAAGCGCCACCGCACAGGGGCTGCCGCGCTGCGGCTACGCGGCTCCGGCGACCGAGTCCAGCGCGGTCCGGAGCAGGGCCGCCAGCGAGTCGCGGTACCGGGCGGCCCGCTCCTCCCCCCGGGTCGGCAGCTCCACGTTCATCACCAGGTACAGCCAGGCCCGGTAGAGCCGCACCCGGGTCACGGTGTCCGCGTTCCAGGTCCAGTCGCCCTGCTCGTGGGCGACCGAGGCGTAGCCGCGCAGCAGCGGATGTCCGTCCTCGTCCTCGATGGCCCCGAAGAGCACCGGGGAGACGAAGTCCACCAGCGGGTCGCCGTAGAGCCAGCGTTCCCCGTCCACCAGTCCGGAGAGGCGCAGGCCGGTGCCGTCCAGGGCCGGTTCGGCGAGCACATTGCCGTCCCACAGGTCGAAGTGGACCAGGGCGGGATGCTGCACCGCGTCCAGGACGTCCGACGCCGAGGTGATGATCCGTCGGATCTCGGTCGCGGGCAGCGGGAGGTGGAAGCCGAGCCGGTCCGCGTCCGCGAGCAGGTCGTCGATGATCCCGAGGAACGCCGCCCGCCAGGTCGGCGCGGAGCGGCGGCCTGCGCCGGGGTAGCCGAAGAAGGACCCGTCCAGGGTGTGCAGCCGGGCCAGGGCCCGGCCCAGCTCGTACCGGACCGCGCCGTCGGGGCCCTCCGCGCCGTCCGCGGTCGGTCCGGCGCCGAGTTCGCTGAGCGGTGTGCCCGGCAGCAGCGACATCACCATCCAGTCGCCGTGTTCCGGGTCCGAGCCCAGGTGCAGTACTTCGGGGACCGGCATCCCGGCCAGCTCCCGGCGCACCCGCCGGAAGTAGTCCGCCTCCGCGGCCAGCAGCCCCTGCTCGTAGCTGAGCAGCACGGCCTCCGGCGGCGGGGTGGTCTTGAGCACCACCGAGCGGCCGTCGGCGAGGTCGACCCGCCAGACCGAGGCGAAGCCGCCCCCGCCCAGCTCGGACGCCCCGCTCACCACGCCGACCGGGCCGAGCGAGCGCTGCACCAGCTCGGCGGCCAGCTCCTTGGTCAGCGGACGCTGGGTCGGGCTCCCGCTCCCGCTCACACCGCCTCCGCGATGATGCCGGTCACCTGGGTCACCGTTCCCGTGGCCGCTGTTCCCGGGGTTGCTGTTCCCGTGGCCGCCGTTCCCTGCACCGCTTCCTGGTCCGGCGCGGTCTCCTCAAGGTGGGGCTGCCTCGGTGCCGGGATCGTCAACTGCCGTGCCAGCGCCGGGTAGGGCGTCGATATCAGGGTGTAGTCGTCGCCCAGCGAGCCCGGGCCGACCGCGATGTCGGCCGGCTCCTGTCCCAGCGCCAACTGCATCGCCGCCCAGGGGAAGTTCACCCCGCACCGGGACAGCTGGTGCAGGCCGCCCGAGGGCCGGGTGTTGATGTCCAGCAGCATGGGAACACCGTGGTGGTGCCGGAACTGAACATTCGTCAGGTACGCCAGGCCGAAGGTCTCCACCAGCCGCTCGGTGGGCTCCAGATAGGCCGGGTCCAGGGTGAACCCGCGCCGGCGGCCCTCCTTGCTGCGGCCGACCGCGCCGCGCAGCCGGCCGTCCGGGTCGGCCAGGCAGTCCACCGACACCTCGGGACCGGCCAGGTGCGGCATCACCAGCCAGTCGACCGGGCGTGGCTCCGGTGCCTCCTCCAGTGCTTTGACCACCAGCTCCAGCGGGACGTACCAGCTGGGCGACCCGGCGAGCCGGTCCAGCGTGAAGGGGTTCCGCGACAGCACCCGGAAGCCCTCGCCGCCGGCGCCGCGCACCGGCTTGAGGCAGGGCTTGCCGCCGTCGGCCTCAATCTGCTCCACGGCCGCCATCAGCTCGTCGGCGTCATGCACCCGCCACCAGGGCGGCACCGGAAGTCCGGCCGCTGCCAGCCGCCCGTAGGCCGTCGCCTTGTCGTCGAACAGCTCGATGGCGTCGCTCGGCGGGCTCAGCACCGTGGTGCCGACCGCGGCGAAGTCCTCCCGCCGGGCCGCCACGGCGTGCTGGTGCAGCCGGGGGAGGAACAGGTCGATGCCCTGCCGGGTGCAGTAGTCCAGCGCGAACTCCACATACGCCGCCGGTGACAGGTTGTCCGGTTCCAGCGAGGAGACGTCGGCGGCCCTCAGCACCGGCGAGTCCGCGTCGACGTGGCTGGCATGGACCTCCAGCACGACGTCGTCGCGGTTCTCTCTCAACAGGCCGATGAAGAAGGCGTTCTCGGCGTAGGTCCGGTTCAGCCAGATGCGCAGCGGGTGGTTCAAATCGGTGTCTCCAGGACGAAGGCCGGCAGGGCGTGGAAGGGCTTCGTGGTGACACTGGTTCACAGCGCCCGTGAGGGCGGGGGCCATGGCCGTGGTCGGGTGCGACCGAACGTACAGCAGGGGATGGAATGCCTGTGCCGCGTGGGTCGTGGGCGTATCAGACCACGCCGCGGGGTGGTTGCGCGAGTGGCAGATTCGTCATCGTCCGCCGTGTCACCGGTTGTTAACACAGCGGGGTGGAGGTCAGGCCTGGTCGCGGGGGAAATCCTCCTCCCAGAACTCGGTGCTGCCCCGTCCGGGACCGCGAGCCGGAGCCTCGGGTCCGCCGTGCAGTTCGTCCTCGCGCCCCCGCAGTTCGACCCTGCGGATCTTTCCGGAGACCGTCTTGGGCAGTGCGGCGAACTCCACCCGCCGCACCCGCTTGTAGGGGGCCAGCCGGGCCCTGGCGAACTCCAGCACGGAGCGTGCGGTCTCCGCGTTCGGTTCGTACCCGGGGGCGGTGACCAGATAGGCCTTGGGCACGGACAGCCGTACCGGGTCGGGCGAGGGGACCACCGCGGCCTCGGCCACCGCGGGGTGCTCGATCAGCACGCTCTCCAGCTCGAAGGGCGAGATCCGGTAGTCGCTGGACTTGAACACGTCGTCGGTGCGCCCGACATAGGTGAAGTACCCGTCGGCCTCCCGGAACGCCACGTCACCGGTGTGGTAGAAACCGCCGGCGGTGGCCTCGTCCTGCCGCGCGGGATCGTCCTGATAGCCCGCCATCAGCCCGAGCGGCTCACTGTCCAGCGGCAGGCAGAGCTCGCCCTCGGCGCCGGGCTCGGTCACCGCCGCCCCGGTCAGCGGGTCGACCAGGGCGATCTCGTATCCGGGCAGCGGCAGCCCCATCGAGCCGGGGCGGACCGTGATCCCGGGCGGGTTGCCCACCTGGGCGGTGGTCTCGGTCTGGCCGAAGCCGTCCCGCAGCAGGACGCCCCAGGCGTCCCTGACCCGTTCGATGATCTCCGGATTCAGCGGCTCGCCCGCGCCGACGAGTTCCCGCAGCGGCACCTTCCACCGGGCCAGGTCCTCCAGCACCAGCATCCGCCACACGGTGGGCGGCGCGCAGAAGGAGGTGACCCCGAGTCTGGCCATGGCGTCCAGCAGCGGGCGCGCGGCGAAGCGCGGCTGATTGACGATCAGGATCTCGGCCCCGGCGTTCCAGGGCGCGAAGAAGTTGCTCCAGGCGTGCTTGGCCCAGCCGGGCGAGGAGACATTGAGGTGGACGTCGCCGGGCTTCAGCCCGATCCAGTACATCGTGGAGAGATGACCCACCGGATACGAGCGGTGGGTGTGCTGCACCAGCTTGGGACTGCTGGTGGTGCCGGAGGTGAAGTAGAGCAGCAGCGGGTCGTCCGCGCGGGTGGCCCCGGTCGGCCGGAACTCGCCCTCGTGGGCGTAGGCGTCCTCGTAGCCGAGCCAGTGGTCGGCCGGTCCGCCGACCGAGATCCCGGTCCACCGGGTTCCGAGGCCGTCGATCGCGGCGAATCCGCCGACCAGCGCGGCCTCGGCGACGACGAAGCGAACCGCGCCGCGGGCCACCCGGTCGGCGAGGTCCTCGGGGGAGAGCAGGGTGCTGGCCGGGATCACCACGGCGCCCAGCTTGATCGCCGCGAGCATGGTCTCCCACAGCGCGACCCGGTTGCCCAACAGCAGCAGCACCCGGTCACCGCGTTCGACGCCCTGGGCGGCCAGCCAGCCGGCGACCTGGTCGGAGCGGCGGCTCAGCTCGGCGAAGCCCAGCGCGGTCTCGCGCAGCACCCCGCCGTCGGCGTCGAGGTCGACCACCCGCAGGGCGATCGCGTCGTTCCCGGCCGCCTCCTGGTCGAACCAGTCCAGCGCCCAGTTGAAGTGCTCGGCACGGGGCCGGGGGAAGTTCCGTGCACCGGCGAGGTCGCCGCGGTGCCGCAGCAGATGGTCCCGCGCGGCCTTGAACTCCCGGTAGCCGCTGTCCGCCACGGTGCTCTCCTCCCCGGGGCCCGCCTCACTGCGGTCCCTCGGCCGCACGTTCGCAGCAGCGCGCCCCGGAGGTCAAGGGCACCACGCAGGAAAGCCGCCCCCGGGCGAGAGGAGGCGGCTTCCGTCATGCGGGCACTCGCTGGGACGCGCGGGCATGTGTGGGCACGCGCGGGGTGCGGGCACCCGCGCGAGCGCCCGGCGCGGTCGGTCTCAGGCCGGGGGCAGCTCGTCCAGGCCCTCGCTGACCAGCTTGGCCATCCGGTCCAGCGCGGCGTCGGCGCCCTCGGCGTCCGAGGCGAGCACGACCTCCTCGCCGCCCTGCGCGCCCAGGCCCAGCAGTGCCAGCATCGAGGCGGCGTTGACGGGGGTGCCGCCGACCTTGGAGATGGTGACCGGGACGCCGACGGCGGTTGCCGCGCGGACGAATACGGAGGCGGGACGGGCGTGCAGGCCCTCGGCCCAGCCAATGGTGACGTGGCGCTCAGCCATGATGCGCTGCCTTTCGAGTGGCATGAAGTCAAGTTGTCTAGACCATTCTCGCACGGGTCGGGCAGGTGCCGACCGTGCCGAAGGTCCCGCCGGACCTGCGGGGCCCGGCCCCGCTGCCCCCACCCTGCCGCCTCGCCCCCCGCCCCTATCCCGCCCGCCCCGCGTTTCCCGCCCGCCACCGCGTTTCCCGCCGGGCGCCCCGTCCTGCCCGCGCGGCTAATCTGGCCGGGTGACCAGTACGCAGGACCCCGCTGGACAGGACCCCTCTGCTCAGGACCCCGCTGGACAGGGCCCGTCCGCATCGGACGCCCCGCCCTCCTACCCGGCCCACTGGGAGGCGGACATCGTCCTGCGCGACGGCGGCACCGCCAGGATCCGCCCGCTCACCCCTGACGACGCCGGACGGCTGGTCGCCTTCTACACCGACGTCTCGGACCAGTCGAAGTACTACCGCTTCTTCGCGCCGTACCCCCGGCTCTCCGACCGCGACGTGCGCCGGTTCACCCACCACGACTACGTCAACCGGGTCGGCCTGGCGGTCCTGGTCCGCGACGAGATCATCGCCACGGTCCGCTTCGACCGCATCGACGAGACCGGCAGGCCCACCGAGACGGGCACCGACGCCGAGGTCGCCTTCCTGGTGCAGGACGCCCACCAGGGCCGCGGCGTGGCCTCCGCGCTGCTGGAGCACATCGCCGCGGTGGCCCGCGAGCGCGGCATCCGCCGCTTCATCGCCGAGGTGCTGCCCGACAACCGCAAGATGGGCAAGGTCTTCACCGACGCCGGCTACACCCAGCACCGCAGCTTCGCCGACGGGGTGCTCCACTTCGAGCTGGACCTGGAGCCCACCGAGCAGTCGCTCGCGGTGATGCGCTCCCGCGAGCACCGCGCCGAGTCCCGCTCGATCCAGCGGCTGCTGGCCCCCGGCTCGGTCGCCGTCATCGGCGCCGGCCGCAACCCGGGAGGTGTCGGCCGCAGCGTGCTGCGCAACCTGCTCGGCAGCGGCTTCACCGGACGGGTCCAGGCGGTCAACCGCAATGCCGATGGCGGCGAAGGCGAAATGGACGGCGGCCCGCTGCGCCGCAGCCTCGCCGAACTGCCGGAGCCGGTCGACCTCGCGGTGATCGCGGTCCCCGCCGACCAGGTGCCCGCCGTGGTCGCCGAGTGCGGGGCCAACGGCGTCCAGGGACTGGTGGTGGTGACCGCCGGCTACGCCGAGACCGGCGCGGCCGGACTGGCCCGCCAGCGCGCCCTGGTCCGCCAGGCCAGGGCGGCCGGGATGCGGGTGATCGGGCCCAACGCCTTCGGGCTGCTCAACACCGACCCCGGGGTCCGGCTCAACGCCTCGCTCTCGCCCCAGCTCCCGGCCCGGGGCCCGCTGGGGGTCTTCAGCCAGTCCGGCGCCATCGGCGCCGCCCTGCTGGAGGCCGCCCACCGGCGCGGCCTCGGCCTGTCCAGCTTCGCCTCCGCCGGCAACCGCGCCGACGTCTCCGGCAACGACCTGCTGCAGTACTGGGAGGAGGACGAGGCCACCCGGGTGGTGCTGCTCTACCTGGAGTCCTTCGGCAACCCGCGCAAGTTCAGCCGGATCGCCCGCAGGATCTCCGCAGACAAGCCCATCGTCGTGATCAAGGGCGGCCGCCACACCGGCAGCGTTCCCGCAGGCCATGCCGCCGCCCTCACCCGCATCGACGACAGCACCGTGGACACGCTGTTCCAGCAGGCCGGGGTGGTCCGGGTGGACACCATCACCGAGCTGTACGACGCCGCCGACCTGCTGGCCCACCAGCCGCTGCCGGCCGGCGACCGGATCGCGATCGTCGGCAACTCGGACTCCCTCGGGCTGCTCACCCATGACGCCGCGCTCAGCGCCGGGCTGCACCCGCTGCCGCCGCAGGACCTCACCACCGGTGCCACCGCAGAGGACTTCACCGCGGGGCTGACCGCAGCCGTCGACCGCTCCGACAGCGATGTCGTGGTCGCCGTGGTCATCCCGCCCATCGGCACCGCCGAACTGCCGGACTTCCCCGGCTCCGGCCTGCTGGAGACGGACCGGCCGGAACCGGGGGCGGCCAACCTGGACCGCATCGCCGACGCCCTCACCACCGCCGCGAGCCGGGCGAACGCCGTCGGCAAGCCGCTGCTGCTGATCCATCTGGCACTGCCCGAGCTGGCCCGCCCGTCACCCGGCCGCCACCCCGATTCGAAGCGCTCCGCGCCCCGTTTCCCGGGCCGGCTGCCCGCCTACCCCCGCCCCGAACGCGCGGTCCGGGCGCTGGCCCACGCCGTGCGGCACTCCGCCTGGCGCCGGGGCAACGCCGACACCGGTCGCATCCCCGAACTGGACGGCGTCGCGGAGGGCCCGGCCCGCCGCCTGGTCGCCACCGCGCTGAGCAGCGCCCCCGTGGTGCGGCTGGACGACACCGCCTCCGCCGCGCTGCTCGGCCACTACGGCATCCGGGTGCTCCGCGCCCGCCCGGCCGCCGACGAGCAGTCAGCTGTCGCCGCGGCCGCCCAACTCGGCTACCCGGTCGCGCTCAAGGCCACCAGCGCGGGCCTGAGGCACCGTCCGGACCTCGGGAGCGTCCGGTTGGACCTGGCCAATGAGACGGAGCTGCGCCGCGCCCACCGGGAGACCACCGCGCTGCTGGGCCCGGACGCCGGGCTGGTGGTCCAGCCGATGGCCGCGCGCGGGGTGGACACCACGGTGTCCGCACTGGTGGACCCCGCCGTCGGCGCGATCCTCTCCTTCGGCCTCTCCGGCGCCGCCTCCGAACTCCTCGGCGACCTGGCCCACCGGCTGGTCCCCGCCACCGACCGCGACGTCGCCGCACTCGTTCGCGAGATCAAGGCGGCACCGCTGCTGTTCGGCTGGCGCGGCGCGGAACCGGTCGACACCGACGCCCTGGAGGAACTGCTGCTCCGGGTGTCCCAGCTGGTCGACGACCTGCCCGAGGTCGCCGCGCTGAGCCTGGAGCCGGTGGTGGTCGCGCCGCGCGGGCTCGCCGTCCTCGGCGCCTCGGTCCGGCTGGCCCCCCTCCCGGCCCGCACCGACCTCGGCCCGAGGGCCCTCGGCTAGGCCCTGCCCGGCCCTCGCCCGGAACTTGCCCGGGGCACCCGCCGCCCCGGCGGGGCACCGACAGACCGGGCGCGGTGGCGCACAGTGTCAGCAGTACGTGCCAGGATGGAGCTATGGCGAAGACCGGTACGACCACCACCCAGGGGCTGCGCTCCGCGATCGAACGCAGCGGCTACTACCCGACCCTCGTCATCGAGGCCGTCGAGTCCGCGGTCGGAGCCGAGCCCGTCACCGCCTTCCTGGTGCACCAGGAGACCACCTTCGACGCCAACGAGGTCCGGCGCCACGTCACCGTCCTGGTGCTCACCGACAGCCGATTCATCGTCAGCCACACCGACGAGCAGGGCGCCGACGAGAGTTCGCCGGTCCCGTACGCGACCACGTCCACCGAGAGCGTCCGGATCGACCGGATCTCCTCCGTGGTGGTCAGCCGCGTCGTCGCCAATCCGGAGACCTACACCCGGGGCCAACTGCCCCGCGAGGTCGTGCTGACCATCGGCTGGGGTGCCGTCTCCCGGATCGACCTGGAGCCCGCCGCCTGCGGCGACCCCAACTGCGAGGCCGACCACGGCTACACCGGTTCCTCGACCGCCGACGACCTGTCGCTGCGCGTCAGCGAGGCGGGCGACGGTCCGGAGACCGTGGCCCAGGCGCTGACCTTCGCCCATGCCCTCTCCGAGGCCACGGTGGCCGCGGGAAGCTGAACCGCTTCTGCAGAGCCCCGCCCGAGCTCGTCCAACCGCCGCCTCCCAGCAAAGACCCGATGACCTCCTCCCCGATACTCGATCCCGCCGACGCGCCCGCCCCCGCCTACGGCAGCGGTGCCCTCAGCGACCTGCTGCCCGCCCTGGCCAAGGGCCTCGGCATCCCGGACGCCCCGGACACCGGTCTGGTGCTGGCACCGGCCGACCGGGTCTGCGTCTTCCTCGTGGACGGCCTCGGCTGGGAGCAGTTGCGCGCCCATCCCGCCGAGGCGCCGTTCCTCAACTCGCTGCTCGGCAGCTCCCTGGGCGGCAGCGGCCGTCCGATGACCGCGGGCTTCCCGGCGACCACCGCCACCAGCCTGGCCTCGGTCGGCACCGGCCTGCCGCCCGGAGTCCACGGCCTGGCCGGCTACACCGTGCGCATCCCCGGCGAACGCCGGCTGATGAACCAGCTTCGCTGGCAGCCGCATGTCAGCCCGCGCACCTGGCAGCCGCACGCCCCGGTGTTCCGACTCGCCGAACGGGCCGGGGTGGCGACCTTCCAGGTGTCCTCGCCGAAGTTCGAGTTCACCCCGCTCACCGAGGTGGCGCTGTCCGGCGGCGGCTTCCACGGGGTGCTCCCCGGCGAGGAGCGGATGGACCTCGCGGCGGAGTGCCTGGGCCGCGCCGACCGGACCCTGGTCTACACGTACTACAGCGAGTTGGACGGCATGGGCCACCGCTACGGCGTGGACTCCGACGCCTGGCGCGGCCAGCTGATGGCGGTGGACCGGCTGGCCCAGCGGCTGGCCGAGCAGCTGCCGCCGCGCTCGGCGCTCTACGTCACCGCGGACCACGGCATGGTCGACGTGGCCCCGGCCGACCGCGTCGACGTGGACGAGGAACCCGAGCTGCGCTCCGGCCTGCTGCTGCTCGGCGGCGAGGGCCGGGCCCGGCACCTCTACGCCCACCCCGGCGCGGAGGCCGACCTGTCGGCGGTTTGGCGCGAGCGCCTCGGGGACCGGATGTGGATCGCCGACCGCGACCAGGCCATCGCCCTGGGCTGGTTCGGCCCGGTGGTCGACGACCGGGTGTACGGGCGGATCGGCGACGTGGTCGCCGCCGCCAGTGCCGACCTGGCCGTGGTCGCCACCCGCCGTGAGCCGGCCGAGTCGGCGATGGTCGGCATGCACGGCTCGATGACCCCCGCGGAGCAGTTGGTCCCGCTGCTGGAAGCGCGGCGCTGACACCCACGGCCCCCTGTTACTGGAAGTGCTACTGGAAGGTATGTTCTCTCCCCATGGCTGAGCTGGTCTTCTTCTCCGGAACGATGGACTGCGGGAAGTCGACCCTGGCCCTGCAGATGGACCACAACCACGGAGCGCGCGGCCGTCAGGGCCTGATCTTCACCCGCAACGACCGCGCCGGCGCCGCCACCCTGTCCAGCAGGCTGGGGTTGGCCACGCAGGCGGTGGAGGTCGGCGACGGCCTGGACTTCCACGCCCATGTGGTCGCCGAACTGTCCGCCGGGGGCCGCTGCGACTATCTGATCTGCGACGAGGCACAGTTCTTCACCACCGAGCAGGTGGACCAACTCGCCCGGGTGGTCGACGACCTGGGCGTCGACGTCTTCACCTTCGGCATCACCACCGACTTCCGCACCCGGCTGTTCCCCGGCTCGCAGCGCCTGATCGAGCTGGCCGACCGGGTGGAGGTGCTCCAGGTCGAGGCCCTGTGCTGGTGCGGCTCCCGGGCCACCCACAATGCCCGGACGGTGGGCGGAGTGATGGTGGTGGAGGGAGCCCAGGTGGTCGTCGGCGATGTCAGTACCCAGGAAGGCGAGGCACGAAGCGCCCCGAGCAAGGGCGGTGGCGGGCGACGGGAGGGCGAAGTGGGATACGAGGTGTTGTGCCGGCGGCACCACACCCGGCGGGTCACCGCGGCGACTTCGGGAGCCGGAGCGCTCTCGCCGGACGTGCTGCCCTTCGGGAACAACGACACAGTCTGTTCGAATGCGGGGGCGTGAATGCGCCACACCCGCACCGGCCGCACGCTGTCCTGAACACATCGGGCCTTTGGCCGACTCCCGCCCACGCGCGGGACACAATGATGCCCATGGAGTCCACCACACTGATCACCGCCGCCGAGCTGTCCGCCGCGCTCGCCGGTGAGCACCCGCCCGTGCTGCTCGACATCCGCTGGCAGCTCGGCCGTTGGGAACCCGGTACCCCCGCGCCCGGCGCCGCGGACTACGCCGCCGGCCACATCCCGGGCGCGCACTTCATCGCCCTGGACGCGGAACTCGCCGCCCCGCCCGGCCCGGGCGGACGGCACCCGCTGCCGGATCCCGAGGCGTTCGGCGCGGCCATGCGCGCGGCCGGGGTCAGCGCGGACCGCGAGGCGGTCGTCTACGACGCCGCGACCTCGGCCTCGGCGGCCCGCGCCTGGTGGCTGCTGCGCTGGGCCGGGCACAGCAGGGTCCGGGTGCTGGACGGAGGCCTGGCCGCGTGGACGGCCGCGGGCCTGCCGCTGCAGCAGGACGCCCCGGCGGCCGAGCAGGGCGACTTCATCCCCGCCCCGGGCACGCTGCCCACGGTGGACGCGGACGCCGCGGCGGCGGTGGCCCGCACCGGACTTCTGCTCGACGCCCGCGCTGGGGAGCGGTACCGGGGCGAGACCGAGCCGATCGACCCGCGGGCCGGCCACATCCCGGGTGCGGTCAGCGCCCCGACCACGGACAATATCCAGCCCGACGGCCGCTTCCGGCCTGCGGCCGAGCTCGCCGAACGCTTCGCCGCGCTCGGCGCGAAGCCGGGCACCGAGATCGCCGTCTACTGCGGGTCCGGCGTGACCGCTGCGCACGAGCTGCTGGCGCTCAGTCTCGCCGGCCTCGACGGTGCGCTCTACCCGGGGTCCTGGAGCGAATGGTCGTCAAACCCGGACCGCCCCGCAGAGACAAGCCACTGAAACCCGGGGGGCGCGGGGAACCTGTCCGCTGACAGCCACCCGCTACTACCTGGGGGCGCGGGGAACTGCGCGATCAGCCCGCTGCGGAGGTGCACGGTTGGCAGCGCATGCAGTGGATCAAGCACAGCCTCGCGCCCCCTACGTGGTAGGGGGTTGACGTCGAGTCAGTCCTGCTTCTTGCGGCGGGTGCCGAAGACGATCTCGTCCCAACTCGGCACCGCGGCCCGGCGACCGGGACGGACGCCGTCCGCCTCGGCCTGGCGGTCGGTGCTGCCGATCAGTCGGTCGCGATGCGGCGCCGCCGCACGGGGCATCAGGATGTCCGCGTACGCGGCCCCCGCGCCGGCCGCCGCGGCCGGCTCCGCCGCTTCCGCCGCAGGCTCGACGGGCTCCGCGGCCAGCGGCGCCTGCTGCGGGGTCGCCACGTCGAGGATGCTGGTCAGCGAGTCCCGTGCCTCGGCCACCGCGGGGGCCGGAGCCTGCGGCACCTCCGGAGGCCGCTCGGGGCGCTCCGGACGTTCCGGCGCCCGCATCGGCGGACGCTCCGGCGCCATCGGCCGCATCCCCATCCCGCGGTCCGCGCCGGGGAGCCGGGCGATCCGCGGCTTGAACGGGAAGGTCGGCTCCTCCTCGACCCGCTGCGGGCTCTCGCCGATCAGCGAGCGGGCCTCGTCGTCCAGCGGCTGGACCAGCCGCCGCGGCGGGTCGTAGGTCCAGCGGGCCTGCTGCGGCTGGCCGCCGGCCCGGAAGACCAGCACGATCTCCCAGGTGTTGTCCTCGCGGCGCCAGGAGTCCCAGGAGTCGCTGTCCTTCTCGGCCCCGCGCAGCAGCAGCCGCTCGGCGACCGCGTCGCCGAGCTGGGGTCCGGTGCTCTCGCCCTGGCGGCGCACCGAGGTCTTGCGGGCGCGCTCGGCCATGAAAGCGCGCTCGGCCAGCACCGGTCCCTCGAAGCGGCGGACCCGCTCCACCGAGATCCCGGCGAGCTGGGCGACCTCTTCGGCACTGGCGCCGGCCCTTATCCGGGCCTGGATGTCGCGTGGGCGGAGGTGGCTCTCGACGTCGATCTGGCCCAGCCGCGGCCGGTCGCCGCGCACAGCGGCACGCAGCCGCTCGTCAATCGGAAGGAAGTATTCCGTCGAGTCGGCGGCCTTGAGCACCAGTCGTGAGCCGTCATTGCTGACAGCCACGACACGCAGTTCGGGCACGGTTACCTCCCGGGTGGTGCCTGCCGACGTCACCTGCGTCGCTGCTCCCGTAACGAGTGTGACCTGCCGACGGGCGGCCGACCACAACATTGCAGAGTTACCCGGTGCGTCGGCCCCTATCCGCGACTCACCGTTATGGCACGGTAATCTTTCTCAGCCTCTGGCTCCTGAATGTCTCCGGAAGCCGCCTCCGCTCCTGGTACTGATCCCGACTGGATCGATTCCAAGGACGGCACGCCGAGGTGACCCGCAGTCGGGCGTCACGAACACTACTCCATTCGTGAGTCCCGGGTGGCGCGGCTCGCTGCCCAAGTCTCCCCTGAATCACGGGATTCTCAAGGGTCGCCACTCCGATGGCGGTCGACCGACTGGCGGACGGTGATCATCTTCACACCTTCGCACTGGCTGGAACCTGTTCGTGCCTTCGAACGGTCGTACCTTGTACAAGATGGAGAAAGGCGCATAAAAGGGGCGTAATGCGGGAGCAGGACCAAAGGCAGGAAACCAGGGGACGAAGGTCCCTCGATCTGAGTCTCATTCAGGTGGCGGCCAGTGCGCTGGCCGCCGTCGGCGCCGCGATCCTGGCGTCCAGCCTGGGTGTGGCCGGGACGATCATCGGCGCTGCCGTGGTCAGCATCGGCGCCACCTGTGGCAGCGCGCTGTTCCAGCACGTCTTCCACCGGACCGGCGAGGAGATACGCAGCCGCGTTCCCGCGGTGGCCGAGCCCGCGCTCACACCGGAGGAATGGGCGGCGGAACGGCGGGCGGACGCCGAGGAGGCCTTCACCAAGACTGCACAGTTCGACCCGTTCGACCCCGGCGGCGAGCACACCCGGATGATGGCGCGGATCGCCCCGCCGCCCGAGAACGAGTCGGTCACCGTCTACAAGGGCCGCAAGCCGGCGCGCAAGCGGACCTGGAAGTTCTACACGCTGATCAGCGGACTGGTGTTCGTGCTGGCGATGATCCCGATAGCGATCACGGAGTTCGCCACCGGGCAGACCGTCGGGACGACGGTCTGGGGCGGTAAGAACGGCTCCGGGTCCTCCGACGGCGTCCAGGGTCCGAGCGCCTCGCATTCCACGGGCGGAACCGGCCCGGGATCGGCGGCGGCGCCCAGCGGCAGCACCGGTTCGTCCGACCCGACCGCAGCGCCCAGCAGGAGCAGCATCGGCGGCGGCGCCGGTGCTTCCAGCTCGCCGACCCCCTCGGCCTCGGCGAGCGCGACCGCCGCCGCCCCCTCGGCCTCCGCCTCGGCCACGCCGTCCACCGGCACCAGCGCCGCGGCCTCCTCCTCCGCGGCTCCGTAGACCGGCCGGACTTCGACTGCGGACCGCAGTGGGCTGGTCGCGCAGTTCCCCGCGCCCCTGTGCGGGTGCAACTGGACCGCCGTGGGCAGGTTGCAGGCCCAGGGGCGATCTGGCGTGCCGTCAGGCGCCCAGGACCCGGCGCAGGTAGTCGTTGCCGAATCGGCGTTCGGGGTCGACCTTGTCGCGCAGCGCGGTGAACGCGCCGAAGTGCGGGTACACCCCGGCCAGGTACTCGGCGTCGCGGGTGTGCAGCTTGCCCCAGTGCGGACGGCCCTGGTGCGCCGTCATGATCTTCTCCACCTCGGTGAAGTAGCCGGGGTCGACCGTCCCCCGGTAGAGGTGGACCGCGATGTACGCGGTGTCCCGCCCGCTCGCCGTCGACATCCACAGGTCGTCGGCGGGGGCGACCCGCACCTCGACCGGGAAGCTGATCCGCCAGCCGGAGCGCTCGACCAGCGCCTTCAGATCACCCAGCACCGTGGTCGCGGCCTCGCGCGGCACCGCGTACTCCATCTCGACGAAGCGCACCCGGCGCGGGCTGGTGAACACCTTGTAGGAGACGTCGGTGTAGCTGCGCTCGGACCAGGCCTTGCTGGCGATCCTCGCGATGCCCGGGATGGTGCCGGGGAAGCGGCGGCCGACCCGGCAGGCGCCCTCCCAGACGGTGTTGGAGATGAACTCGTCGTCCAACCACTTCTTGAACGGCGGCAGCGGCGCGGCCGGTCCCTCGCTGCGGTTGTTGCGCTTGGTGGTGCAGCCCTCGGTGTGCGGGAACCAGTAGAACTCGAAGTGCTCGTTCTCGGCCGCCAGCTCCTCGAACCGCCCGGTCACCTCGCTGAAGGACATCGGCTGTTCCAGGGCGGTGAGCTGGAACGCGGGCTCCACCCCGAAGGTGACGGCGCTGACCACGCCCAGCGCGCCCAGTCCCAGCCGGGCCCCGGCGAACAGCTCCGCGTTCTCGGTCGGGGAGCACCGGGTCACCGTGCCGTCGGCGAGGACGATCTCCAGCGCCTTGATCTGCGCCGCCAGCGAGGCCGAGGAGCGCCCGGTGCCGTGGGTGCCGGTGCTGGTCGCCCCGGCGACGGTCTGCACCATGATGTCGCCCATGTTGGTCAGGGCCAGGCCGGCGTGCTCCAGCAGCAGGTTGAGCTTCTCCAGCGGCAGACCCGACTCGACGGTGACGGTGCCGCCCCTGTGGTCGATCTCCCGGATCGCGGTCAGCCGCTCGGGGCGCACCAGGACGCCGTCGGTGGCGGCGATGGCGGTGAAGGAGTGGCCGCTGCCGACCGCCTTCACCGGCAGCCCGTCCTCGGCCGCGCCGCGCACGGCCGCTGCCAGCTCCTCGACCGAGGCGGGGGTCACCGTACGGCGCGGGCGTGCGGTCTGATTGCCCGCCCAGTTGCTCCAGGTGCCCGGGGCGGCGCTGACGGCGCCCCGGCTACCCGGGCTGGTGCTGCCGCTGGTCGTCGTCGACATGTGCACGCTCCTGCTGTTCCGGTGCCGATCTGAGCCGGCGTGACCCGAGGAACGCCGTGGCCGCGGCGAAGCACCCGGCGGCCACGGTCACCCAGTAGCCGGCCGCGGCACCCGCGCCGTCCACCACCCACCCGGCCGCCGAGGAGCCCAGGGCCACGCCGACGGCGAGGCCCGTGGTGGTCCAGGTCATCCCCTCGGTGAGCTTGGAGGCGGGGACGATCCGTTCCACCAGCCCCATGGTGGTGACCATGGTGGGGGAGATGGACAGCCCGGCGACGAACAGTGCCGCCGCCAGGGCCACGAGGTTCTTCACGAATAGGAGGGGCAGCATACTCACCGCCATGGTGAGGATCCCCAGCAGGAACCTCCTGGACAAGGGTCCGTGCAGCTTCAGTGCGCCGAAGACGACGCCGGCCACGCAGGAGCCGAGCGCGTAGACCGACAGCACGACGCTGGACAGCGCCTTGTGGTGCAGATGGTCGGCGAAGGCCACGGTGACCACGTCCACCGAGCCGAAGATCGTCCCCACTCCGACGAAGGTCAGCACCAGCACCCACAGGCCGGGGGTGCGCAGCGCCGATCCCGACCGCTCCAGCGAGACCGGGTGCAGCGGCGGCTCGGTGCCGCGCTGGGCCGCGAACAGCAGGACACCGGTCAGCAGCAGCAGGATCGCGGCCAGCGGTCCCGCCTCGGGGAAGACCGCGGTGCACAGCCCGACCGAGAGGATCGGGCCGATGATGAAGACGATCTCGTCCACCACCGACTCGAAGGCGTAGGCCGTGTGCAGGCTCGGCGAGCCCCGGTAGATCAGCGCCCAGCGGGCCCGGACCAGCGAGCCCATGCTCGGCATGCAGCCGGCCGGCACGGCCGCGGCGAACAGGGTCCAGGCCGGTGCGTCGAACCGGGCGCAGAGCAGCAGCACACCCATGGCGGCCACGGCGATCCCGGTGGCCGGGAGGATCACCCGGGCCTGTCCGTACCGGTCCACGTGGCGCGACACCTGCGGCCCGAGCGCGGCCGCGGACAGCGCCAGCGTCGCCGAGACCGCACCGGCCAGGCCGTAGTCACCGCGCAGGGTCGAGAGCATGGTGACGACGCCGATGCCGGTCATCGACAGCGGCATCCGGGAGACGAAGCCCGCGGCGGAGAAGGCCAGGCTCCCCGGGGCGTCGAAGATCCGGCGGTAGGTGGACAGCACGGTGCTCCAACTTTCCAAGGACCCGTAAGGGCTATAGAGAACTTACACAGCTTACGGGGGAGGTCAATCGAATAACCGACGGCCCTGTAGTGGCAGGATCGGACCCATGTCCGATGCACGTACCAGTCCGTATGACGCCCTGCTGCTGCTCTCCTTCGGCGGCCCCGAAGGCCCGGACGACGTGGTGCCGTTCCTGGAGAACGTGACCCGCGGCCGAGGCATCCCGCGCGAGCGGCTGGCCGAGGTCGGGCAGCACTACTTCCTCTTCGGCGGGGTCAGCCCGATCAACGCGCAGAACCGCGAGCTGCTGGAGGCCCTGCGCGCCGACCTGACCGCCCAGGGACTCGACCTGCCGGTCTACTGGGGCAACCGCAACTGGGCCCCCTACCTGGTGGACACCCTGCGCGAGCTGGCCGCCGCCGGCCGGCGCCGGGTGCTGGTGCTGGCCACCAGCGCCTACGCCAACTACTCCGGCTGCCGCCAGTACCGGGAGAACCTGGCCGCGGCGCTGACCCTGCTGCGCGAGGAGGGCGCGCCGGGCGCCGCCGAGCTGCGGCTGGACAAGCTGCGCAACTTCTACAACCACCCGGGCTTCGTCCAGCCGATGATCGACAACACCCTGACCGCGCTGGCGGAGCTGCCCGAAGGCGTGCGCGACGGCGCGCGGTTGGCGTTCACCACCCACTCGATCCCCAATGCGCTGGCGGACACCTCGGGCGCCCCGGACGATCCGGCCCGTGGGAAGCCCGGCGGCGCGTACGTCGCGCAGCATCTGGAGACGGCCCGGCTGGTCGCCGAGGCAGTGGCCGAGGAGACCGGGGTGGCCGAGCGGGAGTGGGAGCTGGTTTACCAGAGCCGCAGCGGCTCCCCGCAGACCCCCTGGCTGGAGCCGGACATCTGCGACCACCTGGAGGCCCTGCACGGTGCGGGCGTCCCGGCGGTGGTGATGGTGCCGATCGGCTTCGTCTCGGACCATATGGAGGTCGTCTACGACCTCGACACCCAGGCCGCCGAGAAGGCGGCCGAGTTGGGCCTGCCGGTCTCCCGGGCTCGCACCGTCGGTGCGGACCCGCGCTTCGCCGCCGGCGTGCGCGACATGGTGCTGGAACGCGCCGCGAGCGCGCGCGGTGAGCGCCCGGCACGTTGTGCGCTGGGCGCGCTGGGCGCGAGCCACGACCTCTGCCCCGTCGACTGCTGCCCGGCAGCGCGAAACCACCTTCCGGCGGCAGCCGGTGCCGATTGGAAGGACTGACCATGGACGATGCCAAGCAGCTCGAGGACCTCAAGGCCGAACTCCTGGACCTCGCCCTGGAAGTGGCGTCCAAGGCCGGCGCGCTGCTGCGCGACGGCCGCCCGCACGACCTGGGCGTCGCCGCGACCAAGTCCAGCTCGGTCGACGTGGTCACCGAGATGGACCTCGCGGCCGAGAAGCTGATCACCGAGTTGATCACCGCCCGCCGCCCCGACGACGGCCTGCTCGGCGAGGAGGGCGCCTCCCGTGACGGCAGCAGCGGCGTCCGCTGGGTGATCGACCCGCTGGACGGCACGGTGAACTACCTCTACGGCCTCCCTGCCTGGTCGGTGAGCATCGCCGCCGAGCTGGACGGGGAGACCCTGGTCGGCGTGGTCGAGGTGCCGCCGCGGGGCGAGACCGTGCGTGCGGTCCGGGGCGGCGGGGCGTTCCTGAACGGGCGTCAACTGCGGTGCGGGGAAGCCCCGGAGATGGGCCAGGCGCTGGTCGGGACCGGCTTCGGCTATCTGCGCGAGCGGCGGGTGCGGCAGGCCGAGGTGGTCCGCGAGCTGGTGCCCAGACTGCGTGACATCCGGCGGGGCGGCTCCGCGGCGGTCGACCTCTGCGATGTCGCGGCGGGGCGGCTCGACGGCTTCTTCGAGCGCGGTCTCAACCCGTGGGACCACGCGGCCGGGGTGCTGATCGCCACCGAGGCCGGGGCGCTCGCGGGCGGCCGCCCGGGGGACCCGGCCTCCACGGAGCTGACCGTGGCGGCGCCGTCGGGCCTGTTCGAGCCGCTGCAGCAGCTGCTGGAGGAGCTCGGCGCCTGGCACGACTAGGGGTTCCGACGGCTTTCGGCTGCGGCGTGTGCCTGGCTGGTCGCGCAGTTCCCCGCGCCCCTGTCGGGCTGCAACTGGACCGCTGGGATCAGGTTGCACCTACCAGGGGCGCGGGGAACTGCGCGCCCAGCCCGCTACGGTCCGCGGTCAGGAACCAGCCGAGGCCCGAACAACCAAAACGCCCCGGACGGGTGGTCCTGCTGTCCGGGGCATTGCTCAGGTTGAGGGGTGAGGGTGGGTGGTGGGCGGGTGTGAGGGGCAAGCGCAGCGTCAGGCGGCGTGCGCTTCGGGCTGCGCCACCGAGATGCCGTGCTCCGCGGCGAGCCGGTGCAGGTCGTCGAGCTCGGACTGCTCGACCTCGGCCAGGAAGTCGTCCCCCGACTCCTGGGCGCGGTGCAGGTCCAGCTCGGCGTTCCTTATGCGCTGAAGGATGCCGGCGGTGAAGGCGTCCATGAGGCAAGACCCCCTTGCTCTTGTTCGGGCGACCCCGGGCGTGGCCCGGTGCGGAAGGTCGCACGGACGGGCGGGTGCGAGCTCGCGTTGCGGTGCGAGCGTGATCGCGGGTGTACAGACCGTCCTCCCCACGCCCGAACTCCCGGAAACCTCGCCCATCCTGGGAATTCCGGGCCGTTTTCCGCGATCTTCCCGGCCTGGGTGCCACCCCTGGAGCGGGTGGCTCCGATTCCTGGTGATTCCTCCGGGAGGGGGTCCGGCACCCCGGTTCGAGGCCCGCTTACCGCTGCTTTACCGCCGTACCAGGCAGGATGGAACGTTGTGAGCGGTGTCCCAGCAGGGCCATCGCACGGCTGTGCTCTTTGAAGGGACCACTGCGTTGCGGGTTCTTGTGGTCGAGGACGAGCAGTTGCTCGCCGATGCCGTCGCCACCGGCCTCCGGCGGGAGGCCATGGCCGTCGACGTGGTCTACGACGGCCAGGCGGCCCTGGACCGGGTCGCGGTGAACGACTACGACGTGGTCGTGCTCGACCGCGACCTGCCGCTGGTGCACGGCGACGACGTGCTCAGGAAGATCGTCGAGGAGGGTCAGCCGACCCGGGTGCTGATGCTGACCGCGGCCGGCGACATCAGCGACCGGG
Organism: Streptacidiphilus carbonis; assembly: GCF_000787775.1. Lineage (GTDB taxonomy): Bacteria > Actinomycetota > Actinomycetes > Streptomycetales > Streptomycetaceae > Streptacidiphilus > Streptacidiphilus carbonis. Next base: position 126,822 of record NZ_BBPM01000004.1, on the reverse strand, counting down.
TCGAGGGCCTGGAGCTCGGCGCGGACGACTACCTCCCCAAGCCGTTCGCCTTCAGCGAACTCGTGGCCCGGGTGCGCGCCCTCGGCCGGCGTGCCACCACGCCGCTGCCCCCGGTGCTGGAGCGGGAGGGGATCTCCCTCGACCCGGGCCGCCGCGAGGTGCTCAGGGACGGCAAGCCGATCGCCCTGGCGCCCAAGGAGTTCGCCGTGCTGGAGGTGCTGATGCGTTCCAACGGTGCCGTGGTCTCGGCCGAGCAGCTGCTGGAGAAGGCCTGGGACGAGCACACCGACCCGTTCACCAACGTGGTCCGGGTCACCGTGATGACGCTGCGCCGCAAGCTCGGCGAGCCCGCGGTGATCATCACCGTGCCCGGCTCCGGCTACCGGATCTGAGCCATGGTCCAGCCCACCCCCACCCCCTCGCCCTCCCGGTGGCCCGCCCAGGAGCCGGAGCCCTCGCTGCTGCCGTTCCGCCCCACCCTGCGGATCCGGCTGACGATGTTCTACGGCGGGATGTTCCTGCTGGCCGGGCTGATCCTGGTGCTGGTGATGTACCTCTTCGTCGACCAGGCGTTCAACCTGGCGACCCAGGTCCCGCAGATCACCACCAAGGGCGACGTCACGGTCCAGTTCAACGGCCAGGTGATCTCCGGGGACACCCTGAGCAGCCATATAGCCGACATACAGCACCAGCACACCAGTGCGGCCCTGCACATCCTGATCCTCAAGTCGATAAGCGCACTGATCGCACTGCTGATCCTGGCCGTGGTCTTCGGCTACGCCATGGCGGGGCGGGGGGGGCCCCCCCGCCGCCGGGCACCCCCCCCCCCC
>NZ_BBPM01000004.1:93246-125801 GCF_000787775.1 Streptacidiphilus carbonis | reverse complement strand
GGTGCTGCGCCCGCTCGGCCGGATCACCCGCACCGCCCGCCAGGTCGCCAGCTCGGACATGCACCGCCGGATCGAGCTGGACGGCCCGGACGACGAGCTCAAGGAGCTCGCGGACACCTTCGACGAGATGCTGGAACGCCTCGACCGCTCGTTCGAGTCCCAACGGAAGTTCGTCGCCAACGCCTCGCACGAGCTGCGTACCCCGCTGGCGATCAACCGCACCCTGCTGGAGGTCCAGCTCTCCGACCCGGGGGCCTCGCCGGACCTGCAGCAGCTGGGCAAGACCCTGCTGGCCACCAATGAGCGCAGCGAACAGCTGGTCGAGGGGCTGCTGCTGCTGGCCCGCAGCGACAACGAGCTGATCGAGCGCCGCCCGGTGGACCTGGCCGAGGTGGCCCGGCAGGCGCTGGAGCAGACCAGGGCCGAGGCCAAGAGCCGCGGGGTGCGGTTGACCAGCGTGGTGGAGCCGGTGGTGGTGCCCGGGAACGGGGTGCTGCTGGAGCGGATCGTGCTCAACCTGATCCAGAACGCGGTGCGCTACAACCGGCCGGAGGACGGCTGGGTCGAGGTCTCGGTCGGAACCGCCGACGGCGCGGGCGAGATCGTGGTGACCAATACCGGTCCGGTGGTGCCCGGATATGAGCTGGAGCACATTTTCGAGCCGTTCCGGCGGGTCAAGGGCAACGAGCGGACCCGCAGCGACAAGGGCGTCGGTCTGGGGCTCAGCATCGTCCGCTCGGTGGTCCGGGCGCACGGAGGGGTCATCGAGGCGTCTCCGCGCCCCGACGGCGGCCTGCTGATGCGGGTTCGCATCCCCGGCAGCTGATTGCGCCGCAGGGCCCGCAGTGGGCCGCACACCCGGTCCCGCCGATCTTTCTCCAGGTCGGCGGGGCTTTTCCTTATCCGTTTCACACTTCGGCGGCCGCCCTTGCCATCGGACGCCGTCTCAACCTACGGTGGCGTAACCTACGGAGGCGTAGGTGTATGCCGTACCCCCGAGAGTTGGATGCCGTGACCATCGCCCCCTCCCGCCCCGCCGGCTCCGCCAAGTGGAGCGACGCCCAGCTGCTCCACGCCCTGGAGGAGGTGGTCGAGCGCGAGCTCGACCGCCACCTCGGCGTCGCCAAGGAGTGGATGCCGCACGAGTACGTGCCGTGGGGCCAGGGGCGCGACTTCGACGGGATCATGGGCGGCGAGGCCTGGGCCGTGGACCAGTCGCCGGTCACCGAGATCGGCCGGGTCTCGCTGGTGGTGAACCTGCTCACCGAGGACAACCTCCCCAGCTACCACCACGAGATCGCCACCATGTTCGGCCGCGACGGCGCCTGGGGCACCTGGGTGCACCAGTGGACGGCCGAGGAGGGCCGGCACGCCATCGTGATGCGCGACTACCTGCTGACCACCCGCGCGGTCGACCCGGTGGCCCTGGAGCGGGCCCGGATGACGCACATGGCCGAGGGCTTCGAGTCCGACAACAACCACTCGATGCTGCACTCCGTCGCCTATGTCGCCTTCCAGGAGCTGGCCACCCGGATCTCGCACCGCAACACCGGGCACAACTCCGGCGACCCGGTCTGCGACCGGATGCTGGCCCGGATCGCCACCGACGAGAACCTGCACATGGTCTTCTACCGCAACCTGCTGAAGGCCGCCCTGGAGATCGCCCCGGACCAGGCCATGCGGGCCGTGGCCGACGTGGTGACCGGTTTCCGGATGCCCGGGCACGGGATGCCCGGCTTCGAGCGGGCGGCCGCCCAGATGGCCATCGGCGGCATCTACAACCTGCGGATCCACCACGACGACGTGCTCCAGCCGGTGCTGCGCCACCTCAAGGTCATGGAGGTCTCCGGGCTCGGCCCCGAGGGTCTGGCCGCTCAGCAGGAGCTCGGGATCTACCTGGACGGCCTGGACGGCATGGCGACCCGTTTCGACGAGCGCCGTGCGGCCCTGCTGGCCCGCCGCGCCGCCGCTGCCGAGAAGCGCGGCTGAGCCGTTCCGGGAGGGGCCGGAACGGGCGCTCGGTCGGGGCGCTTGTACGGGTAAGTCCGGACTTTTCAGAACTGTGATGAACATCACAATTCAAGCCATTCGGCGGCATGATCCGGACGATCGCTCTCTGTCACGATCCCGACCGAGGTGACACAGCGTGCCCGGCACTCGGCCGCCGTACCAACGTTTCCGCTGGTCATGATCACGGTAAGTGCTCAAGAGGACGGCCATTCGGCCCGGCCGTCCGACGGGCCCGAACACCCCTCGGATCACCTCTTTGGGGGTCGTCTCGGGTGTCGATTGAGTAACGGGCCTTGAAGTAAGGCAAAATCTCGCCCTCGGGTCGGGCACAAGTCCGGCTTCCCGCGCGTTACCTGCGCTGGAGATACCCGCAGACACCCAAAGGGGGCCCGCGACACCATGGCAACTGACTACGACACCCCACGCAAGACCGATGACGACCTCAACGAGGACAGCATCGAGGAACTGAAGGCCCGCAGGAACGAGAAGTCGACCAGCTCGGTCGACGTCGACGAGTTCGAAGCGGCCGAAGGACTCGAACTGCCCGGCGCGGACCTCAGCAACGAGGAGCTCTCCGTCCGGGTGCTGCCCCGTCAGGCCGACGAGTTCACCTGCATGAGCTGCTTCCTGGTGCACCACCGCAGCCAGCTGGCGAGCGAGAAGAACGGCAACCCCATCTGCCGGGACTGCGCGGCCTGACGCGTTTTGGGGTAGGGAGGTCTTCATGAGGCCGTTCCGACAGCGAAACAGCACCAAGCCGAGCAGTGACGGCAGCAGTACCGATCGAACCGCCGGGGACGCGGTAACCCCGGCGGTCGACGGCGGCACCGGTGGCGACACCGACGGAAGCGAGGACGACCTCGCCCGGATCGCCGCCGAGCTGGAGGTGTGGGACGAGTCCGCCCCCGCGGCGGTCGTCCCCCAGGGCGAGCGGGGCCGACGCATGGCCTCGCTCGCGGACTCCCTCAAGGGCACCCTGACGGCCGGCCTGGCCAAGGGCGGCTCCCTGGTCGGGTCGGGGACCAGGAGCGGCGCCCTGCACCTGGTGGACCGGCTGGTCGACGCCGCTCCCCGGATCCCCGTACGTGACCTCGCCACGTTGCGCGCCCAGCACCCGGGCGCGCGGAACGCCGAGGACCTCGCCGACAGCATCAGCTCCGGAGCCGTGAAGGCATCCGCCTCCGTGGGCGCCGGCGTCGGCGCCGTGGCCATGCTCCCGGTGCCGCCCGCGATGGCGGTGGAGATCGGCGCCGAACTGCTGGCCGTGGCCGCCGTCGAGGTCAAGATGATCGCCGAGCTCTACCAGGCCTACGGACAGCCGCCGAGCGGCAACGCCACCCAGCGGGCCGGTGCCTACCTCGCGGTCTGGTCGCAGCGGCGCGGGCTGGACCTGTCCAAGCCGGGCAGCCTGGTGGCCCTGGGCACCGGCGCCGAACTGCGCCGGCAACTGCGCAAGCGGCTCACCCGCACCGGGCTCCGCAAGCTGCCGTCGGTGGCGCCGCTGATGGTGGGGGCGCTGGCGGGGGCGACGCTGAACCGCAGGGACACCGCCAAGCTCGCCCTGGAGATCCGCAAGGACCTGCGCGGCCGCCCGCCGGCCGACAGCGGCTACTGGGAGGCGGCGCTGGTCCCCCGGCCGGAGGACCCGAAGGGCTGAACGGCCGTCAGGCCGCCTTCAGGGCCTCCTGCTTGGCCGAGTCCAGGGCGGCGGCCAGCGCCTCCGGGGCACGGGTCGACAGATAGAGGTAAGGGGTCGGGTCCTGCGGGTCGGTGACGTCCACCCGCAGCGCCGTCGGGATGTAGGAGCGCAGCAGCATGAACGCGCGGGCGTTGGCCTTGCGGGTGCGCCAGGCGAAGGCCTCCTCGCGGTCCATCGGATGGGCCGTCCCCAGGGCCTCCACCGGGATCCGCGCCTCACCGGCCACCAGCAGCCCCTGCACCACCCGGATCCGTGCCGAGCCGTAGGAGCTCAGCAGCACCGCGGCCGCGGCCGCGCCGGCCACCAGGCCGAGCAGTCCGGGCACGATGCCGAAGAGGTAGAAGACCAGCCCGAAGGAGATGCCGCTGCCCGCGGGGAACAACCACATGGTGAGCGGAGCCGTGAGGCGTTCGTCGTACATGGCTCCATTGTGGGCTGCCGTCGCAGGCGATCTTGCAGAGGGCCTCGGTTCCCGTTCCGACGGGGTTCTTCTGTATGGTCGCGAGCGTGAGCCAGCAGACCACCCGTCCCTCCCTGACGCCGCCGCCCGGCGCCCGGGCCCCGGTCCGGCACCCCGAGGCTCCCGCGCCCGGCGCCCTGATCGGCCCGCACTACGAGCACTGCCTCGGCTGCGGTCCGCAGCAGCCGCACGGGCTGCACCTGGCCGCCAGGGCCGGCGAGGGCGTCGAGGTGCTGGCCGAGTTCACCGTCGCCCCGGCGCACCAGGGCGGCCCCGGCCTGGCCCACGGCGGGGTGCTGGTGACCGCGATGGACGAGGCGCTCGGCACGCTGAACTGGCTGCTGCACACCGCCTCGGTGACGGCCAGGCTGGAGACCGACTTCCTCCGCCCGGTGCCGGTGGGCGCCACCCTGTCCATCCACGCCTGGGTCGACGCGGTCGCCGGGCGCAAGATCTACTGCCGCGGCGAGGGACGGCTGGACGGCCCCGAAGGGCCGACGGCGATATCCGCGCGGGCCCTGTTCGTCCAGGTCGAACTGGACCACTTCGTCACCCATGGCCGCGCCGAGGAGATCAAGGCCGCCATGGACAACCCCGATGTCTTCAAGCGCGCCCGTGCCTTCGAGGTACTCCAAACCTTTTAAAGAGAGCCCTAGCCATGTCCCACCCCCCTGTAGACGTCCTGCTGCGCCTGCTGGACCCGGAGCTGCCCGCCCCCTCGTACGCCCATCCGGGGGACGCCGGGGCCGACCTGCGGACCACCGTGGACGCCGAGCTGGCCCCCGGGGAGCGGGCGGTGCTGCCCACCGGCGTCGCCATCGCCCTGCCGGACGGTTATGCGGCCTTCGTGCATCCGCGCTCGGGTCTGGCCGCCCGCTGCGGTCTGGCGCTGGTGAATGCCCCGGGAACAGTCGATGCCGGGTACCGTGGTGAGATCAAGGTGATCGTCGTCAATCTCGACCCGCGCGAGCGGGTGGTCTTCCGCCGGGGGGACCGGATCGCCCAGCTGGTCGTCCAGCGGGTCGAGAAGGTCCGCTTCCACGAGGTGGAGGAACTGCCGGGATCGGCGCGTGCCATCGGTGGCTTCGGGTCGACGGGCGGCCATGCCGCGGTTAGCATTCCCGCGGCCGGGCAGGAAATCTCTTCGGTACCCGACCGGGAAGGACAGTGACCGTGTTCCGTCGTCGCGCCAAGAGCGAGGACGCTGTCGACCAGATCGAGGGCGAAGAGGCCCTCGAGGACAGCGAGGACGTCGCAGGTGTGGACTCCGTGGAGGAGGACGACGCCGAGGACGCACGGGTGGGTCTGCCGCCCGCGCCGCGTCCCGACGGCCCCTGGGACTCCACCGAGGTGGAGGACGCGGCCGAGGGCCGTGTCGACCTGGGCGGCCTGCTGGTGCCCGGGGTCGATGGCATGGAGCTGAGGGTGGAGGTGGCCGGCGACTCCATCGTCGCGGCGACCCTGGTCCTCGGCAGCAGCGCCATCCAGCTGCAGGCCTTCGCGGCGCCCAGGTCCGAGGGGATCTGGGGTGAGGTCCGCCAGGAGATCGCCTCCGGCATCACCCAGCAGGGCGGCGTCGTGGACGAGGAGGAGGGCCCGCTGGGCTGGGGTCTGCGAGCCCAGGTCCCGGTGCAGCTCCCGGACGGCACCCAGGGCGTGCAACTGGTCCGCTTCGTCGGCTGCGACGGTCCGCGCTGGTTCCTGCGCGGTGTGATCTCGGGCCAGGCCGCGGTGCAGCCGGAGTCGGCCGGGGTGCTGGAGCAGGTGTTCCGCGAGACCGTGGTGGTCCGCGGCGAGACCCCGATGGCGCCGCGCGACCCGATCGTGCTCAAGCTCCCCGAGGACGCGCAGATGGTGGCGGACGGAATGCCGCAGCAGCAGTCGGCCCCGGCCAACCGCTTCAGCGGTGACCCGATGAACCCCTTCGAGCGCGGTCCGGAGATCACCGAGGTCCGCTGACCACCGAGGTCCGCGGGCATCCGAGTTCCCGAGCCGCCAGGCCCCTTCGCGGGGGCCTGGCGGCTTTTCGGCTCTCCCGGCCTGCGGCGCGGTGGTCGGAGGTACGGTGTCCCCCAGGCGACGCCGGGGCGGCGCACGGGGGAGCGACAGGGGGAACCGAGTGAGCGTCAACCGTGCTGCCGACCGGGCCGAGGCCCCGGACCTCGGGGAGCTGCGCCGGCGCGCCGCCGCGGCCGCCCGCCCGGACCGGGACGAAGGCATGATCGTCTGCGAGAACCTGGTCCGGATCTACCAGACCGAAGGTGTCGAGGTACAGGCGCTGCAGGGCCTGGACCTGTCCGTGGCGCAGGGCGAGATGGTGGCGGTGATCGGCGCCTCCGGCTCCGGCAAGTCGACCCTGCTGGGCATCCTCTCCGGCCAGGACGTTCCCACCGCGGGTTCGGCCGAGGTCGCCGGGCACGACCTGCTCACCATGCGGCGCCGGGACCGGCTCGCCTACCGGCGCGGCACGGTGGGCTTCGTCTGGCAGCAGACCTCCCGCAACCTGCTGCCCTACCTGACCGCCGTCGAGAACGTCATGCTGCCGATGACCTACACCGGGGTGAAGCGCTCACAGCGCCGGGCCCGCGCCGAGGAGCTGCTGGACCTGATGCGGATCGGCCACTGCGCCGACCGCAGCCCGGGCGAGCTCTCCGGCGGTGAGCAGCAGCGCGTCGCCATCGCGGTCGCCAACGCCAACCGGCCCCGGGTGCTGTTCGCCGACGAGCCCACCGGCGAGCTGGACACGGCCACCGGCGAGGAGATCTTCGCGGCGCTGCGGCAGGCCAACGAGGAACTGGAGGTGACGGTGGTCGTGGTCACCCATGACGCGACGGTGTCCGAGCAGGTCCAGCGCACGGTGCGGATCCGCAACGGCCGTACCTCCACCGAGGTGCTGCGCCGGATGACCACCGACGACGACGGCGCGCAGGAGCTGACGGCGGAGGAGTACGCGGTCCTCGACCGCAACGGGCGGCTGCAGCTGCCGAGCGAGTTCACCGAGCGGCTGCACATGCGCAGGCGGGTGAGACTGGCGCTGGAGGCCGATCACATCGGAGTATGGCCCGACGCGGCCGCGCGACAGGCGAAGGCGGACGCTGACGCGGACGCCGGGACAGACGCGGACGCCGAGACTGAGGGGGACGTATGACCAGCAGCGCCGAGCCCGCGGGTGCCACCGCGGTGGTCGAGCCCGGAGCGCCGATGGTGGAGGTCCATGACCTGCACAAGTCCTTCGGCAGCGGGGCCACCGCCGTGCACGCCCTGCGCGGGGTCACCCTCACCGCGCGGCGCGGTGAGCTGACCGCGCTGAAGGGGCGTTCGGGCTCCGGCAAGACCACCCTGCTGAACCTGGTCGGCGGGCTGGACCGGCCCAGCTCGGGGCAGATCCTGGTGGACGGCCACGACCTCGCCGGGCTGGGCGAGGACGGGCTGCTGACGCTGCGTCGGGACCGGATCGGCTTTGTGTTCCAGTCCTTCGGCCTGATCCCCATCCTGACGGCGGCGGAGAACGTGGGCGTGCCGATGCGGCTGCGCCGCACGCCGCCGCGGGAGCGCGAGGAGCGGTTGCAGGAGCTGCTGGCGCTGGTCGGCCTCGGCGACCATGTCAACCAGCGCCCCGGGGAGCTGTCCGGAGGCCAGCAGCAGCGGGTCGCCATCGCCAGGGCGCTGGCCAACCAGCCGGCCCTGATCATCGCCGACGAGCCGACCGGCCAGCTGGACTCCGACACCGGCCGCGCGATCATGCAGCTGCTCCGCGCCGTGGTCCGCAGCGAGGGCGTGACCGCGCTGGTGGCCACCCACGACCCCCAGCTGATGGAACTGGCCGACCGCGTTCTCGATCTGCGTGACGGGCAGATCGTCGACGAGGGGTAGCGCAGGCGGTTCCGTTCGGACTGCGGGTGCGGCCCGCAGGTGGCCGGCCGCGCGGTTCCCCGCGCCCCCGGACGCGACTCACCCACAGCGGTTCAGTCGCAGCACGTCAGAGGCGCGGGAAGTGCCGTGCCGGCTACCAGACGGCGGGTTTGCGGTGGGACCACGGGCGCATCCGCTCCAGTTGGGCGGAGAGCTGGATCAGGGTGGCCTCGTCGCCGTAGCGGCCGCCGAGCATCACGCCGATCGGCAGGCCGGCCTCGTTCCAGTGCAGTGGGAGGCTGACGGCGGGCTGTCCGGTGGCGTTGTAGAGGGGGGTGAAGGGGGTGAACGCGGTGAGGTTGTCGAACTCCCGGGCCGGGTCCGCGTCGTCGCGCAGGGCGCCGATCAGGGCCGGGGGCTGGGCCAGGGTCGGGGTGAGGATGACGTCGTAGTCCTCCTGCAGGGCGGCGACCAGGGCGCCGACGGCGCGGAAGGTGTAGAGCGCGGTGGCGAAGTCCGGGCCGGAGACCTTGCGGCCCTCCTCGCGCAGATACCGGGTCAGCGGCATCAGCAGTGACTCGTCCGCGACCGGCTGCTGGGTCGCCATCACCGCCCAGACCTGCTCGAACACCCGGCGCAGGGTGTCGTCGGCGGGCAGTTCCAGCGGTTCGGTGCGGTGGCCGAGGGAGGAGAGCAGTTCGGCGGTGCTCTCGGTGGCCGCGATGCAGTCCTGATGGACGGTCAGGCCGGGGACCGGCGGGGTGGTGAGCACGGCGATGCGCAGGCTCGCGGGTTCGCGGCCGGCGTGCGAGGCGAAGGTCTCGCCGGGGGCGAGGGCCGGGGCGGTGAAGCAGTCACCGGGCATGGCTCCGGCGAGCACGTCCAGCAGCGCGGCGGCGTCCGCGACGGTGCGGGCGATCGGGCCGCTGGTGCTGAGGCCGCTGACGTCGTACAGGGTGGGGCCGCTGCTGACCCGGCCGCGGCTGGGCTTGATCCCGAAAAGCCCGCAGACCGAGGAGGGGATCCGGATGGAGCCGCCGCCGTCGCTGCCCTGGGCGATCGGCGCGAGCCCGGCCGCGACCGCGGCCGCCGCGCCGCCGCTGGAGCCGCCGGCCGAGTAGTCCGGGTCCCAGGGGGTGCGCGCGGGCGGGGCGACCTGGTTCTCGGTGTAGCACGGCAGCCCGAACTCGGGGGTGTTGGTCTTGCCGAGGAGCACCGTGCCGGCCCGGCGCAGCCGGGTGACGATGTGGTCGTCGGTCACCGGGATGTGCTCCGCGCTGGCGGCCGAGCCCTGGGTGGCCCGTACTCCGGCGACGAAGTTCAGGTCCTTGACCGGGACCGGGACGCCGTGCAGCGGGGAGAGCGGCGCGCCGTCCCGGTCCCGGACCGCCGCCTCGGCCTGGGCCGCCTGGCTGCGGGCCAGCTCCGGGGTGACGGTGATGTAGGCGCCGAGGGACGCGTTCAGCCGGTCGATCCGCTCCAGGTAGTGGTCGGTCAGCTCGACCGGGGAGAGCTTCCCGGTCGCGATCAGCTCGCCCTGTTCCAGTGCTGTCAGATCGTGGAGCTGCGTCATTGCGGTTCCCCTCGGACGGTGCCGCGTCCGGTCGTGGCGCGGCCTCTGCGTGCCGATCCTCGCACCGGCCGGTGGCTCCGAACAGTCCCGGGGGGACTCGTCAAGATGTCGCTAAAGCAGCTTTCAGACTGCGCTGAGCAGGGGAACGGGCCCACTGCTCACGTACGCTCAACGGGTCAGGCACAAGTCAGAGGACAGGTATGCGCGGCAGGCTGCGGATCTATCTGGGGGCGGCCCCCGGAGTGGGCAAGACCTGCGCCATGCTGGGCGAGGCGCACCGGCGCCTGGCACGGGGCACCGACGTGGTGGTGGGCTTCGTCGAGGACCACGGCCGCTCGCACACCAGCGAGCAGGTCGCCGGGCTGGAGCTGGTGCCGCGCCGGTCCATGGAGTACCGGGGCGCCGCCTTCTCCGAGATGGACGTGGACGCCGTGCTGGCCCGCCGCCCCGCCGTCGCCCTGGTGGACGAACTGGCCCACACCAACGTCCCCGGCTGCCGCAACGCGAAGCGCTGGCAGGACGTCCAGGAGCTGCTGGACGCGGGCATCGACGTCATCTCCACGGTCAACATCCAGCACCTGGAGTCGCTCGCGGACGTCGTCGCGGGCATCACCGGGGTGCGCCAGCAGGAGACGGTGCCGGACGAGGTGGTGCGCCGGGCCGAGCAGATCGAGCTGGTCGACATGGCCCCCGAGGCGCTGCGCCGCCGACTGGCGCACGGCAACGTCTACGCCCCTACGATGGTCGACGCGGCGCTCTCCAACTACTTCAGGCCGGGGAACCTGACCGCGCTCAGGGAGCTGGCGCTGCTGTGGACCGCCGACCGGGTCGACGAGTACCTGCAGCGCTACCGGGCCGAGAACCGGATCAGCGACACCTGGCAGGCCCGCGAGCGGATCGTGGTCGGCCTCACCGGCGGCCCCGAGGGGCGGACCCTGATCCGCCGGGCCGCCCGGATCGCCGCCAAGGGCTCGGGCAGCGAGATCCTGGCCGTGTACGTGGCCAGGAGCGACGGTCTCACCGGCGCCTCGCCGCGGGAGCTGACGCTGCAGCGGGCCCTGGTCGAGGACCTCGGCGGCAGCTTCCACTCGGTGCTGGGCGACAACGCCGCCGAGGCGCTGCTGGACTTCGCCCGGGGAGTCAACGCCACCCAGATCGTGCTGGGCAGCAGCAGGCGCAAGACCTGGCAGTGGGTGCTGGGCCCCGGAGTCGGCGCGACCGTGGCCCGTGAGGCCGGCGACGTGGACGTGCACATCGTCACCCATGAGCACGTCGCCCGCGGCCGGGTGCGGCCGATCCGGCGGATCGCCCGGCTGGGGCCGACCCGGACCGCCGTCGGCTGGGTGCTCGGGGTGGGCGGCCCGCTGCTGCTGACCTGGATCCTCGGCAGCACCCGCTCCGGCAGCACCGACATGCTGCTCTACCTGGGCCTCACCGTGGCCGCCGCGCTGACCGGCGGCCTGTTCCCGGCGCTGGCGTCGGCGGTGGTCGGCTCGCTGCTGATCAACTGGTACTTCACGCCGCCGCTGCACACCTTCACCGTCGCTGATCCGCAGAACATCGTCGCCATCGCGGTCTTCCTGGCGGTGGCGCTGTCGGTCGCCTACGTGGTGGACCTGGCCGCCTCCCGCACCGCCGAGGCGGCCCGCAGCCGCGCCGAGGCGGAGACCCTGAGCTTCCTCGCCGGCAGCGTGCTGAGCGGGGAGAAGGCGCTGCCCGCGCTGCTGGAGCGGGTCAAGGAGACCTTCCAGATGGAGTCGGTCGCGCTGCTGGAGCGGGCCGACGACTTCGGCCCGTGGACCTGCGCGGGATCGGTGGGCCCGGCACCGGTGGGCCGTCCCGAGGACGCCGACGTGGACGTCCCGGTCGGCGAGCGGCTGGCGCTGGCGCTGTCCGGGCGGGTGCTCCCGGCGGGGGACCGCCGGGTGCTGGGCGCCTTCGCCGCCCAGGCGGCCGTGGTGCTGGACCGCCGCAGGCTGAGCGAACAGGCCGCCGAGGCCCGCCGGCTGGCCGAGGGCAACCGGATCCGCACCGCGCTGCTGGCCGCCGTCTCGCACGACCTGAGGACGCCGCTGGCCGGCATCAAGGCCTCGGTCTCCTCGCTGCGCGCCGAGGACGTCCGGTGGAGCCCCGAGGACGAGGCCGAATTCCTGGCCGGCATCGAGGAGGGCGCCGACCGGCTGGACCACCTGATCGGCAACCTGCTGGACATGAGCAGGCTGCAGACCGGCTCGGTGGTCCCGCTGCTCCGCGAGTTCGACCTGGACGAGGTCGTCCCGATGGCCCTGCGCGGCGTCCCGGACGGCGCCGTGCGGCTCGACGTCCCCGAGGACCTGCCGATGGTGGAGGGCGACCCAGGGCTGCTGGAACGCGCCCTGGCCAATGTGGTCGAGAACGCCGTGAAGTACCAGGGCGAGGGCCGGGGCCCGGACAGCGGGGTCCTTCTCTCCGGCAGCGTGCTGCGGCTGGCCGGCGAGCCGGACCGGCTGGAGGTGCGGGTCGCCGACCACGGCCCCGGGATCCCCGACGAGGCCAAGGAGAAGGTCTTCGAGCCGTTCCAGCGCTACGGGGACGCCCCCAGGGGCGCCGGGGTCGGCCTGGGCCTCGCCGTGGCCCGGGGCTTCGTCGAGGCGATGGGCGGCAGCCTCACCGCCGAGGACACCCCGGGCGGCGGCCTCACCATGGTGTTCACCCTTCGTACCGATCAGTCGGACCAGATGACGCAGCAGACGCAGCAGGGGAAAGGCAGCCCGGAATGACAGGTGGCACCAGGGTCCTGGTGGTCGACGACGAGCCGCAGATCGTCCGCGCGCTGGTGATCAACCTCAGGGCGCGCGGCTACGAGGTCGACGCCGCCCACGACGGGGCCTCGGCCCTGGAGCTGGCGGCGGCCCGTCACCCCGACGTGGTGCTGCTGGACCTGGGGCTGCCGGACATGGACGGCACCCAGGTGATCCGCGGACTGCGCGGCTGGACCAAGACCCCGGTGATCGTGCTCTCGGCCCGGCACGCCTCCGACGAGAAGGTCGAGGCCCTGGACGCCGGAGCCGACGACTACGTCACCAAGCCCTTCGGCATGGACGAGCTGCTGGCCCGGCTGCGCGCCGCGGTGCGCCGCGCCGCGCCGGTCGGAACCGACCCCGAGGAGGCCGTGGTCAGCACCGCGTCCTTCACCGTCGACCTGATCGCCAAACGGGTCCAGCGCGAAGGCGCCGACGTCCGGCTGACGCCCACCGAGTGGCACCTGCTGGAGGTCCTGGTGCGCAACGCCGGGCGGCTGGTCAGCCAGAAGCAGCTGCTCCAGGAGGTCTGGGGCCCGGCCTACGGCACCGAGACCAACTACCTGCGGGTCTACATGGCGCAGCTGCGCCGCAAGCTGGAGGCGGACCCCGCGCACCCGCGGCACTTCATCACCGAGCCGGGGATGGGCTATCGCTTCGAGCAGTAGGGTTGCCTGTCGGTACGGAGCGGTACTCTTCGGCTATGAGTGGTGACATCCGAACCGACCGGCAGCAGGGGCGTCTGCGCCGGATGCTCAACCGCCTGGCTGCGAGCACCGAGGAGCTCCAGGCCGAGGAACTGCGCCACGACGCCGAGGAGGCCGGCTGCATGCCCATCGCCTCCTGCCAGGACCGGCAGCAGGTGACGGTGACCGGCACGCTCCGGGCCGTGACCCTGCGCCCCCGGGCCGGCGTCCCCGCGCTGGAGGCGGAGCTCTTCGACGGAACCGACGCCCTGGACGTGGTCTGGCTGGGCCGTCGCTCCATCGCCGGGATAGAGCCCGGCCGCCGCCTGGTGGCCCACGGCCGGATCAGCCATGCGCGAGGCCGACGGGTGCTCTTCAACCCGCGGTACGAGCTGCGCCCTGTCGGATCGGAGTAGTACCGCGTGAGTCCCCGTCACAAGTCGGGCCCTGCCCAACAGGACGCCGCCCAACAGGACGCCGCCGGGCAGGACGCCTCGAAGCCCGAGGTCGACACCTCGCTGATCGACGCGTTCGGCGGCGTCCGGGGAATGGTCGACATGACCGTGCCCGGTTTCGTCTTCGTCCTGCTGTACACGATCACCAAGAACCTGGGCCTGTCCGCCTGGTCCGCCGTCGGCGTGACCGTGCTGCTGGCCCTGGTCCGCCTGGTCCGCCGGGAGACGCTGAAGCACGCCTTCGGCGGAGTGCTCGGCGTGGCCATCGGCGCGTTCATCGCCATGAAGTCGGGCAAGGCCCAGGACTTCTACCTGCCGTCGATGATCTACGGCGTGCTGCTGGGCGTGCTCTACGCCGTCTCGGCGCTGGTCCGCTGGCCGCTGCTCGGCGTGATGCTCGGCCCGATCCTCGGCGAGAACATGACCTGGCGCACCCGGAACCCCGGCCGCCTCTCCGCCTACACCAAGGCCACCTGGGTCTGGGTCGCCCTCTTCGCCATCCGCGCGGCGATCCTCTTCCCGCTCTACTGGGCCGGCAACGTCACCTGGCTCGGCGTCGCCAAGATCGGCCTCGGCGTCCCGCCCTGGCTGGTCGCCATCTACCTCTCCTGGCTCATCCTGTCCAAGGCCCCGCCGCCCATCAAGGTCGCCGTGGAAGAGGAAGAAAAAGCAGAAGAACCCGACCACGAACGCGTCTGACCGCAGACGTCAGGGGCGCGGGGCTGTGCTTGCCCAAAAGCATGCGCGACCAGCCACGCACAGTCGTGCACGCTGACCGGAGCAGCAGCCCCGCGCCCCCGAGTGGTGAAGAACCCTCAGCTCTCCTTGGCGAGCAGTTCTTCCAACTCCCGCTCCCGCTCCGCCGTGGCGACGAACAGCAGTTCGTCCCCACCCTCCAGGCTGTCGCTCCCGCTGGGGACGAGCACACGGCCCTCACGGATGATGGTGACCAGCGCGGTGTCCTGCGGCCACTCCACGTCGCTCACCCGCAGCCCCACGGCCGTGGACGTCGCCGAGAGGGTGATCTCCACCAGGTTGGCGTCGCCCTGGCTGAACCGCATCAGCCGGACCAGGTCGCCGACGCTCACCGCCTCCTCGACCAGCGCCGACATCAGTCGCGGGGTCGAGACGGCCACGTCCACCCCCCAGGCCTCGTTGAACAGCCACTCGTTCCTGGGGTTGTTCACCCGGGCGACCACCCGCGGCACGCCGTACTCGGTCTTCGCCAGCAGTGAGACCACCAGGTTGACCTTGTCGTCCCCGGTCGCCGCGATGACGACGTTGCAGCGCTGCAGCGCCGCCTCGTCCAGCGCGGTGATCTCGCAGGCGTCCGCCAGCAGCCACTCGGCCTGCGGCACCCGCTCCACCGAGATGGATTTGGGGTTCTTGTCCACGAGCAGCACCTCGTGGCCGTTCTCCAGCAGCTCGCCCGCGATGGATCGTCCCACCGCACCGGCCCCGGCAATGGCTACCCGCATCAGTGCTCCTCCGGGCCCTTCGCGAACACGGCCTCGACGGCCTCGAGATCTGCGGTGCGCATCATCATGTGCACGAGGTCGCCCTCCTGCAGCACCGTCTCGGCGGTGGGCAGGGTGCCCACCCCCAGCCGGCTGATGAAGGCGACCCGCACCTCAGCGGCCTGCTCCAGCTTGCTGAGACGGTGGCCGATCCAGCCGGAGGCCACCGGGACCTCGGCCAGCTGCACGGCGCCGCTCGGGTCCTGCCAGTTGGGCTCGGAGCCGCTGGGCAGCAGCCGGCGCAGCATCTGGTCGGCGGTCCAGCGGACCGTGGCGACCGTGGAGATGCCCAGGCGCTGGTAGACCTCGGCGCGGCGCGGGTCGTAGATCCGGGCCGCGACGTTCTCGACGCCGAAGTTCTCCCGGGCCACCCGCGCGGCGATGATGTTGGAGTTGTCCCCGCTGCTGACCGCTGCGAAGGCCCCGGCCTGCTCGATACCGGCTTCGCGGAGCGTGTCCTGGTCGAAGCCGACCCCGGTGACCCGCTGGCCGGTGAAACCGGAACCGAGACGGCGGAACGCCGTGGGGTCCTGGTCGACGACGGCGACCGAGTGCCCCTGCTTCTCGAGGGTGCGCGCGAGGGCCGAACCCACGCGGCCGCAGCCCATGATGACGATGTGCACGCCCGTCCTTCCGGAGTGATGTCCCGGCTCGATCCTGACACCTTCTTAACCGGTGCCCGCACCAGGGTCGCACCCTCGCGCGCCGATGACACAACCGCAGTACCCGCGCAACCCGGGTCGTTACACCCCGGAGCGGCCCCGGATCTGGGAGCCGCCTGAGAAGCGGTGGCCGGACGCGGGCCGGGAGGGTAGGAGCGGAACGGGTGAACTCACACCTTCCCGATACCAATCCGCAACATTCGGGGCTGCGGCGAGTGACAGTCCCCATATTTCCGGAGGGGCGTTAAGGAGGCGTCAAGGACAGGCTCTACGATCCTCGTCGTGTCCAAACTCACCGACGTACCCAAGCGGATCCTGATCGGCCGCGCACTCCAGAGCGACAAGCTGGGTGAGACGCTGCTGCCGAAGCGGATCGCGCTGCCGGTATTCGCGTCCGACGCGCTCTCCTCGGTGGCCTACGCCCCCGAGCAGATCTTCCTGGCGCTGGCCGTCGCCGGTATCACCACCATCCACTTCTCCTGGTGGGTCGGCGGGGTGGTGGCGCTGGTGATGCTCGTCGTCGTCGCCTCGTACCGGCAGAACGTGCACGCCTATCCCAGCGGCGGCGGCGACTACGAGGTCGCCACGGTGAACCTGGGCGACAACGCGGGGCTGACCGTGGCCGCGGCGCTGATGGTGGACTACGTCCTGACCGTCGCGGTGTCGACCACCTCGGGTGTCGCCAACGTGGTGTCGGCGGTGCCCTCGCTGCACGGCCACGAGGTGGCGATCTCGGTCACCCTGGTCGTGCTGCTGATGGGGATGAATCTGCGCGGCGTCCGCGAGTCGGGGACCGCCTTCGCCATCCCGACCTACGGCTTCATGATCGGCGTGCTGGGGCTGATGGCCTTCGCGGCCGTCCGGCACTTCATCGCGGGCAGTCAGATGCACGCCGCCAGCTACAGCTTCAACCTGGTCCCGGAACACGGCCACGAGAACGTGGCCGGGCTCGCCATGGTCTTCCTGCTGCTGAAGACCTTCTCCTCGGGCTGTGCCGCGCTCACCGGCGTCGAGGCCATCAGCAACGGTGTGCCGGCCTTCCAGAAGCCCAAGAGCAAGAACGCCGCCACCACCCTGCTGATGATGGCGATCATCGCCGTGGTGATGCTGATCGGCATCATCTGGATGGGCAATCTGACCGGGCTGAAGATGTCCGAGAACACCTCCCAGCTGATCGGCGCGCCGGCCGACTACCACCAGAAGACCGCGCTGGCGCAGATCAGCCAGGCCGTGTTCAGCAACTTCACCCCGGGCTTCTACTACATCGCCGCCGTCACCGGGCTGATCCTGGTGCTGGCCGCGAACACCGCCTTCAACGGCTTCCCGGTGCTGGGCTCGATCCTGGCCCAGGACCGGTACCTGCCCCGGCAGTTGCACACCCGCGGCGACCGGCTGGCGTTCTCCAACGGCATCATCATGCTGGCCGGTGTCGCCATCGTCTTCATCATCGGCTACGGCGCCGACCCCAACCGGCTGATCCAGCTCTACATCATCGGCGTCTTCGTCTCCTTCAACATGAGCCAGACCGGCATGATCCGGCACTGGACCCGGCTGCTGAAGACCGAGACCGACCCGGCCGTGCGCCGCCGGATGATGCGCAGCCGGGTCATCAACAGCATCGGGCTGGCCTGCACCGCGTGTGTGCTGGTGGTGGTCCTGGGCACCAAGTTCATGTCCGGCGCCTGGATGTCCTGCCTGCTGATGGTGGTGTTCTTCGTGATGATGAAGGCCATCAGGAAGCACTACGACCGGGTCTCCGCCGAGCTGGTCGCGGCCGAGGAGCGCCCCGACGAGGAGCTGCTGCCCTCCAAGGTGCACTCGGTGGTGCTGGTGTCCAAGCTGCACAAGCCGACGCTGCGGGCGCTGGCCTATGCCAAGCTCGCACGCTCCGCCCACACCTCCGCGCTGGAGGCGGTCACCGTGGACGTGGACCCGGCGGACACCGCGGCGCTGAAGGCGGACTGGGAGCGGCGCGGGATCGAGATCCCGCTGAAGGTGCTGCACTCGCCCTACCGCGAGGTCACCCGCCCGGTGGTTGACTACGTCCGGAAGCTGCGCAAGGACAGCCCGCGCGCGGTGGTCACCGTCTACATCCCCGAGTACGTGGTCGGCCACTGGTACGAGCAGCTGCTGCACAACCAGAGCGCGCTGCGGCTCAAGGCCCGGCTGCTGTTCACCCCGGGTGTGATGGTGACCTCGGTACCCTGGCAGCTGGAGTCCTCCGAGCGCCGCCGCAAGCCGGTGGAGTGGAACGCCCCCGGGCAGATCCGTCGTGGAGACCTCCTCCGTGTGCAGAAGCGCGCGGGCACCGCCGCGGGCACGGAGCCGGGCCCGGGCGGCGCTGGGACGACCGACAGCAAGGACAGCAGCGCGTGACACCCCCTGGCAGGACCCGATCCGAGACCGCCGCCGCCGAAGGCGAGGTGCCGTCCCTGGTCGGTCAGCGGTACGAGGTCGAGGTGGGCCCGGTCGCCCACGGCGGCCACTGCGTGGCCCGGCACGAGGGCCGGGTGCTGTTCGTCCGGCACGCCCTGCCGGGCGAGCGGGTGGTCGCCGAGGTGACCGACGGCACCGAGTCCTCGCGCTTTCTGCGCGCCGACGCGGTCGAGGTGCTGCAGGCGTCCAAGGACCGGGTGGAGCCGCCCTGCGCGTTCGCCGGACCGGGGAAGTGCGGCGGGTGCGACTGGCAGCACGCCACGCCGGGCGCGCAGCGCAAGCTCAAGGTGCAGGTGCTCACCGAGCAGCTGCGGCAGCTGGCCAAGCTCGACCCGGCCGGGGCCGGGTGGGACGGCAGCATCGAACCGGTCGGCGGCAAGCTCCCGGCCGGCACGGTGCCGCAGTGGCGCACCCGGGTCCAGTACGCGGTCGACCCCGACACCGGCGAGGCCGGTCTGCGCCGGCACCGCTCGCACCGGGTGCAGCCGATCGACCGCTGCCTGATCGCCGCCGCAGGGGTGACCGAGCTGGGTGTGGAGGCCCGCGACTGGGAGGGGATGGCCTCGGTCGAGGCGATCGCCGCGACCGGGTCCTCGGACCGCCAGGTGATCCTGACCCCGCGGGCCGGGGCCAGGCTGCCGATCGTGGAGCTGGACCGGCCGGTCTCGGTGATGCGGATCGACGACCACGGCGGGCTGCACCGGGTGCACGGCCGTTCCTTCGTGCGCGAGCGCGCGGCGGGCCGGACCTGGCGGGTCAGTGAGGGCGGCTTCTGGCAGATCCACCCGGAGGCGCCCGACCTGCTGGTCTCGGCCGTGCTGGAGGGCCTGGACCCGCAGGAGGGCGAGAACGCCCTGGACCTGTACTGCGGGGTCGGGCTGTTCGCCGGGGCGCTCGCGGACCGGTTGGGGGAGCACGGCGCGGTGCTCGGCATCGAGTCGTCCAAGCAGTCCGTGGCCGACGCGCGGCACAACCTCGGCGATCTGATCGGCGAGGGCCGCGTGCGGATCGAGTGCGACAAGGTGGAGCGGCTACTGCCGCGGACCGGGATCACCGAGACGGACCTGGTGGTGCTCGACCCGCCGCGCTCCGGCGCGGGCCGCGACACCGTGCGCCATCTGGCCGGGCTCACCCCCCGGCGGATCGCCTATGTCGCCTGCGACCCGGCCGCCCTCGCCCGTGACCTGGGCTTCTTCGCCGCCGTCGGCTACCGCCCGGTCAGCCTGCGGGCCTTCGACCTGTTCCCGATGACCCAGCACTTCGAGTGCGTGGCGATCCTGGAGCCCGTTTCCTCCTGATTTCCTGTCACCTGTTCCGCTCTTGGCGCGTTCGTCCAGCGGGTAGTGCTCTTCTTACTACCCTTGCGTGCTAGCAGAATCGCGCTAGCTTGGAAGTATGACCAAGAAGCAGCTCAATGTCCGGGTGGACGCCACCACGGCCGAGATCGCCCGCGCCAGGGCGGAACAGGAGGGGATCAGCATGAACCAGTACATCGAGAAGCTGGTCCAGCAGGACATGGGAGAGACCGGCAGGTCCTTCGTGGACGCCGCCGCGCAGTTCATGAAGGAGTACGAGGCTGCCTTCCTCGCCGAGTTCGGCGAGCACGAAGGGGTGGGACAGCGCCGTTGAACGTCGAGATCGACCTGTCCTGGCTGCTCATGGTCGCCGAGCAGTACACCCCGGGCGACCCCCGGGTCACCGACTACGGCTCGCTCGTCGCCGCGGTGACCCGGCACCAGGCGGAGATCTTCGACGTACTGGTCTACCCCGAACCCGAGGACCGCGCCGCGGCGCTGATGCACCAGCTGATCCGGGTGCCCTCGCTGGAGCGGAACAACGAACTCTTCGCCACCGCAGTGGCCTTCGCCTACCTGGTCTCCGGCGGCGCCAACGTGGCCACCACCACCCGGGAGATGCGCAGCCTGGCCCGGGCCGTGCGGGACGGCCGGATCGGCGTCGACGGCGCCTCCGAACGGCTGGCGGGCTGGATCGTCGACCAACTGCCCGACCCGGAGGACCCCGACGACTCGGACGATGGGTCCGGGGACGGTCGGACGGACTAGTCTGACCTGCGGGTTCAGTTGACACCGCAGGGAGACGGACGCGTGCTGCAGGACGTAGTGGAGTACCTGGTCTGCCCCCATTGCGGGCAGGGTCTCACGACCGCTCCGGACGGCGGGGCGCTGCGCTGCCCCGAGCGGCACACCTTCGACATCGCCAGGCAGGGCTATGTCAGCCTGCTGCCCGGCGACGCCCACACCGGCACCGGCGACACCGCCGCCATGGTCGCCGCCCGCGACGCCTTCCTCGGCGCCGGACACTACACACCCGTCGCGGAGGCGCTGGCCGCGGCCGCCCCCGCCGACGCGCGCTGTGTACTGGACCTCGGCGCGGGCACCGGGTACTACCTGGCCGCTGCCCTGGACGCGCTGCCCGCGGCCCATGGCATCGCGCTGGACATCTCCAAGTTCGCCCTGCGCCGGGCCGCGCGTGCGCACCCGCGCGCCGGAGCCGTGGTGTGTGACGCCTGGCGTCCGCTGCCGGTCCGCGACGGCTGCGCCGACCTGGTGGTCAATGTCTTCGCCCCGCGCAACGGCCCGGAGCTGCGGCGGGTGCTGCGTCCCGGTGGAACGCTGCTGACGGTCACCCCGACGCCGCGTCACCTCGCGGAACTGGTGGGCGAGTTGAAGCTGCTCGGGGTGGACGGCCGAAAGGAGGAGCGGCTGGCGGCGACGCTGGGACCCCACCTGGAGTCCGCGGGCAGCAGCGAGCACGACTTCGCCGTGCTGCTGGACCACGAGGCGGTGCGCACGGTGGTGGGCATGGGCCCCAGCGCCTGGCACACCGACCCGGCAGCACTGGCCGAACGGATCGCCGGACTGCCGGACCCGGTCCGGGTGTCGGCGTCGGTCACCCTGAGCAGGTTCGTCAGGTAGCAGGTAAGAGGCTCACCAAAGCGCGGGTCGCTCGTTGACACCGGTGTGAGCGAGCCCTCCCCGCGCCGGGCCACCATCGGCGAACTGCGCCTGGTGGCGTTCAAGTCCCATGTCGGCACCGTGCTGCCGCTGGCCCCGGTCACCCTGGTTCAAGGAGTCTCCGGCAGCGGCAAGTCCAATCTGCTGGACGCGCTGGCCGCCCTGTCCGGGCTGGCGGGCGGGGCCGAACTGGCCGAGGCGCTGGCCCCGGTCCGCGGCGGCCTGCGCGGCTGCGTCCCGCACGGCCGGCAGGGGTTCCGGCTGGGCTGCACGGTGGAGACCGCCCGCAGCGGCACCGTGAGCCTGGAGGTGGCGGTGCGCACCGACGGCGAACCCAGGATCGTCGCCGAGCGGATCACCGGGGCGCTGCCGGGCACTCCTCCCCGGGTGCTGCTGGCCACCGGGGAGGAGGACCGGGCCAGGCGCCGGATCAACGCGGTCTGGCACAGCGACGGGCGGCAGGGCGACATCCGGGCCCCGCTGTCGGCCGGAAGCCTGCTGGCCGCCCAGCTGCCGCTGCGGATCGCCGGGGCCACTGCCGGCGAGCAGCGGGTGCTCACCGCGGTGGAGGACCTGCTCACGGCGTTGCGCGAGGTGTTCCCGGTGGACCCGGTGCCCGCGCTGATGCGGGGCTGGGTCCCGGCCGGGGACGACGCCAGGCTGCGCGGCAGCGCGGCCAATCTCTCGGCGGTGCTGGCGCGGATCCAGGGCGAGTGCCGGATCCGCTACGGCAAGCTGCTGCGCAGTGTCAGGACCGGCAGCCCCCACCCGGTCCGCGAGCTGGGAGTGCTCCGGGGCGACGGCGCCAGGGTGCGAGCGGCGCTGTGGGAGGCGGAGGGCGCGGTCACCGGGGCCGAGTCGATGAGCAACGGGCTGCTCCGCTACCTGGCCTTCGCGACGGTGCTGCTGACCGGACCGGGGGTGCTCCAGATGAGCTCGGCGGACGTGCCGCAGGTGGACCGGCTGCTCACGGTGCTGGCCGAGGACCTGGACGCCGGGCTGGCGGAGGGGCAGGTGGCGGAGCTGCTGCGGCTCGCCGGGGAGGTGGTCCGGCACGGGCACGCACGGCTGCTGGCGACGCTGCGGGACGGGGCGGCGGGGGCGGCCCCGGAGGCGCTGGTGCTGAACTGCCGCCGTGATCCGCGGACCGGGTACAGCGTGCTGGAGCCGTCGTCCGCGCCGGCCCCGAACTCAGTGTCGGCACCGGCCCGGACGCCGACCCGGATCCCGCCCCCGCCCCCGCCCCCGGCCCCGCCCCCGGTTCCGGTGCAGGCGGGTGGCGGCGGCCGGGGAGAATGGGCGCATGACTGATCGACAGCTGGACGTCCCCCTGCTTCAGCAGCGACTGCGCGAGTTCGCCGCGGCGCGGGGCTGGGGGCAGTACCACACGCCGAAGAACCTGGTGGCGGCGCTCAGCGTGGAGGCGTCCGAACTGCTGGAGATCTTCCAGTGGCTGACCCCGGAGCAGGCGGCGGCGGTGATGGAGGACCCGGTCCGGGCGCACCGGGTCGAGGACGAGGTGGCCGACGTACTGGCCTACCTGCTGCAGTTCTGCTCGGCGCTGGGGGTGGATCCGCTGGCGGCGCTGGCGGCGAAGATCGAGCGAAACGAGCACCGCTTCCCGGCGGGGGCCACGCCGCCGCTGGACGGCGTCTGACGTCAGGCCGTTCGACGTCGGGCCGTTCGACGTCGGGCCGTTCGACGTCGGATCGTTCGACGTCGGGCCGGTCGACGTCGGGCCGGTCGACGTCGGGCCGACGCCCGGATCCTCCCTCTCGCGGGTGACGGCGTTCTGCACATCCCCCGGGTTGTCCACAGGCGGTGATCGTCCGCGTCCGGTCGTTCCTTTTCTGTTCCAGGCTGGTCCCTGACGGAGAGCCCGTCGGGAGTACCGGGAGCAACAGGGGGTCGAGGCCATGGATGCGCTGAGGTTGATCAAATCCAGCAGGCACGGTCTGACCGAGGCGCGCAGCGTGCCGGAGGTGCTGGCGGAGTGCTGGCAGGCCTGCGTGCTGGTCGAGGCCGTGACCGGAGTGGCCGCGCTGGAGCTGATGGAGCGTGAGCTGCTGGACCGCGGCAGCTGCGGGAGCGGCGGTGCGGCCGCGATCGCCCGGGCGGTTGCCGAGGCGGCGGGGCACGCGGCCGCCTGCGTGGGGCGCCCCCCGGACGACGGGGGCGGGCCGGCCAGAGCGGAGCGGCTGACCGTGCTCACCGACGCCGCGGTCGCGCTCCGCGAACTGTGCGGACTGGTTCAGGAGACCGCCGAGGCCCTGGTCGTGCTCGCCTGCGGGGCCGGCGAGCAGGAGCTGTACTGGCGCTGCATCGACTCCGTGGACGCCGTCGCCGAGTGCCAGGACCTGGCTGCGCAGCTGCTGCGCGCCGTCGACCCGGCCTGCCGTGAGCTGCTGCCGGTGGGCGACTGGCAGCAGAGGGACGGCGGCGGGTCATGACGGCGGCGGGGGCGGCGTCAGGTGTGTTGGCCCTGGTGGGGCTCATGGGCGTCTGCGTCGTGCGCGGGTGGCGACTGGAGGTCGGCGTCCAACCGCACCAGGTCGGCGTTGAGCGCGGCGAGCATCTGCTCCATCTGCGCCAGCAGGCTCTGCGGGGCGGCGGGAGCGGGGGAGGAGGCGCTCTGGCCCTCCGGTACGACGGATGCCTCGGACATGGTGGACGCGCCCCTCCTGGGTGCAGCGGACGGGCGGCGGACAGTTGCCGTCCCGAGCGGGGCAACGAGCCGCGCCGCAACCCGGTCACTGACCGTCACACCCACGGGGGACCCGGAGCCCGCTCCGGCCCGGGACCGACCGAACCCACCGGGCGGGAGTTCGAATCGGCGGCCCTGGAGGGATCTCCCAGGGCCGCCGTGACCTCGGATGCGTCAGTTGTGCGCGTGCAGCTCGGCGTTGAGCCCGCCCCAGGAGCCGGAGCGGGCGATGACCTCGACCGCGCCGGTCTGCGAGTTGCGGCGGAACAGCAGGTTGTCCTGACCGGACAGTTCCACTGCCTTGGCGACCTTGCCGTCCGGAAGGGTGACCCGGGTCCCCGCGGTGACATAGAGCCCGGCCTCGACCACGCAGTCGTTGCCCAGCGAGATCCCGATGCCGGCGTTGGCGCCCAGCAGGCAGCGCTCGCCCACCGAGACCACCTGCTTGCCGCCGCCGGAGAGGGTGCCCATGATCGAGGAGCCACCGCCGATGTCGCTGTGGTCGCCGACGACCACACCGGCCGAGATCCGGCCCTCCACCATGGACGTGCCCAGGGTGCCGGCGTTGAAGTTGACGAAGCCCTCGTGCATCACGGTGGTGCCGCTCGCGAGGTGGGCGCCCAGGCGGACCCGGTCGGCGTGCGCGATCCGCACTCCGCTCGGAGCCACGTAGTCGGTCATCCTCGGGAACTTGTCGATGCCGTAGACGGCGAGCTGCCCGCCCCCGGCGCGGACCGCGAGCCGGGCGGACTCGACGGCGGCCACCGGCACCGGGCCGATGCTGGTCCAGGCGACATTGGCGAGCAGCCCGAACAGCCCGTCCAGGCTCTGCCCGTGCGGCTGCACCAGGCGGTGGCTGAGCAGGTGCAGTCGCAGATAGGCGTCGTGGGTGTCCAGTGGCTTCTCGTCCAGGGAGGCGATCACGGTACGAACCGCGACGACCTCGACGCCGCGGCGCGGGTCCTTGCGCAGGGCGTCGGCCACGCCCGCGCCCAGCTCGGCGACGGCTTCGTCGGCGGACAGCCGGACCGTGCCGGCCGGTCCGGAGTCCGAGGTCAGCGAGGGGGCGGGGAACCAGGTGTCCAGCACAGTGCCGTCGTCGGCGATGGTGGCCAGGCCGACGGCCACGGCGCCACGGGGGGAAGGGGAAGCGGATTCGTTCGTCACCCCGTCACGGTAACGAATGGCCTGCCGGGCCGCCCAACCGTACCGCTGTGCGGACAGCGCCGCCGGGGTGACCGGATCGGTCCGGCCCCGGACTCGATCGGGACTGGTCACCCCATTCTGACCAGGCCAGACTTGGATCCATGAGCCGAGCACTGATTGTCATCGACGTCCAGGAATCCTTCCGTGCCCGGGCTGGGGAGTGGGCCGCGAGCCACAACCCGAAGATCGCCGAGCCGGTCAACCGGCTGGTCGCGCTGGCCCGGTCGGCCGGGGACACGGTGGTCTGGGTGCTGCACTCGGAGCCCGGCACCGACACGGTGTTCGACCCGGCCCAGGGCCATGTCCGCCTGCTGGAGGAGCTCGACCACCAGCCCGGCGACCTGATGGTCCGCAAGACCTCGCACAACGCCTTCACCACCACCAACCTGCAGCAGCAGCTCACCGAGCGCGGCATCACCGAGCTGGTGACCTGCGGCATCCGCACCGAGCAGTGTGTGGAGACCACCACCAGGGTCGCCAGTGACCTCGGCTACCGGGTCACCTTCGTCACCGACGCCACCTCCACCAGCCCGATCACCCGCAACGGCGTCACCCTGAGCACCGAGGAGATCATCCAGCGCACCGAGTTCGCGCTGGCCGACCGCTTCGCCGAGATCGCCACCGTCGCCGAGCTGGAGGCGCGGGCAGCCGATCGGGAATGATGGCGGACCTATGAGTCGCATCGTCTTCCTGCTGGTGCCCGGAGTGCACCTGCTCGACCTCGCCGGGCCCGCTCAGGTCTTCTCCACGGCCGCCGACTTCGGTCACGACTACACCCTGGCCTACGTCGCCGAGCAGCCGGTGGTCCTCAGTACCCAGGGCGTCCCGCTCCAGGCCGCCACCGAGTGGCCGGAGCTGGGACGGCAGGACCTGCTGCTGGTCCCCGGCTGGCGTTCGCACTCCCTGGAGCAGTACTCCGAGGTCGGCGGCAGCACTCTGGACCGGCTGCGCGGGCACCACGCCGGCGGCGGCACCGTCGCCAGCGTCTGCGCGGGCGCCGACGCCCTGGGGCGGGCCGGACTGCTGGACGGCCGCCGCTGCACCACCCACCACGACTTGCAGGAACAGCTGGCCGCACGCTACCCCCGGGCCACGGTGGTCCGCGACGTCCTGTTCACGCTGGACGACCGGGTGGTCACCTCGGCCGGTATCGCCAGCGGCATCGACCTGGCGCTCTTCCTGGTCGCCCAGGACCACGGCCCGGCCGCCGCCGCGCAGGTCGCCCGGGACATGGTGGTCTACGCCCGCCGCAACGGCCACGAGCAGCAGCACAGTGCGATGCTGCGGCACCGCTCGCACCTGGACGACACGGTCCACCGCGCCCAGGACGTCATCGACAGCCGCTACGACTCCCGGCTGCCGCTCGCCGACCTGGCCGCCGCGGTGGGCGTCAGCGACCGCACCCTGACCCGACTGTTCACCCGCGCCACCGGTCTCACCCCACTGCGCTACCAGCAGACGCTGCGGCTGGAGCGGGCGGAGCACCTGATCTCCCACGGCTCCACGGTCGACCACGCCGCCCGCACCGTCGGCTTCGAGGACCCCCGGATGCTCCGCCGCCTCCGCGCCCGGCCCTGACGCCCGCTCAAGCCGTCGGCCCGCCGGCCCGGCCCTGACGCCCGCTCACCCGTCGGCCCGGCCCGTCAGCCGGTTACCGGCCGGTTGCGGTAGCGGCCGACCAGCTCGCGTGCGGCGACCTGCATCCGGACCGGCGGCAGCCCCCGGGCGATCAGGTCGAGGTCGTCCAGCACCATGTCGCCGATGCTGAGGAACGCCGCCGGGATGCCGCCGGCCCGGTGGGCCGAGAGCACCGTCCCCTCCAGGCGGCGGACCCGGTGGTCCGCCGCGAGCGGCTCCTCGGGCCAGACGTCGATCCCGGCCAGGAAGCGTCCGGCCGCCACACCGTCCAGCAGCGCGTCGTAGTCCACCACCGGCGCCCGGCTGACCAGCACCAGTCTGGCGCCCTGTGGCGCGGTCGCCAGCAGGTCGGCGTTCAGCAGATGCTCGCTCTCCTCGGTCACGGTGGCGAGGACGAAGAGGAAGGTGCTCTTCGCCACGGTCTCCGCCAGTCCGGTCGGCAGCACGCCGTGCTCGCGCAGCGTGCTCGGCGGCAGCCAGGGGTCGTACACCCTGATGGTCGGAGCGAACCCGGTCAGCAGCGTGCGCAGCGCTCGGCCCAGGTTGCCGAAGCCGAGGAAGCCCACCTCCGCGCCTCGCAGCAGCACGGCGTCGGCATTGGCCTCGGCGACATAGCGCTCACGGCCCTCGCGGAAGGCGCGGTCCTCCCGGCTGATGCCCCGGGCCAGGTCCAGCGCGAGCCCCAGCGCGTGCTCGGCGACCGCCTGCGCGTACGCCGGACCGCAGCCGAGCACATGCACGCCCTGCTCGTAGCAGGCCTGGTAGTCGACGTTGGGGTAGAAGTTGCCCTCGATGTTGAGCAGGGCCCGCAGCTTCGGCGCCCGGGCCAGTCGCTCGCGCGGCAGATCGGGCTGGCCGATGACGGCGAACGCCTCCGGCAGGGCCCGCTCCAGAGCCTCGGTGGGGTCGGCCGCGGCTTCCAGGTCGACGACGGTGTATCGCTCCTGCAGGGCCCGCAGGGCGTCCGCCGTGAAGATCCGCGAGACCGGGTGCGGGGAGGCCCGCAGGATGACGACGGGCTTGGGGGCGTCGCTGGCACTCATGGATGTGCTCCTGACTCGTCGGAACTCGGTGGGACGATCATGCCGACCACACACAGCGGCTGACCCCGCCGGCGGCAGCCGCTCCGGTTCAGATCCCTCAAGTGCCGGATGCCCTGGAGCCCGTCCAGCCGCGTGGGCCGGGACTCGGTGACACCAGACCTGCTTCGTAGGCGGCGATGACGAGTTGGATCCGGTCGCGGGCGTCGAGTTTGGTCAGCAGTCGCGACACGTGGGTCTTGGCGGTGGCGGGTCCGATGAACAACTGGGCGGCGATCTCGCTGTTGGACAGGCCGCGCCCGACCAGGGTCAGCACTTCGCTCTCCCGTTCGGTGATGCCCTCGATCTGCCTCCTCTGCTGCGGGGGTTCGGGCCGGTCGGCGAACTCCGCGATCAGGCGCCGGGTGACGCTCGGGGCGATCAGGGCATCACCGGCGGCGACCACCCGGATCGCGGCGATGATGTCCAACAAGGCCATGTCCTTGACCAGGAACCCGCTCGCGCCCGCGCGCAGCGCGGCGTAGACGTTGTCGTCGTCGTCGAAGGTGGTGAGGATGAGGACGCGTGGTGCCGTGACGGTCGCGGTGATCGCCCGGGTGGCCTCGATACCGTCCATTCCGGGCATCCGGATGTCCATCACGACGATGTCGGGGCTCAACTCACGGACCAGTCGGACGGCTTCGGCTCCGGTGCCCGCCTCTCCGGCGACCGCCAGATCCGGGAGGTCCGCGATGACCATGGTGAGACCGGCGCGTACCAGGGGTTGGTCGTCGGCGAGCAGGACGCGGATCGTCATACGGGCAGCCTAGCCGCCACCCGGAACCCGCCCTCGGGTCTGGCTCCGGCACTGAACCGGCCGTTGAGCAGACCGACCCGTTCGCGCATCCCGGCGATCCCGTAGCCGGTCCCTGGCGCCCCTGGCGCCCGTGTGGCACCGGTGCGCACAGGGCCACGCCCCTCATCGACGATCTCAAGGACCAGTTCATCGTCCCGGTACTCAACAGAAACCCGACACCGGTCGCTCCCGGAGTGGCGGACCGCGTTGGTGACCGACTCCTGGATGATCCGGAAGGCGGCCAGGTCGACCTCGGGCGGCAGCGGACGCCGCTCTCCGAGCCACTGCATGTCGAGACGCACTCCCGCGTCGGCCGTCGTCTCGGCCAGCCGGTCGATGGCCTCCAGCCCGGTTGTCGACGGGAGTCCCCCCGGACGGTTGCCGTGGGAGGCCGTCGCCGGGAGCGCGGGTGCCTGGCGGAGCGAGACGAGCATGCGGCGTAGTTCCGCCAGGGTCTCGCGGCTGGTGGTCTCGATGGCCGTCAGTGCGCTGCGCGCTCGGGCGGGCTGGGTGTCGATGACCAGGCTCGCGGCGCCGGCCTGGATCGCGATGGCGCCGATGCTGTGCGCGACCATGTCGTGCACTTCCCTGGCTATGCGCAGGCGTTCGGCCGTCACCGTATGGGCGCGCATGGCCTCTCCGTAGTCCCGTTGCTGACGGATCGAGTTGCCGATCAGCCAGGCGATGGCGATGGTCAGAGCGAGTGCCGACAGCATGCTGAGAAAGTCGCTGAACGTGTTCCGGCCCTGGTCCACGGCCATCCACTGGCAGATCCAGGCGGCCAGTTCGACGGCGCCGGCCGCGAGGGCGGTCCGGCGTGGCCGGGTGGCCGCGATGTGGCCGACCAGGCAGTCCATCACCAGGAAGAACGGCCACGTCCTCGCTGTGAGCACTTGTGCCGCCACCGACTCGGCCAGGACCACCCCGAACACCGGCAGCGGTCGGCGGCCGGCCCAGCCGATGGGAAGCGCCATGACCAGGGCCATGGCCGCCTGGAGCGCGAGCCCCAGAAGAGGGGCGTCGTGGGGCTGCCAGGGCGGTGTCGGGTGATAGGCCGTGGTGCCGAACAGCACGACCGCGAACAGCACCACCGCGAAGAGTGCGGCAGCGCACCACGCCGTCGCCGTCCACACGCCCGACGGGAGCCGTCTCAGCCACGGTGGACGCGGCATCACCTGATCCATCCGGTGATGCTAGCCATCTCCCGGTCGCAGGCCGTCCGCCTGGAGGCGTACGCCCCACGGGCTAGCGGCTCGCCACTCGGGTCCGCCGGCGGCCGGACGTCGTACGGGCCCTGTCCGGGACAACGTTGGCCCGAGAGATCGAAGTCAACCGACAGGCCGTCAGCGCCCCCCTTCACGGCCGGTCTCGGACCACCGCTCAAGAGGAGATCGCATGAATTCCGTCCTGCGGACGCAGGGGCTGGGCAAGAGGTACAGGAAGCGCTGGGCCCTGTCCGACTGCACCCTGGACATTCCGGCCGGCCGCGTGGTCGGGCTGGTCGGCCCCAACGGGGCCGGGAAGACCACCCTGCTGAACCTGGCAGCCGGCATGCAGACACCGACCGAGGGCACGATCGAGGTGTGCGGGGGCCGCCCGGCGGGCGGCGCGGCGCAACTGGCCAAGGTCGGATTCGTCGCCCAGGACACCCCCACCTACGCCGGGCTGAGCGTCAGGGACCACCTGAGGCTGGGGGCCCGGCTCAACCCCGGCTGGGACGGCGCGCTCGCGCGCGACCGGATCGTGCGCCTCGGCTTGGACCCGGGGCAGCGTGCCGGGAACCTGTCGGGCGGTCAGCGCGCCCAGCTCGCTCTGACGCTGGGGATCGCCAAGCGCCCCGAGCTGCTGATCCTGGACGAACCGGTCGCCAGCCTCGATCCTCTCGCCCGTCGGGACTTCCTCCGGGACCTGGCGGAAGCCGTCACCGAGCTCGGGCTCAGTGTCCTGCTCTCCTCCCATCTGGTCTCCGACCTGGAACAGACCTGCGACCACCTCCTGGTGCTGGTCGGCTCCCGGTTGCAACTGGCCGGAGATACGGCGGAGTTGCTCGCCACCCATTACCGGATCACCGGTCCTCCGTGCGATCCGGGCACTCTGCCGTCGGACCTGCACGTCATCTCGGCGACCTGCACCGACCGTCAGGCCACCCTTCTGGTCCGCGCCGACACCCCGGTCCAGGACCCCGCCTGGTCCGTCAGCCGAGTCGGCCTGGAAGACCTCGTCCTGGCGTACATGGGCCGCTCCACCACCGACCCGGTCCACCGAACCACGCTGGAGGCAACCCGATGATCTGGCTGACCTGGCGCCAGTTCCGCACCCAGGCCATCGTGGTCTACACAGCCCTGGCCGGCTTCGCAGGCGTCCTCCTGGCCACCGGACCGCACCTGCCCCGCCTGCACGCCGCCGTCGGCAGCAGCTTCGTCCAGTTGGTGAGCGGCTCCGACTACGACCTGTACCTGTGCGGCAGCCTGCTGGTGCGCGCCCTGCCGGCCGTCATCGGCATCTTCTGGGGCGCTCCGCTGGTCGCCCGCGAGCTGGAGGCCGGAACCCATCGCCTGGTGTGGAACCAGACCGTCACCCGCACCCGCTGGCTCGCGGCCGAATTCGCCCTCGCCGGTCTGGCCGCCGTCGCCGCCACCGGTCTTCTCACGCTCGCCGTCTCCTGGTGGTGCAATCCTATCGATCAGGCTCTCGACGACGGGTCAGGCCCGGGGCCGGGCTTCATCCCACGGCTCTCGCCGATGATGTTCGACTCACGCGGCGTCGCCCCGATCGGGTACGCGGCCTTCGCTTTCGCGCTCGGCGCCGCCATCGGGGTCGTCGTGCGCCGGACCGTGCCCGCCATGGCGGCCACCCTGGCTGTGTTCGCCGGGGTGGAGACCGCGATGAGCATGTGGATCCGGCCCCACCTCATCCCCCCTACCCGCGTGACCGTGCCGGTGACCGCCGACAACCTCCAGGGTCTGCGAAACGGAGGCCTGTCGGTGGACCTCGGCCACCACGGGGCCTGGTTCGTCTCCCAGCAGACCCTCGACGCCGCCGGTCGTCCGGTGCCCGTGCCGCCGTCCTTCTTCGATTGCATGCAGTCCGGGGCGGGCATCCGACGATGCGGCGCCGAACTGGCCAGACAGGGCTACCAGCAGGAAGCGACCTACCATCTCGCCGGCCACTTCTGGCCGCTCCAATGGGCCCAGACCGGACTGCTCCTGGCCCTCGCCGTCCTCACGACCGGACTCTGCTTCTGGTGGACCCGCCGACACGTGTCCTGACGCAGGACGCCCCGCGAGCACGTCCTTCGGGCCGTCACGGCGAGGGGACGCCCGAATATCCAGTCGGCTGAGCCGCTCCTTCCGGCGATACTCGACCTGTGTTCCTGACGATCAGTACCACCGGTACCCCCGACCGCCCCGCGACGGACCTGGGCTTCCTGCTGCACAAGCATCCGGACAGGTCCCAGAGTTTCAACGTGTCGAACTACGGCCTCGCGCATGTCTTCTACCCGGAGGCGGGCGAGCAGCGCTGCACGGCCGCGCTGCTGCTGGAGATCGACCCGGTGGCCCTGGTCCGGCGAGGTCGGGGCAAGGGCCGCGGCGGGTCACCCGACTTCGCACTCGCGCAGTACGTCAACGACCGCCCGTACGCGGCGTCGTCGCTGCTCGCGGTGGCGTTGAGCACGGTGTTCAAGAGCGCCATGAAGGGCCGCTGCGACCAGCGCCCCGAGCTGGCCGCCGGCCCGCTGCCGCTGACCGTCACCGTTCCGGTGCTGCCCGCCAAGGCCGGCCAGGACGGCGGCCCCGAACTGGTGCGACGGCTGTTCGAGCCGCTGGGCTGGCAGGTCGACGCGGAGCCGATCCCGCTGGACCCGGCCTTCCCCGACTGGGGCGATTCCCGCTATGTCCGGCTGGAGCTCACCGGCGCCCTGCGGCTCGCCGACGCGCTGAACCAGCTCTATGTCCTGCTTCCGGTGCTGGACGACGCCAAGCACTACTGGGTCTCCCCGGACGAGGTCGACAAGCTGCTCAGAGCA
>NZ_BBPM01000004.1:59516-92865 GCF_000787775.1 Streptacidiphilus carbonis | reverse complement strand
CGACGGGAGGGGGGTTGGCTCGGCGGCCATCCCGAGCTGGGTCTGATCACCCGTCGCTACCTGGCCCGCCGGTGGTCGCTGGCGCGCAGCGCGATGGAGCGGCTGGAGCTGGCCCGGCTCGCCGAGGCCGACGACCGCGAGCTTGAGGAGATCGACAACGCCGTCCCCGAGGTGGAGACGGAGGCCGAGGAGGTCGAGGAGAAGCCGACCCCGCTGGCCGTCCAGCGCCGCACCGCCGTCGTCGAGGCGCTGCGTGCCGCCGGGGCGACCCGGGTGGCGGACCTGGGCTGCGGCGAGGGGAGCCTGGTCGGCGCCCTGCTCAAGGAGCCCCGGATCACCGAGGTGCTGGGCGTGGACGTGTCCTCGCGCGCCCTGGCCATCGCCGCGCGCCGGCTGCACCTGGACCGGATGTCCGAGCGCCAGTCCGCCCGGGTCCGCCTGGTCCAGGGCGCGCTCACCTACACCGACGCCCGGCTGACCGGCTACGACGCCGCGGTGCTGTCCGAGGTGGTCGAGCATGTCGACCCGCCCCGGCTGCCCGCGCTGGAGTACGCCGTGTTCGGCGCGGCCCGTCCCGGCACGGTCGTGGTGACCACGCCGAACGCCGAGTACAACGTCCGCTGGGAGTCCCTCCCGGCCGGACACGTCCGCCATGCCGACCACCGCTTCGAGTGGGACCGGGCCGAATTCAGGGCCTGGGCCGACCAGGTCGCCGAGCGCTACGGCTACACCGTCGGCTTCGCCCCGGTCGGCCCCGACGACCCCGAGGTCGGTCCGCCGACCCAGCTCGCCACCTTCACCCGCACCACCGTCACGACAGCACCTACTCCGGAAGTAGCCCCCCGATGAGCGACGAGACCACGGCGACCCCGCAGAAGCGCCGGCTCCCCGTGCCCGACCTGTCCCTGGTCGTGCTGGTCGGCACCACCGGCTCGGGCAAGTCCAGCTTCGCCGCCCGGCACTTCCTGCCCACCCAGGTGGTCTCCTCGGACCACTGCCGTGGCCTGGTCTCCGACGACCGCAACGACCAGTCGGCGACCAAGGACGCCTTCGACGTCCTCCACTACATCGCCGGAAAGCGCCTGGCCGCCGGCCGGCTCACGGTCGTGGACGCCACCAACGTCCAGCCCGAGGCCCGGCGCCGGCTGGTGGACCTGGCCCGGGAGTACGACGTGCTGCCGGTCGCCGTCGTACTGGACGTCCCGGAGCGGGTGTGCGCCGAGCGCAACGCGCTGCGTCCGGACCGGGCCGGCTTCAGCCCGCATGTGATCCCGCGTCAGCAGCGGGAACTGCGCCGCTCGCTGAAGTTCCTGGAGCGCGAGGGCTTCCGCAAGGTGCACCTGCTGCGCGGCGAGGCCGAGGTCGAGGCCGCCGAGATCGTCTACGAGAAGCGCTACAACGACCTGCGGCACCTCACCGGCCCGTTCGACGTCGTCGGCGACATCCACGGCTGCCGCTCCGAGCTGGTCACCCTGCTCGGCCGGCTCGGCTACACCGTCACCCGGGACGCCGAGGGCCGCGCAGTCGACGCCGCGCACCCGCAGGGCCGCACCGCGGTGTTCGTCGGCGACCTGGTCGACCGCGGCCCGGACACCCCGGGCGTGCTGCGGCTGGTCATGGGGATGGTCGCGGCCGGGCACGCGCTGTGCGTCCCCGGCAACCACGAGAACAAGCTCGGCCGCGCGCTCTCCGGACGCAAGGTGACGGTCAGCCACGGGCTGCAGGAGTCGCTGGACCAGCTCGCCGCGGAGCCGGCCGGGTTCGTCACCGAGGTGCGCGCCTTCATCGACGGGCTGGTCAGCCACTACCTGCTGGACGACGGCCGGCTGGTGGTCTGCCACGCCGGGCTGCCCGAGAAGTACCACGGCCGCACCTCGGGCCGGGTCCGCTCGCACGCGCTGTACGGGGACACCACCGGTGAGACCGACGAGTACGGGCTGCCGGTGCGCTATCCGTGGGCCGAGGAGTACCGGGGCCGCGCCCTGGTCGTCTACGGCCACACCCCGACGCCCACCGCGAACTTCGTCAACAACACCATCTGCCTGGACACCGGCGCGGTCTTCGGCGGTTCCATGACCGCGCTGCGCTACCCCGAGCGGGAGCTGGTCGAGGTCGAGGCCGAGCAGGTCTGGTACGAGCCGGTGCGCCCGCTGATCACCGACGCCCCGGGGGCACGCGAGGGCCGTCCGCTGGCACTGTCCGACGTCCAGGGCCGCCGGATCGTGGAGACCGCCAACCACGGCCGGGTCGCCGTCAAGGAGGAGAATGCCGCAGCCGCGCTGGAGGTGATGAGCCGCTTCGCGCTGGACCCGCGGCTGCTCCCCTATCTGCCGCCGACCATGGCCCCCGTCCCGACCTCATGCCGGGACGGCTGGCTGGAGCACCCCGAGGAGGCCTTCGCCGGCTTCCTCGCCGACGGGGTGCGCCAGGTGGTGTGCGAGGAGAAGCACATGGGCTCGCGCGCCGTGGTCCTGCTGGGCCGCGACGCGGACGGCGCCGCCCTGGAGAAGCGCTTCGGCGTGTCCACCGGCGGTGCGATCTGGACCCGCACCGGGCGGGCCTTCCTCGACGACGAGGCACTGACCTCGGCGGTCCTGGACCGGCTGCGCTCCGCGGCGGTCACCGCCGGGCTGTTCGACGAGCTCGGCAGCGACTGGCTGCTGCTGGACGCCGAGCTGATGCCCTGGTCGCTCAAGGCGCTCGGCCTGCTCAAGCGCCAGTACGCCGCGGTCGGTGCGGCCGCCGGGGCGGTTCTTCCCGAGGCCCTCGCCGCTCTGCACGCCGCTCGCGCACGCGGGGTGGAGACGGATGGGCTGACGGTCCGCCAGGAGGCCCGCCGGGCGGATGCCGCAGCCTTCACCGAGGCGTACCGGCAGTACTGCTGGCCGGTTGAGGGCCTGGAAGGGATCAAGCTGGCGCCGTTCCAGATCCTCGCCGCGGAGGGAGCCAACCTGGCGGTCCGTCCGCACGACCAGCATCTCGCCTGGATCGACGCACTCGTCGCAGCGGACGAGGCCGGGCTGCTCCGGCGCACCGGCCGACTGCTGGTCGACACCGCCGACGAGGAGTCCACCGCCGCCGCCGTGCGCTGGTGGGAGGAGCTGACCGCGGCCGGGGGAGAGGGCATGGTGGTCAAGCCGCTGGCCTCGCTGGTGCGTCCCGAGGGCGGACGGCTGGTGCAGCCCGGCGTGAAGGTCAGGGGCCGCGAGTACCTGCGGATCATCTACGGCCCCGACTACACCCTCCCGGCCAATCTCGACCGACTCCGCTCGCGCAGCCTGGGCCACAAGCGCTCGCTCGCCCTGCGCGAGTACGCCCTCGGCCTGGAGGCACTGGACCGCCTGGCCGGGGGCGAGCCGCTCTGGCGGGTCCACGAGGCGGTCTTCGCCGTACTGGCCCTGGAGTCGGAGCCGGTCGACCCCCGGCTCTGACCACTGCACGACGCACGAAGCACAGCGGACGACCCCAGCGAGGAGCAGCATGTCCGACTACCGCATCCACCTCGTCCGGCCCGAGGACGCCGAACAGGTCCGCAGCATGCGGCTGGCCATGCTCCAGGACACCCCGATGGCGTATCTGGAGACCTACGAGCAGGCAGTGGCCTGCACCGCGGCGGAGTGGACCGAGCGGGCCGGCCGGGGCACCCGCCCCGGCAGCACGTCCTACTCCGCCGTGGAGCGGGCCACCGGCGCCTGGGTCGGCGGGATGAACGGCTACGTCCCCGAGGACAGCCCGGACACCGCCTGGCTGGTCGGCGTCTGGGTGCACCCGGACCACCGCGGTGGCAGGCTCGGTGTCACCGACGCGCTGCTGGACGCCGTGACCGGCTGGGCCCGCGACTCCTCCGGGGCCTCGCGGCTGCTGCTGGAGGTGCACGAGTCCAACGCCCGGGCGATCGCCTACTACGAGCGCCGCGGCTTCGTCCGTACCGGAAGGACCGTCCCCTACCCGCTGGACCCCTCGGCCCAGGAGTACGAGATGGAGCTGCCGCTCCGGTGAGCCGAGGGGCATCTGAGGGGGCTGATCGCATATTCATGCCGAGCTGCGTATAGAATTGCTGAATCGGCCCGAATACCTCACCCGCCCCGTCACCCCAGGAGACCGCCATGGCCTTCAACCTTCGGCACCGGCACTTCCTCAAGGAGCTGGACTTCACCCCCCAGGAGTTCCGCTTCCTGCTCGACCTGTCGGCCCAGCTGAAGGCGGCCAAGTACGCGGGCACCGAACAGCCCCGGCTGCGCGGCAAGAACATCGCCCTGGTCTTCGAGAAGGGCTCCACCCGGACCCGCTGCTCCTTCGAGGTCGCCGCCGCGGACCAGGGCGCGCGCACCACCTACCTCGACCCCAGCGGCTCGCACCTGGGCGCCAAGGAGTCGATCAAGGACACCGCCAGGGTTCTCGGGCGCATGTTCGACGGCATCCAGTACCGGGGCCACGGCCAGCAGGTCGTCGAGGAGCTGGCCGCCCACGCCGGCGTCCCGGTCTGGAACGGGCTGACCGACGAGTGGCACCCCACCCAGATGCTCGCGGACGTGCTGACGATCCAGGAGCACAGCACCAAGCCGCTGCCCCGGGTCGCCCTCGCCTACCTGGGCGACGCCCGCAACAACATGGGCAACTCGCTGCTGGTCACCGGCGCGCTGCTGGGCATGGACATCCGGATCGTCGCCCCCGAGCAGCTCTGGCCGTCCGCCGAGGTCCGGGCCGAGGCGGCGGCCCTGGCCGAGCGCACCGGGGCGCGAATCACCCTCACCGCGGACGTCGCGAAGGGCGTGCTCGGCGCGGACTTCCTCTACACCGACGTCTGGGTCTCCATGGGCGAGCCCAAGGAGGTCTGGGCCGAGCGGATCGAACTGCTGACGCCGTACCAGGTCTCCATGGACACCGTCCGGGCCACCGGCAACCCGGCCGTGAAGTTCCTGCACTGCCTCCCGGCCTTCCACGACCTGGACACCGAGGTCGCCCGGCAACTGCACGCCAGCACCGGGATGACCGAGCTGGAGGTGACCGACGAGCTGTTCGAGTCCGAGCACTCGGTGGTCTTCGACCAGGCCGAGAACCGGCTGCACACCATCAAGGCGATCCTGGTCGCCACCCTCGGCGACTGAGTCCGACTGCCGCCGGTGCCGACTGCTGCCGACGTCGACTGCGGCGGGTACCGGCTGCCGCCGGTGCCCGCTGTCGCGTACCGGCCGTTACCGGCGCGTACCGGCCGTTACCGGCGCGTGCCGGCGGGTGCGGGGGGCTGCTTCCGCGCCGCCGGCCTCGCGCTGCTGACCACCGCGTAGACCATGTACAGCGGCACCGCGACCACCAGCAGCCCCAGCACCACCAGGAACCCGGTCAGGGCCACATCGCTGGTCACGTTCATGATCGTGCCCAGTGCGTCGCCGATGCCGTTCCACACGCTGCTCATGGGTGTCCCTCACGATCTCGTCACGGTGCGTCCGGACCACTCGGTTGTCACGGTACGCCCCGGCCTTCCGCTCAGCTCAGGGGCCCCGTGGTGAGGGTGTCCTTACTTCTCTGCGTCGGCGCGGATGCACTATGGTTATCTCGACATCAAGATATCCTCAGTGTGACCGCGCTGACGTCAACACCAGAGACACCAGGGAGACAGTCGTGTCCGCCAACAGCTTCGACGCCCGCAGCTCGCTGCAGGTGGGCGACGAGTCGTACGAGATCTTCAAGCTGGACAAGGTAGAAGGCGCCGAGCGCCTCCCCTACAGCCTGAAGGTGCTCCTGGAGAACCTGCTCCGCACCGAGGACGGCGCCAACATCACCGCCGACCACATCCGCGCGCTGGGCGGTTGGGACGCCACCGCCCAGCCCAGCCAGGAGATCCAGTTCACGCCCGCCCGCGTGATCATGCAGGACTTCACCGGTGTGCCCTGTGTCGTCGACCTGGCCACCATGCGCGAGGCCGTCAAGGAGCTCGGCGGCGACCCGGCGAAGATCAACCCGCTGGCCCCGGCCGAGCTGGTCATCGACCACTCGGTCATCGCCGACAAGTTCGGCACCAAGGACTCCTTCGCGCAGAACGTCGAGATCGAGTACGGCCGCAACAAGGAGCGCTACCAGTTCCTGCGCTGGGGCCAGACCGCCTTCGACGAGTTCAAGGTCGTCCCCCCGGGCACCGGCATCGTGCACCAGGTCAACATCGAGCACCTGGCCCGCACGGTCATGGTCCGCAACGGCCAGGCCTACCCCGACACCTGTGTCGGCACCGACTCGCACACCACCATGGTCAACGGCCTGGGCGTGCTGGGCTGGGGCGTCGGCGGCATCGAGGCCGAGGCCGCGATGCTGGGCCAGCCCGTCTCCATGCTGATCCCGCGCGTGGTCGGCTTCAAGCTCAACGGCGCTCTGCCGGCCGGTGCCACCGCCACCGACCTGGTGCTCACCATCACCGAGATGCTGCGCAAGCACGGCGTGGTCGGCAAGTTCGTCGAGTTCTACGGCGAGGGCGTCGGCTCCATCCCGCTGGCCAACCGCGCCACCATCGGCAACATGTCGCCGGAGTTCGGCTCCACCTGCGCCATCTTCCCGATCGACGCCGAGACCATCTCCTACCTGAAGCTGACCGGCCGCAGCGAGCAGCAGTTGGCCCTGGTCGAGGCTTACGCCAAGGCCCAGGGCCTGTGGCACGACCCGTCGGTCGAGCCGGTCTACTCCGAGTACCTGGAGCTGGACCTGGCCACCGTGGTCCCGTCGATCGCCGGCCCCAAGCGCCCGCAGGACCGGGTGGTCCTCTCCGAGGCCGCCGACAAGTTCCGCAGCGCCGTCCGCGACTACATCACCCTGGACGACGAGGCGGGCAAGGAGTCCTTCCCGGCCTCCGACGTCCCGGCCGGTGGCAACGGCATCCACAAGCCGACCCTGGTCACCGCCGCCGACGGCACCAGCTACGAGATCGACAACGGCGCGGTCGTGATCGCCTCGATCACCTCCTGCACCAACACCTCCAACCCCTCGGTGATGCTCGGCGCCGCCCTGCTCGCCAAGAAGGCCGTGGAGAAGGGCCTGCACGCCAAGCCCTGGGTGAAGACCACGCTGGCCCCCGGGTCCAAGGTCGTCATGGACTACTACGAGAAGGCCGGCCTGCTCCCCTACATGGAGAAGCTGGGCTTCAACCTGGTCGGCTACGGCTGCGTCACCTGCATCGGCAACTCGGGCCCGCTGCCCGAGGAGGTCTCGGCCGCCGTCAACGAGCACGACCTGGCCGCCGTCTCGGTGCTCTCCGGCAACCGCAACTTCGAGGGCCGGATCAACCCCGACGTCAAGATGAACTACCTGGCCTCGCCGCCGCTGGTGGTCGCCTACGCCATCGCCGGCAACATGAACGTCGACATCACCCGGGACGCCCTGGGCACCGACGCCGACGGCAAGCCGGTCTACCTGGCCGACATCTGGCCGACCGAGCAGGAGATCGCCGAAGTCGTGGCCTCCTCGATCGACCAGTCCATGTTCACCAGGGACTACGCGGACGTCTTCGCCGGCGACCAGCGCTGGCAGTCGCTGCCGATCCCCACCGGCAACACCTTCGAGTGGGACAGCGAGTCCACCTACGTCCGCAAGCCCCCGTACTTCGAGGGCATG
The DNA here is from genome assembly GCF_000787775.1 of Streptacidiphilus carbonis. Classification (GTDB taxonomy): domain Bacteria; phylum Actinomycetota; class Actinomycetes; order Streptomycetales; family Streptomycetaceae; genus Streptacidiphilus; species Streptacidiphilus carbonis. Next base: position 85,266 of record NZ_BBPM01000004.1, on the reverse strand, counting down.
GCGCACGAGCCGAGCCCGGTCGTGGACATCGCCGGCGCGCGGGTGCTGGCCAAGCTGGGCGACTCGGTCACCACCGACCACATCTCCCCGGCCGGCAACATCAAGCCGGGCACCCCGGCCGCGCAGTACCTCACCGAGCACGGTGTGGAGAAGCGCGACTTCAACTCCTACGGCTCGCGCCGCGGCAACCACGAGGTGATGATCCGCGGCACCTTCGCCAACATCCGGCTGCGCAACCAGATCGCGCCCGGTACCGAGGGCGGCTACACCCGCGACTTCACCCGGTCCGCTGAAGGTGACGGAGGGGCGCCGGTGTCGTTCATCTACGACGCCGCGCAGAACTACCAGGCGGCCGGCGTCCCGCTGGTGATCCTGGCCGGCAAGGAGTACGGCTCGGGCTCGTCCCGCGACTGGGCCGCCAAGGGCACCGCGCTGCTGGGCGTCAAGGCCGTGGTCGCCGAGTCCTACGAGCGCATCCACCGCTCCAACCTGATCGGCATGGGCGTGCTGCCGCTGCAGTTCCCCGAGGGCGCCAACGCCGACAGCCTGGGCCTGACCGGCGAGGAGACCTTCTCCATCACCGGCGTGACCGCGCTCAACGACGGCGGCATCCCGGACACCGTGAAGGTCAAGGCGGGCGACATCGAGTTCGACGCCAAGGTCCGCATCGATACCCCCGGTGAGGCCGACTACTACCGCAACGGCGGCATCCTGCAGTACGTGCTGCGGTCGCTCATCGCCAAGTAGCAGCAAGCAAGCAGCAACAAGGCAGTACCCGTAGCACCCGCCTGAGACAGCAGTGCCCCCGCCGGAACCCCGGCGGGGGCACTGCTGTTTCCTCTTCACCTCTTGTGCTCAACCTGGTGATTGGCCTATACCTGTTCTTCACTTGGTCCAGACCAATTTTTGCGCTGCTCACCCCCTGAGAGGGTCGCTCATGCGTCTGTCCGTCTCCGGCCACAAGGCCACCGGGCTGCTCACCGTTCTCGCGCTCGCCACCGGCACCGTGCTCGCGGCCGGTCCCAGCGCCTCCGCCCATCCCTCGTCACCGGCCCTGGTGGGCCAGCGGGTCGGGTTCTTCACCCAGTGGTCCATCTACAGCGGTTTCTCGGCCAAGAAGGTCGACACCAGCGGCCAGGCCGCGAAACTCACCACACTCAACTACGCCTTCGGCAACGTCGGTTCGGACGGCACCTGCTTCGAGGCCAACCAGGCCGGCCAGGGCGACGCCTGGGCCGACTACCAGCGCCCGGTCGGCGCCGACGAGGCGGTCGACGGCGTCGCGGACACCGCCGCCCAGCCGCTGAAGGGCAACTTCAACCAGCTCCGCGAGCTCAAGGCGAAGTACCCGCAGCTGCACCCGATGATCACCCTGGGCGGCTGGACCTGGTCCGCCTACTTCTCCAGCGCGGCGGCCACCCCGGAGTCCCGGGCCAAGCTGGCCTCCTCCTGCATCGACCAGTTCATCAAGGGCGACCTGCCGGTGCTGGACGGCGTCAACGGCGGCCAGGGCGCGGCGGCGGACATCTTCGACGGCATCGACATCGACTGGGAGTACCCGGGCGGCGGCGGCAACGTCGGCAACCAGGCCAGCCCCCAGGACGGCCACAACTTCACCCTGCTGCTCCAGGAGTTCCGCAGGCAGCTGGACGCTCTGGGCCAGCAGACCGGCAAGCACTACCTGCTCACCGCCGACACCTCGGCCGGCCGGCCCAAGGCCGCGCAGCTCGAACTGTCCACGGCCGCCAAGTCGGTGGACTGGTTCAACCTGATGAACTACGACTTCCACGGCAGCTGGGAGGCGACCGGGCCGACCAATGACACGGCCAACCTGCACCAGGCGCCCAACGACCCGGCCAAGGCGACCGACCTCAACTACAGCATCGACGGCGTGCTCGGCGACTACCTCAGCCACGGCGTCCCCGCCAGGAAGATCGTGCTGGGCACGCCCTTCTACGGCTACGGCTGGAGCGGCGTCGGCCCCAAGAACAACGGCCTGTACCAGCCGGCCACCGGCACCCTCGGCAGCATCCCGTACAACACCCTGGTCAACACCCCCGGCACGCTGCACTACAACTGGGTCACCGGCGCGAGCACCAAGTACGACGCGGCCACCCAGTCCTTCTACAGCTACGACACCCCGCAGGTGCTGGAGAGCAAGGCCGCCTACTCCCGCTGGCTCGGCCTCGGCGGCGTGATGGCCTGGTCGCTGGACAACGACACCGCGTCCGGCGACCTGATGGGCGCCCTCAACAAGGGCCTGAACACCGGCTTCTGACAGCAGAACATGCCGTGCCCGCCGCGTGGAGGACCTCGCGGCGGGCACTCGGCGTCCACGGCGTCAGGACAGGTAGCCGCGCAGCAGCCGCTTGCACTCGGCGATCAGGGCCGGGTCGCCCTCGGGATCGGTGCGGAACGCGAGGCGGAGGACGGCGTCCGCGCACTCCAGCGCGATGCGCAGGGAGAGCCTCGGGTCGGGGCGGTCGCCGCCGGTGCCCAGCAGGTCGGCGGCGAAGGTCCACAGGCGTTCGGCCACCGCCGAGTTGTTGTCCAGCACCTCGTCGAGCAGATGCAGGTTGTGCTCGTCCTCGGTGATGCCGACCGCGCCGAAGTCCACCACCCCGAAGCCGGGGACGGAGCGGTGCATGGCGACGTACTCCTCGACCGCCAGGTCGACCAGCGCGCCGGCGTGGGCGGGCTGCTCGGCCTCGACCCGGCGGGCCAGCCGGTCGGTGAAGTGCTCCAGATTGCGCTCGGCGAGCGCGCCGAGCAGCCCCTCGACGCCGGGGAAGAACTGGTACAGGGTGCCGATCGGCACCTGCGCCCGGCGGGCCACCTCCTTGGTGGTGAGGGCGGTGTAGCCGACCTCGTCCAGGAGCTCGGCGCAGGAGTCCAGGATCCGCTCGAAGCGCTCCAGGCTGCGGCGCTGGACGGGACGGCGGCGTACTGCGGTGTGCATGCCCCCACTCTGCCGGATCGGGTGTAGCGTTGGCGAACAGTGAACACGAATGAAGCTCATGTTTGTCGAGAACTGCCAAGGAGTGGATCGCCGATGCCGCAGCTTCCAGCCTCGTTCACCTGGGGCGCCTCCACCTCCGCCTACCAGATCGAGGGCGCGGCCCACGAGGACGGCAGGGGCGATTCGGTCTGGGACACCTTCGCCCGGCGTCCGGACGCGGTCCGCGACGGCCACACCGGCGACACCGCCTGCGACCACTACCACCGCTTCCCCGAGGACGTGGCCCTGATGAAGGGCCTCGGCCTGGACGCCTACCGCTTCTCGGTCTCCTGGCCGCGGATCCTGCCGACCGGCTCCGGCCGGGTCAACCAGGCCGGCCTGGACTTCTACGACCGGCTGGTGGACGAACTGCTCGGGGCCGGGATCGACCCCGTCCCGACGCTGTACCACTGGGACCTCCCGCAGGTCCTGGAGCAGCAGAACGGCTGGCTGAACCGGGACACCGCGCACCGCTTCGCCGAGTACGCGGCGGTCACCGCGGACCGCCTGGCCGACCGGGTCGGCCGCTGGATCACCCTCAACGAACCGTTCGTGCACATGGCCTACGGCTACGCCTTCGGCGTCCACGCCCCCGGCCGGGCGCTGATGCTGGACGCGCTCCCGGCGGCGCACCACCAACTGCTGGCCCACGGACTGGCGGTGGCCGCACTGCGGGCGCACGGCGCCGGGCAGGTGCTGATCGCCAACAACTGCACGCCGGTCCGCCCGGCCGCCGGGACCGCCGCGGACCTCGCGGCCGCCGGGGCCTACGACAACCTGCACAACCGGCTGTTCAACGATCCGCTGCTGCTCGGCCGCTATCCCGACCTCTCCGACTACGGTGTGGCCGACCCGGGTTGGGGCGGCCTGATCCGGGACGGCGACCTGGCGGCCATCGCCGCACCGCTGGACGGCCTGGGTCTCAACTACTACAACCCGACCTGGATCAAGGCGCCGGAGACCCCGGGGGGCCCGCTGCCCTTCGATCTGGCCGAGCCCGAGGAGGCGTACCCGCGCACCGCGTTCGGCTGGCCGGTGGTGCCGGACGGGCTCACCGAGCTGCTGGTGGGGACAGCGGAGCGGTACGGCGACGCGCTGCCGCCGCTGTGGGTCACCGAGAACGGCTGCTCGCAGCCGGACCGGCCGGTGCACGGCGTGGTCGACGACGGGGACAGGATCACGTACCTGCGCGACCATATCGACGCGGTGGCCGAGGCGGTGGCCCGGGGCGTGGACGTCCGCGGCTACTTCACCTGGTCGCTGCTGGACAACTTCGAGTGGGCCGAGGGGTTCCACCAGCGCTTCGGCCTGGTCCATGTGGACTTCGGGACCCAGGTCCGGACCCCCAAGGCCTCCTACGCCTGGTACCGCGACCGGATCGCCGAGCACCGCCGCGGCTGACCCGGCCGCCCAGGCCGCGGCCGACCCGTCGCGGACCGACCCCGTGGCGGACCGGACCCCGACCCCTTCCCAGCGGTCCGGGCCGCCACTACACTCGCGCGAACATGAGATCACCTCATGTTCCATGCGCGGTGGGTTGGGAGTGCAGATGCCCGGGCTCAGTGTGGACACACCGCTCGACGGACCGGGCACGCCGGGCCCCGCAGGCCTCGGTGAGCCCACCGTCCGGGTCCGGGCCGGCTGGACGGCCGCACTGAGCCTGTCCACGCTGGCTGTCTTCATGGCTTTTATGACGCCGATCCAGATCCTGCTACCGCTGCAGCTGGAACACATCGACCCGGCGCACAAGTCGACCGCACTCGCCTGGGTCACCGGGGCCGGCGCGCTGGTCGCCGTCTTCGCCAACCCGCTGGCCGGCGCCCTCTCGGACCGCACCGTGAGCCGCTGGGGCCGCCGCCGCCCCTGGATCGTCGGCGGCGCCCTGGCCGGGGCGGCCGGACTCGCCCTCACCGCAGCCCAGCACTCGGTGCCTGGTGTGGCCCTGGGCTGGTGCGTCGCCCAGGCGGGGCTGAACGGCATGCTGGCCGGGGTGACCACCCCGGTCGCCGACACCGTCCCGGTCGGACAGCGGGCCGAGGTCTCCGGCTGGACCGGGATCATGCAGTCCTTCGGGCTGGTCCTCGGCGCGCTGCTGACCACCCTGCTGTTCACCGGGATCTGGTCCGGCTACGGCACTCTGGCCCTGCTCACCGTGGTGTTCGCACTGCCCTTCGCGCTGCGCTTCCCCGAGCCGGTGCTGCCGCGGGCGCTGCGGCCGGCACTGGACCTGCGCCGGATCCTGGCCGGCCTGTGGATCAGCCCCGGTGCCCACCCCGACTTCGCCTGGGCCTGGCTGACCCGATTCCTGATCAACCTCGGCAACGCCCTGGGCACGCTCTACCTGCTCTTCTACCTGACCGACTCGGTCCACTACGGCGACCCCGGCACCGGCGTGCTGGTCCTGACCGTGATCTACACCCTGTTCGCCGCGGCCACCGCCGTCCCGGTCGGCCGGATCTCCGACCGGCGCGGGCGTCGCAAGCCGTTCGTGGCGCTCAGCTGCGGGGTGATGGCGGTGGCTGCGGTCCTGCTCGCCTTCGTTCACTCCTGGACGGCGGCGATGCTGGCCGCCGCGGTCCTCGGCGCGGGTTTCGGGATCTACCTCGCGGTGGACCAGGCACTGGTGACCCAGGTGCTGCCGGCCGCCCTGGACCGGGCCAAGGACCTGGGTGTGATCAATGTCGCGAACTCGGGCCCGCAGGTGCTGGCCCCCGCCCTGGCCGCGCCGATCGTCGCCTTTCTGGGCGGCTACACCGCGCTGTATCTGGCCACGGCGGTGGTCACAGTGCTGGGCGGAGTGCTGGTCCGGAACGTCCGCTCGGTCGACTGAGCGGACGGATCGGCCTGGCGCCACCAAATAATCCTGCTGGGCAAATCATCCCAATCCTTCAGCATCCCGGCATAGGTTTCGCAACGATCGGCCTTCAGCCTTGACGGGACATCGCCCCATTGGCTGAGCTTAGGCTTCATAAGTTGTAACTGAGCTTGGCCGCAATGACGCGGCGGGCCCTGGTGGACGGTCGTGTCGCCAGGTCCTGGGAGGGTGGAACATGTCCGTGGACACGCCAGGATCGCAGTCCTCTCTGCATCGGGCCAATCTGGAACGGGTGCTGAGGGCGGTCCGGATGGCCGGCTCACTGACCCAGGCCGAGATCGCCAGGACCACCGGGTTGTCGGCCGCCACGGTGTCCAACATCGTGCGCGAGCTGAAGGACGTCGGCACGGTCGTGGTCACCCCGACCTCCTCCGGCGGGCGGCGGGCCCGCAGCGTCTCGCTGAGCGCCGACGCCGGGATCGTGGTGGGCGTGGACTTCGGCCACTCGCACCTCCGGGTGGCGGTGGGCAACCTGGCGCACCGGGTGCTGGCCGAGGAGAGCGAGCCGCTGGACACCGACGCCTCGGCGGACCAGGGCTTCGGCCGGGCCGAGCAGCTGGTGGCCCGGCTGCTGGAGCAGACCGGGTTCCGGTCGGACAAGGTGATCGGGGTCGGCCTGGGCGTGCCCGGGCCCATCGACGGCGAGACCGGGGCGCTGGGCTCCACCGCGATCCTGCCCGGCTGGACCGGGATCGCCCCGGGGCGCGAGCTCTCCAGCCGGCTGGGGATGCCGGTCTACGTCGACAACGACGCCAACCTGGGCGCGCTCGGCGAGCTGGTCTGGGGGGCCGGTCGCGGCCTTTCCGACCTGGCCTACATCAAGGTCGCCAGCGGCGTCGGCGCGGGACTGGTGATCTCGGGCCAGATCTACCGCGGACCGGGCGGGACGGCCGGCGAGATCGGCCACATCACCCTGGACGAGTCGGGCCCGGTGTGCCGCTGCGGCAACCGCGGCTGCCTGGAGACCTTCGTCGGCTCACGTCACGTCCTGAACCTGCTCAGCAGCAGCCACGGCACCGATCTGACGCTGTCCAAGGTGGTCCAGCTGGCCCAGCGCGGCGACCTGGGCTGCAGGCGGGTGCTGGCCGACGTGGGCCGGCAGATCGGCACCGGCGTCGCCAACCTCTGCAATCTGCTGAACCCGCGCCGGGTGATCCTCGGCGGAGACCTCGCCGAGGCCGGTGACCTGGTGCTGGACCCGATCCGGGAGTCGGTGGCCCGCTACGCCATCCCCAGCGCGGCCCGCCAACTGTCGGTGGTCCCCGGCACCCTGGGCGGCCGCGCCGAGGTGCTCGGGGCATTGGCCCTGGTCATGTCGGAGATGGGTGACTCTGGGGCATTGCCGGCCACCGACGGTAGGGATTCGGGCCGTTCTGTTGCGGTCGTGCCTTCAGGAAGATAACGAAAAGGTTCGGATTGGCGGCGGTGAGGATTTACTTATTGACGCCAGCCTCACCAGGGAGGTTGACTCCCTCACACCTCGGTCGCAAAGTGGCGACCGCGTCAGGGAGGCACCCCAAACGATGAACACTTCTCTTCGCCGCACTGTCGTCGCGACTGCTGCAGTCTCGATGGCGCTCGGTATGGCTGCTTGTGGCAAGGCCGGCAGCAGCTCCAGCTCCTCCTCCACCTCGGCTGCCGCGAGCAGCGGCTCCTCGGCCGCCGCCGGCGGCGCCGGCACCATCGGTCTGCTCCTCCCGGAGAACCAGACCACCCGCTACGAGAAGTTCGACAAGCCGCTGATCGAGGCGAAGATCAAGGAACTGGCGCCCAGCGTCCAGGTCCAGTACGCCAACGCCGCGGGCAGCCCCGCCACCCAGGCGCAGCAGGTCACCACCATGATCAACGCCGGCGTCAAGGTCCTCATCCTCGACGCGCAGGACGCCGCCGCCATCAAGTCCTCGGTCACCGCGGCCGTCGCCAAGGGTGTCAAGGTCGTCGCGTACGACCGTCTCGCCCAGGGTGCCGTCTCCGCCTACGTGTCCTTCGACAACGTGGCCGTCGGCAAGCTGCAGGGCCAGGGCCTGCTGGACGCCCTCGGCTCCAAGGCCACCCCGACCGCCAAGATCGTCGAGATCGACGGCGACTCGGCCGACCCGAACGCCGCCGACTTCAAGTCCGGCTTCAAGTCCGCTGTCGCGGGCAAGGTCGACATCGCCTACGACGCCTCGGGTCTGTGGAAGGCCGACGTCGCGGCCCAGAAGGCTGCGGCCGCGATCAACCAGCTCGGCGCCAAGAACATCGCCGGCTTCTACTCGGCCAACGACGGCATGGCCGCCGGTATCGTCACCTCGATGAAGAACGCCGGCATCAGCAACCTGCCGATCGGCGGCCAGGACGCGCAGCTCGACGCGATCCAGCGGATCGTCTCCGGCACCCAGGCCTACACGGTCTACAAGGCCTACAAGCCCGAGGCCGACGCCGCCGCGACCCTCGCGGTCGACCTGCTGAACGGCCAGAGCATCTCCTCGGTCGCCACCACCACCAAGACCAGCGGCTCCGGCGACAGCGTCCCCTCGGACCTGCTGACCCCGCAGCTGGTGACCAAGGCGAACGTCGAGTCCACGGTCGTCAAGGACCAGCTGTGGAGCGCCAGCGACATCTGCACCGCGGCGTACAAGGCCGCCTGCACCGCCGCCGGCATCCAGTAGGCAGCACTGACGAGCAGCAACCCAGCCCGACCGCCCCGCGCAGGAGATCCGGTCCCGGCCACAAGCCGGAAGGATTCCCGCGCGGGGCTCGGCGCGGGACCATGGGCAGTTGACGGGGCGTCAGCCCCGTTCGCCCGGTCCGATCACGTCACCGGCGGCCGCCCGACGGCGGCTTGACGTGGGGGTACGGGGGGTCGCTCCCCGAAAAATCTGGTGTACCGCATACCCGTCTGCGCCCGGGACGGCGCGGCAACCCACCCGAGGCACCGGGTGGTTAAGGAGTTGGTTCACGTGACAAGCGCACCCGTACTGGCGTTGCGCGGGGTCTCCAAGCGCTTTGGCGCCGTCCAGGTACTGACGGATGTCGAGCTCGAGGTCCACGCCGGTGAGGTGGTCGCCCTGGTCGGCGACAACGGCGCCGGCAAGTCCACCCTGGTCAAGACGATCGCGGGAGTTCACCCGATCGACGAGGGCCAGATCGAGTGGGAGGGCCGGCCGGTCAACATCCACCGGCCGCAGGACGCCCAGCACCTCGGCGTCGCCACCGTCTACCAGGACCTGGCGCTCTGCGACAACCTGGACGTCGTCAACAACCTCTACCTGGGCCGCGAGTTGAAGCGCCGCGGCACCCTGGACGAGGTCACCATGGAGCAGAAGGCCTCGGAGCTGCTCAGCACCCTGTCCATCCGCATCCCCAGCGTGCGCATACCGGTCGCCAGCCTCTCCGGCGGCCAGCGCCAGGTGGTGGCCATCGCCCGCTCGCTGATCGGCGACCCCAAGGTCGTCATCCTGGACGAGCCCACCGCCGCCCTCGGCGTCGAGCAGACCGCCCAGGTCCTCGACCTGGTCGAGCGGCTGCGTGAGCGCGGCCTCGGCGTCATCCTGATCAGCCACAACATGGTCGACGTGCGCGCCGTCGCCGACCGGGTCGCGGTGCTGCGCCTCGGCAAGAACAACGGGACGTTCCCGGTCCACGGGACCAGCCAGGAAACCATCATCGCCGCGATCACCGGTGCCACCGACAACGCGGTGACCCGACGCCAGAGCCGCACGGCGGAGGCCACCCAGTGAGCAACAACATCGAGACCCCCGCCCCCGCGGTCCAGCAGGCCGTGGACCCCCGACTGCTCGTCCGCGAGCAGGGCTTCTCCGGGTACATCAGCGAGTTCAAGCGGAAGATCCGCGGCGGTGAGCTCGGCTCCCTGCCCGTGATCATCGGCCTGATCGTCATCTGGGCCGCCTTCGCCGCCTCCAACGGCAACTTCCTGTCGGCCTCCAACTTCGAGTACATCGCCTACTACATGGTGGGCATCGGCACGCTCTCCATCGGGCTGGTCTTCGTCCTGCTGCTGGGCGAGATCGACCTCTCGGTGGGCTCGGTCAGCGGTCTGGCCGCGGCCATCTTCGCCGTGCTCTCGGTCACCCACGGGGTCAACCTCTGGCTCGCCACCCTGGCGGCCCTGGCCACCGGCGCCGTCATCGGCGCGATCCACGGCTTCGTGTTCGCCAAGATCGGCGTCCCGGCCTTCGTGGTCACCCTGGCCGGCTTCCTGGGCTGGAACGGCCTGATGCTGTGGCTGCTCGGCGACACCGGCACCATCAACCTGCCGGACACCGGGCTGATCCACCTCTTCGGCGGCAACAGCTTCTTCCTGAACGGCGACATCTCCGGCGCCTACATCCTCGCCGCGGTCGGCGTGGCCGCCATGCTGTTCAGCAGCCTGAGCGAGCAGGGCCGCCGCCGCCGCGCCAAGGTCCCGTTCCGTCCCACCAGCGAGGTCGTGCTGCGCACGGCCGTGCTGGCGGTCGCCGCGTTCGGCTCCGCCTACGTGCTCAACCTGCACAAGGGCGTTCCCAACAACCTGGTGTTCTTCCTCGCCGCGCTGATCATCTGCGACTTCGTGCTGCGCCGTACCAGCTACGGCCGCAAGATCTTCGCGGTCGGCGGCAACATCGAGGCCAGCCGTCGCGCCGGTATCAACGTCGCCGCGATCCGGATCTCGGTCTACTCCATCGCCGGCTTCTTCGCCGCGCTGGGCGGCCTGGTCATCTCCGCGACGATCAGCTCCGCCAACCAGGGCGGTTCCGACCCCAACAACCTGATGATGGCCATCGCGGCCGCGGTCATCGGCGGCACCAGCCTCTTCGGCGGGCGCGGCAAGGTCTGGTCGGCCCTGCTCGGCATGCTGGTCATCGAGTCCATCAACGCCGGCCTGTTCATGCTCGGCGAGGCCCAGTCGGTGCAGTACATGATCACCGGTGGCGTGCTGCTTGCCGCCGTGGTCGTCGACTCGCTGTCGCGCCGCACCCAGAAGTCCTCCGGCCGCGCCTGAGGCACTGCTGCTCCACCGGCTCCGACGCTCCACCGGCCCCACCGGCCGAACCGCCCCGGGGCGGACCTCTGAGGGGGAGGTCCGCCCCGGGCCGGCCGGTGGCTGCGAGATGCGGGGACACCCCGCACCACGCCGACTGCCCGGCACCGTACCGCTCCGGTGCCGGGCATTCGCATGCCCGCGACCCGGCCGGGACCTCGGGTGCCCCCGTTCGGAGCAGTCCCTACTAGACTCATGTCTCTCCGTGGACCTACGACGACGGAGTCGACGACGCAAGGAGGAACGGGTGGCCCTGCTGACCCGCATTCGGGGACCCCGCGACCTGGACCGGCTCACCCCGGGGCAGCTCAGCGTCCTGGCCGAGGAGATCCGCGGCTTCCTGGTCGAGGAGGTGTCCAAGACGGGCGGCCACCTCGGCCCCAACCTCGGCGTGGTCGAACTGACCCTGGCGCTGCACCGGGTGTTCGACTCCCCGAAGGACCGGGTGCTCTTCGACACCGGGCACCAGAGCTACGTCCACAAGCTGCTCACGGGCCGTCAGGACTTCTCCCGACTGCGGGTCAGGGGCGGCCTGTCCGGCTATCCGTCCCGGGCCGAGTCCGAGCACGACGTGATCGAGAACTCGCACGCCTCCACCGTGCTCGGCTACGCCGACGGCCTGGCCAAGGCCAACGAGCTGCAGGGCCTGACGGACCGCAGCGTGGTCGCGGTGATCGGCGACGGCGCGCTGACCGGCGGGATGGCCTGGGAGGCGCTGAACAACATCGCCGAGGCCCAGGACCGTCCGCTGATCATCGTGGTCAACGACAACGAGCGCTCCTACTCGCCCACCATCGGCGGCATGGCCAACCACCTGGCCACCCTGCGCACCACCCAGGGCTACGAGCGCTTCCTCACCTGGGGCAAGGACGCGCTGCAGCGCACCCCGGTGGTCGGCCAGCAGATCTTCGAGACGCTGCACGGCGCCAAGAAGGGCCTCAAGGACTTCATCGCCCCGCAGGGCATGTTCGAGGACCTGGGCCTGAAGTACATCGGCCCGATCGACGGCCACGACGAGCAGGCGCTGGAGTCGGCGCTGAAGCGCGCCAAGGGCTTCGGCGGGCCGGTCATCGTGCACTGCCTGACCCAGAAGGGCCGCGGCTACCGCGCCGCCGAGCAGAACGAGGAGGACCGCTTCCACGCCGTGGGAGTGATCCACCCCGACACCGGCCTCCCCGTGAAGACTGCGGGCCAGGACTGGACCTCGGTCTTCGGCGAGGAGATGGTCGCGCTCGGCCGCGAGCGGAGCGACCTGGTCGCCATCACCGCGGCGATGCTGCACCCGGTCGGCCTGGCCCCGTTCGCCAAGGAGTTCCCCGAGCGGACCTACGACGTCGGCATCGCCGAGCAGCACGCCGCCGTCAGCGCGGCGGGGCTGGCCACCGGCGGGCTGCACCCGGTGGTCGCGGTCTACGCGACCTTCCTCAACCGCTGCTTCGACCAGGTCCTCATGGACGTGGCGCTGCACCGCAGCGGGGTCACCTTCGTGCTGGACCGGGCCGGGGTCACCGGCACCGACGGTGCCAGCCACAACGGCATGTGGGACATGTCCATCCTGCAGGTCGTCCCCGGCCTGCGGCTGGCGGCGCCGCGCGACGCCGACCAGCTCCGCGCGCAGCTGCGCGAGGCGGTGGCGGTGTCCGACGCGCCCACCGTGGTCCGCTACTCCAAGGGCACCGTCGGCCCGGCGATCCCGGCCGTGGGCCGGATCGGCGGCATGGACGTGCTGCGCGACAGCGGCGAGCCGGTCGGCCCGGTCCGCGCCGACGTGCTGCTGGTGTCCGTCGGGGCGATGGCCGCCACCTGCCTGGAGGCCGCCGGAATGCTGGCCGCCCAGGGGATCAGCAGCACCGTGGTCGACCCGCGCTGGGTCAAGCCGGTCGACCCGGCCCTGCCCGGGCTGGCCGCGGAGCACCGCGTGGTGGTCACCGTCGAGGACAACGGCCGGGTCGGCGGCGTCGGCGCGACGATCGCCCAGGCGCTGCGCGACGCCGGGGTGGACGTGCCGCTGCGTGACTTCGGCATCCCGCAGGAGTTCCTGGACCACGCCTCCCGCAACGAAATCCTGGAGCAGATCGGGCTCACCGGGCCGGCGATCGCCGAGCGGGTGGCCGGCTTCGTGGCCAAGGTGACGGCGGGCGCGCCGGTCTGACCTGTGCGATCGCTGTGGTCCTGCCATGGCCGGGAAAACCCGCCTGCGTGAACCCGGAGTGACCGGGTAGCGTGGCCTGTGTGTCGAATCAGCCGCCGGACCGTCGCCGCTCGTCCGAGCTGAGGATGAACAGCGGCTCGGTCGCTCTGCCACTGGGCCGCCTTTCGCCGGGCGAGCTGGCCGCACGCGCCCGCGAAGCGCTGCGCACGGGCTACTGGGCCCGGCTGGTGCCCCTCTACGGGGCACTGGCCGTGCTCACCCATCTGCCGTCCTTCGCCAGGACGGTCTGGAGCCCGGACGAGGGCTACCTCGCCACCCAGGCCCGCATGCTGGCCGGCGGCGGGGTGCTCTACGACACCGTGGTGGACCGCAAGCCGCCGCTGCTGCCCTGGCTCTACGAGGGCGCCTTCGCGCTCTTCGGCTCGACCTCGCTGTGGCCGCTGCGGGTGCTGGCCATCGGCGCGCACCTGGCCACGGCCGTGCTGCTGGCGGCGATCGCCCGCAAGCGCTGGGGCAACCGCGCGGGCGCCGGTGCCGGAGTCCTCTACCTGCTGGTCTCGATCGGCCTGTCGCCCGAGGACAGCCAGGCGGCCACCTTCGAGGTCTTCATGCTGCCGGCCACCGCCGCCGCCTTCTGGTTCGCCCAGAACCGCCGCTGGGGCCCGGCCGGGGCCGCGGTGGCCGCCGCTTCGCTGACCAAGCAGACCGGCGGCGCGGTGCTCTTCGCCGTGCTCTGGCTGCTGCGCCAGGACAGCCGCAGGCCGGGCGGATCACGGCCGCGGACCTCGCTGGCCGCGCTGGGCTTCGGCTTCGGGCTGCCGGTCGTGGTGATCGCGCTGTCGACCGGGGTCAAGAACTTCGCCTTCTGGGTGATCACCGGCAGTAGCGAGTACGCCTCGCTGGACGGCGCCTGGCTGAACATGCTGGGACGGGCCTTCGGCAACGCCGCGATCCTGGCGGTCGCCGCGATGGGGCTGCTGGTGCCCCTGGCCCGGCGCTGGCGCCGGGTCCGGGAGGACGCCGACCTGTGGATCTGGTTCGGCTCCTCGGGTCTCGGCGTGATCACCGGATTCCACTTCTTCGGCCACTACTACCTGCAGCTGATCCCGCCGCTGGTGCTGCTCGGCGTCGGCGCGGTGGCCAAGGGGGCGGCCCGCTGGAAGCCGGTGCTGATCTACTCGCTGGCAGCCAGTGCCGCCTTCGTCGCGCTCGGCTTCCTCTGGCCGCACCAGCCGCTGCAGCACGCCGAGTCGGTGGCCGCCGAGGTGACCAAGGACACCAAGCCGCAGGACTCGGTCCTGGTCTGGGGCATGCACCCGGAGATGTACTGGCTGGCCGACCGCAAGCCCGCCACCCGGTACCTCACCGCGGGCCTGCTCACCAACTACTCCGGCGGGCGGAACCCGGAGAGCGTGGGCGTGGCCGACGGGATGCCCAACGCCTGGAAGACGTTCGACGCGGAGATGTCCGAGCAGCTGCCCGAGGTGGTGGTGGACGACTCCGGCGGCGCGCCCTACGCCCCCGAGTACATCGCCCCGATGCGGGCCCTGCTGGCGGCCCACTACCGGGAGGTGGGCACCGACGGCACCACGGTGATCTACCGCCTCAAGGATCCTCAGACCTGCCGCGTCCCCGAGTGAGAGTCTCCCACCCAGCCATGGCATCCTTTCCGGTGCACAGCTGGACGGTCGGTGGCTCAGGCCATGCTGATGAACTCCACGAGGAAAAGCTGAATGAAGCGCTCCGCAGACTCCGCAGGCTCCGCAGACTCCGCGGACAAGGGCCCGGCGGCCAACGGGACCCAGCAGGACAAGGCCGGCGGGCCCGCCGGAGCCGACACGGTGCGGCGCTCGTCGGCGCGGCGCTGGGTGGTCGCCGGGATCGGGGTGGTCGCGGTGTTCGTGGCGGCCGGGTTCGTCGGCTCGCTGGTGCGCGACCACAAGGCCAAGACGCTCAGCCCGCCGACCACGGCCACCGGGAAGCAGAACCTGGCGGTGCCGGTCTGGGGCCACGCGTCGGTCACCCTGACCGTGTACGAGGACATGCGCGACCCGGCCTCGCTGGCCTTCGCACAGAAGTACGACGCCACACTGGCACAGCTGGTCGGCTCCGGGTCGACCAACGTCGAGTACCGCGAGATCACCGGGATGGACGCGGCCCACGGCGGGAACGGCTCGCTGGAGGCCGGGAACGCGCTGGCCTGTGCCGTCGACACCTCGGTCGCGGACTTCGCCAGGTACCGCAAGGTGCTGCTGGAGAATCAGCCGACCGATCCGAGCGATGACGCCTACGGGTCGACCGCGGAGCTGATCAGGCTCTCCAAGAAGGTCAAGGCCCTGGATACGGACGTGTTCCGCAGCTGTGTGGACAAGGGCAACCACAAGGTGTGGGTGCAGGACTCGCAGAAGGACTTCGCCGCGGCCGGCTACGGCAGCGCCCCGGTGCTCACCATGACCACCACGGTCGCCGACAGCAGCGCCAGTGCCAGTGCCGCACCCACCTCGACGGCCACCGCCGCCCCGAACAGCACGCCGGTGGCCCTGGTCGGCAGCGGCTCCATGATCAGCCCGGAGCAGCTGACCGACGCGGTGATCAAGGCGGCCAAGGCCGCGCCGATGGCGGGCTCGGTCGTCGTGGTCACCGGCCCGAGCGACTCCGCCTCCGCCTCCGCGGCGGCTTCCCCCTCGGCAAGCACTCCCTGACGCAAGAATCGGGTGTGAGGCAGGACGAGAGCTCGTAGCGGGCCCGGCCGGTGCCGCCGGAGGCGGCAGCCGCGCCGGGCCCGCTGCCGCGGTGGTCCCCGCAGCACGCCCAGCGCGCACGCCGCCGCGCTGGGCAGGGTCACGCCTACCGGCAGTGCGGGGCTCCGCCTGGCAGCATCTCCGGTGGACCGTGTGTCCGCGGACGGCCCACGTCCGATCCGACGGCGACCCACTGAGGGGGAACGCGCCATGCGCTGGTCCGAGCACGCGATCTGGTGGCAGGTCTATCCGCTGGGCTTCACCGGGGCCGAGCCGCAGGCGCTGCCGCCGGACACGTCCCCGGCGCACCGTCTGGACCGGCTGGGCGACTGGCTGGACTACCTGGTCGGGCTCGGCTGCAACGGCCTGGCGCTCGGTCCGGTCTTCGCCTCCGAGACGCACGGCTACGACACCGTCGACCATCTGCGGATCGACTCCCGGCTGGGCACCGAGGACGATCTGCGCCGGCTGGTCGGACAGGCCGCGGAACGCGGGGTGCGGGTCATCCTGGACGGTGTCTTCAACCATGTCGGCCGCAGCTTTCCGGCCTTCGCCGACGTGGACGCCCGCGGCCGCGACTCCCGGTACGCCACCTGGTTCACCGTCGACCCGGCCACCGGCGACTACCGCACCTTCGAGGGCCACCACCGGCTGGTCGCGCTCAACCACGACGAACCCGCCGTCGCCGACCATGTGGTCGAGGTGATGTGCCACTGGCTGGAACTCGGCATCGCCGGCTGGCGCCTGGACGCCGCCTACGCCGTCCCGCACGCCTTCTGGCGCACCGTCACCGACCGGGTCAGAGCGCGCCACCCGGACGCCTGGTTCGTCGGCGAGGTGATCCACGGGGACTACCCGGCCTTCGTGGACAAGGGGGGCCTGGACTCGGTCACCCAGTACGAGCTCTGGAAGGCGCTCTGGAGCTCCTGCAACGACCGCAACCTGTTCGAGCTGGCCTGGGCGCTGGACCGGCACAACGCGCTGCTCGACACCTTCGTCCCGATGACCTTCCTCGGCAACCACGATGTGACCCGGATCGCCAGCAGGCTCGACGACGAGCGGCACCTGGCCCCGGCCCTCGCGGTGCTGCTCACCGTCGGCGGGCATCCGTCCGTCTACTCCGGTGACGAGCAGGCCTTCCGCGGGGTCAAGGAGGAGCGGGAGGGCGGGGACGACGCGGTCCGCCCGGCCTTCCCCCCGCTGCCGGGCGGACTGGCGCCCCACGGGGCGGTGCACCACCGCCTGCACCAGCAGCTGATCGGCCTGCGCCGGCGCCATCCCTGGCTGACCCGGGCCCGCACCTCGGTCCGGCTGCTGACCGACGCCACCCTGGTCTACACGGTGACGGACGGTCAGCAGATCCTCGCCGTGGCGCTCAGCCTGGGCGACGACCCGGTCCGGCTGCCGCTGCCCGGGCTGCCGCCCGCCGAGGGGGAGTGGCGGCATGCCGCAGGGCCCGGCACGGTGCGCGACGGGGAGGCCGAACTCACCGGCGCAGGCTGGCTGGTGGCTACGGCAGCCGGGCCGACCGGGGCGGCGCGCTGACCGGGAGACCGGCCCGGAACACCGCCAGCGGCCGGGCGCCGATCCGGCGGCGCAGCTCCCGCTCGGTCTCCGCGCAGTCGATCAGCTGGCTGAGCGGATGCACCGCGATGCCCTGGGCCGCCAGCGCGTACCAGACCCGAACCAGTTCGCGACCGGCGGCGACCATCTCCTCGGCGGTCTCCGGACGGCCGCTGAGGACCAGCACGCTGCCCTCCCGGCGCAGCAGCCCGGCCTGGGTGGCCGCGAGCAGAGGCGCCAGCGGACGGGCCGCGTGTGCGGCGAGCACGGCGCGCAGACCGAGCGCCTCGGCCCGCGACATCGCCAGCGCCCGGTAGCTGAGACCGTCCTGGTGGTACCGGGGATGACGGGGCGTCAACCGCAGCCAGGAGCGCAGCTCAGCGGCGACGCCGGGCGCGGACCACAGCCGGCGGTCGGCCCGGACGGCGAGGTCGGCCAGCTCCCGCGAAGGCAGCTCGGTCAGCCCCGCGGTGGTCAACTGCAGCCGGGCGCGGGCGATCTGCTCCGGGTCGAGGCGTGCGGCCAGGTGCGCGCCACGGGCGCAGGCCCGCGCGGCGATGTCGGCGGAGGCGAAGTCGGTGGCGTAGGGGGTGTCGGCGGGGAGCAGCCGGGCCACGGTACGGGTGGACTCGTCGACGAAGATCTCGGCACGGATGTCGATGCCTGCGTCGGCGGCCGCGATCAGCCAGGTCTCGACGCAGCCGCCGAGGCAGAGGTGGAGGTCCCGCCGGGTGGGGTCGCCGGCCGGCAGCGCGCGGGCCGGGTCCCAGCCGATGGTCAGCGCGTCGTCGGTGAAGTCGAAGGTCCAGGGCTGGGCGTTGTGCGGGCTGGGAGCCCGGGCGGCGAGGGGCGCCAAGGCGCGCAGGTCGTCCGTCCAGGTCATGGCCTGCCGCCCAGGTGCTTCACCGGGCGGGCGGGCAGGCCGCGTTCGGTCTCGGTGCTCAGCGGCGCGAAGGTGTCGATGTGGCCGAGTTCGCCGTCCTCGGCGCGCCAGGCGCCGTTGGTGTAGCCGTGCGCGTCCGCGGTGTAGATCCTGATCCATCCCGCGGTGGCCCGCTCGGTGCCCTCGTCGGTCAGCCAGCACATCAGCCGGGCATGGGCATTGCTCCGGGCGAACTTCAGCAGTTCGTCGCGGTCGGCGAAGAAGGCGATGGTGCCCAGCGTGAAGGGTGCGCGCCAGTAGACCTTGTGCCAGACGTAGCCCTTCATCCGCTTCATCTCCCGGACCATCCGCAGCCAGCCGGGCCCCAGCGCGAGGATGGACCACAGCCCGGAGTACCGGGTGGCCCCCACGAACATCGCACCGGCCTGCGCGGGTGCGGGCGCGAGCGAGAAGTCGTCACTGCGCATCGGGCTCAGCTCCCTTCAGCAGGTATGTGTTCTTGATGCCTGAGCCGCCCGCGAAGGGCCCGGTGCCGTGCGGATGGATCCGCACCTCGATCTCGGCCGCCGAGGCGTCCTCGGCCATCGACTGCGCGAAGTCCCGGCTGCAGGAGGCCAGATGGCGCAGTACCCCGGCCCGGCAGGTCTTCGCCAACTGCTCCCGCTCCGCCTCGCCCGCCGCGGCCCCCGGCCGCAGCTGGACGTGCACCACCGGACGGGTCTCCAGATCGGCGCCCTCCGCCAACCCGAGTGCGAAGCCCTCGATGGCCCCCGCCAGCGGGTTGCCCTCGTAGAGGCCGTACTCGACGTCCTGGGGGTAGATGTTGGCGCCCATGTAGGAGACGGTCGAGTCGGCCCGCCCGTAGAGGAACAGCAGCGGCAGTTGCATCCGCTCGCGCCGATGGGTCCGGGTGGCCTGCTCCAGCAGTTCGGGGCGTTCGGCGGCGAGCGCGGCGATCCGCTCCCAGGCCTCGGGGAAGCTGAGCAGGGTGCCCTCGTCGCCGATGTTGTAGCGCAGCTTCGGGGCCATCACCGCGGTGGAGTTGATGGTGCAGAGGATCTCGCCGGTGCGGCCGGTCCCGGTGGTCTCCAGATAGGTCTCCAGCGGGTTGTACTGGAACACCATCGGCAGCCGCTGCTCGTCCGGCCCGAGGAAGGCCTCACGGAGCGCGGCGTCCTCGCGGATCCGCCGGCGCAGCCAGACGCTGAAGGTGGTCTCGCCGCCCATGCCGATGGTCAGGTCCGAGGCTCCGTATCCGGAGCGGACCTTGGCGAAGACGTCGCCGACGTAGTCGCGCAGCGCCTCGGTCATCCCCTCGCCGCCGACCATGGCGGCCATCCGGTAGCCGGAGAACCAGCTCTCCCCGGCCAACCGGTCCCGCAGGTGCTTCAGGAACGGGGGATAGGCGGTGACCAGGTAGTCGTAGCGCGGCCCGAAGTGGCGCAGGGTGTCGACGATCTTCTCGATGTCCGGGCCGGTGTTCTTCACGGTGGCGATCCGGGCCATGGCGATGCCGGTGTTGGTGCCGGTGGCCCAGGCGCCCATCGAGTAGGCGTTGATCACGAACAGCCGCCGCGAGGGGAACACCAGCGAGGTGTACCCGGCCACATTGCGGTGCACCGTGTTCAGCTCACGCCGACTGCGCACCCAGTTGTACGGCGTCCCGGACGACCCCGAGGACTCGTCGACCACACTGCCGGCGACCTCGACCCGGCCCTTCCAGGACCGGGCGTCCTCCGGGTGGGCCCTGACGTACCCAGCCTTGTCGGTGGGCGGGTACGAGGCCAGCGAGAACCAGGTGAAGCGCCAGCCGTGGTCGGCCAGGTGGTCCCGGTAGGCGGGTACGTCCAGGGCGGCGAACTGGCAGGTCATCCAGGCGTGCAGGCGGGCGAAGTCGCCCATCCAGGGCCGGTAGTTGCGCGCCATGGCCCGCCACACCGCCGGATGCGAGCGGTAGACCCGGTACATCCCGGTCAGCCCGAAACTGACGATCCGCAACAGCCACTGGCGCAGAAAGCTCCCCATGCACCCAGTTTGACGGTACGTCAGCCGAGGGGCATCGGTGCGGATACTCAACCGCCCTGAGTAGTGCACCACTGGGGGCGCGGGGAACTGCGCGACCAGCCCTCTACGGAGGTGCATGGTTGGCAGCGCCTGCTCTTCATCGAGCAGAGCCCCGCGCCCCTCATGGTCTATGCCGGAACGCTGGCGATCCCAGGAGCCAGGAAGGGCTTCCCGTTGACCCGCTCAGAAACCCCGCTGCGGTCCAGGTAGGGAGTGATCCCGCCGAGGTGGAAGGGCCAGCCCGCGCCCGTGATCAGGCACAGGTCGACGTCCTGCGCCTCGGCGACCACGCCCTCGTCCAGCATCAGCGCGATCTCCTGCGCCACCGCGGAGAGCGCGCGGTCCAGCACCTGCTCCGGCGTCAGCACCACGTCGCCGACCTGCAGCAGCGCGGCGACCTCCGGGTCGATCTCCTGCTGCCCGGAGGCCCAGGTGTAGAACCCGCGCTTGCCGGCCTTGACGACCCGGGCCAGGTTCTCCGAGACGGCGAACCGGTCCGGGAACGCCCCGTGCAGCGTCTCCGACACATGCAGCGCGATGGCCGGTCCGACCAGCTCGATCAGCACGATCGGCGACATCGGCAGCCCCAGCGGCTCCACGCCCTTCTCGACCACGTCGATCGGGGTGCCCTCGTCGACGACCGTCTGGATCTCGCCCATGAAGCGGGTGAGGATGCGGTTGACCACGAACGCCGGGGCGTCCTTGACCAGCACGCCGGTCTTCTTCAGCTTCTTGGCCACGCCGAACGCCGTGGCCAGCGAGGCGTCGTCGGTGCTCTCGCCGCGGACGATCTCCAGCAGCGGCAGCACCGCCACCGGGTTGAAGAAGTGGAAGCCGACGACCCGCTCGGGGTGCTCCAGCTTGGAGGCCATCTCGGTGACCGACAGCGAGGAGGTGTTGGTCGCCAGGATGCAGGTCGGCGAGACCACGGCCTCGACGTCGGCGAACACCTGCTGCTTGACGCCCATCTCCTCGAACACGGCCTCGATGACGAAGTCCGCGTCGCCGAAGGCGGCGGCCTTGTCCAGCGAGCCGGTGACCAGGCCCTTGAGCCGGTTGGCGCCGTCCTGGTTGAGCCGGCCCTTGGCCTGCAGCTTGTCGATCTCGCCGTGGACGTAGCCCACGCCCTTGTCGACCCGCTCCTGGTCGATGTCGGTGAGCACCACCGGCACCTTGAGCTGACGGGCGAACAGCAGCGCCAGTTGCGAGGCCATCAGGCCCGCGCCGACCACGCCGACCTTGGTGACCGGACGGGCCAGTGACTTGTCCGGTGCGCCGAACGGGCGCTTGCCGCGCTTCTGCACCAGGTTGAAGGCGTAGATGCCGCTGCGCAGCTCGCCGCCCATGATCAGGTCGGCCAGCGCCGCGTCCTCGGCGTCGAAGCCGGCCTGAAGGTCGCCGTTCTTGGCGGCGGCGATGATGTCCAGCGCCCGGTACGGGGCCGGGGCGGCGCCGTGCACCTTGGAGTCGGCGATGGCGCGGCCGTGCGCGACGGCCGCGTCCCAGGCCTCGCCGCGGTCGATCTCCGGGCGTTCGACGACGGTCTCGCCCTTGAGCACGGTGGCGGCCCAGAGCAGCGACTGCTCCAGGAAGTCGGCCGGAGCGAACACCGCGTCGGCGATGCCCAGGTCGAACACCTGCTTGCCCTTGAGCTGGCGGTTCTGCGAGAGCGAGTTCTCGATGATGACCGAGATCGCCTTCGCGGGGCCGATCAGGTTGGGCAGGATGGTGCAGCCGCCCCAGCCGGGGACCAGGCCGAGGAAGCACTCCGGCAGCGAGAACGCCGGGACGCCGGTGCTGACGGTGCGGTAGTCGCAGTGCAGGCCGATCTCGACGCCACCGCCCATCGCCGCGCCGTTGTAGAAGGCGAAGGTCGGGACGGGCAGCGCCGCGATCCGCTTGAAGACGTCGTGGCCGCCCTTGCCGATGGCCAGCGCGTCGCTGTGCTCCTTGAGCACCTCGACGCCCTTGAGGTCGGCGCCGACCGCGAAGATGAACGGCTTGCCGGTGACACCGACGGCGGCGATGTCGCCGGCTGCGGCCTCGCGCTCGACCTGGTCCAGCGCCTCGCTCAGCTTGGCCAGCGAGCCGGGGCCGAAGGTGGTCGGCTTGGTGTGGTCGAAGCCGTTGTCCAGCGTGATCAGCGCGAACGTGCCCGCGCCGAGCGGCAGGTCGAGGTGGCGGACGTGGGCGGAGGTGACGACCTCGTCCGGGAACAGCTCGTGGGCGCGCTTCAGCAGCGCGGTGGTGTCGCTCATCACTTGCCACCCTCGGTGAAGTTGGGGTTCTCCCAGATGACCGTCCCGCCCATGCCCATGCCGATGCACATGGAGGTCAGGCCGTAGCGGACGTCGGGGCGCTCCTCGAAGCGCCGCGCCAGCTGGGTCATCAGCCGCACGCCGGAGGAGGCCAGCGGGTGGCCGTAGGCGATCGCGCCGCCGTAGGGGTTGACCCGCTCGTCGTCGTCGGCGATGCCGAAGTGGTCCAGCATCGAGAGGACCTGGATGGCGAAGGCCTCGTTGATCTCGAACGCGCCGATGTCGGCGATGGTCAGACCGGCCTGGCGGAGCGCCTTCTCGGTCGCCGGGACCGGGCCGATGCCCATGACCTCGGGCTCCACGCCGACGAAGGCGTAGGAGACCATCCGCATCTTGACCGGCAGGCCCAGCTCGCGGGCCACGTCCTCGGCGGCGATCAGCGAGGCGGTGGCGCCGTCGTTGAGGCCGGCCGCGTTGCCCGCGGTGATCCGGCCGTGCGGACGGAACGGGGTCTTCAGACCGGCCAGCATCTCCATGGTGGTGCCGGGGCGCATCGGCTCGTCGACCGTGGCCAGGCCCCAGCCGGTCTCCCCGCCCGCCTCGTCGGTGCGGCGCACCGCGACCGGCACCAGGTCCGGCTGGATGACGCCGTTGGCGTAGGCCTTGGCGGCCTTCTCCTGGCTGCGGACGGCGTAGGCGTCGCAGCGCTCCTTGGTCAGGTGCGGGAACCGGTCGTGCAGGTTCTCCGCGGTCATGCCCATGAACAGCGCCGACTCGTCGACGATCTTCTCGGACATGAAGCGGGGGTTGGGGTCCACGCCCTCGCCCATCGGGTGGCGGCCCATGTGCTCGACGCCGCCGGCGATGGCGATGTCGTAGGCGCCGAAGGCGATGCCGCCGGCGACCGAGGTGGCGGCGGTCATCGCGCCGGCGCACATCCGGTCGATCGAGTAGCCGGGCACCGTCTTCGGCAGACCGGCCAGCAGCGCCGCGCTGCGGCCCAGGGTGAGGCCCTGGTCGCCGATCTGCGTGGTGGCGGCGATGGCCACCTCGTCCACGCGGGCCGGGTCCAGGCTCGGGTTGCGGCGCAGCAGCTCGCGGATGGCCTTGATCACAAGATCGTCGGCGCGGGTCTCCGCGTAGATGCCCTTCGGTCCGGCCTTGCCGAACGGGGTGCGGACGCCGTCGACGAAGACGACGTCCCTCGCGGTACGAGGCACGGTGGCTCTCCTCCCAAGTCCCCAAGTGGGGGCCCAAATGACGTGGCGGCCCAGCTGGACCGGTGCGGGGCAGCCGCCGCCCGTGACGGGTCGACGACGTCCCTGGAAGAGATGCTACCTGCTAGTAACTTCGTTTCCCATACCGAACCCGCAGCGGCTCCGGCAGGGCTTGGTCACACCCCCGCCGACCCCGGCGGCAGCCCTGCCGGGGTCAGCCCTGGGTGCTGGACGGGGCCGCGGGGGACAGCGGTGCGGGGGTGCGGGCCTGCGCGAACGCCTTGGCGAGGACCGGCGACACCAGCTCGGCCTGCCAGGGGCGCGCACCGTGGCCGCGCAGCGCCGCGGCGACCGCCTCCGGCGTGGCCGGGACCGGCGGGGCCCAGGAGACCCGGCGCACCAGGTCCGGCGAGACCAGGTTCTCCTGCGGCAGGTTCAGCGATTCGGCGAGCGCTCCCACCGCGCTGCGCGCGCCCGCGAGCCGGGCCGCGGCCAGCGGGTCCTTCTCGGCCCAGGACCGCGGCGGCGGGGGGCCCTCGTGCGGGGCCGAGGGCGGCGGCAGCTGCGCCTCGGGGATCGCCCGGGCCGCCTCGACCGCCCCGAACCACTGCTCCAGCGCCCGGCGGTGCACCCGTGGGCCGAAGCCGGGCAGCGCCTGCAACGCGTGGATGTTGGCAGGCATGGCCAGGGCCGCGGCGACGATGGCGGCGTCGGAGAGGATCCGGCCCGGCGAGATGTCACGCTCGCGGGCGACCCGGTCCCGGTTCTGCCACAGCTCCTTGACCGCGGCCAGCTGTCGGCGGCGGCGCACCTTGTGCACCCCGGAGGTCCGGCGCCAGGGGTCGACCCTGGGCGCGGGCGGCCCGGCGGCGGCGATCGCGGCGAACTCCTCCTTGGCCCACTCCAGCTTCCCCTGGGCTTCCAGCTCCTGCTCCAGCGCGTCCCGCAGGTCCACCAGCACCTCGACGTCCAGTGCGGCGTAGCGCAGCCAGGGCTCGGGGAGCGGACGGGTGGACCAGTCGACGGCGGAGTGGCCCTTCTCCAGGGTGAAGCCCAGCACGCTCTCGACCATCGGTCCCAGTCCGACCCTGGGGAAGCCGGCGATGCGGCCTGCCAGCTCGGTGTCGAACAGCGTGGTCGGCCGCATGCCCAGCTCGGCCAGGCAGGGCAGGTCCTGGGTGGCGGCGTGCAGCACCCACTCGGTGTCGGCCAGGACCGCGCCGAGGGAGGACAGGTCGGGGCAGCCGACCGGGTCGATCAGGGTGCTGCCCGCGCCCTGGCGGCGCAGCTGCACCAGGTACGCCCGCTGTCCGTAGCGGTAGCCGGAGGCGCGTTCGGCATCGATGGCGACCGGGCCGGTGCCGGCGGCGAAGCGGGCCACGATCTCGGCGAGGGCCGCGTCGTCGGCGACCACCGGGGGGATCCCCTCGCGCGGCTCCAGCAGCGGAATCGGACCGCCGGCCTCCGGGGTGCCGACCCCGTCGGCGGCAGCGTGGCTGCCGGTGGCGTCGTCGGTGCTGTCGCTGGTGGCTTCGCGGGCGTCGGTCACGCGCCAAGCCTACGCCCGTGCGCCTTCCCGTCCGCCTGCGCGCACGGGGCCGTACAGGCGGCGCACGGTCGCGGCGCCGCACCCGGACCCGGCGGCACCCCACCGTGACGGGCGGAGGAACGTTCCGTCGTACGGTGGGGCACCGGTCGTACTAGTGGATGATCCCGGTCCGCAGCGCGACCGCGACCATCCCGGCCCGGTCGCCGGTGCCCAGCTTGCGGGCGATCCGGGCGAGGTGGCTCTTCACGGTGAGCGCGGACAGCCCCATGGCGACGCCGATCGCCTTGTTGGACTGGCCCTCGGCGACCAGGCGGAGCACCTCCACCTCGCGCCCGGACAGCTCGCGGTAGGCGGGCGGCGGGGGAGTGCCGGGCGCGCCGGTGGCGGTGCCGGGGGCGCCGCCCGGTGCGCCGGGGGGCATCCCCGG
>NZ_BBPM01000004.1:0-59124 GCF_000787775.1 Streptacidiphilus carbonis | reverse complement strand
CGGTGGCGGTGCCGGGGGCGCCGCCCGGTGCGCCGGGGGGCATCCCCGGACGGCGGAGGTGGCCCGGCAGGCCGGGCCGGCCGCCCAGCCCGGGGGCGCCGGCCATGCCCGGACGCTGCGGCAGGCCGGTGTTGACCCGGGTGCCGGTGACCACGTACCCCTTCACCCCGCCGGCCAGCGCGCTGCGGACCGCGCCGATGTCGTCGGCCGCGGACAGGGCCAGGCCGTTGGGCCAGCCCGCGGCGCGGGTCTCGGCGAGGATCGCCAGCCCGGACCCGTCGGGGAGGTGGACGTCGGCGATGCAGATGTCGCGGGGGGTGCCGACCCGGGGACGGGCCTCGGCGAGTGAGGAAGCCTCGATCACGTCGCGAACGCCCAGGGCCCAGAGGTGCCGGGTGACGGTGCTGCGGACCCGCGGGTCCGCGACGACCACCATCGCGGTGGGCTTGGTCGGACGATAGGCGACCAGGTTTGCGGGGTGCTCGAGAAGAACAGACACCAGGCCTCCTGAGGGATGGCGCGAAGACCCGGTCAGCTGCAGATGGGGTGGGGTCCTCGTGTGGAAAGGGTCACTGACTGCTTCGGCATGATGCTTGCCCGGCTTTAGCGAATGATCACGATTGAGTGAGCGCCAAATCGGGCAGTTCGTGCATTTTGACCAGCTCGACCGAGCGTAAGTCACCCTAAAGTGATCAAAAGCGGTCGACACGCCGAACGCCTGACCGAAATGTGTGCGGCAGGGCGGTCAGACCGGACGGCGGCGCGTGGGCATCGGCACCACGCCCGCCACAGTGCCCGCGCCGGCCGTGGAACCGCCCGGGTCGGCGCCGGTCGGCGGGGCGGGGGGCAGGCCGGCGCACTGGCAGAGGAGTTCGCACCAGGCCCGCAGGTGCTCGCCGAAGCCCGCGCCGGGCAGGTCGTGCCGGAGCGGGGTCCAGGAGGCGCGGATCTCGATCTCGGTGGAGCCCTCGCGTTCGGCCAGCCCGCCGAAGTACTGCGAGGAGCAGCGGGTGACCGTGCCGCTCGGCTCGGTCCAGCGGGCGCCCTGCTGGGTCAGCGCATCCATCAGCCAGGACCAGCCGACCTCGCCCAGCAGCGGGTCGGAGCCCATCTCCGGCTCCAGCTCCGCTCGGCCCATCGAGACCAGCCGGAACTCGCCGTCCCAGGCATCGTGCCCGCCCGGTTCGTGCAGCAGCACCAGCCGTCCGTCCGCCAGCTCTTCGCCGTCCACCTCCACGGTGGCCGTCAGAGCGAAGGCGTAGGAGGCGAGCTTGCGCGGCGCCGGGGTGTCGCCGATGACCACCTCGGGGCGCAGCCGCGTACCGCGCAGCGCCTCCACGGCCTCACGGAAGGCCGGCGGTACGCCGGGGGTTCCGTCCTCGCTCGCTGGGTGCCCGCTGACCGCTGCCATGCCGGAAGAGTAAGACGCGGGCACCTTCGCGTGCGGGAGGCACCACGGGCCGGTCACGGACCGCGTTGCGCGCATGCGAGGATTTGTGCCGTGAGCGACAGCGGGAGTGAGACGGTGGCGAAGTCCGGTGCGGTGCAAGACTCGGCGTTCCTGAGGGCCTGTCGGGGTGAGGAGGTGCCGCACACCCCGGTGTGGTTCATGCGCCAGGCCGGGCGGTCGCTGCCCGAGTACCTGAAGGTCCGTGAGGGCATCGCCATGCTGGACTCCTGCATGATGCCGGAGCTGGTCAAGGAGATCACCCTGCAGCCGGTGCGCCGCCACCAGGTGGACGCCGCCATCTACTACAGCGACATCATGGTGCCGCTCAAGGCGATCGGCGTGGACCTCGACATCAAGCCCGGCATCGGCCCGGTCGTCGCCAACCCGATCCGCAGCCGCGCCGACCTGCAGCAGCTGCGGCCGCTGGAGCCCGGCGACGTGACCTACGTCACCGAGGCCGTCGGGCTGCTCACCGCCGAGCTGGGCGCCACCCCGCTGATCGGCTTCACCGGCGCGCCCTACACGCTGGCCAGCTACCTGGTCGAGGGCGGCCCGTCGAAGAACCACGAGAACACCAAGGCGCTGATGTACGGCGACCCGGAGCTGTGGGCGGAGCTGCTGGACCGGCTCGCCGACATCACCGCCGGGTTCCTCAAGGTGCAGATCGAGGCCGGGGTCTCGGCGGTGCAGATGTTCGACTCCTGGGTCGGCGCGCTGGCCCCCGAGGACTACCGCCGCTCGGTGATGCCGGCCAGCGCCAAGGTGTTCGACGCGGTCGCCGGCTACGGGGTGCCCCGGATCCACTTCGGCGTGGGCACCGGCGAGCTGCTCGGCCTGATGGGCGACACCGGCGCGGACGTGGTGGGCGTCGACTGGCGGGTGCCGCTGGACGAGGCCGCCCGCCGGGTCGCCCCCGGCAAGGCGCTGCAGGGCAACCTCGACCCGACGCTGCTGTTCGCGCCGGAGGCGGCGGTCCGCGCCAAGACCGAGGAGGTGCTGGCGGCGGCCGAGGCGAGCGGACGCGGACATGTCTTCAACCTCGGCCACGGGGTGCTGCCCAGCACCGACCCCGACACCCTGACCCGCCTGGTCGCCCACGTGCACGAGGCCACCCAGCGCTGACGGCTCCGGCGGTCCGGTGGTTCTTCGGGTGCGGCACGTCCATGGTTTCTGTCCGCGCAGTTCCCCGCGCCCCTGACGATTGCAACTGGGCCGGTTGCAGAGCCAATAGGGGCGCGGGGAACTGCGCGCGGAGACATGCGCACACCGCATCCGAAGTACCGTCTTAAGCCCCCTGGTCCGACGACGGCGATCCGCCCCCCGCGGGCTGAGCCTCCAGCTCCAGCTCCGGCTCGGCGCGGAGCCGCCTGCGCCGGGCCAGCACCTGGACCAGCCACATCAGGAGCCCGATCGGCACCAGGAACGGCAGCACCGCCGCGAGCACGACCAGCAGCCAACGGAACGTCAGATAGAGCGCGTGCCAGCCGCTCTTCAGAGCCGAGAGCGCGGCGCCCCCCGCGCTCCTGCCGTGCGGCGCCGCCGGGGCGGTCGCCTTGGCGTAGAGCTCCAGCGTCACCGTCGACATCGCCGCCTGCGACTCCAGGGCCTGCTGCTGCGCCTCCAGCGACTCCAGGTCGGACTCGCGCTGGGTGAGGTCCTGCTCCAGCGTGGTGATGTCGGCGATGCTCTGCGCCTTGTCGTAGAGCGCCCGCACCCGGGCCACGCTGGCCTGCGCCGACTTCACCCGGCTGTCCAGGTCCACCACCTGCTGGGTGACGTCCTGCGCGGTGCGCTGCTGCGCCAGCACCGTGCCGAGGGTCTGCAGCTGGCTGAAGACGCCGTCGTAGGAGGCGGCCGGCACCCGCAGCACCAGCTGGGCCGAGTCGCCGCTGGCGTCCGCGGGCGGGGAGAGGGTCTGCGCCGTCGAGCCTGTGCCGCCGTCGGAGGCCGCCGGGTAGGGGACATAGGGGATGCTGCCGACGGTGCCGGTCACCTCCGAGTCGATGTAGCCGCCCACCGACTTCACCAGCGCCTCCGCCCGGGCGGCGGCCGCGTCCACCCCGCCGGTGCGCAGCTGGATCTCACCGGTGTAGATGATCGACCGCGCGGCCTGGGCGGCCTGCAGCTGCGCCGATGAGGTGCCCCCGGCGCTCTTGCCGGCCGCGCTCGAACCGCTGCCGGCAGTTCCGGCCTGGGCCTGGGGCGCCGACGCCGCCCTGTTCGCCGCGCCGCCGGCGGCGGTCGAGCTGCCGTGCTCGCTGCTCGCGCTGCACGCCCCGAGCGCCAGCCCGCCGGCCAGTACCACCGCCCCGAGCGCCGTGCCCCGGCGCCTGCTCCGTCTGCTGCCTGACTGCCTCATGTCCGGTCCTCCCCCTCCGCTGGGCCCGCCCGCCGCGGGCCGGTTCGCCAATGGGACCCCGCTGCCCGGTGACCGGTTCCGCACGCTGGCATCACATCGAGGTCACGATCGGGGCAACGCGGGCGCATGTGCGAGAGTGACGTCCATGCAGAGCACAGGCCCCCTGCCCCATGTCGTGGTCGTCGGCGGAGGAATCGCCGGCCTGGCCGCCGCCGCCCGGCTGTCCGGCGCCGACGGTTCGCCCCGCAGCGCGCGGGTCACCCTGCTGGAGTCGGGCGACCGCCTCGGCGGCAAGCTCCGAACGGGTGAGCTGGCCGGCATCCGGGTCGACCTCGGGGCCGAGTCCATGCTGGCCCGCCGGCCGGAGGCGGTCGCGCTGGCCCGTGCCGTACGCCTGGGCGACGCCCTGCAGCCGCCGGCCACCGCCAAGGCGGCGATCTGGACCAGGGGCGCGCTGCGCCCCATGCCCACCGGGCAGGTGATGGGCGTCCCCGGAGACCTGGAGGCGCTCGCCGACTCCGGCGTGCTCTCGCCCGAGGGCCTGGCCAGGATCGACGAGGACCTGGATCCGGACCGCCCGGCCTCCGAGGTCGGCGACGACGTCGCCGTCGGCGCCTACATCGCCGAGCGGCTCGGCCGCGAGGTCGTCGACCGGCTGGTCGAACCGCTGCTCGGCGGCGTCTACGCCGGGCACGCCGACCAGCTGTCGCTGCGCGCCGCGGTCCCGCAGCTGCTGGCCACCGCACGCGGCGGCGGCTCGCTGGTCCAGGGCGTGCGGGCGCTGCAGGCGGCCACTCCGGCCAACCCCGCCCCGGTCTTCCAGGGCATCGACGGCGGAATCGGCCGCCTCCCGCTCGCCGTCGCGGAGGCCTGCCGTGCCGCCGGGGTCGAGCTGCGTCTCGGTACCGAGGTGCGCTCGCTCAGCCGTACCCCCGACGGCTGGCAGGTCGGTGCGGGGGAGGAGCTGCTGGCGGCCGACGCCGTCGTGCTGGCCGTTCCGGCCCCGGCCGCGGCGCGACTGCTGGCCGCCGAGGCACCGGCCGCCGCCGCCGAGCTGGCCGAGGTGGAGTACGCCGGGATGGCGCTGGTCACGCTGGCCTTCGACCGCTCCGAGCTCGGCGAGCCGGCCGGCAGCGGCTTCCTGGTGCCGCCGGTCGACGGACGCTCGATCAAGGCCTCCACCTTCTCCAGCAACAAGTGGCGCTGGCTGGCCGAGGCCGCCCCCGACACCTTCGTGCTGCGCACCTCGGTCGGGCGGCACAACGAGGAGCAGGACCTGGACCGGGACGACGCCGACCTGGTCGCCCGCTCACTGCGGGACCTGGCCGAGGCC
Source organism: Streptacidiphilus carbonis (assembly GCF_000787775.1). Classification (GTDB taxonomy): domain Bacteria; phylum Actinomycetota; class Actinomycetes; order Streptomycetales; family Streptomycetaceae; genus Streptacidiphilus; species Streptacidiphilus carbonis. The sequence continues at coordinate 53,982 of NZ_BBPM01000004.1, read as the reverse complement.
GCCGGCATCACCGCCGTGCCGCGGGCCAGTACGGTCACCCGCTGGCGGGCCGGCCTGCCGCAGTACCCGGTGGGCCATCTCGACCGGGTCGACCGGATCGAGAAGCAAATCGCCGGACTGCCGGGGCTGGCCCTGTGCGGCGCTGCGTACCAGGGCGTCGGCATCCCCGCCTGCATCGCCAGTGCCTGGCGGGCGGCAACCCTGGTGCAGGGGGCGCTCGCCCGGGAAGGGACAATGGGCGCATGACCGAAAGCAGTGAGAACAAGCCGAAGGCACGCGACCTCAACAAGGTCATCCGGTACACCCTGTGGTCGGTGTTCCGGCTCAGGGACGTGCTCCCGGACGACCGCACCGCCCACGCGGCCGAGGTCGAGGAGCTGTTCGCGCAGCTCGCCGAGAAGGACGTCACCGTCCGCGGCACCTACGACGTCTCCGGGCTGCGCGCCGACGCCGACCTGATGATCTGGTGGCACGCCGAGGACAGCGACGACCTGCAGGAGGCGTACAACCGCTTCCGCCGCACCCGGCTGGGCCGCGCACTGGAGCCGGTCTGGTCGAGCATGGCGCTGCACCGCCCCGCCGAGTTCAACAAGTCGCACGTCCCGGCGTTCCTCGCGGACGAGACCCCGCGCGACTACATCTGCGTCTACCCCTTCGTCCGCTCCTACGAGTGGTACCTGCTGGAGGACACCGAGCGCCGCCGGCTGCTGATGGAGCACGGGATGCTGGCCCGCGGCTACCCCGACGTCCGGGCCAACACGGTCGCCTCCTTCGCGCTCGGCGACTACGAGTGGCTGCTGGCGTTCGAGGCGAACGACCTCTACCGGATCGTCGACCTGATGCGCGACCTGCGCGCCTCGGAGACCCGGCGGCACGTCCGCGAGGAGGTGCCCTTCTTCACCGGGCGCCGCAGGCCGATCGCGGAGCTGCTGGCCGGACTGGCCTGAGCCGCACCGGCCCGGGCCGCGGTGCCGTCCCGGGCCGAAGTGCCGGGCGGAAGCGGGGGGCTTTGGTCAGCGGCCGACGCCGGACACGGATCTCCACCGGTCCTGGCGTCCGGCCACGGCGCCGCGGCCTGCTGACGGTCGGTCAGGGACCCTGCGGGCCAAGGCGTTGACCGCGATCAGCACGACCGTGCCGGCCGCGCACAGCACCGCGGTCCCCAGCAGCGGCGGATCGCGGTCCAGCCCCTGGGTGCCCTGGATGCTGTCGTCGGCCCAGCCGAGCGTCGCCACCGTGCCCAACGCGAGTGTCAGCAGCAGGGCCCAGGCCATCAGCCGGTTGGCGGTGGCCCGCCCGGACCGCTCCGACGGTTCCGGCAGCGCGGGCGGCTCCGACCAGGGGCGGTTCCGCCCCCGCTCACGGACCGCGCACCTGAGCAGATTCAACGAGGCCGCCCCTACAGCGGCCCCGGAGACGGTGAACGAGACGTCAAGGCTCACCCCGCACCTCCAAAAGGCAGAGGAGCCGGGTCCCCCGCACCCGGCTCCATGGTGCTGAGCATCTCCCCGGGCCGCCGAAGGGGGAAGCCCCGGCCACCATTCTCAGAGCTAGATTTGAGCTTTCCGGCGGCGTGGCGCGCGACTTGCTCCGTTCGCCCGATTCGCCGCACCGGGGTCAGCGCGGGTCGGCCGACCGTGGGACCGCCGACCGGGAGCCGGCCTGCGCCGCGTCCGCCGCCGCGAGCACCGTTGCCTGCACGGCCGGTGCCAGGGCGTCGACGAGCTGCTCCGGGGCGAGCGCGGTGATCGCGGGCAGCCGGATCAGATAGCGGGTCAGGGCCAGGCCGAGCAACTGCGTGGTCAGCACCGGGGCGACCGCCGCGGCCTGCGGTCCCAGCGCGGCCCCCAGGGCGGGGGCCACCTGGGTCGCGAAGATCTCGTGCATCCGCAGCGCGGCCCGCTCATTGGTGACCGCCGAGCGCAGCAGCACCAGCAGCGCGTCGTCGGCCGGGTCGCTCTCCCAGCGGTCGAGGAAGTGCCGGACCAGCGTGCGGGCCAGATCCTGCGGGGCGACGGCGGTGAGGTCCGGCAGGCGCAGGTCGATGGCGAGGGCCGCGTCGAACAGCCGCTCCTTGCTGCCGAAGTAACGCATCACCATCGACGGGTCGATGGCGGCGTCGGCCGCCACGGCGCGGATGGTGGTGCGCTCGTAGCCGTCGGAGGCGAAGCGGTCGCGGGCCGCGCGGAGGATGACGGCCTTGGTGCGGTCGGAGCGCTTCTCCGCAGGGCGGGGTGCTTGAGGATCTTGTGCGGAAGTCATGCCAACAAACGTAGGCCAACACCTGTTGACATTCAAGCGGAGGCTGCGGGACAGTAATGCCAACAGACGTTGGCACGACACTCGGAGGCTCGGATGAACGCCACAGCTCTTCCCGCAAGCACCACGGTCGCCATCGTCGGGACCGGTCCTACCGGCCTCGCGCTCGCCGTCACGCTGGCCGGGGCCGGCATCGACTACGTCCTGCTGGACCGGCTGGCCGAGGGGGCAAACACCTCCCGCGCCGCCGTGGTCCACGCCCGCACCCTGGAGGTGCTGCACGAACTCGGTGCGGACCGGGAACTGGTCGCCCGCGGGTTGAAGATCGACCGGTTCACCGTCCGCGACGGCGCCCGCGAGCTGGTCGGCACCACCTTCGGCAAGCTGCCGACGGCCTACCCGTACGCGCTGATGGTGCCTCAGGACCAGACCGAGGCAGTGCTCCTGGCCCGGCTGCGCGAGCTCGGCGGCGACGTCCACCGCCCGTACGAGGTCAGCGACGTGCAGCAGGACGAGGACGGCGTGACCGTCACCACCAGCACCGGCGAGACCCTGCGCGCCGCCTACGCCGTCGGCGCGGACGGCATGCACAGCGCGGTCAGGGAGGCGGCCGGGATCGGCTTCGCCGGCTCCGCCTACGGCGAGTCCTTCGTCCTCGCCGACGTCGAGATGGACTGGGCCCCCGGTCGCGAGGAGGTCTCGCTGAACTTCGGCGTCCTCGGGATCAGCGTGGTCGCCCCGCTCCCCGGTGGCCACTACCGCGTGGTCGCGACCGTGGACGAGGCCCCGGCCGAGCCCGGCCTGCCCTTCGTCCAGCAACTGCTCGACGAGCGGGCCCCCGGGCAGGCCAAGGTCACCGCTGTCGCCTGGTCCTCGCGGTTCCGGGTGCACCACCGGGTCGCCGACCACTACCGGGCCGGACGCCTGTTCCTGGCCGGCGACGCCGCCCATGTGCACAGCCCTGCGGGCGGCCAGGGCATGAACACGGGCATCCAGGACGCCTACGCCCTCGGCCGGGCCCTGGCCGAGGCCGAGCCGGACCGCTACGAGCCGCAGCGCCGCCCGGTCGCCCTGCGGGTGGTCGCCTTCACCGACCGGATGACCCGCGTCGCGACCACCCGCAACCCGCTGGCCAGGGCCGCGCGCAACGCCCTGCTCCCGGTTCTGGCCCGGATCCCGGCCGTCCGCACCAAGCTCACCACCGAACTCGCCGAGCTCCGCTACCGCTAGCCGGGTGCCGCACACCGGGCCGGGTTGGTAGCGTCGCCGGGGCTGTGCCGACCGGCCCGGTCCTGCCGGGCAAGACCCTGTCGAGCAAGGGGACTGCTGATGGCCACGACGATCCGTAGGGCGGTGATTCCCGCCGCCGGGCTGGGCTCGCGCCTGCTGCCGCTGACCAAGGCGACGCCGAAGGAGATGCTGCCGGTCGGCGACAAGCCGGTGATCGAGCACACGGTACGGGAGCTGGTGGCCTCCGGGATCACCGACATCACCATCGTGGTGAGCGGCGGCAAGTCGCTGATCCAGGACCACTTCCGGCCGAACCCGGCACTGGTGCAGCAGTTGCGGTCGGACGGGAAGGCGGCCTTCGCCGACGCGGTGGAGGAGGTCGCGGAGCTGGCCCGGCGCGGCCACATCACCTACCTGGACCAGCACGGCCCGTACGGCAACGGCACCCCGGTGCTCAACGCCGCCCGCTCGTTCGGCGACGAGCCGGTGCTGGTGCTCTGGCCGGACGACGTCTTCGTGGCGGAGGTGCCCCGCGCCCAGCAACTGATCCGCGCCCACGAGCAGACCGGCTGCCCGGTCCTGGCGCTGCTGCCGATCGACCCGTCCGAGGCCGGCCGCTACGGCGTCCCGCAGGTCAAGGAGGATCTGGGCGGGGGCCTGCTGCGGATCAACGCCCTGGTCGAGAAACCCGACCCGGAGCAGGCGCCCAGCTCCTACGCGGCGATCGGCGGCTATGTGATCACCCCGGGCATCGTCGACGAGTTGCGCGAGCTGACCCGCCGCTGGTACGAGCACCGCACCGGCGAGATCTACCTCACCGATGCCGTCAACGCCTACGCCGCCACCCGCGCCGCCTACGGCCAGGTCATCCAGGGCCGGTGGTACGACACCGGCAACCCCGCCGACTACCTCGTCGCCCAGTTCGCCCACGCCCTGGCCCACCCCGACTACGGCCCCCGCCTCCGCCGCCTCGCCCACGACCTCGACCCGTCGTCCTGAAGGGACGGGCCCCGCGGTCAGACGATGGTGCTCCAGCTGACGCCGCCCTGGTGCATGCCGATCACCGCGGCGAGCACCGCCAGGTCGGCGATGCCGAGGGCCAGGCCCAGCAGGGCGCGGCCGCGGCGGCCGGTCCCACGGGCCAGGGAGACGCCGCCCAGGGCGATCGCCAGCGGGCCGAGAGCGATGTTGAGGAAGAACAGTCCGAGCAGGCCGAGGACGAACGATGCGACGGCGGTGTCGTCGCCCTCCCGGCTGTGCGTCGATGCGGCCTGCGCACGTACTGCGGTCATGGGTCAGCCCTCCAGGTCGGTGCGACGGCGGGTCCGGGCGATCCGCTCGCGGACGGCGAAGACCAGCAGCCAGCAGCCGATCACGGTGCAGCCGAGGGCCAGGGCGGAGGGACTGAGGTAGGAGGCGGCGCCCCAGAGCGTGGTGCTCAGGGCGAGAAGGGCAAGGAGGAGGACCACGGTGCTTCCTTCGCGAGAATTCAGAGCACAGTCGTTCACTGAATGACTCGATCGTACCGTTGCCCCGCATTCGCCAACGTCGGAGAACAGTTGTTTACTGTATGAGATGAGCCACACCCTAGGTCCGCGACAGTCCCAGAAGCAGCAGACCCGGCAGTCCCTCCTGGACGCCGGGCTGCGACTGCTGGAGCACCAGGGCCTGAGCAGCCTGGGCCTGCGCGAGGTCACCCGGGAGGCCGGCCTCACCCCCAGCGGCTTCTACCGGCACTTCCCCGACCTGCCCGCGTTCGGCATGGCGCTGGTCGAGGAGTCCTTCGGCAGCCTGCGCACGATGGTCCGGGCCATCCGCTCCGAGCAGGCCGACGCCGACGAGGTGATCGACCGCAGCATCGACGTGGTCGCCCGGTACGTCCACGAGCACCGCGCGCGCCTCCGCTTCCTGATCCGCGAGCGGCACGGCGGCGTGCGCCCGGTACGCGACGCCATCGCCGCCCGGATCCGCCAGTTCGCAGATGACCTGGCCGACGACCTCGCCGCGCAACCCCAGTCGGCCGGCTGGGACCAGGCGGACCTGCGGATGCTGGCCGACCTCTACGCGGACCACACGGTCACCACGGTCGCCGCCCTCCTGGAAGCCGACGGCGACCGCGACACCGAACAGCGCATAGTCGCCACCGCCCGCCGACAACTCCGCCTGATCAGCATCGGCCGCCGCCACTGGCTCGACACCTGACCGCGGTCGATGCCGCCGCAGGCAGCGGCATCGCGCCGAGCGCCGCAAGCGTCAGGGACGGTGTCGGCGGAAAGCCGTTGGGCGACCGCCCCGGACATCGTCCGCGAACGCCAACTGCCGTTCGTCATCGCGGGTTACGAGAAGCGGAACGGCGATCTCGGCCTGTTCGCCGCGCCCTCGGCCTGCGCATGGTCCGGGCCGAGACGATGGCCGGAGCAGTGGGAGCAGCGCTGACCCTCTCCACGGTGCGACAGCCGCCCTTCCCGGCCACCACGAAAGGGCCGAGCGGCCGGGAACCTCCCCTGCTGCGGTCGCAGCACGGGAGGCTCCAACAAGCGGTGGTACTTCGTGGGTGCCCCCGTGGTCACTCCCCGGCGGGGCGCAGTTTCAGGGAGATGCTGTTGATGCAGTAGCGCTGGTCGGTGGGGGTGTCGTAGCCCTCGCCCTCGAAGACGTGGCCGAGGTGGGAACCGCACTTGGCGCAGCGGACCTCGACGCGGCGCATGCCCATGGTGGTGTCCTCGATGTACTGCACCCGGTCCTCGGCGAGGGGGGAGAAGTAGCTGGGCCAGCCGCAGTGGCTGTCGAACTTGGTCTCGGAGCTGAACAGCTCGTTGCCGCAGGCGCGACAGGAGTAGACGCCCTCGGTCTTGGTGTCGGTGTACTCGCCGACCCCCGGGCGCTCGGTCCCGGCCTCGCGCAGGACGGCGTACTCGGCAGGGGTGAGCTGCTCGCGCCACTCCGCGTCGGTCTTCTCGATCTCGTACGACATCAGATGTCCTGCCTTTCAGGCGAGGCGGGCGAGGATCTCGGGGCCGAGGAACGTGACGTCGCCGGCGCCCATGGTGAGAACAAGGTCGCCCTCCTTGGCCATTCCCGCGACCAGGTCGGGCACGTCCGCGAGCGAGTGGGCCGGGATGACGTCGGCGCCGTGGGCCCGGGCGGCGGCGATGACCAGGTCGCTGGTGACACCGGGGACCGGGTCCTCGCGGGCCGGGTAGATGTCCAGGACGACCGCGGCGTCGGCGTGCGACAGCGCCTCGCCCATCTCGGCGCCGAGCTGCTGGGTGCGGCTGAACAGGTGCGGCTGGAAGACCACCAGGACCCGGCCGGCGCCGGCTGCGGCGTTGATGGCCTCCAGGTCGGCGGCGATCTCGGTGGGGTGGTGGGCATAGGAGTCGATCACCTGGACGCCGCGGGCCTCGCCCTTGAGCTGGAGTCGGCGGCGCACGCCCTGGTAGCTGCTGAGGGCCTGGGCCAGCTCGGCGGCCGGCACGCCCAGCGCGACGCCCGCGGCCAGCGCGGCTACGGCGTTGTGGGCGTAGTGGCGGCCGGGGACGGAGACGGTGAACACCAGCTCGCGGCCGTCGAGCCGTACGGTGACCTCGCTGGTCATTCCGCGGGCGGCGATCGACAGGATGCGGACGTCGGCGCCCTCGGACTCGCCGACCCGGACCACGGTCAGGTCCTCGCGGCCGGACACCCGCGCCGCGAGCTCCGCCGCGCCCGCGTGGTCGGTGTCCACGACCAGGGTGCCGCCGGGCACGATCCGGGCGACGAAGGCCTCGAAGGACTCGTAGATCTCGTCCATGGAGGCGTAGTTGGCGTGGTGGTCCAGCTCCACGTTGAGGACGACGGCGACCTCGGGGGAGTACTTCTGGAAGCTGCGGTCGCTCTCGTCTGCCTCGGCGACGAAGATCTCGCCGGTGCCGTCGTGGGCGTTGCTGCCGGGTTCGTTGAGGTCCCCGCCGATGGCGAAGGAGGGGTCCAGGCCGAGGGCGGTGAGGCTGACCGCGAGCATGCTGGTGGTGGTGGTCTTGCCGTGGGTGCCGGCGATCGCCAGCGCGCGGCGGTCCCGCATCAGCGCGGCCAGCGCGTCCGCGCGGTGGATCACCGGCAGCCCGCGCTCGTGCGCGGCGACCAGCTCCGGGTTGTCCTCGCGGATGGCGCTGGAGACGACGATGCAGCTCGCCCCGGCCGGAACGTGCTCGGCCGCGTGTCCGACGAAGACCTCGGCGCCGAGCTGCTTGAGCGCCAGCACGACGGTGGACTCCTTGGCGTCGCTGCCGGAGACCTTCGCCCCGCGCAGCGCCAGGATCTTGGCCAGGCCGGACATGCCCGCGCCGCCGATCCCGATGAAGTGCGGTGCGGCGAGGTCGGCGGCACTGGCGGGGGCAGGGGACGTCACTGGTGCTCTCCGGGGGTTGCGGCGGGACGGGCTGGCACGATTCTGCCAGCAGTCCGGCGGCCGGCGGTCCGGCGTCAGTCCTGCTGGGCGAAGAGCTGCAGCACCGGGACGCCGACCTTGTGCCGGGCCTGCGAGGCCCAGTCGCGGTGGAACAGCCCCTCGATCCAGTGCGGCGCGGCCAGCACGATGACCTCGTCCGCCGACACGTCGGCGACCAGGGCCCTGAGGTCCTGCAGCGGGTTCTTCTCGACCACCCGCCCGGTGGCCTCGGCACCGGCCGCCCGCAGTTCCTCCAGGGTGTGTGCGAGCCCCGCGGCCGCGGTGTCCACGGCATCGGCGCCGTGCGGCTCGTCGCGTTCGTGGGCGGCCCGGTCCAGGTAGCCGAAGGCCACGTCGTCGACGGCGCGCAGGAACTCGTCCTGCCGTCCACGCGGCTGCATCAGCACATGGAAGGAGACCGGCTCCTCGCCGTGCAAGGTGGTCAGCAGTTCGACATCGGCGGCGGAGAGAGCCTTCTCGATCAAAAGTACGGTGGTGAACACGCGCGTCCCCTTCTCCTTCTGCTTCCCCCGGCACCGCTGGTACGAATGGCACGACCGACACGCTTCGCAGGCGGATGATCCGCTTCCGTTAGGTACGACTGTTCACGCTACGGGCGTATCGGGCGAAGAGGAAACCTTTCTCCTCAAGCAGAGCCACCAGTTCCATCGGCCGGGTGAGACCCGGCGGGCCAACGGTGATCCTGGGCGCGTCCCCGGGCGAGAGCAGCGGCCCCAGGGTGAGGCACAGCTCGTCCAGCAGGCCGGCCTCCACGAGCTGGCCCAGCAGCCGCGGGCCGCCCTCGGTGAGCTGCCTGGTCCAGCCGCGTTCGGCCAGTGCGGTGACCGCTGCCGCCAGATCGACCTGCTGCTCCCCGGCGACGATCACCTCGGTCACCCTGCCGGCCGCCTTGAGCGCGTCCGCCGGGGCGCCCGCGCAGGTGACCACCACCGTCGGCACCAGCGGCTCGGTGAACAGCGGCTGGTCCAGGTCCAGGTCCAGGCTGCGGGTGACGACGGCGATCGCGGCGGCGGGCTGCTGGCCCCGGGCCGCCCTGGCCTCGGCGAAGTCGTCCCGGGCCCTGGCCGGACGGTAGCCCTCGGCGCGTACGGTCTGCGCGCCCACCAGGACCACGTCGGCCAGCGCCCGCAGCACCCCGAAGACCCGTTTGTCGCCCTCGGAGGAGAGGCCGTCGGAGAGGCCCTCCAGCCGCGAGGCGCCGTCCAGGCTGGACACCATGTTGGCGCGCAGCCACGGCAGGCCGGGCGGTTCGGGGTAGGCGTAGGCCTCGGCCAGCCCGGCCAGGCTGGTGAGGTCTGTCACATCCGGGGTCTCCGGCAGCAGTCGGCGCATAGTCGTGAGTCTTCCACGGGTGGGGGGACCGTACGCTTGGGAGCTGTGCCGACTGCTGAAACGCCCGCCCCCGCCACCGCGCACGCCATGGCCTCCGCCACCCCCTGCGCCACGGCCTCCGCCACGGTGGAGCTGCGCCCCGCCTCGCTGACCTCGCGCAGCCCGGTGGTGCCCGCCGACCGGATGGTCGCCGAGATGGTGCCCCCGCCGCGGTTCCAGGGCGCGCGCTTCAGCACGTACATCCCCGACCCGGCCCAGCCCAGCCAGGCCGAGGCGGTCCGGGTGCTGGAGTCCTTCGCCGGCGCGATGCTGCAGGGCAAGCAGGCCAAGCAGGGTCAGGCGGGGAAGAAGCGCTGGTTCGGCCGCCCCATCCCGGTCCCGGCCGGTCCCGGCGGCATCTACCTCGACGGCGGCTACGGCGTCGGCAAGACCCACCTGCTGGCCTCGCTGTGGCATGCCGCGCCCGGCCCCAAGGCCTTCGGCACGTTTGTGGAGCTGACCAACCTGGTCGGCGCGCTGGGCTTCCAGCAGGCCGTCCAGGCGCTGTCCGGGCACCGGCTGCTGTGCATCGACGAGTTCGAGCTGGACGACCCGGGCGACACCGTGCTGGTGTCCACGCTGCTGAGCCGGCTGGCCGAGGCCGGCGTGAAGCTCGCGGCGACCTCCAACACGCTGCCCGGCAAACTCGGCGAGGGCCGCTTCGCCGCCGCCGACTTCCTGCGCGAGATACAGGGCCTGTCCTCGCGGTTCCACAGCGTCCGGATCGACGGCCAGGACTATCGGCACCGCGGTCTGCCCGAGGCCCCGGCGCCGTACAGCGACGCGGAGGTCGGCGCGGTCGCCGCCGGGCTCGGCGGGTCCGCCTCCCTGGACGGCTTCGAGGAGCTGCTGGCGCACCTGGCGGCCGTGCACCCCAGCCGGTACGGCGCCCTGCTGGACGGCGTCGGGGCGGTCTGCCTGACCGGGGTGGTCCCGGTGGCGGACCAGAGCACCGCGCTGCGACTGGTGGTGCTGGCCGACCGGATGTACGACCGGGAGCTGCCGGTGGTGGCCTCCGGGCTGCCGTTCGACCGGATATTCAGCGAGGAGATGCTGAACGGCGGCTACCGCAAGAAGTACCTGCGGGCGGTGTCCCGGCTGGTGGCGCTGGCGCGCGACAGCGCCAAGGTGCGCTGACGGCGGAACCGGCGGCGGGGACCGAGGGGGGATCGGCTGCGGGCGGCCGGCCGCGCCGACCGCGAGCGGGAATCAGGCGGGCGGAGCCGGATTGTCAGTGCCGGGCCGTACGGTTGGTTCCGTGAGACCCATCACCGATCTAGAGCGAACAGTGGCGCCCTTCGAGGTCGTCAGTCCCTACCAGCCCAGCGGCGACCAGCCGACCGCGATCGCCGAGCTGGAACGCCGTATCCGCGCAGGTGAGAAGGATGTCGTCCTGCTCGGCGCCACCGGTACCGGCAAGTCCGCCACCACCGCCTGGATGGTCGAGAAGCTCCAGCGGCCGACTCTGGTGATGGCGCCCAACAAGACCCTGGCCGCGCAGCTGGCCAACGAGTTCCGCGAGCTGTTCCCCAACAACGCGGTCGAGTACTTCGTCTCGTACTACGACTACTACCAGCCCGAGGCGTACATCGCCCAGACCGACACCTACATCGAGAAGGACTCCTCCATCAACGAGGAGGTGGAGCGGCTGCGGCACTCCACCACCAACTCGCTGCTGACCCGTCGCGACGTGATCGTGGTCGCCTCGGTGTCCTGCATCTACGGCCTGGGCACGCCCCAGGAGTACGTCGACCGGATGGTGCAGCTCAAGGTCGGCCAGGAGTTCGACCGGGACGCGCTGCTGCGCCGTTTCGTCGACATCCAGTACACCCGCAACGACGTCGCCTTCACCCGCGGCACCTTCCGGGTCCGCGGCGACACCATCGAGATCTTCCCGGTGTACGAGGAGCTCGCGGTCCGGATCGAGATGTTCGGCGACGAGATCGAGGCGCTGACCACCCTGCACCCGCTCACCGGCGAGGTCATCAGCGAGGACCAGGAGCTCTACGTCTTCCCGGCCTCGCACTACGTCGCGGGCCCGGAGCGGATGGAGCGCGCCATCGCCGGGATCGAGGCGGAGCTGGAGCAGACCCTGGCCACCATGGACAAGCAGGGCAAGCTGCTGGAGGCCCAGCGGCTGCGGATGCGCACCACGTACGACATCGAGATGATGCGTCAGATCGGCACCTGCGCGGGCATCGAGAACTACTCCCGGCACATCGACGGCCGTGACGCGGGCACCGCGCCCAACACCCTGCTGGACTTCTTCCCGGAGGACTTCCTCCTGGTCATCGACGAGTCCCATGTCACCGTCCCGCAGATCGGCGCGATGTACGAGGGCGATGCCTCCCGCAAGCGCGCCCTGGTCGAGCACGGCTTCCGGCTGCCCTCGGCGATGGACAACCGCCCGCTGAAGTGGGAGGAGTTCCTGGAGCGGATCGGCCAGACCGTCTACCTCTCGGCGACGCCGGGCAAGTTCGAGCTGGCGCGCGGCGACGGCCAGGTCGACCAGATCATCCGTCCGACCGGCCTGATCGACCCGGAGGTCGTGGTCAAGCCCACCGAGGGCCAGATCGACGACCTGATCCACGAGATCCGGCTGCGCACCGAGAAGGACGAGCGGATCCTGGTCACCACCCTCACCAAGAAGATGGCCGAGGACCTCACCGACTACATGCTCGACCTGGACATCCGGGTCCGGTACCTGCACAGCGACATCGACACCCTGCGCCGGGTGGAGCTGCTGCGCGAGCTGCGGGCCGGCGAGTACGACGTCCTGGTCGGCATCAACCTGCTCCGTGAGGGCCTGGACCTGCCCGAGGTCTCGCTGGTGGCGATCCTGGACGCGGACAAGGAGGGCTTCCTGCGCTCCGGCACCTCGCTGATCCAGACCATCGGCCGCGCCGCCCGCAATGTCTCCGGCCAGGTCCACATGTACGCGGACCGGATCACCCCGGGGATGGAGAAGGCGATCGAGGAGACCAACCGCCGCCGCGAGATCCAGCAGGCCTACAACGCCGAACACGGCATCGACCCGCAGCCGCTGCGGAAGAAGATCGGCGACATCCTCGACTCCATCGCCCGCGAGGACATCGACACCGGCGAGCTGCTGAGCACCGGCTACCGCCAGCCGGGCGGAGTGAAGGGCGGCCGGGGAGCGAAGGCGCCGGTCCCGGCGCTCGGCGCGGCCGGCAAGCGCGGCGCCGCCGACGCCAAGGGACTGCCCGCGGCCGAGCTCGCCGAGCTCATCGCCGAGCTGACCGACCGGATGCACACCGCCGCCGCCGAGCTGCAGTTCGAGGTGGCGGCCAGACTGCGCGACGAAGTCAACGAACTGAAGAAGGAGTTGCGCCAGATGCGCGAGGCCGGAATGGCGTGAGCGTCGCGCCCGTTCCATGCGTAGAGTTTGCTGTCGGGCGTCAGTGCTTGTCTTTGGAAGGCCGTGGTTGCTTTTGGACGGCCGGGCTTGCTTTCAAGGCGTCTGAGCGCGTCGGGAACGGGGAGGATGTCCGTCATGTCGGTAAGTCTGAACAAGGGTCAGAGCGTCAGCCTGGAGAAGGCGGGCGGGGGCACGCTCACGGTGGTGCGGATGGGCCTGGGCTGGCAGGCCGCTCCGCGCAAGGGGCTGTTCGGCCGGCGCGCCCGGCAGATCGACCTGGACGCCTCGGCGGTGCTCTTCGCCGACCACCAACTGGCCGATGTGGTCTTCTTCCAGCATCTGGTGAGCAATGACGGCTCGGTGCGGCACACCGGCGACAACCTCACCGGTGGCGCCGGCGGCGAGGACGACGAGTCGATCCTGGTGGACCTCTCCAGGGTTCCCGAGCACGTCAACCAGATCGTGTTCACGGTGAACTCCTACACCGGCCAGACCTTCCAGGAGGTCGAGAACGCGCACTGCCGCCTGGTCGACGAGAGCACCGGCCAGGAGCTGGCCCGCTACAGCCTCACCGGCGGCGGCGCGCACACCGGCCAGGTGATGGCCAAGGTGCAGCGGGACTCCGGCGGCGGCTGGCAGATGTCGGCCATCGGCGCGCCGGCCCGCGGCCGCACCTTCCAGGACATGCTCCCGGCCATCGCCCCCTACCTCTGATCCTGCAGCTCAGACCTCGGCGCACACGCCCCTGACCTGCACTTTCCTTCGAGATGCACCTCCTTTACCAGCGTTTTACCAAGCGCTGAGGATGATGGGATCTCGAAGGGGAGTACTCCCTAGAACGATGTTTCCGTCAACACGGCGGCGGTCCGTACCGCGCCCGGAAATATCGGCCCCGTTCGCCATGGCGGCGGGGCGGAGGAGACCTTCGGCCAGCCCATCCGACTTGCCGAAGGAGCAGTTCGTGGACGTTTCCATGGCCATGTGGGCCACCACCATCGGGGTGCTGGTCGCCCTGATCGCCGCAGATTTCTTCATCGGCGGACGCAAGCCGCACGACGTCTCGCTCAAGGAGGCGGGGACCTGGACGGCCGTCTGGGTCCTGCTGGCCGTCGCCTTCGGCGGCTTCCTCTGGTGGCACTCCGGCTCGGCCCCTGCCGGGCAGTTCTTCGCCGGGTACATCACCGAGAAGTCGCTGAGCGTCGACAACCTGTTCGTCTTCATCCTGATCATGGCCAAGTTCGCCGTGCCCAGCATCTACCAGCAGCGGGTGCTGATGGTCGGGGTGCTGATCGCGCTGGTGCTGCGGGCGGCCTTCATCGCCGCCGGCGCCGCGATCATCGCCGGCTTCTCCTGGGTCTTCTTCATCTTCGGTGCCTTCCTGATCTGGACCGCCTGGAAGCTCATCAAGGAGGCCGGGGCCGGTGCGGAGGAGGAGTTCGAGGAGAACCGGCTCCTCAGGGCCGTCGAGAACCGCTTCCCGGCGACCGACCGCTACCACGGCACCAAGCTCCTGGTGGTGCAGAACGGCAAGCGGCTGATCACCCCGATGCTGATCGTGATGCTGGCCATCGGTACCACCGACGTCCTGTTCGCGATGGACTCCATCCCGGCCATCTTCGGCCTCACCCAGGACGCCTACATCGTCTTCACCGCGAACGCCTTCGCGCTGATGGGCCTGCGCCAGCTGTACTTCCTGATCGGCGGTCTGCTGAAGAAGCTGGTCCACCTCTCCTACGGCCTCTCGGTGATCCTCGGCTTCATCGGCGTGAAGCTGCTGCTGCACGCCCTGCATGAGGCCGGTGCGCACTGGGCCCCGGAGATCGGCATCCCGTTCTCGCTCGGCTTCATCGTGGTGGTGCTGGCGGTGACCACGGTCACCAGCCTGGTCGCCTCCCGCAAGGAGGAGCAGTCCCTGCCGGAGCGCGAGCTGCAGAAGCAGTAGCCGCGGCGGCGCCACCGGGAGACAGCGGGGTCACAGCTCCGTTTGTGTAGGAACCGTGACGGAGCGTCAAAGATTCCTGCAGTTCGATGGCGGGCGGGTTCCGGCAAGGGGCCCGCCCGTCAGGCGTGTTGACGCTAGGCTCGGACCGTGGCGGAGCAGAGGCATGCAGGTGGCGGCGGCGTTCTGCTGGAACGCGGCGTCGAACTCGAAGCCGCTCGCGGCGCGTTGGACAGCCTGGCGGCCAGTGCGGTCCCCGCACGGCCGGGCGAGCGGCTGCTCGTCTACACGGGCGCCGCCGGCCTCGGCAAGACCAGCCTGCTGGCAGCCGTGCGCCAGGAGGCGGCTGACCGCGGGCTGCTGGTGCTGGCGGCCCGAGGCGGCGAGCAGGAGCAGTTGTCCGCCTTCCACGTGGTCCGCGCGCTGCTGAAACCGATGCTGGCCGGCCTCGGTGAGCAGCAGCGGCGCGATCTCCTGGGCGGCTGGATGGACATCGTCGGCCCGGCGATCGGCCTGGCCCAGGACGACGAGGCGGCCGCCTCCGCCGCCCCCGACCCGCAGGGCGTCCGGGACGGTCTGGACTGGGTGGTCACCAACCTCGCCGTCTCCCGGGGCCCGCTGGTCCTGGTGGTGGACGACGCGCACTGGGCCGACGCGGAGTCGCTGAGCTGGCTGGCCTCCTTCGCGACCCGGGTCGACGGCCTGCCGGTGCTGCTGGTCACCGCCTACCGCCCGGACGAACTCCCGGACAACCCGGCCTCCTTCCGCACCATGGCCGGGGCCAACGGGGCCACGCCGCTGGGGCTCACCGCGCTGACCCCGGACGCGGTGGCGGCGCTGGTGCGCAGGATGTTCGGCAGCCCGCCGGTACGGGTCGAGGACGCCTTCTGCCGCGAGGTCTGGGCGGTGACCGGCGGCAACCCCTTCGAGACGGTCGAACTGCTGGCCAAGTCCCAGGAGCGCGGGCTGGCCCCGGTCGAGGAGTCCTGCCCGCTGCTGCGCGACGTGGCCGCGGCCACCAAGGGCAGCGGTCTGCTGGCGCGGCTGGAGCGGCTCGGCGCCTCCTCGGTGCGACTGGCCTGGGCGGTGTCGGTGCTGGGCATCCACACCCCACTGGAACTCGCCGCCGCCACCGCCGCACTGACCCCCGCCGACGCCGCCGAGGCGGCCGACCGGCTGCGCGAGGCCCGCATTCTGACCGGCCATCAGATCCTGGAGTTCATCCACCCGCTGGTCGCCACCTCGGTCTACCGGGGCATCCCGGACGACCTGCGCACCGGTATGCACGGCCGGGCCGGCTGGATCGTCCTCGGCGCAGGCAAGGGCCCGATCACCGCGGCCCGGCACTGGCTGGAGATCCCGCCGCAGGGCGACACCGCGGTGGTCGAGCAACTGCGCGCGGCGGCAAGGGCGTTCATGCAGGCCGGCGCCCCGGAGACGGCGCAGCGCTGCCTGGCCAGGGCGCTGCGGGAGCCCCCGTCGTCGGCCCAGCGGGCCGAGGTGCTGTTCGAGCTGGGCTGCTCCACCCTGCTCTACGACCCGGCCCAGACCGTGGGCCATCTGCGGGCCGCGCTGGAGCAGCCGCAGCTGCCGGACCAACTGCACGAGGGCATCACCGTCCGGTTGGCCCAGTCGCTGGCGCACAGCAACAGCCTGCTGGAGGCGTCGCGGACCACCGCGGAGGCGGCCGCGCTGGCGGAATCCGACCAGACCCGGCTGCGGCTTCTGGTCTGGAACTTCATGTGGTGCGCCTTCGACGCCGCCGAGGAGGGGTCGGCGGACCGCTCCGAACGCCTGGCCGACCTCGCTCTGCTGCTGGAGCGCGGCGAGCAGACCATCGGCACCGCGGAGCGCTATGTGTTCGGGCTGCGCGCCTGGGACGCCGTGGTACGCGGCGAGCCGGTGGCCACCGCCGTGCACTACGCCGACCTCGCCCAGGAGGAGGGGCTGAGCTGGACCGACCAGGAGTGGGCCTTCGAGGTGCCGACCCTGGCGTCGCTGGTCTACATGTTCGCCGACCTGCCCGAGCGCGCCGAGGAGCTGTTCGCCCAGGGCATCGCCGAGTACGAGGAGGCCGGGTGGCGCGGCGCCCATCTCGCCTTCGGGCACACCATCCTCGGCTACATCCGCTACCGCACCGGCAGCCTGGCCGATGCCGAGCTCAGCGCCCGCGAGGGGCTGGCCATCGCCAACCGCGTCGGCGGCGAGGGCGTGCCGGTGCACTGGTTCGCGGTGGGGACACTGGCGGCGGTGCTGATGGCGCGCGGCAAGGTGGCGGACGCCCGCGAACTGGTCGAGCGCTACCGCTTCCAGGCCCCGTACTCGGCGGCCGTGGTCTTCCCGGACTCGCAGACGGTACGCGGCGGGCTGCTGCTCGCGCTCGGCGACGCGGAGGGGGCGTTGGCCGAACTCACCGCCGCCGGGGAGCGGTTGGACCACCGGGAGATGAGCAACCCGGGCTGGTGCGGGTGGCAGCGGGCACTGGCCCAGGCCCACGCCCAGTCGGGCGATCTCGGGACGGCCCGGGCCCTGGCCGCGGACCAGCTGGTCCGGGCGGAACGGTTCGGCACCGACTCCGCCGTCGGCACGGCGCTGCGGGCGGTCGCCGAGTTCGCGGAGGACCGCAGGGCCAAAGTCGAGCTGCTGCGCAGGGCGGTCGACCGGTTCGAGGGCTGCGTGGCCCCCTACGAGCACAGCCGGGCCGTAATCGACCTGGCGACGGCGCTGCGCGAGGACGGTCGCGAGGCGGAAGCGGCCGAACGGTTCCGTACGGCCCTGGCGCTGGCCGAGGGGTGCGGTGCGGACGAGCTCGCCGAGGACGCCCGCCGGGGGCTGGGGTAGCACTTTCGGGTGCGGGCGGTGCGTGGCTTGTCGCGCAGTCCCCCGCGCCCCCAGGGGGCTGCAACTGAACCGCGGCGGGACGGTTGCACCTCCGTAGGGGCGCGGGGGACTGCGCGACAAGCCACGCACGACCCGCACCCGAAGGCCGGACGGAACCTCCTACGCGTGGACGGCGTGGAGCGTGCTGACGGCGCGCACCAGCGGGGCCAGTTCGGGGTTCTGCCCCGCCGCGTCCAGCGCCTCGCGCAGAGTCCGCTCATTGGTGGGCCGCGCCTGCTCCAGCAGTGCCAGCCCCGCCTCGGTGACATCGGTGTAGATGCCGCGCCGGTCCGTGGGGCAGAGGTAGCGGGCCAGCAGTCCGCGGTCCTCCAGGCGGGAGACCAGCCGGGTCGTCGCGCTCTGGCTCAGCACCACGGCCTCGGCCACCTGGGACATCCGCAGGTGGCCGCCGGTGCCGCTGTGCTGCCGGCTCAGGACGTCCAGCAGTGAGTACTCCCGCACGCTGAGGTCGTGCCCGGACTGCAGGGCCTGCTCGATGTGCGACTCGATCCGTCCGTGCAGCAGCGAGAGGGCGCACCAGCCCTGGGCCAGCGCTGTGAGGTCTGGGTCCGTTGCGGTCATGCCTCGATGATACGGCACCGCTGCAATAACCAGCGTTTGCAACTAACCAGCGCGTGCAACTAATGTCGTCCAGGTACCCGCTTCCGAATCCTGGGAAGCCCGCACTCCTGGAAGGCAGACCATGCCTCTCGCACTCCTGGCCCTCGCCATCGGGGCCTTCGGCATCGGCACCACCGAATTCGTGGTGATGGGGCTGCTGCCGCAGATCGGCGACTCCTTCGGCGTCGCCGTCCCCACCGCGGGCCTGCTGGTCACCGGCTATGCGCTGGGCGTGGTGGCCGGAGCCCCCCTGATGACCGTGCTGGGCACCCGGATACCGCGCAAGCGGATGCTGATGCTGCTCATGGGCCTGTTCGTGATCGGCAACACCGTCTCCGCGCTGGCCCCCTCCTTCGGGGTGATGCTGGCCGGACGGATCGTCGCCTCGCTGGCGCACGGGGCCTTCTTCGGCATCGGCTCGGTGGTCGCCGCCGACCTGGTGGCGCCGCAGAAGAAGGCCGGAGCCATCGCCATGATGTTCACCGGGCTGACCGTCGCCAATGTGGTCGGTGTGCCGCTGGGCACCCTGGTCGGGCAGCACCTCGGCTGGCGCGCCACATTCCTGTTCATCGCCGGACTGGGCGTGCTGGGCCTGCTGGGCGTGGCCCGGCTGATTCCGGAGCAGGCGCGCTCGGGGGAGGTGCGGCTGCGCCACGAGCTGGCGGTGCTGCGCAATCCGCAGGTGCTGCTGGCGATGGCGATGACCGTGCTGGGCTTCGGCGGGGTGTTCGCCGCGATCACGTATGTGGCGCCGATGATGACCGAGGTGGCCGGATTCGCGGACGCCTCGGTGACCTGGCTGATGGCCCTGTTCGGCCTGGGCATGGTGGCCGGGAACCTGGTTGGCGGCCGCTACGCGGACCGTTCGCTGATGCGGATGCTCTATGTCGCGCTCGGCGCACTGGCTGTGGTGCTGGCGCTGTTCACGGTGACCGCGCACGACGAGGTCACGGCCACCGTCACCGTCTTCCTGATCGGCGCCCTCGGCTTCGCGACCGTACCGCCGCTGCAGAAGTGGGTGCTGGACCAGGCGGCCGGCGCGCCCACGCTGGCCTCGGCCCTGAACATCGGCGCCTTCAACCTCGGCAACGCGCTGGCCGCCTGGGCGGGCGGCCTGGCGATCTCGGGCGGCCTCGGCTACACCGCCCCCAACTGGGTCGGCGCCGCCTTCGCCGCGGCCGCCCTGGGGCTGGCCCTGCTCTCCTCGGCCCTGGAGCGCCGGACCGCGCGCGAGGCCGCCGGGGCGGGGGCGGGGGCCGGAACCGGAATCGGAACCGGAATCGGAGCCGGGACCGTAGCGGCCGAGGCGGCGGCCCGTGCGGCTGACCGCTCCCTCATCGCGTAGCAAGGAGCGCCCCGCGAACGGTGACCCGCAGGGTGAACGCAAGGACGCCCCCGCACCGAAGTGCGGGGGCGTCCTCGACGCGCGGCGATCGTCAGATCGTGCGGATGTTCTCGGCCTGCGGGCCCTTCTGGCCCTGCGTGACGTCGAACTCGACCTTCTGGCCCTCGAGGAGCTCGCGGAAGCCCTGCGCGTTGATGTTCGAGTAGTGAGCGAAGACGTCGGCGCCGCCGCCGTCCTGCTCAATGAAGCCGAAACCCTTTTCGGCGTTGAACCACTTCACGGTACCGGTGGCCATATTGGTCTCCTTCTGTCAGGGGCTGGTGCCAGGATCCGCACGGTACGGACCCTGTGTCGCCGGAATGATCACCCTGGTCACGAAAGGGACCTGCAAAAGCACGAACGCCCGTGATCGCGATCACGGGCGGCCAAAACTTAGGGAACCACGCACTGCAACTGATCTAGAGAATACAGGGTGCGTACCGGGTGGCGTCAACAGATCCCGGATCTCGGATCCCGGTCTCTCCGGCGTGCCGCGCGGAGGGCCGCGCCGAGGATGCGCCGCCCGAGGCGACGCGCGACACGCGCCGGTTGTCGCGTCGCGTGGTCGCGAGGGCGCGCATCGTGTACGGTTTTGCCCTGTAGTAGTCGTGGTTCTCGACGTTTGTACGCCCGTGATCCCGATCGCGGGCCTTTTTGCTGTCCGAGGTCACCCCTCATTCATGGCACGGGCGTGCGGATCGAGTACTCGGAGTCCGCACGGTGCGGTTCTCCTGCACGACTACAGAGGAGAACGAGAGACATGGCCACCGGTACCGTCAAGTGGTTCAACGCCGAAAAGGGCTTCGGCTTCATCGAGCAGGACGGCGGCGGCGCCGACGTCTTCGCCCACTACTCCAACATCAACGCCCAGGGCTTCCGCGAGCTGCTCGAGGGCCAGAAGGTCGAGTTCGACGTCACGCAGGGCCAGAAGGGCCCGCAGGCCGAGAACATCCGCCCGCTGTAAGGTCCTCCGCTCCAGGGGCCGCAGGCCCCGACCGCGAACGACCAGCGAACGCCCCGCACCGGTTCCACCGGTGCGGGGCGTTCCGCGTTGTGCGCGTGCGGTCCCGCGGCGGTCAGCGTCCGCCGCGGGACCGTCCTGCCCGGACCCGCCAGGCCCATCCGAGCAGCGCGACCCCCACCACGATCACCAGCGCCCCGAGCGCCGCGTACTGGCTGTTGCCGCTCATCATCGAACCGTGCACGGCCCCCGTGCCCTGGGCGACCCAGACCGCCCCCAGCACGATGAGCAGCACCCCTCCGACCCCGCGTACCCACATGAGCCACTCCGCTCCGCCTCGGCCGCCCGCGACTGGTTCGGCGGTCCGTCCAGGGGTACGCGGCGGGGACGGTCGCGGTTCAACGCCGCGCCATGTCGACGGCGCGCTTTCGCCGGGTGCGGGCGGCAGGATGGAGGGCATGAACCACAGCGACAGCACCGAGCACAGCGGCCGGTCCGCTCACTCCGCCCACATCGTGGTCCACCCGCCGACGATGACCACGCGCCCGCCCTACCGCGGCGTCGAGATCCTCGGCACCGTGGTCGGGAAGGCCTACAACGTGGCCGACGTGGAGGAGTTCGCCCGCAGGGC
Organism: Streptacidiphilus carbonis; assembly: GCF_000787775.1. Classification (GTDB taxonomy): domain Bacteria; phylum Actinomycetota; class Actinomycetes; order Streptomycetales; family Streptomycetaceae; genus Streptacidiphilus; species Streptacidiphilus carbonis. The sequence goes on along the minus strand of NZ_BBPM01000004.1, from coordinate 32,877 downwards.
CGGGCTGGAGGACGTCGACGTGGCCCAGTCCGACGCGGTGGCCTGGGTCGGCGGCGGTCCCGGCTTCTGGGGCGGGGACGCCGGCGAGTAGCGGTCGGCTGTCAGCGGAAGGACAGGAAGACCACCGAGGAGCTGGGTATGGCGTAGACCCCCGGCTCCGCCGCGTCCGGGTCGCGCGTCCCGGTCGGCCGGGCGTCCACGTAGAGGACCGGCCCGAGCGCGGCGACCCGGACGTCGGCGAGCCGGTCGAGGCACTCGCCGGGGTGGCCCGGGTCGGGGATGATCTTGGCGATCAGGCGCAGTTCGCGCGCGGTTCGCCAGTGCAGAGCTGTCATCGCGCGAATGCTCCGTATCAGCATGGCGTTCGGGGCCGCCGGGGCCGCACAGGGGCAGAACGGGCCCTTGCGGCGATCATCGTAGGAAACCGGGCGGTCCGGGCACTACGCCCATGACGGCACGATTCACTGTTCCATCAGGGGCTGGCAGGGTGCCCGCGGAGCCGGTCTCGGCGGTGGACCGGGCGGTCGCGGTGGTGTCGGCGGAGGCGGTGCCGGTCGGGATGGTCCGCACCGGTGGCCGGACCGGTGCGGACCATCTGCCGCCGCGTGCCCTGGGGCGGCGGCCGGAGGCGGCCCCGACGGGAGAACCCATCAGCGTCAGGGCGCTCGGGCGCGAATACCTCGGGCCGCACCCGCAAGCGGACGCGCCTCCCCGGCCGCCGAAGCGGTGGAGTGGAACCGGGTGACAGAAGGTGCCGCCGTGCAGGGCTGCCTTCTCCTCCTGGTCCCGCCAGGCTGGGCATCCACGCCCTTCAGGTGCGCACAGTCGGGGTCCGAGGCAGCGCAGTCAGCATATGACGATCGATGGTTCGGCGAAAGGCCGCGGCCAGGGCCCGGGCCGGGCGGCCGTGCTGACGGGTGTTCAGGATCCGCTGAGCGATCCGCTGAGCGACCTGGTGAGCGAGCGCAGCTGGAACGCGTGGACGATGCCGGTAGCGCCCAGCACCAGTAGCCAGATCCCGGCCACCACGGTGAGCACGGTCAGCGAGTGGAACGGGGCGACGATCAGCACGATGCCGGCGGCGGCGGTGATCACGCCCAGGAACAGCTGCCAGCCGCGGGCCGGCAGTCCCTCGGTGGACAGCGCGACGGCCGTCAGCATGACGCCCTGCAGCAGCCAGCCGAAGCCGATCCACAGCCCCAGCAGAAAGGTGGACTCGGCGGCACCGCGGAAGCAGATCAGACCCAGCATGATGCAGATCGCGCCGCTGACGAAGCCGACAGCGCGCAGTGCACCCGGCACATGGTTGCCGAACGCCCCGGCGATCTGGAAGACGCCGCTGGCCAGCAGGTAGATACCGAAGAGGATGCCGACGACGGCGAGGGTGACGTGCGGCCACACCAGGACCAGGACGCCCAGGACGATCGAGGCCGCGCCGGCGGCCGCCAGCACCTGCCAGGCGGCGTTGGCCAGGGCCTCCACCGTGAGCCCCGAACGGGTGCCCGCAGCGGGACGGTCACGATGCGGACCGGAGTACGGATCGGAGGAGACGCTCATGGTCGGCAACCTCTCGCGCGGCAGTTGCGGTGGCAGCCATCGTCCCTCCGCCGCCGCGTTCCCGCCTGTCGGGCGGCCCGGGCTCCACGCGCCGCCGCGGTCTAGGCCGACGTGAGCATGGCGGTCAGCCCGGTGGACATCAGCACGTGCTGCACCAGCGGCGCCGCCCGGACGATGTACAGCGGGACCCCGAAGTGGGCGGCCTGGCGCTGCGCCCGGATGAACACGGTGAGCCCCCCGCGGTCGCAGAAGTTCACCATGGCGGTGTCGATCTCGATGCGCTCCACCTGCGGATCGGTGAGCAGCAGCTCCAGGGCTTCGGCCAGCATCGCGTCGGCCCGCCGGTCAACGCGGCCGGTGAGCATGACCTCTGCGGTCCTGGAGCCGTCCATCAGGAGTACGGCTATGTCTGAACGGGTGCCCATGTCATCTCCGATGCGCCAACGGTGACTGGAGCAAGGTAGTTGAAGCAAGCATGGCGTGTACACGTCTCAATATATATTCCCCGCGCATGTGTCAGCGAGGCGGCACGTCAGAGCCTAGCGGAGGCGCGCTCCGGACAGCCGGACGGCTGCCGCGGCAACCATGGCAGTACTGCCGTGCATAAATTGCCGGAGCATGGACAAGATCTTGGTGTGCGCGCATCCCCCGGTCGCGTACCGGTGCCCCGGGTCGCGTGGATGCGGGGCACCGTCCCGGGGGTTGCGAGGGCTGCTGCAGGCGCTCGCGGAGCGGCTACCAGCCGCGGGTGCGCCATTCGGTGAGGTGGGGGCGTTCGGTGCCGAGGGTGGTGTCGTCGCCGTGGCCGGGGTAGACCCAGGTCTCGTCGGGGAGGCGGGCGAAGAGTTTGGCCTCGACGCCGTCGAGGAGCCTGGTGAAGGCCGCGGGGTCGCCCCAGGTGTTGCCGATGCCGCCGGGGAAGAGGCAGTCGCCGGTGAAGAGGTGGGGGTGGCCCTTGGGGTCGTCGTAGACCAGGGCGATCGCGCCCGGGGTGTGGCCCGCCAGGTGGTGGACGGCGAGCTCGACCTCGCCGAAGCGGAGTGCGTCGCCGTCGTCGAGGAGCAGGTCGGTGGGGACCGGGATGCCCTCGGCATCCAGGCGGCCGGCCGCCGTGCGGGCGCCGGTGGCCTGGACGACGGCGGCGAGGGCGTTCCAGTGGTCCTGGTGCCGGTGGGTGGTGACCACGGTGGAGAGGCTGCCGCCGACGGTCTCCAGCAGGACCGGTGCGTCCGCGGCGGCGTCGATCAGCAACTGCTGGTCGGTGGACCGGCAGCGTAGCAGGTACGCGTTGTTGTTCATGGGCCCGACGGCCACTTTGGTGATCATGAGCTGCGGGAGCTCCCGCACCGCGGGTGTCCCGCCGACCTTCACCGCTCCGTGGTACGACATGGCGTCAGCCTAGCGGCGGGAGCGCCGGCAGGTCGGCGGCGGCCGCGCCCAGCGCGGAGCCGTCGGCGCGGCCGGAGAGCCAGGCGACCAGCGCCCGGGCCGGTCCGGAGAGCCGCAGCGGCTCGGGTCCCTGCTGCGGACCGGCGCCGATGCGGTAGGTGGTGTCGGCGTCGGAGTCGTGCAGCCGCAGCGACGGCAGGTCCGCGGAGTCGCGGAAGCGGTTGGTGAGCGAGGTCAGCTCACGGGTGACGAATTCGGTCGGCCAGTGCGCCGGGGTGTAGTCCAGGCCCAGGTCGACATGGTGGTACTCGATCTCGGAGACCCGCTTGTACGGGACGCCGAAGGCGGGGAAGGGGCCGAGCCGGTGCGGGACCTCGAACGACCAGGCCTCGTCCGGCATCGCCTCGGTGGCGGCGGTGAAACGCAGCCCGGAGGCGCGCAGGTCGGCCAACTGGTCGGCCGGCGGCCGCTTGGCGCCGTCCTCGATGTCGCGCTCGCGAGCCTCCGGGCTCGGGTACATCGGGACGGACTGCGAGATGCGCGCACCGCGCAGCAGGTTGCAGAGCGCGTCGGCGTTGCGCGAGATGTGGGTGAGCACATGGCCGCGGGTCCAGCCGGGCAGTGCGGAGCGCTGCTGGACCTGCTCGGGGGCCATCTCCTCGACGCTGCGCAGCAGTCGTGCCGCGGACTCGGCGGCCTGGGCCATGGTCCGGGTGGGGATTCGGTCGGGGGCGGTCATTGTGTCTCCCGTCACGTCCGGTGCGGGTCCGGGTGTGCGTGTCCCGCTTCGTTTTCTCTCGTTTCCCACGGTGGGGAAGGTCTCACGCTAGCGTCGTGTTCATCCCTTCGGGTGACGGTTCTCGATTGCCTCAGAAATCGAACACGTGCTCCCATAGAGTCTGAGCGTCGGGCGGTGCCGGATCGCCCCATCCAGAGCCGCCCGACGTCCCCACACAATCCGGAAGGCGCAGAAGCGTGGCAGACCGCCTCATCGTCCGCGGTGCTCGCGAGCACAACCTCAAGAACGTCTCGCTCGACCTGCCGCGTGACTCCCTCATCGTGTTCACCGGCCTCTCCGGGTCGGGCAAGTCGTCGCTGGCCTTCGACACCATCTTCGCCGAGGGCCAGCGCCGCTACGTCGAGTCGCTGTCCTCCTACGCCCGGCAGTTCCTCGGGCAGATGGACAAGCCCGACGTCGACTTCATCGAGGGCCTCTCCCCGGCCGTCTCGATCGACCAGAAGTCCACCTCGCGCAACCCCCGCTCCACCGTCGGCACCATCACCGAGGTCTACGACTACCTCCGGCTGCTGTTCGCCCGCATCGGCCACCCGCACTGCCCGGTCTGCGGGCGCCCGATCGCCCGGCAGTCGCCGCAGCAGATCGTGGACAAGGTGCTGGAGCTGCCCGAGGGCACCCGGTTCCAGCTGCTCAGCCCGCTGGTCCGGGCCCGCAAGGGCGAGTTCGTCGACCTCTTCGCCGATCTGCAGACCAAGGGCTACTCCCGGGCCAGGGTCGACGGCGCGACGGTCCAGCTGACCGAGCCGCCGGTGCTCAAGAAGCAGGAGAAGCACACCATCGAGGTGGTCATCGACCGCCTCACCGTGAAGAAGAGCGCCCAGCGCCGGCTCACCGACTCGGTCGAGACCGCGCTCAAGCTCTCCGGCGGCACGGTCGTGCTGGACTTCGTGGACCTGCCCGCGGACGACCCCGAGCGTGAGCGGATGTACTCCGAGCACCTCTACTGCACCTTCGACGACATCTCCTACGAGGAGATGGAGCCGCGCTCCTTCTCCTTCAACTCGCCCTTCGGCGCCTGCCCGGAGTGCACCGGACTCGGTTCCCGGATGGAGGTGGACCCGGAGCTGGTCGTCCCCGACGAGGAGAAGACCCTGGACGAGGGCGCCATCCACCCCTGGTCGCTGGGCCACACCCGGGAGTACCACCAGCGGCTGATCAGCGCGCTGGCCAAGGAGTTGGGCTTCCGCACCGACATCCCCTGGGCCGGGCTGCCGCAGCGCGCCAGGAAGGCGTTGCTGTACGGGCACAACTCCCAGGTGGAGGTGAAGTTCCGGAACCGCTTCGGCCGTGAGCGCTCCTACATCACCGGCTTCGAGGGCGCGGTGCCCTTCGTCCAGCGCCGGCACTCGGAGTCCGAGACCGACAGCAGCCGCGAGCGCTTCGAGGGCTACATGCGCGAGGTGGACTGCCCGGCCTGCCACGGCACCCGGCTCAAGCCGGTGGTGCTCGCGGTGACCATGGCGGGGAAGTCCATCGCCGAGGTCTCCTCGATGTCGATCAGCGACTGCGCCGACTTCCTCGGTGCGATGGAGCTCTCCGACCGGGAGAAGACCATCGCCGAACGGGTCCTCAAGGAGGTCAACGAGCGGCTGAAGTTCCTGGTCGACGTGGGCCTGGACTACCTCTCGCTGAACCGCGCCGCGGGGACGCTGTCCGGCGGCGAGGCGCAGCGGATCCGGCTGGCCACCCAGATCGGCTCCGGCCTGGTCGGCGTGCTCTATGTGCTGGACGAGCCCTCGATCGGGCTGCACCAGCGCGACAACCACCGGCTGATCGAGACCCTGGTGCGGCTGCGCGACCTGGGCAACACCCTGATCGTGGTGGAGCACGACGAGGACACCATCCGCACCGCGGACTGGGTGGTGGACATCGGCCCGGGCGCGGGGGAGCACGGCGGCCTTGTGGTGCACTCGGGATCGCGCGAGGGCCTGCTGGCCAACGAGCGGTCGCTGACCGGCGCCTACCTCTCCGGCCGCCGCTCCATCCCCACCCCGGAGGTGCGCCGCCCGATCGATCCCAAGCGGCACATCACCGTCCAGGGCGCCCGCGAGCACAACCTGCAGGACGTGGACGTCAGCTTCCCGCTGGGCACCCTGACCGCGATCACCGGCGTCTCCGGATCCGGCAAGTCCACGCTGGTCAACGACATCCTCTACACCCACCTGGCGCGCGAGCTCAACGGCGCCCGCAGTGTGCCGGGCCGGCACACCCGGGTCACCGGCACCGACCTGGTCGACAAGGTGGTCCATGTCGACCAGTCGCCGATCGGCCGCACCCCGCGGTCCAACCCGGCGACCTACACCGGTGTCTTCGACCACGTCCGCAAGCTGTTCGCGGAGACCACCGAGGCCAAGGTGCGCGGCTACCTGCCGGGCCGCTTCTCCTTCAACGTCAAGGGCGGCCGCTGCGAGAACTGCGCCGGCGACGGCACCATCAAGATCGAGATGAACTTCCTGCCGGACGTCTACGTCCCCTGCGAGGTGTGCCACGGGGCGCGCTACAACCGGGAGACCCTGGACGTCCACTTCAAAGGGAAGTCCATCGCCGAGGTGCTGGACATGCCGATCGAGGAGGGCCTGGAGTTCTTCCAGGCCGTGCCGCCGATCGCCCGCCATCTGCGCACCCTCACCGACGTCGGCCTCGGCTACGTCCGGCTCGGCCAGCCCGCGCCGACGCTCTCCGGGGGTGAGGCGCAGCGCGTCAAGCTGGCCTCCGAGCTGCAGAAGCGCTCCACCGGGCGCACCGTCTACGTCCTGGACGAGCCCACCACCGGGCTGCACTTCGAGGACATCAGCAAGCTGATCCAGGTGCTGACCGGTCTGGTCGACAAGGGCAACACGGTGATCGTGATCGAGCACAACCTGGATGTGATCAAGACCGCCGACTGGGTCGTGGACATGGGTCCCGAGGGCGGCAGTGGCGGCGGCCTGGTGGTCGCCGAGGGCACCCCTGAGCACATCGCGACGGTGGCCGAGAGCCACACCGGCAAGTTCCTGCGCGACATCCTGGGGGACCGGGTCTTCGCGGAGGAGGAGGCCGCGGCGGCGAAGCAGCAGGCCCCGGCGGCCAAGAAGGCGGCACCCGCCAGGAAGGCGCCGGCGAAGAAGACGCCGGCGAAGAAGGCCGTCGCCAAGAAGGCCTCCTCCGGTAAGAAGTAGTCACAGCAACGCCGCATAGGGTGCACCCGGGGCCGCAAGCCGCCCCGGGTGCACCGCGTTGGGCGTGGTGCACCGCCGCACCTGCCGACGGAGCCCCACGATCATGACCCAGTTCGACGCCGCCCCCGCCCCTGCCCAGGAGACCGCCGCCTGCGAGGGCTGCGGCACCGACCGGCGCGGACTGCTGCGCGGCGCCGCCGCGGTGGGCGTGGCCGGTGTCGCCGGCCTGGCGCTCGCCGCCTGCTCGTCCTCCTCCGGCAGCACCAACGCCGCCTCCGGGCCGACCACGCTGGGCCCGACCAGCGACGTCCCGGTGGGCGGCGGCAAGGTCTACAAGGACGAGAAGGTCGTGGTCACCCAGCCGACTTCCGGCCGGTTCAAGGCGTTCAGCGCCGTCTGCACCCACGCCGGCTGCCTGGTCGACGGCGTGCAGGACGGCACCATCCAGTGTCCCTGCCACGGCAGCCAGTTCAAGATCGCCGACGGCTCCGTCGCCAACGGCCCGGCGACCAGCGCGCTCCCCGCCAGGACAGTGGCCGTGCAGAACGGCAAGCTGGTCGTCACCGCCTGAACGTCCTGACCGTCCTATCAGGACCCCCGCGCTCTGTGCAGGGTGGACAAGCGGGAATGTCACCGCCAGTAGGTACGGTAATCCCATGGCCGACCCGTCCACGTACCGTCCAGCACCGGGGCAGATTCCGACGTCGCCCGGCGTCTACAAGTTCCGTGACGCCAACTCGCGGGTGATCTACGTCGGCAAGGCGAAGAGCCTGCGGCCCAGGCTGTCCTCCTACTTCCAGGACCTGGCCAACCTGCACCCGCGTACCCGGCAGATGGTCACCACCGCCGCCTCGGTGGAGTGGACCGTGGTCGGCACCGAGGTCGAGGCGCTGCAGCTGGAGTACAGCTGGATCAAGGAGTTCGACCCGCGCTTCAACGTCAAGTACCGCGACGACAAGAGCTACCCCTCGCTGGCGGTGACGCTGAACGAGGAGTTCCCCCGGGTGCAGGTGATGCGCGGGCCCAAGAAGCGCGGGGTGCGCTATTTCGGCCCGTACGGTCACGCCTGGGCGATCCGGGAGACGGTGGACCTGTTGCTGCGGGTCTTCCCGGTGCGCACCTGTTCCGCCGGGGTGTTCAAGCGTGCGGAACAGGTCGGCCGGCCCTGCCTGCTGGGCTACATCGGGAAGTGCTCGGCGCCCTGCGTGGGCCGGGTCACCCCGGAGCAGCACCGTGAACTCGCCGAGGAGTTCTGCGACTTCATGGCCGGCCGCACCGGCACCTATCTCCGCCGGCTGGAACGGGAGATGAAGGAGGCCGCCGCCGAGATGGAGTACGAGCGGGCCGGACGGCTGCGCGACGACATCGAGGCGCTGAACCGCGCCATGGAGAAGAACGCGGTCGTGCTCTCCGACGGCACCGACGCCGACCTGCTGGCCATCGCCGAGGACGAACTCGAGGCCGCGGTCCAGATCTTCCACGTCCGCGGCGGCCGGGTCAGGGGGCAGCGCGGCTGGGTCACCGACAAGGTCGAGAACGTCGACACGGCCGGCCTGGTCGAGCACGCGCTGCTGCAGCTGTACGGGGAGGAGACCGGCGAGGCCGTCCCGCGCGAGGTGCTGGTGCCGGCGCTGCCGCAGCCGCTGGAGCCGGTGGCGGTGTGGCTGGGCGAACGCCGGGGCGGCGCGGTGGACCTGCGGGTGCCGCAGCGCGGCGACAAGCGCGAGCTGATGGTCACCGTGGAGCGCAACGCCGCCCAGGCCCTGGCCCTGCACAAGACCAAGCGCGCCGCGGACCTGACCACCCGCAGCGTCGCACTCCAGGAGATCGCCGACGCGCTCGATCTCGAGACCGCTCCGCTGCGGATCGAGTGCTACGACATCTCCCACCTCCAGGGGCAGGACGTGGTCGCCTCCATGGTGGTGTTCGAGGACGGGCTGGCCCGCAAGTCCGAGTACCGCCGGTTCGCCATCAAGGGCTTCGAGGGCCAGGACGACGTCCGCTCGATGCACGAGGTGATCACCCGCCGCTTCCGGCACCAGGAGCAGCCGAGCGAGCGGGACGAGGAGACCGGCAAGCCGCGCCGGTTCGCCTACCCGCCGCAGCTGATCGTGGTGGACGGCGGCGAGCCGCAGGTCGCGGCGGCCCAGCGGGCGCTGACCGAGCTGGGCGTCACCGATGTGGCGCTCTGCGGCCTGGCCAAGCGGCTGGAGGAGGTCTGGCTGCCGGACGAGGACGACCCGGTGGTGCTGCCGCGCAGCAGCGAGGGCCTCTACCTGCTGCAGCGGGTCCGGGACGAGGCGCACCGCTTCGCGATCAGCTACCAGCGGCAGAAGCGCGCCAAGCGGCTCACCACCGGCGCCCTGGATTCGGTGCCGGGGCTCGGGGAGAGCCGGCGGCAGGCGCTGCTCAAGCACTTCGGGTCGCTGAAGCGGCTCAGGGCGGCGACAGTGGAGGAGATCTGCGAGGTCCCCGGCGTCGGCCGGCGGACCGCCGAGGCGGTGGCCGCGGCGCTGGCCGAGAAGCGGCCTTCGGCCCCTGCGGTCAACACGGCGACCGGTGAGATCCTCGAGGAACCCGGTGACCATGTCACTCATGCGAGTGAAAACGGGAAGCCGGAGCCCGTGCCGGGCGTTGACACCAATGAGAAGAAGGACGACATGTCCGAAACAGGGGAGCCCACGTGAGTGAGTCCGGCGGTGAGAACGTACCCGAGCTGGTGATCATCTCCGGTATGTCCGGGGCCGGCCGCAGTACGGCCGCGAAGTGCCTGGAGGACCTCGGTTGGTTCGTCGTCGACAACCTGCCGCCGTCGCTGATACCGACGATGGTCGACCTCGGCGCGCGCTCGCAGGGCGCGGTGGCGCGGATAGGCGCCGTCGTGGATGTGCGCGGCCGCAGCTTCTTCGACGACCTGCTGGCCTCCCTGGAGGACCTGGAGCGGCGCGGCGTCCGGTTGCGGGTGCTCTTCCTGGAGGCCTCCGACGACGCCCTGGTGCGCCGTTTCGAGAGCGTGCGCCGGCCGCACCCGCTGCAGGGCGACGGCCGGATCGTGGACGGCATCGAACAGGAGCGCACCCTGCTGCGCGACCTGCGCGGCGAGGCCGACCTGGTGATCGACACCTCCAGCCTCAACGTCCATGAGCTGCGCGCCAAGATGGACGCCCAGTTCTCCGACGACCAGGAGCCGCAGCTCCGGGCCACGGTGATGTCCTTCGGCTTCAAGTACGGCCTGCCGGTCGACGCCGACCTGGTGGTGGACTGCCGCTTCCTGCCCAATCCGCACTGGGTCCCCGAACTGCGCCCGCGCACCGGCACGGACGAGGAGGTGGCCCGCTACGTCTTCGACCAGCCGGGCGCCAAGGAGTTCCTGGACCAGTACGCGGATCTGCTCCGGATCGTCACCGAGGGCTATCGCCGGGAAGGCAAGCGCTATATGACACTTGCCGTAGGCTGCACCGGAGGGAAGCACCGCAGTGTGGCGATGTCGGAGCGGCTGGCGAAGCGCTTGATCGCCGACGGGCTGGAGACGGTGCTGGTGCACCGGGACATGGGGCGCGAGTAGCGGCCGGAGCCCGGGCACGGCCCCGAAGAAAACTGCAGCGCGGACGGACGAGGGGCACGAGTGGCGTCACACATCGTTGCTGGACGGCAGCAGGCGCGACGCCGGGGCGCTCCGATGATCACCGCCCTGGGCGGCGGTCAGGGTCTGGCGGCCTCGCTGCGGGCCCTGCGGAGACTGACCGGCGACCTCACCGCGGTGGTCACCGTCGCCGACGACGGCGGCTCCAGCGGGCGCCTGCGTGCCGAGTTGGGCGTGCTGCCGCCCGGTGACCTGCGCAAGGCGCTGGCCGCGCTGTGCGGCGACGACGACTGGGGCCGGACCTGGTCCGAGGTGATCCAGCACCGCTTCCAGAGCGACGGCGAACTGCACGGCCACGCGGTGGGGAACCTGCTGATCGTGGCCCTGTGGGAGAAGCTCGGCGACCCGGTCGAGGCGCTGGCGTACGTCGGCAGACTGCTCGGCGCGCACGGCCGGGTGCTGCCCATGTCCGCGGTGCCGCTGGACATCGAGGCCACCGTGCGCGGCCTGGACCCGGACCGTCCCGAGCGGCTCTCCACCGTCCGCGGGCAGGCCGAAGTCGCGGTCACCCCGGGGGAGGTGGAGTCGGTGCGGCTGCTGCCGCAGGACCCGCCGGCGGTGCCCGAGGCGGTGGCCGCGGTGCTCCAGGCGGACTGGGTGGTGCTCGGCCCGGGCTCGTGGTTCACCAGCGTGCTGCCGCACCTGATGGTCCCGGACCTGCGGGACGCCCTGGTGCAGACCCGGTCCCGGAAGGTGCTGGCGCTCAACCTGGTGGCGCAGCCGGGGGAGACCGAGGGCTTCTCGCCGCAGCGCCACCTGGAGGTGCTCGGGGCCCACGCCCCGGACCTCACCGTGGACTTCGTGCTCGCCAACGCGGGCACGGTGGCCGACCCCGAGGCTCTGCGCAGCGCGGCCAAGCGTCTCGGAGCCGAACTGGTACTCGACAACGTCGCAGCCACGGACGGCTCCTCCGGGCGACACGACCCGGAGCTTCTGGCCGCAGCGTACGACCGGATCTTCAGGATGCATGGAAGGATCGCGCCATGGCGATGACGGCAGCGGTGAAGGACGAAATCAGCCGGCTCCCCGTCACCCGGGCCTGTTGCCGCAAGGCGGAGGTGTCGGCGATCCTGCGGTTCGCGGGCGGTCTGCACCTGGTGAGCGGACGCATCGTGATCGAGGCGGAGCTGGACACCGGCGTTGCGGCACGGCGGTTGCGCAAGGACCTGTTGGAGATCTTCGGACACTCCTCCGACCTGGTGGTGATGGCCCCCGGCGGTCTGCGACGCGGCAGCCGGTACGTGGTGCGGGTGGTGAAGGACGGCGATCTGCTGGCCCGGCAGACCGGGCTGGTGGACGGGCGCGGACGGCCGATCCGGGGCCTCCCCCCGGCGGTGGTGTCCGGGGCGACCTGCGACGCCGAGGCGGCCTGGCGCGGAGCCTTCCTGGCGCACGGCTCGCTCACCGAGCCCGGCAGGTCCTCCTCGCTGGAGATCACCTGCCCCGGCTCCGAGGCGGCGCTGGCCCTGGTCGGCGCGGCGCGGCGGCTCGGCATCCCGGCCAAGGCCCGCGAGGTGCGCGGGGTGGACCGGGTGGTGATCAGGGACGGCGACGCCATCGGCGCGCTGCTGACCCGGCTGGGCGCGCACGAGTCGGTGCTGGCCTGGGAGGAGCGGCGGATGCGCCGCGAGGTCCGGGCGACCGCCAACCGGCTGGCCAACTTCGACGACGCCAACCTGCGCCGCTCGGCCCGTGCCGCGGTGGCCGCCGGCGCGCGGGTGCAGCGGGCGCTGGAGATCCTCGGCGAGGAGGTCCCGGAGCACCTGGCCGCCGCCGGACGGCTGCGGATGGAGCACAAGCAGGCCTCGCTGGAGGAGCTGGGCTCGCTGGCCGACCCGCCGCTGACCAAGGACGCGGTGGCCGGGCGGATCCGCCGGCTGCTGGCGATGGCCGACAAACGGGCCTCGGAGCTGGGGCTGCCCAGCACCGAGCACAACCTCTCCGAGGGCGACTCCTACGGTGGCGACTCCTACGGCGGCGACGGGTACGGCGGCGAGCCGCACCGGTCCGGCGCCTACGGCGCACAGGAGCTGGCCGCGCACTGAGGCCGACGTACACCCGTTCGCGCATCGGGCACCGCGGTAATCCACGGAAATACCGGTGAAATCCCCGTGAAACCGGGGTGAATGCCGCCCCTGGACTCGACGTCCAGGGGCGGCGTCGTCGTGTCAGGCAGGTCTGATGTGCTCTCCGCCACTGGCGCGGGGTAGGGTTTTAAGCGGTCGGGGACATCCCATTCCAGCTCGTCGGCGTACAGCGCCGACGTACCAGCGAGGAGATCGGTTCGTGACGATCCGGGTAGGCATCAACGGGTTCGGCCGCATTGGTCGTAACTTCTTCCGTGCGGTTATCGCCCAGGGCGCGGACATCGAGATCGTCGGTGTCAACGACCTGACCGACACCAAGACCCTGGCGCACCTGCTCAAGTACGACTCGACCCTGGGCACCCTGCACGCCGAGGTGACCCACACCGACGACAGCATCACCGTCGACGGCAAGAGCTTCAAGGTCACCGCCGAGCGCGACCCCGCCGCCCTCAAGTGGGGCGAGCTGGGCGCCGACATCGTGATCGAGTCGACCGGCTTCTTCACCAAGGCCGAGCAGGCCAAGAAGCACCTGGTCGGCGGCGCCAAGAAGGTCCTGATCTCGGCTCCGGCCAGCGACGAGGACATCACCGTGGTGATGGGCGTCAACGACGACAAGCTCGACGTCGCCAAGCACACCATCATCTCCAACGCCTCCTGCACCACCAACTGCGTGGCGCCGATGGCCAAGGTCATCCACGAGGCCTTCGGCATCGTCAAGGGCATGATGACGACGGTGCACGCGTACACCAACGACCAGGTCACCCTGGACTTCCCGCACAAGGACCTGCGTCGCGCCCGCGCCGCGGCCCTGAGCATCATCCCGACCTCCACCGGTGCCGCCAAGGCCACCGCGCTGGTGCTTCCGGAGCTCAAGGGCAAGCTGGACGGCACGTCGCTGCGCGTCCCGGTCCCCACCGGCTCCATCACCGACCTGGTCGTGGACCTGGAGCGCGAGGTCACCAAGGACGAGGTCAACGCCGCCTTCCAGAAGGCGTCCGAGGGCTCGCTCAAGGGCTACCTGTACTACAACGAGGACCCGATCGTCTCCCGCGACATCGTCAACTCGCCGTTCTCCTGCATCTTCGACGCCCCGCTGACCATGGTCCAGGGCAACCAGGTGAAGATCTTCGGCTGGTACGACAACGAGTGGGGCTACTCCAACCGCCTCGTCAACCTGACCACCCTCGTCGGTGGCCAGCTCTGACGAGCTGCGCGGAAGAGAAGTAGACGGAGCAGGACCCGGACTTCGAAAGGTCCGGGTCCTGTTCTCATGACCCACCTCCATCCGTCGTACCACCTCCCCAGGAGCGTTCTGACGTGCAGACCATCGACGACCTCGACGTCGCAGGCAAGCGGGTGTTCGTCCGCGCCGACCTCAATGTGCCGCTGTCCGGCACCGACATCACCGACGACGGCCGGATCCGCGCCGTCGCGCCGACCATCGCCAAGCTGGCCGCGGCCGGCGCCAAGGTGATCGTCGCCTCCCACCTGGGCCGTCCCAAGGGCGCGCCCGACCCGCAGTACAGCCTGGCGCCGGTCGCGGTGCGCCTAGGCGCCATCCTCGGCCAGGACGTCGCCTTCGCGACCGACACCGTCGGCGACAGCGCCGCCGCCACCACGGCCGCCCTCAAGGACGGCCAGGTCGCGCTGCTGGAGAACCTGCGCTTCAACGCGGGCGAGACCAGCAAGGACGACGCCGAGCGCGGCGCCTTCGCGGACCGGCTGGCGGCCCTGGCGGACCTCTACGTCGGCGACGGCTTCGGCGCCGTGCACCGCAAGCACGCCTCCGTCTTCGACCTGCCGGCCCGGCTGCCGCACGCCGTCGGCCTGCTGATCGCCACCGAGGTCGGCGTGCTCAAGCGGCTCACCGAGCAGGTCGAGCGCCCCTACGTGGTGGTGCTCGGCGGCTCCAAGGTCTCCGACAAGCTCGGCGTGATCGACAACCTGCTGGGCAAGGCCGACCGGATCCTCATCGGCGGCGGCATGGCCTTCACCTTCCTCAAGGCGCAGGGCCACGACGTCGGCAGCAGCCTGCTGCAGGAGGACCAGATCCCGGTCGTGCTGGAGTACCTGGCGCGCGCCGAGAAGAACGGCGTGGAGTTCGTGCTCCCCGTCGACGTCGCGGTCTCCGCGAGCTTCCCCGATCTGAAGGCCAAGACCCCGGTCGAGGACTTCGAGGTGGTCGCCGCCGACGCGATGCCGGCCGGCAAGATCGGCCTGGACCTCGGCCCGGCCACCGGCGAGCTGTTCGCGGCCAAGCTGGCGGACGCGGCGACGGTGTTCTGGAACGGCCCGATGGGCGTCTTCGAGCACCCGGACTTCGCCGCGGGCACCCGGGCCGTCGCCGAGGCGCTGGCCGACGGCGACGCGTTCTCGGTGGTCGGCGGCGGCGACTCGGCCGCAGCCGTCCGCATCCTGGGCTTCGACGAGAAGAAGTTCGGACACATCTCGACGGGTGGCGGCGCCAGCCTCGAGTACCTGGAGGGCAAGACCCTCCCCGGCCTGGCCGCACTGGAGAACTGAAGCACATGACTGATGCACGCACCCCGCTGATGGCGGGCAACTGGAAGATGAACCTCAACCACCTCGAGGCCATCGCCCACGCCCAGAAGCTCTTCTTCGCGCTCAACGACAAGGACCACGCGGCCGTCGAGGTCTGCGTCCTGCCGCCGTTCACGGATCTGCGCTCGGTGCAGACCCTGGTCGACGGTGACAAGATGAAGATCAAGTACGGTGCCCAGGACATCTCCGCCCAGGACTCCGGCGCCTACACCGGTGAGATCTCCGGGCCGATGCTGGCCAAGCTGAAGTGCAGCTACGTGGCCATCGGCCACTCGGAGCGGCGCGAGTACCACGGCGAGACCGACGCGATCGTCAACGCCAAGGTCAAGGCCGCGTTCCGGAACGGCATCGTGCCGATCCTCTGCGTCGGCGAGGGCCTGGACGTGCGCAAGGCCGGCAACCAGGTCGCCTACACCCTGGCGCAGCTGGACGGCGCCCTCGACGGCGTGCCGGCCGAGGACGCCGAGTCGATCGTGGTGGCCTACGAGCCGGTGTGGGCCATCGGCACCGGCGAGGTCGCCACCCCCGAGGACGCCCAGGAGGTCTGCGGCGCGATCCGGGGCCGGCTGGCCGAGCTCTACAGCCAGGAGCTGGCGGACAAGGTCCGGGTGCTCTACGGCGGATCGGTGAAGGCCTCGAACGCGGCCGGGATCATGGCCAAGCCGGACGTCGACGGCGCCCTGATCGGCGGCGCGGCGCTGGACCCGGAGGAGTTCGTGAAGATCGTTCGCTACCGGGACCAGGCAGTAGGCTGACCTCGGTCTAGAGTATGCAGGGCCGGGACGGACAGGCGGTGCCTGCCGACCCGGCCCTGTGGCACATTGGAGTACAACTCCACACATCGATTACGAGAGATTGGTCCCGCCGTGATCCTCGGCTTCTCGATCGCGTTGATCTTCTTCAGCGTGATGATGGTCGTCCTCGTCCTGCTGCACAAGGGCAAGGGCGGCGGCCTTTCCGACATGTTCGGTGGCGGTATGTCCTCCACCGGCGGTGGCTCCGCCGTCGCCGAGCGCAACCTCGACCGCATCACCATCTTCATGGGTGTCGGTTGGTTCGCCTGCATCATCATTCTGTCGCTGCTGCTGAAGGCCAAGAACGGCTGATCAGCCCGCTGGCGGCAGAACGTCTGCGGAGCACCCCTGCCCCGAAAGCTGACGGAGTGTCGCCCGGCCGCCTATCATGAGTGACAGTTGTCACCGGTGGCGGTGTCGGGCGGTACTTATGCGGTCCGTACACTGGGACGACTCCGTCGGAGAAGGGGGGCGACGGGACACTGTGGGGGCCGGGCCTCGGGGGCGCGGATTCCTCCCACGTGACTATCGCAACGCACCAGCACGCAGGGAGTCAGACCGTGGCAAGTGGCAACGCCATCCGTGGCAGCAGGGTCGGGGCAGGCCCCATGGGGGAAGCCGAGCGCGGCGAGTCCGCTCCTCGGCTCCGTATCTCCTTCTGGTGTGCCAACGGGCATGAGACCCGCCCGTCGTTCGCCTCCGACGCACAGATCCCGGACACCTGGGACTGCCCGCGCTGCGGATTCCCGGCCGGGCAGGACGAGGAGAACCCGCCGGCCCCGCCGCGTACCGAGCCGTACAAGACGCACCTCGCGTATGTCCGCGAGCGCCGCAGCGACGCCGACGGCGAGGCGATCCTCGCTGAGGCGCTGGCGAAGCTGCGCGGGGAGATCTGAGCAGCGGCAAGCAGCAACAAGGGCAAGCAGCAACAGCGGTAAGCAGGACTGACGCAGGGGCGCCGCCCCGGACACCTACCTCACCAGGCGGTCCGGGCCGGAGCCCCTGTGGCTTTTCCGCTCATCCGTCGATCCGGCCGGCCAGGACCCTGCGGCGGCAGGCGGACGGCGTGCCCCAGGCGTTGCGCAGCACCCGGGCCCGGCGGATCCACAGCGAGAGGTCGAACTCGTCGGTGTAGCCGATCGCGCCGTGCAGTTGCAGCGCGGCCCGGGCGGCGGCATAGCCGGCCTCGCCGCAGGCGGCCTTCGCCGCGGCGATATCGCTGCCGGCGCTCGGCAGGGCATCCTGCAGGGCCACCGCCGCGCCGTACAACAGCGGTTCGGCGAAGTCGAGTTGGAGCAGTACGTCGGCGAGCCGGTGCTTGACCGCCTGGAAGCCGCCGATGGGGGTGCCGAACTGGGTGCGGGTCCTGGCGTACTCGACGGTCGCGGCGAGCAGGTGGCGCCCGGTCCCCAGGGCGAGCGCCGCGGTACAGAGGGCGGCCAGCCCGGTGGCGCGTTCGGCGCCGGACTCCACGGCGATCGCGTCCTCGGGCAGTCCGACCCGGCGGGCCGGGTCCAGGGACTGCCGCAGCGGTGCCTTTCCTTCGCCGACGCGCAGCACCGCGTCCGCCAGGTCGGGGTCGGCCGCGTAGCCGCCCTCGGCCGCCAGGGAAAGGATCACCTGCCCCGACGCCACCCCGGGGAGCAGCGCCGTCTGCCCGACCGACTCCAGCAGGGTGCTCGCGGCGAAGGTCTCGGCCAGCGGTCCCGGCATCCCGTGGCGTCCCAGTTCGACGCAGCTGAGCACCAGTTCGACCGGCAGCAGCCCGGTGCCGCCGTACGTCTCGGGCACCGCGAGCGCGAACACCCCGACGTCGGCCAGCCGCCGCCAGAGCGCCCGCAGCGGTGCGTCGTCGCCCGCCGCGCGGGACCGGATCACGGCGGGGACGTCGGCGGCGGAGAGCAGCGCGTCCAGGCTGGCGGCGAAGCCCCGCTGCTCGGCGTCGAGGAGGAACCTCATCCGCGCCGTCCCTTCGGCAGGCCGAGCAGCCGCTCGGCGACGATGTCCCGCTGGATCTCGTTGGTGCCGCCGTAGATCGGCCCCGCGAGGGCGAAGACATAGCCCTCGGACCACTCCTCCGCATCGGCCAACTCGCCCTCCGGGCCCAGCAGGTCGAGCGCCGTCTCATGGAGCGTCAGGTCCAGTTCGGACCAGTGCAGCTTGTTGAGGCTGGACGCGGCCCCGGTCGGCCCGCCCTCGCCGGAGGCCGCCGCGAAGGCTGACAACTGGTAGGCCCGCGCGCCGATCACGGCGTCGGCGACCCGCTCGGCGAGCGCGGCGTCACCGGGGTCGCCGAGCCGGCGCCACAGAGCCACCAGCCGGTCCGCCGCGGCCAGGAAGCGCCCCGGGCTGCGCAGGGTCAGTCCGCGCTCGTTGCCGGCCGTGCTCATCGCGGCCCGCCAGCCCCGCCCGGCCTCGCCGATCACATCGCGGTCCGGCACGAACACGCCGTCCAGGAAGATCTCGGCGAAGGCCGGCTTGCCGTCCAGCCGTCCGATCGGGCGCACCGTCACCCCCGGTGCGTCCAGCGGGAACATCAGATAGGTGAGGCCGCGGTGCCGGGCCCCGGACTCCTCGACCGGGGTGGACCGGAACAGGCCGAAGGCGCGGTCGGCGAAGGCGGCCC
The DNA here is from genome assembly GCF_000787775.1 of Streptacidiphilus carbonis. GTDB lineage: Bacteria > Actinomycetota > Actinomycetes > Streptomycetales > Streptomycetaceae > Streptacidiphilus > Streptacidiphilus carbonis. The sequence goes on along the minus strand of NZ_BBPM01000004.1, from coordinate 14,262 downwards.
GGGAGGACCAGGTCTTGGACCCGTCCAGCAGCCAACCGCCGTCGGCGCGGCGGGCGGTGGAGCGCAGCGCGGCCAGGTCGCTGCCGGCGCCCGGCTCGGACCAGGCCTGGGCCCAGACGGTCGCCCCGCTCGCCATCTCCGGGAGGATGCGGGCCCGCTGCTCGCCGGTGCCGTGCTCGAACAGGGTCGGGGCCAGCAGATTGATGCCGTTCTGGCTGACCCGCCCCGGCGCCCCGGCGGCGTAGTACTCCTCCTCGAAGAGCAGCCAGCGCAGCAGCGAGGCGTCCCGGCCGCCGTACTGCCGCGGCCAGGAGACCACGGACCAGCGGTCCGCGTGGAGTTCCTGCTCCCAGGCGCGGTGGGCGGCGAATCCGGGCCCGGTCTCCAGCGAGGGCAGCCGGTGCGCGGGGACGTGCCGGCGCAGCCAGTCCCTGGCCTCGTCGCGGAACTCCTGGTCCGCGCCGCTGATCCGAAGGTCCATCACCGCAGGTCCTCCTTCCCTAACAAGTGTTTGGTAGGTTAACGTGCGAGGAGTCGGCCGTCGAGAGGTGGGCCCGGTGGCGAACGCATCACCTGACTACCCGTCAGCACATGGGCTGCTGAACGGTCGCAGCGCCGTGGTCACGGCCGCGGCCGGGGCCGGGATCGGCGGCGCCACCGCGCGGCGGTTCCTGGAGGAGGGCGCCGAGGTCGTCCTCGGCGACGCCCATGCGCGCCGGCTCAAGGAGACCGTCGAGGCGCTGGCCGGGGAGTTCGGCGCGGACCGGGTGGCCGGCACGGTCTGCGACGTCACCGACGAGCAGCAGGTGGCCGCGCTGCTGGAGCTGGCCGAGGCACGGCACGGCCGGCTCGACATCCTGGTCAACAACGCCGGCCTGGGCGGCACCGCGACCCTGGAGGAGATGACCGACGAGCAGTGGGACCGGGTCCTGGACGTCACCCTCACCGGCACCATGCGCTGCACCCGCGCGGCGCTGCGCCGGTTCCGGGCCCGCGGCGCCGCCGGAGCGAGTACTGGTCCGAGTACCGGGGCGGGTGCCGGGGTGATCGTCAACAACGCGTCGGTGGTGGGCTGGCGGGCCCAGGCCGGGCAGTCCCACTACGCGGCGGCGAAGGCCGGGGTGATGGCGCTGACCCGCTGCGCCGCCGTCGAGGCCGCCGACCTGGGGATACGGGTCAACGCGGTCGCGCCGAGCCTGGCGATGCACCCGCACCTGGCCAAGGTCACCACGCCGGAGCTGCTGGAGGAGCTGACCGCGCGGGAGGCCTTCGGCCGCTGGGCCGAGCCGTGGGAGGTGGCGAACGTCATCGTCTTCCTGGCGAGCGGATACTCGTCCTATCTGACGGGCGAGGTCGTCTCCGTCAGCAGCCAGCACCCGTGACCCAGCAACCTTGACCCAGCACCCGCTACGAGGAGCAGACCCGCGATGACGACGTCCCGGCCGACAACGGCAGCGGCCGCCCCGGCCACCAGGCGGGACGAGCTGCTGGCCACAGCCGCTCAGGTGTTCGCCAGACAGGGCTACGACGCCACCACCGTTCGCGAGATCGCCGATGCCGCCGGCATGCTGGCCGGCAGCCTCTACTACCACTTCGACTCCAAGGAGTCGATGCTGGACGAGATCCTCTCCGGCTTCCTCGACGAGCTCTGGACCGGCTACGACGCGGTGCTCTCGGCAGGTCTCGGCCCCCGGGAGACCCTGGAGGCACTGGTCGTCGAGTCGTTCCGGGAGATCGACCGGCACCGCGACGCCGTCGCCATCTACCAGCGCGAACGCCATCTCGCCGGGCAGCCGAGGTTCGGCTACCTGACCGACTCGATGAACCGCTTCGAGGCCGCCTGGCAGGGGACGCTGGAGCGTGGCGTCGCCGAGGGGGCCTTCCGGGCCGACCTCGACCTACGGTTGGTGTACCGCTTCGTCCGCGACACGGTGTGGGTGGCCGCCTCCTGGTACCGGCCGGGCGGCCGCCACGACGCCGCCGAGATCGCCCGGCAGTACCTGAGCATGCTGCTCGACGGCATCTCGACGACGACCCGCCCCTGAGACCGTCCCAGCCCCCGGCCGCAGCCCCGGCCGCAGCCCCCCGTCCCAGCCCACAGCCCCCACCCAGCAGGAGGAACGACCACCATGCCCGAGGCCTACATCGTCGAAGCCGTCCGCACCCCCGTCGGCCGTCGCCGCGGCGGCCTGGCGTCCGCCCACCCCGCCGACCTGGGCGCCCATGTGCTGAAGGCGCTGGTCCAGCGGTCGGGAGTGGACCCGGCGCTGGTCGAGGACGTGGTCTTCGGCTGCCTGGACACCGTCGGCCCGCAGGCCGGGGACATCGCCCGGACCAGCTGGCTGGCGGCCGGGCTGCCCGAGGAGGTGCCCGGTGTGACCATCGACCGCCAGTGCGGCTCCTCGCAGCAGGCGGTGCACTTCGCCGCGCAGGCCGTGATGTCGGGGACCAGCGACCTGGTGGTGGCCGGCGGCACCCAGAGCATGTCGCAGATCCCGATCGCCTACTCCTCGCGCGAGGCCGCCCTGCCGCTGGGGCTCACCGAGGGCCCGTACGCCGGCTCGATCGGCTGGCGTGAGCGCTACGGCGACCAGCCGGTGGACCAGTTCCACGGCGCCGAGATGATCGCCGAGAAGTGGGACATCTCCCGCGAGGAGATGGAGCGCTTCGCCCTGCAGTCGCACCAGCGGGCTGCCCGCGCCATCGACGAGGGCCGCTTCGACCGCCAGATCGCCCCGTACGGGGAGGTCCGGCAGGACGAGGGCCCGCGCCGGGACACCACCCTGGAGAAGATGGCCGGACTGAAGCCGCTGACCGAGGGCGGCCGCCTGACCGCCGCCGTCTCCTCCCAGGTCTCCGACGGCGCCTCGGCGATGCTGATCGCCTCCGAGCGCGCCGTCGCCGAGTACGGCCTGACCCCGCGCGCCCGGGTGCACCACCTCTCGGTGCGCGGCGAGGACCCGATCCGGATGCTCTCCGCCCCCATCCCGGCCACCGCGTACGCGCTGAAGAAGGCCGGCATGACCATCGACGACATGGACCTGGTGGAGATCAACGAGGCCTTCGCCCCGGTCGTGCTGGCCTGGCTCAAGGAGACCGGCGCCGATCCGGCCCGGGTGAACGTCAACGGCGGCGCCATCGCCCTGGGGCACCCGCTGGGTGCGACCGGCGTGCGGCTGATGACCACCCTGCTGCACGAGTTGGAGCGCACCGGCGGCCGCTACGGCCTGCAGACCATGTGCGAGGGCGGCGGCCAGGCCAATGTGACCATTATCGAGCGGTTGTAGGCAGCGAGGCCGTCGGCGGTTCGGCGGCCGTTCCACCGGAGTCCTTCGCCATGCCGTGCGGCAGCCGCCGCACGGCGGCCGAGCCGAGCGGGGCCACGGCCGCGAGGGCGTAGACGATGCCCGCGACGGTGGCCACCCGGAAGCCGCCGAAGGCGTGCGCCAGCGGTCCCACACTCAACTGGCCGATCGGAATGGCCAGATAGGACAGCAGATCGTCGTAGGAGGAGACCCGGGACAGCACCTCGGGCGGGACGTGCTCCTGCAGCGAGGTGTCCCAGCCGATGCCGACCACGGAGGCGCTCAGACCGGCGACGAACGAGGCCGCGATCAGCCATGGGGCGTGCAGCCCGGCACCCAGCGCCAGCAGCGGCAGCGCCCCCAGGACCGTCACCGACTGCCCCAGCCGCAGCAGGTGACGGACCGTCAACCGGTACATCAGCGCGCTGGTCAGCAGCAGCCCGACGCCCCGGGCGCTGAGCACGAAGCCCCAGGCGGCCTCGCCGCTGACCTGCCTGGTGAGCGAGGGGCCGAGGACCTGCCAGGTGCCGACCTGCACCAGGTTGATCGCACAGAAGGACAGCGCCACCGTCCAGACCCAGCGGATGCGGCGGAACCCGGTCCAGCCCTCGCGCAGGGACGTCAGAATCCCGGTGCCCCGCGCGGCCGGCATCCGGTCGCTGAGGTCGAGTCGGACCAGGCACAGCGCTGCCAGCACAAAGGTGAGGGCGTCGAAGGCGATGGCCGGACCACCGCCGAAGGCCACCACCAGGACGCCGGAAAGGCTGGGGCCGAGGATCTTGGTGGCATTGCGCATCGACCCCAGCAGCGCATTGGCCTGCCGCAGCTGGCCCCGGCCCACCAACTGCGGCACCACCCCGCGCAGCGCCGGGGTGGTGAAGGCGTCCAGGACGCCGTTGAGCAGGCTCAGTACGGCGATCGGAGCCAGTGAGTAGCGCCCGGTCAGCAGCAGCACGGCCACCCCGCCCTGGGTGACCCCCGAACCGAGGTTGGCGGTCAGCAGCACCGTCCGGCGCGGGAACCGGTCGGCGACGGCACCGCCGAGCAGCAGGAAGCCCAGCAGCGGGACCATCCGGGCGGTGACGACGATGCCGAGGTCGCCGGTGCTCCCCGAGGCGTTGAGCACCGCGAACGCCAGTGCGACCGGCGCCATCGACGAACCCAGCAGGGACACCAGCTGTGCGCTGAAGAACCAGCGGAAGTTCGGCAGCCCGAGCAGGGCGAAGCGCTGGAGGGAGAGGGAGGGCATGGGCGGCAGTCTGCGGGGCCCGGAGGGACGCGCACTATTGTTTCGGCAGGAGGCGAAAGATGACCCTGCTGCGGCTGACCCCGCTGGCCCTGTCGCGGTCCCGGTTCGCACTGTCCCCGCTGGCCGAGACGCTGGGCTCGATCAAGGTGCTGCACGCGGACCACTGCGACCCGTGGATGGCGGCCTGGTACACCCGCCATCACGACGCGTTCACGGCCGTCCTGGACGCGGACCCGTTCGCCAAGGGCTTCGTCCGGCTGATCAGCTCCACCAAGTGGCTGCCCGGCTTCGTCGTAGCGCCGCCGCGCGGCGGGATGCGCACCGCCTTCGACGACGAGGTCGCGGCCCTCCCGCCCTTCTCCGACCAGCAGGTACGTGCCGAACTGGAGGAGTCGGTGGCGAAGAGCTGGGAGCAGCACGACCTGTCGCGCTGGCTCACCGGCCGGGACTGGTTCGACCGCGCCGTCGAGGTGTTCCGTCACGTATGGACCACCTACGTGGAACCTGACTGGCCGCGACGGCGTGCGCTGCTGGAGCGGGACGTCACCTACCGGGCCGGGCTGCTGGCCGCCTACGGCTGGCCCCGGGCGCTGGAGTTCATGAGCCGCCAGAGCGCCTGGGTCGGCGCCGACGCGATCCGCTTCAGCCGCCAGACCTACCCCGACCGCATGATCGGCGACGACGGCATCCTGTTCGTCCCGGTGACCCTGTCCCGCGGCACCTGGCTCTGCGAGAGCGCGGACGACCGGTACGCCCTGGTCTACCCGGCCCGCGGGGCGGCCTCGGGCCCCGTGGAGGGCCGGCCCCGGCGGGCTCTGGACCGGCTGATCGGCGCCGGTCGTGCGGGGATCCTGCGGGAGCTGGACCGGCCGGCCACGAGCAGCGAGCTCGCTGTACAGCTGGGGCAGTCGCTCGGCACGATCGGCGGTCACCTCGGCGTTCTGCGGGAGGCCGAACTGGTCGTGGGTACCAGGGTCGGACGGCGGGTGGTGTACCGGCGGACCGAGGCGGGGGACGGGCTGCTGGGTTGAGCCTTCGGGTGCGGGCCGTGCATGGCTGGTCGCGCCGTTCCCCGCGCCCCTGATAGTGCAACTTGCCCGCCGTGGGTCAGTTGCAGCCCCCAGGGGCGCGGGGAACTGCGCGATCGACCAGGCACAGGCCGCGCCCGAAGGACTACACAGTCACCACCGCCCCCGCCACACCCGACAGCGCGGCCTCCGCCTCCCCCATGATGCGGTCCATCAGCTCCCGTACCGAGGGCAGGTCCTCGATCAGTCCGGCGACCTGGCCGGAGGCCATCACGCCGAGGTCGGTGCGGCCGTCGACCATGGCGGCCTTGAGCAGCATCGGGGTGTTGGCGGCGAGCAGCACCTGGCTCCAGCTCAGCTGCTGCCCGTGCTTCATGGCCAGGCCGTCGCGGATCATCGCGGACCAGGAGAGCCCCGAGACGGCGCGGAACGCGGCGGCGTGCCGCAGCGCCCGGGCCAGTGCGCGGGTGCGGCCCGCCTGCTCCAGGGCGGTGACCAGGTCGCTGCGGAGCATCCGGTGCGGCAGGCCGTCCACCTTGGTGGTGACGGTGACGTCATGGACTCCGGCGGCGAGGTAGCGGGACTTGACCGCGTCGGGGACGGTGCTGTCGGAGGTGAGCAGGAAGCGGGTGCCCATGGCGATGCCGGCCGCGCCGAAGGCGAGCGCGGCTACCAGGCCCCGGCCGTCACGGAAGCCGCCTGCGGCGATGACCGGGATGTCGACGGCGTCCACGACCTGGGGGAGCAGCACGGTGGTGGCGACCGCGCCGGTGTGCCCGCCGCCCTCGCCGCCCTGGACCAGGACGGCGTCCGCGCCCCAGGCGGCGACCTTCTCGGCGTGCCGGCGCGCGCCGATGCTGGGGATGACGACCACCCCGGCGTCCTTGAGCCTGGCGATCAGCTCGCGCGAGGGCGCCAGCGCGAAGGAGGCGATCCGGACGCCCTCCGTGGCGATGATCTCGGCGCGTTCGGCCGCGTCGCCCGTGTCGGCGCGCAGGTTCACCCCGAAAGGCGCATCCGTGCGGGCCTTCACCTCTCGTACTGCGGAACGTAGTTGATCAGGCGTCATGGTCGCCGAGGCGAGGATCCCCAGCCCGCCGGCCCGGGCCGTCGCGGTGACCAGGCGGGGGCCGGCGACCCAGCCCATACCGGTCTGGACGACGGGGTGGCGGATTCCGGCCAGCCGGGTGAGCGGGGTGTCCAGCCGGAACGGGGAGGCCGGGGTCATCCGCGCACCTCCCGATCGCGGGCCCCGCGCGGGTCGAGTACGTCCCGGATCAGCCGGAGCTCCTCGGCGGAGGGTTCGCGGGTGGACGGAACCGCATCCGGCAGGACCAGGGGGAAGCCGGTCGCGGCCACCACCTGTTCGACCGTCGCTCCCGGGTGCACCGAGACCAGCCGGATCGCCCGCTCCGGGCCGCCGAAGTCCAGTACGGCCAGGTCGGTGACGATCCGTCGGAGGTCCTGGAACCGCCCCGCGGTACCGTGCAGCCGCCCGTGTCCGACTCCGCTCACCACGTCCACCCGTCCGGTTACGAACACCCGGGTGCTGTGGCGCGGGATCCAGTAGCTGGTGGGGTTGTTGACGGTGTTCCCGGGAGCGCCGCGCACGCCCAGCAGTTGCCGGGCCGGCCGGGACCAGTCGCCGATGGCGGAGATGTTCTGGTTGCCGTGCCGGTCCAGCTGGCCGGCGCCCATCATCACATGACGGTGGCCCATCGCCACCAGCTCCAGGTGCTTCCGGTAGGGCAGCGCGCCCTCCACCGCCGCCGGGGTCGCGCCGAGCGCGGGGACGTCGGCCGCGAGCAGCGCCTCGCCGTCGGTGATCAGCAGGTCCGGTTCGAAGGTGAGCTTGGCCAGCCGGGCGCCCAGGGTCGGCACCACCCCCATCGCCGCGGCCAGCACCTCGCCGTCCCCGCGCCAGGCCTCGGCGCAGGCGATCACGCAGTACTCGGCCCTGCTCACTCCTGGTTCGGTGCCGGTCGTCGACGTGGTCACCGGTTCGCCTCCGCCCGCAGGGCCGCCACGGCGGCCCGGTAGTCCTGCTCGTCCCCGGAGAGGAAGCGCTGCTCGAAGGCCGCCCACGCCGAGGGGTCCGCGGCGGCCTGGGCGTAGGCGCGCTGGAAGGACTCGTCGCGGTCGTAGTCGGGGGCGCAGGAGGTGAAGTGGGCGCCGCCGGGCGCCTCCACCACGCCGGTGACCGACCAGCGGGGGACCAGCACGGATCCCGGCGGACCCTCCTTCTGCAGCTCGGCGGTGTCGACCAGCCGCTCGCAGCTGAGGTAGGCGGTGTCGGCGGCCGCGCAGAACAGGTCGTCCATGTAGGGGTCGGGGCCCAGGCACTGGCCGTTGCCGAGCCGGTCCGCGCGGTTGAGGTGGACCAGCGCGGCGTCCAGCCGCAGCGCCGGTACGGCGACCAGTTCCTCGCCGTCGGGGTAGGGCGAGACGACGGTCCGCAGCTCCGGGTTGACCCGCAGCACGTCCGAGCCCAGGCCGGCCCGGGTCGGCAGGAAGGGGAGCCGGTGGGCGGCGGCGGTCAGCCCCTGCAGCAGCATGCCCTCGTCGTACTCGGTCAGCCGCTCCAGCGCCCCGCTCTCCCGGGCGGCCCGGAAGTGCGGCTCCAGCGGGATCGAGTCCAGCGTGACGAAGGCGGTGACCAGGTGCTGGATCCGTCCGGCCGCGGCCAGCAGGCCGATGTCGGGGCCGCCGTAGGAGACCACGGTGAGATCCCGCAGGCCGGCCCGCAGGATGGCCCTGACCAGGGCCATCGGCTTGCGCCGTGAACCCCAGCCACCGATCCCCACGGTCATTCCGCTGCTGAGCCGGGAGACGGCCTCGTCGGCGTTCATCCTCTTGTCCATGGCGCTCACTCGCCCCTCGTCCCGGTCGCGATGAAGGCCTCGCGGTGGGCGTCCGAGGCGCCGGCGAGGTTGGCCTCGAAGGTGAACCCCTGCTCGAAGCGGTAGCTGCGGCGGACGTCGACCGGGTCGATGCCGTTGATGGCCTCCTTGGCCAGCCGCAGCAGATAGCCGTCCTTGGCGGCGATCTGCCGGGCCAGGGCCAAGGCGGCGTCCTGCAGCCGCTCGCGCGGGACCACCTCCCAGACCGTCCCGAAGCGGTGCAGCTCCTGGGCGCTGACGGTCCGTCCGGTGAAGTACATCGGGCGCATCAGGTGCGGTGGCACCAGCCGGGCCAGATGGGTGGCCGCGCCCAGCGCGCCGCGGTCGAGCTCGGGCAGGCCGAAGACGGCGTCCTCTGAGGCGACGATCGCGTCGGCGTTGCCGACCAGGCCGATCCCGCCGCCGAGGCAGAACCCCTGGACCGCGGCGACGACCGGCACCTGGCACTCGTAGACGGCGGCGAAGGCCTCGGCGCAGCCCCGGTTGGCGCCGATCAGCGCCTGCGGTCCGGGGTCGCGCTGGATCTCCTTGATGTCGACCCCGGCGTTGAACCCCCGCCCGGGCGCCTCCAGCAGCACCACCCGGACGGCGGGGTCCTGCCCGGCCTCCCGAAGCGCCTGGGCGAGCTCGTACCAGCCGGCCACCGGCAGGGCGTTGACGGGCGGGTAGGAGACGGTGACGACGGCGATGCCGGCGTCCGGTCCGGTGCTGTCGGCGATCGAGGTGGAGACACCCATGGGATTCTCGGCTACCTTTCCACCAAACGTTAGTTAGGTACGTCAGGGTCGACGGTAGCAGTGCAACCAGCGGTAGGGGAGCCCCGGATGACACACCGTCAGGAACTGTCCGGCCGTGTCGCCGTGGTCACCGGGGGCACCCGCGGGGTGGGCGCAGGCATTGCCAGGTCGCTGCTCGCGGCCGGTGCGGTCGTGGTCGCCGCGTCCCGCAGGCCCCCGGCGACCAGCGTCGAAGTGCCGGGCGGCAAGGCCGAGTTCCGTGCGCTGGACGTACGCGACCCGAAGGCCGGGGCGGCGCTGCTGGCGCAGGTCGCCGCCGACCACGGCCGGTTGGACCTGCTGGTCAACAACGCCGGCGGGACGCCCTACCTGCCGCTGGCCGAGGGCGATGCCGAACGGCACCGCCGGGTCCTGGAGCTGAACCTGATCGCGCCGCTGCTGCTGTCGCGGGCCGCGCACGCGGTGATGCGCAAGCAGCCCGACGGCGGATCGATCGTCATGATCGGCAGCGTCAGCGGCTCGCGCCCCTCGCCCGGCAGCGCCGCCTACGGCGCGGCCAAGGCCGGACTCGACCACCTCGCCCGCACCCTCGCCGTGGAGTGGGCCCCGGCGGTGCGGGTGAACACCCTGGTCCTCGGCATGGTGCGGACCGAGGCCTCGGCGCTGCACTACGGGGACGAGGAGGGAGTCGCCGCGGTCGGCCGGACCGTCCCGCTGGGCCGCCTCGCCGAGCCGGACGAGGTCGGCGAGGCGGTGGTCTTCCTGGCCTCGCCCCGGGCAGGCTACATCAGCGGCGCCTCGCTGCTGCTGCACGGCGGCGGCGAACGCCCCGCCTTCCTCGACGCCGCCACCGCCAACCACTGACCTCCCACTCCCGAAGGAGTCTCCCGCCATGCCAGGACTGGCCGAGGGCCGTACCGTCATCGTCACCGGCGCGGGGCGCGGGCTCGGCCGCGCCCATGCGCTCGCCTTCGCTGCCGAGGGCGCTGCGGTCGTGGTCAACGACCTGGGCGTCGGCAGGGACGGGACCCCGGACCCGGACAGCCCCGCCGCAGCCGTGGTCGCCGAGATCGAGGCGCTCGGCGGCCGGGCGGTCGCCCACGGCGGCGACATCACCACCGAGCAGGGCGCCGCCGACCTGGTCGCCCTCGCCCTCGACACCTATGGCCGCTTGGACACCCTGGTCAACAACGCCGGGTTCCTTCGCGACCGGATGCTGGTCAACCTGGACGCCGACGACTGGGACGCGGTGATGCGGGTCCATCTGCGCGGCCACTTCCTGCCGCTGCGGCAGGCCGCCGCGCACTGGCGGGCCGAGGCCAAGGCCGGGCGGCCGGTGGCCGGACGGATCGTCAACACCAGCTCCGGGGCCGGGCTGCAGGGGAGTGTCGGCCAGGGCAACTACTCCGCCGCCAAGGCCGGGATCCTCGGGCTGACCTTCGTCGCCGCGGCCGAGTTCGCCGGCTACGGCGTGCAGGTCAACGCGATCGCGCCGTCCGCCAGGACCAGGATGACCGAGGGTGCGATCGCCACCGCGCTGCCCGAACCCGAGGACGTGTCCCCGCTGGTGGTGTGGCTCGGCAGCGACGCCAGCGCCGGGGTCACCGGGCGGGTGCTCGAGGTGGAGGGGGGTAGGATCACGGTGATGGAGGGCTGGCGGGCCGGCCCCGCCGCGCGCAACGCCGGTCGCTGGACCCCGGTCGAGGCGGGCGAGGCGGCCCGGAAGCTGCTGGCAGCAGCCGAACCGCCCGCGCCGGTCTACGGGGCGCGCAAGTCCTAGTCCGAACCCTCAGGCCCTCCAGTCCGCCCTGCGGCCCAGGAAGTTGAGCAGCGAGTCGGCCTCGTCCGCGTCGATGGCCGGCTCGATCGCCGGGCCGAAGGCGAACCCGCGCAGCGGCTCCACCAGGGCGTCGGCGGCCGGCCGCAGCGCGAGCGCGAGCCCCGGCCGCAGCGGGGAGGGCTGCCCGGTGGCCACCGCGATGTCCCAGGCATGGATCGCCGCGTCCAGCGAGGCCGCTGCCACGCCCACCCCGGCGGGCAGCTTGAACGGCGGCAGCGGCACGCCGATCTCGGTGTCCGGGGAGTCCACCGTCCCGAACGCCGCGACGACGGCGGCCAGCGCCGGCTCCAGCAGTTCGGCCGGGCTGCCCTCGAACGACCCGGAGGGCGAGAAGGGGTCTTCCGCCGGCTTCGGCCCACCGGTCAGGGCTGACGCGTAGGCCAGTTGGTCACCCGCCGCGTGCTGCAGCACCTGGGTGACATTCCAGGCCTCGGCGGGGGTGGGGCGGTCCCAGCCGTCGGCCGGGATGCCCATGACAGCGGTGCGCAGTGCCTGGTGCGCCTCGGTGAGGAGGTCCCATGTCGTGCCTTGGGTGGCTGGAGGCTTCATGCTCGGATCGTAGTCCAAGCATCGGTCCGGTAGCTGATCTACCCATGACCGAAAGGTAGTTGATTGATAATCAGTAATGCACGGCAACAGTCAGCAGATGACCGCTCACCCCCAGCAGCGAGGGCACCGACCTACCGTCCGGGCCGCCACATGGTGTCCATCCGGGGGGCGTGCTTCGGGAGCTTGAGGGCGCCGGTGACCTGGAAGCCGAAGTGCTCGTACAGCGGGACGTTGGCCGGGTTGCTGGACTCCAGGTAGGCGGCCAGGCCCTCCTGGTCCACCCGGTCCAGCCGGGAGCGCAGCAGGGCCGCGCCCACGCCTTTGCCGTGCAGGTCGGGCTCGACGCCGAGGATGAAGAGGTACCAGTGCGGCTCGTCCTGCGGGTGGGCCTTGAAGCAGGCGGACTGCAGGGCGTCGCCGTACCGGATCCGGCGTCCGTAGGCGCGCAGGTAGCCGGGGACGGCGGCGAGCTGGTCCGGCGTGCTGGGTCTGGCCTTCCCCGGCGGCAGCCAGAGCGCTGCGCCGACGATCCGGCCGCCCTCGTCGCAGGCCACCTCGACCCCGCCGTGCTTCAGCACCTCGTGGCGCAGCATGGTCCGGAAGATCCCGCGGAGCCGCCTCGGCCTGGTCCGATCGTCCGGCAGCGACCAGAACCACTGCGGATCGTCGTGGAAGGCCAGTGCCAGCGTCCCGGCCGCCTCCTCGATGTCGGACTCGACGGCCGGACGGACGGTGATCCCTGAATCCCCCATGGCCCGATCGTAGGCGCGGCGCGGTCGAGCTGTCGACGGGGCGGAAACGCCGACGGCCCGGCGACCGCCGTTCACGGCGGCACCGGGCCATCAGGGTTTTGACGAGCCGTCAGGCGGAAGCCGGTGGGTACATCTCCGCCGGGATCTTCGCCGCCGCCGCCCGGTCCAGCAGCCAGAGCGTGCGCTGCTGGCCGTAGGCGCCGGAGGCGGGGGCCTGGATCTCGCCGGGGCTGCTCAGGGCCAGGGCGACGGCCTCGGCCTTGTCCTCGCCCGCGGCGAGCAGCCACACCTCGCGTGCCGCCCGGATCGCCGGCAGAGTCAGCGAGACCCGGACCGGCGGGGGCTTGGGCGCTCCCCGGACGCCCACCACGGTGCGGGAGGTCTCCCGCACGCCGGGGTGTTCGGGGAACAGCGAGGCGATGTGGGTGTCGGGGCCGACACCCAGCAGCAGCACGTCGAAGCTGGGCACGCCCGCGTGGTCACCCGGCCGTGCCGCCTTGGCGAGTTCGGCGGCGTATCGTTCCGCCGCCGCCTCCGCGTTGTCGCCGTCCACCCCGCCCGACGCGGGCATGGCATGCACCCGCGCCGGGTCGAGCGGCACCGCGTCGAGCAGTTCGTCGCGGGCCTGGGTGACATTGCGCTCCGGGTCGCCCTCCGGCAGGAAGCGTTCGTCGCCCCACCACAGGTCGAGCCTGGACCAGTCCACCGCGTCCCGGGCCGGTGACGACGCCAGCGCCGCGAGCAGCGCGTTGCCGTTGCGGCCGCCCGTCAGCACCACCGAGGCGGTGCCGCGGGCGGACTGGGCGTCCACGATCCGGGTGATCAGCCGGGCCGCCGCGGCAAGGGCCATGAGCTCCTTGTCGCGGTGGACCACCAGTTGCGGCGCTGTCACTTCTGGGTCCGGTTCGCCGAGGCGGCGGACTTCTTGGCCGGGGCCATGGTGGCGGGCTTGGCGGCTGCCTTCTCCGCCGACTTCGCCTCCGCCTGCTCGGACCGGGCCTGACCGGCCGCGGTCCTGGCGTCGACGACCTCGTGCCCGACCGGCGAACCGTCCTGGTGCAGCTTCTCCACGCCGTAGCGCACCGCCGCCGCGTAGATGTCGTCCGGGTCTAGCCGGCGCAGCTCCTCGGCGATCAGCTCGGCCGTCTCGCGGCGCTTGAGCGCCACCATCCGGTCCGGCTGGTCCGGCATGGAGAGCTTGGCCAGCAGGCCGTCCGAACGCTCCAGGGTGACGTCGCCGCCCGCGGTGTGCAGGCGTACGGCGGTCAGGCCGGGGCCGTCGGTGACGACCCGGTCCACCTTGATGTTCAGCCGGTCGGCGAGCCACAGCGCCAGCAGTTCCGCGCTGGGGTTGTAGGACTCGCCCTCGACGACCGCCGAGGCGACCTTGACCCGCCGCTGGTCCAGGGCCGCCGCCAGCATGGAGCGCCAGGGGGTGATCCGGGTCCAGGCGAGGTCGGTGTCGCCGGGGGTGTAGGAGGCGGCCCGGACGCCGAGCTGCTCGACCGGGGACTCGGCGGAGACGGCGTCGGTGATCCGGCGCTGGGCGAGTGCGCCCAGCGGGTCCTTGGCGGCGTTCTCGGGTGCGTTCTCCGGCCACCAGACGACCACGGGGGCGTCGGGCAGCAGCAGGGGCAGCACCACCGACTGGGCCTGCGACGCGAGTTCGCCGTGCAGCCGGAGCAGCACGGTCTCGCCGGTGCCGGCGTCGGAGCCGACCCGGATCTCGGCGTCCAGGCGGGCCTCCGCGCGGGCCCGGGGCGAACGCCCGGGCCTGCGGATGACCGCGAGGATGCGCGAGGGGTGCTCGCGGGAGGCCTCGCCGGCCGCCTTGAGCGCGTCGTAGGCGCTGCCCTCGTCGGTGACGATGACCAGGGTGAGCACCATGCCGATGGCGCCGGT